>CAWFHT010000021.1:0-377602 GCA_963815685.1 uncultured beta proteobacterium
AGCTCATTATTTGCATGATTAACTTCAATAAAAATTTGATTAAGGTTAGTGAATGGAGACATTTCAACTTAAAGATGTATTTACACCTACAAAACCAGCTCGAATTGCTTTCATTGATCGAGAAGAAATTAATGATAAATTAGTTCGTGCTTTACAGATGCCTGGTAAACAACTTATTGTTTATGGACATTCTGGTTCTGGTAAAACTACACTTTTAGCTAACAAACTTTGTCAACTGTATGAAAGGCATATTACAACACGTTGTATGAAAGGAATGATATTTGAGCAAATCATGCTTGATGCATTTGATCAGTTAGAGCCTTTTTATACCTCTGAGCACAATGTGGCGGAAAAAAGCGAAATATCATCTGCTATAACTGGAAATTATTTTTCAATTAAATGCAAAATAAATGAAACCGCAAAGACGGAGCAGTCGAAAAAAGAACAGCGAGTTCTTCCTCCTCAGCTAACTCCGCAAGCATTGGGAAAATTCTTAGGTTCTAAAAAGTGTTGTTGGGTTATTGAGGATTTTCACAAAATAGATAGCGAAGAGAAAACAAAATTAGCACAGTTAATGAAGGTATTTATGGATCTCTCTGATGAATATAGCGATCTAAAAATAGTGGCTATTGGAGCTGTCAATACGGCAAGACAGGTTGTGCAATATGATGATGAAATGCGCAATCGTGTTGCTGAAATTCATGTTGCTTTAATGACAGAAAATGAAATTGAGAACATTGTAAGTAAAGGAGAAGAGGCACTTAATATTATATTTGGAAATGACTTTAAATCTTTAATTGCCAATTACTCTAATGGTCTGGCTTCTGTATGCCACCATTTGTGTTTGTATATGTGTGAAATTGTTGGAATTAATGAAACTAGTAAAACAAAAACTTACGATAAGCCCTTTAAATTTTGAAAAGGCCATACAGTTATATATTGAAGAAGCATCGGATAGTATTAAGAGTACATTTGATAAAGCTCTGAAGCAACGCAGGAAAACTACATATGACCATATCAAGATAGTTTTAGAGAATTCTGTGCTCTTTTGGAGAGCGTGGTGCAAGTCGAGCAGATTTATTTAATAGAATTCGTAAAAAAATACCAAATTATCCTGAGTCAAGCCTAAAAAGCACGCTTCATAAATTAACTACTGATGAATATGGTTTAATAATACGAATAGATCAAACAGCTGGCTTAAACTCATTTTCTGATCCATTTTATCGCGCATATGCATTAACAAAGTTTCATAAAACTAAAACTAAATCAACACAAGAGATGATCATAGAGGCTGATCTAATAAGGAAGGACCTAGATCAAATGATGAATGATTTATTTATTAATTTTCTTCATTCAAGAAAAAAAAATTTTAAATAGCCAACATGAGAATATCTTGAGCCATGGTTTATCTGGTTAAGCTAACTGTGAAGAGCGAAAGAACATTTATTCTTTTTAGTGTGGAAATCATTTACCATAAATTTTTTTGATGCATTTGAGTGTTGGAGTCAAGACTATTTTCTTATGGCTTGATCATTTTTCCAGGGTGAAAAGGTGCGTGAGTCATGGAATCAATATCGTTTAGTTTGCCAGTGTAGGTTTGCTGGTTGAGTAGGGCTTTTCTCGCTTGAGGTTGAAGCGTGACTTCACGGGTTCCTGATTTGGTTTTGGTGCCTTTGATGTAGCACAAACGCATGAGTCAGGACATTACTTATTGCACCGTTAAATGCGTGACGAATTTGAGTGCAGTGACGCGGATAGGGTGGAGTGGGATGCCAGAAGAAGCTGGTATTGAGAAGGAAGCAGATGAGTTTGCGGCAACCTTTATGATCAGCTTCTAAGCGCTGGCAGTTGTTCGTCTTTTGGCACAAACTTTAGAGCAATCCCGTTATTGCACCAGCGTTCTCCCCGCGGAGGCGGGCCATCACTGAATACATGGCCTTGATGACCTCCACAGCGCACGCAGTGATATTCCGTGCGTGGCCAGATCATCTTGAAGTCGATTTTAGTCGCTACGTGCCCGGCGATGGGCTGGGTAAAGCTTGGCCAGCCCGTCCAGCTTTCGTATTTATGTGCACTTTCAAACAAGGGTAGATAACAGGCGGCACAAATGAAGGTGCCTGCACGATCCTCATAAACCAGATTACTGGATTCTGGGCGTTCGGTGGCTTCTTCAAACAGTATTTGATAAGCCCTGGCTGAAAGTAATTCACGCCATTCCTTGTGGGGTTTGTTGAGGGGCGTAATAGGTGTTGATCGCTTCTCCAATCACTTGTGCGCGAAAGCATGCGGGAATCAGCGGAAACACGGCTGCCAGGCCGAGCGCTTGTAACAAAGTACGTCGTTTCATGAAATCTTCTCCCAATCAACAAGGGTATGCGTGAACTGACTTATCTAGCTCTTATCAGCGTGAGCTTGTTTGTAGTTACTGAATAGCATAATAGTAACTTACAGACAAATCTGATAGCTGAGGTATGGAATCACTTGTTTCAATTATAATTTATTCAAAAGTGCTTTAGTTTGAGTTACGCTATATATTTCCCGAATAATCACATTTCGGGCCTTTCTGAAACGTGGACCCATGTCACCCTCGATCGCTCTCTTCCTGACTGGTCGGCCTTTTCCCCTTGAGTATCCTGCGTTTGAAAGGCAATAAAGAATCTGGAACCAATACCTTTAATGTAAAACTAACATTTTGCTGCCAAATAAACACAAGCTTTTGAATTTTTGATCGTTTGTCAATGTGTTTGACACTTCATCCGCTTTCTAGTACTTTCATTTGTAATGGGAAATAGTGTTTATTTTTCCTATAAATTGCGCGCCGGCATGAAGAATTTATTGGCATCTTCGAGAAGGTGAGGTGCGTCCGCTTTGAAACAAGCAGTCACGCTCAAGAGGAGAACGATAATGCAACTAGGTATGATCGGTCTTGGACGAATGGGGGCCAACATGGTGCGGCGCCTGATCAATGGCGGCCACGAGTGCGTGGTATTCGACGTGTCGCCGGAAGCGGTGAATGAATTGGTGAAGGAGAAAGCCATTGGCGCCACGTCAATGGCTGATCTTGTGGAGAAGCTCGCGAAGCCGCGGGTGGTGTGGTTGATGGTTCCTGCGGCGGTGGTAGACAAGACGATCGCAGACCTGCTGCCGTCGCTGGATCCCGACGATATCCTGATCGACGGCGGTAATTCACACTACGTCGATGATATCCGTCGCGCAAAGGAACTTTCCGCCAAACGCATCCACTACGTGGATGTAGGTACGAGCGGTGGGGATTTGGGGTCTGGAGCGCGGGTATTGTATGATGATCGGCGGCGAGTCCAAGGTGGTCAAGCACCTTGATCCGATCTTTGCCTGCTTGGCGCCCGGGCGAGGAAACGATATCTCGCGCACGCCCGGCCGTGACAAGATCGGCGGTACGGCGGAACAGGGGTACCTGCATTGCGGGTCGAACGGGGGCGGGCACTTCGTCAAGATGGTGCACAACGGCATCGAGTACGGCCTAATGGCTGCGTATGCCGAGGGGCTGGGAGTACTGCGCGAGGCCAACATCGGCAAACAGGAGCACGTGGTCGATGCCGAGACGACGCCGCTGCGCGACCCCGAGCATTATCAATATGACTTCAATCTGCGTGATATTGCCGAAGTGTGGCGGCGTGGCAGCGTTATTGCTTCGTGGCTGCTCGATCTGACAGCGACAGCGCTGGTCGAAGATGCCGATCTGAAGCAGTTCTCCGGGCGGGTGTCCGATTCCGGCGAAGGGCGCTGGACGATCAAGGCGGCGATTGACGAAGCCGTGCCGGTGCCGGTGCTCTCCACCGCACTCTATCAGCGCTTCAGTTCGCGCGGTGAGGCGGATTATCAGGATAGATTGCTCTCGGCGATGCGCCTCCAATTCGGTGGTCACCTAGAGAAACCAGAGAAGTGAGGCGCTGGTCATGAACGACCTTCGTTCCGACGCGCTGGTCTTCTTCGGTGCAACGGGTGACCTAGCCTACAAGAAGATCTTCCCGTCATTGCAAGCTATGGTGAAGCGCGGCAACTTGAACGTGCCGGTGATTGGCGTGGCTAAGTCCGGGTGGACGCTGGAGCAACTGCGTGCGCGTGCTCGGGAGAGTATCGAGAAGCACGTCGGTCTCGATGCCGCAGCTTTCGACACGCTGTCGGGGTTGTTGCGCTACGTAGACGGCGACTACAACGATGCGGCCACCTACCAGGCTATTCGCAAAGAGCTGGGGGCGGCACTACGACCGTTGCACTATCTTGCCATCCCGCCCGCGCTCTTCGGAGCAGTGGTCGAGCAACTCGCCAGGGCCGGCTGCACCAATGGGGCACGCGTTATCCTGGAAAAACCGTTTGGAAGAGATTTGCCGTCCGCACAGGCGCTCAACCACATTCTGCTGAAGACGTTTACCGAAGAAACGATTTTCCGCATCGACCACTACCTGGGCAAGCGGCCGGTGCACAACATGGTGTTCTTCCGATTCGCGAACGCGCTATTAGAGGCGTTCTGGAACCGGACCCACGTCGAGAGTATACAGATCACCTTGGCAGAGAGCTTTGGGGTCCAGGGCCGGGGCGCATTCTACGACCAAGTCGGCACCATCCGCGATGTGGTGCAAAATCATCTCTTCCAGGTGTTGGCTAATCTGGCGATGGAACCGCCGGTGCGCACCGACAGCGAGTCGATGCGCGACGAGAAGGTGAAGGTGTTGAAGGCCATTCCGCCGATTGAAGTGACGAACCTGGTTCGCGGGCAATTCCGTGGGTATCGCACGGAGGCCGGCGTGGCGCCGGACTCTCAGGTCGAGACGTTTGCGGCTTTGCGTCTTGAGGTCAATTCATGGCGCTGGCAAGGCGTGCCGTTCTACATCCGCGCCGGCAAGTCGTTGCCCGTGACGTGCACGGAGGTCCTGGTGCGCTTGCGCCGACCACCGACAGTTTTTTCAACCTGTGATCCACAGGGAAACTATTTCCGTTTCCGTGTTAGTCCCGACATCACCGGCGCCTTCGGCCTGACGGTGAACGACCCGAAAGAGAAGATGGTCGGTCAGCAAATCGAGTTGCTGGCGAGTCGTCACCCCGGCGCTGAGCAGGTGGATGCCTACGAACGTCTGCTCGACGACGCCATGCAGGGCGATGCTACGTTGTTTGCGCGCGAGGACTACGTGGAAGAGGCGTGGCGCATTATCGACCCCGTCATGAAGGCGACCACGCCGGTGTACGAATACGAGCCGGGGACCTGGGGGCCGGCAGAGGTCGATCAGCGCGTCGTGCCACCCGGAGGGTGGCAGAATCCGTTAGTCACCGGCTGAAGGTAAGAAACTCGAGAGCTGAAATTCGGAAATTTTTGCTGCCAATAAAACCCAAATTTTTGGGATTCTTGATTTCTGGTCAATGTGTTTGACACTCCATCCACATTCTTATACCTTTATTTCCTATGAACAAGCGCTTTTATTTCTCCTATAAGTCGTTCACCACAGAAAGGACAATGCTCACATGCATCCGGCGCTCCAGTCTTTGAAGGCCCGTTTTGCCGAAATCGATGACCTGCGGCGGGCAGGCTCCGTGCTCCATTGGGATATGTCCACCCACATGCCTCAGGACGGAACAGCGTCACGCGGCCGTATGATTGCCACGGTCGAAAAGGTCGCCCACGAAAAACTGATCGACCCAGCTGTGGCCACGCTTCTGGAAACTGCATCGGGATTGCCAGATGCAACGTTGTCCGCAGACGAACGGGCGTTCCTGCGCCTGGCCCGCCGCCAGTTTGCCCGAGCGTCGAAAATCCCTTCCGCTTTTAAGGCTGAATTTCTTCAACACATGGCCGAGACTTACGACGTTTGGATCCACGCACGGAAAGCGAATGACTTCAACGCAGTGGCGCCGTTTTTGGAAAAGACCGTCACGTACTCACGGGCCATCTCGGATTTTTTCAACTTCGGTGAAACCGCATGGGTTCATCCCATGGATCCGCACATCGAAGATGCTGACCCCGGCATGACTACCGCAGGTCTCAAGACGCTTTTTGCTGACCTTCGGCGGGATCTCGTGCCATTGGTCCGGGAGTTGTCGTCTCGCACGCAGGCCGCGGACCGATTTTTTGGCACGGGTCTATCCCAAGTCCCGGCAATTGGAGTTTTTAAATTGGCTGGCCCAGAGTATCGGCTATGACTTCAATCGTGGGCGCCAGGATCTCACCCATCACCCGTTCATGACAAAGCTTGGAGCCGGGGACGTCCGCATCACGACCCGGGTCGATGAGACGAATCTCTGTGATGGCATTTTCAGCACCATACATGAATCCGGTCATGCCTTTTATGAACTTGGACTTTCGCCAAGCTTGGACGGAACCATCCTGGGTCACGGCACATCCGCTGGAATTCACGAGAGTCAAAGCCGGCTGTGGGAAAACCTGGTGGGTCGGTCGCGCGAATTTTGGACATATTTTTATCCCCACCTGCAGGCCCATTTTTCCGATACTCTTCGGGATGTTTCGCTGGATGAATTCTATCGCGGCATCAATCGCGTGGAACCTTCGTTGATTCGAACTGACGCCGATGAAGTGACCTACAATCTGCACGTTATGATTCGCTTCGATATAGAATCGCAGCTTTTGGACGGCTCACTTAAGGTGAGGGATTTGCCCGGCACGTGGAACGATCGATACGAGTCCGACCTCGGCGTGCGTCCGCCGTCCGACGCCCAAGGCTGTCTTCAGGATGTGCATTGGTATTACGGAAGCGTCGGTGGTATGTTCCAAGGCTATACGATTGGAAATCTCTTTAGCGCGCAGTGCTACGATGCTGCTCTTAAGGCTCACCCGGAAATACCAGAGGCGATGACGCATGGAAATTTCAGCGTACTGCATTCGTGGCTGAAGGAAAACATCTATCAGCACGGCTCAAGTCTTTTCCCGCAGGAGCTGATCCGACGTGTGACCGGCCAAGACTTGTCGTCGGGGCCTTTTCTTGCGTACTTGAGGCGGAAATATTTATAGAAACTCGGGCCAACTAGAGCAACGGACGCACTCAGCTTCAAAGACCTCTACCTCGGCAGATTCAGCTTAGCTATTAGCTAAGCTATTGTATCCCGGCCAAACTCTCCAGCCCAGATTTTAGCAAAAGCAAGCACCCACTATCCTAAACGACGGCGAGGAGGGGGTGCTCGTCCACCTCTTCGACTCCCGGATATCAGGGGCGCGCGCATATGTCGAAACCGGCCAAGACGCACCATTTTCCACTTTTTGAATTAAAGCATTTCCTTCACCTACCAATGCTGAAAATAAACCGTTTGATTCGTTCGCGCGTAATATATTGAATTAAATAAAAATATCATCCTGCGTACTTTGTTCCTGAACGGCGGGTAGGGGTGGAGAGAATAATGGTCATATCGTGACCATTTACTGCAACCAGGAAGCCCGCAAAATTCGCATGAACTCCACAGGCATGCGAGAGCAGACGAAAAAGACCAACCGGATAAAGGGTTGTTCTTTGGTGTGGATGGTGGGGTAGAAACCCGCATCAAATCACACAATATCAATGCATTCCGGGCAATGCTAATTGTTGCGGAAAGCTACAAAAAATTCTTGCCTGGCCAGTATCTTATCAGGAATCTACTCCTTTTATTTAATGAGTGTTGAGTGACTGCGAACTCCGCTTCAAATGCGTGGTTAAGAATTAAACCAGGATCCCTTAAATGTGTGTTGCTATGTTTGTGGTGTCAATAGCTGGAATCGAGCTCATGTATTGATCCGCAAAGGCTAATTCCGATCAAGGGAGGACGGTCGCTCTCACGCCGCAAAGTTCTATTCGCTGGCTGGATAAGATAGCTCGAAGGAGCGTATTTGCTCGCTCATGCGAAAACTTTGCGACAGGTTCATTGAATGGCATTCAGCGTGCCTGGTTAAAAATAAGGAATTTGCTTATTTTATTTTTAATGAATTATTTGTATATATATTTAATGACAAAGTGTTTAGTAATCCATAAATCCTATCCACTGCGCCGAATCATTAATTGTTCCATGATAGTAAAAAAGATCTTCATTTTTCCTATACACAGAGAGGTAATTAAATGAGCGCACAATACGGCAGCGTCACGATCGATGGCATTCTGAGCAGTGAAGAATCCGCTTATAGTCTTTTAGGACAAGGGTATGGGAACACCGGCTTTCCGGCATATGGTGGGGTTGCCACGAACGCCACTGGCAGGGCGTTCGTGTTCAATCTTGTAGGCGGCGTCAGCACGACGGGCGGATCAACGGTCAGGTTCAACACGGATTGGGATTCGACTACAGGCTATAACGGCTACGAATACAACGTCCGTCTGACAGCTTCCGGTGCCTTTCTCTACACTGGAAGTGATGGCCAGACGCTCGTTAATCAGTTGACGGACTATGCCAAGACGCCGGGGACTTCTGGCTACTCCAATGTCGAGTTCGCTCTGCCGAGTGCGCTTCTCGCGGGCTCGCCTCAGTCCGCGATGATCGCTACCACTATCAACGGCCTAACTAGCAAGCAGCACGCTTTAGCCCCACCGATTCCACCAGGTGCCGTATATGGATCGGTCACGCTTGATGGCAAGCTCAGCGAGTGGACGTCCGCCGACTATCTTGGTTTGCACAACGGCGCAGATGGATTTGACCTTTCTGCCCGTTTCACCGGTAATGCTCTCGTGCTCGCGATCAAGAATCCGGGCGACCGCATCGGCGAATACTCGACTATCTGGTTCAACACCGACATGAATACGTCGACAGGTATGAACGTCTACGGTAACAAGCTCATTGGCGCTGAAGACTATATCTTCTTCGAAAACTCTGGCCTTCCGGTCTTTCATAACCAGATCCTAGACTACGCTTACAACGCGAACCACGATACGATCGAAATTGCCATTCCGGACGAGTTGATTGGATCTGCCGCATTCGAAGCTTATTTCGCTATGCACCCTGGACGCTATTGGGGCACAATGCTTTCTGGACCTGCATTTTCATTCACTGTTCCGGGCTCGTCGTCACCTGAGTCACCAATATCGAATGTCGCTCCAGTGATCACCTCTAATGGAGGTAGTGACAGCGCGGGCATTTTAATTGCCGAAAACAGCACTGCAGTAATGAGCATTACGGCAACTGATGCGAATGTCGGTCAAACTCTAACTTACGCCATCACAGGCGGTGCAGACGCGAGTATGTTCGCGATCAATACGACAACGGGCACTCTCAGCTTCCGGGTCGCACCAAACTTCGAAGCACCGACGGATGCAGACGGCAATAATATCTACAACTTGATCGCCGGGGTTTCTGACGGAAATGGCGGGAGCGATAGCCAGGCGCTCGCCTTAACGGTGACCAATGTGGATGGCGTCAACATCTTGGGGACTTCTTACGGTCAAACGCACACTGGTACGGGAGAGGCGGATACGGTCAGCGGCGGTGGTGGTAACGACACGATCAACGGTCTTGGTGGCAACGATACGCTGAACGGCGATGCCGGCAACGACACCATCAATGGGGGTGATTCGCGCGATGTGATGACGGGTGGCGCTGGGTCTGACCGGTTTCTTTTTTTATCGACAAGCAATGCCGGCAACAGTGTCTCAAGCCGCGATGTCATCACTGACTTTGTTTCCGGCAGCGACAAGATAGATGTGTCGGCGATCGATAACAACGTCAATACGTCGGGTAACGGTGCCTTCACGTTCCTTGCAACTGCAGGCGCCATGATCACGGTTCCTGGGCAGATCCACTTCCGCTACGACACATCCACGGGCGCCGAACATACAATCATCGAAGGCAACAACAACCGGGATTTGGCACCGGAGTTCCAAATCGATGTTGTCGGTCATGTCAATTTCGCGGCAGCGGATTTTATTTTGTAGGTGGGTAGCGACGTAAAATGCCGGCTGGTTTGTATGCAAGCATCACATCCTTAAGGTTCCAACCCATGTTATAGCCTACGTCATATAAAATGATTCAATTTTAAAGAGATGCTCAACGGTTTGGTTTTGTTGTTTTCTGATTGCTTTGGCTTGTGCCCATTTGTGCTCAATGGGGTTAAGGTCTGGTGAATAGGCTGGCAGATATTCAAGCGTATATCCGGCTTGTGTGATTGCATTTTGAAGATCCTGCTTTTTGTGAAAGGTCGCATTATCCATGACCACAACTGATGCTGGGGAGTTTTGGCAACAGATCGTGTACCGTCCAGCCGAAAAAAGTATCTGCATCAATATTGCTTTTGAACAATCCCACCGTCAGAAGACATTTGCCGATCAACGCGCCGATCACATTGACGCGGCCTCTGGCATGCCAATTACACACACCGTGACACCGCTTGCCAATGGGCGCATACCCATGTGTTCGTGGCATATCGTGAGCAAAACCACTCTCGTCAATATAGACGATGGCGCGGTTTTGAGCTTCATACGCCTTAATCGTCTCCTGGAAGGTGTGCCATTTGTCTTCGTCCGCTTTGGGATGCTGCAGTGTTTTTTTTATAGCTGATGTTCATACACCGCAGCGCGTGGCCGATACCTTTTTCGCTTACGCCTAGTCGGCGAGCCCGTTCGGCTTGATAGGCGTCCGGAAACTCCTGCACATCACGGGCCAACGCGATCATTTCAATCTTCGTCGCCGGTTTGTTTATTTAACGTGAGTTCGCCATTAGCAAGCTATAAAAGGAATCTGAATTCCTTATGATGAAGCGATTTTGGAAAAGAATTTAATCACTAGAGGAGTCAGATTTCGATGGATGGTATAGCGATTTTTTGTCCGATTGACGATTTTTTTTAAAGGGTTTGAGTCGCGGTGGGAGCAGCGCTTGTTGGTTTTTATGGGTTCAAGCTACACTTAGTCATCCATGACCAAGGTGAATTGCTGGGAGTGAACATAACGACGGGCAATGTTGATGACCGTGAACCGGTGCCGGAGCTGTCATGCACCTTGTTTGGGAAACTCTTTGGTGACCGGAGCTACATCTCCCATGTACTCTTTGAGCAACTCTGGCAACAGGGCGTGCAGCTCGTCACCAAGGTATGTAACAACATGAAAAACAAGCTGTTGACGCTGTTTGACACACTCTTGTTGCGTAAACGCTCGATCATTGAAACAGTCAACGATCAATTAAAAAACATCTCGCACATCGAGCATTCCCGCCATCACAGCTCATTTATTTTCTTTGTTAATCTGATAGCTGGGCTGGTGGCTTACACGTTCCGCGAAAAGAAGCCTTCCCTTAATATTAGGATCTCTCAGGCTCTTCCGGCCGGGGTGTTATGATCTTTATGTCGAACTCACGTTAACAAATATTCCTTCTCTTTTATTGGCTATTTGAGGATAAATCAGTTTAAGCGGTGTTGGTTGAGTGCATAGCTTACCGAAACCGATGCTTCTTTTGTTAACGCAGCAGAATCCACTAAAAGAACTCGCCTTGACCCAACTCACATTACATGATCTTACAAGGAATGAGCGCATCTTCATCGTAGCAGTAGACTGCACACAAGCGATGATAGCCATCGGCAATGATCACTTTACCATGGCTGTTATCCCGCATTAAGAGTAATGGTGACAGAGCTTGTCCTGCCTCGATTTTCTGTTTATCCTTTTCAACGTGCGCATTACTCACCCCAAGCAGCGATAAATCCGAAGCTCGAAAAATATCTTTGGCTTTATACTCGGATAGGGATATGTGTCTCAATGCTTCCACATATGCCTTTGCCGTGTTTTCATCATACAGCAAGCTCAAATAGGATTGGGCAGCAGGATAATTGTGTTCTTCAGGAGCACTCAACCATTTGATTTCCATTTTCTTCTTCGACATATCAGGTTTCCTTTAGAATGATTGTTCATCACCCAACAGCAGAAAGCAGTGCCACAAGAGTCGGACTGCACAATAAACTACGACCCAATGTTCCAGGCTCAGCTTTTTGACGATCCGTTGGAGAGCCGTGTTAGGCTTGGCTGTTTAGAGGCAATGAGTGCCAATTTCGACATATGGTTTTCAAATGTCAACTTATGCTTTTTGCTGAATTACCACAGATCAGCAAGTAACATGAAAAAGCCCGATGATTGAGCCTTTTGCCTTGTTCCACTGGTGAATGGCTTCGGGAGTGGGTGAGAGGTCAACCCGAACCTCCTTTTTCTTGAAATACTCTGATGCCTCTTTAGAGAGCGTAACATTGCCATCGTGGCCTGAGCCAATAATAAGTCGTTCAGCTCCCTTTTCGAATATGTGCTTGGCTTCTGCGAGCGAGATTATATGAGATGTACCAAACACTGCTTTGGATAGCTTTTTCTTTCTCTTCTTGATCTCACTTGAAAGTCTTATGAGAACATCATGTTCAATATTAGACCCATCTATGGTGATGGAGCCAAATTTGGTACCGTCAATTCTAGGATTCATGAGAGTCTCCTGAGGGATTCCATATTATTCTATGGGCGGTTCTACGTGCAATAATATACCTATACATTTCGGTCATAAAGGATGCTCGAATCCAACATGCGTTTCCAAAGTCTTCGAGCCTTTTGTATCTCGTCAGCATTCCACCGTTGCCTCCTATCAAGCTAGCGAAGATGCGCGACTAGCTATGTGAGCACATTTACTACTTTTAATATAGATAGCACACGAATTGAGAAGGTTCTCGACAGTCTGGATTTAGTCTGTCTTGAAATATTGGTGAGTAGCGGAATCGACCCAAATCAGCCTGTCGTATGAAGGAGTTTTTCATAATAGTAACCTACAATCAACTGTTGATAGTTGAGATACAGAGTCACTTGTTTCAATAATAATTTATTCAAAAGCGCTTTGTTTCAACTACTAATACATTAGTCTGCGAACGATTTTTTAGCAGCCTGCTGGAAATATGTTTTAATCTTTCATCACTTAGCAAATACCAGATCGGCAAGCTATCTATATGACAAAGCAATGCTTCGACAAAGCAAAAGAACTGATAGATGTGGCGAATAGTGAAGACCCGAACCGGGAAGTCAGCGAAGGGAAAGATTGGCCAAAACAGCTGCTTTACTCGCGTCGCATGTCAGACATGCTCGAGCGCTATGCACCTGATGCCGATGACGCCATGAAGCTGGCGGTGATTGCGCAACACATCCAACGCTGGAAATCACCACGCAGCGATTATCCGATGAATCGCAAAGGCTATCATCAATGGCGTGCTGGGCTAAATAAATTTCATGCCAACACAATTGCAGATTTGCTCACAAAGGCTGGATATGAAAATGAATTTATTGCCCGTGTAACACTGGCCGTTGGGAAGAAATTGCTCAAGACCAATCCGGATACCCAGCTGTTGGAAGATGTTGCCGGACTGGTTTTCTTTGAACACTATCTGCTCGACTTCGCTGGCGGACACCCTGAATACGATGAACAGAAGTGGCTTGATATCATTCGCAAAATTTGGAACAAGATGTCCGTCCGGGCACATCAATATGCGCTTGCGGGGTACATCAAATTTCCAGATTCACTGGCTGCGTTAATCCAGAAGGCAGTATCTCAGTAAAACAGGGTTCTGTTGCGGTAGAAAATTTGTTGCTTCTTAAAAATTGGCTATTTGATCATCTGATCTGATAAAGTGAATCTTCTTTTATAGCAGATGCTGTGATTTAAGTTATGCTATATATTTCTCGAACACTCGCCTTTCTTCTTCTGGGAAACGTAGGCAAGTCACCCTCGATGACAATTATGCTTTTATAGATAATTGTAGTGATATATTTATGCTTCTATTCTTTTTTTAAACTAAAAAGCTTGCTCAGGTTTTAAGTTTTATAAGTCAACATAGATATAAACGGGAGCAAGCGTTCTTTCTTGCCAATGCTCTAATGTGCCTGTAGTACCTGGAAATAATGCATCACCCAAACCGTTCCACCATGCAGCAGGAGATGAGATAAAAGTGAAAGACAGCAATTCACCATCAAAAAATGTGTCAAATATAGCTGGGATGGTAAAGTTAATCAGCCCTGATTAGTATTTATATATGAATGATGAAATACAGCAATAATTGCCAATCGGAATAGCTGTGCAAACTATGAGATTATAGAGAGACGCATTAATATTTCATCGTTGAGGAATTTATATTTAAATAAATTCTTTTTCAACCTATGGAGGTAATAGCTATGAACACGCTCATAACTTGGTTAATTAATTCTTGCGTTTTAATAAATGGTAGAAAAATGAAAGGACTAGCATATGTCCTTATAGGTGGAACACTCTTGTTCAATACAATATCCGCCCTTGCGGAACATCGTGCCGTTAATGTTAGCATTGGGGGTACTGGAGGCGCTGTTGATTCTGCCTCTGAACAAAAAGTTCGCAAGGTTATCGGGCATGCGTTTAAGGATGGAGCTGTCGATACTCTGTATGTATATAGCCCTAGACCAGGAGGACCTATTTTTATAGAAGGTGGCTTGTCTTTATGTGCAGAGGCGGGTTTTAGTGCAACTACAGAAAAATTCAGTGATTTTATACAGAGGCTAAACTCTATTCATCCTCCATCTGGTACTTTCTATAACGTTGAATTAACTAAAGCTTGTGAACCTATTGATGTAATAAGCCAACCACAAAGTTGTGGCGGGATCCAAGGGAAACAGTGTGCAAGTACCCAGCAATACTGTGATTTCGGTATTGGTCATTGCAAGATTGCCGATGCAGAGGGCACCTGCAAGGACAAACCTACTATTTGCACAAGACAGTATGAGCCAGTCTGTGGTTGCGATGGAAAAACCTATGGTAATCCATGCGAGGCGGCATCAGCAGGTGTTTCCATTGATTATGTGGGTGAATGCAAACCATCTCAGCCATAAGCGTATGGCGGAATTGCTGGAATGAAGTATGCATTAACAAGATTTGTATCGGTGATCCAACTGACTCAGATCGATTGGAGCCGCGTCACCATTGACGCGGCCAGCGCGACCAGCCCCGAGAAGCCAAGAAACTGGCCCAAACCCGACTGATCGCGGAAAACTCGGCAGCAAATGTCATATCGTCGTAGATGCAAGAAATGTCCCGTTAGCGATTACGGTCACGGGAGAGAATCGGCAAGACTCGATAGTGTTTGAAAACGCACTCGACGCAATCCCAGCTATGTCTAGCTTAGATGGCAGGCCAAGAAAGCGGCCCGGCAAGCTGCACGCCGATAAAGGCTATGACTACGCGCGGTGCCGCCTCTGCTTGCGAAAGCGGGGCATCATGACACGCATCGCCTGTAAGGGCATCGAAAGCAAGAATGGTCTGGGTCGGCATCGCCGGGTGGTCGAGTGAACGCATGCTTGATTCGCGGGCTTTGACAAGCTGCGCATCCGTTTCGAGCGTAGACTCGATGTCCACGTCGCGCTATTCTCGATGGCTGCCGCCGTCATCTACTTACGCTTCGTATATGACTTGTGTTAGCGACTCTTACTCTCTTCGAAAGTATCTGCATGTCTAACAAACTTCTGTTTGATAAACGCAATGCTGGCGTCGCTATCAATGTACGCAGTGATGAAGCCGAGCTGTTGCAATGGATCCGAGTTTGGCAGCAGTGGTCTGATTGGCGCTTAGACTACATGTTTCAGCGTGTATCTGCGGCATAGATGACGAGCATGTTCGGCAGACTGAGAAAAACCGTTCGGCTGAAAGCTTGCCGGAAGCGACCGCTTCGCAGGCAGCGCCGGCCACTGTTTCGACCTGGTCCTCCTTGTCGGCGAGCAGCAGGAGGTCGCAATCGGCGTTCAGAGCATCAAGCGCGGTCGCCTCGATCGCGTCGCCGCGCAATGTGGCCTTCGCATCGAGGTCATCAGACAGGACCACACCGCCGAATCCGAAGTATTGTTTAAGCCTGTTGATGGCCACCGGAGAACGCAACGCAACGCCACGCGCTTGATGTCATAGGCGGTAACGATGGGGGGCCATGACCATTTCCGTTCCCGGGTTGATGGCTGCTCGAAATGGCGCCTCGTCCCATTCCACATCGGCGAGGCTCAACAGGTTGATCGCCGCCGCAGCCCGGTGTTCTCGCCGATCAGAACGTCGAGGATGGGGCCAAGGAATAGGTTGATCCTCATATCATCGGCTGCGGTTATCGCGACCACGCGCGAGCGTGCCTCGTCGGTCACGCGCCGGAATATCTCGGCCCTCTTTTCGGCACGGCGGCCCTCGCTCATGCGCCGCCCGACATATTTCTCGCGCGTTTCCCCGAGCACGAGCGACACCCCGCCATGGTCGAGAAAATGCCTGTTGCTATCGGAAAGGGTCAGCCCCACGATGGCAGGCAGCAGCACGGCACGCGCATTTTCTGAAACAGTGAAACTCATGGGTATAACTCCTGCTATTCAGTACTTGCGAAAGGGACTATCGCCTTCAGTTCCTGCGGGGCACGACGAGAGCGGCGCAGAGGGGAACGATAGCGAGCAGTGCGGCGAGCATCCAGAAGGCCACCGGTAGTCCTACGAGGTTGGCCACAAAACCGATCGCGGCAGGGCCGAGCAGGATGCCGGCATAGCCGCTTGTCGTGATCGCCGCGATGGCGAGGCCCGACGGCCGCGACTGGCATCGTCAGCAGAACGACAAACCCGGCAATCGCGACCTGGCCACCCCAAAGGAGGGTGGGGCGATCACCGATGCGTGCCGTCAGGGCATCGCCCGTCAGTCGGCCGAATGCCATGGCGATGGCGAACAGCATATAGCCGACGCCGCCTTGCTTCACGTCCACCAGACCAGCGCCGGTGATGAGCAGCGCGCTCCAGTCAAGCAGTGCGCCTTCGGCCAGAAAGGTAACGGAGGCAAGGCCGGCAAGGACGAGAACGATCCCGCGCGGCAGGGTAAAATGCGGCTCTCCCTTCGCCGCCTTGGTACGCAGCAGGCGCGGCCAGGCCAGTATCATCGCCAGCACCATCAGCGCCGAACCTAACGCCGCGCTTTGAAGTGGCCCTATGCCGATAGACAGCATGAGGGTCATGATCGTGGCGCCGGCAAAACCGCCAATGCTGAACAAAGCGTGGAAGCCAGACATAAGGGGCCGCACAGCGTCCCGCTCGACCTCGACGGCATGAATGTTCATCGCGACATCGAGAGAGCCGAGCGACGCACCGAAGAGCAGCAGCGACAGCCCGAGCGTGACAGGCGTCGGCGCCACGGCCAGCAGCGGAAGTATTGCGGCAAGCCCGAAGCCGCTCACCAGAATGATGGGACGGCTGCTAAAGCGGGTGCTCAGCATACCGGTGACAAGCATAGCCAGGACCGATCCTATGCCAAGGCATAGGAGCAACATGCCCAATATGCCCTCATCGACTGCCAGGCGCTCCTTCGCATAGGGGACCATCGGCGCCCAGCACGCAATGCCAAACCCGGCGACGAGAAAGGCGAGACGAGTCGCAAGGCGCGTGGATGAGCTATCGGCGAATGACATTGAGGGCTCCAGGGCAATATTCGGTCAGGTGGTGTGGACTCGACGGATCAATCACCGGGGAATGCGGTGACGATCATGGGCGCGGCCTGGGCGATCAGCTCGGGCGCGGTAGTGGCTGAGTCATGCTCGACGACGAGCGCGGTGATGCGATCGAGCTGCGCGACGCGATAGCGTGCGTGGGTTTCGAGCTTGTCGCTAGTTGTCATCACCACGGTCTGGCGGCTTACTTCCTGGGGCGCACGCTTGAAGGCTGCGTCGTTGGCGTCGAATGCGCCGATACCCTCACCAAGCGATACCGTGCAGGTGCCAAGGAAGCCGCGGTCGATGTTGAGCTGCTGGACGGCACGCACGGCCGCCGCGTCGACGCAGCCGCCAATATCGGCATCGACAGTGCAGCCCACCAGCATGAGTGGAATGCCGCGTCGCGCCAGCACGGCGGCGGTGATCTTCACCGAATTGGTGGCGGCGCTGATGTCCTTTCCCTGCAGCAGCATCCCGGCAAGCACCAGATTGGTGCTGCCATTGTCGAGGAACAGAAACTCGCCAGTTTGATCAACGCCGCGGCGGCAGCCGCCAGCGCGCGCAGATCACGGCGGATCGCGTCCTCGGACACGTCGAACTTAGAGGCAAGGTCGGAAGCGACCACGGCATTACCGTCTTGCAGGCGACGGGAAACGGCCTCGCGGCGATCAAGCGGAAGGCAATTGTTCATATATTTTAGCTTAACACTCATTTTTACTTTTAAATGCACGATGATGCATGATCTAATGTGCATAAACATAGCGTGGATGATTCTTCGCGCGCCAAACATGCACAAATGGAGCTTGATCATGTCAAAAATGCCCAACGCCGTTTTCCTTCACCACCTGGCGGACATCGCCGACGCCGAGACGATGCCGCGCTATCGGACTGAGCTGGCGATCGACACCAAGTTCAAGGAGGGCTACACCTTCGACCCCGTTACGGAGGCGGATCGACAGGCTGAGATCGCGATTCGCGCCGCGATCGAAGCCGAATATCCCGATCACGCGATCCTGGGCGAGGAGCTGGGCCAGACCGGCAACGGTTCCTTTCGCTGGGTGCTTGACCCGGTGGACGGAACCCGCCCTTTCATCTGTGGCTTTCCCGTATGGGGGACACTGATCGGCCTCACCGTCAACGGCCGGGCCGAGATGGGGATGATGAGCCAGCCCTTCATCGGCGAGCGTTTCTGGGCGGATGCCGCGGGTGCATGGTGCGAGCGCGCGGGCAAGCGCCAGCGTCTCTTCACCCGTGATGTCGGTGCGCTGTCGGAAGCCATCCTACACACGACCTCGCCCGAGGATTATCACGGCAATCTCAAGCAAGGGTTTGACCGCCTGGCCGCGTCGGTGCGAATGACCTGCTATGGCGGCGAATGCTACGCGCTCGCTATGCTGGCTGCGGGTCACATCGACCTCGCTGTCGAACCCTCGCTTCAGCCCTACGACATCGTAGCGCTGATCCCCATCATCGAGAAGGCCGGCGGCGTCGTGACGCGGCTGGATGGTGAACGGGCCGAGGAGGGTGGTTCTGTTCTCGTTTCGGCAACGCCGGCCCTGCACTTCGAGGCGTTGCGTCTGCTCAACGGCTGCGCTTGAGCATTCAGGAGGTTTCCATGATCAACAAAACCAGTTCCCTTGCTTTTGCCGACGGCTTCATCCGCGCTGAGCTAGTCAAGGATGTGACCAACCTGCGCGTCGAGAACGCTATCGTTATAAACCTGTCACCGTCGCCGATGGTTACGGGCGACGAATATCCAGCTGTGGTCCCCTCCTGGCGCTTCACCGGGCTCAAGAGCGGCGGCGTCGTGTCGGCCGAGCGAGTGGCCCTGATAAAGGTGCGCCGCGAAACCAATCTCGGAGGTGTGGGCCTAAGAGGCTGGGACTGGTTAAGGAAATCCAAAAGCGTAAGCTGCGAAAGCGCTATCGACTGCCGAAATTAGCAAAAGTTAAACGTATTGCAATTGATGAAACATATACTTCTCATGAATCAAAAATTGGTTTAAGTTAGTGCGCCGTAGTTATGAATATATTAGAATTTTAATATGTCATCACGTTACCAGTTCCTGCACAAGAAATTGCCGCTTTAGAGGCGGCGCACCGTCAAACCTCAGACAAGCGTTATGCTGACCGGCTAAAAACCGTTTACCTGTTAGGAAAAGGTTGGTCGGTTACTCAAGTGGCTGAAGCACTCATGATTGATAGGGAAACTGTGCGTAATCACTATAAGCGTTATCGCAAGGGAGGCTTGTCTGCGCTCCAGAAGTGTGAAGTTGTGGTGGTAGTGAGTCTTTTCTGAATGAGATGCAAACGCAAGCATTGGATCAGCATTTACATAAAAATCTGTATTTGACTGCCAAAGAAATCGCACATTATGTTGAACAAACCTGGGGCGTCTTCTGCAGCGAAAGCGGCATAACCCAATTATTATGCCGAATGGGCTATGTCTATAAAATGCCAAAGCTGTTGCCGGGTAGGGCTGATGCCGAGCAACAACGCGCCTTTGTGGCATGCTATGAAGAGCTCAAGGCCAACAAAGCACCCGAAGACCCTATTTATTTCATGGATGCCACTCATCCCCATCATAATCCGGTAGCCGGTTACGGATGGATCAAATGCGGCCAGGACCGCGAAATTCGCAGTCATACCGCACTGCACAACGCTTGAATATTAATGGCGCGATTAATACGGTTAGTCTGCAGGCCATTGTGCGCTATGATGACACCATCAATGCGCAATCGACTATCCAACTGTTTCAGCAAATCGAGGCACATCATCCAACAGCAGCATGGATTTACATTATTGGTGACAATGCGTGTTATTATCGGTCCCAACTGATTAACGATTATCCCAATGATTCAAAACTAATAACCGTACTTTTTGCTACCGTATGCACCCTGAACTGATAATCTCCAAATTGCCACTAAATCTTAGTGCTGAGAAAAAATCTAATGTGCGATGATGAGTATATCTTTCACTCAACAATTTATGCGCTGGAGATTCAGTGCACACATGCAGACCAGTAGCTTGGTAAAAAACATCCAAAATGTGTTCCAAGGCAGTTATGTAATAAAACCTCCGAGCTTGCCCGGAGGTAAGGAGTATATTTATTAATCCTTATTTCTAAATTTAAACTCTGGCGCTTTTTCTAACTGCTCCTTGGTAACATTTAATAAAATTCTCTCTTCTGTTCTATTAGCTTCTAAGTGATGAAATGGTACGGCAACCGATTTTTTACCCATGCCGAGCATACCACCAACATCCACTATTCCATACACAGCTTTGCCATTTTGACTCAATAACAAGTCATCAACCTTACCTACCTTCTTGCCATTTTTATCGATGATGTCTATATCAAACAGCTTTTTAGCGTTTATATCATAATCTTTAGTGTCACTGTTTACGGGGAGATCCTTTGCCTGGTATTGATGGCTACCGACATATTCCAATTTAAACTCAGGCATTTTTTCTAACTGTTGCTTAGAAAGATTAATGACAACTTTTTTCTCTGCTTTGCGTATTTCTATATCCTGAAATGGGATAGAAACCAATTTATCACCAACGCCGAGTAGGCCGCCAACTGATATTATTGCATGAGCGACTTTTTCTTTTGTGCTCAATATCAAGTCATCAATTTCACCAATCTTCTTGCCAGTCTGATCAACAACATTCATATCCATAAGATTTGTGGCAGTTATATCGTAGGCCACATCGGTGGAGCCCCATTCGACATTATCGCCACTGCCATAAGACTGTTCGGCGTTACTCTTTGAATTACTGTTCTTTTCCCAATCCTGCTTATCACTGGTTTGTGCGGATACGCAAGTAAATAGAAAACTGAGACCGATTATGGACGCTATGTTGAAAAGAAATTTACTATGTATCATGATTTAACTCCTATTGATTTTTTGACTAATTAATCGACACGCAATAAAGTGGTTCGAGACCTATTATCGAGACCTATTAATTTGGTGGAGTCTTTAAAGAACTATGATTAGCCATGTTAATTTTGCTGCTAATAACAATTCAAAACCGCATCGTTAACAAAAAATATCCCTATCACAAGCGCCAGCACGGATTCGCTAGTGATATTTCTGAACCTCCTTTGTAAAAGGAGAATTCATCCTAGCAGTAAGATCAGGTACTTATCTGTACGAAAGCGTACATAAGCCAGAAAAAGGGTTTTTATTTTGGCTATACCACCGAACCATGTGGCTTGATATAGCACAACCAGATAATTTTGATTATAATACAGAGATGGCATATTCATTGGATTTTCGTCGTAAGGTTCTGTCTGTTCGAAAGAAAGAAGGACTTACCATAGCGGAGGTAGCGGTCCGGTTTGATGTTGGTGTAGCAAGCGTTGTTCGCTGGCTCAAGCATGTTGAACGCAAACCTCAAGGGTTTCGCAAACGCAAAATCGATCTTGAGGTATTGCGGCAGGATATTCTCGATTATCCCGCTGCCTATCAATATGAGCGAGCAAAACGTTTGGGGGTGGCGCAGAACGCTATTTTTCTGGCGCTCAGAAAACTTGGCGTAACCTATAAAAAAAACTCTGACACATCCCAAAACGGACGAAAACGCACGGCGTATCTTCCGGGACAAGATCGCCGCCTATGAAGCTGCAGGCCGGGCTATTGTTTACATCGATGAAAGTGGGTTTGCGCATGATGCGCCGCGCACGCACGGTTATGCGCCCATTGGCCAGAGATGTCATGGCACGCATGACTGGCACGCAAAAGGCCGTATCAACGCGATTGGCGCCCTGATTGGAAAGCTATTGGTAACCGTCGGCTTGTTTGAAGCCAACATCAATGCTGATGTAATGGAATGGACGCCCACTACCCTAAACGGCATCAAGGTGCCAAAGTAGTGGTGCAGTAACCACTCAACTAGATAGGAGCGTCCGACATGAAGATTACAACAATAGGCATTGATTTGGCAAAAGAAGTATTTCAGATTCACGGTGTAAATAGGCATGGAAGCTTGTAGTAGCTCACACCATTGGGCAAGGAAGCTGGTTGAATTTGGGCACACCGTCAAGCTCATGTCACCCCAGTTTGTCAAACCTTATGTCAAGACCAACAAGCATGACATGGCCGATGCGGAAGCAATTTGCGAAGCAGTCACTCGACCTAATATGCGCTTTGTCCCGATCAAGAATGTTGAGCAACAAGCCATGCTGTCAGTGCACCGAGCCAGACAGGGTTTTGTCAAGGCCAGAACCACACAGGCCAATCAGATACGCGGTCTACTCTCTGAGTTTGGTATCGTGATTCCTCAGGGCATCCAATCGATTGGCAAACGCATACCTGGCATTCTGGAAGATGCTGAAAATGGTTTACCTGGAACAATGCGCCGATTGCTGGAAAGACTGAATGATCACCTGAAGGAACTGGATCGCCAGGTGAACGAATTAGAGTTGCAAATCAAGCTTTGGCACAAGGAAAACGACGCCAGCCGAAGATTGGAAGCCATTCCGGGTGTTGGCCCGATTACAGCGAGCGCCATTGTGGCAACCGTAGGAAACGCGACGGAGTTTAAGGACAGCAGACAATTAGCAGCATGGCTAGGGTTGGTGCCCAGGCAGCATGCAAGCGGCGGCAAACAGTTATTGCTCGGTATCAGCAAGCGTGGAGATACCTATCTTCGTACCCTGCTGATCCACGGAGCCAGAGCAGTCATCCGCTTTGCTGAGAAGAAGGCCGATCCAGAAAGCTGGCTGCGCAAGCTGATAACACGGCGCAATAAGAACATTGCTGCTGTTGCCCTGGCAAATAAGAACGCTCGCGTCATCTGGGCATTACTCACCAAAAAAGCGACATTTCACCCCGATCACACTATGGCAACAACTGCTGCAGCTCATTGATTGTAAGGGTTGAATAAAAGCGTATTGATAATGTTGCAATAAAAACGAGTTTAAGGAGAAAGACTACCACCGATTGCACAGGCAATCATGACATGATGGCGAGACTGGTCAGACCGTGAGTGGCTAAACCTAAATGAAACACAGTGCATCGAGCACGCTGATGTGATAAGGCGCTACTCAGCGAATTCCATCAGGGGCAGAGGCAATATACCTCATATAAAGTTCGGATGCATGGCTGCAATCTTTACCTGCTCAAAATCATCAGTTGAAGGCTTGGCAAAAAGTGGACGTCCATGTATGTTTTATGGATGGGCGATGCAGGACCTGCTGCCTAAATTGCCGCCACATTCCATCGTTGTGATGGACAATGCCACCATCCATCAGAGACAAGACACACGGGATACCTTATATAACGCCGGGCATATCCTTGAATACCTTCCCGCTTATTCTCCTGATCTCAATCCCATCGAACACAAATGGGCGCCGGCCAAGGCACTCCGTAGACAACAAAACCAAACCGTCGATATGCTCTTCAAATCCTATGTATTCTAAAAACATATTTAACTGGTTAAGCTATACCCACCCATCACATCACGGTACGCGTGCCGTGGCACGACGACACCACTGCAGCTTGCTCTAGCAAAATGTCACTGATGGTTGGTTCTGCGGACTCGGGAAAAGTAAAATTTCTCAATGAGATCGCTGTACGCGAAGGGATCGATAACAGCTATGTGAGTAGGATGGTCAACTTGACTATGCTTGCACCAGACATTAAGGCTGCTATTCTGGATGATACTTTGCCAAGTCACATCACGCTGTTTGATTTAGCGGTGGATCCGCCGGTGCTGTGGAAGGAACAGAGGGAGCGAATCAAATGTAGTTCAGCTACATAAATTGTTGTTATTTACTCATGATAATCAATGCTATTCAATTTTTGAATTTTGATCACTTATCAGAGTATTTGACGCTACTTCCATTTTTCATATAAATTTAATTTTTGAATATATATACTTCCAAAAGGACCACCATGCTTGAAGGAATGTTAACCTCTATTGGATATATTGCTGCCTTTCTCACTACTGCTGCCTTCGTGCCACAGGCCTATCATTCTTGGAGAACACGCGATCTGTCAGGTATCTCGCTGCCAATGTACGCTATGTTTACTATTGGCGTCGGGTTCTGGCTATTCTACGGCTATCTGATCGGTAGCATGCCTGTTATATTAGCCAACCTGATAACGTTCTTATTGTCCAGTATGGTGCTCGGCCTGAAAATTCAGCAAATTATGGTCCTGCGCGCCAATCGCTGACTTTGTCGGCGACTTGTTAGTCTCTACCGTAACTTGAACAGCTAGAATAAAGTAATATGAACGCCACCTCGTATCAATAATTGATTAGCATATCTGGTTGCTGGTTATGCTGGAATCTGATGAAACTAAATCGATCAAGCAGATCGCTGTCCGTCAAGGGACAGACAGCAGCTATCGCAGTCTGATTGTCAATTTGACTATACTAGCGCCGGACATCTTCGCTGCAATTTTGGATGATGCGTTACCGAACCACTTCACGCTGTTTGATTTGGCGGTTGATCCACCGGCGTTATGGGAGGAGCAATGGGGCGGATCGAATGTGCTTCATCTACATGAATTTGTTTCGGTACCTTTGATAAATGATCAGTAAAATCATATTCTGGCGGTTTTAGAATTGATTCTAAGAAGCTACCATAAAGAGGGTGTTCGATATTGATATTGAGCATTGCTCGCATAGCGATAGAACCTGAATATCATCGCCGTCATCCTGGAATCCCGTGCAATCACTAAAATTCTTGATCATTTCGGCTTGTCCTCCCGAACGCCGCCACGTTCACCTGCGTAGGTCTTTGATCCTTTTGGGACAGTCTGAATCGGACCCATCTTTTCAGCGCATTCTCTGAATGCGCTGACGTTCCCGTTCCCCCTGGGCGTCTTTTGCGTAAAGGGTAAAAAATGGGCTAGAACCAACACTTTTTGCTGCTGATCCAAGACATATTTTGTGAATTTTGGATGACTTTCCAGTCAGATTGACGACCAAACCGTTTCTTGATACATTCGGCTCTTATGAAAAAGGGCGTTTATTGTTCATATACGCAGCCATGCCTTATTCGAAAAACATCTTGATTGCTACAGTTACTCAAAAGATCGCTTGCACGCAAAGTGATTTATCCAGCGGTGAAAATCTTTCTCAGCTACGCCTCAGAAGATCGCGAACAGGCTCGGGCGATATATCATGCATTGAGCGACCAGGGGCACACGGTATTTTTTGACCGCACTGATTTATCTGCGGGTGAGGAATTTCACAATCACATTCGCAAAGCAATCGAAGATTCGCACTTGTTCATCTTCCTGCTTGCCGCCAAAGCAATCGATGCTGGCAGCTATACGTTAACGGAACTCGAGATCGCGCAGAAGTCCGGCATAAGAATTTTGCCTGTTGCGCCCAATGCGATCGATTTCGCTTTGATACCAGTCGCACTTAAATCCGTCACGATACTCCAGCCGGACGGCAATGTTGCGGCAAGCGTCGCGGCCGAAACCGCCCGGATCGCGCGCGAATGGCGCCGCCGTCGCATCAAACAGATCGCTGCGGGTGTGACGCTTATGGCGGTACTTTTGGTGGGACTGTTTTACTTGCAAAAATTTTTCCCCAAACGGGGATTTATCGGCAAAGATGGCACACCCACTGTGCTGATTCCCGCGGGAACATTTGTCATGGGTGATGACGATCAATCGCCGCGACGGGAAATATTTCTCGATGTGTTTTATATTGATATATTTGAAGTGACGTTGGCGCGCTACGCGAATTTTCTAAAGGCGACAGGAAATATACATGTTCCGGAAGACTGGCCGGATGGCGAGGTTGCTCGCATCGGCGATCTGCCAGTGGTCGGTGTCGATTGGTACGATGCTGAAGCCTACTGCCATTGGGCAGGGAAGCGATTGTTGACCGATGCCGAATGGGAGAAGGCAGCGCGCGGCAGCGATGAGCGAAAATATCCGTGGGGAAACGAAGAACCAACGCCGGATCGCGCGCGTTTCAGTATTCCGTATGAGCGGCCGGCATACCAAGACGGTGTTGCCGCTGTCGGCACCCATCCTAAAGGCGCAAGCACCTTCGGCGGTCAAGACCTCGCCGGCAATGTCTCAGAATGGGTCAATGATTGGTTTGCAGAGAGTTTTCCATTGAGCGAGCGACGCTATATCAAAGGGCCGAAGACAGGTGCCGACAAAGTGATCCGCGGCGGCGGCTGGTTCGATCCGGCATCGCGCATCACTGCGACGCGGCGCATGTACGCCAAGCCGGATAATCGTGCCGACGACGTCGGATTCCGTTGTGCCGCGGATGCGCGCTGATAGTCCCCTAAGTCAGTCGGAAGCTCTCGACACCGAGGATTGAACCGCTGCGTTTGTCATCGGGTGCGAATATCAGTTCAACAACCAGAGCGCCTATCTGAAGCTGCGCAGGTTCGCGCGCATCTAGAAGTCGTTGCAAAAAAACAGCGTCGTTGCGCCCTCCAGTTGAATGAGCACCAACGCTACCGGTTGGGTGAGGTGTTTGCGATCGTGGTTGAAGTGGCGCATCGTAAAGCTTATCAGCTTGCCCGCTGGTGTTAGTTTAATATTCTTGCTTAGCTCTGCAAAACAGCGCTCTGATGGGGTCTGAACGGTTTGAACATGTTCAATTCTTTTTTGCTCCGACAACAATGACCGTTCACACCCTCATCAAATCGTCCCATGCTTTCGCGACTTCACGTTCCGGCTTCCATGGCACTTGTCACTTGCCTGCTTCGCCACGTAGTTGCCAGAGCAGCTCGCAAATCTTTATCAAGCCCGCGACGATGAACGGGTTGCCTACGCTTAACAGTTCGTCGGAGTGCGTGTGAGGTGGTCTGTCAAATATGGTAATGGAATAGCTCCCCACTACCTAAAACGACATCAAGGCGCCAAAGTAATGGTGGTGCAATAACCACTAAACCAAATAGGAGCGTCCGACATAAAGATTACAACGGTAGGCATTTATTTGGCATTTGACAAAGGAAGTATTTCAGATTCATGGTGTAGATATGCATAGTAAGACTGTATTGCGTAAGCAATTGCGCCGCAGCGATATAGTGAAGTATTTCGTCAGCTTAGAACCCTGCTAGATTGGTATGGAAGCATGCGGTAGTTCACATCACGGGGCGCGAAAGCCAAGTGAATTTGGGCGGTTTTTTCCAGCGGCTGCGGCCCCGACTCCGGATCCCAACCTTATCCACTACGCGCAGTATCAGGGAATCCGCCTGTTCTCTGTCCTGTCTCAGCGCTTCCCGTATATGTGGAATGCCGGATTGAGATGGAAGGTAGAGAGCTTTAACCTCAACCAGAGCTCCGCAAGAACGCCCTGCTCATGAGATCTAACCGGCTGAAATTATCTTCCCTCAAGCAACGCCTTTAGTTCATATTTTTCCCGGTCGATTTCGCCGCGCGTACGTACCCCAAGGCGTCGCAATATGGGTAGAGGCGGACACCACCCTTGCAGTCCGTGTTGCAGCAGGAACGGCAGAACAACCCCGGGCAACATTAGCCATTTCTTGTTGCCAGTCAAGCCGAGCACAAGACCGGTCAAAGCCAGTGTCGAGGCGTTGACTTCAAGCACGCGCTCAATGTCCCACTCTTTGTCGAGTTCTTCGATGCGTTTTTGGATGACCTCCGGGCTACTGTTGGCATAATGGCGGATATTGCTATTTGTTTGCTTATCTATTTGCTGGTTCACATGTTCCGGTGTTGACCGGCGAACACGGTCTGCGCTTGCTTGAGTTGGGTCTTCGGCATGGGGCATCATCAGATCTCCTTTAAGGACCGTAAATACGAAAATGAGTCTTTTATCCAGCTGTCAATGTCCTGCAGCTACTTTCCGCTGCTTTGATTATTTATACTCCTTTTATCCACCACACCTGGAATATCCTGGAACGGACGTCCGAACTTGCCCTTCAGGTCATCGACACCCGATTGAGGATTTGCAAACTTATGCAAATCATCGCGCTTTGTTCGTATTTCCATCGTATTGACATCCATCTTCCTGTCACGTTTTTCGACGAGACCAGGCATGGCTTCGCCATCACGGCTAAACGACCAGCCAAGCATTGGATCCCCCAAGGGGAGCAGGTCGGCTGGTTTGCCTTCATGAAAGCCCGTATTCCAGATGTGCCAAGTTTTACCATAGCTGTTCATTTTTTCCTTCATCAATGCTTTTTCAGCAATGTCGGGAATATTGGGTGCGATCAGTTGTCCGGACAGGATTTCGCCATTGTGGGGATGCCAGTATTTTTTCTCTTCTTCGGGTAGGGTAGCGAAAAGCTTTTCGGAAATAATATATTCGATACCATTCAGGTTTGCATCCTTGGTGTTGCCATCGAATAGCACACACTGGGCAAAATCTTCATTAACTTGGTGACAGTAATGATGGGCCTCCATCTGATTTTCCGGATGATCCTTCATGGGATGAAAACCCACGAGGTAGATGTCAAACTTCTTTAGAGGATCATTGCTTTGTAAGAGCCTGGCGCCGGCTTCTAGTATTTTTGTTTTTGCCGATTTAGACTCACCGGGCGGTGCTGTTTCAGGTTGGGTTTCTTTTTCTGCTAAAGCCAGCGGTGTTGGAACGCCAATGGGTAATGCTAGGAGAAGTGCAGTGACCGCAGAGGTTTTGCTAAATCTGTTCATCATGATCCTTTTGTCCTTGTTATTGCTTTCTTTAAAATGCTAACCTTCAACTTGTCGGTGTATGCGGCCGGGCGGCGGGGTAGTCAACTGCTCAACATACAGGTGGTGGAAGTTTGGCAGATTTCAGCGCAGGTCAGCATTAGATGCATATGCTCCGGCGCAACGTGTTTGCTGCCTGACTCAAGACACTGGCTCATCGCTTCGTGCAGGCACGTTTGATAGCATCGATCACATGCATCAATGCACGCTTGCATTTTGGGATCGGTAGTGTCACTCATAGCAGGACTTCCATAGTTATGCCTTCGGCTTTAAGGAAAAGAATAAAGACAAGCCTTTATTTTACCTATGCTATTCACCCAGTCTGTACGGTAGCACACAAACGAGAGCAGCAAGGAAGTCAGGAGTGTTTACCATATAACAATACGCGCTATCGCTGGTAGAGGTTCGTTTATATGACTGCGGGTCAAGTAACTTTTACTTAGCAAGAATTTAAAATCTACGCGCCATCATATCTTCTTATAGGCAAAAGTTTGTACCAATAAAAACTTGACTTAAACTAACTTAATTAACAACATAATAAACAAAACAATTATTATCATGGGAACGATAGCCGTTTTCCAATCCGAAAATGTAGCTTTAGGACTGTTCTTCATCATTTCCAGCGCTGCAGGAAATAAAATTATCAAGAATATTCCTAATGCTAATGCAGAGGCAATTTGCATCCAATCCATATCCAAACCTCTTCTTCCATTTATTCTGCTCTAAAAACAAAACCCCGGTTAAACCGGGGCTTTTAATTGCTATGTAAAGGATTGACAACTAATCATCGTTACCCATAATCCCTAAAATTTGTAATAAGCTGATAAAGATATTGAAAATTGTCATATATAGCCCAATCGTTGCTAACACATAATTAGTTTCGCCCCCATGAATAATACGACTAGTGTCGTATAAAATGAAACCACTCATGATCAGGATAACGACAGCTGATATCGCTAATGACATTGCAGGTATTTGTAAGAAAATATTTGCCAGTGCAGCAATTAATACTAACAAGAAACCCACTATCAAGAACCCACCTAGAAAACTAAAATCTTTTCGTGTGGCAAGGGCATACGCGGATAATCCCATGAATATTACGCCTGTGCCCCCAAGTGACAATGTAATGATATTTCCACCATTAGGCAGTGAAGCATACATTGTCAACATGGGTCCTAGTCCAAATCCCAATAAGCCAGTAATCAGAAAAACAATTCCAATCCCAGCAGTAGAGTTGGCAAAACGCGGTAATACAAACATTGCAATCACCATGCCACTAATCACAGAAATCAAATAGGTCATCGGTGGCATATTTAAGAACATTGAAAGTCCAGCTGTTAGGCCGCTGAACAATAGCGTCAACGATAACAGCGTGTAAGTATTACGCAATACCTTGTTAGTTGCCAATGCAGATGACGATCTTTGGGCAACTGCTGAATAGTTTCGATTCATTTTAATGATCTCCAATTATAAATATTAAGACTACTGTTTTATTTTAGCAGGCAATATTGACTCAGATACTTTACTTTAGTTCATCTTCTAAATATAACATTAGTTGCGCTTAGTTGTTATAACTCAGTGATTTCTCTGTTGTAAAAATTTATTAACTAAACTCTATATAGATAGAAGCGAGTTTGGCGATTTCAAGTATTCTCCATTCACCGAATAGAAGCTGTTTCCTTCGCCTATCAATGCTAATAAAAAACTAGTTGATTAGTCCGCTTGCAAGCTATTGATCTATATGCCTAATATTTTAGACGATTGCGGACTTCGCACTTGCATGAGGGTTGGGGGTGGAGAGAATAATGGGGCAAAGAGAGAAAAATGAGCGAATTTGTGGGATTTCTTGAAACCTTGAAGTCCGCAAGAATCCGCATGAACACCCGCGAACATGCGTGAATAGGCGAAAAAAACCAACCGGATGAAGGGTTGATTTTTGGTGTTGGTGGTGGAGTCGCACCTGTAAATAGGTTAATAAAAAAGAGGGATTTAACCTCTGGTTTTTGCGCTTCTGATTTTTCTATATCTCGGGGTTGTTCACCCCAGCATCATTTATATTGGCTAGTCTCCTCCTATATATAGTTCCACTGAATACATCCTCATTGCCTTTCACTTGATGCTAAATACATCAGCTTACAGGCTTTAGACTGGTACACTTTTATTCCGCGATTCCTGCGAAATTTGGCGCGCCTCAGTGGTACATTTTTACTCCGCTATTTACACTCTTGCGAGCTGGATGGAGCAAGATCAGCCCAATTGGAAAATTCAAACTATACTGAAGAACGATGCCAATAAAGCTAACCTGGTTCAGCTATTCGAAAGCGATGATGGTCCGGCATTTTTATTTACCGCCAGTCACGGCATGGGTTTTCCCAAGGATGATCCGCGTCAATTGCCTCATCAGGGTGCGCTATTATGCCAGGATTGGCCCGGACCACGCGAATGGAAGAGGAAACCGATTCCTGAGGAGCAGTATTTCAGCGCTGATGATGTCAGCCAGACCGCCAGAATCGGTGGAATGACTAACTTTCATTTTGCCTGCTATGGTGCTGGAACACCGCAGAAAGATAATTTTGCCCATAAAGCCTTCCAGGAAAGGCTCGATATCACTTCTCTTCCTTTTATAGCGCGTCTGCCGCAGCGACTGCTAAGTCATCCCAACGGCGGCGTTCTAGCTGTAATCGGACATGTGGAACGAGCCTGGGGATATTCATTCAGATGGGAAAAAGCGGGTGAACAGCGAGGAGCCTTGGAAAACACACTCAAGCGATTGATTGAAGGACACCCGGTTGGCTCGGCACTGGAATATCTGAATGAACGATATGCTGAGCTTTCAACGATGCTTACCGACGAATTGGAAGAAATTAAATTTGGTGCGGTACCCAATAATACCGACCTGGCGGGATTATGGATGGCCAATAACGATGCACGAGGTTATATCATTATTGGCGATCCGGCAGTGCGATTATCGGTAACTTTCTGACTCAGGGAGCTATCTCAAATGTCATGATCGGGCTGGAATGGTAGCTAAAATACAGGAAGCTGCAAGGTGAACAAAGATAAATATAAACCAGATGAAAATAGCGATGTCATGCTCATGCTCGCCATCAAATTCACTACCTCCTGCTTGCTTTCGCTTCCGCGATCATGCCTCAGGGTATCCGCAGGTAAAATTAAAAATTCAATCGCAGAATTTGGGTTGGAATTTGCCCTTCACACGGGCCAGCTAATGGGTGTCCCCTATTATCCTGAGTCCTCTGCCTAACGCATCCTGAGCCACATGTTCAGACCGCGCCTTGCTGTGCGAGGCGCGGCGCGTGCCTTCACACGCTCCCCGCCCTCCTGCATAGCCACACAAAGGCGAAACACCACCAGATACCCGGTCAGAACGAAAGACAACCCATCATTTTTCAGCACCGATCACTTCAACCTCGACGCGGCGGTTGTTCGCGCGGCCATCTTCTGTGCTGTTATCGGCGATCGGTTTGGTCTCACCCGCACCGCTGGCCTGAAACTTTTGGGGATCAGCCCCGAGACTTATCAGGTAATCTCGGACTGCTTCCGCACGCTGCAGCGACAGCTTCAAGTTGTAGTCTGGCTTACCTACGTTATCGGTGTGACCGGTGATTATCACCTTGTCGGCGCGGCTCAACTCTTCTCTCGCCTGTTCACGATACTCTTTAATCTGCTCCTCCCCCTCCGGCTTCAGATCTGACTTGCCGAACTCAAACAGCGCTGCATCCGGGAATGTCATGACTTTCGTGACCAGCGCGGTCACACTGACCGTCGTGGATGCTGTCTGGGATCCTCCCTCACCTACTGCAGTGACCGTATATTGCGTAGTGCTCCCCGGACAGACCTGCTGGGATCCACTGGGATCGACTTTCCCGACTCCTGGGTCGATCGAGAGCTTAGAAGCATTCGTCGACGACCAAGTCAGGGTCGCGCACTGACCCTCCTTGACAGAGGCCGGGTCCGCCGAGAGAGAAACCGTGGGGGAAGAGGGCTTTTGGGCACAACCAAGCATAACCAGACAAATAACGACATATTTGACATATTTCATGACTTTCTCCTTTTTAGCGTAGCAATCGACCTTCAACCGCAAGGCGTTTAAAAGAAACATGAGGAAGTTGGCAAAATGGGTAATTTTTATATCTCATATAATCAGTCATTTACAATTGTTTCTTGAAAGGTTAAATGATAAATATGAGAAAAATAAACACTTTTTCCACCAAAGCTGAATGTACCGAGAAACGGTTGGATCGTCAACTTATGAATCGTTAATTAATAAGTGTAACAATCAACCGACGATTGAGCGTGGATCAATCCTGTAGTTCCATTCACCATGGAACGTATTTCGGGGGAGATGAATTTGTTTAAATTCATCGTCACTCACTTTAATACCGGATGAATACAAAGAGTCATCTAATTCCGCGTGGACTTTCAGTCCTTTCCGAGTAGTGGTTCCCGCAATGAGATTGATGATCACCTCATGACTAACCAAGGGCTGACCTCGCCAATTCATGCTAATGTATGAGAACAGGCGATGTTCAATTTTATGGTTCTTCCGGGAACTGCGTACATAGTGGATTAAAGTATAGCAGAACTCAAATAAATTGATTATAGTTTACAGATGACTTATCCATCATCATTTCGCTGCAAAGTATTATCTTTTCTAAAGAGGAGGGACTTACAAACGTGCGGGTTGCGATGAGCAACTCTTTAAAATCGAATCATTTTATATGACGTAGGCTATATCTCTATTTTTAACGGTTATTGAATTTATGAGTTCAAAGTACTAGCCTTGAGTTATTTTTGCACACATATTGAGGTCAGGTCTATATTGGATGATGCGAATACCCGCTCGCATGTCATTTGAAAGGTGGCACCATGACCAGAGTTTAGTGCGACGCCAGCTCGTGGAAGAATTTGGGGCTATCTTAAATAGTTGCAAGTACCTTTGCTGCTAAACCAGTCGGGCTGCGTCGCTTGTTTTCTCAGCTTTTGATGGTGTCGGCACTAGTGCCCAGTGCCGCGGCGAGTTCTTGCTGAGAGATATTCAGTTGCGAGCACAGAGCTTTCACATCGGCGACCTCAAAGCGAGTCATCCGAGACGGTGATTTTGTACCCTATTTAATATCGATAGCCTCCTGGAGAGAAGCTTTTAATTCATTAAAAACGCTCATGTTTAAACCTCATCTTTAAGTAATTTGCTCAATTTTTTTCAACTCAGCCTTTTCAGTGTTGGTTAAGTTGTCTTTCTCATTCTGGGGGTAAGCAATTACCAGATAAATAATCTCAACGGTGGCCAAAAAGTATATAACTCGAATGCAGCCACTTTTACCTTGGCCGCTTACTGCCATCCTGACTTTCCGAAGTCTCCCGGTCTCCTGGATCAAATTACCTTTATCAGGTTGCGTGATGAGTTCGCTCTAAAGTTTCTTGAGCCCGTCATCCGTAGTGATCTCCTTGATTTGCTGCGTAAATCTATCTTATTGCATTAGTTGATTTTCTTTTTAGCTCTAGAAAGTCGGTTCTGTTTCTCTGTTTCTATAAGTAAGCTGTTTCCTCCGCTTACCAATGCTGAAAATAAACCACTTGATTAGTCCGCGCGTAATTATTTGATTTATATACTATAAAAAATGAGAAGTTGTGGACTTTGCCCTTGCAGGACGGGTAGGGGTGGAGAGAGTATATATAACTCGAATGCGGCCACTTTTACCTTGGCCGCTTACTGCCATCCTGACTTTCCGAAGTCTCCCGGTCTTCTGGATCAAATTACCTTTATCAGGTTGCGTGATGAGTTCGCTCTAAAGTTTCTTGAGCCCGTCATCCGTAGTGATCTCCTTGATTTGCTGCGTAAATCTATCTTATTGCATTAGTTGATTTTCTTTTTAGCTCTAGAAAGTCGGTTCTGTTTCTCTGTTTCTATAAGTAAGCTGTTTCCTCCGCTTACCAATGCTGAAAATAAACCACTTGATTAGTCCGCGCGTAATTATTTGATTTATATACTATAAAAAATGAGAAGTTGTGGACTTTGCCCTTGCAGGACGGGTAGGGGTGGAGAGAATAATGGCGCAAAGAGAGGAATGGGTCTAACAGGTAGAAGTGAGTAATGGCGATAAATAGGGATTTATCTTAACAGATAGTAAAAACAGGTATTGAATAGTTAATCAATCAATATATGCCCCAAAAAAGCGAAAATACCAATAGCAATGCCGGTAATAAACTGTGCGTGCACCAAATAAGAAAATTTCTTGAGTTCAGTTGGTGTGTAATGCAAAGTCAGAAATAGGCCAAAGATTCCTTGCCAAATTACCAAAGCCAATAAGGCAGGGAAGAACAAGATGTGGCTGTAGCGCGAAAATCCCATCATCGAAATATGTAGCAGAATAACGGCCACAGCTGCGATACCAAAATAAACATGCGTGCGATTCATCCATACCATCAAACGGTTTAGGTTGGATGAGTCGATAGGGGAGGTATAGTCCGGGAGTAGACGTTGCGCCAATTTTCCTTGGCCCAACAGCAGTTTCAGAAAGGTACGAAAATAAATAAAAGCCAATAGCGCCAAGCCAGCATTACCAAAACCTTCACCGATTTCAGTCAGGAATGTTTCGCGCTCTTCAGGTATAGGGTGAAACAAGTAAGCATAAATATAATACGCAACAGAAATAAGCGAGATAACAAAAGTGTAAATGAGAATGCTGCGGATATTCTTAAATGAGTGTTGCATGATTGATCGGGAAATGGATATCAATTCTCAGCTTTATAAGAGTCTCTTCGTTAAGGGAGTAACGCATTTCATCGTGATGCTTCAAGATGTCGCACAGCAATTCTTGGATTGGCGTGGTGGAGGTCATGATGACAGGTAGCCATAAGGCTATCATGTCCGAAAAATAATGCAAACAACCATGCTGTTCTTCGAGAAAATCTTTGTGGATAGACGCCGTAGGATTCGCCTCTACGGTGCAAACAGTAAAAGAAAGAGAAAGAACTTACTCCATATGCAAGGCGAATGGGTAGCCAGTACCATAAGAAGATGGATTCGCTTACGACAACCAAGAACACGAACATCGCCAACCGTAACAGCATTCCTCGCATTAGCTCGGCGTCCATACCTTGCTGTATTACCCAACGAAAAAAGCTTTGCTCCGGTACTGTTAGTGCATTGATAAACCCCCACAATTTACTACCCCGCAATTGAAAATACTCAGGATCCAGGGATGTGGCCATGTATCGATGATGGCGAAAATGAATATTGCGGTGTTCTCGGTAGCCTAGCTGAAATGGGGTAAGCAGTAGAGGCAGCAAACGAGTCAATGGATCAACTTCGCGGTCATTGCTAGTATGAAACAGCTCGTGAATAGAAAGCATCCAGCGCGGCACGAGTACCCCCATACTGAATATTAAACTCCACGAAGGCACCCAGCCGACAAGTGCAATCATCACGTGCAGATAAATGAGGGCAAGCCACACAAGGCTTAGCGTTCGATAGCGTACTGCGTCTGTTTGTGTGGTAAGGTGAGCCGCAGGAACAGCGTTATGATCCATTTCTCCTCTCATCCTACCTTTTGCTAGCATGAAAAGCTAAATAGAATAAACAGCTTTTATATGATCAGCAAGATACTCTTTGGCCGCATTGGTATCGAACGCGTGTTTTAGGATTAAATTGATAGAATTTTTGAGGATATCATTATTGTTCGCCATCACTGCCGTGGCTGAGATCTTGGGCTGTTATCTGCCCTGGCTAGTTCTTATTTAGATTTAACAGATTTTAGTCTGGTTTAACTGCAATTCTGCCACTTCCAAGAAAAAATACTGAAAGCCCCGTAAGTAAAAAGAAAATTTGTAATTCCAGCGCCCACCCGCCAGTATTTGTTAACGTAAATAATTGATTGTGATGTGCAAGCGCTATAGCAATTATCATGTTGCCAACTACGAGTAAACCGCCAAACCGTGCAAAGATTCCTAAAATAATCATGAGCGGCGCGATTAATTCTCCTAAATAAACACCGTAAGCAAGCGCTTGAGGCAGATCAAAGCTAGCAATTTTTTTACTGATAAAATCAAGCGAACTCGGGTTTAATATCTTATGCACACCGTGAAATAGCATTAGTAGCCCTACAGTGAGACGTAAAGTTAACTTACCTAACTCATCACTTTGAAGTTGTAAACTCATAATATCCTTCTCTAGCATCTTAAAAAATATTTGTTTTCAAATATATCATCAAAGATTATAAATAGCGGTGCAAAAATGTACCACTGAGGAGCACTAATACACCTAGCGCACTGGTTATGCCTGCACCGGCGATGGTGCGGTTGAGCCATCCCTTCTTGGAGGATATAGAGAAGCCAGTCTCTGGCATCAAGGCTCCCCGGTCATGCCAAACTCAATCGGCATTTTGACGTAAAAGACATTGATATTTTCTTCGCGCAGGCGAGAGAATAACCGATCCGCATCTGCCGCACTCAGGGCCATCACCACTTCAATGGGCTGGTCAGCCAATTCGAAGAAATGCGCCGAATGGAGTTTTCTGTCGTGGCCAAAACCCTCGGTTGCAGCAATCAAGGTTGCGCCAGCTACTCCTAGTCTACGTGCCTCTTGTAGCAACCATTCACCAAGAGGCAGACTGCTATGTCGGCGGTCTTGTTGGGTAAAAAACGTCACTTGAAAACCCTGCATGTTTTTCTCCTCAGAATCGTTTCAGGATGGCAACCGATGCTAAACCGAACAGGGTCATGGTCAATGAGCCGATAACATGGGCACCGATCGCAGCAGTCGCCCAGAACAATCGTTGTTGCTGGATAAGTGCGGTGACTTCTGCTGAGAAGGTTGAGAAGGTCGTCAGTCCTCCCAGAAAGCCAGTGATGACCAAGAGACGCCATTCAGGTGCAAGTGTGGGATGATCAGCAAAAAATGCCAACGCCACCCCCATCAGGTAGCCGCCAATCAGGTTCGCAGCAAGAATACCGGCAGGGATCGCGGGGAATATCGCATTGAGTGATAACCCCAGGAGCCATCGAATCAATGCACCTAGCGATGCGCCCACACTGATCGCGAGGATTGAGTTCCACATAGTCTTGTCCTTCTTGTTTATCTTTGACCGGACAGGCACTCGAGAATCTATGCGCCCAGACTGGGGTTTATGCATAGGCATCATCGGCTACGGCCGCTGCGATTACTCGAGGAATGCCAACCTCAAGCTTGCTATCTTAACCGAGCATTGGTTTGAAAGTCCCAATCTTATTCACTAATCTCTGCTCTCCGCACCAAGTTGGTTTCCTCCGCCTACCAATGCTGAAAATAAACCACTTGATTAGTCCGATCGTAATTAATTGATTTAAATAGTCTAAAAAATTCTAACTTGTGGACTTCGTTCTCAAATGACGGGGAGGGTAGGAGAGAATAAGGGCGCAAAGAGAGAAAAAGTGAGCGAGTTTGGAGGATTTCTTAAAACCTCAAAGTCCGCAAGAATTCGCATGAACCCGCGCAAACACGCGAGAGTAGGCGAAAAAAAACCAACCGGATGAAGGGTTGGTCTTTGGTATTGGTGGAGGCGGCGGGAATTGAACCCGCGTCCGCAAGCCCTCTACAGACAGTTCTACATACTTAGCCAAGTTTATTTGATTTAACCTGTCACCCGCCAACCGGCAGGCTGATGAAAGGCGAGTTACCTATTATTTAGTACTTTGCAAAGTAACCCTGCAAAATACGATCCTCGTTAGTGACTCCACTGTCTGTTGCCAGACCCGGCGTTGAGGCCCACCGGTGTGGAGTTCAGCCGAATTAAGCGGCTAAAGCGTAATTTTCGTCGTTTGCGACTATTTTTTTTCAGATGTATTTACGAGGTAACTGATCCTCGGTATGCCCTGCACTGCTTTGCAACCCACGTCGAAGCCGAATCGCCCCCAAGATAATTTATACTGAATAATAAGATTGTATTGATACGAGAAAGTTCAAGAGTATGATTCTAACAGAATCTCTTAGTTGATTCTAACGAAGTGTCCTAAATATAATTGAGCAAGTCTTCTGGATGATTGATGAGATGATCTGCGCCCCAGGATTCGGGTGGCGCATCATTACCTAGGTAGCCATAACGGGCAACGATCGGTTTTATTCCAGCCGCCACACTGGCTTTGACATCACGAATGTCGTCACCGAGATAAATACAGTTCTGTGGGGAAATATTAATTTGGCGACATGCAGTGAGCAGTGGTTCCGGGTGAGGTTTGGTATTAGCTGTCTCATCGCCGCTGATAATGCAGGCTGCCCGTTGATGTAGTCCTAATGTTTGCACGAGGGGTCGAGTGAAGCGAGCGGGTTTGTTGGTTACTATTCCCCAAGGCAGATTTCGGATATCGAGTTGATCAAGTACATTGGCTATGCCTGGAAATAAGCAAGTGTCGTGACATAGACGTTCTGCGTAAAAGCGAAGAAATTCATCGCGCATCGCTTCGTATGTTAAATCATCAGGCTTGAGATTGAAGCCGAGATGCAATAATCCACGTGATCCAGCCGATGCGTGACGGCGGATAAGTGTAATAGGTAAAGGAGATAATCCTCTTGCGATGCGCTGCCGATTGAGTGCATGACCCAGATCAGGCGCAGTATCGGCAATGGTGCCATCAAAATCGAAAAGAATTGCTTTAATCATTTATTCAGCTTTTAAGCTCGGAATGCCATGATATAGTTGACACTCGTATCAGCTTCGAGTGCATAAACTTTAGTAATGGGGTTGTAGGTCATACCAATAATTTTGGCCTCGCTTAATCCTGCCGCACGCGCCATACGCGCAAGTTCAGAAGGCTTGATAAATTTAGCGTATTCGTGAGTGCCTTTTGGTAATAATTTAAGGATGTATTCGGCCCCGAGAATGGCAAAGAGATAGGATTTTGGGTTGCGATTAATAGTCGAGAAAAAGACCCAGCCATCGGGTTTAGTTAGTTGGGCGCATGCTCTTATTACGCTGGCAGGATCGGGGACATGCTCCAGCATTTCCATACAAGTGACGATATCAAAATGGTGCGGTTGCTCTTTGGCAAGCATCTCAACAGTAATTTTCCGATAATCAACTTGCTGTCCACTTTCGAGCAAATGAAGTTTGGCAACTTTTAGTGCCTTATCGCTCAAATCAATGCCTGTTGTATTTGCCCCGCGTGCAGCCATTGCTTCAGATAGTATGCCGCCGCCACAGCCAACATCTACCACAGTTTTCCCCTTCAACCCTCCACTTAGTTGATCGATGTAATCAAGTCGTAATGGATTAATGTCATGCAGTGGTTTAAATTCACTATTAGGATCCCACCAACGATGGGCAAGTTGACTGAATTTCTCCAGTTCTATCGGATCTGCATTGATACCATCATTTTCCATGAGATTTTCTATCCTATATTTTTAGCTATTGAGGCGTTTTTGCCATTGTATTGCTCGGTTGATTATTTCCTTTTCGTTCAGAGTAACAAGTTCTCTGTCATCCAGCAATAGCTTGCCATTGACCCAGACGTGACTAACATGTTCTTGGCCTGCGACATAAATAAGATGTGAAATAGGATCAAAACAAGAAGAAAGCGTAAGACCCGAGAAATCCACGGCTGTGATATCCGCGGCTTTGCCAATGGCTAAGGAACCTGTGATTTTATCGAGTCCCAATGCAATGGCTCCGTTTAGAGTAGCCATGCGCAGTGCTTGGTGAGCAGGAAGCGTTTCTGCCTTGTTACTATTGGCCTTGGCAAGCAAGGCAGTAAGTCGCATTTCTCCAAACATATCAAGACGATTGTTACTAGCAGCACCATCTGTGCCAATACCGACATTGATTCCATGCGCTAATAAATCACTAACCGGAGCAAATCCGCTCGCTAGCTTGAGATTAGATGAAGGACAATGCGCAATATTACAATTTTGTTGTTTGAGTAGCTTACTTTCATTTTCGATCAAATGGACCATGTGTACTGCAATCAGCTTGGGGCCAAGCAAACCAAGTTGGTGTAAACGTGCAAGTGGACGAAGCCCACAGGTATTTAGGCTGTACATAATTTCATCGTGAGTTTCATGCAGGTGAATATGCACAGGTAAATCGAGCTGATCAGCGTAGGTTATGATATTGGCTAAGGCTTTATCATTGACGGTATGAGGCGCATGGGGGGCCAAACAGAACGATAGCCGTGGGTGCTGCAAATATAGGTCACGCAATGCCAACCCTTTAGCTAGATAATCATCAGCATCACTGGCATAGGGAGAAGGAAAATCAATGGCAATTAATCCAATAGCTGCTCGCATACCGCTTTCAATAACGGCCTTAGCAGTAACTTCTGGAAAATAGTACATGTCATTAAAACAAGTAATTCCACCTTTAAGCATTTCAGCACAAGCCAGTTTTACACCATCCAGCACAAAATTTGCATCAACAAATCGAGTTTCTGTTGGCCAGATATGATGATTGAGCCATTCCATTAGAGGCAAATCATCTGCTAAGCCACGCAGCAATATCATAGCTGCATGAGTGTGCAAGTTGATTAAGCCTGGGATGATCACATGATGATTCAGGCTAATATGATTAAGAGAAGTAAACTGTGTTCATGCCTGTAAACTTGGCAGGATAGCTTTGATGATGCCATCATTAATCACTATGGCATGATCGATCAATACAGTTTTCTCTGGTTCAACCGGAATGATCCAGCGCGCTTCAATAATTGAATCAACGGTTACAGGAGCTAGTCATTTTTATTGCATTTTAACAAAAAAGCCCTGCGGAATGGCAGGGCTTTTTGTCTTAAATAGAATCTAGAAACTAATCTTAGTTACCTTCTCGTGTGCCTGCTACTTCAATTTCTACCCGACGGTCAGGCGCCAAGCAGTTAATTAATGCTTTAGTTTTGTTACCTACGCAACTGTCACCCGTCACAGGATTAGCTTCTCCTTTTCCATCCGTAAAAATACGGTCTGGGCTGATGCCATTGGCAGTGACCAGATAATCCTTAACTGCTTCAGCACGTCTCATGGAGAGTTGTTTATTGTAGTCATCTGAACCAATACGATCGGCATAACCGACGGCAATGATAAGATCGTATTTGATACGTTTCAGTTTATTCGCGAAATCATCCAATGCTTGTTCTCCTTCAGGTTTAAGGACAGCTTTGTCAAAATCAAATAGTGCATCCGCAGAAAAAGTGATTTTTTCTGGTACGGTTGGAGCAGGGGGTGTAGGTGCAGCAACCTTTTCTACCGGTTGACATTTAGGAGCCTGTGGGTCACATGAACAATCCGCATTTTCTTCTGTCCAATCTCTGGTGCGCCAACATAAACCTGTCGTGTTTCTGGATATTTCTCCACGATCATTTACATTATAACCTGGTATTTTCGCTGCATCACTTTCGCCTTGCTTATAATATGTCCCAGCTTGTGTTTCAGCCAAAGCCATTGTTGAAAGTAAGAGTAGCGATAAAACGATTGCTTCTATTAGATATTTTCTGGTCGACGTTATCTTTTTCATGCTATTGTCCTTTTTTGTAATTTTGATTCACTCAAAACAACCCCACAAAATCATTTGCTGCTGATGCGATCTCGTGACACTCATTAATAAATTGATAATTAATGCATTACTTGAGCGGATTATGAGTCCATGTTTTTGTTTTTGTCAAACCAGTTTGTTGTTATTATGCAACACTGTGGCAATCAATTGGAACGGCCTGATAGAATAGGTCGATACGATAGCACTTTAGACAATTTCTAAAGAGAATGTTCTAAAGTTAGAATTTAATCGGAATAATTGATGGCAGTGATTCGTTTAATCTTCAGTGGCATCATGATGTTTATAAAATATTTTATTTGATTCTGAAGAATCAATGGATGTTTATTAACCTACTGCTGTTACGCGGTGGTGTATGAACATCAACTTATTTAATAGTTAATTAATTTTGAAACTGAGTGTGCTAGTGAATGATATTCCCAATGTGACTATTTCTGCTTATAACCTGAGCCGCAATTTCGGTAAGCATACTGCAGTGCACAAAGTTGATCTGGAATTAAGGCGAGGCGAGGTATTGGGCTTGTTAGGTCCCAATGGTGCGGGAAAAAGCACGACGATGCAGATGCTAACAGGTAACTTGGCACCAACGAGTGGTAGTGTGCAAATCTGTGGTGTCGATTTGCTTAAAAATCCTCAGCAGGCCAAACGCTATATTGGTTATTTGCCTGAAAACCCACCATTGTATAAAGAATTAACAGTGGATGAATATCTCCAATTTGCTGCTAGATTGCACCATGTGAATTTATCAAGAATCGATTCTGTATTGACCGAAGTCAAACAACGTTGTGGCCTCAATGATATAGGAAAGCGGCTGATCAATACATTATCCAAAGGCTATCAACAACGTGTAGGAATTGCGCAGGCGATTATTCATCAACCTGAGGTTATCATTCTTGATGAACCTTCTATCGGATTAGATCCTAATCAGATAAGAGAAATTCGTATTCTAATTCGTGAGCTTGGTAAATCTTCTAGTGTCATTCTTTCCACTCATATACTGCCGGAAGTCGAAAGTGTATGTGATCGAGTGCAAATCATGAATCAGGGCATTATGGTGTTTAGTGCTACGCTAGCAGAACTTAAACAAAAAGATCTCAGCCTTGAGCGAATTTTTGAACAATTCACTCTAAGAAACGAAAATATCGGGAATTAATAAGATGATTCTGACTATCGCCAGGAAGGAATTGAAGTTGCTGTTTGTTTCACCACTGGCTTGGACTTTTCTTGCACTGATCCAGCTAATGTTAACTTGGGTTTTTTTGGGGCAACTCGATGCTTTTTTAGAGTTGCAATCACAACTCATGCAGATTGCTAATCCACCCGGGGCGACAGAAGTTATTATAGTGCCGGTATTTGCGGTGGCATCATTAGTATTGTTGGTGGCAACACCCTTATTAACGATGCGTCTAATGGCAGAAGAATGGCGTAACCACACTATGACTTTGTTAATCTCTGCACCGATTTCCTTGACGGCTATTGTGCTGGGTAAATTTCTTGGGTTAATGATATTCTTTTTATTAGCTATGCTACTTGCGGTGATGTTGTCTCTTTCTTTGCTCGTTGGGGGAACAATGGATCTTGGCTTGCTATTAAGCAATGTCATCGGTTTATTACTGCTGGCTGCCTGTTTTGTTTCTATTGGGCTCTATATATCCAGCTTGACTTCCCATCCAGCAATTGCTGCGGTAGGGACATTAGGTGTATTGCTAGCTTTATGGATAGCAGATATTGTTGCAACTGATACAGGTAGTGTTATACAAAATTTTTCATTGCTCAGACATTATGAAAGCTTCAATCGTGGTTTGATTGATTCATTCAGTCTCGCTTTTTTGGTTCTTTTTATCATTACTTTCCTCATATTGACTATTCGTCGCCTGGATGGAGAACGGCTTCATGGGTGAGCCTGGATTGCCAGTGTTTTTTGGTACATGATCTGAATGATTACAGTTAATAGAAAATTGCGACTCCATCTGCTGTTGCAAAATGGGCTATTTGTTGTGCTGCTCTTGATATTGGTTGGTATGCTGGGTTATCTGGCGTTTGAGTTTCGTACGCAATGGGATATCAGTCAGAATAATCGTAATAGCTTGAGTGAGGCAAGCCTGGATATGGTGCAAAAACTCAATGGCCCAGTGAATGTCACGGTTTATGCCACTAACCAGGATCCTCAGCTAGGTGATATCAGAAAAATTATTAGCAATTTTGTAGTTGCCTATCAACGAATTAAACCTGATCTTGCGCTTAACTTTGTTGATCCAATTGAGCAGCCTCATCTTGCTGAAGAAGTGGGCGTCAGAATGAATGGTGAGATGGTGATAACCTTTAATGACCGAAGTGAACATCTTACAACTATTAATGAGCAAACATTTACCAATGCATTGATGCGATTGGTTCGATCTGATCAAAAGCAATTGATGATGCTTTCAGGTCATGGTGAACGTAAGCTAGATGGCATTGCTAATCGTGATATGGGAGACTTTGGCAAAAAATTGGCTGAAACTGGCTTTAGAGGCGAAGCACTTAATCTTGCCAGCACACTGGAAATTCCATCCAATACAAGTGTGCTTATTATCGCCTCTCCACAAACTGATTTGCTGGCTGGTGAAGTGGATAAACTGCTCGATTACATTGAGCATGGCGGCAATTTGTTATGGTTGGTAGACCAAGAATCACTATATGGCCTGTTGCCGCTAGCTGAAAAATTGGGTTTGACTTTCACACCCGGTGTGGTGGTTGATCCCCAGGCTAAACGATTGAGGGCACCTATCACGTTTGCATTGGGAACAATTTATGGACAGCATGCTATCACTGAGGATTTTGATTTCATTTCGGTATTTCCTTTTGCACGACAGATTATTTTCAATGAAAACGAGGAATGGCATAGTACTTCATTGGTTGAGGTGGCGCCAGAAGGGTGGGTGGAGGCTGGAGAGTTGAATGATGCGTCTACTTTTGATGAAACTGATGATGTGGCGGGTCCGGTTAGCGTGGCGGTGGCATTGAATCGTACTATCGATGATCGCGAGCAACGTATCGTTGTTGTCGGAAGCGGACATTTTCTTGCAAATACCTATCTTGGGAATGGCGGTAATATAGATTTTGGAATTAATCTGGTTAACTGGCTTGCAGGTGATGAGGATTTGATTACCATTCAACCTCGGGCAACCATTGATAGTCAATTAATATTAGAAGAATCTGCATTAACCGTGATCGTTATTGGCTTTCTCATTGTGCTTCCCTTGCTGTTTCTAATGAGCGGACTAATCATTTGGTGGCATCGGAGGAGAAGGTAACACTATGCATTCCCATTCCTGGCTTAATCTGATTATGTTTGTCACAGTCGTTGCGCTTGCAGCGTTTCTCTATATCAAACCTTCATTACAGGAAGAGGTGTCTTATAAAATTTCATCGCTCTCTGCGGAAGCAGTGCAGCATATCCGTATCTCTAGACAAGACACCTTGATTGAATTAAGTCGGTCTGATAATCGCTGGCAGATGAGAAAACCTGTGCAAGGCAGAGTGAATGACGTAAAAGTTGAACGCATCCTCGAAATTCTATCTGCGACAAGCCAGCATCTTTTACCATCAGTAAATCTGAGTCGCTATGGTCTAGCATCACCAGTTATTGAGCTGCAAGTCGATCAAGAATTGTTCAGTTTTGGTGATTTGGCGCCTATTACCAGCGAGCAATATGTGGCAACTAGGCAGCAGGTATTTCTGATTTCACCACGCTACGCAGCTACGCTGCCAGTATTGCCCACCGATTTGTTGGATTCGAGATTATTTGCGGAAGATGAGATTCCAGCTGAGTTTGCATTGACACATATTCATTTGAAGCATGGGGAGCACTGGCAAGTGAGTTCGCAGCATCAGGAGCAGGTCTTAAGTCAGGATGAGTTGAATCAATGGGTTCAGAACTGGCAATTGGTTCATGCAAGCTATCTGACACTGGATTCTGGTAAAGCAAATACGGCTGGAGAAGAAATCAGTATTATGCTGCGAGATGGAAGAAAGATTAAGTTGATTGCTGAGCAGAATGAATCTGAGCTAACTTTACTGCGCGAAGATGAAGGCATACGTTACCATTTTCCGAGTAGTATCGGTAAACGATTACTGGATCCCTTTTCGATTCATAAGGAACAAGCGGTCTTTGCTGAATAATGCCTGAATTACCCGAAGTCGAAGTCACGCGGCAAGGCGTTGAACCTTATTTGCTAAATCAACGTATCGTACATGCTACAGTTAGAAATCCTCGCTTGCGGTGGCCGATTCAGAGTAATCTGGAAGAGGTTCTGGTGGGACAGGAAATAACCGCAATAGTCCGACGTGCAAAATATCTCCTGTTTATTTGCAGCAAAGGGACATTGATTGTGCATTTGGGCATGTCTGGAAGTTTGCGTTTAGTATTTGTTCGAGTTCCACTCGCAGAAACATGATCATTTTGACCTGGAACTTACTAATGGTGTAATTCTTCGTTTCAGAGATCCTCGTCGTTTTGGAGCAATTCTGTGGAGTACAGGAGATGTTATGCAACATCCATTGCTGGCACAGTTCGGTGAGGAGCCGTTGTGTCCATCCTTTGATGGGAAAAGCTTATATGAGAGGACACGGCATCGTATCAGCAGCATTAAGGAAGTACTTATGAACAATCGGATTGTGGTGGGTATAGGTAATATCTATGCTAATGAGGCATTATTTCGTGCCGGTATACATCCCAGAACGCTGGCCGGTAAAATTGGTCTGAGTCAATATGAGAAATTGGTCTGCTCCATCAAGACAATTCTTAATGCAGCGATAGCAGCTGGCGGCAGCAGTTTAAGAGATTTTGTTAAGTGCGATGGGAGTCCAGGCTATTTCCAGCAGCAATATTGGGTATATGGTCGGGCAAATCAGCCATGTCGAATATGTGGCAGTATGATTAAACAGATTAAGCAAGGACAGCGTTCGAGTTTTTATTGTCCAGAATGTCAAAGGTGAGTTTGCCGCTTATCTGCGTTTATCTGTTAGGTCTGCCAGCAAACTATTCACCTTTCTAACATGAACGTTACTTTAGAGTATGGATTTTATGGCACGCTGGATCATGATTGCTGGTGCAATACTGTTTATTCTGGGTGCAATATTGTATGTAGCTCCTTGGTTATTAAGCTGGTTTGGTAAATTGCCTGGCGATATCAGGATAGAAACAGAGCGAGTAAAGGTTTTTATACCCATTACTTCCATGATTATCGTGAGTATCGTGCTCACGATAATCATAAACATATTCAAGCGCTAAGACAGCTGCTTAAGCCAAAGCAACGAAATATAACCTGAGAATGTTATTGGCGCTGATTTATTAAATTAGCTAAATGCGAGTAATTGCTTGCTTAGAAAAAATGAGTTTGGGAATAATATGAATATTACGTTTGTTGGCGGTGGCAATATGACTAGTGCCTTGATTGGTGGACTATTGCAGCAAGACTATCCTAGAGCACAAATACATGTTGTAGAAATAAATCCAGAAAATCGGGAAAAAATCAAACATCAATTTGGAGTAACAACCGGTACTGAGCTTAGAGCAGGTGTTATCAATCGCGATGTTATCATTTTGGCAGTTAAGCCACAGCAGCTTTTTACTGTAGCGAAGCAACTCACTCCCTTACTCGCTGGTCAGTTGGTTATTTCTATCGCAGCTGGCATTCGTGCGTCAGATTTATCTCGCTGGCTAGGTAGTTATGACTATATAGTACGGGCAATGCCCAATACTCCCTCCTTGATTCGTGCTGGAATCACAGGCTTATATGCATTACCTACTGTGACTAATCAACAGAAGGAAAATGCTACTTCCATTCTTAATGCAGTGGGATTGGTATTGTGGGTTGAACAGGAAGCGTTACTGGACGCTGTGACTGCTATCTCAGGTAGTGGTCCTGCTTATATTTTCTATTTTATTGAAGCAATGCTGCAGGCTGGAGTGGAATTGGGTTTGAGTATCGAACAAGCAAGGCAATTGACTTTGCAAACCTTTTTAGGTGCGGTGCAACTAGCAGGTCAGAGTGAAGAGGATGTTAGTATCTTGCGATCTCGGGTAACTTCGAAAGGCGGTACGACTGAGCAGGCGCTACTAAAGATGGAGCAGGATGATATTAAAAATGCAATTGTGCGTGCAGTTCATGTGGCTTTCAAGCGTGCTCAACAAATGGGTGATGAATTAGGTAGCATATAGCCTTTAACTTTTAGTATCAAAATCTTCAGGGAGCACTTGATGTCCAGTCAAATATTAATATTTCTTTTAGATACCGTACTAGGCCTACTTTCCCTTGCGTTACTGCTACGTTTCTATATGCAATTGTTGCGTGCCCCTTACTATAATCCATTATCGAAATTCCTTATTGCTATTACCAATTTTATCGTTCTGCCGGTGCGTCGAATAATTCCTGCTTGGAGGGGTTTTGATCTTTCTACATTGGTACTGGCCTGGCTGACACAATTTATTATCCTCGCGGGAGTGTATATTTTGAAGGGTTATGGACTCGATTCATCCCCTGTAAGTACATTCATAGGATTTGGGCTACTAGCATTGATTGAGCTTGTTAGAATGACGTTGTACATTGTTATGATTATGCTTATCGTACAAGCAGTGCTTTCCTGGATTAATCCTTACAGTCCATTAGCACCAATACTTGACGGTTTCACACGACCTATTTTAGGTATTTTTCAACGTTATATCCCGCCCATCGCTAATGTTGATCTATCTCCCTTATTCGCCATTATCCTGTTGCAGTTGCTGTTAATGGTTGTGGGAAATGTGCAACAGGAAATTTTAGCCATGTTCTGATGAGCTGGTATCAATACGATGGCAATCGCAATCTTATTTTAACGCTTTATATCCAGCCAGGCGCAAAGCATACCGAATTGGTAGGATTGCACGGTGATGCGCTTAAAATAAAACTTTCTGCTCCACCTGTTGCAGGTAAGGCGAATAAAGCGTTATTAAAATTTCTTGCAGATCGTTTTCAGGTACCGTTACGGCAGGTATCCATTAAGCAGGGAGCGCAATCCCGCTACAAGATAGTCGAAATCTATCAACCTTCTCTTGGGCCGCAAGTACTTTCTGCTGATGATTGTTTAGAATAGGTTATATCTGTATCCGCTTATCAAGACTCCTGCATAACTCTCACTCATTGCAATGATAAACAACTAACATAGCGACAGGCAAACAATAAGCAAAACAGAAGATGCAGATGAGTTTTGGATCAGTAGAACTGGCAGGACGGCTGAAGCAAGAGAACGTGCTGATGAAGATCGATGCGCTGATTGATTGGGGAAAATTACGTCCGAATCTTAGCGGGTTATACAAGCGCGAACAATCGAATGGTGGAGGGCAGGAGCCGTTTGATACGCTGATGATGTTCAAGGCAATCCTGCTTGGTCAATGGCACAGTTTATCCGATGCTGCATTGGAACAGGCATTGTATGTGCGGATAGATTTCATACATTTCTGTGGCCTATCGTTGTTGGATGCGGTGCCGGATGAGACGACACTGTGCCGGTTCCGTGATCGTTTGGTGGTCAACGAGAGGCTCAATGGTCTTCTGGCCTCGGTCAATGAGCAGCTTCAATTACATGGTTTGATGGTCAAGGGTACCACGGGCGCTGTGATTGATGCTACATTGATTGAATCGGCGGCCCGCCCTAACAAGACCATCACGTTGAAAGTGGATGCTGAAGGTAAGGCCGTTCAGTTTGAGGATGGCAGCCAACCAGGATTTTGTGTTGAGGAACAGAGCGCAGATCCAGATGCGGCTTGGTTAAAGAAAGGCAAGAAATCGTATTTTGGTTACCGCAGTTACCTGGTAGTAGATTCGGAAGACGGCTATGTGCGCGGGGTACACACTGCTGCTGCCAACGAGAGCGAGATGGCGCATTTTAGAGCAGCGATCGATGGTGCCTATATCGAGGCGAATCGGGTGTATGCGGACAAAGGTTCGTCGAGCCATGCCAATCGGCAGTTTTTGAAAAGGTGCAAAATCAAGAGCACGATTATGCGCCGGGCGTATAAAAACAAACCGCTCTCACAGCGCGGCAAAAGCTCGCCAATAAATTGATCAGTAAAACACGTTATATCGTTGAACAATGCTTTGGTACGGCTAAACGTCTATTCAAGATGGGGCGCGCCAGCTATTTCACAACGGTAAAAGTCAATGCCCAAGTCGTGACGAAAAGCATCTGCATGAGCCTAAAAAAAGCAGCCAACAAAATTTTCCTCAACGAGCTATCAGGGGGAATAGTCCGCCCAAAAATGACATAGGAAGGGAAAAGTTCCATTAAAAAGGGTTAAGCTTCACTTTTCTCCCCAAAAAATGGATAAAACAATTATCTGGATGCTTCTATCTCTACTACTGCAAAATTCTTAGGGTTGTGCAGTGGTCTTCCTGATGGTGCGATATTTATGAGCTGGGTTGAGGAATTTAATGAAGGTCATGTACTGAAATTTGCAGTATTCAAGCATGGCTCCTGGTTGCGCCAGGGAGAAGTTTCGCAAGGGGCTGACTGGTTTGTTAACTGGGCAGATTTTCCTTTTGTGACAGCAATTGATGAATCATTCTGGGTAGCACACTGACTGGTCCAAGTAGCTGGAGGAGGTACTTATGATTATGACATCCTGGTATCTGTTTCCACTGATGCTGGCATAAATTGGAGCGAACCTCAATCACCCTATCGCGATAGAACATTAGTGCAGCATGGATTTGTCTCGATTTTTCCGGTTGAAAGTGAGGCTGATCTCGTATGGCTGAATGGACGCAATCATCTCAATCATAAGAAGGGTGACTTTTCATTGCGATATGCACGTATTCTTCGCGATGGAAGCTTTGATACAGAGGAGGTTATAGATAATAGTACCTGTACCTGTTGCAGGACTACCGTGGCTGTGGCAACAACCAGTCCTGTTGTCGCTTGGCGTAGTAGACGCGACCATGAAGTTCGGGATCATCATATTGCTCGTCTGATTCAAAGCAAATGGACATTGCCTTCAGCACTTAGCCAGGATGGTTGGTCGATTGATGGATACTCGGTAAAGGTCCGGCATTAGCAGCCCGTAGAGATCATATTGTAGCAAGCTGGTTTTTACTGCAAAGGAAAATCATCCACAAGTGCGTGCTGCATTTTCCAGCGGCAGCAAATTGCAGTTTGATCAATATTTCGAGAGGGACGATAGCAGCAGGCCATCCGGCTGAATAAAAGTTGAATGGTTGAAGATCAAACGTCATTGGTCATGTGGTTGACAGCTATGGATAGCGAGACCAGAAAAGTAAGCCTTGCTGCACGTAAAATATTTATAGATGGGATGATGGGACTAATAAAACATTTAATCGACATCAACGCAGGACGGGAGAGCGGTATCCCACAATTAGTTAAAAATGAATCAGGGTTCATGCTAGCGCTGGACTAGCGCAGCACCTCGTTATGACGTCCAAACTGCTCAGTTGCAATTGGAAATGCTGGAATAATAGTAAAAGCCTGGAAGCCTCCTTCCCTCAAGAAGTCAATATCATGTAACCATGTATCCTGCATTCTGTGTTTTTTTCTATAAAAAATTTCTACCAATCTGTTTTTTTGCTTAGTATTTTATGGTTAAGTAAAAAAACTTGTTCGTATTCCATTCATATCCATTTATATCATTGAATGGTTTAATTTGTACTTTGCCAGCAGGTAAACAGCATATCGTTTTCTTTATGTATAAAAAAGATTTGCAAGCGAATAAAAATTCAGTGAAATACTTGGATTGATGGCAGAATGTGTAAAAGTGAAATAGTCATTTATTTAATGTTAGAGGAGAAAATGCAGGATGAAGTATAAGAATATTGAGGAGTTCAGGAATTATGTTTCTGAACGTAACCCTGGCCAAGTGGAGTATATGCAAGCTGTTACTGAGGTTATTGAAAGTTTATGGCCTTTTATTACCCGCAATTCTCGCTATGCTGAGCATGGCTTACTGGATAGAATTGTTGAGCCAGAACGCATAATTATATTCCGTGTTTGCTGGGTCGATGATAGCGGTGAAGTAAAAGTTAATCGTGGTTATCGTATACAACATAACTCAGCGATTGGTCCATATAAGGGGGGAATTCGTTTTCATCCTTCAGTCAATCTATCCATTCTCAAGTTTCTAGCATTTGAACAAACGTTTAAGAATGCTTTGACAACTTTACCTATGGGAGGCGGTAAAGGGGGCTCAGATTTCGATCCTAAAGGAAGAAGCCCCGGTGAAATCATGCGTTTTTGTCAGGCTTTTGTAAGCGAATTATTTCGTCACATTGGTGCTGATACAGATGTTCCTGCGGGTGATATCGGTGTTGGTGGCCGAGAAGTTGGTTACATGGCAGGTATGGTTAAAAAATTGACTAATCGCTCAGATTGCGTATTTACTGGTAAAGGAATCAGTTTTGGTGGTTCGTTGGTTCGCCCTGAGGCTACAGGTTATGGTACAGTTTATTTTGTTGATGAAATGCTTAAACATGTTGGTCAATCATTAGATGGTCTTCGCGTTGCCGTATCAGGGTCAGGTAATGTAGCGCAATATGCAATAGAAAAAGCTATGGCCTTTGGTGCAAAAGTAGTGACTATTTCGGATTCAAGTGGAACAGTGGTTGATGAAGCAGGATTCACTCCTGAAAAGCTCGCAATATTGTCAGATGTGAAAAATAATCTTTATGGTCGTGTGAGTGAGTATGCCAAAAGAATAGGAGCTAATTTCCTTCCAGGAGAGAAACCATGGCATGTGCCCGTAGATGTTGCTTTGCCGTGTGCGACACAGAATGAAATCAGTGAAGATGATGCGGCATATCTGATTAAAAATGGTGTGATCTGTGTGGCAGAAGGTGCAAATATGCCTTGTACTGCTGGGGCTGTGAAGCGTTTCGAACATGCTAAGGTTCTGTTTGCGCCAGGTAAAGCTAGCAATGCAGGAGGAGTGGCAACATCGGGTTTGGAAATGAGTCAACAAGCGATGCGACTTTTCTGGACGCATGAAGAAGTCGATGCGCGTTTACAGGAAATTATGAGAGCTATCCATGGTGCATGTTTGCAATACGGCGAGCGGGAAGATGGTCGTATCAATTATGTTGATGGTGCTAATGTAGCTGGTTTCGTTAAAGTAGCCGATGCAATGCTGGCTCAAGGGGTCATTTAAAATATTGAGGTATTGTGAACTTGATTATTTTCTTGCAATAAAGCTTTGTTGTTTTTAGTCTATGGATTATCGCAATGAGGTATAGCGATAATCCAGATCTAACAGATAAGGACTTGTGATTTTCAATGATTTTTGCTCTCTTGTATTTTGGATTAAATCTAATAATTCTGGCATGAGAAAATTTTTATTCAGTTTATTTCTGATCTGTTACATGAATCTGCTTGTAGCTGGCCAAGGGGAGGATTTTTTGGCGATACGAGAGGCTTTTAGAACGGGAGATGCTACCCGTGTGTCATTTTACGCAAAAAACCTGCAAAATCATGTTCTTGCACCGTATGTGGAATACTATCAATTGCGTTTGTATCTGGGAACAACTGATATTGATACAATTAGGGCTTTTCTTGCTCGTCACCAGGATAGCCTTGTTGCAGATAGATTGCGTGGAGATTGGTTAAGAATTCTTGGAAAAAAGCAACAATGGGCATTATTTGCAGAAGAATATCCAAAGTTGAGCAATAAAGATGAGGATCTCATCTGCTATTCACTGCAGCAGCGTCTAGCTGTGAGAGATAGAGAGAGAGGTATCGGGTGAAGCCCGATTACTTTGGTTTACTGAGCGTGATATGCCTGATAGCTGTACTCCCGTATTCAATATATTGATTACTACAGGGCAAATATCGTCGGAAGATATCTGGTCTCGAATCAGACTAGCGCTTGAGGCAGGGAATACGGGGGTAGCAAGGCATATTAGTCGCTATTTACCAGATAACCAGGCACTTAATGAGCAGAAACTCAAGGAAGCAGCCAAAGATCCGCAACGTTATCTGGAGAAATATCAGCATGACTTTAGATCCCGGTTTGATCGTGAAATTGCATTGTTTGCTCTCTCGCAGCTACTGCGTAGCGGGATAAATCAGGCTTATGCGCGTTGGCACAAAATACATAAGCAGTTTCCAGAATCCGATCAATCCTACTTTATGAGTACTCTGGCATACCGAGCAGCCCTTAAGCAAGATCCACGGGCCCTGGGTTGGTTTTTGGATGCTGCAAACAGCAAGCAGGCCTATCCCCTTACAGAGGCTAAACTTGCCTGGAAAACTCGGGTTACACTTCGAGAGGGAAAGTGGGATCTCGTTATGCAATGCATAGATAGCATGCCTTCTGCTATGCAGCAAACTGATGTATGGCGTTACTGGAAGGCGCGAGCGTTAAAAACTAAAGGCGAATTGGTCGCGGCTAATGAAATTCTTGCACCACTTAGCCATGAGCACAGCTATTATGGGCAGATGGCAAAAGAAGAGTTGGGTGTTATGCTTAGTGTACCAGCTGCTAATTATCAATCCAGCATGCAAGAAATCAGTGATGATGCAGCGGGTGCCCGGAATTCAGCGTGCACTTGCGCTATACCAGCTCAATCTGCGCGTGGAAGCAAATCGTGAATGGGTTTGGACAATTCGCAATTTTAATGACGCGCAATTGTTGGCTGCTGCAGAGGTGGCCTATCGCCATGGTTTATATGATCGTGCGATCAATACAGCTATCAAGACTGTATCGCAGCATAATTTCAATTTGCGTTACCTTGCACCATACCGTGAGCAAATGAGGGAAGTATTGCGATATCAGGAACTTGATGAAGCATTTGTGTACGGTCTTATCCGCCAGGAAAGTCGCTTTATTTCTGATATAAAATCGAGTGCTGGTGCCATGGGTTTAATGCAGTTAATGCCGGCCACTGCAAAATGGGTTGCAGGAAAATTGGGTATGCAGAATTTTCACAATCATCTTGTTACTGATATCAATACCAATCTCCGATTAGGGACTTATTATTTGAAGCATGTATTGACTATATTTAATAATCAACCATTATTGGCTGCAGCTGCTTACAACGCTGGACCAGGTAGGGCTAAGCAGTGGCGAGATGATATAAGGCCATTGGAAGGAGCAATTTATGCTGAGACCATTCCTTTCAACGAAACGCGTGATTATGTCAAGGTAGTCTTAAATAATTCAATGTATTATGCGAGTAATTTTGGTCACCAGCCTATACTCACATTAAAACAACGCTTAGGATCCGTTTCCCCTAAGCAATAATCGTTCTTTTCATGAAGATTTATCGAGTAGGTGGTTCAGTACGTGATGAATTGCTGGGGTTGCCGGTAAAAGATCATGATTATGTTGTTGTGGGTTCTAATCCGGAAGAAATGGTACGGCTTGGCTTTCGCCCTGTCGGTAAAGATTTTCCAGTTTTTCTTCATCCTCAAACTCAAGAGCAATATGCATTAGCGCGCACTGAACGAAAGATTTCACGTGGCTATAAGGGATTCGAGGTCTTTGCTTCCCCAGAGGTGACATTACAGGAAGATTTAGTCCGGCGTGATCTGACGATTAATGCAATTGCTAAGGATCAAAATGGAAACATTATTGATCCATTTAATGGTATCGCTGATCTGGAAGCAGGTGTGTTACGTCATATCAGCCCAGCTTTTGTAGAAGATCCGGTCCGAGTATTGCGCGTTGCCCGATTTGCTGCACGCTTTGGTTTTCATATTGCCCCTGAGACGCTAGATTTAATGAGAAAAATGGTGCATAACGGAGAAACTGATGCACTCGTGCCAGAGCGGGTATGGCAGGAAATTGCGCGTGGACTGATGGAAAATCATCCTTCCCGGATGTTTTATGCTCTGCGTGAATGCAGTGCGTTGTCACGCATCATTCCTGAGGTTGATGCGTTATTCGGTGTTCCTCAACCAGTGCAGTCTCATCCAGAGATTGATACCGGTGTGCATGTCATGATGGTTATTGATTATGCAGCATCATGCCAGTATTCATTGGCTGTTCGTTTTGCCGCACTTACTCATGATCTTGGCAAGGGAACAACATCTCCAGATGAATGGCCGCGGCATATTGGACACGAAATGCGTAGCGTAACATTGGTGAAAGATTTGAGTGAACGTATTAGAATTCCTAAGGAAGAACGTGATTTAGCATTACTTGTTGCTCGATTCCATGGGAATGTGCACCGTGCTGAAGAGCTACGTTCTGCAACGATTGCTGATATGTTGCAGGCAACGGATGCATATCGTAAACCCAATCGTTTTGAAGCATTTCTTGAGGCCTGTGCTTGTGATTTTCATGGCCGCCCGGGCTACGCTGATAAGCCCTATCCGCAATTTGAACGATTAATTAAAGCATTTGCCGTCGCTAGAAATGTTGACGCAGGTGCCATTGCTGCGGAACTTAAGCGCAGCGATGTGGATCCGGCTGATTTGCCTAAGCTGATCAATGCTAGGGTGCGTGAGGCACGCATTACCGAAATAACGAACTGTTTTAGCTAATTCCATTTCCAAATCAATTTAGAAACACGGTATTGCGAATAACTGCAGCTCTCTAGTTTCCTAGTTAATCGTCCCACACTAGTTAGTGTTTTTATTTTGTGTATGAGTTAATAGTTCTGCTTGGCCATTGGAAAGAATAAAAACACGATCAGCAGCATTGATGACTGCAGGTTGATGTGATACTGCGACAATCGTGTAATCTCGAGCTAATTTTTGCAGTGTTTCGCAAATTGTTTTTTCACTTTCTGGGTCAAGTGCACTGGTTGGCTCATCTAGCAGCAATAGGAGAGGTTGATGAGCCAGTGCTCGAGCAATCGCGATGCGCTGACGTTGTCCACCAGAAAGCATACCTCCTCGTTCACCAACAATCGTCTGTAAACCTTCTGGGAAGGAGTTGACAAAATCCCAAGCACCAGCCTGTTGTAGCGCTCGTTCCGCATCAGCAGAATTAAGTGCAGATGCGCCTACGAGTACATTATTGAGTATCGTGTCATGAAGTAGTACTGTATCCTGAGATACGTATCCGATTAAATGTCGCCATTGCCGCAGCTCAATATTATGTAATGCAACACCATCAATGAGAATTTCGCCGGACTTAGGTTCTGCAAGTCCGCATAACAGGTCGAGCAAAGTACTTTTACCCACACCAGAAGAACCGATTACTGCAGTAAAGGTTTTAATTGGTATGTCAATATTGAGATCGTTGAAAATAGACTTCCGATCATAATCAAAGGCAATATGACGAAGGCTGATACTTTGCTGAAGAGTTGGTGCTAAAGTACCAGTTGTTCTTTCAGCTGCAGCCTCAGCTTCGTCAAATGCTGTACGTAGCGCCCAATAAGCGCTTTCCTGAACTGCTAACTGTTGGTAGCGGCGTTGTATTTTGTTAAGAACCCCGAGGATCCGGGTTAACAAAAAAACCATAACCATTACTTCTGGCAGGGAAAGATTCCAAACGACCAAAGCGAGATATAAGCCGCTTGCTGTTAGTGTTGCGAGTATGGGTTCTTGTAATGCAAGTAGCGCAGCTCTACTGATGACTTCTTTGCGAGTGGCTTTTTCTAATTGACAGGATTGATCATGCAAAATGGCATCAGCTACATTGTCTCGTGCCATTGCTTTTAAGGATTTCACTGAGCTTAACACGTCTGATAAATAGCTCAATAAATGGCGCAGTAAGTGGGTTTGTTTTGTTCCTGCTCGTCGAGTCGCACGTACCAACCGATGCAGTACGATAAACAGAATGATTCCAATAAGGAGAGAACCAATGGTTGCCTGCCAGGAAATGAATAATGCAACAATAACGTGCACAAGGACCACAACAGATAACGCAAGCACATCGACGCTATGCTCGAAACCATTTGCCGCGCGATAGGCTTCTGTAGCAACTGAATTGGCCAGTGCTCCAACTGGTTGACGTAAATAATATTGCCAGCGACTGGCAAGTAACGCTTTAATGAGATTTAGGCGCAGTGCAGTTGCGACATGCGCAACGGTATAACCTACCTGTCGGTTCGTGAGAAGCAGGATCATTCCCTTAATGAGCATACCACTAACAATGATCAGCAAGATGATATCAATAGTGGGTTCAATTCCGATACGTTGTAGGTTTTGAACCATGAATCGCCCTATACTGGTCTCATCTGCTTCCCCCACCGCAACGGAAAGAAGGGGGAGTAACGCTGTCAGGCTAAGAGCTTCAGCAACTCCTGCTAATAATAGAGCAATCAGTACGAATGCGCTGCGTCGTGGGAAAACCATAATATAGGTAAGTAATGTGCGCATAGACTGATTTCTTTGTTTTACCTAATTCTTAATTGACTGAAGGTTTGATAATGCTGATAAATGCAGCTGCAATAGGTATATCGATAACCTTAAACGTACGATGCTTTTTATTTGTAATAAAATGCTGATGAGAAATTATGGACTTCGTTTTATTATTTAATTGAGATGTGACTCGGCTGATAGCGAACCCGAAATCTTTTACATTTTACGTCATTATTTTATATTAGTAATTTATTTCTCATTTCGAACTCGATACCTATTAGGGGGTAATTCGATCACTCCTTCAAAAACAGTGACTGCAGGGCCAGTCATAAATACAGGTTGATCTTTTCCTTCCCACAATACCCATAAATCACCGCCATGGGTGCTAACTTTGACTTTAGATGCTAATAGACCACGTTCAATACCTGTGACCACTGCGGCGCAGGCACCTGTGCCGCAGGCCAGTGTTTCGCCTGCTCCGCGCTCATAAACTCGCAATTTAATGTGATGACGGTCGATAATTTGCATGAAACCTGCATTGACACGTTGAGGAAAGCAGGAGTATGACTCCATCAGTCTACCATCTGTCGATACTGCGGCATCTTCGATATCGGGTACAATCTGAACGGCATGGGGATTGCCCATGGAAACAACACTAATCTCTATTTGTTTATCATTAACATTGAGTGTATATGTCAAATCACGTTTGTCAGCTAAAAAGGGAATATCTGCAGGTTCAAATCTAGGAATACCCATATTGACAGTCACTTCACCATTTGTTTCCAATCTGGGGAAGATTAAGCCGCTTGCTGTTTCAACACAAATTTCTCTCTTTTTGGTTAAACCATGGTCATACACAAAACGTACAAAACAGCGTGCACCATTCCCGCATTGCTCTACTTCACTGCCATCAGCATTAAAAATCCGGTAGCAAAAATCTGCATTGTTGGTCGCTTTTTCAACTATCAACACCTGATCACAGCCGACTCCAAAATGGCGATCGGCTAACCAGCGAATATTTTCAGGAGTAAGTGAAAATGCTTGATTAATTCCATCAATAACCACGAAATCATTACCTAACCCATGCATTTTGGTAAATTTTAATTTCATACAATTTTTATTCATTGATCGTAATTTTAATAACCTAGCGGGTTTAATCTTGCATCATCTAGATCGAGAGGTCAGCACGGAACTATCGAGTTGATGCGCCGTTACTTGCGGAGGGCAACTTCTTCTGCAAAATATATAACCTATGGACACTATGCAGTGGCGCATTGACCACTATAATTGTATTGTGTTTTAATCAAATAGATCAAAGGGGAAGAGGCAACTCAGTAAAAGAGTATCAGTTTAACTCGGTGGAAATCATTGGTTCGACTCCAAAACTAATTTTTATTCTCATCCACAAAAAATGTCTTCTTTTTCTTTATCATTATTGGGAATTTCTATGGCTCCGTATGCGACCCGTATGGCGCTTATAGAGATTGGTAGGTTTGTACTTTGGTAATGATCTTGCATCGGATGTATAAATAAATATTAATCTCAATCCTAGAAGATGGGAGGTCTTTTGAAATTTTCTTATTTTTAATCGTTATATATTCTTGGGGATGATAATGTTGTGCATATCCCACTCTTATTAGGCTGACCTCTTGCAGATGAAAGAATGAATTAAGCCATGTCATTTAAGGAGCCTTCCAAAAATGTGCGCTAATTTGTTAATTTTCTTGGATTTGATTTTGTTGTTAATGATGGTCAGTGTATCGCTATCAATGCTCATGTTATTCCTGATTTAATGGATGTGACAAGTAGTTGTTCATTGGTCACAGGTTATGCAGATTCTGGCAGCTATATACGTCATCCTTTGAGACGTATGCAATCTTATCCAAATGAACAATTATGCAGCTTAATTTTCCGCAAACGAATGCAATTAAACATTAGAAAATAAGGATGCAAATAAATATACCCTTTGGGGGGAGTAATTGATTATTTTATTTAAAGTGGTATTGAGTAATCAGAAAGGTGAAAGCATATTGAATTTATTTTACTTAAACTATTTTAATTAGGAAGAATGTTTTGATTCGTATTTATAATCATTACGTTTCTAGATTCACGATATTGCTTATTAGCATAGAGATTTGTCTGCTAATGATTGTTTTTTTTCTGGGGGGGGGTATTCATTTTCATTCTTTGAAGATCTCCTTCATTGATTTGTTGCTTTCTCAGTTACCAGGTGCCATTGTTTTTATTTTTGTAATGATTACATGTATGGCTATGATGGGTATGTACCAGCAAGATTCAAGGCTGGATATTGAATCTACATTATTACGTTTGATGCCATCATTAGCCATGGGCTTTGCAATCATGACTCTGATTTTTTATCTATTTCCGAAACTATATCTAGGTCGTGGGCTATTAACGATAGTGATATTACTCGCGTTATTACTAATTCTTATAACACGCATGATCTTTTTCCGATGGCCTAATCTGGAGGTTCTTCGGTCGCGAGCGATAGTGCTTGGAACAGGAACTATGGCGGGAGAGCTTTTGAGTCTAACAGAAGATAGCTTAACTTTACGTAATTTAGATATTGTTGGTTTTGTTCCATTTTATGGAGAAGATCGTCACGTACCTGCTTCGATAGTATTGCCAAAACATAGTTCCTTGCCATATCTAGTTAATCAATACGATGCTAGCGAGATAATTATTGCAACACAGGAACGGCGAGGGGGAGGGTTTCCTATTCAGGAGTTATTGGAATGTAAGATGCATGGTATTAAGGTAACAGATATCGCCAACCTCTTTGAACGTGAGTGCGGTCAAATTCGTATGGATTCACTTTACCCAAGTTGGTTAGTGTTTGGTGGTGGTTTTGATCAAAGTTTTTTTAGAGCTACGATTAAGCGTATTTTTGATTTGCTTGCAAGTCTATTACTTTTGTTTGTGACACTACCAGTCATGTTATTAACGGTGATTTTTATTTTAATGGAAGATGGTAGACCTGTTTTCTATCGGCAGGAAAGAGTAGGAAAAGGGGGGAGGACCTTCCTGGTAATTAAATTTCGCAGTATGCAGAATGATGCGGAAAGAAGTGGTCAGCTGCAATGGGTGGCAATAGACGATCCTCATGTTACTAAAATTGGGCAGATTATTCGGAGACTAAGGATAGATGAACTCCCTCAGATTGTTAATGTGCTTAAAGGAGAAATGAGTTTGGTGGGACCTCGCCCTAAAAGCCCTTATTTTGTTGATATGCTTATTGGGAAGGTGCCTTATTACAATGTTAGGCATAGTATTAAACCTGGGATTACCGGATGGGCGCAAGTACATTATCCGTATGCCTTCTCGGTAGAAGACGCAATCAAGAAGCTGCAATATGATCTCTACTACGTAAAAAATCACAGCTTATTTCTTGATCTCATCATACTTATAGAGACTGTAGGTGTGGTTCTTTTGGGTAAAGGTGACAGATGACAATCAAGTACTACTTCTATTATGTGGGCAACAATCACTGCAGCTAGCTATGCTACAGCAGCTGTAGCTTATTTGTTCTTATTTGTCCTTTTGCTGACGAAATGGCGCGGACGCTTGTATGGATCGCTGCTGTCAATTGTTTGTATAGTTTCTGCTTTTTGGGCTGCAGCTATCGCAGGCAAATCATACTGGGGTTTGTCATCAACTTTTCTTGTAGAAATTCTTGAAATTTTGCGCAATGCAGGTTGGTCTATATTTTTGATAGCTTTACTGAATCCTTTTCAGCAGAGGAAAGAAAATTCTGTTCCTCTGAGAATAAGGCCAGTCGTAGCAGCCATAACGGTGCTTTATCTTATTTTTTTCATACTGGCTATTTTTTTTGATAGGAATTATGACGCCGGATTTACCCCGCATGGCCAACCTACTTCTTACAGCACATTTTTTACAGGTGTGATAATGGCCGTAATTGGCATGGTTCTCGTTGAGCAATATTACAGAAACATGTCATCTGAACAACGCTGGAGAATAAAATTTATCTGCCTGGGAATAGGAGGTATTTTTGTATATGACTTTTACTTATTTAGCGATGCACTTTTGTTCAGAAAAATAAATGTTGACATATGGATTGCTCGAGGGTGGGTAAATGCTTTGATTGTTCCTTTGATCGCGCTCTCGGTTGTCCGTAATCCAAAGTGGTTTGTAGGAATTTCCATATCACGGCATATTTTGTTCTATACGTCTGCCTTGCTGAGTGCAGCCATATATTTGCTTGTGATGGCGGCTGTCGGTTACTACCTAAGGCTTTCCGGTGGGGTTTGGGGAGGAATTTTACAGCTAACTTTTTTATTCGGTGCTGTTCTGCTTCTTATAACTTTACTATTTTCTGATATCACTCGCGCCTGGCTTAAGGTATTCATTAACAAGCATTTTTATAGCTCTAACTATGATTACCGTGAAGAATGGTTGCGTTTCACACGAACGCTTTCGGAAGGTGAGCTGGAGCTAAGAGCACGTGCAATCAAAGCGCTTGCTCAACTTGTGGAAAGCCCTGCAGGTGGATTATGGTTTAGACAGGAAAATGGAAGATATCAATTGATTGGATGTTGGAACATTTTTCTAAAAAATGAAACTATTGAAGCTGACAATAAATTTTGTAAATTCTTAGAAGAAAAGGCGTGGGTGATTGATTTACAGGAATTTTACTCCAACCCAAGGAAATATTCAGCCTTGGTGCTACCAAACTGGTTATCTGACATTCCAAAATCTAGATTGATCGTGCCATTAATTTTGCATCGAGAATTGCTGGGATTCATTGTATTGATTGAACCTAGGAGTGCTCTTAATTTAAATTGGGAGGTTAGAGATTTATTGAGAGTCGCGGGTACTCAGGCTTCGAGCTACTTAGCACAATACGAAGCTACCAATGCACTCTCAATCGCACGCCAATTTGAATCTTTCAATCGTATGTCAACTTTTGTCGTGCATGATATCAAAAATCTGATTTTTCAATTATCTTTGTTACTTTCAAATGCTGAAAAACATAAGGATAATCCTGAATTTCAGAAAGATATGATTGAAACGGTGAGTTTTTCGGTAAGTAAAATGAAACGGCTGCTTGAAAAATTAAGCACTGGAAATCAGTCCGAAAAATCAGAAATTCTTTCTCTTGATCAATTGTTACAACAAATCGTGGAGAGAAAATCTTTTAATATACCCCAGCCTATGCTTGAAATTACTCATTCAAATTTAATGGTGACAGCTGATTATTCTCGTCTTGAGAGAGTGATTAGCCATCTAATTCAGAATGCAATTGAAGCTACTTCTAAGAGTGGTCAAGTTTGGGTTCGACTCTTAAAAAAAGATAGTTCTGCTCTGATAGAAATCGAAGATAATGGGCATGGCATGAGCGAACAATTTATTCAGAAAAAGCTTTTTAAGCCTTTTGAGTCTACTAAAACAGCTGGTATGGGTATCGGTGTTTTTGAGAGTAAAGAATATATTAACGAGCTTGGAGGGCAACTTGATGTTGTTAGTCAAGAATTTGTAGGAACAACTTTCTCTATTTTTTTACCACTTTCTAAAAAATATCAAGAAAATAAGGTTGTTTCTTAAAATTAACTATATTCTCTTTCTTTTAGAATTTAGTCCAGTTTTTCATTCTTTTTGATAAGTGTTTATAAATTCCATCTGATATTATGCAAACTGCTTTTGGGGATGCTAGTGAAAATCCGTCTAGAATTTAATACTAATTTAATTAGTAGATTATTAATATAATTTACTGCTTTTTAATAAAAATTTATGTTTGTAAGATATCCTTGTAGATTATATCGAAACATTTTGCAAAAAAGATGAAAGCAAGTAGTAGTCAGAAGAAATTACTTGTAATTGAAGATGATCCTGGATTGCAGAAACAATTGTGCTGGAGTTTCGATAATTATGAAGTTTTCGTTGCGGCAGATCGTGAAAGTGCACTTGCGCAAGTTCGCCGACATGAGCCTGCGGTCGTTACTATGGATCTTGGTTTACCGCCAGATCCGGACGGTGCTTCTGAAGGATTAGCCACCTTACAACAGATACTTGCACTTGCGCCAGATACCAAAATAATCGTTTTGACAGGTAATCAGAATCGTGTAAATGCCTTGAAAGCAATTGAATTGGGTGCGTATGATTTTCATCAAAAGCCTTTTGATCCAAAGATGCTAAGTTTAATTGTTGATAGAGCCTCTTATTTATATGGCTTGCAACGTGAAAATCGCAATCTGCTACTTTCTCAGTTGGATTCTCCAATTTCTGGAATTATTACGCGCGATCCGGACATGATTAAAATGTGTCGTAACGTTGAAAAAGTTGCGACTTCAGATGCGACAGTTATGTTACTAGGTGAAAGCGGCACAGGTAAAGAAGTCTTGGCTAGAGCCCTTCATCAGCTTAGTTCTCGTAAAGAAGGGCGTTTCATCGCTGTGAATTGTGCTGCTATCCCTGAGTCTCTGCTTGAAAGCGAGTTGTTTGGCTACGAGAAGGGGGCTTTCACTGGAGCAGTTAAGCAAACGCCAGGTAAAATTGAGTTAGCTCAAGGGGGCACTTTCTTTCTTGATGAAGTAGGAGATTTACCGATATCGTTGCAGGCAAAACTACTACGTTTTCTTCAGGAGAGAGTAATTGAGCGTATTGGAGGGCGGGAAGAAATTCCCGTGGATGTGCGTGTTGTCAGTGCAACTCATCAAAATCTTAAGAAGCTGATTGGAGAAGGTCGTTTTCGTGAGGACTTATTTTATCGGTTGAGTGAGATTCCCATTAAAATTCCTCCTCTTCACAAGCGAGTGGGGGATGCAGTACTGCTGGCACATCATTTCAAGAATAAGTTTTGCGCAAAAGAGGGGCGTCATTCACTGAGTTTCAGTCAGGAAGCTTTGAGTGCGATTGAGGCATACCATTGGCCAGGTAATGTGCGTGAAATGGAGAATTGTATAAAACGTGTCGTTATTATGGCTGAAGGACCGCAGATTACTCCGGATGATCTGGGGTTTCAGGAATCAGAAACCCTATCCGAACCGATGAACTTACGTGAAGTTCGTGAAAGGGAAGAATGTAAGGCCGTGGTTAGAGCGCTTGCGAAGATGGACGGTAACATTGCAAAAGCAGCTGAATTGCTCGGTATTAGTCGTCCAACTTTATATGACCTAATGAATCGACATGGCCTCAAATGAGTATGCTAATGTTATCTTAAGATAATGGATAAATTGCTTATTACTCCTTAAATCTTAGAATCCAGGTAGGAGCCCCGTAAATCCCTTCTGTTTGGTTGAAGGATGATATCCTGTCTGAATGAAAGATTTTATAATATGGAAGCATGCAGGATAGGCAATATACCTCATCGTGGATATTAGAGTATGGTATTTGCGCAAGCGTTACTACGGTAGTATTTGGGAGCAAGACGGTATTAGTTACATCTAAATGATAATGCTCCAGATGATATTTGCAAGGGGTATCTCAAGAATCAGAAGCCTCTGTAATCGGATGATGATCTTAAAGTAAGATCATGAAGTTAGCGCCCGAATAATCGATTAATCCAGCTTTGAGCCATAATCTGAGGCTGCTGTCCTTTAGCCATTAGAGTATTCACGATGCCGCATCTTTTTCATGAATTGGTTTTTAATTCTGCAAATTATGGTGTTACTACTGAAGCACTTGTGTATCAGCAGCAGAGATTGGATTATGCCTCCCTGGCACAAGAGATTCAACTTGCAGCAGATGCATTGCTGGCTTTGGGATTGGGGCGAGAGGAGCGTCTTGCTATTTATCTTGAGAAAAGGTTTGAAACAGTAATTGCCATCTTTGGTGCTTCCGCCGCGGGCGGTGTTTTTGTGCCAATCAATCCGTTGCTTAAAGCAGCGCAGGTAGCTTATATCCTTAAAGACTGTAATGTGAAGATATTGGTCACATCAGTTGATCGACTTAATTTGCTGATATCTGTTTTGTCTGAGTGTCATGATCTTCATACAGTGATCGTAGTGGGGTCAACAGAAAATTTACCAGTAATTACAGGTGTGCATATGATTCGCTGGCAAGAAGCCATGACCATACCAAAATCAATCCATCCTTATCGGTGTATTGATAGCGATATGGCTGCCATCTTGTATACCTCGGGTAGTACAGGCAAGCCCAAAGGGGTGGTACTTTCCCATCGTAATTTGGTCACCGGGGCAAAAAGTGTTTCGCAATACCTAAAAAATAATCAAGATGATCGAATTCTATCAGTACTACCGCTTAGTTTTGATTACGGCTTGAGTCAGTTAGCGACTACTTTTTATATTGGAGCAACCAATGTATTGATGAACTATTTGTTGCCGCGCGATATTATCAATGAAGTGATCCGAGAAAGCATCACTGGACTTGCTGCTGTTCCTTCACTGTGGATTCAACTTGCTCAGTTAAAGTGGGAAAAGGTTATAACGCTGCGCTATATAACTAACTCGGGGGGAGCAATGCCCCGGGCTACACTTGATAAACTTCGCTGTGCACTTCCCAATACTAGTATATTTCTGATGTATGGTTTGACAGAAGCATTTCGTTCGACTTTTTTGCCACCGGAGGAAGTAGACAAACGCCCCGGCTCCATTGGCAAGGCGATACCCAATGTTGAAGTATTAGTACTGCGCGAGGATGATTCACAATGTGCGCCAGGTGAGCCTGGAGAGTTAGTACATCGCGGACCATTAGTATCCATGGGTTACTGGAATGATGCTGAGAAGACTGCAAAATGTTTTAGGCCGCTCCCGCGACAATCTGGTTTGACCATTCCAGAGATAGCCGTATGGTCGGGTGACACGGTACGTATGGATGAGGAAGGCTATTTATATTTTATAGGTCGTTGCGATGACATGATCAAAACTTCAGGCTACCGGATAAGCCCTACTGAAATTGAAGAAATTATCTATTCAACAGAGTGTGTTGCTGAAGCAGCGGCAATCGGTGTACCGCACCCCGCTTTGGGTCAGGCAATTATTGTAGTGGTGATACCGCTTGAAGGGGTTAATTTGGATCCCGAGGCATTGCTATCAGCCTGCAAGCGCCATCTTCCCGCTTTCATGGTGCCAAGTTTAATAAAGCTACGACAAGGCCACCTACTACGTAATCCAAATGGCAAAATTGATCGTAAAAGTATAGCGCAGGAATTTCTACATACCTTTATGCCAATAGAGATATGACGGCGATGCGTCCGAAACATGTTCCTATGACGCAATTTCCAGTGCGGGATAATTGCCTTCATGTTGGGGGCATTTCTCTTGTACGACTTACCCAACGAATAGGTAAAACTCCTTTTTATGCTTATGATAGACAACTGATTACTGAGCGTGTCAGTTTGCTGCGTCACTGTCTGCCTCAAGAGATTCATCTTCACTATGCGATGAAAGCCAATCCTATGCCTGCTGTTGTTCAGCATCTAGCTGGGCTGGTGGATGGTATTGATGTGGCCTCTGTCGGAGAAATGAAAGTGGCACTAGATACGGTAATGCCTCCCGACAGGATTAGTTTTGCAGGTCCAGGAAAAAATGAGCATGAGCTCGCTTGTGCCATTGCCGCAGGTATTGTTATTAACGTGGAATCTGAGCGGGAATTGGAGCGTATCACGACGCTAGCTGAACAGATGGGTATTTGTCCTAAGGTAGCTGTTCGAGTCAATCCAGATTTTGAGCTTAAATCTTCTGGAATGAAAATGGGCGGGGGAGCAAAACAGTTTGGTGTTGATGTAGAACGTGTTCCTGCTATGCTTACTCGTATAGGCAAGCTAGGATTAGATTTAGAAGGATTGCATATTTTCTGTGGATCACAGAATCTTAAAGCAGAAGCTATCCAAGATGTACATGATAAAACGTTGCAACTAGGTTTGCAACTTGCACAAGTTTCGCCTGTTCCGATTCGCACATTGAATATTGGAGGAGGATTTGGAGTGCCTTATTTTCCTGGTGAAAAGCCACTTGATCTGGTTGCGGTGGGAAAGAATTTGCAACGTTTATTATCAGAAGTAAAACCGGAGTTGCCCGGAATTCGCTTTGTGATTGAACTGGGACGCTATATTGTAGCGGAAGCAGGTATTTATGTGTGTCGTGTTCTAGACAAGAAATTATCAAAAGGGCAAGTGTTTTTAGTGACCGATGGGGGATTGCATCATCATCTCGCTGCTTCAGGGAACTTAGGTCAAGTCATACGTAAAAATTATCCTGTGATTGTTGGCAACAAAGTAGAAACTTCTGAAACAGAAGTTGTCTCCGTAGTGGGACCATTATGTACTCCGCTCGATTTGTTGGCAGATCAGATGGAATTATCCAAGGCAGATATTGGAGACTTAATTGTCGTATTCCAGTCCGGTGCATATGGTCTGACAGCAAGCCCGACAGCCTTCCTAAGTCACCCTGAGCCGCTAGAAGTGTTAGTTTAACCTAGATTTTCCATAAAGAGCTTTTACCGCGACGAAACTGAAGCGAATTGGCGTGGCAAATAGAAAGTATTTGTGGTCACATTGATTTATCTCACATCTATACTCCTCGTACTTCAAAATTTGGCATCAATACCTTCTACCAGCTTTAAAAGGTATTGATGTGGGATTATAAAAACTGAATTTTGAAGTGCGATGAGTATAATTCTAATACTGTATAGCTATAGCGAAGGTTAGAATGTGATTGCGACTTTTGGCTGTGATATAACCGACTCTTGAAAATCCAGATCATTTGCCACAATACAGAAAATCTTCATTTATCAAGGATTAGAATAGAGTTCTGATCTTCCTTTCGTAGCTATCTTCAAAAGCATAAGTTATTGAAAACACTTTTTATAAGTAGTTTAAATAATTTGAAATCATGCAAAATTGTTTACACCTGTGAAGCTACTCCCATCAATTGACAATTTGCTTGGACAGTAGTGGTATGAGTACGCAGGTTATTACGGCGCCATTATGTATACTAAAATTGTGTATGATATTGTAATATTGGATAAATAATTAAAAAACAATAAGATTATTGTCACAATCTATTTTTTTGTTAATCAATTATTTTCACTTTATATATATTTTTTCATCATTCCATGATATTTTGAGCAATTATAATAATTCGTCATATTTTGGCGACAAATAATTTATTGCAAGAGGAATTAAAGTATAAAATTTTGTCGATGAATGGATGCTTTCAATTTTTCCCTGCTTTAAAGAATATCGTTAGGTTGAAGTCTTTTTATAGGATATATAGGGATTTCTAATGCATGCTGTTTATGTTGAAATAGTGAAACTTGAGTCAATTCATTGGCTTGAATTTAATGTTAGTTAGCTGACTAGTAAAATCAATTCAATAATTATTTTTTCAAAAATTTAACCAGCCTGCTGGATAAGGGTTATCATGAATGATATTACTGCAGCATTTCATGAATACTTCGAAATCGTGATTGCCGATACTCCAGTATTATTAAAGCAGGTATTTAGTTTAAGATATCAAGTTTTATGTGTTGAAAATAGCTATCCAGATGTCGATGCAATCAAGTTATCCTGATGGACAATTGAGAAACTGATGAATATGACGATCGTTCTTTGCATTTACTTTTACGGCATAGACCATCCAACTCTTTTGTAGGCACTACACGTTTGATTGTATCTCTATAGATGCTGACCAAAAGCTCCCTGTAGAATTGCATACTCAATTCTACCCAATAGATGCAAATATGAATGTGCCAAGAAAGCACGCAGTCGAGATTTCTAGGTTTGTTATTCGGGTGATTTTTTCAAACGAAAGGATGATCTCAATTTTATGGCGGGTAATAGTGCAAGGCCAGTTGAAGGAGATAGACGCAGGCGATTCCCCCATCCAATGTTAGGACTGGCTGTTGGTGTTTTTCAGTTGTGTGCTAAAAATAATATTTATCACTGGTTTTCTGCAATGAATCCAGCCTTAAATAGGCTATTGAGTTTTTATGGCATGCAGCTTAATCCTATCGGTCCATTAGTAAACTACCATGGCTTCCGTCGTCCATATTATGTCTGTTTGATTGATGTGTTGGAAAGGATGTATGCAAATCATCGGGAGATTTGGGAATTGGTTACTGATAATGGCGAAATTTGGCCAGTAAATCTTGAACATTTTAAGTCGATATGTGGACCTCGACAGGACGTAGCCAAATTTTGATGTAAGTTTAGTGACCTGCTAGAACATTTTCAGCATGGTGGTACGCTTCACTGATTATTTGCACGGTTTATTCTTGTTGCTTTTGATAATCAGTGTGGCATTTGCCACACGTGCCTCATTAGCCAGTGATTCCGTTGAGGTAGTCGTTCATCCTAGTGTACTTGTGCGGAATCTTTCCAGGAACTCATTACGTGCTATTTTCGGCATGCGTCTTAGAGCATGGCAGGATGGTTCCCCTATCAGGGTATTCGTGTTGCCCGACGAAGCGCCGTTGCACAATCTTTTTGCCAAAGAAAAACTCAATATCTTTCCCTATCAATTACGTTCAGCTTGGGATCGTCTTATCTTTTCAGGAACAGGCCAGGCACCCTTTCTAGTAAATTCTGAAGAAGAAATGCGCGTGCGGAGTTGCCGATACACCCGGCGCTATCGGCTATTTGAAGAGAGTAAATATAGATGACAGTATCCAAATTCTTCATGTTGAATAGACATAGTATTCTGAATTGGTCTACTTGATACGAATAGGGTCGCTATTAGTCGTGTCTACATTCATCCTGGATTAATGCAGCAGAGAAACAGAATTCTGAATGGCCTTCAGGTTCATGGCTTTCTGAGTCAAGGGTTACATTAAGACATCAGATGGAGGGCAAAATGATAATGATGTATTTGGAGACAGTACCAGTGGTACAGGTAGCTTCGATTTTAGAGAGATTGGTGCAAATGCATCGCATCGACCATTAACGAATCTCCAATTCTCAATGCAATTGCTATCGCGCCAGGCAGGTGAAAGTAGTAAGGGGGGGATTCGCATTGATTATGGTTTTCTTGATTATACTGCAATAACGAGTGAGGCTAAGGAATTTGGGGTACGTTTAGGGCGTATCAAGAATCCGTTTGGTTTTTATAATGACACCCGTGATGTACCTTTTACCCGACCGAGTATTTTGCTGCCACAATCGATCTACTTTGATCGTGCGCGGAATTTAGCGATGGCTTCAGATGGTGTACAATTCTATGGTGAATCACGTAATGATTGGGGAGATATAACTGGTCAATTCGGTGTGGTTTTCCCACAAGTCGAAGATAAAAATACTGAAGCAGCTATCTTTCTAAAAAATCACAGCCAGGTGAACTCACACCGAGATTATCTTATATAGGACGTATAATTTATGAGCGAGATGGCGGACGATTTCGATTTGGAGTAAGTGGTGCGCAGGTCAACGCGGGTTATGATCCGGCAGAGAAGGATGATAACTTAGGTGCAGGTTCATTCGAATTTTTTCCCCTGATTTTTTCTTTGCAGTACAATGCTGAGCACTGGAGCTTCACCTCGGAATATGCATTGCGGCATATCGAGATGAAGAATTTCACATCCTGTCCTTGACCAGAGTTTTACCGGCGAAAGCTTTTATTTCCAGGGTATTTATCGGTTTAACTCAGCTTGGGAGGCTGTATTGCGGTATGATGTTCTTTATGCGGATAGAAAAGATCGTGATGGCAATGAGTGGCAGGCTGCTACCAGGCCGCCCTGACCATAGCCGTTTTGCCAAGGATTTGACGGTGGGTCTACGTTGGAACATTACCCCTTCGATTATGTTACGCGCTGAGTATCATCGCGTAAATGGCACAGGTTGGCTTTCCACATTGGATAATCCAAATCCTGCTTTTACAGATCAACATTGGAATCTTTTTGCAGCCCAGGCTTCTTACCGCTTTTAAGCAGAATTCTGCATGAAACAAAGTGTCCAGGGAAAAATAACTCATTTTGCTAGATTTGCTGATCGCGACATCATCCAAATTTATCAGTTTAAAATGGAAAATTTCATTACTAACCAGCATGATATTGCTGATAGTGGTTACGATATTCAGCATCATTAACTATAAGAGCCTCATCAATAATATTGATCAACAGAGCGAGCAGCAGTATCAGCGTTATGTGCGCGAAGTCGAAAAGCTAATTGAGCAAATTTCAAATAGTTCTCATCTAGCTGATCAGGATGATCCCTTTTCTGAAAGGGATGGATGCAGCCTTATCGACACAAAATATTAAGCAAATTGCAGATGCATTTGAACATCACTGGCCATTATTGCAGCTTCAGAATGGAATTGAAGCGGTAAGATTTTATGATCAATCTGATCAGCTTCTGGTAGGTTGGGATAGTTTCGAGGCGGACATATATCACGATAGGCTTATCAGGGAGCATGTTCGTGAAGTCAATTTACATGAACAGCCAGCTAATCCATTGATCTGCCTGGAAAGTTGTATCCAGTATACGATCGAGCCACTTCTGGTAGAAGGTATTCGTGCAGGAACGATCGTTATTGGCGCTTCATTGGCTGATGTTTTTTTGGGTTTTAAGCGAACATTTGGTTCTGATATTGGTTTGTTTCTAAAGGAAAAAAAATACAAGATCACCCATAATGATGTATGGTTTCCTGAGTGGGAGATACGACTGGCAGCATTGACCAATAGAGATAAGAATCTTCACATCCTTAATCAAACGATAAAAGAGTATCCAGATCTTGTGAGCCTCAAGCAAGGAATTCAAACTCAATGGAATAAACGCTATCAACGTATAAAACTCTTGCCATTACAAGGGATAGGTGTGACGGATCAGGCACATTTGGTCATCATTAATGATATCACCGCGACCATTGAAGCGATTCGTGATTCTATTTGGCGTATCGTCATCATCGGTTTAATTGGTTTAATTTTTTCAGGAATATTATTATTTGCCATTCTTTCTAAGCCACTTTCACAGCTTAAGCATATCGTATTTACCTTGCCGCTTTTAGCGGGAGGAAGCTTTGGAATTTTTCGCGCTACGCTTTCCTCAATGGGTAGGAAGCAGTGGCTAAAGGATGAAATCGATCTTCTTTATGAAGCGACAGTAACACTTTCTCATAAGCTTGAGAAGCTGGAGGATAAAGTCGTTTATCGTACAAAGCAACTTGTACGGCAACGGGATGAATTAGGTAAAGAGAAAGATTTTATTGCACATTTGCTTAATACAGCTCAGGTCATCGTGCTGACCCAGAATGTTAACGGCAAGATAATGATGTTGAACGCATATGGCGAAATGCTGATGCGTTATACTGAAGAAGAGATTCGAAGTAAAACTTTTTTTGAGTTACTGTTGCTGGACGGGGAGCAATATCATCTTAACGAGGATTTAGAGCAAGTACATTACGGTCAACGTGAACAATTGAGGCATGAGACTATTACTTTATGTAATGATGGTTCAAAAAAACATATTGTTTGGTTGCATTCCCGATTGTCGTGGCAATCTGAGGATGATTCATCAGTACTTTCCGTTGGCCTGGATATTACAGAATACAAGCGTGTTGAAGGTCATTTGGTATGGTTGGCTAATCACGATCCATTGACGAACTTATATAATCGGCGCCGTTTCAGTGAAGAGCTCGAGCAGATGATCATTTGGGCGGAGCAAAACCAACAATCGGGTGCATTGTTATTTTTTGATCTCGATCGATTTAAGTACATTAATGATACCAGCGGGCACCAGGCTGGTGATTCTTTACTTAAGAAAGTTGCAGATATGCTGTCTCATACCATTCGTGCGACAGATGTGATGGCGCGTTTGGGAGGAGATGAATTTGCAGTTATCCTGCCAGAAGTTACGGCAAGTGGGGCTATTGAAGTTGCAAAGAAAATTCTATTTCACTTAAGTGAAACCCAGCTAATCGTAAATAATAGGACACACAAAATTGCGGCAAGTATTGGTATAGCTCTTTTTCCGGAACATGGTAACACTGTGCATGATTTATTGGCTGCAGCCGACCTTGCTATGTATCAGGCCAAGGATAAAGGACGGGGAACTTGGCATTTATTTTCCAATGACGATCAAACAAGAGAACGAATGCACACTCTGGTCCATTGGAAAGAAAAAATCGAGTATGCCAATCTATATGATGAGTATTTGCTCTATTTCCAACCGATTATGTCGCTACGTGATAGAACGATTACCCATTATGAAGTGTTGTTACGTATGCGCGATAAGGACGGCACCATTCATACGCCTGGGGCTTTTATTGCTGCTGCAGAACATATTGGTCTTATCCACGAGATCGATCATATGGTGTTGCGCAAGGCCATTGCCCAAGCAGCCATGATCAATAAATCGGGTAATCGAATTCGCTTGTCAATCAACTTGTCCGCACATGCTTTCAATGATCCGGAATTACTTCCTGTGATTAGAAATGAATTGATGTTTCATGGTGTCGATCCCACTCTTTTAATGTTTGAAATAACAGAGACTGCAGCTCTGGAGAATTTCTTTGGAACGAAACACCTGCTTCGAGAAATTAAGGAGCTTGGCTGCGGCTTTGTGCTGGATGATTTTGGTGTTGGTTTTTCATCTTTTCGCTATTTGAGAGAATTGCCTGTCGATGCTGTGAAGATAGATGGCTCCTTTGTTAGGGATCTAGTAAATAGCCCTGCTGATCAAATACTGGTTAAAGCCTTATGTGGCGTGGCAAGGGAGTTTGGTAAGAAAATTACTGCTGAATTTGTTGAGAATGAGGAAGTGCTTATATTGCTGGAAAAAATGGAAGTTGATTTTGCGCAAGGCTATCATATTGGCAAGCCAGCTGCAGGTGATGAGATCTTCAAGTCACCTGAAGTTTGATTGTGCTGTCAATAAATTAGAACATCCTTATTCTGACAAAGAAGTAAGTAGATCAGATTAATTTTCTCGCTCCAAAGCTGCAGCAAAGAAGCCATCAGTTTTGTGAAGTACGGGTGATAGTTGCAAGTATTCTCCTGTATCAAGCGGTATTTTCTGTTGCGCCAGTAGATTCGCACAATTTAATTGAACGAAATGAGGATTGTCAGAAAGAAAGTGTTTTACAATTTCCTGATTTTCTTCGGGTAGAAGACTGCAGGTAGCGTAAACCAGTCTGCCACCAGGTTTAAGTAGATTGGCAGCAGAAGAAAGAATGGCTGCCTGTTTGTGTTTTAATTCTTCAATGCTCTGCGGTGTTTGCCGCCATTTCAGATCCGGGTTGCGACGTAAAGTTCCTAGTCCACTGCAGGGTACGTCAACGAGTACCCGATCTATTTTTCCGTACAGACGTTTTACCCTTAAGTCATTTTCATTGTTAATACGTTGAGGGTGCAAATTGGACAAACCAGAGCGCTTAAGCCGTGGCTTTAAATTATTGAGCCGCTTCTCAGATATATCTAAAGCATAAATACGGCCCTGGGAATGCATGAGCGCTCCCAGCATCAGTGCTTTGCCACCTGCGCCTGCACAAAAATCAACAACCATTTCCCCGCGTCGAGGTGCCAGCAGGTAGCCCAGAACCTGACTGCTTTCATCCTGTACTTCTATTTTGCCAGAAAGAAACAGCGGATCTTGATTAATGGCGGGTTTGCCGGATAGACGAATTCCGATAGGGGAGTAGGGGGTAGCGTGGGCTTCGATACCTTTCTGATTTAATAGGGTGAGTACCTCGTCACGTTTTGCAAGCAATGTATTAACACGTAAATCTAAAGGAGCTGGATGCTGGAGTGCCTGACCCAATCTAAGAATCTCGGTATCAGGCAAGAATTTTTGTAACTTTTCCATTAGCCATTCAGGAAATTCTGCTTGAATAGCAAGAGGTTGCGAGACTAATTTGATTGCTTTAATGTGTGCGAGCCATTTAGCTTCAGATTCATTGATGAAGGTGGCTAGTTCGCGCAAATTCAAGCCTTCAAATTTGACGAGGTAAGCTAGAAGCAGGGCGCGGGGTGTTGCTTTTTCCGCCAGGCATTCCAGAAAAAACCTGTGACGTAAAATACCGTACACAATCTCTGCAACTACAGCTCGATCGTTCTGACCCGCCATTGGATGATTACGGAAAAACAGGCGCAGCAGGGTGTCGGCGGGAGATTCCAGCGGTAATATAGTACGTATGGCTGCTATGGCCATATCAAGTTGAGCAAGCGTTGGGCGCATGATTAATTATAAAAAGAGAATGTTTCGTCAACGCTTCAGATTCACCTATGAGAGTCTTCAGTTTTTGATGACGGTCGTTACGCATTGATTAAAGACATATCAAGAATTTATTTCGGAATCATCAATCCGTTTGAAGCAAATTTTCATTGATCTAAACGAGGCGAATATAAAACATGTTGTTCTACAGTTGCCGCTCGAATTTTTATACAACTATTTGTGAGCATAAGCCGATCTTCCAAGAACCAGCGCACAGCTTGCGGGTAAATCAGATGTTCCTGTTGGAGAACCCGCGTAGCCAAGGTTTCAGCGGTATCTTCTGGCAGCACAGGTATTGCAGCTTGAATAATAATGGGGCCATGATCGAGTTGGGAGGTAACAAAGTGTACCGTGCACCCATGGATTTTTACACCTTCTTGTAGTGCGCGTGTGTGGGTATTCAAGCCGGAGAAGGCAGGTAACAAGGAGGGATGAATATTGATTAATCGATTCTGATACCGGCTAACAAAACTATTACCAAGAATGCGCATGAAACCAGCAAGTGCTACTAAGTCAGGTTGGCAGGCATCAATTTTCTCTGCAAGTGCAGCGTCGAACATTTCACGATTGGGATAAGCGCGATGATCTACCACATGTGTTTCGATATGGCGCGATCTAGCAATTTCTAATCCTGTTGCATCCGGATTATTACTGATCACGGCGATGGCTTTAGCCGGGAGTTTTGCATCGAGCAACATCTGCATGTTGCTACCCCTACCAGAAATAAGAATAACCAGGGATTTCATGAGGTATTACTGATCAAGCAATCAGAATGGCTGGCTCATTAGCATAACGTTGCTTGATATGACCGATTTGCCAGACTGTTTCTCCGGTGGTATGTAAAACAGCTATTGCTTCATTTGCATGCTCCGGCGCAACCACCAAAACCATTCCTATGCCGCAATTGAAAACCCGGAACATTTCTTCATCAGTAACGTTGCCTTGTTGTTGTAGCCAATGAAATAAAGGAGGAATTTTCCAAGATTCTTTGTGAACATAGGCCATTGTTCCTGTAGGCAGTATGCGTGGAATATTTTCTAATAACCCTCCACCAGTGATATGGGCGATTCCTTTTACCGGTAATCGCCTGAATAGCTCTAGTACAGGTTTTACATAGATACGGGTTGGTGTCATGATAGCCTCTATCAGAGTGCCATCTCCAAATTTGGTGTTCAAATCAATAGAATGTTTTTCGATAATTTTGCGGATCAATGAAAAACCATTGGAGTGCACGCCATTGGAAGTGATGCCGAGAATGACATCATTTTCCGTAATGGAAGATCCATTAATAATGTTATCTTTCTCTACGACTCCTACCGCAAAACCGGCCAGATCATATTCACCTTCTGGGTACATGCCGGGCATTTCAGCTGTCTCACCACCAATTAAGGCACATCCAGCTTGCTCACAACCTGTTGCAATACTTTGAACAACCCGCACGGCAGTATCCACGTCTAGTCTGCCACAAGCAAAATAATCCAAAAAGAACAAGGGTTCTGCACCTTGCACAAGAATATCGTTGACGCTCATGGCAACCAAATCAATTCCAACGCTGTCGTGCTGGTTAAATTGAAAAGCAAGTTTTAATTTGGTGCCCACACCATCAGTTCCCGAGACTAATACAGGATTACGGTATTTCCGGGGGACTTCAAAGAGTGCACCGAAACCTCCGATTCCGGCGAGTATTTCCGGACGCCATGTGCGTTGAGCAAAAGGTTTGATCTTCTCAACCAGAAGATTGCCTGCATCAATGTTTACACCGGCGTCGCGATAGGATAGCTGATCTGATTTAGGATGTTGGGAATTAAATGAAGTCAAGTTGAGTTCTCACTTGGTTACGGATAGAGTGACACTTTTAGTAAAATGTAATTTTACCGCAAATGAACACTAAACACTCTGAAGATCAACATTCTCTTTGGTGGATCATTTTGATCGGAGTGCCTGGAACGCTGGTTTATCTCCTAAGCCCAATACTAATGCCTTTTATCTTGGCTGCAGTTATTGCCTATATCTGTAATCCTCTCGTTTCCTGATTGTTAATCAAAAAAATTTCTCGAACTTTGGGAACGGTACTGGTTATGCTCCTATCACTCGGTGCATTTATTGCCTTGATTTTGATCATGGTGCCATTGTTTGAGAAGGAGATCATGCGGTTGATTGAATGTGCCCCAGATTGCCTTAAAATCGTTAAGGAGCAATGAATTCCCTAGTTGAAGACAACGTTGGGAATCGATTTTCAGCTAGAGGTAATGGAATGGACGCCCACTACCCAAAACGGCATCAAAGTTCCAAAGTAGTGGTGCAATGACCACTAAAACAGAGAGGAGCGTCCGATATGAAGATTACAACAATAGGCATTGATTTGGCAAAAGAAGTGTTTCAGATCCACGGTGTAGATGAGCATGGCAAGGCTGTGCTGCGTAAGCAATTACGCCGCAGTAAGATGGCGGGGTTCTTTGCTAATCTGGAGCCTTGCTTGATTGGCTTGGAAGCCTGCGGTAGTTCACACCACTGGGCGAGAAAGTTGGGTGAATTTGGGCATACTGTCAAGCTCATGTCGCCCCGGTTCGTCAAGCCCTATGTCAAGACTAACAAGCATGATAGGGCCGATGCGGAAGCGATTCTCTGAAGCAGTCACTCGACCTAATATGCGCTTTGTCCCGATCAAGACTGTTGAGCAACAAGCCATGCTGTCAGTGCACCGAGCCAGACAGGGGTTTGTCAAGGCCAGAACCACACAGGCCAATCAGATACGCGGTCTACTCTCTGAGTTTGGTATCGTGATTCCTCAGGGCATCCAATCGATTGGCAAACGCATACCTGGCATTCTGGAAGATGCTGAAAATGGTTTACCTGGAACAATGCGCCGATTGCTGGAAAGACTGAATGATCACCTGAAGGAACTGGATCGCCAGGTGAACGAATTAGAGTTGCAAATCAAGCTTTGGCACAAGGAAAACGACGCCAGCCGAAGATTGGAAGCCATTCCGGGTGTTGGCCCGATTACAGCGAGCGCCATTGTGGCAACCGTAGGAAACGCGACGGAGTTTAAGGACAGCAGACAATTAGCAGCATGGCTAGGGTTGGTGCCCAGGCAGCATGCAAGCGGCGGCAAACAGTTATTGCTCGGTATCAGCAAGCGTGGAGATACTTATCTTCGTACCCTGCTGATCCACGGAGCCAGAGCAGTCATCCGCTTTGCTGAGAAGAAGGCCGAGCCAGAAAGCTGGCTGTACCAGCTGATAACACGGCGCAATAAGAACATTGCTGCTGTTGCCCTGGCAAATAAGAACACTCGCGTCATCTGGGCATTACTCACCAAAAAAGCGACATTTCACCCCGATCACACTATGGCAACAACTGCTGCAGCTCATTGATTGTAAGGGTTGAATAAAAGCGTATTGATAATGTTGCAATAAAAACGAGTTTAAGGAGAAAGACTACCACCGATTGCACAGGCAATCATGACATGATGGCGAGACTGGCCAGACCGTGAGTAGCCCAACCTGAGCAGGGCACAGTGCAAAAAGCACGTAGAGGTGATAAGAAGCTACTCAGCAAATTCCATCAGGGACAGAGGCAATGCGCTTCACACAAAGTCCGGATGTATGGCCATGCCCAGGCAAGCCTTGGCAGAGCACTGGAAGAGTGCTGGAGGTGTTGCTGCTAAGATGTTGCCTTCACTAACCAGTGGTGGCGTGGCGGTATTGGATTTTTTAATGAATTTATTGCTTGCACCAGTTGTGTTGTTTTACCTGCTCCGTGATTGGAATTCCTTAATTTCCCAGATCAATGAGTGGATCCCGCCCGCCTGGCGAAAACAGCTGTATCCGCTTGTGTATGAAACAGATCGTGTGCTGGCAGAGTTCTTACGTGGTCAGATTGCAGTCATTATCCTGATGAGCGATTTGTACGTGACAGGTTTATGGATGGTTGGGCTAGAATTTGCTGTACCAATTGGACTTCTGGCGGGAATTTTGGTATTTGTGCCTTATCTGGGTGCAATCGTAGGTTTAGCACTTGCAACATTTGTCGTAGTGATGCAATTTCAGGAATGGAGCAGCGTGATTACAGTTTGGTTCTGCTCGTATTCGGTATAGGTCAATTACATGAAAGTTTGTTGATTGCACCTGGGCTAGTGGGTGAGCGCATCGGCCTGCAGTCAGTCGTGTTGATTTTTGCATTACTCGCCTTTGGTTAACTATTCGGATTTATCGGAATTTTATTAGCACTGCCGATTAGTACTGTATTACTGATATGGCTCAGGCATTTGCATAAGCAATATTTGAATACGATGCATTCTTGATGGATTTTATTGTTTTTTAATCTTACAATGATTTAGTTCTGATTGATATTTCCTTGATTTTACAGAAATTACCCTTATGTTAGCGGTTATCTAATTTAGGGAAATTTTTCATGGTTACCGTCCGCTCCCCTGCAGTAGCAGGGCTATTTTATCCAGCCGATTCGCAGCAACTGGCTGAGAATATTGAGCAATTATTGAGCGCTGCTCAGGCGCATAAATCAATACCCAAAGCATTGATTGTGCCGCATGCGGGTTATATCTATTCGGGTGCGATTGCAGCGTCAGCGTATATAACGCTTTGCTCATTTGCTGAGTGTATTCGGCGTATCATCTTACTAGGTCCCGCGCACCGTGTTGCAGTAAGTGGTTTGGCATTACCTAATGTAGAGGCTTTTACTACACCACTAGGTAGAGTGATAATCGATACAGCCGCCATCACTGACATCATGTATTTACCTCAAGTGACGGTCAATCCGAAGGCGCATGCGCTGGAGCATTCATTGGAAGTGCAATTGCCATTTTTACAAAGTACCTTAACGGATTTTTCGATTTTGCCTTTGGTTGTGGGAATGGCCTCGGCTGAGGAAGTTGCTGAAGTGCTGGATTATTTATGGGGAAGTGAGGAAACCTTGATTATTGTGAGCTCCGATCTTTCGCACTATCTACCATATGCTATCGCGCAACGTGAAGACCGCAAGACCGTCTCGTCCATTCTTCAATTACACCGATTCATCGATCATGATCATGCTTGTGGTGCGACATCCATTAATGGTTTGATGCTGGCTGCACGCAAACATCGCTTGACCCCGCATTTGCTGGATTTACGCAACTCAGGGGATACTGCGGGCCCACGCGAGCAGGTGGTGGGTTATGGCGCATTTGCTTTTACATTATCCCATTCATCCTCAGGGAGTACTGAATATGCAGCTTGATCAAGGAGAGGAGCTATTATCGATTGGGCGGACTGCGATTGCTCGCGCTTTGAATGTCGCTTATCGGTCGAAAAGCGATGAGCATGCACCCTGGCTGCAAGAATTGGGTGCGTGTTTTGTTACGTTAATGCAGGATGGGAAGTTGCGTGGTTGTATCGGCTCACTTGAGGCGCAACGATCATTATTAATGGATGTCAAAAGTAATGCGGTGTCTGCTGCTTTACACGATCCGCGTTTTGCACCTTTGCGTCCTGCTGAGTTTGATGAGACCCATATCGAAATTTCATTGCTATCACCGAGGCTGGCGATGGCAGCGCAAGACGAAGTGGATGCGCTAGCGCAGCTGCGGCCGGGTATAGATGGCATCGTATTTGAATATGGTTACTATCACAGTACATTTTTACCCCAAGTATGGCAGGAGCTTCCGTTACCTCATCAGTTTCTGGCTATGTTGAAGCGGAAGGCAGGATTACCTGCAGATTTTTGGGCAGAAGGGATCAAGCTGTCGCGTTATACCGTAACCAAATGGTGTGAAGTTGTAGATATGGAGGAATACCCAAATGGATGAACCGATTAGCAGTGCAGAACGATATCCTGCTAAATATTGGCACTGGTTGAATGATGGACGTATCCAATGTGACTTGTGTCCACGTGATTGTAAATTGCATGAAGGGCAACGAGGTGCATGTTTCGTACGTGGCCGGCTAGGCAATGAAATGGTGCTGACGACTTATGGTCGTTCTTCGGGTTTCTGTGTGGATCCTATTGAGAAAAAGCCGCTGAATCACTTTTATCCAGGCAGCAGTGTACTGTCGTTTGGTACAGCAGGCTGCAATCTTGCCTGCAAATTTTGTCAGAACTGGGATATTTCCAAATCACGTAGTTTCGATAAGCTTGCTGATCAGGCAAGCCCAGAAGCCATTGCGCGAACTGCCGAACGTTTGGGTTGTAAAAGTGTCGCCTTTACCTATAACGACCCAGTAATTTTTGCAGAATATGCCATGAATGTGGCCGATGCGTGTCATGAGCGGAATATCAAAACCGTAGCAGTCACTGCCGGTTATATCCATGCTGAGCCTCGACGCGATTTCTTCGCTAAAATGGATGCCGCCAATGTCGATCTAAAAGCATTTACCGAGGAATTTTATGTCAAGCAAACCAGCTCGCACTTGCAGTCGGTGCTCCAGACACTGAAATATCTCAAGCACGAAACGCAGGTATGGCTTGAGCTAACAACATTATTAATCCCTGGGCTCAATGATTCTACAGAAGAGTTGCAGGCCCTTAGTGAATGGGTGGCTAGAGAACTTGGTGTAGAGGTACCGATACACTTCACGGCATTTCATCCCGACTACAAAATGATTGATATACCAAGTACCCCAGTGAATACTCTTATTCAGGCGCGTAAAATTGCCCACACGGCAGGACTCAAGTACGCTTATACGGGAAATGTGCATAATGAAGAGGGAGATACTACCTTTTGCCCATCATGTGGAGTAACCTTGATTGAGCGTGACTGGCATGAAATTGCCCACTATCGGCTCACTTCCAACGGACATTGCCCTGATTGCGATGCTGCTATTGCAGGGCGTTTTGGTGAATATACCGAGACATTCGGCAGGCGGCGCATTCCAGTTGCTATAGGAGGTTAGTATGAGTGAAGTGTTTATTCAGGATGGCGCTGCGCAGCTAGGTGGTGAATTGGTGTTGCCATCTTCTGCAGCGGGTGTGGTGTTATTTGCGCATGGCAGTGGCAGTAGTCGCTTTAGTCCACGTAATACCTATGTAGCCAAAGTGCTACAGGATCATGGTGTGGGCACGCTATTATTTGATTTGCTGACACAAGAAGAAGATCGGGATTATGCAACACGCTTTGATATCGAATTGCTCACACGACGTCTGCTTGCTGCAACATCATGGTTGAAAGGTGAATCGAAGACGCAATCATCGCAAGTAGGATATTTTGGTGCCAGTACAGGCGCTGCCGCTGCACTGCAAGCTGCCGCAAAATTAAGGAATAAAATTACTGCTGTCGTGTCGCGCGGTGGGCGCCCGGATCTCGCTGGTGAACAAGCCTTAAGAGAAGTCAATGCCCCCACCTTGCTACTTGTTGGTGGAGCAGATTACGGCGTGATTGAATTAAATCAACAAGCCTATTCACTATTGAATTGCGAAAAGCGGCTTACCTTGATTTCGGGAGCGACCCATTTATTTGAGGAACCTGGCACGCTGGAACAGGTTGCGCGCCATGCAGCAGACTGGTTTGTTCAGTATTTCAGTATTCCGAAATAATTACTTGTCGTTTTTTCTCAATAGTGCAATCACTTCCTCATCACTAACCTGGGAAAATGACTGGTAAAATTGTCCTACTGAGTAAAACTGTGCTGGCACTTCAAGGCAAACCATCTCATCAGCATAAGGCGTAACTTTATTCAATGTTTCGGATGGTGCAACGGGTATTGCACATATCAATTTTTGAGGATGTTTGGCGCGTACGGCATGTAAAGCAGCAATCATAGTTGAACCGGTTGCTAGACCATCATCTACTATGATCACAATACGTCCTTGTGGATCAAGAGGTGGACGAATCGGTGTGTAACTATTGCGCCGTTCACGCATGACTTCGAGTTGGGTGGCTTTTTCCTGTTCAATATAAGCTGGATCGCTTACCACCTGATGAGCATATTCGGCGAGGTATGTCCAGCCTGTTTCATCTATTGAGCCAATTGCAAATTCCGGGTTGTCGGGGGCACGTAATTTACGCACGAGCACGACATCCATGTCACCATTTAGCGTGTCAGCGATAATTTTCGCCATTGGCACTGCACCACGTGGAATTGCCAATACCAATGGATGTTGACCATGATAAGGATTCAGTTGCTTTGCCAATAAGATGGCTGCTTCTTTACGATCACGAAACATTTCTTTTCCCTCCTTTTTGGCTGTTACTCAAATCATACGCTTAAATGGATAGTGGTAATCAGTTTTATGACGGCAGTCTGGTTAATCATTCAAAAGAGAGGTAGGATATGAGACTTGAGAATGCAAAATTTGTAGTTTTGATCGCTCAATAAGTAATATGATCTAAATTGAACTTTATGCCTTATTAAATCAAGTCATGACGCTTATATTTCATATTTATTAAAGGAGGCATGTGCTATGAGTCATTCTAATAAAAGTTTTTCTAAAATTCCTCCAGGCTTTCATATTATTACTCGTCGCGATAATTTTTTTCAGGAGCGAGTTTATGATGCTTATAAAGCCAAAGGTAAGTTACCTGAGCCGACCGTGTGCCCTGAATGTAATGCAGTCTACCATCAGGGGCGCTGGCAGTGGTTACCTGCTCCTGCTAATGCACATCAACAAATGTGCCCAGCTTGCCATCGTACCCATGATCACTATCCTGCAGGCTTTTTGACTCTGGAGGGAGCATTTTTTTTAGCGCATCGCGAGGAAATCATGCATCTCGTACATAATGAGGAAAAGCACCAGCGTGAGGAACACCCTATCAAGCGTATTATGGAGATCGAAGAACAAAACGATTCCACGTTAATTACTACTACGGATATCCATCTTGCTCGCGGGATGGGTGAAGCGATTCATCATGCCTATCAGGGTGAGCTTGAGTTTCACTATAATCCGGATGAAAACTTGCTGCGAGTGAATTGGTCACGTTCATAGTATTATTGTTTATAAGACAACGAGTAATGTATTTTTTAAATGATGAAGTGGAAGGGCAATTATGCTGGAATCATTAAAAGAGGCAGGAAAAAACATCGGCCGTGAATTGGGTCGCGCATGGGAAAATCTCTCTGATGGTTGGCGCGAATTGCTTACTCGGAGTGGAGAAGCGCTAACCCATTTTGGCCGTAGTAAAGATGAAATGGCCACGGAAGGTGAAAGTCAGCCACCTGCTCTTCCGCGATGGGGTTTACTAGCAGGGGAAGTGGAGGAAACAGATAAGGAGATCGTTGTGCGCGTGGAAGCTCCTGGTATTGAGAAGGAAGATTGGCAAATTACTATTGATGGAAGCAAACTCTATTTAAGCGGAGAAAAACGCTTCGAAAGGGTTACCCATGATAGTACTTACCATATTATGGAACGTGCTTACGGAGCCTTTCAACGATCGATCCCATTGCCACACAATGTGGATATTGATAGAGCAGAAGCTAATTACAAGAATGGTGTATTGACTATACGTTTGCCAAAAGTTGGAAACTGTAAGTCTAGAACGGTTCGTTTGTCCTGAAGCAGATATTGATGATTGTGTTGATAGGTAAATAATGCAGGATTGTTCCTGAAATGATTCCAGCATGCATCCATGAAGCAACTATTACTCGATATTTCGTCACCACGGCCTCCCACACTGGAGAATTTTATTCCAGGGCGTAATCTTGAATTGCTGCAAACGCTTAAAAATACTTTAACAAATCAGAATCTAGAGCGCTTTATTTACGTATGGGGTAATTCTGGATGTGGTAAAAGCCATTTGTTGCAGGCAGTAGTAGAGGCATTTGTTCAACAGCAACTCAAAGCAATTTATGTTTCATGCGAATTTAATAGTGAATTTGCGTTTGAAGCAGCTTCTATTCGCTGTATGGCGATTGATAATGTAGAGCGATTGGGGGCAGCTGCACAAATCAGATTATTTAATTTTTATAACCAAGTGCGAGAGGAGGGAGATGCATTGTTTTTGGTAAGTGGTGAAGTATCTCCTGCAAGGCTGACTTTACGGCAAGATTTAGTTACGCGTCTTGCCTGGGGGTTGGTTTATCAGATACATGAATTAAACGATGAGGAAAAGAGAGAAGCTATGAAAAATCATGCAATCAGCTGCGGATTTGAGCTACCTCATGAGATTTGCGATTATTTGCTGCAGCACGAGCAGCGCAATTTACCTGTTCTGATCAGAGTGGTTGATGCATTGGATCGTTATTCTCTTGCCAAGCAGCGACCAATAACACTTCCTTTATTGCGCGAATTATTACAGGTTGCCTTATGAAGCTGGCTTTATTTGATCTAGATAATACTCTTCTTGCTGGGGATAGTGATTTTCAATGGGCGCAATTTCTAATTGAACAGAGAGTGCTTGATCGTGAAGTATATGAAGCACGCAACATCGAATTTTATGAGCAATACAAAGCGGGCACACTCGATATTCATGAATTTCTCGATTTTCAGCTAAAGCCATTAGCACGTCACCCACGAGAGCAGCTTGATGCATGGCGCAGTGAATTCATTCAAAAAAAAATCATACCATTGATTGCGCCTGGTGCGCATGATCTGGTTGCTAAGCACAAACTTGAACGTAATTTATGCATCATCATAACAGCAACCAACAGTTTTGTAACTGCCCCAATTGCGCGGATATTAGGCATTGATCATCTAATTGCAACTGAGCCAGAACAGAAAGAGGGTCAATTCACAGGCCGAGTATCAGGAATACCCTCCTTCAGAGAAGGTAAAATCACGCGATTGGAGCAATGGTTGGATAAGCATAATCTCACTTGGCTCTCTTTTCTGGAAAGCTGGTTTTACAGTGATTCTCTGAATGATTTGCCGCTTCTGAAGAAAGTGACGCACCCTGTTGCCGTTGATCCTGATGCGACACTTGAAGGGTATGCACAACGGAATGGATGGCCAATTATTAGCTTGCGATAGTTTTTGTGGGAAAGGAAAAATTTTCTTGATGGGCTTATGTTGAGATGAATTCGCTGGATAAATCCTAGCTCTAAAGAAAATATCTCCTCACTGTGGTATCTTCATAATTAATACTATGTGTTTACACTTGCAACGAATAATAGTGGCTTGCTGCTTTGATTTAAGATAGATTTTTTTTCAATAATTTTCTAATAATCCTAAAAGCAGTTTTTTAGTATTATTGTTTATCGATTGACATTCCATTAACCTTCCTAAGGTCTGTTGACATTTCACATAGGTAGCCACAGATATCCACACGCGATAGCTACCATACTTTCGTAATTTCTTTTTGTTTGTCGTATCGTGTTGCTATTGCCCGATACTGCTTTAATCGGGCAAAGGCGTTTTCCACCAAATGCCGATATTTATATCAACCCCAATCCATGTCTGCGTTGCCCTTAACCGAGTTACACTTTCTCGGTATTACAGCTCTAGCTCCCTTCTTCACTATTTGCTCCCGTATGCACTCGCTGTCATAACCCTTATCCGCCACAATTGCCTGCGCATCAGGTAATTTGGCAATCAACTCCGCTGCTACAGAGCAGTCATTCACTTCTCCACCGGTAATCTCAAACTCAACCGGCAAACCATAACCATCAACCACCAGATGAATCTTTGTAGTGTTGCCCGCACGGCTTTTTCCGATGGCCTGCGGTTTCTTGATCTACTGCTCCCGCACTATGCTGGTGTGCCTTAACATAGCTGCCATCAATAAATTTCCACTCCCAATCCGGATCAATGATCAACGCTTTGAAAATCCTGCTCCACTTGCTACTGGATGACCAGGCATTAAATCTTTTGTAGATGGAATTCCAACATCCAAAAACCTCGGGTAAGTCACGCCATGGGCAACCAACCCGCATTCGGTATAGCATACCTTCTACTGTCATGCGCAAATTGCGCTTGTTATAAATAGCTTCCTGAAGTAGAATCTTCTCCAGCTTCGACCAGAACTCATCACTGAGCATTAACCGGGGCATCTCAAACTCGTTTTATTGGTGGTATAGGGATCCCAATAGTACGAGTTTGCTTCTACTTATTAAACACTTATCTTAAATTGTCAACAGACCTTAGGGTGATAAAAATATAAGTAGTCACTCCTGAAAAAGTAATTTCTAGGACATCCATTTAAATTTCCTGAAGCGAAGCTTGCCCTATCTGAGTAAAGATACGAGACTAGCGATTTTTATTAGCGGCTGCTACGTTGACTGTTACGTTCCAGTAATTGTTTACTCCAAGGAACTATAGGCAAAAAATGGCCAATAGTCATCGATTCAGATTCCAAATGAAAGCTGCCATCAGTAGATTAATATGATCTCACCTATCGCGATAACTGCGTGACAATCTGAATTTTGATTGCAAGTGGTCAATAATGGGCTCAATGGCCGTTCGCCTTTTGCATTGCCTTCTCTTCCTGTCTTTCTGGTAGCGAGTATCTTTCATTAAAGCTTTCTTCGGCAAGATGATTCGTGTACCGTTAATCTCACTGCTGCCTCAGTGCCCTCGATCACACACTGCTTGTTTGACGTGTTTGCTTTGTGATGCTGCAACATGATTCAATATTTTCGGCAAACCATAATTGTCATGCAGGGTGCGCTCATGACTGATAACCTTCACAATCAAGTTGCTTTGTGCAGTAGAAGCAATAGTTTCCGAATCAATGTGTGAGCAATGACTCTGAGTCGCTTCAGCGCTCATCGGGCTTGAACCCTTCTCTTGGCGTGACGAAAATACCGATTAGCCAGACGCAATTGCTTTACTTTCTTGACATTGCTACGACTTTGCAAAATGCCATGAAATTTAGCCAGCTTGTTTAAACGATTGATGATGTGGATAGCAAGCTTACTGTCTGTGAGATAAATAATGGTTTTCTCCTGGATGGCAGTGGCGATATTGACTATATTCTCCAGCGTTAAGTAATCATGCAATTGAATGCTCATCTGAAAAATCTTTTCAAATCCTTCCTTCCCAATCGCGCTTATGAAAGTGAACAAGCCCCGCGCTATGACAGGGTAGGCTGCGTAGAAACATTCGCATGCCACAAAAAACCTGGTAGTAAGGGGATTACGCTTCCATTGCAGCACTACTGTTTCATTACTCTGATTCTCTAGTTGCTTGAATAACAACAGTCCCACCAATTAAGGTAAATCGGCTTATTCGGTGTGCCTGGTGCCTCTGTATAGTAAATAGCAAGGCTTTCTTCAAATTGATGCCAGGGAATCGCTGCAGATCATTGAAGCAGAGGAATTGCAGGGTCAAGTTGTAGAAGGAGGTTTGGCTCAAATAGACTGGCTTGATGAAATCCAGGGGTCTTGGTGAGCATGTTTTTTAATCAATTCGATCAGCAAACAGGTGCTATTTTATTGTTCTCGGTCGAATTGATTTGTTCATCGTCTCATTTCCTATCTTATTATTGGATAAGCTAAATTTAAAATCCATGTATCATGTGTGCCAGGTTAATATAGAAGTATATGGATATTTTATTGAGTGCGGTATTAACAGGCTGTTGAAAAAAACTATCTAGAGTCTACTCAAAAAGTATTTCTTGTAATTTCGTTTAAAATTTATTATCCATAATATATTGTTTTCTAAAAAATATTATTCATAACAGCATGCGGTTTAATAAAGATTGATCGAACTTAGGTAAGCTTGAGCTCAAATCAAGTGCAAGGGTTTCTGCATAATTTATTCAAAAACCTTGCACTTAAAAATTGATTTTTACGATATTCTTACGTTAAAACAATTGCTTATACTTTCTGAGTAAGCTCTATCTACATCGATGCTACGGTATTAAAAGTAGGCTCAGAATGCTCATTTCTCAGGTGTAAATTCAGTTTTTTTCGCCTGTTTTTTTGCCTATCAACGACTGACTGCCTCGAATATTTTTTCAATAGTCTGTTAAGTTAAAAAATTATTTATTTACTCATTAAATATCAAATAAGAAAGAGTTTAATCGTGAGAATAAATATACAAAGTTTTCTGATATTTTTGTTGATTTCAAGTTTATATAGCAGTTTTATGACTGAGCTAGGTGCAACGCATATCTCTAAGCCTGTTCTTCAGGATTTAAAAACTGAATATTCTTTGGGAGAAAAGGTAGTCTTGAGTGGCTGGGCTAACTATAAAGATCAACCCACTTCAGATGTTTTGTTGAATGTTAGGGTATTTCAGTCTGATGGTTCTAAAGTAATGGAAAAATCGTTTATGAGTGATGAGCAAGGCTATTTTAAATTTGAATTAGAGACAAAAGATCTGCTTCCAGGACTATATCGAATAGTAGTTACGTCTCAATGCCGTGAAGTGCACCGACAAATATGTTCTTATCGAAATGAAACTTTATCTATTCATTTGGGGGAATGATGGATTGTACGAAGTTTTTCATAAGATTTTGAGATTATCCATTTCACATAATCTGCTGACAAACTTCACTGCTGCATCAAGATTTGCGTTTGCTCTGTTGCTTAGCGCAGCACCAAGCTCAAAATGGTAACCGTGAATCCGAAGCAAAAAAGTTTATGGTGCAGCCTGTCCATACACTTCCTGATACACGTGTAACAAAGCGGATGGGGTCACGGCATGTGTCGAGTAGCACCCGTCTTTTTCTGCTACTACTTTGGAGCAAACAAATGGTTCCGCGCATGATAAGTCTGTATCGATTAACAATACCTGATCACATCTGGCCACGACCATCACATGCTCAATCTGAAGCTGCATATCACTTTGGCATTTGACGTGACTGAATCCCAATAATGAAATACGATTATAAGATTAGGACCAAGTGCGTCATCGCCACGACCTAGGTTACCGTAGCCAAAGAGTAGCAGTCTGGTCATGAGTAATCTCAAGTATACTACTTGGAAAATACCGGAGAAGAAAATTAAGGACTCGCTAGCTTCTTATAGATGTTCGTCGTTAACTATCTGATATATCGTGTCACAATTGTCAATAGTGATTTTAACAGCTTGGATGCGTATGAGAAAGAATATTGCTGTACTCAATACTCATCTAATTTTTTGCTTCTACGATATCTAACGCTGCAGAACACTTCCTTTTCTCGCATTGAAGGATGGATTGTATCCCAATGCATTATTGCCTACCTATTTGTTATTTCTTATTATTGTCTTATAAGTGTAAAGCGGAGTCAGCGGAAATTATTGCAGTAAATACTTTAAAGTCCGATACTGCTGGCTTGCAAAATTCCCAGTTTATTTGTTTTATTAATCATTGTTCCTAGATCAAATTAAAGATTCTGGATTCTGCCTATTTTTATTTTCTTGAAAAAGAATAGCTCTATTGATACGGTTAAGAGCGGCTTGAACTTACTGCTCATTGTAGCGTTAATTACGCATCAAGTTTAAATTTATGATCATAAAATTTAAATTAGAAATTAAAACTTTATAGATTAGATTAATAATAAGACTGTTGCTATAAAACAACACTTAATTAATATAATCTTGACAGGGAAATCACCCTTACTATAAGCTCCTTCGTCAGCGAATATGAGACAGTTGTATTTAATAAGCAACGAAAAATAGAAAAATAGAAGCGTATGGATGATTATCTAACGCATTGATAAAGAATATCTTTGGGGATTATTGCGTTAAAATAGTTTTAGAATAAGATGACCAGCACCATTACTTCGAGGGGAAGATCTTGAGTTCGACAATAATTACGCTGGGGGATCCGCTAATGCAAGAATCTGATACTCAGCCTTCAAGCAAATTGTCAATGGCAGCGACACCTACAGCTAACACGCTGCCTCAGCGATTAGCAGATTTTGATACGTTGACTGATGCGCTGGAATATGCGGCAGACGGAGCAACAGGATACAATTTTTATGATGCAAAGGGAGGGTTACGATCGGTACTCTCCTATAGTGCACTTAAACAACGCGCACTTATGGCGGCTCGCCGTTTATCTAGTTTTGGGTTGGCGCGCGGAGATCGTGTAGCACTAATTGCTGATACAACACCTGAGTTTATTGAGTTGTTTTTTGCATGTCGTTATGCAGGTCTTGTTCCTTTTGCAATGCCAATACCGGTTAACCTTGGCAGTCATGCAATATATGTTCGACAATTGCGCGGTATGCTTGAAAGTAGTCAAGCAAGTGTTGCAATAGCTAATCTTGATTTTATTGGTTTTCTTGAAGAAGCTGCTGAAGGTTTAAGTACGGATCATTTGCAATGGGTCGGAACACCAAGTCAACTTGATTTGCTCCCAGAGATAGAAGTGACTTTTCAACCCAATTTCCCGGAAGAAACTGCTTATTTACAATTTACCTCGGGTAGTACACGAATGCCTCGCGGAGTCGTTATAACAGAACGGGCTTTGATGTGTAATCTTCGTGGAATAGTACGCAACGGATTAGAAGTGCGCGCAAGTGATCGTTGTGCTTCTTGGCTTCCGTTTTATCATGATATGGGTTTGGTAGGTCTCGTATTGTCACCAATGGCTGCGCAGTTATCGGTGGATTATCTGGCAACACGAGATTTTGCAATTAGACCACTGCAATGGTTAAAGCTAATTAGTCGTAACCGATGTACTATTGCTTTTAGCCAGCCGTTTGGCCTTAAACTTTGTGCATTAAGAGTTCGTGAATCTGATTTGAAGGAGCTTGATCTAAGCTGTTGGCGTGCAGCGGGTATCGGAGCTGAAATGATTCGCCCAGATATTTTAAGAAACTTTGCAGATAAATTTTCTGCAGCAGGTTTTGATGAGCGTGCTTTTTTACCTTGCTATGGCTTGGCAGAATCTACTCTTGCGGTATCATTTTCGAAGATTAACCAAGGTGTAATGAGTATACAGGTCGATACCAAAACGTTAGTAGAAAAGAAAATGGCAGTTCGGGTACAAGCAGAAGGTAGAAAATTTAATGAGTTTGTCAATTGTGGCCGACCACTTCCTGAGCATACAGTTAAGATTGTTGATGATAATGGAGAAGAGTTACCTCAGATGATGGTTGGAAGTGTTTTAGTCCGGGGGAATAGCATTATGACCGGATACTTTAATAATCATGAAGAAACCAATAAAGCACTAAAACCAGGAAAATGGCTTGATACAGGTGATATTGGCTTTATTCTTGAAGGTGATTTGTACATAACGGGACGCCGCACTGATGTCATTATTGTTAACGGCCGAAATATTCGCGCTCAAGATATAGAAGAACTTGCTGAACAACAACCTGAAGTAAGATCACGCGAAGCATCAGCTTTTGGAATTAGTGGATCTGATGATACGACGATCGTCGTATTAGTCGTTGAGTGCCGTTTAACCTCAGTGGAGGAAAGGCAATCACTCATGAGTCGATTACAACAAATGGTTTATATGGCTTTTGGTGTTAACTGCCTTGTTGAATTAGTGCCGCCTCACACGCTGCCAAGAACATCATCTGGTAAGCTGTCGCGTTTTGCAGCACGTCAAGGATTTATTCAACGTGCAAATATAGCTGATCAGATATCTGTAGTTCAATCTGGAGACAGATAATCTTAAATGTCACAAGTAGTGGCAGTAACGGGCGCCACTGGGTTTATCGGCCGAGCATTAATTGATACTCTGCTAAAGAATAAATGGAGAATTCGCGCATTAACTCGGAAGTTCTCATCTGAAGAACGAGAAAATCTAGAGTGGGTACATGGAGACTTGGATAACCACGAGTCTCTGCAACGGCTTGTCTCAGGAGCATATGCTGTTATACATTGTGCTGGTGCGGTAAGAGGTAATTCTCTAGAAAGCTTTTTACAGAATAACGTAGTGGGAACAGATAATCTCCTGCGCGCAGTCCTGGAGCAAAATTTAAGTCCTCGTTTCCTTTTTATATCTTCTCTGGCAGCAAGAGAATCGAAACTTTCATGGTATGCAACTAGTAAATTTAAAGCTGAGCAACTAATCAATAATTGTTCGGACAATATGCCATGTACGATCTTTCGTCCTGCAGCTGTATATGGTCCTGGTGATAAAGAACTTCAGCCCCTTTTTAAAGCAACTTGCTACGGTGTGCTACCATCTATCGGTCATTTGACTAATCGTTTCGGATTGTTGCATGTTGATGATTTGGTGGCAGCAATTCAATGTTGGTTATGTATTGATAAACCCATTAGGGGGACTTTTGAGATTGATGACGGCACGCCAGGCGGTTATACCTATCGATCAGTGGCTGCTATTGCACAAGATATTTTAGGAAAACCTGTCAGATGTATTAGATTACCTGATCTAATACTTCAGTTAATTGCTAATGCTAATTTGTGGGTATCCCGATTATTGGGCTATTCGCCAATGCTGACTCCTGGAAAAGTATGTGAATTACAACATCCAGACTGGGTGTGCGATATAACGCCTCTGCAGCGAAATTTAGTGAATTGGTATCCTAATTTCCGCCTCTGTGATACATTGCCACAATTGATCAAACTATAGATTTTTTAATTAACCAATGGTAGAAATTAACCAAGAAGACATTCTGGATTTATTATGTCGACGCTTAGCAAGTTTTGCCAATACAGAACAGGAAATTACACCAGAAACAAATCTCATTACTCAATTGGCGATTGATTCCATAAAATTATTGAATCTTATTATGGAATTAGAAGATCACTTTGATATTTCTATACCGCTAAATGCTCTCACAGATGTAGTCACTGTGTATGATCTGGCTAATTTAATTTACAGAATCAAGTCTGATTCAAAATGAATTTACTCGAAAAACTTGATGCAGCAGCCGCAGCTAGAATAGCTCAATTACCAACTGGATTAAGTGCATTTGGAATACCCATAGAAGAAATCTATTCTCCAACAGAAGCAAGAATCGGTGAGCGCCGGATTCTGCTTCTTGGCACCAATAACTACCTAGGACTTAGCTTTGCCCCGGAATGTCGAGAAGCGGCGCATGAAGCGATAGATAAAGAAGGAACGGGTACCACTGGCTCTCGAATGGCAAACGGAAATTATTCAGGACACCGCGCACTAGAGATGGAGTTTGCCGAATTTTATCAATGCCGATCATGTATCGTTTTTACAACAGGTTATCAAGCAAATCTTGGAACGATCTCTGGATTAATAGGTGCAGGGGACGTAGCACTTATTGACGGTGATTCTCATGCAAGTATTTATGATGGATGTATTCTAAGCGGAGCGGATATCATTCGTTTCCGACATAATGATATGGCTGACTTAGAAAAACGTCTTCGACGATTGGGTGATCGGAGCAAGAATACACTCATTATTGTTGAAGGTATCTATAGTATGCTGGGTGATCAAGCACCTTTAGCTGAAATTGTGAACTTAAAGAATGCTTATAGCAGTACTTTACTCATTGATGAGGCGCATTCACTAGGTGTTTTAGGTGAAACTGGACAAGGTTTAGCCGAAAAAACCAAGCTCAGCAGTGAAGTTGATTTTATTACAGGTACTTTTAGTAAAAGTTTATGTGGTATAGGTGGCTATTGTGTCAGTAATCATCCGCAACTTGATCAGTTGCGCTATGTGAGTCACCCTTATATTTTTACAGCTTCACCTTCGCCAGCTACCATTGCAGCAACACGTGTGGCTTTAAGATTGCTCCGTAATGGCAGTAAATTACGTGAACAGCTTTGGAGAAACGCTCGGCAACTCTATTCGCATCTTAAAATGGTCGGATATCAAGTTGGGCCAGAACCTGGTCCTGTCGTAGCAACTATATTAGATAATCCGCAGCAGGCATTAGCCTTGTGGAACGGCTTGTTGGAAAATAATATTTACGTCAATTTGATTCTTCCTCCAGCTGCGCCTGAAGGTAAATCATTAGTTCGGTGCAGTGTAAATGCAGCGCACACTTCTGAACAAATAGAATATGTTTGCCAAACTTTTTCTATGTTGTATACATCAATTATTCAGTGAAAATTATTTAAATCTAATGAGTATGCTGGCAGTACTATTTACTATTTTATGGCTGGCTATAAATTAACTCTTCTCGTTTTATGCACGACTGGATTATTCCAAACTGGCCATCACCTCCAAATGTTAAAGCAATTTTCACTACCCGTAAGGGCGGCGTAAGTAGAAACAGAAATGGTATTTATGCAGAATTAAATTTAGGTGATCATGTACATGATGATTTTCTATCAGTACAACAAAATCGCGCATTGCTACGTCAATATTTGCCAAATAATCCAAACTGGTTGAAGCAAGTTCATGGAGCAAAGCCAGTGTGGGTGGACAAAAATCTAGTAGAACTTGAAGGTGACGCGGCATTGAGTCGTTGTAGCGGGAAGGTGTGTGCAATATTGGTAGCAGATTGTTTACCAATATTTTTATGTGATACCGCAGGGACTGTTGTAGGTGTTGCCCATGCAGGCTGGCGAGGGTTAGCTAACGGAATAATAGAAAACTCTATTTCGGAGATGGCTTGCATGAGCTCTGAAATTATTGCGTGGCTGGGTCCCGCAATTGGTCCCAAGCATTTTGAAATCGGAGAAGAAGTGCGGGAAATATTTTTGAAGCAAGATAGCAAATCTAGTTTCGCTTTTACTCCTAGTCAAAGTAGTAAGAAATGGTTCGCTGATTTATTTATATTAGCGCGGCAACGATTAACAGATGCTGGTGTTACTAAAATTTATGGCGGTTATGAATGCACTTTTAGTAATTCATCAAGATTCTATTCTTATCGCCGGGATGGTCAGACGGGTAGAATGGCGGCACTGATTTGGCTAACCGATAAAGATTAAATGAGAAAAAGCTGCTGGGGACTAGTTTGGAAAGAAGTAATCTAAGCATTAAGTAATTCCTAAATAAATCCATAATGAAGAATGAATGTACTTTTAGCTGCAAGCAACAAACCACTAGAATCACTCTGATTAATATTCTTTAAGAAAACTGTTTTATTCCTTGGATTGAACAGCACTATAACACGAAGTGCCACGCCTTCATCTTACATATTTTTCTGCAAAATAACTTATATGTCAACTCTTGCTTGGATCATTTTGACTAGCCTACTTGGTGGTTTAATGAGTATACTTTTTGCAGCTATATTGACCTTGAATACCCGTAGTTCTTGGGTATCTATGCTAGTTTCATACGCTATTGGAGCATTGTTAGGGGCAGCGTTTTTAAATACTCTCCCTGAGGCTCTAGAGCTTTCTGAGGATCCGAAACAAATCACGATTATCGTTCTGCTAGGCATACTGCTTTTTTTTATCCTGGAGAAACTCGTCTTGTGGCGGCACTGCCATATGGATGAATGTGAAGTGCATGATCCAGAGCATGGCAGTTCAATTTATGAGACCCAAGGTGACCATGGTCGTAGTGGCATGATGATTACCTTAGGAGACACATTTCATAATTTTGTGGATGGTATCCTGATTGCTGCAGCCTTTATGGTTGATGTACAGCTTGGCATTGTTACTGCGATTGCAATTCTTGCTCATGAAGTCCCACAAGAAGCTGGTGATTTTATTATTTTACTCAATTCTGGTTACAGTCGCGCTCAAGCACTTTTACTTAATTTACTGTCAAGTACCGCGACTTTAGTAGGGGGGGTATTAGCCTATTTTATGCTGCATCAACTCAATCATCTCGTCTTACCAATGCTCGCAATTGCAACAGCGTGTATGATTTATGTAGCGATGGCAGATTTGATCCCGACTTTGCACAAACGACCTGAAATAGGTGCCACAATTCAACAAGTAGTACTCATTAGCTTAGGGATTGGCTCTATTTGGCTAGTTGAGACTATGCTCAAGCACAGTCATTAAAAAGTAGTAAAGTGTAATTAAGATAATTTACTTCATTGTTTCCGAAACATTTAAATAGATCTACCACGATACCCTTGTGCAGTACGGTAGTATAAGTGACGCAAAGGCGTGCCATTCCGGCTCACTATTTTATATTGCACAGTACTAGGTTGGATAAGCATGCGGTCAATTTCGTTTCCTGCTCGATTATGTTCGAGGGTGTGGCGTTTCATCCCTATTAAAATAATAGGACGGTCAGTAGCGGGGTGCGATGGATACCAGAAATCATACATGGCACTATTGTCCCCAAACATATTTCGTGAGCGAATATCCATTTTGCTACTATCTTTAGTGTAAAAAGATAAAGCACTTGCAATTGACCATTTGTTCATTCCTACTACAATAGGAGTTTGTCCATTCTGAGACTGGATTTCTTCAGCTATTTTCTCGACTTCAATAGCTGCTTCTTTCCAGAAATAATGCTCGGCAAGAAATTGATAGGGTATTCCAGGAATACCTAATACAGCATAATGGAGTATAAATGCATAGGCAAGCAGCGAAACAATAATAGTTGGTTGCCATATCGCTCGTAAACGGTTAGAGACTGTATGTAGAGCACTATTTTGTCCTATCATCCAGGCGATAGTCGGTAAAACTGCAAGCCACAGAGGACAGGTCCAATGAAATCGTGGTGTATCAAATGTACTAATACCCAAAAAAATTATCAGTGGAATGCCCGTAAATACGCACACAAATAAATTGCGTCTACGCTCATATTTATCATGTTTGCCCTTAGCGCAAACATGCCATAGTGCATGCAAGGCAGCATACAAGCCTATCGGAGTTAGAATAATTGCGATATAAAAGATAAGGTAATGAACAGAGAATACATGACCACCTCCTCCAAGTCGTTCAGTTTGAAATAAAAAAGAAACCCAGTCGTTCTGAAAATTCCAAATAATAACGGGTGAAAACAACAAGAGAGCGAGGAATGCTGAGAAATAAGGATGAGGCCGAAGCAGCCAGCGGCGCGCAGTTGGATCTAAGATAACAAAAGTTAGAGCGGCAATACCTAATAATCCAACCGTATATTTAGATAATAGGCCCAGGCCAAAAGCGATTCCCATGCCTAACCAAGCTATCTTTCGATCAGCTATAAGTGCGCGCTCCATGTAGTATAAAGTAGCAGCCCACGAGGCAATCAAAGGTGCATCAGGTGTCATAACTAAGCCAGAAGCAAAGCCGAATGGCAGCACAGATAACAGCATGATTGCACGCATACCTGTTGATTTATCATATAAATTACGTGCAAATGCATATAGGTAGCCCATTGTTATCAAACCACAGATAAAGGCTCCAATTCTCACACCAAACTCATTTTGACCTGCTATTGCGGTACCCAGCCAGATTAACCAGGCAACCATTGGGGGGTGATCGAAGAAACTCAAGTCCATGTGCTGACTATATTGCCAATAATAAGCCTCATCAGGAATGAGTTGAGCAAGACCAAGTATACAAGGCGCAACAAAATAACAAAAAGTACAATTCCAACTGCGGCCACTTGCCAGCGTACATTTAACGGTGGGCAATTTTTATTTTCTGGAAAAACATAAAAAGCTGAACCAAGATAATTAATTATTGCCGTTGCTGCAATTGCTGGGAATATTGCTAATTCGGCCGATAAATGCCAAGTATAGACAAGCAATGCAAGCACGCCGCCACGTAAGAGCAGTGCTAACAATCCTACAGTTAAGAAGCGGCCAAATTGATGCCAGTCGAGGCTGTCTTTAAAGTGCGATCGAAACGACCACTTAGAATTAAGTATATAATTTATAGTAACTGCTGCTAAAAAGCTTGTGATATGAGCCAATGCGAGTCCAGAGCTCCAATTTATCATCCATTGGAATACCAAGGCATCGATGAAAACACCCACAAATCCAACAATTGCGAAACGGCTAGCTGTACCAATAGATGCTGTGCCACCGGCCAGTGTGATTAGTCGTTGGAGATAAATTAGATGATGTGAAAGAGATAATTTCGACGTGCCATATGCTCGGTCATGAAAGGAGATAGGTATTTCTATGATTCTAAGATTTCCTTGGCCTGACATTAACAACTCAAGAAGAATTTTATATCCGCGGGCCTTTTCTGGAATATTTGCTATAAGCTCACGTCGAAATGCAAAAAAACCTGAAGTAGCATCGCTGACATCACAAATAGGGCGTGCAAGTAAGCCCCCTATACGTGATAACCATTGGCGATATAAAGGCCATCCGTGAGTGCTTCCACCCGAAACATATCGACTGCCTACAGCAACATCATATCTACCGGCCAATACTGGTGCAACAACAGCTGGAACTTGCTCGGGTAAATGGCTTAAATCTGCATCCATTACAACGATAATATCGCTTTTGGCAATAGATACACCTGCCAGAATTGATGCTGTCAGATCTGGTTTCTCTTGCCTCTCAATAAGATGAATATTTTTATTATGTGCTTCCCATTCACGTATTTTATTTGGAGTTCCATCTTTTGATCCATCATCAACAAAAATGACTTCAAAGCTTCCCGGTAACACATCATGAGCAAATAAACGTGATAACAGTAAATCCACATTTTCTGATTCATTAAGAGTTGGAATGACAATAGAGAATTGCATTATTTTACTTTATAAGAAAGCATAAATTCAGAAGTGTGAAGTGATGTTATGGTTACTTTTGTTTCTGGTATTTATGCACAGCACGGTTATGGTCTTTCAGATTAGTTGAAAAATGCGATTCTCCATTCCCCTTCGCAACAAAATAGAGCGCATCGGTTTCTGCTGGATTAAAAGTTGCCTGAATTGAGGCTAATCCCGGCATGGCAATAGGTGAAGGAGGAAGTCCGGACCGTGTATAAGTATTATATTCTTGGTCAGTAAGCAAGTTCTGTTTACGCAAATTTCCATCAAAATCATGACCTATCCCGTATATAACAGTCGGATCAACCTGGAGTTTCATACCTAAGCGTAGTCGATTAATTAAAACGCCTGCGATCATGCTACGGTCACTTTCCTTACCAGTTTCTTTTTCAATGATTGAAGCTAGGATCAATCCTTCATATTCTGACTTTAATGGAAGAGATTCTTTTCGAGCAGACCAAGCTATTTTTAGGTGATTTTGCATTGTATGATAGGCACGTTTTAGTATGCTGGTATCACTGCTATTTCTTGGAAAGAAATAGGTATCCGGAAAAAATAAACCTTCTGCTTTTAATTCAGAAGCGCCAATTAGCTGCAGAATCTCTTGTTCACTAAGATTAAGTGTATCGTGCCGAATCGCTGGATGTTCATCTAATGCTTTCCTAAGTTCAGAAAATGTCCAACCTTCGATGAACCGAATTTCATTTTGCCTTATATCCCCTTTAACAAGATATTCCAGTAATTGCAGAGGGGAGATATCTTCAACAAGTACATATTCACCTGCTTTTATCGATGATTCATAACCAAGCACCTTTGATAGCAAGATAAAAGACCAGGCATTTGGGAGTAGATGATCTGCAACTAATTCATTGGAAATGCTCTTTAGATTGCCGCCTGATTCAATCGAAAATTCATATGGGGTAAAGGGCAACTCGGTTGCAGTATTAACAAGGTAATAAAACCAACCAATAAAAAAAATGATTCCAATGAAAATGAATAAAAATAGTAACTTCAGTTTCCGAGATAGGCGTTTTAGCACCCACATACGCCAGAGATGTAGCTAAATTTTTCGAAATACCAAAGTTCCGTTAGTTCCCCCGAACCCAAAGGAGTTTGATATTGCTAAATTTATTTTCATATTTCTGGCAGTATTGGGGACATAATCCAAGTCGCATTCCGGATCAGGCTCAAATAGATTAATAGTAGGTGGTACGACTTGATGATAGAGAGTTAGCACAGAAAATATTGCCTCTACTCCTCCGGCAGCGCCCAATAAATGTCCAGTCATTGATTTGGTAGAATTGATTACAAGTTTCGTTGCATGATCGCCAAAACATCGTTTGACCGCAATCGTTTCTGCTATATCGCCTAGAGGAGTTGATGTACCATGAGCATTGATATAATCAACCTCATCGTTGTTAACACTTGCACTCTTAAGAGCATTTGACATACACCGAGCGGCGCCTTCGCCATCTTCGCACGGGGCGGTCATGTGATGTGCGTCCGCACTCATACCGAACCCAATAAGTTCCGCATATATTTTTGCGCCACGTCGCTTAGCATGCTCCATTTCTTCTAAAACTAAAATGCCAGCACCTTCACTTAAAATAAAGCCATCTCTACCTTTATCCCAGGGGCGACTGGCTGAAACTGGATCATCATTTCGAGATGACAGTGCCCGAGCTGAAGAAAATCCTCCAATCGCAAGAGGGGTCACACATGACTCTGCGCCACCGCAAACCATAATATCTGCATCACCATATTCAATCATGCGCGCGGAGCTGCCAATAGTATGAGTAGAAGTAGTGCATGCAGTAACAATGGCTAGATTAGGACCTTTATACCCGAACATGATAGATAAATTGCCAGATATCATGTTGATAATAGTACTGGGTATGAAAAATGGAGAGATTTTCCGTGGGCCACCTGCATGATAAGCAGAATCAGTATCTTCAATCATTGGCAAACCACCGATTCCAGAACCAATATTAATGCCTATGCGTTCTGGATCAAGCCCAGCTAAATCTTCTATAGCCGCATCTTTTATTGCTTGGATTGCTGCTGCCATACCGTAATGAATAAAAATATCCATTCGCCGTGCATCCTTGGCTGATATGTACTGCGTAATATCGAAGTTCTTAACTTCACCAGCAATTTGTGAAGAAAAAGAGGATGCATCAAAGCGAGTTATTTTGGTAATACCAGATTTTCCGGCAACAATGTTCTGCCAGGTATCAGAAATATTATTTCCTACAGGTGAAACAATACCCAGCCCTGTAACAGCTATCCTGCGTTTGGACAAAAAATACTCCAGTAGATAAAAAAAGAAAAATTAGTGAGATGTATGTTGATTAACGTAATCAATCGCTTCTTGAACAGTATTGATTTTTTCAGCTTGTTCATCAGGAATTTCACATTCAAATTCCTCTTCCAATGCCATAACAAGTTCTACGGTATCAAGCGAATCAGCGCCTAAATCATTCACAAAGGAGGATTCATTTTTGACATCTGCTTCATTTACACCTAATTGTTCAGCTACAATCTTTTTGATGCGTTGCTCTATATCTGTATTTTCCATCTATGCACCCTTCCTTTTTACGTGAGAAGAACTAAACAATTTTAACAAATTTCCTATACTAACAAAACTAACACCTTTACTGCATTTAGGTTATTTTAAAAGCTATTTATCAATAAAATCATTTGACATAAAGATTAATACCGTAATTTGAAAAGATTTTCCAGAAAATTTCTAATTTCAATTAATCCATATACATTCCACCATTCACGTGTAAAGTCGTGCCTGTAATGTAACTTGCTGCTGGAGAAGCTAGAAAGACTACTGCTGATGCTATGTCTATCGGACGCCCCAATCTTCCCAATGGGATATGCTGGAGTAGATTTTGCTGCTGCTCAGTAGTAAGAGATCGTGTCATATCAGTCTCGATAAACCCAGGGGCAATACAATTAATTGTGATATTTCGACTTCCTACCTCACGCGCTAGCGATTTACTGAAACCGATCATACCAGCTTTGGCTGCAGCATAATTTGTTTGCCCAGGATTACCTGTTACTCCGACTACAGACGAAATATTAATAATACGGCCTGCACGTGCTTTCATCATGGAGCGCAGTACAGCGCGACTTAGAAAGAATACCGATTTGAGATTGGTCTCCATAATTTCATCCCATTCTTCATCTTTCATTCTAGCCAGTAAATTGTCGCGAGTGATGCCCGCATTATTGACCAATATGTTAATCTCACCAAATGTTTCGCGTATAGTTTCAATGGCATTATTAATTTGTGCAATATTGTTGACATTCATTGCCAAGCCCAGTCCTTTTATTTGGGCTTCTTTTAGATGCTGATTGATAATTTCTGCGCCATTCTGAGTGGTAGATGTGCCTATTACAATAGCGCCATGCTTGCCTAATTCAGAAGCAATAGCCTGTCCAATTCCTCGGCTGGCGCCTGTAACTAAGGCTACTTGGTTGCTTAACATTATTTCTCCGTTTGATAATATATTGACTGGAATTTATTTCAATATATCTATTGTTTGCCTGAGGGCATTACTATCTGTCAATGATGAGCTTTTTAATTTTCCATCGATACGCTTAGTCAAGCCGGTTAATACCTTGCCTGGCCCGCATTCGACAACATGATCTACCCCAGCTGATGCAAAAGCACGAATGGTTTCTGTCCATCGCACTGGACTATAAAGTTGCTTTGCCAAGATTTCTCTGATAGACACGGCATCATGATGCTGTTGAACATCCACATTGTGCAAAATAGGAATTGTGGGTGACTCAAACGATATTTTCTCAAGTAATTGATGCATTTTATCGGCCGCTGGTCTCATGAGCGAGCAATGCGACGGAATGCTCATTGGTAACAAGATAGCTAATTTTGCCCCTTTTGCTTTGGATAGCTCCATTGCATGCTGGACCGCATTTTTGTGACCTGCGATCACTACTTGGCCAGGTGAATTGAAATTAGCGGGCTCTAATGACATTCCGTCACAACTGCGCATAATTTCAACACAAACTGCTCGCACCCCATCATCATCTAATCCCACTATCGCTGCCATACCGCCCACCCCTTCTGGAACGCACTCTTGCATGATTTTTGCGCGATAGCTAACCAACTTTAGTGCATCAGAGAAAGTTAAAGCTCCTGATACTACGAGTGCTGTATATTCTGCTAAGCTGTGACCAGCCAAGTAATCCGGCTTCTTCCCTCCCAGATTTTCCCATGCACGATAAACAGCAATCCCAGCTGTCAACATAATCGGTTGCGTATTGACTGTTAAGTTGAGATCTTCAACTGGTCCTTGATTAACCAATGACCACAAATCCTGCTTAAGGATATCACCAGCTTCAGAAAATATTTCGTGCATCAAGGGTAGATCCGCATAACCTTTCATCATGCCGACTGATTGTGAGCCCTGTCCAGGGAAAACGAATGCAGTTTTCATATATCACCAGCGTAGTAGCACTGACCCCCAGGTAAAACCGCCGCCTACGCCTTCCAGTAAAACATGATGGCCGGTTTTAATCCGACCATCACGTGCAGCAATATCCAAAGCTAACGGCACAGAGGCGGCCGATGTATTTCCATGCTGATCAACAGTCGTAACTACTTTTTCCATAGGGATACCAACTTTATTGGCAGTAGATTTTATAATACGAATATTAGCTTGATGAGGAATCAGCCAGTCAATATCGGATGCTTGTAAATGATTGGCTGTGATAGCCTCGGATACCGCTTCTTCTAGGACTTTAACTGCAAATTTGAATACAGTGTTTCCTTCCATGGTAATAAAGGGCGAGCCTTGTATTTTACCACCACAGATATTCCCTGGTGCAGCAAGCGCTTTGCTATAACCTCCATGGGCATGCAGATGGCTTGAGAGTATTCCAGGCTGATTGTTTTGTGTCAACACGACAGCGCCTGCGCCATCGCCAAACAAAACACAAGTGGTACGGTCAGTCCAGTCAAGAATGCGTGAATAAACTTCGGTTCCTACAACTAGTGCATTCCGGCACTTGCCAGAATTTACAAACATATCGGCTGTAGCGAGAGCGTAAATAAAACCGCTACATACCGCTTGTACATCAAATGCTGGACCACCACTAATGCCCAGTTTATTCTGCAAGATGCAAGCCGTACTTGGAAAAATCATATCCGGGGTTGTCGTAGCAAGAATGATCAGATCAATTTCTTGAGCTTGAATACCTGCTGCATCTATGGCTCTGCGACTTGCTTCAAGTGCGAGGTCGCTGGCCATTTGACCATCAGCTGCAATATGGCGTTGAATGATGCCTGTGCGAGTACGTATCCATTCATCACTGGTATCTACCATGCGTTCGAGATCATGATTAGTCAGAATTTTTTCAGGCAAATAACTGCCTGTTCCAATGATTTTTGAATACATTTTCTTATTCCACAGTTGCTGAATTAAATTTACTTTTTTGAGCATTGTGTTGTAACTCTGCTAAATGCTCACTGATATGACGCAACATCCCACCGCGCACTTCCTCAGCACCTCGTTTGATGGCAGTACAGAATGCATGCTTATCAGCAGATCCATGACTTTTTATGACAATGCCACGTAACCCCAGCAAACTGGCACCATTGTACTCGCGATGATCAACTCGTCGTTTGAATGCGTCGATAACAGGTAAAGCTACAAGTCCTGCAAATCTCGTAAATATGTTGCGCTTAAATTCCTGACGCAAAAAAGTAGCGAGCATTTGTGCCACACCTTCTGATGTTTTCAAGGCAACATTACCCACAAAGCCATCACAAACTACAACATCTGTTGTTCCTTTATAAATATCATCGCCTTCGATATTTCCATAGAAATTTAATCCACTATCTCGTAGTAGTTCTGCCGCCTGCTTGACCACTTCATTACCTTTGATGTCTTCTTCGCCTATATTGAGCAAACCAATGCTAGGATCTTTCTTATTTTCAACAGAAGATACTAACGTGGCGCCCATCATACCAAATTGTAATAAATGTTCAGCAGTGCAATTGACGTTTGCACCTAAATCCAATACGTAAGTGTGTCCTTTTATAGTAGGCAAAACAACTGCAAGTGCTGGTCTATCAATACCCTGAATAGTTTTTAGAACAAAACGTGAGGTCGCTAACAATGCTCCAGTATTACCAGCGCTGATACATGCCTCAGCTTCACCACTTTTAACCAAATTAATCGCCACGCGCATGGAAGAGTCTTTTTTATTTCGCAAAGCTAGCGCCGGAGATTCATCCATGCCCACGACTTCACTTGCGGCATGTAGCCTCATTCGTGGACTAAGAGGTATATTGAGGGCGCGTAATTCAGCTTCGATCACACCAGGGATTCCGACCAAAATGATGTCGACCTCGGGATCGTCGCGTAGATATTTAACTGCCGAAGGGACCGTAACATGTGGGCCATGATCACCGCCCATACAATCAATCGCCATAGTGATGTTCACTTTAGGTTACTCTTAATAGTGCGCTATGACAGTTCCGGGCGGTGTTTGATGAAATCAAAGATGCGGATATAGAGGTAGGGAATCTATTCGTCGTTTTTAGTTTTGATAACTTTCCTGCCGCGGTAGTATCCATTCGGGCTAATATGGTGACGTAAGTGTACTTCCCCGGTAGTAGGCTCTATGGCTAAAGGTGGATTGGTCAGGAAATCGTGAGAACGATGCATTCCACGTTTGGATGGGGATTTTTTATTTTGCTGAACAGCCATATTATGTTGACTCCAAAAATTTAACTTTAGTGTGCTTGCTTTTTCAATGACTTCAGTGCAACAAATGGATGTTTCTTAATCACTTTTGTTATTTCTGAAGTATTAACAGTATTTTTGCTGAATGAACATTGATCTTCCTCATGACGGGGAGAAATAGGCAAACTCAGAATGATCTCATCTTCAATGAGTGTTAGTGCGTCAATATCAGGAGATGCTAGAATGGCATCGACCGAAATATCTTCATTATAATATGAGAATTCATCTTGATTTTTTGCTATCAGCAAACTCGTTTCTATATTCAAGGTATGTTCCAGTTTACCGAGGCAACGTTGACAACAAAGACTAATTATTCCTGTGATCATTATTTTGAGTGTTGGCCTACCTTTTTCGTCAAAAATACCACTTATCGAGTAAACGAGCTCTCCAGAGTGATCAGACAAATATTCGCGTAAACGTTCCAATTCAGCGGGCAGGATTTTACCATGATGTACATCGGCATTGCGTACAAAATTGAGAGAATCTATGATAAAACGTTTACTCATAATTTTTGCATGCTATATTTTTTATAGTTAAGTGTCAAAATCTATTATAAACATTATAACATTTTGAAAACACAGTACGTTCACCCAAGACTTATTTTGGGATCCAGTTCATTATATCGCCGCGAACTTCTCCAGCGTCTAAAACTTCCCTTTGAAACAGCAAATCCAGCCATTGATGAAACGCCCGTGCAAGATGAAATGCCTGAGGCCACCGCACTTAGATTAGCTGAAAATAAAGCTCATGCTATTGCTGCAAAATATAACGATGCGCTCATCATAGCTGCAGATCAGGTCGCTGTGATGGAAGGCATTCAATTGGGTAAACCTCTGAATTATGCTAATGCAGTTAAGCAGCTACGTTTAATGCAAGGTAAAGAAGTTGTTTTTTATACGGCACTATGCTTGCTGAATAGTCGTACTCATCGACTGCAAACCAATGTCGTTCCCTATTTTATTAAATTTCGCGAGTTAAGCGATCAACAAATTGAACATTATCTTTCCAAGGAGCAGCCTTATCATTGTGCGGGGAGTGCCAAATCTGAAGGGCTGGGGATTGCTTTGATCGAGCGGATGAGGGGGGATGATCCCAATGCTTTGATTGGACTGCCGCTTATTGCATTAGTGGACATGCTGTTAGAAGAAGGGGTAGAAATAATTTGATTTTTTCTTTACAGCCACCAGAAGATCAATTAGCCTAATTGTTTTTGCTTCAAATAAATTTCGTAAGCATTGTGATGAGGAGTGATTGATTTCTAATATGCATAAGCGATTAACCATTAATTTCATCATCTTGGTATTTTTCGTGAGCATGCTCACGAATACATTAGGCTGGTCATTTAATGATAAAATTTTCGCTCATGAACTGGATCATCACTACCATGCAACGCTGTTTTCCACTGATCCACAAAAGCATCTCGATCTTCATCACGCTCTCGGCGACAACGGTGAGATGGATGCAGCTACCCATCTATGCCTTCATGCCGCAAGTCATTATCAGCCTTTTTTACTGAATGTATCATTTTTGATAATGGCTCCGGTTTCCGATGCAGAAACTTCGACAGTATTTGTTCCTAAGAATATTCCTGAATCTATTCCGGATTCTCTCTTCCGTCCACCGAAAAATTTCTGACACGCTATCTAGTTAGTTGAATCTTTAGAGCACTCGAGTAGGTGCGCATTGCATTGTTTGGGTGTGTAATACGCTCATCATTATTTGAGTAAGCTGTATTAAGCAGCATTCGCGCTATAGATCCAGTTAAATTCAATCCTGCTGGTAATCTGCTCATCTCATTATTGTGCGCAGGTTACAAAAGTATTTAATGCTTTTGTAGAGGATGCTATGGAAATTAAATTATGGAGCAAGCCGCGGCGGTATTTCTTAACGCACAATGCGCTGCTCTTGATATTCATTTTAATTATTTCTATTTACTCGTTTCAGGCTACAGCGAGTAGTGATTCAATCAGTAATAATCCTGACAAATCTTCAAATTATCTTGCACCATTATTTTCTGAGAGGAAAAATGATTTGACTTTGCAGGATGCAGTACATCTTGCATTGCAGCATAATCCTGAATTGGCAGCCTTTGCTAAGGAAATGGATGCTTTGGAAGGGGCAACACTGCAAGCGGGATTGCTGAGAAACCCGGAATTATCGGTAAACGTTGAAAATGTCGGAAATATACAAAAGCTGCCAGGGGACATCAATTCGACGGATGCGGTAGCAAAGGAAGTGGTGCAGCAAGTCACGACTATCCGAATAGGACAATTGATCGAGCTGGGTGGTAAACGCGCGGCCCGGGTTAATGCTGCTTTGCTGGGTGAGGAGTTAGCCGCCAGGGATTATGAATCCAAACGTGTGGAGATCATTGCCAGGGTAGCTAATGTGTTCACGGAAGTTCTGGCTGGTCAGGAACGACTTAAACTTGCTGAGGAGGCCAGGGAGCTTGCACACAACGTGCTGGATACGGTGATTCTGCGAGTGCAAACAGGCAAGGTACCTCCCATTGAAGAAACCAGAGCCAAAGTGGGCTTGTCCACAGCACGCATTGAGTTGGAACAGGCACAACGGGATTTGGTTTCCGCTCGTAAACGGCTTACATTAATGTGGGATAGTGCTGCTCCGCAATTTAATAAAGTTTTAGGGGTTTTGGAAACGTCAATTGCTCCGCCAGATTTTCAATTGTTGCAGGAGCGTGTTCTAGAAAATCCAATGGCGCTTCGTGCCATAAAAAATATCGAGCATCGTAAGGCTTTGGTAGAGGTTGAACAAACTCGCCGTGTTCCTAACCTGACTCTCAGTGCGGGCGTTGTACATCACGCCCAACTGGGCGGTAATACTGCCGTGGCAGGTCTAGTGGTGCCATTGCCGTTATTCGATCGTAATCAGGGTAATCTTAAAGAGGCTTATCAGCGGGTGGGCAAGGCTGAAGATGAAAAGATTGCAATTGAATTACGGCTGAAAACTGAACTTACTCAGTCTTATGAGGCGATGTCAGCAGCGTGGAATGAAATCAATATCTTGCGTGACGAAATTTTACCGGGTGCCAAAAGTGCTTTTAACGTAATGCGCAGAGGTTATGAATTAGGTAAGTTCGGTTTGCTGGAACTGCTCGATGCGCAACGTGTTTTGTTTCAGAATCAAATGCTTTATGTCCGTGCACTAGCCAACTATCACCGCTTGATCAATGATATTGAACGTTTGATCGCGGCACCCATTGACAGCATCAAATCCAAGCATGAAGGCATCGTGCGTTAGCCATTAATGACAAATAACAACGTAAGGATTAAATAATGAACAAAAAGCGATTGATGCCAGTCCTGATTGTAATTGCCATTGGGGTTATATTGGCTGGATTGATTTTGACGCTGGATAAGTCCTCAACGGTTGCAACGGAGCAGTCCAATGCCGGTACCCATATCTATGAAAAGCAAGATGAGAACAAGCCTGACAGAGGGTCAAGGGGTGGCAGGCTGTTCAGTGACAATGGCTTTAGTGTGGAATTGACCATCTTTGAAAAAGGTGTACCGCCGCAATTCCGGGTTTACCTCTATGAAAATGGTAAACAACTGCCTCCGTCCGCTGCCAAGGTCAGCATCACACTCACCCGATTGGGCGCACCCGCACAATTTATTCATTTTACTCCCGAAGCTGATTATTTGTTGGGTGATCAAATAGTGGAAGAACCCCATTCGTTTGACTCGGCGATCGTCGCGGAGCGGGATGGCCAAATGTTTCGTTGGGGTTATAGCCAAGTCGAAGCGCGACTCGAGATGACCGATGAGATGCTGAAGATGATTGGTGTTGAGATCCAAACTGCTGGGCCTGCCATCATTAAATCCACACTTAAATTACCGGGAGAAATCGTGTTTAACCCGGATAGGATCGTACAAGTGGTGCCGCGCTTTACAGGCGTGGTTGTCGCGGTGAATTATGAGCCTGGGCAAATTGTGCAGAAGGGTGATGTGTTGGCGGTTATCGAAAGCCAAATGCTGGCCGATTTACGCAGTCAGTACATGGCCGCTCAGAAAAGACTAGCCCTGGCGCGAACTGTCTATCAACGGGAAAAGCAATTATGGGAAGAAAAAATTTCCGCCAAGCAGGACTATCTAGCAGCAGAATTGACGTTGAACGAGGCTAAGATTGCCTCCGATCTTGCTTTTGAAAAGTTGCGTGCGCTGGGTGTCCGTCCAGAATCACGCTTGCAGGCAAAAGATCTAACGCGTTATGAAATCCTTGCGCCTCTTTCGGGACTCATCACTGCCCGAGCTGTTGCTATAGGTGCAGTACTGAAAGAAGATGCGACTATTTTTACCGTCGCTGACATGTCGACGGTTTGGACTGCTGTGACGGTTTATCCGAAAGATCTCAGTGTAGTCAGTGTAGGGCAGAAAGCTTCAGTTAAGGCGACCGCTTTCAACGTCGAGGGCGAAGGAATTGTTACTTATATTACTACACTGATCGGTGGTCAGACACGTACCGCCACCGCGCGGGTCATCCTGGATAACAAAGATGGTAGATGGCATCCCGGTATGTTTGTGAATGTAGAGCTGGTATCTGATGAAATTGAGGTACCAGTCGCGGTCTCGGTGCATGCCATTCAGACGTTGCATGACAGGACTGTAGTATTTGGCCGCTATGGCAATTATTTCGAGGCGCGACCGCTGGAGCTGGGCCGAAGTGATGGCAAAATGGTGGAAGTGCTGAAAGGGCTAAGCGCGGGTGAACGGTACGCGGGGGGCAACAGTTTCGCCATTAAAGCCGATCTGGATAAGGAAGGGGCAATTCATGATCATTAACCTGCCTGCCATCACGAAAACAAATCACGCAAGAGAGAAGCATGTTTGAGCGCATCCTGAGACTATCAATCTATCAGAGCGGGTTTGTGCTGGTGGCGGTGCTGGCGATGGCCGCCTTGGGTATGTATAACTCTCTGAAGCTGCCCATCGATGCCGTGCCGGATATCACCAATATACAAGTGCAAATTAATACCACGGCAGCAGGTTATTCGCCGTTGGAAGCTGAACAGCGCATCACTTTTCCCATTGAGATGGCTATGTCCGGGTTAGCCAATCTCGAATATACCCGTTCCCTGTCGCGTTACGGTTTGTCGCAAGTCACGGTGATTTTTAAGGATGGCACTGATATCTATCTGGCGCGACAGTTAGTCAGTCAGCGAATTCAGGATGTGAGAAGCCTTCTGCCTGCCGGAATCGTACCTACAATGGGCCCTATCTCCACCGGTTTGGGCGAGATTTTCATGTGGATTGTCGATGCCGAAATAGGTGCACTTAAGCCGGATGGTACGCCGTACACTCTAACCGATTTACGTGAGATCGAAGATTGGGTTATTAAGCCGCGCATGCGCATGGTAAAAGGGATTACAGAAGTCAATTCTATTGGCGGTTATGTCAAGCAATTTCATGTAACACCCTATCCCGACAAACTCATGGCGCACGGATTGACCTTACAAGACCTGGTGGTAGCGCTGGAGCGCAATAATCTCAATGTGGGTGCGGGTTATATTGAGAAAAGCGGCGAGCAATATCTGATCAGGGTGCCAGGGCAGGTAGCAAATCTGGTCGAAATCGGCGAGATCATTCTGGGCAGTAACCAGGGCGTGCCGATACGCGTCAAAAATGTTGCCGATGTGCTGATTGGCAAGGAATTACGCACCGGTGCCGCGACACAAAATGGCCATGAAGTGGTGCTGGGCACCGCGCACATGTTGATTGGGGAAAACAGCCGCATCGTTTCGCGCGCTGCAGCGGAAAAATTGGCAGAGATCAACCGCAGCCTGCCTGCCGGTGTGGTTGCGACCCCCGTTTATAACCGTACCACGCTGGTCGATAAAACCATCAGCACGGTTTCCAATAACCTGCTGGAAGGTGCGGTGCTAGTCATTGTGGTGCTGTTCGTAGCGCTGGGTAATTTGCGTGCGGCTCTGATTACCGCATTGATTATTCCGCTGTCGATGTTGTTTACTATCAGCGGCATGGTGGCGAACAATGTCAGCGCTAACCTATTGAGTTTGGGTGCGCTTGATTTTGGCATCATTGTCGATGGTGCCGTAATTATCGTTGAAAATTGTATTCGCCGTCTTGCCCTTGAACAAGGGCGATTGGGACGGGAATTGACATCGACCGAACGCCTCGAAATTGTCTTTGATGCTTCCAAGGAAGTACGACGGGCTTTGCTGTTCGGGCAGATAATTATCATGGTGGTTTACTTGCCGGTGTTTGCGCTGTCCGGCGTTGAAGGAAAAATGTTTCATCCAATGGCTTTCACCGTGCTGCTGGCGTTGTTGGGAGCGGTATTTTTGTCGGTGACGTTTGTGCCGGCGGCGGTAGCCAAGTTTTTTTCCGGGAAAATGATGGAAAGGGAAGGAGTTACTGTGCAATGGGCTAAGAATATCTACGCGCCTGTGTTGGATTTTTCTATGAGTAACAAGGGATTGATCGTTACTATCGCTGTTGTCATTGTGACGCTTTCTTTGTTGCTGATCACACGTATGGGGAGCGAATTTATTCCCAGCCTTGACGAGGAGGATATAGCGTTACATGCTCTTCGTATTCCCGGCACAAGCTTGACGACAGCTATTGAGATGCAGAATGAACTGGAAGAAACGATCAAGAAATTTTCTGAAGTCAGCCGAGTATTTTCCAAAATTGGAACCCCCGAGATCGCTACCGACCCAATGCCGCCGAGCGTCGCAGACATTTTCATCATTATGAAACCGCAATCAGAATGGTCTGGCAAGTATCGCAATAAAGAGGAATTGATCGCGGCCATCGAGCAGGCGGTGCGAAAAGTGCCGGGCAACAATTACGAATTCACACAACCAATAGAGATGCGATTTAATGAGTTGCTGTCCGGGGTGCGGACGGATGTTGCGGTGAAAGTGTTCGGTGATGATCTCGACATCCTGCTCCATCTAGCCGAGAAAATTGAGAAGATTGTCAAAGCCGTTCCAGGAGCGGCAGATGTGCGTATCGAACAGATCACCGGTCTTCCGGTGCTATCAATCCAGATGGATCGGACTAAAATGGCGCGCTATGGCTTGAATGGCAGCGATGTGCAGGATTTTATCAATATTGCAGTAGGGGGCAGGACCGCCGGTTTAATTTTTGAAGGTGATCGCCGTTTCGAGCTGCAAGTGCGCTTGCCGGAGCAGCTGCGCGGTGATATTGAAATACTCAAACGTTTACCGATCAAACTCCCGGCATTAAACCCGGCGGGCGTTCCAAATGCGCCAGCTGCTCCGTTGCCTATTTATGTCGCGTTGGATGAAGTGGCCGATCTGCAAATCGTCAAAGGCCCCAACCAGGTCAGCCGCGAAAATGGCAAGCGCCGCGTAGTCATTACCGCGAATGTACGTGGCAGTGACATCGGTTCTTTCGTCATGGAAGCGGAAAAACGTATTGAGCAGCAGGTTAAAATTCCATCCGGATACTGGCTAGCCTGGGGTGGGCAGTTCGAGCAGTTGATCTTGGCGGCGCAACGCTTGCAGATCGTTATTCCCTTGGCACTGGGGTTGGTATTTTTCCTGTTGTACACCATGCTCGGCAGCTTTCGCGATAGCCTGTTGGTGTTCAGTGCGGTGCCACTGGCTGTCACTGGCGGGATTGTGGCATTGTGGTTGCGTGATATTCCGCTATCAATTTCCGCTGGTGTTGGATTTATCGCCATGTCTGGTGTGGCCGTATTGGATGGGCTCGTATTGTTGTCCTTCATCCGCGAGCTACGGCAACAGGGGCTTCCGCTCAATGAAGCTATTCGCACCGGATCTCTCCTGAGGCTGCGTCCCGTTCTGATAACGACGTGGGTGGAATCACTGGGTTTCCTGCCCATGGCACTCAGTACCAGCACTGGCGCCGAAGTGCAGCGGACACTGGCAACGGTAATGATCGGCAGTACACTTTCTCAATCACTGCTATCGTTGCTGGTATTACCAGTACTGTATCAGCTCACACATCGGCAAGATAATAATTAATCTCACACCTCATGTGTTATTAGGTAACGTGAGTTCGATATAAAAATCATCACACCACGGCTGGAAGAACCTGAGAAAATCTAATATTAAGGGAGGGTTTCTTCTCCCGAAAGGTGTAAGCCACCAGCCCAGCTATCAAATTAACAAAGAAGTTAAATGGGCTGCGATGGCGGGAGTGCTCGATTTGCGAGATATTCTTCAATGGGTCGTTAACGGTTTCAATGATCGATCGTTTACGCAACAAGAGTTTGTCAAACAGCGGCAACAGCTTGTTTTTCATGTTCTTGCGTACCTTGGTGACGAGCTGCACGCCCTGTTCCCAGAGTTGCTCAAAGAGTGCTTGGGAGATGTAGCCCCGGTCACCAAAGAGTTTTCTAAATAAGGAGCGCGCTAGCTCCGGCATCGCATCACGGTCATCAACGTTACCTGCTGTTATTTTCACTCCCAGCAATTCTCCTTGGTCATTGATGACCAAATGCAGTTTGAACCCATAAAACCAATCCACGCTGGTCTTTCCCCGGGCAGCATATTCTGCCATCACTTTATGCGACCAGATGCGACGATTGTGACACACACTGATCCTGGTCGAATCAATGAAGCTGATCCCACTGCATCGCCCAAAGCGGCTGGTCAAAAAACAGCACAAGGGCATCAGGCTACCAGGCAACAACTCAACAAAGCGGTGGTAGCTCACTAACCCTGGAAAATAGGCTCGCTGATACCTCAACACCTGATCCAGATAATAGTCTTTAAACGTCCGGTAATCGGACAGATGAAATGCCACCATGATTGTCATAACTTCACTCAGGCATAACTTCCCTCGCCGCCGCCATTTCAGCGATAATTCCAACAAGCTCTGCTCCCACCGCGGCTCAAACCCTTTACAAAAGTCGTCAATTGCACAAAAGATCGCTATAGTATCCAGCGGAATCCGGCTCCTCTAGTGATGAAACTCTTTTCCAAAATCGCTTCATCATAAGGAATTCAGGTTCCTCTTACTGCTTTTCTTATGTCGAACTCACGTTAGGTATCAAAATGGATATGTCTGTTCTGGTTTGTAGCTGACTTGAACAACAATAACTATTTGCTCATAACAAAAAAAGCGTAGCAAGCCCCAGAAAAATGAAGAAACCACCGCTATCGGTGACAGCGGTAATCAAGACGCTGGAGCCAATGGCTGGGTCGCGGCCCAATTTTTTACGAGTCAACGGAATGAGCACTCCCACCAGTGCAGCCAACAGCAGGTTTAATACCATGGCCAAAGCCATCACTAGGCCAAGCGGAATATTCTGATAAATGAAATAGGTAAATAACCCAATAATGCTTCCCCATACTAAACCATTTACCAGACTGACACCGATCTCCTTGCCGATCAGTTTAAGTGTGCTGTCAGTGCTGACTTGGCCTAGCGCAATGGCTCGAACGATCATGGTGATGGTTTGATTGCCGGAATTCCCACCTACCCCTGCTACGATAGGCATCAGCGCAGCCAGTGCAACCAATTTCTCGATGGAATCCTCAAACAGACCAATGACACGTGAAGCAATAAAAGCTGTCACCAAATTAATAGCAAGCCATGCCCAGCGATTCTTAACACTTTTCCAGATTGGTGCGAATAAATCCTCTTCTTCACTCAGACCTGCCTGGCTAAGCGCTTCGCTTTCAGCCTTTTCCCGGATGAAATCCAACACCGAATTAACGGTTACTCGCCCTAATAGCTTTCCATCTACATCAACCACCGAAGCAGAAACAAGATCATAGCGTTCAAAAGCCTGGGTTGCTTGTTGTGCTTTGTCATACGGGTGGAATTTAACCATTTTAGCAGTCATTGCATCGCTGACCATGACGTCAGGATCGGTTACCAATAGCTTATTCAGTAGCAAAACACCTTTGAGATGCTCGTTGCGATCAACTACAATTAACTGATCGGTATGGTCTGGTAATTCACCCAGGCGTCGTAAATAACGCAGTACCACCTCCAGTCTGACATCTTCACGTATCGTAATGACGTCGAAATCCATGAGTGCACCAACAGAATCTTCAGGATACGACATGGCTGCGCGTAACTGTTCACGTTCTTCCAACGGCAAACCCCGGAATACATCCTCGATGACTTCACTGGGTAAATCCGGTGCAAGATCGGCAATTTCATTTGCATCCAGTTGTTCGGCAGCTGCTACTAACTCGCTGCTACCCATATCAGCAATGAGTGTTTCACGAACAGCATCGGAAACTTTGAGCAGCACCTCTCCATCATTCTCAGTCTTGACCAGACCCCATATGAAGAGACGATCTTCCAATGGTAATACTTCCAGAATATGCGCGATATCTGCTGGATGAAGCTTCTCAAGCACATTCTGAAGACTTGCCAGATTTTGTTTCTGGATAACAGATCCAACCAAATCCTGACGCGGGGAATCTTGCAGACGTACTAACCCTTCTACCAGTCTGTATTTACGAAGCAAATAAGTTACCCGCTCCAGTATGCTTTGCAAGTCTTCATTTTCATGAGGATGGCTATCTTCAGTCATGGCAGATTTCCGATGGGAGAAGGGTTGTCACAATAAACAAAAGGAGCAAATTGAAACTCAATTCCTATTGATCAAAAGACAGAATGAGATAAGCATTGTCTTTTTTTCGTTATATCACAGGAATGGGAGTTAATTTCTACAGATTTATTAACTGTGAATTTACAATAAAAGAACTGTCTTTTAAGGGGATGAATGTTAACTCAGTCAGGTACATTGTACCAGTCAGTAAAAACTGGAAAGTTTTAAAGATGAATTAGAAACGGATTCCTTGAGGGGTGCTTTATCATGGAATCTGTGATATACGCATGCGGCTAAGAATGATATTAATTTTCTTCAGCAGCTTCTGGGCCTTACGATTTCGATCATAATAGCGTGGATTAGTTACTATTGATGCCAGAAATGCTGCCTGTCTGGCTGTCAAGACCGAAGCCGATACTCCAAAGTAATGAAGGGCAGCGGCTTCGGCACCAAATACGTCATGGCCCCATTCAATCATGTTGAGATAAATTTCCAGTATCCGCCGCTTTGACATCATGTTCTCGAGCATGATTGTGATCAAAGTTTCCTCAAATTTACGCCATATAGTTTTTTTATCTGAAAGGAACAGATTTTTTGCAAGCTGCTGACTGATGGTTGAGCCGCCAGCAACCCATTCGCCTTGTTTTATATTTTTCTGAAGCGCACTTTGAATCGATTGGAAATCGAAGCCATTATGTTTCATGAATTGACTATCTTCTGAAGCGATGATTGCCTGTTTCAGGTAGAGAGAAATATGCTCATAAGCAATCCATTGATGACGCAATGTCGCATCAGAATGATGTTGTCTTAAATTTTCCAGCCTGCTTTGCATGAACGCACTAGCGTGTGGGTCATGGGTATTCCAGTAAACAATATGGAGCAGTATCCATAGCAGATAGAGCAGGCCAGCGCTGAAAGATAAGAGCAAGACTCGCCATAGCCAACGGTCGAGAAATTTTGCCATGTATCTCTTGCGCAATTAGATCATTTCGAGGCTGAGACTAAATGATTGATATGCTATGCACGATGAGTATCGTATGTGCTGTTTAGCTTACTGGTCGTTATTCTTTAACATTTCAATCACTTTTTTCGTTTCTGGTCTGATGCCGCGCCATAATAAAAAAGATTCTGCGGCTTGTTCGACAAGCATGCCAATGCCATCAACTAGCTTACTTGCTCTTTGCCGCTGAGCAAATCTTAAAAATGGCGTCAACTCTTTACTATACATCATGTCATAAGCGAGCGATTCTTTGGAAAAGATATCTTCCGGTAAAGAAGGTAACTCATCATGAAGACTCGCTGAAGTAGCATTGATGACGATGTCAAAACTCTTTCCAGAGAAATCCTGATAATGTCCCGATAGGATATTGCCATGAGAAGAAAATTGTTTTTGTAACACTTGCGCCTTTTCTTTAGTGCGGTTGGCAATGGCAAGTATGCGTGGTTTGAGTTCCAGCAGTGGCAAAATAGCGCCTCGTGCAGCACCGCCTGCACCCATTAATAGAATACTTTTGCCAGCAATAGCAACATGTTGATTCACCAAAATATCCTGAACCAATCCGGCTCCATCAGTGTTATCACCAAGAATGTCATTGTTTCCATTAAATTTGAGTGTATTGACTGCTTGGGCGGCATTTGCTCGCTCTGTTAAGCGAGTTGATATGGCATAAGCTTCCAGCTTGAATGGAAGGGTTACATTCATCCCCTTACCTCCCCGTTGCTGAAATGCCTTGACTGCCGCCTCGAAACCATCCAAGGGTGCCAGAATAGCCTCATACTGCATATCCTGCCGAGTCTCTTGGGCAAATTGCTTGTGGATGATGGGTGATTTGCTATGGTGTATAGGATTGCCAATTACTGCATAAAAATCAGGCATAACGTGCTTCGTAAAGTGTGAACTGTGGAATAAAATTTCAAATGATAATCAGTAGACTGAACGTATTATTTTACTGATTATTCGCTGACCAATTTATCTGAACGTGCAAATACCCAGGTACGGGTAATGTGTAAGATATCCGTATCTCGACTGATATCGGGTGGAAAAGGTGCAAAACCATTTTGAGCCGCTAGTCTTACGATACGAATGGCTGCATCATCGAGAATCTTTGTTCCAGATGAGCGATCAATTCCAATGGACTCAAGGCTGCCATCCGATCGAATACCTACAGTTAGCTGCAAATTGCCATAAAGCTGCTGTTTTCTGGCTTCTTCCGGGTAGTTCAAATTACCGATGCGTTCGATCTTGAGTCGCCAGTCTTCTACATAGCGCGCGAAACGATATTCTTTTGTGCGCGCACCGATAAACCTGCGCTTGGGACGTTTTTGATATTCTTCATATTCCTTGTTGATTTTGGCTTCCAGGCGAGCGATTTCAAGGCTACGTTGTAACAAATTTGTACTATCAAGCGTGGGTACTGGCTTGTCTTCAGATTGTTCTGCCTGAGGTTCGGTTTCAATGATACGAGGTTTGCTTTCAACAGCAGTCATGAGTTTCTTGACTTCGTTTTCTAGTTGTTTTGTTTTTTTGGTGGCTTGAGCAAGATCAATTAATGGTTTGGTTTGGGGTAATACTGGAAAAGGCGATTTGGCACGCCGATCTTCATCAACATTACCGCCTCCCTCCAAATTGGTTTGCGCCAATGTATTCGTGTCTATGGGTTTTTGTTCAGATTTGCTATTGACCAGAATGACCTCCAGCGATTTTGCAACATTATTGACGACAGGTTCCGGTGCCTTAAACGTGATCCCCCATAGGATGACTGCGTGTAGGAGCAGTGAAATCAGTATGGCGACATAGAAGCGTTTTGGTCGATAAAATGACCCAGGATAGGGCATCGAAAGGCTGTAATCTAACATCTTAGAGCGAATAACGTCTAGATAAAGTTAACCAACTTATATGAGTGCTTGTGAGCAAATCTACGATACGTCCCGATAGCTGGATCGGTGAACACTTATTTCTTGCTTAGCCATTTGGAATGTGGCTTCACTAAAATTCGTTGTACTCGTTTTTTTATCATTATGGGGCTTTGCCTCCATTGCTCACAGGCATTTGCTGTGATTTTTAGTAAAATTTCGTTTATACATGTTCTAAAGATGGAATAACCGGCGCTGAGCGCTGAGTGAAAAGATCTCATAAACGAAAAATATACTTTCTAACTTATTCTTTATATAAAAATCGTGTACTCAAGGTGCATTCAATCAAGTCAATTTGGGATAATTCTAACTTGGCAATTGTGCCCGGTAAGAGATCTGGTAATGAAGACACTCGCACGATCAAAGGAATGCGATCGAGCTTTACCAAGTTTTCTTTAATGACTTGCGCACCCGTTACTTGAATGTTTTCCTGTAGCAACCAACGCAAACACCAATAACGCTCCATAGCGCGTTGGAAATCACTATATATACTATAAACTTGTTCAAAATCCCGCATTGATATCAACAATTCATCGTTCTCTTTAGAATAGGGCGGTACTGCATCCGTCAGTAATGCGATAAGCTGTCGCTGATTGATTAAGTCTACATAACGGCGCATTGGAGAACTGCTCCAGGCATACTGGGCCACACCGAGCCCCTGATGAGGGGCTGGAGAAAGACTCATTTTTACTTTCCCCCCATTTTGACTGCGATAAATACCTGCGATTCCCGCATCGGCAAGTTGTTTACCCCATTCAGTATTCGCATAAATCATTAATTCAGAAACGACTCTGTCGATTGGTGAGCCGCGCCGGCGCTCTTGAATAGTAATACGATCCTGCTCAACCAAGAAGTTGTAATCAATTTTTTCATTATTGATGTCATTTTCCTTGCCGCGGAACATTTCCATTTTGCGGGAAAAATTCCACAGTAAATTCAACTCATTCGCAAAAGGGTAATTTGTGAGATTTTTTCTCAGTGTATCTTCATTAAACTGTTGTTCCAAGGTATCGTGACGTAGATTGGCGACGATTCTGATTTTTTCTATCCGGCTTTGAGAAGCTGTTACGGTAAAATCGTCTGCTACATCCAGATAGAGCGAAACTGCTGGGCATAATCGCGTTTCGCTGAGAGTATAAAGATCGATCGTTTTTTCTGGCAGCATGGTAATTTTCTGCCCGGGTAGATACACAGTCGAGAGGCGTTTTGCAGCAACTTTATCTAAAAGAGAGCCAGGAGTAATTCCTAAGGCCGGTGCTGCTATATGGATACCAATACGAAAGCTTCCCAGAGCGAGCGGTGTAACTGAGAAAGCATCATCAATTTCGGTGGTGGTAGCATCGTCAATACTAAAAGCTGCTACATCTGCTATTGGTAAATTTTCAAAATCACTAAATATATAATCTACTTCGGGTAGATTGAAGGCGGGACCTTCCGGAAAATGCTCTCGCAGAAATTGATTAAAGTGATAATCATGGGTAGAGGATATGGCACCACATTTTTCTAATAATTTGGGAACACTGAGCTTGGTCGCAGTACAGACTGATTCGAGCGCTTTCCATTCAATGGTATTTTTATTTGGTTTATAAAGTAAGTCATCCAATTGTGACCTGAATTCTTCAGGAAGAATGAAGGTGCTCAGTTGTTGCTTATAGCGAGCTTGTTGTTCTGCTTCCAACCGTTTCTTTTCTTGGCTGGCAAGTGCTGCTCGTAAAGCTTCGGCTGGAGCGGCTTTATAACGCCCTTGTCCTTTTCTGTAAAAATACATTGGAGCGCTATTCAGAAGAATCATGATTGCAGCCACTTCTACTGGACTAGGTGAGTGTCCAAAATAATCAGCAGCAAAAGTATGGCTCGAAAATTCTTCGCTATTCGTGCAGCATTCCCAAAGAAAATCAGTATCCAGATCAGCAGCAACCTGCTGTGCCTGATACATAAATTCGTATAAAGGTGGCATCTCAAATCTTAGCAATACTGAGGAAGCTTTGATTTTGGAACGTTTACCGTGCGATGCTTCTACTTGTAAAGAGGTCGTATTGTCAGCAAGAACGGCGCCAACCTTTAAAACACCAGATTCTTCGTAAAAAACGTTCACGGCATGATCCTTTCAAACGAAATCGAGGAATTGTGGGCAAGAATACTTGACGCAAAGATCGCCAGAATTTTATTCATTAATCGAGTTAGACTCATAATAAATGTTATCATATTTAACAGTATGATTATTAAATATAATTTTATAAGAAAGAGCGGCCTCTTCTGTTAATACGTAATTTAATAGCGCTACAAAATAAAAAAAACTAAATGGAGTAAAGCAAGTATAAAGATTGAAAACTAAGGAAAGTGTGAACATTTCGTATGGCGGTTATTTTGCAGCATTGCATGATGCTCAGCTTCCATTTTTTAGTCTGATATGCTCAGATTCTTCGCGCAGTGTGTGTTAAATTTTATTTTCTCTGCTCATTTTTTGGATTTCTTAGCAATACTTGGTTTCTTTCTGTTCACAGTATGAAAGTACACGGATATTGATAGATACTTTTTTATTATCATGCTATCAAGACAAATACTTGGCGATAAAGTTTGAAAGGTTTGACATTTTCTTACTATTTGGAGATGGAATTAGTTTCATTGGTGGGCTAGAGTAAGTTTGAGTCAATTTTTCTTACATGTAATAAAAGGTTATGGTTTCACAAGGTATTGGGGTGATTAGTGGAAATTTAATAATAAAACACTTTTATCGTTAGGAGATGCACGTTAAAATTCTCGTCCATTCATATGGATACCCCAATTCTGAGCTTGCGCAATGGCACAAGCTTGACAATGCCTTGAATTGGTGGCGCAGTTTATACTAGCCGTCAATAAGTGCAATTAAACATTTATCGATTTATGTCATCTAAGCTAAGGGTTCAACGAGATTTTGATTAAATACCTAACTCAGTAATGATAGAGCATAGAGTATGATGAAATGGAGAAACTATATGATGAATTGTTTGTTAAATATTCCAAAGCAAATCAAGTTTTTGATATTGATTTTAGTCTTATTGTTTGCTTCCCCTTTAATGGCTGAACAAATTGGTAGTGTATCCACTAAATTCAAGTTTTGGGGTGCTAATGATAAAATTGTCGTTGAGGCATTTGATGATCCGGATATTGCGGGAGCTACCTGTTATCTCAGTCGGGCAAAAACAGGCGGTATTAAGGGTACGGTGGGAGTGGCTGAGGATACTGCTGATGCTTCAATAGCTTGTCGTCAGGTAGGTCCAATCGAACTACCCGAGAATGTGAAAAATGGCAAGGAAGATGGTGAGGAAGTATTTAAGAAAAGTACCTCGTTGCTATTTAAGACATTACAGGTGGTGCGTTTCTATGATCCTAAACGCAACGTGCTGATTTATCTAACCTATAGCGATAGAATTATTGAGGGATCACCTAAAAACAGTATCTCTACTATTCCAATTATGTCGTGGCGTTAATTTAATAACTTAGAATCTATGAGGGTAGCTAGAGGAAGTGTATAAGGCAAGCCTATTCCTTTCATTGATGGCGCTTAAACTTCCGCTATAATGATGCATTTTCGATTTTTAGCTATTTAAAGATCACCTTTCATGCAACTATTTGCCTTTGGTATCAATCACAATACAGCACCGCTAAACATACGTGAGCAGGTTACGTTTAATGAAAATACAATGGAGCATGCTTTGCATGATTTGGTGGGAAATCATGCAGTTAAAGAAGCTGCCATTGTTTCGACATGTAATCGTACAGAAATTTACTGTAACACCGATAAGCCCGACACGGCGATACACTGGCTCACAAATTTTCATCATTTACCCGATCGCGAATTAGATCCTTATCTTTATCGATTGCCACGGGAGCAGGCAGTCAAGCATGCTTTTCGGGTTGCCAGCGGACTGGATTCCATGGTGCTGGGTGAACCACAGATACTCGGTCAGATGAAGAATGCGATCAAGTCAGCGCAGAACGCTGGTACACTGGGATTATTGCTGCACAAGTTGTTCCAGCACACTTTTTTTGTGGCTAAGGAAGTGCGGACATCTACTGAGATTGGTGCTAGTTCCGTATCAATGGCTGCTGCCGCTGCTCGCTTAGCGGAGCGGATCTTTGGCGATATCAGCGAACAGAATGTCCTATTTATTGGTGCGGGTGAGATGATCGAGCTGTGCGCTAGCCACTTTGTTGCCAGGCGTCCCAAGCGGATCACAGTTGCCAATCGCACTGCTGAACGGGCCGAAGCATTAGCGCGACGCTTCAATGCGCGAGCTATCCCACTTAGCGAATTGCCTGAGCAGCTAGCGTTGCACGATATTGTGGTTACCTGTACCGCAAGTCCCTTACCGATCTTAGGTAAGGGCATGTTGGAACGTGCTATCAAGATCCGAAAACATCGACCCATTTTTATTGTCGATTTGGCAGTCCCTCGAGATGTCGAACTGGAAGTCGCAGAGCTGGATGATGTATTTCTTTATTATGTTGATGATTTGGCAGATATAGTCAAAGAGGGACTGGATTCTCGCCTCAGCGCAGTTGCCCAGGCTGAGACCATCATCGAAACCAATGTGATTGATTTTATGCGTTGGCTGGCAACACGCGAACTAGTTCCGACTATCAGAGCATTGCGAGATCAGGCAGAGCGATTTCGAAGGCATGAGCTCACGCGCGCGCAGAAGCTGTTGGCAAAAGGTGAAAATCCGGAAAAGATACTCGAATCGCTTAGTAATGGATTGACCAACAAATTCTTACACCTTCCTTCCAGTATGCTGAATCATGCAGCCGATGATGAGCGAGATAAGTTGGTCGAGCTAATCAATCGGTTATATCAACTACATTACCCACAATGAATAAAAGTATTGCAGACCGGCTCACTCGTCTGAGTGTGCGGCTGGAGGAATTGAACCAGCTATTGAGTAGCGAGAAGATTACAGCCGATCTGGATAAATATCGCAAGCTTACGCGTGAACGGGCGGAGATTGTTCCAGTGGTTGAGCTTTATCATGCTTATGAGCAAACTGAGTTGGATATTCAAACTGCCAGAGAGATGATCCCCGATCCCCAGATGCGGGATTTTGCTGAAGCCGAGATTGTGGCTGGGAAAGAGAAACTCCAGAAAATCGAGACTGAGTTGCTTAAGCAGTTATTGCCAAAAGATCCCAATGATGAGCGTAATATTTTTCTGGAAATTCGTGCAGGCACCGGTGGAGATGAATCTGCTTTGTTTGCGGGTAGTCTGTTTCGTATGTATGCACGCCATGCTGAGCGTCAGCGCTGGCAAGTCGAGATCATTTCACAAAGCCCTTCTGATGTGGGTGGATACAAGGAAATCATCGCCAGGATTATCGGTTATGGGGCATATTCTCGGCTCAAGTTTGAGTCAGGTGCCCATCGCGTGCAACGTGTGCCAGCGACAGAAACTCAGGGAAGAGTACATACCTCTACCTGTACCGTTGCAGTTATTCCAGAGGTGGACGAAATTACCGGTGTTGAACTGAATCCGGCTGATTTAAGAATCGATACATTCCGGGCATCCGGTGCAGGCGGTCAGCATATCAATAAAACGGATTCAGCCGTGCGTATCACCCATTTACCAACGGGTATCGTCGTCGAATGTCAGGAAGGGCGTTCTCAGCATAAAAACAAGGCGCAAGCGATGAGTGTGTTGGCTGCTCGAATTCTGGATAAGCAAATGCGTGAGCAGCAGGCAGAACAAGCGGCGACGCGCAAATCACTGGTGGGAAGCGGAGAGCGCTCTGAACGGATTCGTACCTATAACTTTCCGCAAGGGCGAGTGACAGATCATCGAATTAATCTCACGCTTTATAAGATGGATCAAATCATGGATGGCGATCTTGATGAGCTATGTTCAGCATTGATGGCTGAACATCAAGCAGAGCAACTGGCATCTATGATGGAAAAATAATGGCTCCAGGGGAATAACCATTCTAGAGTAGCTGCGCAAATATGCAGGTCACGATAACACAGGCATTACAAGATGCGTGTCGTCTTGTAGATAATAACATAGAGGCACGCCTATTGCTTCAATATGCGTTGAATGTAAATGCCGCCTTTCTTGTTGCTCACTCAGATGATGTATTGAATCGTGAGCAATTTGATGCTTTCCAATTGCTGGTAACGAGGAGAGTTGCAGGTGAGCCGGTTGCTTATCTTGTCGGTGAACGCGAATTCTATGATTTGACTTTTAAAGTTACGTCTGCTGTTTTGATTCCTCGACCGGAAACAGAATTACTGGTAGAACTGGCTTTATCACGTATTCCAGTTAATCAAGTCTGTAATGTTCTTGATTTAGGCACAGGGAGTGGCGCAATTGCACTCACCATTGGTAAGCATCGACCACTTGCACATATTACTGCAGTCGACCTCTCACCCGATGCACTGTCAATTGCTCGGTTGAATGCAGAAAGACTGGGGATCCATAATGTGCAGATACGTGCGGGAAACTGGTTTGATGGATTGGATCATAATGAATTTGATTTGATCGTCTCAAATCCACCTTATGTGGCCGAGGGAGATCCCCATCTGGATCAAGGCGATCTACGTTTTGAGCCTCGCATCGCACTGATGGCAGTGAATGATGGCTTGGCATGTATTCGTCAAATCATCGCCAATGCACCAGATTTTTTGACTGCGGGGGGTGAGCTGCTGCTAGAGCATGGTTATGATCAAGCCAATATTTGCCGGCAATTGCTGGCAGAATCCAATTTTATTAACATATTCTCCTGTCCAGATCTGGCAGGGATACTACGCGTGAGTGGCGGGCAACGTGATGATCGTGTACTGGCAACAAAAGCTAACTGCTAGAATATGATTAATGAGGTATTCTTGCGGAATGGTGAGATACCACAATAATTACTGATAAGAAATAGAACCATAATATTACCTAGTTATCTAATAAAAAATAGCTTTTGAAATAATCATTTAAGGAGGATATCGAGACGTGAATGCTAATGAGGTAATTGAGCAGCAAATTACTACTCATCCCGTAGTGCTTTATATGAAAGGTACACCTGAGCAACCCCAGTGTGGGTTTTCTGCCAATGCCGTTAAGATACTCAATGCATGTGGCGCTAAAGATTTATTCTCGGTTGATGTACTCGCTGATCCGGAAATTCGCCAGGGAATTAAAGAGTATTCTAATTGGCCGACTATTCCTCAGCTTTATATAAACGGTGAGTTTATCGGTGGTTCAGATATCATGACCGAGATGTATCAAAGTGGAGAGTTAAAGAAATTAATTGAGAAGTAATAGTTAGATTAACTAATGATCAGTTAGTCCCCAGAGTCTGGGGACTAACTGATTGCGATAGCAATAACCCAGTAACGCGCAAATTTTCCTGCAGCGATAAATATAACGGCCCAAAGCCAGTGGATGCGCAACCAACCTGCAGCGACACACAATACGTCACCGATCAAGGGTAACCAAGAAAGAAAGAGAATCGGCGCGCCATGATGGCGCACCCATTCTAATCCACGCGTTTTGTTACCAATTTTGCTACGCATCGCTTTTTCGTCTGGCAATAAACGGCCAATCACATAGGAACTCATTCCACCCAGCGTATTGCCGAGTGTTGCGACGCCCAAGGCTGAATTGTAAAGTTCAGGGTAAGCCATGAGCACGCCTGCTAATACCGCTTCTGAGCCACCTGGCAGAAGAGTGGCCGCCAGAAAGCTGCTGGTAAACAAGGCCAGCAGACTTGATTGTTCATCCATGTGAGGCTAAAGATCGAGTAATGACTTGTTTATACAGTTGAGTTTGATAGAGAGCAGAATAAGTAGTTTTGTGATTTGATTCGGAGGCTTTCAAGCCACTAATTACAATCAACCTAAAAGCGACTTTTAGATTGATTGTAATTATAGCTGCTGATGCATAGCAGCTGTTCAAACTTTTTCGGTGCCTGAATCGAGGGTAAGCATCATATTTGGTGCTGCTCTTCCCATTGATGACATCAAACAGTTAGCCTATTACGCAGGATATGTGCCGCACTGACCATTTTCTTCAATGCGACATGAGTCTCAGCCCAATCCCGGGTTTTCAGGCCACAATCGGGATTGACCCATAATTGCTGGGGTGGGATATGTCGGAGCGCTTTTTTCAGTAATGCCAGCATTTCACCCGTATCCGGAATGCGTGGAGAGTGAATGTCATATACACCTGGGCCGATTTCATTGGGATAAGCAAATTGCACGAATGCATCCAGCAATTCCATATGCGAACGGGATGTCTCAATGGTAATGACATCTGCGTCCATCTCGGCAATCGCTGGTAAGATATCGTTAAATTCTGAATAACACATATGGGTATGAATTTGTGTTTGGTCCTTTACACCTGAACTTGCAACACGAAATGCCTTGACTGCCCATTTTAGATAGTCAACCCAGGCTGATTTTTTCAGCGGAAGCCCCTCGCGAAAAGCAGGTTCATCGATCTGAATCATGCCAATTCCGGCCTGCTCCAAATCTTTTACTTCATCGCGAATGGCCAGCGCAAGTTGCAGTGCGGTTTCCGAATAGGGCTGATCGTCGCGTACGAATGACCACATCAGCATGGTTACCGGGCCTGTTAGCATTCCTTTGACTGGTTTGCTGGTCAGACTCTGAGCATAGCTGATCCAGTTGGCCGTCATGGCTTCCGGGCGGTAAATATCGCCATAGAGAATAGGCGGCTTAACACAGCGTGAACCGTAGCTTTGTACCCAGCCATTTTCAGTAAAAGCATAGCCCCACAACTGTTCTCCAAAATATTCAACCATATCATTGCGCTCGGCTTCGCCATGCACGAGCACATCAAGCCCTATTTCTTCCTGTTGCTGGATGACATTCTGGATTTCAGCGCGCATGGCCTCAAGATAGTCCACATGATTGAGCTCCCCTTTTCTGAAAGCGGCTCTGGTTTTGCGAATTTCGGTTGTTTGGGGGAATGAGCCGATGGTGGTGGTCGGCAGTAGCGGTAACTGAAAATATTGTTGTTGCAAAGATTGTCGTTGCGCAAAGGGGAGGTGACGCTGACAATCGTGCTGTGTTAATCTTTTCACTCGTTCTTGTACCACCGGATGATGTATCCGCGTCGATTGCTGTCTTGCCTGCCTGGCTTCAATGGACTCTTGCAGAAAGGTTTGGATTGAGGCTTTTCCCTGGTTTAATCCGCGTCCCAGAATGACAATTTCGTTGAGTTTCTGGACCGAGAAAGCCAGCCAGTTTTTAATTTCACCATCCAGCCTGGTTTCCAGATCGAGATCGACTGGGCAGTGCAATAACGAGCAGCTGGGTGCAATCCACAATCGTTCACCAAGGAAAAATTGTGCTTTTGATAAAGTTGCCAATGCTTGAGAAAGATCAGCGCGCCACACGTTACGCCCATCGATGATACCCAGCGAAAGGATTTTGTTGACTGGATAATCGGCAAGAAATACATCTAGCTGATGCGGTGCGCGACATAAATCGATATGCAGGCCATCGACAGGTAAGGCTTTGAGTCTTGCTGCATGCTCATCAATAGCATCAAAATAAGTCGTCAGCAGCAATTGTGGGCCGCTTCCTCGTAGGGCTGTATAGGCTTCACTCAGCTTTTCTAACCAGATTTCCTCCAGATCAAATGCCAGGCAGGGTTCATCCATCTGCACCCACTGTACGCCAAGCGCTGCAATTCTAGATAGAATTTCGTGATATGCAAGCAGCAAACGAGGCAATAAATCCAGACGGTTAAAATCCACTTCTGTTTCCTTGCCCAGAAATAAATACGTCAGCGGCCCAATCAATACCACCTTGGGAGAAATACCCAATGCCTGGGCTTCATTGATCTCGTCAAACAACTGCTCCGAGGTAATCTGAAAATGGGTCTGTCTGTTAAATTCCGGAACGATATAGTGATAGTTGGTATTGAACCACTTGGTCATTTCCATCGCAGATTGATTGGGTGTGCCCCGTGCCATGGCAAAATACAGATCGACCATGGTGTCATGCTGACTCGAATTGAAACGCTCGGGTATTGCCCCAAGCAATGCAGTCATATTGAGCATATGGTCATACAGGGCAAAATCGCCAACTGGTATCAGATTTATGCCAATTTCCTTTTGCAGAAGCCAATTTTCTTTTCGAATGGCTTTAGCCTGATCCTGTAATTGCCTCACGTCGATATCTTTGCGCCAGTACGCTTCAAGCGTTTTTTTCAATTCCCGACGTGCGCCTATGCGTGGGAATCCTAGATTGTGTGTTAAAGCCATAATTGCTCTTTTCTTATGGTATTAAAAGAACAATCATTGTGTGGCATATTAAATTATGAATCAAATGAAATTTTATATTAAAATTATGAATATAATTCATATATGCTTAAGTTAATATGCTCGAATTACGTCATCTTCGAACCTTGACTGCGCTCCAGGAAACCGGCAGTTTATCGCTCGCCGCCAAGCGCGTGCATCTTACTCAATCAGCACTTTCCCATCAGATTAAGGCATTACAGGATTATTATCAGATATCGCTGATTCAGCGACAGGGACACTCAATCCAGTTGACCGATGCAGGAGAACGCCTTGTCCTGTTAGCAGAAAAAGTTATCAAGGAAGTGCAGGCAGCCGAGCGTGATCTCGCCAGAATCGCCCAGCGAACAAGCGGAAATTTACGTATTGCGCTGGAATGCCATACCTGTTTTGACTGGTTGATGCCTATCATGGATACCTTCCGCAAGCATTGGCCGGAAGTGGAACTGGATCTGGTTTCCGGATTTCACGCCGACCCTATTAAGCTCCTCAAGCGAGAGGAAGCGGATATCGTGATTGGATCAGAAAACAAACCACAGCGAGGTATCGTCCACTATCCCTTGTTTCGTTTCGAAATTCTGGCAGTACTTGCACCCGGTCATGAGCTGGCTAAAAAAAAAGTTCTGGTGGCAGCTGATTTTTCCGATACGACGCTGATCACTTATCCCGTGCCAGAAGAGCGTATTGATCTGATCAGCAAGGTATTGATGCCTGCAGGCATATCTTGGAAGCGGCGCACAGCGGAGCTGACCGTGGCTATTTTGCAATTGGTGGCAAGTCGCCGGGGAATCGCAGCTTTGCCCAATTGGGGGATCAAAAACTATGTCGATCACGATTACGTCATCGCGCGGCACATTGGTGCAAATGGGCTATGGAGCGATTTATTCATATCGGCACGCAAAGAGGACGCTTCTCTTACGTACTTACAGGATTTTCTGACTACCAGTCGGGATCAATGCTTTGCTACTTTAGAGGGAGTCATTCCCTTGGAATGAAGGCAGGAAAGATGGAAAGTCTAATGATGTTGGGTGGATAGGCGTCTATCCACCCCTGTATGCTAAATTAATGCAGTGTAGCAACCGCCTCTTGATCGCAGATCAGATTCGCGCAATAGGTTTCATGAATACCGTCCAGGAACTTCCAGAGTGCATCGCAGGCACGTTGAGTAGCCGCGAGTACCTCAGCTTGTTTTTCTGGAGTATCAGCAAAGCGTTCAATGATTGCCCATTCTGCTTGTGAATGGTAGATGTCCGCTTGCTGGTGAACCGAGAAGAATGCATAATCTTTCGGATTGTTCATGCCGTAGAATTTGGCGAGCCCATCAATTTTCACTGCTGCAATATCAGGGACTTGTGACTCAAATGCGTGGAGTGCAGCCAAGCCAGCATAAAAAGGCTGATTCAGGCAAATATCACGGAAGGTCGAAACCAGATTTTCTGTTTCAGGCAGGGCAGGCGCATTGGCCAGGCTTTTATCATCTGCACCCAGGGCAAATGCAAATGCTTTCCATAAAGCCGGGTGATTGCCGTCGCCATGTTCTTCATCAATTAAATTTTTGAGTACTTCCTGACGCACACTGATATCACCGCTATTCGTTTCAGCATGAATGTGAGGTGTGTTGAAATGCACAGCACTCAGATAGGTCGGTTCAGCCAAGACATTATAAAAATATTGTTCCGCATAGTAGCGTAACTGATCTTTGGTCAATTTGCCTTCGGTCCAGGCCATATAAAAAGGATGTTTTAATAAATGTCTGCTGCTGATAATGGCATTAACTTTGTGTTTAAAAATTGTATCTGTTGTCATGGTCGTTCCTTTTATTTTATTGTAATCAGTGAGTTTGTGAAATAATTGATTATACGGTCTGGATAGTCTGCTTACTTACAATCTCAAAAGGTGGTTGAAGAAGTATCAGTTGCAATCATCGCTAAATAAGCTAGCTAAGTCAATCCAAACAACATTACTTATGCTGAACGATGCTTCTTCAATGCACTGAGTATACCGCGCAATATGTTCACTTCTTCTTTTTCTAGTTGGGTGCGCGCGAACATACGACGTATCCGCTGCATAAGTCGTTTGGGTTGCCTAGGATCGAGAAATTTACTATCGATCAGGGCCAGTTCCAAGTGGTGATAAAACAACTCAATCTCGTGGAAACTAGCGAGCTGATAAGCTGGCTGCGGAGGAGGTATGTGAGTTGTTTCGGTCAACGCCATGCGCAGTTCATAAGCCATGATTTGCACGGCGGCGGCCAGATTGAGCGAAGAATAATCAGGATTGGTTGGAATATGTACTGTGAGCTGACACATGGTGATCTCGGCCGTGGTCAGACCAGAGCTTTCTCTGCCAAAAACCAGCGCTACTGGAGAGTGTGATGCATGCTCAAGTAGCGCCTTTGCAGCCTGCCTGGCATCAATAATTCGATTGGAGAGATCGCGTGGGCGTGCGGTCATCGCTATAGTGAGCACGGTATCATTCAGCGCTTCTTCCAAGCTGCTCACAACGCTTGCTTGTTCGAGGATGTCCCGTGCATTGCTGGCACGCACGTCCGCTTCATTGTTCGGAAAGGATTTAGGGTTGACCAGGTAGAGTGTGCTTAACCCCATTGTTTTCATCGCTCTTGCGGTTGCGCCAATATTGCCGGGGTGACTGGTATGGCTTAATACAATACGGACATTGGCGAGCAGGGAGGAGCGATTCATATTAAAATTAGGCTTTTCTCAATTCTTTTTATTTCTTGGTCTTAAAAAAATGCATCCGATGCTTACCATCGCGGTAAAAGCCGCGCGCCGTGCAGGCAGTATTATTAATCAGGCTTCACGAAACCTCGATATTCTGACTGTTTCACGCAAATCGCACAGTGATTTTGTCAGTGAAGTTGATGGTGCGGCTGAAGAAGCCATCATCAAAGTATTGCTGGATGCTTATCCTACCCATTCGATTCTAGCAGAAGAAAGCGGTAATCGCGGAGACTCCAAAAAATCAGAATACCAATGGATCATCGATCCGCTGGATGGTACTACTAATTTTCTGCATGGTTTTCCTAAATATGCAGTATCGATTGCGTTATTACATCGCGGCATTTTGTCACAAGCGGTCGTGTACGATCCAGTCAGCAATGAATTATTCACTGCTAGTCGTGGTCGTGGCGCTTATCTTAACGATCAACGCATACGTGTCAGTAAGCGCGGTCTGCTGGCTGATTCCTTGATCGGGACGGGTATTCCGTTCCGTGATCTTTCCTTTCTGGAAGCTTATCTCGCCATGTTCAAAGACATCATACCCAAAACAGCTGGCATCCGCCGCCCGGGTTCCGCTGCCCTTGATCTGGCCTATGTTGCCGCCGGCCGTTATGACGGTTTCTGGGAAATCGGTTTATCTCCCTGGGACATCGCCGCAGGCTGTTTGCTTATTCTCGAGGCAGGGGGCTTGGTCAGCGATCTGGAAGGCAATGAAAACTACTTGAAGAGTGGGCAAATTGTCGCAGGCAATCCCAAGATTTTTGTTCAATTACTGCAAATTATTGCCCCTCATTTAACACCCCAACTGATCGCAGCCAACAAGTAATCGGTATCGTAGCGGGGAAAAGAAGCGAGAGAGTTGAATAATGAGTAAAAAGCAACTCTCTGAACGGGATATCTGCACCAAATTCATCACTCCTGCCTTGCAACAGGCAGGGTGGGATATCGAGAGCCAGGTGCGGGAAGAATTTCTGCTGACTAAAGGGTGTATTATTGTGCGTGGTCGATTGCACACTCGCGCGCAGCACAAGCGGGCTGATTATGTATTGTTCTGCAAGCCCAATATTCCGATTGCCGTGATCGAAGTCAAGGACAACAACCACACCATTGGCGCTGGCATGCAACAGGGACTGAATTATGCCGAGTTGCTGCAGATACCTTTCGTTTTCAGCTCGAACGGTGATGGCTTTTTGTTTCATAACAAAATTGCGGCCGATGGCCTGATCGAACGCGAACTGGACTTACATGAATTTCCATCTGCCGAAATGCTTTGGCAGGAGTGGCTGACGCATAAGGGCATTAATGTCCACGGGCAGCAGCATGCTCTGATCACGCAGGATTATTACAGTGACGGCAGCAATAAAACCCCGCGTTACTACCAACTGCTTGCTATCAACCGCACCATCGAGGCGATTGCGCAGGGCAAACAGCGTATTCTGCTGGTCATGGCAACCGGTACGGGTAAAACCTTTACCGCCTTTCAGATCATCTGGCGTTTGTGGAAAGCCAAGGCCAAGAAACGCATACTCTTTCTGGCAGATCGCAATATTCTGGTCGACCAGACCATGACCAACGATTTCAAGCCGTTTGGTGCGGCCATGACCAAAATCCAGAAGCGGCAGGCGAATAAGTCTTATTAAATCTACCTTTCCCTCTATCAGGCAGTGACTGGTACGGAAGAGGAACGAAATATCTACAGCAGTTCAGCCCGGATTTCTTTGACTTGATTGTCGTGGATGAACGTCACCGAGGCAGTGCGGCAGAAGATTCCGCCTGGCGGCAGATACTGGAATATTTTTCTGCAGCTACCCAGATCGGCTTGACCGCGACCCCCAAGGAAACGAAAGAAGTCTCTAACATCGATTACTTTGGCGAACCGATTTATACCTACTCGCTGCGACAGGGTATCGAAGATGGTTTTCTCGCACCATACAAGGTGGTGCGCATCGATATCGACCGGGATGTGGCTGGTTGGCGGCACGATAAAGGCATGGTGGACAGGCACGGCTATGAAATCGAAGATCGCATCTATAACCAACGGGATTTTGACCGAACGCTGGTACTGGAAAAACGTACCCAGTTGGTAGCCAGAAAGATTACCGAGTTTTTGCAGCAGACCAACCGTTTTAATAAAACCATCGTTTTCTGTGAAAACATCGATCATGCCGAGCGCATGCGCCAAGCATTGGTCAATGAAAATGCCGATTTAGTGGTGCAGAATGCCAAGTATATTATGCGTATTACCGGTGACAGTGAAGAAGGCAAGAACGAGCTCGATAACTTTATTTTCCCTGAATCGAAGTATCCGGTGATCGCGACTACTTCCAAGCTGATGAGCACCGGCGTTGATGCTTAGACCTGCAAGCTGATCGTGCTCGCCCAACGCATTCAGTCGATGACCGAGTTCAAGCAGGTCATCGGGCGTGGTACGCGCATCAACGAGGATTATGGCAAATACTACTTCACCATTATCGATTTCAAGAAGGCCACCGAATTATTTGCCGACCCGGATTTTGATGGCGATGCCGTGCAAATTTATACTCCTCAAGCTGGAGAATCTCCGGTGCCGCCAGAAATGCCCGATGACGCTAAACTAGAAAATGATTTCAAATACGCGGAAGCAGGGGCTGATCAAACCTGGACTGGAATTAATGAGGGAGAAGAATGGGAGAGTATTCGCCGTTATGTCGTTGCCAATGTCGAAGTCAGCGTCGTTGCTGAGCAGGTGCAATATTTCGACGCGAACGGCAAACTGATCACGGAATCACTCAAGGATTACACGCACAAGACATTAGCCAACTCCTTTGCTTCGCTCGATGATTTTCTGCGGCGCTGGAACAGTACAGAGAAGAAACAGGCGATTATCGACGAGTTGGCTAGTGAAGGTATTTTCTTTGATGCACTGACCGAGGAAATCGGCAGGGAGTGTGATCCGTTCGACCTGATCTGTCATATTGCCTGGGACAAGCCGCCGCTGACGCGCAAGGAACGCGCGGAGCAAGTCAAGAAGCGCGACTACTTTACGCACTATGGTGAACAGGCGCGGCGCGTGCTGGAAGCGCTGCTGGATAAATACGCGGATGAAGGCTTGACACAAATTGAAGAAACGCAAATTCTTACTGTCTCACCTTTCACGCAATTCGGCACACCGATAGAGATCATTCGCGCCTTCGGTGATCTGGAATGTTATCAGCAGGCAGTGCATGAGCTGGAACAGGCGCTCTACAGCGTTTAATACAACCTCACCGGAAACGAAGTCATGGCTATTGGAACACTTGTCAAAACCATCCAGGACATCATGCGCAAGGACGTGGGTGTCGATGGCGATGCACAGCGCATCAGTCAGATGGTCTGGCTGATTTTTCTGAAAATCTTCGACGACAAGGAACAGGAATGGCAATTGACGGTACCGGGCTATAAATCGCCGCTGCCCAAGCCGATTGCGCTGGACAAACTGGGCCAAAGATGCGGAAGGCATCACTGGCGAGGAGCTGATCGATTTCGTTAATAACGAGCTATTTCCCATCGCTCAAGAAGTTGGCCACCGCCGCAGGCGTATCGCCGCATGGCAAGGTGGTCGGATCAGTGTTTGAAGATGCCTACAACTACATGAAATCTGGCACCTTGCTGCGGCAGGTGATCAACACCATTGAAGCCGATGTGGATTTCAATTCTTCCACGAATCGCCATTTGTTCAATGACATCTACGAAAAGATCCTGTCTGATCTTCAATCTGCCGGTAACGCAGGCGAATATTACACCCCGCGTGCCGTGACCCAGTTCATGGTGGATGTGCTCAACCCGCAACTGGGCGAGATCATTCTCGACCCGGCCTGTGGCACCGGTGGTTTTCTCACCTGTGCGATCGAACATCTCAAGCAGCAGGTCAGGAACGCAGATGATCTTAGAACTTTGCAGGCGAGCATCCACGGCGTGGAAAAGAAACCGCTGCCGCACATGCTGGCGATGACCAACATGATGCTGCATGGCATCGATGTGCCTATTCACATTCGTCATGATAATACCCTCAGCCGTCCGCTCAAGGATTACAGCCCCAAGGATCGGGTCGATATCGTCGTCACCAATCCACCATTCGGCGGCATGGAAGAAGACGGCATCGAACACAACTTTCCACGCAAATACCAGACGCGCGAAACGGCTGATCTGTTCATGGCACTGATCATGCATCTGCTCAAGCACGACACCGGCCGGGCGGCCGTGGTGCTGCCTGATGGCTTTTTGTTTGGTGAAGGCGTGAAGACCACGCTCAAGCAGGAATTGCTGGGAGCGTTCAACCTGCACACCATTGTGCGCCTGCCCAAGGGGGTGTTCAGCCCTTACACCAGCATTGCCACCAATATCCTATTTTTAGACAGAGGCGGCCCGACCCGTGACATCTGGTTTTTTGAGCATCCTTACCCATCAGGCTACAAATCCTATTCCCGCTCCAAGCCACTAACTATTCAGGAATTTGAGCGGGAAAAGGCCTGGTGGGGCGGTTTAGAACGTAAAGGGCGCATGACCACCGAATACGCCTGGAAGGTGTCTACGGAAGAGATCGCTGCGCGTAATTACAACCTCGACTGCAAGAATCCGCATGAAGTGGCAATCAACCATGGTGACCCCGAAGAATTGATGCAGGAATACCAGCAGATCGTGCAACAGCTCGAAGCTGCCCAGACCGCGTTGAAACAGGAATTGATCAAGGCGCTGGGAGAAAGCAAGGGAACATGAATGACAAGGCAAATCGTCTTCATCGCCGTTCCATCCGTATGCAGGGATACGATTATGCCCGGGCGGGTGCATATTTTATGACCATCTGTACCCAGCATCATTTATGCCTGTTTGGTAAGGTTATCGATGGAAAAATGCAATTGAATGGGGCAGGGCAGATGGTGCACACCACATGGCATCAATTACCGAATCGATTCGATACATTGGCATTGGATGAATTTGTCGTCATGCCCAATCATATTCATGGGATTTTGGTGTTGAACGGTGGCGATGGAATATTGGATAGGGACGATCACAAGGATCGCCCCTACGCGTCGCGGAATATCAATCGTAGGGGCGAATCTTGTATTCGCCCTATTAATCAATCCCATAAACCCACCATCCGCTCCTGCGGCACATTGCCCGATACGGTGGGGCGCATTGTTCAGGCATTCAAATCGATCACCACGCATGCCTATGTCACCGGCGTGAAACAACACGGCTGGCCGCCCTTTGACGGTAAATTATGGCAACGCAATTATTGGGAACACATCGTTCGCAACGAACCGGATTGGAATCAAATCCGGGCCTATATCCAAAACAATCCATTGCAATGGCAACTGGATAAATTGAACCCGTTATGCACGCAAGGTGGGAGCGAGGCATGAACCTTCCGCGCAGTCATCCTGCCTTCTCACTCACGAGTGAAATGGAAACAGGGAAAAACCATGCCCGCAGCGCTGCTGGAACGCTATTTCGATGCAGCCTTTGCCGCACCCGATGGTATCAAGAAACTGCGCGAACTAATCCTGACGCTGGCGATGCAGGGCAAGCTGGTGCCGCAAGACCCGAACGACCCACCTGCCAGTGAACTACTCAAAGCAATCGAAGCCGAAAAACAGCGGCTGGTGGAAGAAGGCAAGATCAAAGCATCCAAACCGCTGCCAGCGATCAAACCGGAGGAAGTACCTTATGAATTGCCGCAGGGGTGGGCTGTTTTGACAATTGATGATGCTGCGACTTTAGTCACGAAGGGCGCAATACCAACTACCTATGGATTTTTATTCCAAGACACTGGAATTCCGTTTGTCAAGATTGAAAACGTTAAGAATGGAAGTATTCATTTCAACGAAAAAATGCAGTTTATTTCTAACGAGGCACACGAGTTCCAAAAGCGATCTCAACTTGAAGCCAATGACATCCTTTTTTCCATCGCTGGAACGATAGGAGAAGCATGTATTGTTAAAGCTAGCGATTTACCGGCAAATATTAATCAGGCTCTCTCAATAATTAGAGGCTACCATAGATTTTTTCTTCCAAGCTTTCTTATCAAAGCACTGAATTCCGTTGTGACAAATAACATCAAATCTCGGGCGCGAGGGGCTGCGATGAATAATATTTCGCTAAGGGACATAAAGGATATTGTTATCCCCTTACCCCCTTTCCTGAACAAAACACCGCATCGTTGCCAGAATTGACCAGCTCATGGCGCGCTGCGATGAGCTGGAGAAATTACGTAGCGGGCACGAGCAGAAGCGGCGGGCTATCCATATTGCTGCCCTCAAGCGTTTGCTCGATGCAGCCTCATCATTTCCATGCAGGGGCGGCGGTAGCGGGTGTGAGGGCGAGGTTTTTACCAATACCTGGAAGTTCATCACCCGCTATTTCAGTGAACTCTATTCAATCAAGGAAAACGTCACGGAACTGCGCAAAGCCATCCTGCAGCTTGCGGTGATGGGCAGACTGGTGCCGCAAGACCCGAAAGATCCGTCTGCTAGCGAGCTACTCAAGGCAATCGACGCTGAAAAACAGCGGCTGGTTAAGGAAGGGAAGATCAAGGCAGCCAAACCGCTACCCCCAATCAACCCGGAAGAAGTACCTTATTTTATTTCGCGTTATAATATGTAATAATAAGTCATCCGGGCTCACGTAAATGGATGACAATTATGGCAAGACCAGCAAGGGGTGAAGAGCATCTTGAATTGGCCCGAAATGCGGTACGGATCGCTAAAACAGCCGATGAACTGCGTAGTGCACAGGCTTTACTGCTGCCACTCGAATCGGGTCTGAGTCTGGAGCAGACGGCCATTGCTATTGGTCGATCAAAAGGCAAGACCTGCACACTGCGTACAAATTACTGCAAGCGAGCCACTGGAAGAATGGCTGCGCCCGTTGCCAAGCGTCATCTGCGTAATCGGGCGAACCGATCGCTTGAAGAAGAGAAGGTACTGTTGCAGGAGGTATTTGACAGTGCCGGCGTTGGTGGAGTATGGGTGGTTCCGCCGTTTGCCGATAAGTTGCGCCAGAAGATGGGCGTCCCGCTTTCGCTTTCGGCCATATACCGAATGCTTGCGCGCCATGGTTGGCGTAAGATTGCGCCCGATACCACCCACCCGAAAGGAGATCTCTTAGTCCGGGAAGACTGGAAAATAAACTCCCCGGGGTGCCGGGTCAAGCGATAGCAGAGTTTGCTGTGCCTCGCCCCATGCGGCTGATGTTTCAAGACGAAGCACGATTTGGCCGCATCAGCGACTGTCGTCGCGCATGGGCGCCTCGTCCAGTGCGTCCGCTAGTCAAGGCTATGCTTACCTGCGAGTACACCTACGCTTATGCGACAGTCTGTCCGCTGGACGGAAAGTTTGACAGCTTGGTATTACCTGATGTCAACACTGAGTGCATGCAAATCTTTCTTGATGAAATCGCCAGGCGCTACCCCAATGAGAATATCGTTATGGTGATGGACGGTGCTGGCTGGCATCGCAGCCATTCGCTGACGTTAGCTGAGAATCTTCGCTTGCTGCTACTGCCACCTTATTCACCTGAACTCAATCCAGTCGAGCACCTGTGGGATGAGTTGCGCGAAAAGAACTTTCATAACCGTATTTGACAGCATCGGCGCGCTCGAATCTCATTTAGTTGATGCACTTCGACATATGGAGGAAACTACGGATGTGGTGAAATCAATCGCCGGATGGGATTGGATAATTAATTCACTTTGTAACGCTAATTAGAATTATGAGCTGCCGGAACGGTGGGAGTGGGTAAGAGTAATTGATATTGTTGAGGTAGGAACAGGGTCTACACCAGCAAAAACAAATTCTGAATTTTATGGTGGCAATATTCCGTGGTATACCAGCTCATCAACTAATAATAGTGTTGCTGAGAATCCCGAAACATACATAACTGAGAAGGCACTAAGAGAAACTAATTGCAAAATATTTCCTGCCGGAAGCCTAATTGTAGCTTTGTATGGTCAAGGTAAAACACGAGGTCAAATCAGCGAAATTGCGCTAGCAGGAGCAACTAATCAAGCGTTAGCAGCAATGGTTTTCTATGAAACATCGCTGGCTACAAAAAAATTTATCAAATACTATTTCGTAAAAATTTATGACGAAATACGTTCTCTTGCTGAAGGAGCTGCTCAACCAAACCTGAATGTAGGCAAGATAAAAGAAACTTTTATTCCCCTGCCACCCGCTGCCGAACAACACCGCATCGTCGCAAAGATCGATCGGCTTATGGCATTGTGCGATACGCTGGAGCAGCAGATCGATGCTGCTTCTGGCAAGCAGACTGCGTTGCTCAATGCGCTGATGGCGGAGATGTGAAGTCTTGAGATGACTCTCCTTGCTCGGAATCCAACGCTTCTATCGTTTCTGATTCGGTAGCTGGTTCCTGATCTTGGGGCTCGATCAGGTCAGTGAGTGCCGCTAACTCATCCAATGGCGGCAGTTGCTCAAGCGATTGCAGGTTGAGGTCGTTGAGAAAGATTTGCGTGGTGGCGTAGAGCGTGGGTCGGCCGGGTACGTTGCGTTGGCCGACGGCTTCGATCCAGCCGCGTGTTTCCAGTGCTTTCAGGATATGAGTGGAAACCGCCACGCCGCGGATTTCCTCGATATCGCCGCGTGTTACGGGTTGCCGGTAGGTGATGATCGCCAGCGTTTCCAGCACGGCACGTGAGTAGCGAGGTGGTTTTTGCGGGTTGAGTCGGTCGAGAAAGACCTGCATTTCCGGTTTGCTGCGAAAGCGCCAGCCTCCCGCGACCTGAACCAGCTCGATGCCGCTGTCACGCCATTTTTCGCGTAAATTCTCGAGTGACGTTTGCAGCAGTTTGCCGCTGATTTCGCCCTCAAACAATTTTTTTAATTCAGACAAGGCAAGGGGTTCTTGCGTGGTCAGCAGCGCTGTTTCCAGGATTTTGATGATATTTGGCTCGCTGAAGGAGGTGAGTATTTCAGAGGGCAGCGGCGGGTTGGGCTGATTTGACATAAATCGTTGCAAAGCTTTCAGATTGGTCGATAGCGACAAGCGTTTCCTTGGCAAGCTCCAGCAAGGCGAGAAAATTGGCGACGATTTCCATGATACTGGCCGTTTGACTGAATAGTTCATCAAAGCGAACTACCTTGCCACCCTGTAGCGTGCGCAGGATCTGGCTCATGCAGGCACGCACTGATATTTGTTCATGGCCGATATGATGATGGCGGTTAACCTTGGCGCGTTCGAGCAGTGTGAGCCAGGCATGCCGTAAATCATCCATGTTGACATGAGGGAGCTGCTTGGCTGCTACCTGATCGATTGATACCTGCACCAGCGCGAAATCCCGATTAGCTTGCGGTAATTCGTCAAGGCGCATCGGCGGCCTTTTTCATCTGCTCGTATTCCAGCAGGCGGCGCACAAGTTCAGCGCGTGGATCGGCTTCCTCTTCGATTTCTGTGACAGGGGATGGCAGCAACATGCGCGACTTGATCTCGATCAGCAGTGCGGTCATGAGCAGGTATTCTGCTGCCAGCTCGAATTGATCGGCGCGCATCATTTCCACATAAGCCATATACTGCTGGGTAAGCTCTGCCATCGGGATATCCAGGATATCGAGATTGTGCTTGCGAATGAGATAGAGCAATAAATCGAGCGGTCCTTCAAACGTATCGAGAAAGACTTCCAGCGCCTCGGGCGGAATATAAAGATCGCGGGGTATTTCCAATAACGGTTGGCCGCAAACTTTGGCAATGGGCTGCGTATTATCCGTATCGTTCAATATCTTCATGAGTGGAGATAAGTTTTTTCAGAAGTTGTGAAAACGAAGTTTCGCTAATAAATCTACTGTGCGTCCCAATCGTTGTGCTGGGCGATACTCAATCTTCGCCTATCTACCTGATATGTGGCTTCGCCAAAACTCGCAAGCTCATTTTAGCGAAACTCACAAGCTCGTTTTCTCGTTTTTGGGTTCCGTCCGCCTTGCGTTTGAGCCACTTGCTACGATTGCTTCGCAACCTCTCAGTTTTGAAGAAGTGAAAGGTACACTCTTTTAGGTATTCCTTAAGAATTATTCAGTCCCATCACTTCCCTAACATCGCGCATGGTATCTTCTGCGAGTTTGCTTGCTTTTTCGCAGCCATCCTCAATAATATGCCTGACCAGTGCCGGATCTTCCTCATACATTTTAGCGCGCTCGCAAATAGGGGCCTGCTCGGCCAGAATAGCGTCAATCACGGGTTGTTTGCATTCGAGACAGCCAATACCCGCACTTTTGCAGCCCCATTGCACCCAGTTCCTGACCTCATCGTTGGAATAAACGGTATGAAATGACCACACCGGGCACTTGGCTGGATCGCCCGGATCGCTGCGCCGTATCCGCGCTGGATCAGTCGGCATGGTGCGGATTTTCTTCACGATGCTGTCAGCGTCTTCGCGTAAACTGATGGTGTTGTTATAGGATTTGGACATTTTCTGACCATCCAGCCCCGGCATTCTCGATGCTTGCGTAAGGAGGGTCTGGGGCTCTGACAGGATAACTCTGCCGCCTCCTTCCAGGTAACCGAATAAGCGCTCCCGGTCACCCATACTGAGATTTTGCTGCTCATCCAGCAATGATCTGGCTTCCTCCAGCGCACTTTCATCGCCCTGTTCCTGAAAGCGAGTGCGTAATTCGCTATAGAGCCTGGATTTTTTGGAGCCAAGCTTTTTGATGGCTAGTTCTGCTTTTTCTTCAAAACCAGATTCTTTACCAAAAATATGATTGAAGCGACGCGAGATTTCCCGGGTGAACTCGAGATGGGGTGCCTGATCTTCACCGACAGGAACCAGATTGGCACGATAAATGAGAATATCTGCACTTTGCAGCAGGGGATACCCTAGGAAACCATAGGTACTCAAATCTTTTTCGCTCAATTTTTCCTGTTGGTCTTTATAGGTGGGAACACGTTCCAGCCAACCTAGCGGTGTAATCATCGAAAGCAACAGATAGAGTTCGGCATGGGCGGGTACCTTCGACTGAATGAACAGGGTTGCGTGCGTAGGATCGACGCCAGCAGCCAGCCAGTCGATAATCATGTCCCAGGTATGCTGTTCGATTAGTTCGGGGGAATCGTAGTGAGTGGTCAACGCATGCCAGTCAGCAACGAAAAACAAACACTCGTATTGCTGCTGTAAGGTGATCCAATTTTTCAACACACCATGATAGTGCCCTAAATGCAAATTACCGGTCGGGCGCATTCCCGATAAAACGCGATCAGCAAACATGCTACAAATCCTAAATTAATACAGAGTTAGTCGGAGATAAAATGAGAGCATTTACGTGTTATTGATTTATGAAAGGCAAACCTTTTGGCTTTGAATGGCCTGATCAGACATACAATCCAAATACCCAAACAATGAGTTGCTTCATAAGGATGATAAATGGCAAGATGATCGCACTTAGTACGCCAGTCATCAACAATAACAATAGAATCATAAACCCATAAGGCTCAATCTTCGAGAATTGGTAAGCAAGACGATGCGGCAGTAAACTGACAGCCATGCGTCCACCATCCAACGGTGGTAAGGGCAAGAGATTCAATACCATCAGAATGAGGTTGATTTCGATCCCAGCCATACCCATCAGAATCATTGGCTTAGCATAAATGTTTTCTGGGAAAGCCAACCCCAGCTTGATGATCAACGCCCAGCAACAAGCCATGAAAAGATTAGCACCAGGTCCCGCTGCTGCAACCCACAGCATGTCGCGCTTAGGGTGTCGTAGCTGGCTGAAATTAACGGGTACCGGTTTGGCCCAGCCAAACAGAAAGCCCGTGCCCATAGTCACTTTGCCGATGATAAATAGCGTCAGTGGCACAATAATGGTTCCCACTGGATCGATATGCTTAATTGGATTGAGTGTGATGCGTCCTTCCATATAAGCGGTCAAATCACCATAGTGCTTGGCAACATAACCATGTGCCGCTTCATGTAAGGTAATAGCAAAAATGACGGGAAGTGCGTAAATGGCGATCCCTAGAATGATACTATTTAAGCTATCCATGTGCTATCCCAAATGGTGCGAGGTCGCCCTTCCCTGTGCGAATTAATTCAGGCACATCACCGGTTAAGTCAATTACGGTTGTCATCTCTACACCACAAGGGCCAGCATCGATCACCAAGTCTACCTGATGTTCCAGGCGTTGCCGGATTTCCTCGGCATCATTTAGCGGTAGCTCATCCCCAGGCAAAATCAGAGTGGAACTCAACAACGGCTCATCCAATTCTGACAGCAAGCCGTGGGCTATCGGATGATCCGGAATCCGCAGGCCGATGGTCTGACGTTTGGGGTGCTGCAAACGGCGGGGTACTTCACGACTGGCTTTAAGTATGAATGTGTAACTGCCCGGTGTACTCGCCTTGAGCAAGCGGTATTGGATATTGTCTATTTTGGCGTAGTTCGAAATTTCAGCCAGATTCCGGCATACCAGCGTGAAATGATGATGCTCATCAACTTGCCGTATGGCCCGCATACGTTCCATGGCATCTTTGTTACCGATCTGACAACCGAGTGCATAGCACGAGTCTGTCGGATAAGCGATGATACCACCATCACGCAGAATCGTAACAGCTTGTCGTAACAATCTTGGTTGAGGGTTTTGTGGATGAATAGAAAAAAATTGTGCCATGATTTATTGAGATCCAATTCTTTTGTTTTTTTGATATTTTATTGTAATGTAGTGCAAGCTTAGCTTGATCGCTCAATGACGATTTATTTTTTGCTCAATATTCCAATCGTGCCAGATGGGGATACATCCAGCTGGTAATGGCGGTAATTGGCCGAGATCAAAATAACTCTCGCCAGGTCCATGATAATCAGAACCACATGAAGCCAATAAATTCATTCGTTGGGCATGATGTGCAAACAGTTTTATCTGATCGGATGTATGGCTGGGTGAGATAATTTCTAAACCTGCCCCGCCAAGGTCACGAAATTCATGTAACAATGCATCCAGAACGTTCTTACCTAACTGGTAGCGCGCTGGGTGGGCGATGACTGCTTGACCACCACTACCGCGTATCCAGCTGACTGCATCATTTAAGGCTGCCCACTGGTGAGGGACATAACCTGGTTTACCTTTTACAAGATATTTCTTGAACACTGACCGAACATCTTTAGCATATCCTTTTTCAACAAGAAAGCGCGCAAAATGGGTGCGACCAATCAGTCGTCCTCCGGCATAAGTATGGGCACCTTCGAGACTACCAAGAATGCCACAGCGCTCCAGTTGAATGGCAATGTTACGCGCACGCTCCTCTCGTCCTGCTCGAATCGATGCCAAACCTTGCACCAATGGAGGATATTCGGGATCGATTCTGAGGCCAATGATATGTAAGGTTCTACTTTGCCACGTGACAGAGATTTCCACGCCGTTAATAAGTGTGATATTTTTTCCACGCGCTGCAATGCGAGCTTCCGCCAATCCTGTTACGTCATCATGGTCAGTTAACGCAAGTACGTTGACGCCTCGTAAAATTGCATGCTCTACCAAGCGAGCAGGCGTCAAAAGACCATCTGAAACTGTGGAGTGACAATGCAAATCAATGTTGAGCATTAAATAGAGTACTTACAGGTTCTTTATACAAATAATGAGCACATCATAACAAATATGTAGCATGATAAAAACGATAAGAGAGAAAGGCTGATATAACTTAAAGGTTATTCATCTATAAGAAAAACAGAGATTAAATTAAATTACAAGGAAAATGTATGAATAAACAAGCAACTATCTGGCATCATTTGTCTGAAGCACCCCATCGCAGCTTGTTTCTGGTAGGTGCGTTGCAGGGCGTGCTTACCCTCTTATGGTGGACGCTTGATCTGATGGGACGCTATGGCGTTATTGGCAATGCACCGGTATTGAGTATGGCGCCAATCTGGGCCCATGCTTTCTTGATGGTGTATGGTTTTTTTCCTTTCTTTATTTTTGGTTTTTTGTTTACTACCTTCCCAAATTGGATGAATGGTGAAAAAATCAAACCGCGCCAATTATCTTGCAACGTGCATATTTATGGCTGGGGGTGTGGCTCTGTTCTATGCTGGCTTGTACATCGGTAAGCCTGTACTGGTAGCGGGGATTGCAGCGATGCTGACAGGATGGGGGATTGCGATTATGGCGCTGTTACGGGTTTTGCTGCAGACACAGGCACAAGATAAGCGCCATGCGCGAGTGGCCAGTGTCGCATTTATCTTTGGCTGGCTGGGTATGGTTGCTTATCTTGTGTGGCTTCTGACTGATCATTCGTTATTTCTTGATGTTTCGCGTCAGGCAGGCATCTGGTTCTTCCTGTTGCCGATCCTGTTAACTGTTTCGCACCGCATGATTCCTTTTTTCTCTAGCCGGGTGCTGGAAAACTATGTGATCATCAGACCCTATGCATTACTCTGGCTGATGCTTGTTTGTACAGCGGGTCATGGCTTGTTGCAGCTCATGGGGATGCCGCAGTATGTATGGTGCGTGGATCTGCCATTGGCTGGGTGTGCACTCTACCTGTCATGGGCCTGGGGATTGTTGCGCAGCTTCAGCATCAGTCTGCTGGCGGTGCTGCATATCTCGTTTGCCTGGCTGACCGTAGCGATGTTGCTATTTGCAGCGCAGAGCCTGATGATGTGGTTGAACGTGGGGGAGCGCATCTGGTTTGGGCTTGCGCCCCTTCATGCGCTAGTGATTGGTTATTTTGCCAGCATGGTGCTGGGCATGGCTTCACGTGTGACGTTAGGACACTCGGGTCGCCCGTTGGTGTTGGATCATTTTACCTGGCTGCTCTTTCTTGGTTTTCAGATCACTACCTTGTTCAGAATACTGCCTGACATCATACCGGCCGCTTCCACTCTTGCGCCGATGCTTTATCTATTTGCAGCAGCGGTATGGCTCATCTGTTTTACGCTATGGGCAGCACGCTTTGCTCCTATTTACTGGCGGCCAAGGGTGGATGGCAAACCAGGTTGATCAAAGAGAGAATGACTAATGAAATGGCAGCAAGATGAATTCACAGTGACGGATAATCAAGAAGACCTGGACATAGAAATGATCCATGATTTTTTATGCAAAGCGTCTTACTGGGCAAAGCATATCCCTAGATCGACCGTAGAAAAATCAGTAAATCATTCGCTCTGTTTTGGGTTGTATCACAATGCAAAGCAGATTGGTTTCGCTCGCGCCATTACGGATTACGCTACGTTTGCCTATTTAGCTGATGTGTTTGTTGTGCCAGATTACAGAGGACGTGGCCTCGGCAAGTGGCTGATTTCTTGTATCCTTTTGCATCCTGAGTTACAGGGACTGCGCCGTTGGATGCTGGCAACTCTAGACGCACACGGTCTGTATGAACAAAATGGTTTTGTAAAATTGCAAAAACCAGAATGGTTCTTGGAAATTCATAATCCTCACATATATACGCAGAGTAGTACACCTTAACAGGCTGTTGGAAAACTATCGACGTTGCCGCTGCGGTGTTAGAAACAGGCTCAAAATGCTCATTTATTAGGTATAAACTCAGCTTTTTTCGCCTGTTTTTGCCTATCATCGACTGCCTCGAATACGTTTTTCAACAGCCTGTTAACGCCAATTAGAATAATATATAGTCAATTATCGAGGGACGAATTATGGGACAGGTACTGCATGGAAGCGCCCGTACGATAGAGGCGGTGCGTCGAGCGATACAACATAGTCAAGAGAGCCTGAAAGCATTGGCAAAACGCCACGAAATTAACGAGAAGACCGTGGCGAAGTGAAAGAAGCGGTCATCTGTCCACGATGCGGCGATGGGACCAAAGGAGCCGGCCTCGACAGTCCTGACGAAGGAAGAGGAAGCCGCCGTTGTCGCCTTGCGCCGATATACGCTTCTGTCTTTGGATGATTGCCTTTATGCCTTGCAGCCGACCATTCCCGGCCTGACTCGGTCAAACCTGCATCGCTGTCTCCAACGCCACGGCATATCCCGCTTGCCGGAGATTGAAGGCGATAAACCCGCGAAGAAGACGTTTAAAAAATATCCTATCGGCTACTTTCATATCGATATTGCGGAAGTTCAAACGGAGGAAGGCAGGCTGTATCTGTTCGTTGCCATTGATCGCACAGCAAAGTACGCTTACACCGAGCTGCATGAGCGTTCCACAAAGATGATCGCGGCGGATTTTTTACGCAACCTGCTTAAAGCCGTCCCTTACAGAATCCATACTGTCTTGACCGACAACGGTATCCAGTTCACCAACCGCGCCTGCGATAAATACGCCTTCATGCCTATTTTTGATCGCGTCTGCAGTGAGAATGGTATCGAACATCGATTGACGAAAGTCAATCATCCCTGGACCAATGGACAGGTCGAGCGCATGAACAGAACCATCAAGGAAGCTACGGTGAAACGATACTGCTACGTCTCCCATAGCCAGCTGAAAACCCATATAGCACAGCTTCCTGATGGCCTATAACTTCGCAAAGTGGCTTAAGATTTTGAAGGGGCTTACGCCCTATGAATACATCTGCAAAATATGGACAAAAGAGCCAGAACGTTTTAATGTTAATCCATTCCAGCACACCGTGGGACTAAACAACTAGTCGATTACAGTTTTTATTCGAGCACTAACAGTGATGTAGATGTAGATGTTTCAGGTTTAATTGGTGAGGCCACAGCTGCTGGTAACTTACTGTCTCTGACTGGTGTGGGCGCCGGTGTGGCTTTAATGGGGCAGTTTTCAGCTCAATGGCTTGGTGGCCATAATCAGCAGCAACATGCCGTTTTAAACAAAGTAAAAAACAGCTCTGAATCATATTCTTTGCCTGCCATAGTCACCTATTCTGGTAAGTCGGGTTCACTCAATCAAACCGTGTTTAAAGTTTATGTGGTTGCAGAAGACGGCATCAATATTTTAAGTTCAGATACCCAACCTTTAGGAGAGCTGAATATTTATCCTGAAATTATTCCTTCATTGTTACTTAGAGCCTGTTCAAAGTCTTTGTAGTAACAATGCCAAGAAAGCAAGAGGGACGAACTGTAGGCTAGTGTTGAGCTTGCGTTCACAATTTTTCCATAGCCGCCGGCATTTTTCCAACCATGCGAAAGAGCGTTCTACCACCCGGCGTTTCGGCATCACAGAAAACATGTGTAATTGACTGCGCCGAGCAATCTGCACAGTTGCGCCAATGGTGGTCTTCACTGCTTCAGCGAACGGTTGTCCCACATAACCGCCGTCAGCCAATACACTTTGCACTCTATCCAGGTTCGTCTTACACCGATCCATCGCCTGCAACGCTCCCTTGCGATCAGTGACCTCCGCCGTAGTGACTGCAATTGCATGTGGCAACCCCTGCGTATCCACCGCAATATGGCGTCTGATACCCGAAACCTTCTTGCCCGCGTCATAACCCTTTTGGTTCGCCGTATCCGTGTTCTTCACACTCTGCGCGTCTATGATCAAATAGGACGTGCAGGCGTTGCGCCCCTGTCTCATACGGGCCGCGCCAACCTGATTTTTTAAGTGCCTGCTCCAGCAGGCTCACTCCATCTTTATCCGGCTCGCTCCAAATAGCAAAGTACGAATGGACCGTACGCCACTTCGGAAATTCGCTTGGCAACATGCGCCACTGGCAACCACTCTTGAGTAAATACAACACCGCACAAAATACTTCGTATAAATCGATTCGACGCGGACTGGTCTTCTTGCGCGCACTTTCCAGCAGCGAGCGGATCTGCTCGAATTGTTCGCGACTGATATCGCTTGGATAACGTGTTCTCATCCTGCAAGTATCACACTTTTTCCGTCAAACCAAAAGACTTTGAACAGGTTCTAAGAATAAAAGGAGATGGTGTGCCCAATGCACGTGATTTGTCATTTGATGAAATCGGCTACTCGCCTATAAAAACAACGACCGGCGAAATAAAATTACTGGATTTAATTCAGCATCTAATTACCAGTCTAAACCTAAGTTAAAACCTGATTGGAACAATTATGCTGATGGTGAAAGCAATTGCCGCAAATTAAAACTGGTGATGAAAAATTTAGGGTTTAATAAATTCGATCGTAATGCTTTGATTTATTATTTCTTGCACAACAGCAATGACTGGAAAAATTACAATCTGGATCAAAAAAAGGCCTTAAGCGGCTACTTAAACTCAGAAGTGATAAGCAATTACAGTAGCAAGGATTTTCGTAACTGTCTGACCGATGATGATTATGCCGTAATGAAAGCAATGGGACTTTCTGTCAATCTACCTTCTGACTGGCAGCAAACTATCGAGTCCAGTCAGAAAAAAGAACAGTTGTTTACACATCTCAAATCAATTGAACGACAATTGGTTTCAGTATTAAAAAATTCAAATGAAGCCGAAAGGGAGCAGCAGATTTATCCTTTGCTGGCAACAGCAAAAAATGGTACTGGCTGGTATTATTCTATTTCGCGTTATAATATGTAATAATAAGTCATCCAGGCTCACGTAAATGGATGACAATTATGGCAAGACCAGCAAGTGGTGAAGAGCATCTTGAATTGGCCCGAAATGCGGTACGGATCGCTAAAACAGCCGATGAACTGCGTAGCGCACAGGCTTTACTGCTGCCATTCGAATTGGGTCTGAGTCTGGAGCAGACGGCCATTGCTATTGGTCGATCAAAAGGCAAGACCTGCACACTGCGTACAAATTACTGCAAGCGAGCCACTGGAAGAATGGCTGCGCCCGTTGCCAAGCGTCATCTGCGTAATCGGGCGAACCGATCGCTTGAAGAAGAGAAGGTGCTGTTGCAGGAGGTATTTGACAGTGCCGGCGTTGGTGGAGTATTGGTGGTTCCGCCGTTTGCCGATAAGTTGCGCCAGAAGATGGGTGTCCCGCTTTCGCTTTCGGCCATATACCGAATGCTTGCGCGCCATGGTTGGCGTAAGATTGCGCCCGATACCACCCACCCGAAAGGAGATCTCTTAGTCCGGGAAGACTGGAAAAAAAACTCCTCGGGGTGCCGGGTCAAGCGATAACAGAGTTTGCTGTGCCTTGTCCAGTGCGTCCGCTAGTCAAGGCTATGCTTACCTGCGAGTACACCTACGCTTATGCGACAGTCTATCCGCTGAACGGAAAGTTTGACAGCTTGGTATTACCGAATGTCAACACTGAGTGCATGCAAATCTTTCTTGATGAAATCGCCAGGCGCTACCCCAATGAGAATATCGTTATGGTGATGGACGGTGCTGGCTGGCATCGCAGCCATTCGCTGACGTTAGCTGAGAATCTTCGCTTGCTGCTACTGCCACCTTATTCACCTGAACTCAATCCAGTCGAGCACCTGTGGGATGAGTTGCGCGAAAAGAACTTTCATAACCGTATATGACAGCATCGGCGCGCTCGAATCTCATTTGGTTGATGCACTTCGACATATGGAGGAAACTACGGATGTGGTCAAATCAATCGCCGGATGGGATTGGATAATTAATTCACTTTGTAACGCCAATTAGAATTACTGCAAAATTATTTGGGCGATCTTGGTCTTGAGCAAATGTTAAGTGTGCCAACAGTAACCGAAGACAGGCTAGTCGTAGTCGCAGCAATGCCGGCTACTATGCCTAGTGAGGGATTTGTTGTTAGTGCACATCAACTGGTTCAAGTGTTTCTGGCTTGTCTCTTGACGAGCTCAGTTGTGCCAGACCGGTTACCAATCAACAGGTAAATAATGTGGGGATTTTACTGTTTACGACTAAAGAAGGCAGCCCTTGGGCTAAAGGTGGTGCAATGGAATTTGAGTTTGCTTCAGGAAAAATAAACCGGATTAGTTTCCAACTGCCTAGCTTCAGAGATTTCAAGCAGAATTTGCTGGATCATCCTGAAATTGCAGGTTGTAAAATAGATCTTCACTTGTTGATAAATTGCACTAACCCTCTGGCTTCATGGATGTATAGTTGATAATCCATTGGCAGTTCAACGTATAATTCTGGAATGTGGCATGTTAGCTCACGGCTTTAAAGTAGAATTGAGGTTAAGCGTTCTGGCACAGTGGCGTGCCACTTCAGCTTTTGTTCGATAGCGTTCGCCAGGGCAGCGGCATTACTCGGTTCACCATGAACGATAAATATTTTTTCTGGAGCTTTATTGAAATATCTTAACCAGTTCAGTAAACCTGCTTGATCCGCGTGCGCGGAAAGTCCGCCAATGGTGTAGATGTCGGACCGGACAGGTATCTCTTCACCGAAGATACGTACTCGCTTGACGCCATCAACCAATCTTCGCCCCAGTGTTCCCGCTGCCTGGAAGCCCGTGATGAGAATGGTACATTCAGGCCTCGGCAGGTTAAATTTGAGGTGATATTTGATACGTCCTGCATCACACATGCCACTGGATGAAATGATGATTGCACCTTGTTGTATTGTATTGAGTGTGATCGAATCTTCAGCTTCCTGGATAAAATTTATCTTTAATTTGTGACCACTAGTGTTGAGCCACTGCAAAGTCTCGCTTGCCTCCTTGTCCAGCAGATGGACCATGTTGCAGCGTGATGTCTGTAGCTGCAAGTGCCATGGGGGAGTCTACATAGATATTTATTTCTCCAAGCTTACCTTGACGGTGAAGATCTACCAGTAGAAAAATTAATTCCTGTGTGCGTCCTACAGCAAAAGCAGGAATGATGATATTGCCGCCTTTACGCTGCAGCGTGTCATTAATTGCGTGTACCAATTCATCAAGGGTGTCGGGCATGGACCGATGAAAACGGTTACCGTAGGTGGATTCTACTAGCAGGATATCGGTCTGTTGAATGGGCGTTGGATCACGCACGATAGGATGGCCAGGTTGCCCAAGATCACCCGAAAATACCAGCTTCTTCTGTTTTGTGCCGGATTCTACCCATAGCTCAATAATGGCAGAGCCCAATATATGTCCTGCATCACGAAATCTGCAGCGTACTGTTGGGTGGGGAGAAAATTCAGCATCATAGTTCACATCACGCAATTGCCTAAGAAAAGCTTCTGCCTGCGCTACAGTATAAAGCGGAGCGTTCTCGTGACTGGAGAGCTGGCGCTTGCGTCGTTGTGCTTTGTTTTGCCACTCAACCTCTTTTTCCTGAATATAGGCACTATCTTTGAGCATGACTTTGAGCAAGTCGGCAGTGGCTTCAGTGGCAAAGACTGGGCCTCTGAATCCCCAAGTACTGAGGCGGGGCAGGAGGCCGGAGTGATCAATGTGAGCGTGGGTGAGCAAAACGAAATCAATTTGTTCTGGATCAAAATTGAAAGCAGCTCTATTCTTGCGATCTGCCTCACGCCCTCCTTGGAACATGCCACAATCAACAAGAAAGCGTGTATGAGTTGTTTCGATCAAATAGCTTGAACCAGTGACTTCACCGACACCGCCCAGAAAGGTGAGTTGCATACGGTAGTTTCCTTTCTTTTTTGGTTCAAAATGTATCGAGAATGAGTACAACACTTTTTACCAGCCACATCATTTCTTCCTCATTGATGATATATGGAGGCATGAAGTATACGGTATTGCCGAGCGGACGAAGTAATAGTTGTTTGTCGAGAGCCTTTTTAAAAAAAGTATTCGTAAAGTCAGTATCATCTGTAACGACTTCGAATGCCCAAACCATGCCGCAGTTGCGAAAATTTTTTACTTTTGGGTGAGATTGCAACGATTGCGACAATTGGTTGAGATAGTTAGCTTTGGCACGATTGGTTTCAATGATGTTGTTCTGCTCGAATAGATCTAGTGTCGCTAGAGCCGCGCGACATGCCAAGGCATTGCCTGTATGAGAATGTGAATGCAGAAAAGCCTGTGAAGTCTTGTCATGATAAAAGGCCTGGAATACATTAGACGTTGTCAAAACGACCGAAAGCGGCAAATAACCGCCGCTCAATCCTTTTGACAAACATAAGAAATCAGGGGTGATACTGGCTTGCTCGCAAGCGAACATGGTTCCCGTACGACCAAATCCAACAGCAATTTCGTCAGCAATCAGATGTACCTGATATTTATCACAAATTTCTCGGGCACGCTTTAGGTAAGTGGGATGATACATGGCCATTCCTGCGGCGCCTTGAATAAGTGGCTCAAGAATCAGAGCAGCAGTGTGTGCATGATGTTCAGCTAGATAGCTTTCCAGTTCATTAGCTACTTTTAATGCATAATCCTTGGGGGATTCTCCTGGCGATGCATTGCGCCAGTCTGGCGAAGGCATATGTTGGGTATGTCGCAGTAATGGGGCGTAGGTTTGTTTAAAAAGGGCAACATCGGTCACTGAGAGCGCCCCCAGTGTTTCGCCATGGTAGCCATTTTGCAGGCTAATAAAGTCAATTTTTTTGGTCAAGCCACATTGTTGCCAATAATGAAAACTCATTTTCAAGGCAATTTCAGTAGCCGAGGCACCATCACTGGCATAAAAGCAATGCCCCAGATTTCCTGGGGATAATTTACTTAAGCGCTCTGATAGCAATACCACGGGCTCGTGAGTAAAACCTGCAAGCATGACATGTTCAAGTTTGCTGAGTTGATCGTTCATTGCGCTATTAATATAGGGATGGCAATGACCAAACAGGTTGACCCACCATGAGCTGATCGCATCGAGATAGCGATTACCATCGGAATCATATAGCCAGACTCCTTGTCCTTTTATAATGGATATAAGCGGAAGGCTTTCATGCTGCTTCATTTGGGTGCACGGGTGCCAAACAGCTTTCTGACTACGCTCTGACAAATTTTTATCACTCATTGACTTGAAATTTCCTCTAATAGATTCTATTATTAGCACTCGTCGGTGATGAGTGCTAATAATGCTTATGTCTATTGCCAACACTTCGGTAGGACTTATTGTGTCTAGGTCAATATTATTAATTTACTGATGTTCATGTTTTTAATCACTATTAGGAGAAACTACTATGAATATTCGCCCCTTATATGACCGTGTTATTGTCAAGCGGCTGGAAGAAGAACGCAAGACTGCTTCTGGAATTGTGATTCCAGATACTGCTGCAGAAAAACCAGATCAAGGTGAGGTCATTGCGGTAGGAAAAGGTAAGGTGGGAGATGATGGGAAAATTCGTGCGCTGGAAGTAAAAGTAGGCGACAAAGTACTGTTTGGAAAATACGCTGGCCAAGCCGTTAAGATAAAAGGTGAAGAGTACCTGGTAATGCGTGAAGAAGACATCATGGGTGTGATCGAAGGTTAATTGGATTCAAGATTACTAGCGATTAGATAATTAACTGTAAATTAGGAGAAAGATTATGGCAGCAAAGGAAGTAAGATTTAGTGATGTGGCCCGTCATAATTTGGTCAATGGGGTTAACATTCTAGCAGATGCGGTTAAAGTTACTTTGGGTCCAAAGGGACGTAATGTAGTGCTGGAGCGTTCTTATGGCTCGCCCACGATCACCAAAGATGGCGTTTCAGTAGCGAAAGAGATCGAACTGAAAGATAAATTTGAAAACATGGGCGCCCAGATGGTCAAGGAAGTAGCGAGCAAAACATCTGACGTGGCTGGTGATGGCACCACAACAGCAACCGTATTGGCGCAGTCCATCGTAAAAGAAGGGATGCGTTATGTCGCAGCAGGCATGAATCCGATGGATTTAAAACGCGGTATCGATAAAGCGGTTGCTGCAACCATTGAAGATTTGAAAAAATTTTCCAAACCATGTTCCACTGGCAAGGAAATTGCGCAGGTTGGCAGTATTTCAGCCAATTCTGATGCGGAAATAGGTAAGATCATTGCCGAGGCAATGGAAAAAGTTGGTAAAGAAGGGGTAATTACGGTTGAAGATGGCTCGGGGTTACAAAACGAGCTTGAAGTAGTCGAAGGTATGCAATTTGATCGTGGTTATCTTTCTCCTTATTTTATCAGTAGTGCGGAAAAACAAATCGCATTACTGGAAAATCCTTATATATTGTTGCACGACAAGAAGATTTCTAATATTCGTGATTTGTTGCCAGTGCTAGAACAAGTAGCTAAGTCAGGCAGGCCGTTGTTGATTATTGCTGAGGATGTAGATGGCGAAGCGCTGGCCACACTGGTGGTAAACAATATACGTGGAATACTTAAAACCTGCGCAGTTAAAGCACCAGGCTTTGGTGATCGTCGTAAAGCGATGTTGGAAGATATTGCAATCCTCACAGGCGGTACAGTAATTGCTGAGGAAGTTGGATTGTCACTCGAAAAGGCTAAACTGGAAGATTTGGGGCAAGCTAAACGCATCGAGATCGGAAAAGAAAATACTACCATTATCGATGGTGCGGGTAGTGCGAAAAATATTGAGGCGCGCGTGGCTCAAGTTCGTACTCAAATCGAAGAAGCTACGAGCGATTACGATAAGGAAAAACTCCAGGAGCGGGTGGCAAAATTAGCGGGTGGGGTAGCAGTCATTAAAGTAGGCGCTGCTACCGAAGTGGAAATGAAAGAGAAAAAAGCCCGTGTCGAAGATGCGCTGCATGCTACACGTGCGGCTGTCGAAGAAGGGATCATCCCTGGAGGTGGTGTTGCATTGATGCGAGCTATCGATACCTTAAGTAATGTGAAAGGTGAAAATCACGATCAAGATGCAGGTATTAAAATCGTTTTACGTGCATTAGAAGAACCATTGCGTCAAATTGTAGCTAACTGTGGTGAAGAACCTTCAGTGGTAGCAAACAAAGTGAAAGAAGGTCACGGCAACTTTGGTTACAACGCTGCTACAGGTGAATATGGGGACATGGTTGCCATGGGTGTGCTGGATCCTACCAAAGTAACACGTTCTGCATTGCAAAACGCTGCTTCTGATTGCTGGTCTCATTCTGACGACTGATGCCATGGTAGCGGAATTGCCGAAAGAAGAAGCTGCTGGTCATGGCGCTGCTGGTATGGGCGGTATGGGCGGTATGGGCGGTATGGAAATGTAACTCTATTCTTTTTGACTGTATAGGATCGCTACAGTGGCAGATTTTGCTTCAGTAATCTGGTGCTGTAGCGTTTAATTTTTTATGGATCATGTTTTAAACATAAGCTCTTCATACATTATTTATTAGTCCTGCATCAAAGAATTTTTTAGAAATTAACTGATCTTTTTCTCTTTCTGTCTAACAAACAATAGCATGGTATTGCAACTTATTTTGCATAAGTGGTTATAAAATAAATCATTTTCCAAGTTATTGCTCATTTCTGATGAATAATTTAAAGAATTATCAAGCTGATAAAGATTTGCTTAGCGAACGAGTCATTTTAGTTACCGGATCTGGACAAGGGATTGGGCGTGCTGTTGCAATAGCTTACGCAACTCATGGTGCCACGGTAGTTTTGCATGGTCGTAAAGTTGAGAAACTAGAGCGTGTCTACGATGACATTCAAGCGCTAGGTAGAGAAGAGCCAATCATTTTTCCTTTTGATTTTGAGAAAGCGGTCGAGAAGGATTTTCAGGCCGTTGCTGACGCAATTGAATCACAATTGGGGAGATTGGATGGAATACTGCATAATGCTGCTTTTACTTTTGGCCCAATGCCATTGGAGAACCATACGCTTGAGCAATGGCAAGTAACCATGCAAGTTAATTTATTTGCGCCTGCAACGCTTACTCGAGCTTGCTTGCCATTGCTTAAAGCATCTTCTGATGCTAGCGTTATTATGACATCAGATACACATGGTCATGAACCATCTGCTTACTGGGGTGGATTTGCAGTCGCAAAAGCGGGTATAGAAGCATTAGTTAAAATTCAATCCCAAGAATGGGAATTATGGCCAAATTTACGTATCAATACACTCATTCCTGGTCCTGTTCATTCGCCTCAGCGCACAAAAACTCACCCGGGTGAAATAAAACATCTATTGCCTCAGCCTCAGGATCTGATGAGAGCTTATCTTTTCTTCATGGGACCTGATAGTAAGGGAGTGAGCGGTAAAGTAATATCTTGTCAAGAAGCAAAATAGTCCGGCTGCGATATTATGAATAACAAGGTATAATTAAAGAGTACAAGAAGCAGAGTAATGCGCGAAAGTGGCGGAATTGGTAGACGCACCAGATTTAGGTTCTGGCGCCGATGAGGTGTGGGGGTTCGAGTCCCCCCTTTCGCACCAGAGAATCAAAATTGAGTCCATTTCTGTTTAAACTACATAATACATAAAACAATTTATTCGTCTTGGCAATTATATTAGTGGTTATTTAGGAAGATTTAATGCAATCAAACGTTGAAAATCCCAATCCTCTGGAACGAAATATTGATATTTCGATTTCTCAAGAAAAAATCCAAGTGGAATTAGATGATCGTCTAAAGCGCTTGGCTGGGAAAGTAAAAATACAAGGTTTTCGCCCCGGTAAAGTGCCGCTAAAAATAGTGGCTCAACAATTTGGTGCGCAATTGCGCCAGGAAGTGCTGGGAGAAATGTTGCAAAAGCACTTTCAAGAAGCGATTCAGCAGCAAAAATTACGAATTGTAGGTGCCCCGCATTTTAAGGCTAAGCAGTCTGAAGAAAATAATGCTCATTATGAATTTAATGCAACATTTGAGGTCTATCCGGATATAACGCTTGGGGACTTGAGTGCACTTAATGTGAGTAAGCCCGTCGTAAAAATTGGTGATCAAGAAGTTGAAAAAACATTACATATCTTACAAAAACAGAGAGCCAAATACGAATTGACTGATCGTCCAGCAGCACTTGGTGATCGAGTTAATATCGATTATATAGGCCGGATCGATGGGGTTGAATTTCGTGGTGGCACGGCAAAAGATTTTACTTTGATTCTGGGTGATGGAAATATTTTAAAAGATTTTGAAGATGCTATTATCGGTATGAGCGCAGGAGATGAGAAATCATTTCAAATGATTTTCCCAACTGATTATCACGATAAAGAAATTGCAGGAAAATCTGTTACATTTGATATCAAGCTTAACAAAGTTGAGGCGCCTGTGTTGGCTGATATCGATAATGAATTTGCCAAATCCATGGGTATCGAAGATGGTGACGTAAAGAAAATGTATGAGGAAATTCGATTGAGTCTTGAGCGTGAAGTTTTTCAAAGAACACGAGCAAAACTGAAGGAACAAATCATGCAATGCTTACTCGATACGACGGTATGTAATGTACCAAGAGTTTTAGTTGAACAAGAAGTAAACTATTTGATTCAGGATGCAAAAAACAGTCTTGCAACAAAAGGGATAGCTGGTAAGGATATTCCTCTCTCCCCTGAGATATTTTGGGAAAGAGCTGAACGACGAGTGAAATTGGGTTTAATTTTAGCTGAAATTGTAAAAAGCCATAATTTGAATGTTAAACCGGAACAGACAAAGAAGTATGTAGAGTATTATGCTCAGAGTTATGAGAATCCTGAACAAGTGATTAAGTGGCATTATTCATCACCTGAGCGTCTGAAAGAGATTGAGTCATTAGTATTGGAAGACAATGTCGTTTCGTGGGCATTGGAGCAGGTTAAAGTAATTGATCAAGAGATGATTTTCGAGGATTTGATGGGATATTCTCAAGTATCAGCTTAATCAGGAGTGAGTTATTTTGGATACGAGAGGTTTAGGTTTGGTCCCGATGGTGATTGAAACCAGTGGGAGAGGTGAGCGCGCTTATGATATATATTCCCGATTATTAAAAGAAAGGATAATTTTCCTTGTAGGGCCTGTTACTGAAGCGTCAGCAAACTTAATTGTGGCTCAGCTTTTATTTTTAGAATCAGAGGGTTCGGATAAAGATATTAATTTTTATATCAATTCTCCTGGTGGTCTAGTTTCTGCGGGATTGGCTATTTACGATACCATGCAATTTATAAAGCCGGATGTCAGCACACTTTGTATTGGTCAGGCGGCAAGTATGGGTTCTTTGTTGCTAACGGCTGGAGCAAAAGGTAAGCGCTTTTGTTTGCCTAACTCTCGCGTCATGATTCACCAACCTATGGGGGGATTTCAGGGGCAAGCTTCGGATATAGAAATCCATGCTAAAGAGATTTTGTATCTGAAAAGTCGTTTAAATGAGATCTTGGCTAAGCATAGTGGTCAATCAATAGAAACTATCGAAAGAGATACGGACCGTGACAATTTTTTTAGTGCTGAAGAATCGGTAAAGTATGGTCTCGTAGACGCAGTATTAACGAGTAGAGATTATAAGAAATGAATGGGCATATGCCCGAAGAGGTGTAATTAGGTTTGGATAGTTTTATTTCTTTATTAAAGTGGCGTTGCTCAATGGTCATGGAGTCAAATTATGTCTGAAAAAATGGATGGCGATAAACTTCTCTATTGTTCCTTTTGTGGCAAAAGTCAGCATGAGGTGAGGAAACTCATTGCGGGACCGTCTGTATTTATTTGCGATGAATGTATTGATCTTTGTAACGACATTATTCGTGAGGAAATGCAACTTAATGAAACTACAAAATTAGTGAAATCTAATTTACCCACGCCTCGTGAAATATGTAAGATTCTTGATCAATATGTTATCGGTCAAGAATCAGCCAAGAAGATTCTTTCTGTGGCTGTCTATAACCACTATAAGCGTTTAAGAAATTTAACTAAAGTCAGTGATACTGATGATATTGAGCTAGCAAAAAGCAACATTCTTTTAATTGGCCCCACTGGTTCCGGTAAAACGCTGTTAGCACAAACACTGGCAAGATTATTGGATGTGCCATTTATTATTGCCGATGCAACAACGCTGACCGAAGCGGGATATGTGGGAGAGGATGTAGAAAATATCATTCAGAAATTATTGCAGAAATGTAATTATGATGTAGAAAAGGCTCAACGCGGTATTATTTACATTGATGAAATAGATAAGATTTCGCGTAAATCTGATAATCCTTCTATTACGCGAGATGTTTCAGGCGAGGGTGTGCAGCAAGCTTTGTTAAAGTTAATAGAGGGGACAATTGCTTTAGTCCCTCCACAAGGAGGACGTAAGCATCCTAATCAAGAATTCATTCAAATAGATACCACCAATATCTTATTTATTTGTGGGGGAGCCTTTGATGGCATCGATAAAATAATACGGTCGCGATCAGAAAAAGGTGGTATAGGTTTTGGCGCTGAAATAATCAACCGTAATAATCATAAAGAGATTAATGAAGTATTAAAAGCTGTTGAGCCTGAAGACTTAATTAAGTATGGTTTGATTCCAGAGTTTGTTGGACGTTTGCCAGTCATTGCAACATTAGATGAACTTAATGAGGCTGCTCTAATCCAAATTTTAACTGAACCTAAAAATGCACTAGTTAAGCAATATTGGAAACTGTTCAACATGGAAGGAGGTGTTGAATTAGAATTCCGGGAGCAAGCGCTCAAAGCGATAGCTAAGAAAGCATTGATGCGCAAAACAGGTGCACGTGGCTTGCGATCAATTCTGGAAGAGATATTGCTAGATATAATGTATGATTTACCTTCTCTTGAAAATGTTTCTAAAGTTGTGATTGATCATGGATCTGTAAATAGTGACATCAAACCAATTTTGATTTACTCAGAGCAACCAAAGATTACTAAGAATTCAAAACAAGCTTAAAGAATTATGATGGCCAAGTAAAACTAACACATCTAGAGTGAAGTTGCTAAAAACCATCAAATTTAGAGGCACATAAAATAACTACTGTACACTGTAGTATCTCTAATTCTATATTTTTGAATGTCACCATATTTAGACGAGTGGTGCTTAATCTAAAGTGCAAATATGACCTCGGAAGCTAACGATAACGAATCCAATCAATTGATTTTGCCATTATTACCATTACGTGATGTAGTTGTTTTCCCACATATGGTGATTCCACTATTTGTCGGGCGACCAAAATCCATAAAGGCATTAGAACTTGCTATGGAATCTGGTAAGAATATTCTGCTAGTCGCTCAGAAATCAGCGGCCAAGGATGATCCTACACCACGAGATCTTTATAGCATATGCTGTGTTTCAAGCCTTCTTCAAATGCTTAAACTTCCTGATGGCACTGTTAAAGTGCTGGTGGAAGGAAGTTATCGGGGACGTATTTTAGAATTTATTGACTCGGAATCCTATTTTTCAGGAAAGGCACTTCAAATCTCGATTGAATGTGCTAATACACCAGAAATAGAGGCTGCTCGTCGTGCGCTAATATCTCAATTTGATCAGTTTGTAAAATTAAATAAGAAAATACCACCTGAAATTCTGGCATCTCTTACGGGTATTGATGAGGCTGGACGACTGGCTGATACTATCGCTGCATATCTGCCTCTGAAATTAGAGAAAAAGCAGGAAATACTTGAAATTTTTGATGTACAGAAGCGATTAGAGCATTTACTTGGTTTGTTGGAAACGGAGCTCGATATTCTTCAAGTAGAAAAGCGTATTCGTGGAAGAGTTAAGCGTCAGATGGAGAAGAGTCAACGAGATTACTATTTGAATGAACAAGTAAAAGCCATTCAAAAAGAATTGGGGGAAGGAGAGGAAGGCGCTGATCTAGAAGAAATCGAGAAAAGAATTAAAGCTGCTTCATTGCCTAAAGAGGCTCTTGCGAAAGCTGAGTCAGAGCTAAAGAAATTGCGTCTTATGTCACCGATGTCTGCTGAAGCAACAGTAGTTCGCAATTATATCGACACATTAGTTTCGCTGCCATGGAAGCTGAAAAACAAAATTAGTAAGGATCTTAATGCAGCAGAAATTGTGCTAGAGCAAGATCATTACGGATTAGAAAAAATTAAAGAAAGAATAGTTGAATATTTGGCAGTACAACAAAGAGTTAGCAAACTAAAAGCACCAATTCTTTGCCTTGTCGGCCCCCCAGGAGTTGGTAAGACTTCTCTAGGAAGATCTATAGCTCGTGCGACTAATCGAAAATTTGTGCGTATGTCTCTGGGAGGGGTACGTGATGAGGCAGAAATACGAGGTCATCGTCGTACTTATATAGGATCGATGCCAGGGAAAATTCTGCAGAATATGACTAAGGTTGGTGTCAAAAACCCACTCTTTTTATTGGATGAAGTCGATAAGATGGGAATGGATTTTCGTGGAGATCCAGCATCTGCATTGTTAGAGGTGCTTGATCCAGAGCAAAATAGTACTTTTGTAGATCATTATATTGAGGTGGAATATGATTTATCAGATGTAATGTTTGTTGCCACAGCTAATACATTAAATATTCCTCCAGCATTGCTTGATCGTATGGAAGTTATACGATTATCAGGTTATACAGAAGTTGAAAAACTTAACATTGCCAGACGATATCTATTACCTAAGCAAATGAAAAACCATGGGCTTGAAGAAGGGGAGTTAATGATCTCTGAATCTGCTCTACGAGATATCGTGCGTCACTATACGAGGGAAGCTGGTGTCCGGGCTATGGAGCGAGAAATTTCTAAGATTTGCCGCAAAGTTGTAAGAGTCATATTAAGCAAAAAAAAGGCGAACAGAGAGAAAGTAACGATTAATTCACGCAATCTTATTAATTACTTGGGCGTCCATCGTTATGCTTATGGTAGAGCAGAGGAAAAAAACCAAATTGGGCAAGTTACTGGTTTGGCATGGACGGAAGTAGGTGGGGAATTGCTGACAATTGAGGCAGTTGCATTACCCGGTAAAGGAAAGACAATTACTACAGGCAAATTAGGCGAAGTGATGCAAGAATCCATTCAAGCTGCTTTGTCGGTGGTTAGAAGTCGTTCAACGATACTTGGCATCGCAGAAGATTTTTATCTAAAAAAAGATATTCATATTCACTTGCCAGAGGGTGCAACACCAAAGGATGGACCAAGTGCAGGTATCGGTATCTGCGTTGCTATGGTTTCTGCGTTAACGGGAATACCAGTTCGCGCTACTGTAGCCATGACAGGTGAGATAACGCTGCGTGGAGAGGTATTACCTATAGGCGGACTTAAAGAAAAATTGTTAGCTGCTCATCGTGGTGGTATCAAGACAGTGCTGATACCGGAAGATAATATTAAAGATCTAATTGAAATTCCTATTAATATAAAAAGCAAACTTAAAATTCAACCTGTAAAATGGATAGATCAAGTTTTAGAATTAGCTCTAGAACATAGACCCGAAATATTGCCGTCATCTATCCAAAGTACGCTCCCACCCGTGAGTGAAGATAATGTTGCTAACACCATAATTAAACACTAGCGAATAGGTGTAATATTTTTTTAGGAATGATGGGAGTGAACGCCAACTCCATGTTCATAAACCAGTTTTCCTCCTAACCATCCTGCAATACAAAGGAAAATAAACCCCATGATAGACATAATGATGGCGATTATGCCTGGTTGCCCAAGATTTGTTCCGTCTAAGCGCAAAAACAAGCTTACAGCATAAAAAGACCAGCTGATCATCATGAGCATCATATGTTGATTGGCAATCTTTATTGCTGGGCTTTGTTGATCAATTTTTCCTAGTTCTACCAGACCAGTGATCATGGCAAATAATGCAGTAATTACTCCAATTACAAGCAACACCCCGGCCACCCAACTTACCTGCTCATTTGTGAATAAGCCCGCAACATCTCCTATGGTAGAGATAAACCAAGCCGCAATGGGAAAATGAACTAATATTGGGTGTATAGGGTGTTTCATGTAACTGTTTCCTTTTTATATCTTAAAGCAATATGCTGAGTAATGTGAGAAAGCCTGCTACAGCCACGCCTGCATGAATGATTACTATATTTTTAGGTGCAACATTACCTTTTGCATGTAATGAAGCGAGATAGAAGCCACCCAATGCCGCAATGACAAGCAAACCCAGCGCAGCAGTAAGGCGACCATTGCCTGATCCCTCCAAAACTAACATGATTAACATAATCAAACCAGTTGCACCTAATAAGGCATGCACAATGGATAAAGGCCATGGCGCTAACTGCCCTGAGAATATTTTTGTAGCCAGAAAAATGCCGCCAACGGCAGCGATTGCTAAAACTACGATTAAATAAGTAAGCATTAGTTCTCTCCTCTTTTTCTATTTAAAGAATTTTACTATACTGCATAATTTAAGTCTTTTGCAATATAAACATGTCAAAACTTTTATTAATGCTTAAATATTAATCAAGATGTCTGCTTTGTTACTTTTAGGTCATCGTCAACAATCATTACTTACCGCTTTACTCCGTCATCGCAAAGGTCTAACTGTTGAAGAATTATCGCGCATACTAGCCATTTCTCGTAACGCGGTAAATCAGCATCTTTCTAGCCTTGGAAGTGATGGTTTTATTCAGAGTACTTTGCTGGAAAGTACAGGTGGCAGACCAAGTAGAATATATACATTAACCTCGAGTGGATTAGAGCTTTTTCAAAGACGCTATTCTTTCTTTGCGAAACTTCTTCTTTTTTGGATAGATAAAAAACTAGACGAGCAAGAGTTAAAAGATTGCCTTACTGGACTTGGTGAGCAAATGGCGAGAGAATTTGAATATCGTGTTACTAGACATTTTTCACATACCGATAGATTGCACGAGGTTATCGCCATAATGTGTGAGCTTGGCTATGATGCAAACGTAAGTAAAATTTCTGATCGCCATGCAGAGATTGTTGCTAACAATTGTGTTTTTCATGAGCTTGCTGAGCAATACCAAGGATTCTGTACGCTTGATCTAAGTTTCTTGGCTTCTTTGTTAAAAGCAGACATTGAGCATAGGGAATGTATTGCCAAGAACGAAGATCGCTGCTGTTTTAAGGTTACATTCCCTACAACTCGCTTACTTAACGAACCAACAGACTATTCGTGAGCTGGAGAAAACTAGTTTCATTTGCAATATAATATCTTCAATATAATGATTTGGTGTATATAAAAAGAAATTAATGAAGAAAACTTTTTTTTGTCTCTTCATAGTGGAGGGTGTGCAGTCGTTGAGCTGATAGATTGATCTGTTAATTAGTTCTGGTATCAATTTTTTGATTTATGGTATATCAGTGCTCTATTTTCTGGGAGCACTAAATAAATTATCTCTTTATAATGATTACATTCTTCAATGTATGGCCGCAAATAGTGTAGGTGATTTTCTTGATATTCTTGGCAGAATGCCAGCGCATCAGAATTTATTTATATCAGCAAATCAAATAATACAATTACAGCATACGTTTATAAAAATTATTTCTCCCCAACTAGCTAAACGCTGTGTTATAGGTAAATTTTCTAATGGTATTCTTGTAATATATGCGGACAGTAGCCCAGTAGCGGCGAAATTAAGACATATCATTCCATCGTTAGTCAATAAACTTGGCCCCCCCCAAGTAACCTCCATTCAAATCATCGTGCGGGGTTACTACTCCAAAAATACTACTAATAATAATTTAATAAAACGAAAACCATTTCTAAGTCAGGTAGCTACTCAAAATCTCCATCAGTTAGCTTCGGCAATGCCAGTATCTCCTCTTAGAATAGCTATTGAGTCTTTACTTGATAATTGTGAACCTGCGTTATCGAAATTAAATAATCGTCGCTGAAAAACTGATTTTCTCAACCGCGGTCTTTGTCATATGGTGACCGCTTAGCCGATTATGATTGATCCCAGAATGGGCAGACAAAAGCGCCAATTAATGTTTCAGAATCATACGCGCGCTATAACTGTGCTGCGCCTCTTGAATTTATTTTGATCGATACCGTCACTTCACATTTTCTGCTTACATAGAAAGAGAATATGAAGTTAAGGAAAGACTTTAGTAATATCGGAGTTTATAGATAAAAAAACGGCCCCTATAAGGAGCCGTTTTAAAAGAGATTCTAATAAATTATTATAAGTTTATAAGTTTAAATTCGTTAGTTTAGAATTAATGATCCATCGCTGCATCTTTTTTGTAACTTGGAGGTGCTTTGATCATTTCCATGATGTCGTTATCCCACTCACCTTCAACCTTCATGTGGAGAGCAGCTCCCAACAACACCGCTTCGATCAGGTTATGGCTGAGATAGACATATAAGCCAGGCATTTTGAATTCATACAACGCCGCTACTGCTGAGCCGCCTGGAACCCACCAAGTTTCTTGACTGGTCAATGGAGTATCACTAAATGAACCCCCTACCCAATATAGATCAGCATGTCCACCAATCAAGTGAGGACGGGAATCGCGGTTAGATTGCGAATGAACAAACAGTACTTTTTCACCAACTTTAGCTTTCAGAGCATTGTCACCAGTGATTGCACCCACAGCTCCATTGAAGACGACATGGGATGGAATCAGACCTTTAGACAATTCTAATATGTCAGCCATGCCAGCGGCGGGTTGATCGTATGTTTTATATTTGCCATCTGAACTTTTGGGAACATAAAAATCTTGCTCGCCAATGTAGAAAGCACGGTCATATTTTACTGGTTTGCCTTTGTTGTCTTTCAGGCCGTCACGCGGTAATACCATAATGGCGCCATTCATGCCAGAGACGACATGGAAAGGAATCATCGTTCCACCAGGAGCGCAATGGTAAACAAATACACCTGGTTTCAGCGCTTTCCAGCGCACTACGACTTCTTCACCGGGTTGTACAAGAGTCAGCTCTGCTCCACCAAGCGCACCCGTTGCCGCGTGAAAGTCAACGTTATGGGCCATCGTGCTGGTTTTAGGATTTTTTAATGTCAATTCTACATAATCGCCTTCATGTACTACGATGAGTGGACCAGGTACCGAACCATTAAAAGTGAGGGCCCAGTATTTTACACCAGGAGCAATTTCAATCTGCTTTTCGATCGTTTCCATTGTTACTTCTACGATCTTAGGACCGCCTTTGGCAACTTGATCATGTTCTGGTGCAAATGGTGGAGCTACCAATTCTTGTTTAACACGTGGTAACTTTGAGTAATCGACTTTAGCCGCTACTGCATATGCAGCGGTAAAACACAGCAACCCTAATCCAAGAGCTGCTTGTACAACTTTCTTATTCATATATCCCTCCAAAAATTTTGAAAATTGCGCAAACCCTTATATGCGCGATTATTTCTCGGTACTATGTCCCATATATCACCGTAACCGTACTGCTTTGCTTTCTCTTTCTAAGCGAGAGTAAAGGCAGCATGGAAACTATACACTTTAATGCCAAAGCTGTCCATGAGTTGTGTTTTCTATGCTAACCGAAGAGCACTTGAATGACCTCAATACAGTGGCAATAATCAGCTTATGCGACCTGTGATGCTATAATAGGTTATTCTAATTACATAAATTATTCTATGGCTGTTCCTCATCTTACGACTGCATTACGTGGTCCAATTCTTGAGCTAGAAAAGCGTATTCTTGAGGCGATGCCTGCTATTGAACATTGGTTACGTGGCAAATGGCAAAATCATACCGTTCCTTTTTATTGTTCAGTAGATTTACGTAATAGCGGGTTTAAACTTGCGCCGGTGGATACTAACCTTTTCCCGGGGGGATTTAATAATCTCAATCCAGAGTTTTTACCACTATGTGTCCAAGCAATGATGGCTGCCGTTGAAAAAATTTGCCCTGATGCACATAGCATATTGCTTATACCAGAAAGTCATTCTCGTAATATCTTTTATTTGCAGAATGTAGCTATATTACAAGACATTATGCGGCATGCGGGCATGCATGTTCGTGTTGGCTCCCTTTTGCCAGAAATTACTAGTGCCACGACGATTCACCTTCCTGATGGGAATACTCTGTTATTAGAGCCGATACAACGCAAGAATAATAGGTTATCTGTGGAAAATTTCGATCCATGCGCTGTTCTACTCAATAATGATCTTTCGAGTGGTATTCCAGAAGTTTTGAAGGATCTTAATCAGATCGTCATTCCGCCATTATATGCAGGTTGGTCGACACGCAGAAAGTCTCAGCATTTTTCCGCTTATGACAGTGTGGCTCAGGAATTCTCTGAACTGATCGGAATCGATCCATGGTTAATTAATCCTTATTTTAGCTCCTGTGGCAAAATTGATTTTCGTGAGAAAAAAGGGGAGGATTGTGTTGCTATTGCTGTTGATGAAATACTGAAAGATCTCCAGGAAAAATATACTCAGTATGGCGTCAAAGAAAAGCCTTTCGTTATCGTTAAAGCTGATTCTGGTACTTATGGTATGGGTATTATGACCGTTAAAGATAGTGCGGATGTGTATAAACTCAATCGTAAGCAGCGTAATAAAATGGCAATAATCAAAGAAGGTCTATCAGTTACACACGTACTGGTACAAGAAGGTGTATATACCTTTGAGAGCATCAATCAGGCGGTTGCGGAACCTGTTATTTACATGATAGATCGGTACGTAGTAGGAGGTTTTTATCGTGTTCATACAGGAAAAGGTATTGATGAAAATCTGAATGCTCCGGGAATGCATTTTGTACCGCTAGCTTTTGATACTTCTTGTGTGTTACCTAACCATGCTGCTCTACCAGATTCTGCACCAAACCGGTTTTATGCCTACGGTGTGGTAGCACGACTAGCATTACTGGCCGCTTCGCTAGAATTGGAGCGACATATAACAGTGCGTCCTAATCAAACTTTAGAAACATTGCAAAACTAACACTCAATGAAGCTTGCTTTCATACTGGATCAACTGGACTCAATTAAAATTGACAAAGACTCAAGTTTTGCCATGATGCGTGAAGCTGCTGGCCGTGATCATCAATTATTTGTCATGCAACAAGGAGACGTTATCTGGAAAGATAAGTTAGTGACCGGATTCTCACGGAAATTGACCTTAACTAATCAGAAGGACAAAAAATCTCACTGGTACCAAGAGGGTCTGTCAGAGGCAATACCACTCCAGGAATTTGATGCGGTATTAATGCGCAAAGATCCGCCATTTGATATGGAATATGTGTACAGTACTTATCTATTGGAGCTCGCTGAGCAGCAAGGCGCATTTGTTGTGAATAGTCCAAGAAGTATACGCGATCATAATGAAAAGCTAGCTATTGCGAAATTTCCTCAATTTATTCCGCCCACTTTAGTAACCAGACAAGAGTTTCTGATTCGAGAATTTCTTGATGAGCATGAAGATATTGTATTAAAACCACTTGATGGAATGGGAGGGGCGAGTGTATTTCGTATTCATAGCGCGGATCATAATATTAGCGTTATTCTTGAAATGCTTACCCATTACAGCACTCGCAACATCATGGCACAGCGTTTTCTACCCGAAATCAGTCAAGGCGACAAACGCATTTTACTTATTGCTGGAAAACCCGCTCCCTTTGCGCTTGCTCGTAAACCCAAGCCAGGTGAAACCCGTGGCAATCTTGCTGCTGGTGGTATTGGTATAGCTCAACCATTATCCGAACGCGATCTTGAAATCGCAAATACAGTAGGTCCGCAATTATATAAACAAGGATTGATGCTTGTAGGGCTTGATGTAATTGGCGATTCGTTGACTGAAATCAATGTTACGAGTCCTACGGGAATGCAGGAAATTACCAATCAAACTGGATTTAACGTAGCAGGAATGATGATCGATGCACTTGAACAATGCACGTGATCCATTTGAAAAGGTAAGATATAAGAATTTCTAGCGTTGTTTACAGTATTCTCCAGAGTACTGTAAATGAGCATGCACAAACATATAAGAAAGACCTCTACATTACCGTGTTTTTAGAGTTTTTCTGTGTATGTGTGACTCATAAAAAAGACTCCTGCATAACTATCCCCTATAAGTCAACTAAAATGGCGAGAGGTAAAGACAGTTTGGAGCAGAAGATGCAGAAGAGTTTTGGCTCAATAGAATTGGCGCAATGTCTGAGGCAAGACAGCGTACTGATGAAGATTGATGCACTGATTGATTGGGAAAAGTGACGATTGAATCTTAGCGGGTTATATAAGCGCGGCCTATCGAATGGTGGAGGACGGGAGCCGTTTGACGCGCTGATGATGTTCAAGGCGATCCTGCTTGGTCAATGGCATGGTTTGTCGGATGCTGCATTGGAACAGGCGCTGTGTGTGCGAATTGATTTTCTTCATTTTTGTGGTTTGTCCTTGTCGGATGTGATAGCGAAGGAAACGACCCTGTGCCGGTTCCGTAATCGGCTGGTGGTCAACAACAAGCTGGATGGTCTTCTGCTCGCTATCAATGAACAGATTCAATCACATGGTTTGATGGTCAAGGGAGCGACGGGCGCGGTGATGGATGCTACATTGATTGAATCAACGGCCCACCCTAACAAGACCATCACGTTGCAAGTAGATGCTGAAAGCAAGAATGTTCAGTTTGAGGATGGTAGCCAAGCGGGAATCTCCTATATTGAGAAACAGAGTGCAGATCCGGATGTGACCTGGCTCAAAAAAGGCAAGAAATCGTATTTTGGTTACCGCAGTGACAAAGTGGTCGATACGCAAGATGGTTATGTGCGAGGGATACACACTGCCCCAGCCAACCAAAGTAAAATGATGCATTTCGAAGCAGCTATCGATGGTGCAGATATTGAGGCAAATCGGGTATATGCCGATAAAGGTTCATCCAACCATGCCAATCGGCAATATCTGAAAAAGCGTAAAATCAAGCGTGCGCTCATGCACCGGGTGTACCAGAACACAAACCCCTCGCGGCTCGACAGAAGCTGGCCGATAGATCGTGATCAGTAAAAAACGCTATATCGTCGCACAGTGTTTTGGGACAGCCAAACGCCTATTCGGAATGGAGCGCGCCCGCTATTTCACAACAGTAAAAGTTAATGCCCAGGTCTTGATGAAAAGTATTGGCATGAACAGAAAAAAGCTGCCAACAAAATTTTCGTAGATGAATCATCCAGGGGAGCACTCCGCCCTAATGCAGCATAAGGGGAAAAACTCCCTTAAAAAAGATAAAAATTCACTTTTTTTGCCAAAAAAGCAGGTAAAACTGTTATCTGAAAATTTTTTTCCACAACTACAATAAAATCTTCAGGGTTGTGAAGAAGTATTTAAAATCAATCACTTAAAAATACTAAACTATCCGGAAAGAGAAAGCCGGTTATGCAGACGTCTCTTATGTATGTTCGTTTTTAGAGGGAAGCTGGAATTGAGAAGGAAGGAAACGGCTGCAATAAACCCATATTATTCCTTGTGCTAATATCGATGTTGGGGAGAATCTTTAACTTGTATATGTTAGTTATCAATATTCGAACTTAAGGTAAGCTTGAATAAGTATATAAGCAAATTGTATCTCTTTTACAAAGCGAAATTGATGTGCTCCAAATTCCATTCTTCATGCGTTTGCTTATCTCTATAAACTTCTTGATCGCATACTCGTCTCTTTTATTACTATACTAATTATTAATTCTGCTCCGTTTGAGGTATTTTTTGTTCAAGCATCGTAATCAGTGCTTGGTAGCCATCTCGTTTCAAGATTGCATTATATTCAGTTCGCTTCAAGGCAAGATCGCTGACACCATCCACGAGAATATTAATAATGCGCCAGCCTTCTTTACTCTGATGCAATACATAATCAAAATTTATAGAATTACCATCCTTCTGAATCAATTTACTACGTACTAATATCTGATCTCGTCGTAACGAGCGCTGTTCTATGATCTCAAAACGTTCCCCGTCATAACGATTAAATCTTTCAGCATAAGTTGATATACTGAGCTTGCGGAAGGTTTCGGTGATTTTCTGTTGTTGCTCCTCACTTAGCTTGTTCCAATTAGCTCCCAGTATTGAGCGTATTATGGTATCGATATCATGCGAGTGATTGATGGCAGTTATCATAAGCTCTAAGCGGCCACGATAACCTAGCTCGTCGCCTTTTTTCATCGCATGAATGAATGTTTCTTGTAAACCATGGATGACGTGTTCTGGGGTGTCAGATTGAAAATCTTGCGCTCCAGCTCCAGTTACCAATGGCAGTAAGATTAACGTAATTAAGATATATTTGATGCTTATAAATTTACGCAGAGATCTCATATCGACGATTTTTCCATTGAGCACGCTCACCACGCCAGAGTCGGAATGCTGAAGTCCATGTCATCAGTAAAAACAAAGTACCACCGATTAAAGGAAGTGCAGCTATCCAAAGCAAGGAGCGTTGGTAATAACGTAAAATTGGCAGGTAAATAATGATCATGGTAATCTACGTTAATACGCTAGTAATAATTACATTGGTATTCGAAGGAAGGAATAAAGTTACTAACGGAGCAAACCAGAACATGCTTACCATGATTAGTGTGCAAGCAAAAAGCAATAGGGAAGAGTAATGTAATTGTGTATAAGCCGTTCGTGCCACCATATTCCAAATTGTTTTCATATCATCATAACCTCGAAGGCGAGCAGAATGACTAAGGCCGGTCCAAGTTGTAAACCAGTGAGTTTGATGCGGGATGCCAGCGTACAATCATCAAAGTGGCAACAATTCCTTGCGTGAGTGTAATGTCTGCGTCCAGTAATAATGTATAGGGAGTACGAACTTTACTTAATCCTTGTTCCAATGCCCATAATTTTCCGCTCCAGCCAGTTGGCGGCGATGTGCCGGATAATACTGTTGCACCCAAATTCTGTGCTTGCTCAGCAGCATTATCATCTGACTGATCATCTATAACGATGATTTGTAGGTTTAAGCCTTGTGTGCTTAGCGCATCCATGTTTGCTTGATCAATGATCCTTCATTTCGCGCAGGAATGAGCACTGTAATATCATCTAAAGGTTGCTTTTCATCATTTGTTGACTCTAAAGACTCTTGTGTATTCCATGGTCGCCAACGAACCAGCACTATTATCCACCAAAGAAAAGTACCTACAAAAACTAGAAATGTTGTACGCTCTATCATCGTCTTATCTAAATCAAGCTCTTCGGAATTAGTTCAGGGTAAAGATTATCCTTTGCTTCTTTATATAATTAGGTTACAAGAAAGATATTCTATGCTAACTATCAGAACGAGTTAGATTACTTGATGAAGCGGTTGGGGTGCTCGTTTTTTGTTCAACTGCTATGGGTATTGGAAATTCCTTCTGCGACGAGGCATTTACTTTAGAGGAGATTAAGTTCTTTTGTGAAGGATCGGGTGCCATAGGACCATCAAGACGCGGTCCAAGAAGGCTTACGCGCATTGCTTTAAGCGGGTGAGCAAATGTATCGTTAATCGCGGTCGGCTCGAATCCACAGTGAGCCATACAATTAGCACATTTGGGATTATTGCCCACACCGTATTTATCCCAATCTGTTTCCTCCATTAATTCACGGAAGCTGGCTGCATAACCCTCATCTACCAATAAATAACAAGGCCGTTGCCAACCAAATAAGTTGCGTGTGGGGTTACCCCATGCAGTGCATTGATAATTTTGGTTGCCTGCGAGGAAATCTAAATAAAGACTGGAATGGTTGAATCTCCATGGTTGCTTTCTTTTTTTTCCTTCTTGAAAGATTGAGCGAAAAAGTCGCTTGCTAACCGATCGTTGCAAAAAAACATCCTGACGTGGAGCATGTTCATAACTGAACCCTGGGGATACATTGATCCCTTCCACTCCTAATTCAGTAGCAGTATCAAAAAATTCTGCAACTTCTTCTGCCGTTTCATTTTGAAAGAGCGTGCAGTTTACCGTGACTCTGAAGCCGCGCTTGAGAGCTTTTTGAATAACCGGAATTACCTTATCATAAACTCCTTCACGACAAACTGATGTGTCATGACGTTCTTTGTTACCATCAAGATGTATTGAAAAAGTAAAATACGGTGAGGGACGGTAATCATCCATTCGTTCTTCTAGTAATAATGCATTGGTACATAAATAGACGAATTTTTTTCGTTTGATGATACCTTCTACAATTTGAGGCATTTCTTTATGAATGAGTGGCTCGCCACCAGCGATTGAAACAACGGGTGCACCACATTCATCAACAGCTGACAGACAATCTTGTACGCTCATTCGGCGTCGTAAAGTCTCATCTGGATAATCAATCTTGCCACAACCTGCACATGCCAGATTACATTGAAATAAAGGCTCCAACATTAGTACTAAAGGATAACGTTTATTACCCTGAATCTTCTGTTTTAATATATAACTACCAACACGGTATTTTTGTAAAAAAGGGATGCCCATGTAATTTTTCTCCGTTATTTTAGTACTAATTTTATTTTTTATCGCCCGATAAAATAGGAATTATCAAGTTGTTCACAATTTGAACACCATCTTTTTCTTATTCTAGTTAATTTGATGCAATACTATTTCGTTTTTGTGAAAAGAAAAAAGTCTCAATACAACTTAATGATAGTTATGGATAAAAATGCTTTAAAATAAAATAGCTATTCTATTTGTTATTATTCTACTAGGTATCGATATGCTAGCATGTATATTTTATAAACCAAAGCAACGATTTTAGAATAAAAATATTAATTCTTCTAACTTCTAAATTTACTTAAAAATCTGACAATCTGCTTTAGAGTTTGGAACTAAGATTCAAAGTATAAATACAATGCTGACTCAAAAGAGAGTTAGTAGAAATCGTATAAGACTTGTTGATTTTACAAGTTTTATCTTATTTATATGCTAAATTTATTAGAGACAATAAATAACTCATGAAAGATACAGACCGGAAAATGGATCTTTATAATAAATAAATTTCCTTATTTGAGAGATGCCCTCAGAATAATCTGTAATTATCTCTTTCCGGTCTGTATTAGTTATGAATTTCTATTGATAGGATACTCCAAGCTTTTGCAGCGTTTCTTTAGTTAGCTGACCATAGCCCATTGTAAGATTGTTCTTTTTCTGAAAATTTTTCAATGCAGCTATAGTTTTGGCCCCACTTTTTCCATCAATTGCACCGGGATTAAATCCGGCATCAGCTAGAGCCTGTTGAACTTTATGAATTAATTCAGGAGTTGCCTTGACAACTTCGCTTAAATCTTCATGTTTTTCAATTTTCTGTTCTGATTTTTTTGCTAACGACTGAGTTTCGTTTTCGAATGCTGATGAGGAATTTTCAAATTCAATTAAATCGTTTGGCATGGTATCAATGGTTTGATCAGCGGATATAATTGTTTCTTTAGAAGCTTCACCACTCTCTTCTTGAATTGATTCAGGCATGTCTTTTGTAGCATCTGCGGTTTTATTAGACTCTGCTTTCTGCTCATCTTTCTGGGTGGCTTCTGCTTGACTTTGATCCTCCACCACCTTTTTCTTCGGTTTGCAGCCCAATAAGCCAATCGCAAGCGATATCGAAAAAATTATCATTATCAGATTAGCAGTCTTTATTTTCATTCTGAAATTCTCCTCTCTAAATAAAATAGCTTAAAAATTTATTTTGATACACACAAAAACTTTATCATAGGTATTTTTAATAATAAACTGAAATCGCTCCTAATATTTTATTTTTATTGAATAAATAGTTATTTTTCCGATTAACTAAAATTGTTTTAGTTACCGAGCTAATCTCATGATAATAAACTTGCGATTTGCGTTATATAACTGGAGCAGAGACTTCAAACTTTACCTGAATGAATGTGAAAAAATTGTAAGGGAAACTTCGAGTGTAGGGCGAGTTGAATGGGTAGTGATAGGAATGCCGGATAAACGGCATCCCTATCACTACCGCTGAATGCAGTGACAAGGCTGATGAGAAATAGATAACAAAGAAAGAATATTACAAAGATAAGCTAAAAAAAGAATATAAATATCGTTCAAAACTACGATAAAGGCATAGAGAAGATTTATTTATGATCTTGGGGGGGGGAATTGTTACTTAGTATTTCATCCAAAACTTCTATCCAGTGCCTGACGGGTAATGATGTGCCGCTTTGTAGATGCATTAAGCAACCAATATTTGCAGTTACTAGCTGATCTGGTTTCTCGGCAGTAAGGTTAATTAATTTTTCTTTGAGTAATTGTTGAGACAGTTTTGGCTGAAGGATGGAGTAAGTGCCAGCAGAACCACAGCAAAGGTGAGCATCTTTAACGGAACAAAGCGTAAAATCAGGAATACCTAGTATTTTTTCGACGACCCCGCGAATCTGCATACCATGCTGGAGCGTACAGGGGGAATGAAACGCAAGCTTTGTTTTGTCATATTGTCCTGATTTTTCAAGAAGAGTGGTCAAGTTGTCTGTTTCTGCTACTAAGATTTCACTGATATCTTTAGCTAATGCTGAGATTTGTTTGGCTTTTTCCCCATAAGCTGGATCGTGGCGTAGTAAATGCCCATAATCCTTGACAGTGACTCCACAACCACTTGCTGTAATCACGATGGCTTCTATCGGCTGTGTATTCTTTTTTTCATCAATAAGTGACCACCAAGCATCGATATTGCGACGCATGTGATTCAATCCATCTTGCTGAGCATCGAGATGGTAAGAAAGCGCACCACAGCAGCCTGTTTTTTCTGCTGTAATTAGCGAAATTCCAAGCTTATCAAGAACGTGCGCGGTCGCAGTATTGATGTTAGGTGAAAGATCCGGTTGTACGCATCCCTCGAGTACAAGCATGGTTCGTTGATGTTTTTTTGTTGGCCACTTTTTGTTATTTTGAATCTTGGAAGGGATTAATTTTTTTAATTTGCCCGGAAATAGAGGGCGGAAGAATTGACCAATTTTGAACAATGATTTAAATAAATATCGGTTAGGTAATGTTTTGTTCAACAGATAACGTATGCTTCTCTCACGTATACCGCGTGTTACATTTTTGTGAATAACACCTCGCCCAATATCGAGTAGTCGACCATATCGAACGCCAGAGGGACAGGTTGTTTCACAAGCGCGGCAAGTAAGGCACCTATCAAGATGATGTTGTGTTTTCTGAGTGGCTGGCTGCCCTTCCAGGACTTGCTTCATCAAGTAAATGCGACCTCGCGGGCTATCCAATTCATCGCCCAATAACTGGTAAGTGGGGCACGTGGCCAGGCAAAAACCGCAATGTACACAGGATCTTAATATAGCATCAGCTTCCTGGCCTTCTGGGGTGTGTTTAATAAAATCAGCGAGTTTAGTCTGCATTATTTAGTACTCTGGATACATTCGTCCTGGGTTAAATATTCCAGCGGGATCAAATTTTTGTTTCAAGCGCTTATGGAGTATCATCATATAAGATGTTAAGGGATGAAAAACCTGAGCAGTGGATTTGTCACCATAAAACAAGGTAGCATGTCCGCCTGCTGCTTCTGCTTGCGATCGAATTGTTTTTTCATTTAAATTCTCATCGCTCGCCAGCCAGCGCAATGCCCCACCCCATTCTAATAATTGTTGTCCTGGCAGTAATAGCTTCGGGGTAGAAGATTTGAGTGATAAGCGCCACAGTCTCGCCCCTGAATGAAAGAAGGGATGGGTGTGCTCACGTATGGATTGCCAGAACGATTTTCCTTGTTTAATTTCTTCTCCACCAAGCTTAAGTCGGGCGGTATGCACGGCAGACTCGGCACCGGAGAGTCTCACAAAAAGATTATCATTATAAAAACAGGTGGCAGAAATAGGTAATGGTTTACTTGCCCAATAATGCATCTTGTCAATTGCTTCGGATTCTTCCATCTGCATGCCTAAAGTTATTTCCATTGATGGTAGCGGCAATACCTTAAGTGAAACCTCCAACATAACTCCTAGGGTCCCCATCGCGCCTGTTACAAGACGTGAAGCATCATAACCAGCAACATTTTTCATTACCTGTCCGCCAAAATGTAAATCATCTCCTCTGCCATCAAGCATACGTACTCCGAGCACATAATCACGAACTGCTCCCGTATATGCTCTTCGGGGTCCAGATAGCCCGGTAGCGATACTGCCACCTAATGTTGCATTTTCATCAAAATGAGGCGGCTCAAAAGCCAGCATCTGATGATGTTCGGATAATATCGTTTCAAGATCAGTCAAGCGTGTGCCTGCACGTGCGGTCACGACAAGTTCACTCGGCTCATAATTTATGATACCGGAATAAGTTGCAACATCAAGTATTTCGTACGTTTGACTAATCAACTGACCACCATAAAAATACTTGCTGTTACCGCCACGGATATAAAGCGGTTTTTTATTTTTCACCGCAGCATTGATAGCATGAATAAAGTGTTCAACCGCCTTTGGCATAAAGTAAAAAAAGATAATGTAGTTTGGAGGAATTTACTCAGTTTAATGCTTAATCAGAATCTAGGTATCATTGGAAATTTATTTTCTCCACGATGTACATGCATAGCTCCTAATTCTGCGCAGCGATGGAGCGATGGAATAGCTTTCCCAGGATTTAGTAAGCCATCTGGATCAAAAGCTTGTTTGATCGCATGAAATAGGTTTCGTTCTGCAGATTTGAATTGAAGACACATTTGATCCAACTTTTCTACTCCAACGCCATGCTCTCCAGTGATCGTGCCGCCAGCCTCGATACATATTTCCAATATTCTAGCTCCGAAAGCTTCAGTTTTCTCTAATTCTCCAGGTTGATTGGCATCATAGAGTATTAAAGGATGTAAATTACCATCGCCGGCATGGAAAACATTTAAGCAGCGCAATCCATATTCAGCAGAAAGGGTTTCAATGTCACGTAATACTTGGGCTAAGCGCTTGCGAGGAATCGTGCCATCCATGCAGTAGTAATCGGGGGATACTCTACCGGCAGCAGGAAAAGCAGCTTTGCGTCCCGCCCAGAAACGCAGTCGCTCTGTTTCATTGCGTGAAATGCTGATTTTGATAGCGCCACTATCTTGCATGATTGTACTTATCTTTTGAATTTCATCTGCAACCTCCTCTGTCATGCCATCAGCTTCGCATAATAGAATGGCGGCAGCATCTAAATCATAGCCGGCATGCAAAAAATCCTCCACTGCATGGATAGTGATCTTATCCATCATCTCCATACCAGCCGGAATAATTCCGGCACTGATGACGTTAGCCACAGCGTCTGCAGCTTTTTGGATATCATTAAATGCTGCCATCACTAATTGTGCTTTTTCAGGTTTAGGAATGAGCTTAACTGTGATCTCGGCGATGATGCCTAGCATTCCCTCGCTGCCAGTCATTAAAGCCAGCAAATCATAGCCTGGACTATCGAGCGCACTACTTCCAATTTCGATTACTTGACCTTCCACGGTTAGCACTCGTAACTTGAGAATATTGTGTACCGTCAATCCATATTTCAGGCAATGTACTCCGCCAGAATTTTCAGCTACGTTACCACCAATCGTGCAAGCTATTTGTGATGAAGGATCGGGGGCATAATACAAACCGTATGGCGCAGCTGCTTCGCTAATCGCCAGATTCCTTACTCCTGGTTGTACACGTGCCGTGCGTGCTACTGGATCAATTTCAAGTATGTGTTTCAATTTGGCAAGCGATAGCAAGATGCCTTCATTATGAGGTAGCGCGCCACCAGATAGGCCTGTTCCTGCGCCACGCGCAACTACCGGGGTTTTGGTGGCATGGCAAATCTGTAGAATCTTGACCACATCTTCTTCTGTTTGAGGGAGAACAACGATCATTGGCGTTTGTCGATATGCAGATAGACCATCACATTCGTACGGTTTTAAATCCTCCGTTTCATATAAAACTGCATCACGAGTAAGAAAGGAGCGCAATTTACTGGCTAATTCGAAACGGGACATAGGTCAATATTAATTTTTTATTTGATGATTAGTTAATTTTTCAAGCATACAAACAATGGCGGAGTTATCCCACTTGGCGCCTCCATGAGCAATACATGCATTATAAAGCGATTGGGTTATGGCTGTATTGGGTAAACTTACGCCTAAGTCAGATGCGCATGAAAGGGCAATAGCGAGATCTTTTTGTTGCAATTCGATCCGAAATCCTGGGTCAAATGAACGCTTGATCATACGATCTCCATGAACCTCAAGAACGCGTGAGGAGGCAAAACCTCCTAGCAAAGCTTGCCGTACTCTTACTGGATCAGCACCCGCCTTGGACGCAAACAGGAGTGCCTCGCCTACCGCTTCTATTGTAAGCGCAACTATAATCTGGTTAGCAATCTTACAAATTTGACCCGCGCCATTAGCACCTATCAACGTGATTGTTTGTCCCATCAAACCAAGTAAGGGTTTTATTTTTTCAAATACACTTTCGTCAGCTCCCACCATGATGGTGAGTGTAGCGTTTTTCGCACCCACATCTCCTCCCGAAACAGGAGCATCCACATAATCACAACCCAGCTGATTGATTCGGGTCGCGAATTTTATGGTTTCGAGAGGGGAAATAGAACTCATATCCACGATTATTTTTTTTGCAGGATTTTCATTCAAACTATCAGCGATTCCATCGTGACCAAATAAAACTTTTTCAACATCAGGCGCATCGGGTAACATCAGAAAAATAATTTCTGCATTTTGGGCGATTTCTTTGGGTGAAGCACAACTCTTACCGCCTTCTTTGATAAGTTCTTCAGGTACGCCGCTACGAGAGTGTAGAAATAATTTATAACTACCTCGGATAAGATGCCCTGCCATGGGCTTCCCCATGATACCCAAGCCAATAAAGCCAATATTATTGATCACTCAATCTCCTCTAAGGATATTATTTTCTATCTGTCAACAAATTGATCTGATCACACCTGATTTAGCAGGCTGTTGAAAAAACTATCAATGTTGCCGCTGCGGAGTTAAAAACACGCTCAAAATGCTCATTTATCAGGTATAAACTCTGCTTTTCCGCCTGTTTCTGCCTATTCAACTGCTTCAAATAAGTTTTTTCAACAACCTGTTAGATGTTTGTTAGATAGTTGATAATAACTATAAAGTGTTTTGTTGATAATGATATAATTTTGTTTACTTGACAGTATGCTTGCTATTCATAGAAAACTCACTTTATCTCACGTATAATCAATAGAGATTTTGAACGTGGACAATGTGCGAGTCTACGTCTGTCTTTATGTCTGGTCAGATCCACAAGGAGCCTTTTTGTGTCACAACATCCACGTGCTATCCTCGTTTTAGAAGATGGCACTGTTTTTCATGGAATTTCTGCCGGTGTTGAAGGGATAACTACTGGTGAGGTTGCTTTTAATACAGCTATGACAGGTTATCAAGAAATTCTTACTGATCCCTCATATTGTCGTCAAATCATTACACTTACTTATCCCCATATTGGTAACACTGGGACTAATTCAGAAGATATAGAATCATCAAATATCGACAAAATCTATGCTGCTGGTTTAGTAGTGCGAGATTTACCTGCCGTTTCTAGTAATTGGCGAAAAACTGAATCACTTCCTACCTTTCTCAAAAATCAGAATGTTATTGCCATTGCTGAGATTGATACACGTAAGCTTACACGTATTTTAAGGCAAAAAGGGGCTCAAGCTGGCTGTATTATGACTGGAAGGATCGATGAATCCGAAGCATTGCAGGAAGCTAGAGCATTTCCAGGGTTAGCGGGCATGGATCTTGCGCGGATCGTTAGCTGCAATCAAACGTACGAATGGAAGGAGGGTGAATGGAAGTTAGGAGGTGGGTATCATATCCAGCAAACAACACACTTCCATGTTGCTGCTCTCGACTTTGGGATCAAACGCACCATATTGCGGAAGCTGGTGCAACGTCATTGCAAAGTAACAGTATTTCCAGCGCAAACCCCGATAAATGAAATTCTAGCCTTGCAGCCTGATGGTGTATTTTTATCAAATGGGCCTGGTGATCCAGAGCCCTGTAATTATGCGATTAATACTACCCAGAGATTGCTGGAAGAAAAAATCCCACTTTTTGGTATTTGCCTGGGGCACCAGATACTTGCACTTGCAGTTGGCGCTAAAACAATCAAAATGAAATTTGGTCACCATGGTGCAAATCACCCTGTCCAGGATCTGGATAGTGGTCGGGTGATCATCACAAGTCAGAATCATGGATTCGCTGTAGACATAAATACACTTCCATCCCACGCCCGTATTACCCATCGATCGCTATTTGATAATAGTCTGCAAGGCTTTGAACTTACTGAAAATATGGCTTTTACTTTTCAAGGGCATCCAGAAGCGAGTCCTGGTCCACACGATGTGGATTATTTATTTGATCGTTTTATCGATCAGATGAATCAGCGTAAAAAAAGCCAATTTGAATCATAGTAGCTTGTATACACACTCAGTTTTACAGATTGCCTGGTTAAAGGAATATGCCTAAACGTACTGACTTAAAATCCATTCTCATCATCGGAGCCGGACCAATTGTCATTGGTCAGGCCTGCGAATTTGACTACTCCGGTGTACAGGCATGCAAAGCCTTACGTGAAGAAGGTTATCGTATTGTTCTGATTAACTCCAATCCTGCGACTATTATGACTGATCCAGAAATGGCCGATGCAACATATATCGAACCCATCACTTGGACGATGGTTGAGAAGATTATTGAGATTGAGCGTCCTGATGCCCTATTGCCAACAATGGGGGGACAAACAGCCTTGAATTGCGCGCTTGATCTGGTTAAACATGGTGTTCTCGAAAAATATGGTGTGGAGCTTATTGGTGCGTCCCGTGAGGCCATTGATAAAGCTGAAGATCGGGAAAAATTTAAAGAGGCGATGTCGCGAATTGGGCTAAATTCAGCACGTTCTGCAGTCGCGCATAGCCTGGAAGAAGCATTGCAAGTTCAAGCCATGATTGGTTATCCCGCTATTATTCGGCCATCATTTACCTTGGGCGGCAGCGGGGGGGGTATTGCGTATAATCGTGAAGAATTCGTTGAAATTTGTGAGCGTGGATTGGATATTTCCCCAACTAAAGAGCTCCTTATCGAAGAATCAGTCATTGGATGGAAAGAATTTGAAATGGAGGTAGTGCGCGATAAACATGACAACTGCATCATTATATGCTCTATTGAAAATTTTGATCCAATGGGCATCCATACCGGTGACTCGATTACAGTTGCGCCAGCACAAACTCTCACTGATAAAGAGTATCAGCGCATGCGTGATTCATCTATTGCAGTGTTGCGTGAAATTGGTGTAGAGACAGGTGGTTCCAATGTGCAATTTGCCATCAATCCACAAGATGGTCGTATGTTAGTTATTGAAATGAATCCACGTGTATCACGCTCTTCAGCATTGGCGTCCAAAGCGACTGGATTTCCCATCGCTAAAATTGCTGCAAAGCTTGCGATCGGATATACGCTCAATGAGCTCGGTAACGATATTACCGGCGGGATGACACCTGCTTCTTTTGAACCAACAATTGATTATGTGGTAACTAAGGTTCCACGCTTTGCTTTTGAAAAGTTTCCTCAGGCCAATGATCGTCTAACCACTCAGATGAAATCCGTAGGAGAAGTGATGGCTATTGGTCGTACTTTTCAGGAATCGCTACAAAAGGCATTGCGGGGATTGGAAACTGGCGTAGATGGTTTGGATGAAAAAACCATTGATATCGAAGCCATTGAAACTGAGTTAGGTCATCCTGGTTCTGAACGCATCTGGTATATTGCTGATGCATTCCGTTGCAATATTTCATTTGATGAGATTCATCATCTCACACATATTGATCCTTGGTTTCTCTCACAAATTGAGGATTTAGTAAGACAAGAACAAGCGCTTAGAGGCAAAAAGCTAGATTTACTCGATTTACAGGCATTGCGTAAATTAAAGCGATGTGGTTTTTCTGATCGGCGCTTGGCCAAATTGCTTAATTCAAGTGAGACGGCTGTGCGAGCACGCCGGCATCAGGAAAATTTACGCCCTGTTTATAAACATGTTGATACTTGTGCAGCAGAATTTGCTACCTATACGAGTTATTTATATTCCACTTACGAAGAGGAATGCGAAGCAAATCCCAGTGACAGAAAGAAAATTGTTGTGCTAGGTGGTGGGCCTAATCGAATTGGTCAAGGGATTGAATTTGATTATTGCTGTGTTCACGCATCGCTTGCTTTACGTGAAGATGGATATGAAACTATCATGATCAATTGTAATCCAGAAACGGTATCCACAGATTATGATATTTCTGATCGATTGTATTTTGAACCGCTTACGCTGGAAGATGTGCTTGAAATTGTTGCAATAGAAAAACCGGCGGGCGTTATTGTGCAATATGGTGGTCAAACGCCTCTTAAGCTTGCGGGGGAACTTGAAGCGAATGGTGTTCCTATTATTGGTACCAGTCCGGATATGATCGATTGTGCTGAAGATCGTGAGCGTTTTCAAGAGATGCTTCACAAGTTAGGGTTAAAACAGCCGCCTAACCGTACAGTGCGCAGTGCTGAGGCTGCCTTGTCAGCAGCAAGTGACATTGGTTATCCTTTAGTCGTTCGTCCCAGTTATGTGCTTGGCGGTCGTGCTATGGAAATTGTTCATGAGCAACGTGAACTCGAGCGCTACATGCGTGAAGCCGTCAAGGTATCCAATGATTCACCAGTACTGCTAGATTATTTTCTTACCAATGCGACTGAAGTAGATGTCGATGCAATATTTGATGGAGAAACCGTTTTAATTGGTGGAATAATGGAACATATTGAGCAGGCAGGTGTCCATTCAGGAGATTCTGCTTGTTCTCTTCCTCCCTTTAATCTTTCTTCGGCCATGCAAGATGAATTGCGTCGGCAAACCGGGATCATGGCTCGTGCTCTCAATGTAAAAGGATTAATGAATGTACAGTTTGCTATCCAGAATGAGACTGTATATGTATTAGAAGTCAATCCCAGAGCATCTCGTACGGTTCCTTTTGTCTCTAAGGCAACTGGCCTTCAGTTAGCAAAGATTGCTGCGCGTTGTATGGTTGGTAAGAAAATAGCCGATCAAGGTGTTTTAAATGAAATCCAACCGTCTTATTTTTCAGTGAAAGAAGCGGTTTTTCCTTTTGCTAAACTTTCTGGCGTAGATACTATATTAGGGCCTGAAATGAAATCTACAGGAGAAGTCATGGGAGTGGGCTCTACTTTTGCGGAGGCATTCGTTAAATCGCAACTTGCTACTGGTGTTCGGTTGCCCATGACTGGCAAAATTTTTATCAGCGTGCGACGCAGTGACAAACCAGAGGCAATCAGTATTGCTCAAAAATTTGCAAAGCTAGGTTTTACTATTTATGCCACTCATGGTACTGCTGAAGCGATGACTGAGGCTGGCTTAGCGGTTAATAAAATAAATAAGGTTGCAGAAGGTCGGCCACATATCGTTGATATGATCAAGAATGGAGAAATTTGTCTGATTATTAATACAGTCTCCGATAAGCGCAGTGCAGTTCAGGATTCATATTCGATCCGGCATGCTGCGTTACAAGCGAGAGTTACATATTACACGACTATGGCTGGAGCTCGTGCAGCGTGTATGGGTATAGCTGAAATGCGCGAGTTACGAGCCTATAACTTACAAAAACTACGTGCATAATGAAAAAGAATAAATTCCAAATAAATAATTTAGAATCGATAATAAAAGGTGGAAAAGTGTTATGAGTCCAATTCCATTGACCGTGAGAGGAGCAGAAAAACTGCGTGCAGAATTACATGAGATGAAAACTGTACAGCGCCCTGCTGTCATTGCTGCTATTGCAGAAGCACGTGCTCATGGTGATCTTTCTGAGAATGCTGAATATGAAGCGGCAAAAGAAAAGCAAGGATTTATTGAAGGACGTATTGCTGAACTGGAGGCTAAGCTTTCAAACGCTCAGATCATCAACCCTGCACTGCTAAATGCAGATGGTGCTTGTGTTTTTGGTGCTACGATCGATCTTAAGGATATGAACAGTGATGTGATAGTAACCTACCAAATTGTAGGAGATGACGAGGCTGATATTAAAGAAGGAAAAATTTCTATCAGCTCTCCAATTTCACGGGCCTTGATCGGTAAGTATGCGGGTGATATAGCAGTAGTAGAAGCACCAGGAGGTATCAGGGAATATGAAATTCTGGATGTAAAATATATTTAGAGTATTGATTAATCCCTGTTGGAAGAATAAAGATTAGTTTCTCGTGATTATGGTGGTTTCTTGAGAAATCTTAGCAGGTAGTTTTTTTTTCTTCGGTTTCTGGACGATAAATTACTAGAATTTTGCCGATATGATTTACAGGAAAGGCTTCCAATTGCTGACAGATTTCTTCAAGCAATAAGGCTCTCGCTTTCCTATCTCCATTCAATATCTTAATTTTGATGAGTTCGTGATTTGAGAGTCCTTTGTCGAGTTCGCTCATTACGCCTGCTGATAGACCATCTTTACCTATAATCACGATTGGATTAATGTGATGAGCTCGCGCAGCAAGCGATCGGCGTTGGGAAGTATTAAGTTTCAACATAGAATAAATTCCTTCATAAAATTATATTTTACTACTTGATGAAGTCTGCTAAAACTAGCAAAGCATGGATGACAGAACATGTTAATGATTTTTTTGTCAAACAAGCAAGAAAAGAAGGTTATCGCTCACGAGCAGCATATAAATTAAAAGAAATTGCTGAGCGCGATCAACTTTTTAAACCTGGAATGACGGTTATAGATTTGGGGGCAGCACCTGGTGGTTGGTCACAAGTAGCAATTGAAAAAATAGGAAAGAGTGGGAGAGTTTTTGCGTTGGATATACTCGAGATGCCCTCCTTGTCAGGTGTTACTTTTATTCAGGGTGATTTCAGCGAAGAAGCGATTCTGAGAAAATTTAAAACTTGTCTTGGAAATTATCCGATAGATCTTGTAATTTCAGATATGTCACCAAATATAGCTGGCATTGGAGTCAGTGACCATGCACGTAGCTCTTATCTTGCTGAATTGGCATTGATGTTCTCCAGGGAGCAATTGAACCCTGGTGGGAATTTCCTTGTCAAATTTTTTCAAGGGAGTAATTTCGATCAATATCTGAAGGATATGCGAGAAAGCTTTAAAAAAGTGGTTGTTCGTAAACCTAAGGCATCACGAGATCGAAGTAGCGAACTATATTTATTAGGGTTAGGAAAAATCTGTTAGACTGAATATACGTTTTGTTAATTATGAAGGGCGGATATTAAGTTTTATTTTAATCAGATATTTTCAAATAACCGGTTTTGTCACAAATATTACAAAAAATAGGATTAGAATGAGAAATTTAACATTCTGGTACATCATTAAGGTGCAAACCAAGGAGCTATCATGAATAATTTAATTAAAAATATGGCTATTTGGCTGGTGATTGCGTTGGTGCTAATGACAGTATTCAATCAATTCACTGTACGTCAGTCATTACAGGCGCCGCTGGAGTACTCTCAGTTCATCAATGAAATGAATCAAGGCAGGATTGCGAAAGTGATTATTGATGGGCGCACGCTTAAAGGCACTAAATCAGATGGTCGGCAATTTATAACTTATGCACCGTCAGATCCGTGGCTAGTCAGTGACCTGCTCAGAGCGGGGGTGATCGTCGAAGCTAAACCAGAAGAAGAGCCCTCTATGCTAATGAGTATTTTTGTTTCATGGTTCCCTATGCTATTGCTGATTGCAGTATGGATTTTCTTCATGCGTCAAATGCAAGGTGGTGGACGAAGTGGCGGAGCATTTTCTTTTGGTAAAAGTAAAGCCAGGATGTTGGACAAAAATAGTAATCACGTGACATTTGCAGATGTTGCAGGTTGCGAAGAAGCAAAAGAAGAAGTAGCAGAGTTGGTTGAATTTCTGAGGGATCCTACAAAATTCCAGAAATTAGGTGGACGTATCCCGCGAGGTGTGTTAATGGTAGGTAATCCAGGAACTGGAAAAACATTATTAGCTCGGGCTATAGCAGGAGAAGCGAAAGTTCCTTTTTTCAGTATTTCAGGTTCTGATTTTGTCGAGATGTTCGTGGGTGTTGGTGCATCCAGGGTAAGAGACATGTTTGAACAAGCCAAGAAGCATGCACCCTGCATTATTTTTATTGATGAGATTGATGCTGTTGGTCGCCAACGCGGTGCTGGTTTAGGTGGTGGAAATGATGAACGTGAGCAAACACTGAATCAATTGCTAGTAGAGATGGATGGTTTTGAAGGCAATATGGGTGTAATCGTGATTGCAGCAACCAATCGTCCTGATGTACTTGATCCCGCTTTATTGCGTCCAGGTCGTTTTGATAGACAAGTTACAGTCCCACTTCCTGATATTCGAGGTCGTGAGCAAATACTTCAGGTTCATATGCGAAAGGTGCCCATTTCTCCAGATGTTCATGCGGATATAATTGCAAGGGGAACACCTGGTATGTCAGGTGCAGATCTTGCAAATCTGGTTAATGAAGCAGCATTGTTTGCAGCACGCGCTAACAAACGTTTAGTGGATATGGAGGATTTTGAACGCGCAAAAGATAAGATCCTGATGGGTACTGAGCGACGCTCGGTCGTTATGCCTGAAAATGAACGGCGCAATACTGCTTATCATGAATCGGGACATGCTGTTGTTGCCTATCTTTTACCAAAAACTGATCCAGTGCACAAAGTTTCAATCATTCCTCGTGGACGAGCGTTGGGTGTGACGATGCAGTTACCAGCGGAGGATAGATATAGTATGGATCGTGACCAGATTCTGCAAACTATCGCGGTAATGTTTGGTGGGCGTATCGCAGAAGAGATATTTATGAATCAAATGACTACAGGTGCTTCCAACGACTTTGAGCGTGCCACTGAAACTGCTAGAAGAATGGTAACTCAATGGGGTATGTCTGATACACTTGGACCGATGGTTTACGGTGAAAATGAAAGCGAAGTATTCCTAGGGAGATCGGTAACCACTCATAAGAATGTAAGTGAAGCGACTATGCAAAAAGTTGATATGGAAATTCGCCGTATCATTGATGAACAATATGCGCTTGCTCGTAAACTTATAGAAGAAAATAGGGATAAAGTAGAAGCTATGACTAAAGCGCTACTTGAGTGGGAAACCATCGATAGCGAGCAAATCAAAGATATTATGGAAGGACGGCCACCACGCCCCCCTCAATCACCACAATCTCCAGCTTCAGTTAAGGAGAAAGAAGGTAAGCAACCTGCAGGAGCTGTTGCAACTGAAACACCGGCACAAGAAGCTGAAGTATAATCAATAAAAGTTTTCCAAGATCAAATGGCCTGCGTATTAATGGATACGCAGGCCATATTTTTATCAAGATTGTGTATCTTTTGGTATTTTGCCAGGTTGCCCGATTTTCTTATTTTTTATAATGAGCCAATTGCAACAATTAAAACCGACTGACGGCCCATATATAATGGGGATTATCAATGTAACCCCTGATTCTTTTTCCGATCACGGTCTCTACGCAACAACAGATAAGGCTCTTGAGCTTGCTGAGTGCTTGATTCAAGAAGGCGCAGACATATTAGATATTGGAGGTGAATCAACGCGACCTGGAAGTCTAGGTGTTACTGTTGAAGAAGAACTACGCCGGGTAATACCTGTAGTAGAGGTTCTGTCTCAAAAAAATATTCCAATCTCTGTAGATACATCTAAGCCGGAAGTCATGCAAGCTGCGATAAACGCTGGCGCTTCCATAATAAATGATGTGAATGCATTGCAAGCGCCAGGTGCTATCGAAATTGTTGCAAGAAGCAAGGTAACTATCTGTTTAATGCATATGCAGGGAAACCCAAGAAGTATGCAAGAAAGCCCTCAGTATGTTGATGTGGTTTCTGAAGTTAAAAGCTTTCTTCAGCACCGTATTGATATTGCAATTTCAGGTGGTATTCCATACCATCGTCTCATCATAGATCCCGGCTTTGGTTTTGGTAAAACGCTCAAACAAAATCTTGAATTACTCAGACATCTTGATCAATTTGTGCAAATGAACGTACCTGTCTTGGTAGGACTTTCGCGAAAATCTATGCTGGGAGCGATTACGGGGAATGATGTGGATAACCGAGTTCATGCTAGCGTGGCAGCGGCCTTGTTTGCTGTGACCAAGGGTGCCAAAATTCTACGTGTACATGATGTTAAGGCTACAAAAGACGCTATTATGATTCATAATGCATTAATTAATGAAGAGTCTTTCTAATGATTAATTTCAAATTACAAGGAGTTAATTCACAAAATGGATAAAAAGTACTTTGGTACCGATGGTATTCGAGGGAGAGTAGGTGAATTTCCCATTACACCTGAATTTATCATGCACCTTGGTTATTCAGCTGGAAGAATAATAGCTAACACTGATTGGCACCTTGCAAAAGGAGAACGACCTACGGTTTTGATAGGAAAAGACACGCGGGTATCAGGTTATATGCTTGAATCTGCTCTGGAAGCAGGGTTTTCTGCTGCTGGGGTCGATGTCTTATTATCCGGACCATTACCTACTTCTGCTATTGCTTATCTAACCCGAGCTCTTCGTTTACAAGCTGGAATTGTCATTTCGGCATCCCATAACCCTTTTGAAGATAATGGCGTCAAGTTTTTTTCATCAGGAGGGACCAAATTGCCAGATGACATAGAAATTGAAATTGAGGCAGGATTAAACAACCCAATTCAAACAATGCCTTCAGCAGGACTTGGAAAAGTGCAGCGTCTTAAAGATGCAACAGGCCGTTATATCGAGTTTTGCAAAGGTACTTTTCCTTATGATCTTGATCTTCGTGGTTTGCGTATCGTCGTAGATTGCGCTCACGGTGCCACCTATCATATTGCTGGGCACGTGATGCTTGAGCTGGGAGCAGATGTAATCACTATTTGTGCAAAACCAGATGGTTTTAATATCAATCACGAATGTGGAGCGACACATATTGCAACGTTACAGAATTCAGTTATACAGCATGAAGCTGATCTTGGAATTGCACTCGATGGTGATGGTGATCGCGCCTTGATGGTCGATAAAGAAGGAATTGTCTATGATGGCGATATGTTACTTTATATTATTGCTAAACATCGTAAGCAGAAGAATATTCTGAAAGGTGGTGTGGTTGGCACTCTCATGACAAATCTTGCTATTGAGAAAGCTTTTGGGGAGCTTGATATTCCTTTTAGGAGGGCACGCGTTGGTGATCGTCATGTGCTTGAATTACTGATAAAGAATAACTGGCAATTAGGTGGAGAAGGCTCCGGGCATATTGTATGTCTCGATAAACATACAACAGGTGATGGAATCATTTCGGCGCTGCAAATTTTGTATGCATTGCGTGATACATCTTTGACATTGGCAGAGTTTACGCAGGATTTTGAACTATTTCCGCAACGGTTGATTAATGTGAATGTTCCCAAAGGCTTTGATTTTCGTAATGAAGTAACGATTAACTCATCTACACAGCAGGCAGAAAGTGATCTTGGAAACGATGGACGAATATTACTGCGCGCATCTGGGACTGAACCACTGATCAGAGTAATGGTGGAAGGCAGGATGAAGCAAAAAGTTGATCATTGGGCAGAACAGATTGCTAATGCGGTTCAGCATGCTGCTAATTTACAATAGAAGAGAGATGCAATAATGGAGGGTCTTGCCTCAGTACTAATGTTCAATAATGCTTGATATTCTATAAAGAATTTATTACTAAATTAATATGAAGAACTTGCTGATTGATTGCTAATAAACTGTAATTTTTGATCACCATAAATCTGATTGGTTGACAAATCAATTAGTTATTCAATCAGCAATAGCTTGTCATAATTCTATAACATATTTATAAATTATTTTCTTGTTTAAGTTTTATAACGCTATCTCAATAATCTGCAGAGCTAATTAAGGATAAAGGAGCTCACTTTTAAATCAGTTATTTTCAAAATTATCGTTTTTGCTATAGTGCCAACTCCAGCGATTACAATAAATAATTAAGCCAAGGCCAAGCCCGTTGTAATGATTGGTAGTTCGAGTACTGTTTATCTTATTATAGAAGCAGTTGCGGAAGATTTTTAGATAGCTTAAAAGACGGAGGTAGGATGGCGTAGGATATCGGGAACAGTAGTGATTTCAAGAAATCTTGTTGAGCAGAAATTGATATCGGCGATGCCTCCAGAGCGATCTAGCATTCTGAAACGGAGGTTTGCAGAAGCAGCAGGTATTCAGTATATAGAAATGCCCATTGCTTATGATACCTTAACAGTAGCAATTAATCTTCAGTATACATGGAGCAGAATGATAACTATTGCCGAGTTGAAAAAATATCGGAGCCATCGGTCAGAGGAAAATAACCAAGCGGAATCAAATTAATCCAGTAATATGGCCTGATAAAAAGATCAAGTTATTCGGTAGCGAGAGCGAATTGGATCTCAGAATTGGTGAAGTGCTAAAACTAAAAAGGAGATTATGATTTAACGACATAACTCATTTAGTATATTGCTAATCAACCTATCGCTGTTAAATCTGTCTATCGGATAAAATTGAAGCTCAAGAAATTTTGAATATACGAGATACGAGAACGTTATAACAAGCAATAAACAAAATGAGAAATTTATCGGTTCTATGGATTTTCTGCCAATTTTTCTTAATATTAAAGACCGTAACTGCCTCGTCGTCGGTGGGGGAGAAGTTGCTGCCAGGAAGACCATATTATTATTGAAAGCGGGGGCACAAGTCAGAGTCATATCTCCAAATCTTAATGATGAGCTAAATAATCTTCTCCAACGAGGCAGCATTATTTATCATGCAGAAACTTTTGACCCCGTGCATCTGAGAGATGTAGTATTGGTATTTGCTGCAACGAATGAACACTCAGTCAATCAATATGTTTCTGAAGCTGCTAATCGACTTGGCATACCGGTTAATATCGCTGATAACCCTGCATTGTGTTCATTTATCATGCCGTCGATACTGGATCGTTCTCCTATTCTAGTGGCCATTTCGAGTGGGGGAGCATCACCTGTATTAGCAAGGTTGTTACGCGCACAGCTGGAAACTTTGATACCTGAAGCTTATGGTCGTTTGGCTTATTATGCTGCTAAGTTCCGTGAGCATGTCAAGCACCGTTTCAGTTCTCCCAAGAAGCGTCGTTTATTCTGGGAAAAAATTTTACAAGGCCCATTTGCTGAAATGGTTTTCTCGGGAAAAAATCGGGAGGCACAAGCATATTTACTTAATTCTCTTGAACACGAAACAAGCGAACCGCCTTGCGGAGAAGTATATTTGGTAGGTGCCGGACCAGGTAATTCCGATTTACTTACCTTTCGTGCGATGCGCTTAATGCAGCAAGCTGATGTTGTCGTATACGATCGTTTAGTATCTCCAGCCATACTCGATATGGTAAGACGCGACGCAACGCGTATCTATGCGGGGAAGGAGCGCAATAAGCATACCTTGCCACAAGAATCAATCAATCATTTATTGGTAAGACTAGCAAAAGAAGGAAAGCGAGTGCTTCGACTAAAAGGAGGTGATCCTTTTATTTTTGGCCGAGGTGGCGAAGAAATTGAAACATTATCCCAGCATCACATTCCTTTCCAGGTAGTGCCAGGAATTACAGCAGCATCAGGCGTTGCTTCCTATGCGGGTATTCCGCTTACCCATCGCGATTATGCCCAATCCTGCATTTTCGTTACAGGTCATCTCAAAAACAACACCATCAACTTGGATTGGCAGGTGTTAGCCAGACCACAGCAGACTATCGTAATTTATATGGGATTGCTTGGATTACCTGTATTGTGCGAGCAGCTTATCGCGCATGGTCTTCCAGCATCGACACCTGCAGCCATTGTACAGCAGGGAACCACTTACAAACAGCGTGTCGTGATTGGTTCACTAGAAACATTACCCGCTCTTGCTTCGGCTGCTAGCTTGATCCCTCCAACGCTCATTATTGTGGGGGAAGTGGTCAGATTACATCAAAAATTAGCCTGGTTTGAGCCTATATGTGATTCCGTTGGAGAGTGATTAGAGGGCATGGGTTAATTCTAAGGAATGTAAATTTACTAGGAAAGTTATTCTTTTATATTAGAAATCCCAAGGTATGTTATTTGCTGTAGCTAATTCTCTACCCCATATCTCGGTGGCGTTCAATATTTGCAAAATATGAGCATTTTCTGCATGCGTTTTAAGTAAAACCCTAATTTTATCGGCGAATTCGATTAAAGTAATGCTATTGCCGCAATTTTTCTCTATAAGATGTTGACGGCATATAGTTCCCCATCGCTGTAATTCTTTTGCCGATAAGGTATCTGGCCAATTACGTGCACGATATCGAAATAACAATTCATGAAGTCGCTTATCCTGGAAATCAAAATGATTATACGTAAGCTGCCAGGGCGATGCATCACGTACTGCTGTCATGAGGATGCGATCACTTTCACTGAAAAAATTGTCATAAAGTGCCAGATCTACATCCTTAGTTGTTTCAAATTCCATACTAGAATAGGCCTGCGCTACCCGCTGCATAAATGCCGTATTTTTATGCAACGATTGCCAATGTTGATTGCAAGCTTCTGTATTAAGATTAATACGTGATGCAATGGATTTATCAAGCACATTCTGAGGAGCAAGTGCAGGACACTTGTTAATCTTTACTGATTTCACCGGCAAGCGTGACACTTTCTCAGGTAATGCTGATTGAGGTGTAAACAAGCACATTGCTAGTTCCTCCACACTCAATTCTATAAAAGGTGCTGGATTATGGCGCAGATCATAAACCAAAATACTGTTGCCGTTTCCCTGCTCTTGAATCATTGGCATCACTACTGTAGTGCAGCCAGTTTCTGAGGGATACATACGAGAAGTATGGATAACAGGTGTGTGATTGATTAAATCCAATAATAAAGCTGCTCTTATGCTTGTTGCGGAGCTGAAAAAACCAGTTATAAAGACGCGGTTGTCTCTCATGTAACAAACGCGCCAGCTTGATGGTTGCTTTGACATCTGATAGCGCATCATGTGCAGAATCATGATGAATATTATTGGCTGTTGTTAGATCCTCGAGGCGAAAGCTGGGTCTGCCATCATCATGCCTGGGCCATATAATGCCTTCAGGTCTGAGAGCATAAGTCATGCGCACCAAATCGATGAGATCCCAGCGCGAATTCCCTTGTTGCCATTCACGCCCATAAGGATCATAAAAATTCCGATATAGGGTAAAACGCGTAACTTCATCATCAAAGCGCAATGTATTGTAGCCAACACCACAGGTTCCGGGCTGTGCCAATTCATTATGAATTTTTGCAATAAATTCTGGCTCAGGGAGGCCTTGTTTATCGGCTATTTGAGGCGTAATGCCGGTCAGTAAACAGGCATCGGGTTGAGGCAAAATATCTTTTGATGGTTTGCAATAGATAACTAGTGGATCGCCGATTTCATTAAGTGCTTCATTAGTCCTTAAACCGGCAAACTGAGCTGGACGGTCGCATCTGGGATCGGAGCCGAAGGTTTCATAATCATGCCAATATAATGTGGTCATTGTGTGTTACTGAATGATCTTCTTATTCAACTGGCGCGGCGTATCTATATTTTCCATCTATAAATCCCCAGAACTTATAGAAATGGTCAAATTAAGAAGATTTTGGCGAAGAACAGCAATCACTCTATAAACCAAGGCGTTGCCAAATTTTTGTAGTCAGGACAGCTGAGTTAAGCGTGTAAAAATGGAGTCCCGGTGCGCCTGCTTTAAGTAATCGCTCACATAAATCGGTTACCACGTCTAGTCCAAAAGCGTGGATAGACGCAATGTCATCTCCATATCCTTCAAGTTTTCTTCTGATCCAGCGAGGAATTTCAGCGCCACAATTATCTGCAAATCTAACTAGTTGAGAAAATTTGTTAATTGGCATAATACCAGGGACAATCGGCACATTCAGATTGGCAGTCTCGCACATATCAACAAAATGAAAGTAAGCGTCTGCATTATAAAAAAACTGCGTAATAGCTGAGTCTGCACCCGCTTCTATTTTATTTCTAAAATTCCTGAAATCTTCTTGAACAGATCGAGCCTGTGGATGATATTCTGGATAAGCTGCAATATCCATCTTGAAGGTATTGCCAAATTCTTTGCGAATGAATGTAACCAATTCATTTGCATAACGGAATTCACCCGGTTGAGCCATTCCAGAAGGTAAATCTCCACGCAGAGCAACGATGTGGCGAATTCCACTTTCTTGGTACTTTCTTAAGATTGAATAAATATTTTCACGAGTAGAACCGATACAGGAAAGGTGTGGCGCAACAGGATTACCTTCTGCCAGGATTTCTAATACTGTCTCAAACGTACGATCGCGAGTGGAACCCCCTGCCCCGAAGGTGACCGAGAAAAACTTTGGCTTAAACTGGGCAAGCTGGTGGCGCGCAGCTCGTAATTTCTCTATCCCTTCTGGAGTTTGCGGGGGAAAAAGTTCAAAGCTAAAAGTGGGCGAAAAAGTTTTCTGTGATTTCAACTTATTGTATCTTTGATCATTACTAAGTTAAGGGGGTAATCTTACTAAGATAGTAAAATTGATTATTTACCCCTCTATCGAAAAGTATTATTAAACCTAAAAGCGGTTTTTAGGTTTAAGCAAGAATCTTATTATATATAAACTGTTCCTGCTTTTAATACGTGATTAATATCGATATGCTTCTGGTTTGTAAGGACCATTTTTATCCAGATTAAGGTATTGCGTTTGTTCGTCGGTTAATTCGGTCAGTTTTGCACCCAGCTTTCCAAGGTGTAGGCGCGCGACTTTTTCATCCAGGTGCTTAGGGAGTACATAAACTTTTTTCTGGTAGTTTTCTCCATTTTGCCAGAGCTCAATTTGCGCCAATACCTGATTGGTAAAGGAGCTGGACATGACAAATGAAGGATGACCCGTTGCACAGCCCAGGTTTACCAATCTACCTTGCGCCAATACAATAATCCGACGGCCTGTCGGAAAAATGACATGATCAACCTGCGGCTTAATATTTTCCCATTGATATTGCTGAATTGAGGCGATATCCATTTCAGAGTCAAAATGTCCAATATTACAAACAATCGCCTGATCTTTCATTTTTAGCATGTGATCATGACATATCACGCGGATATTACCTGTTGCAGTCACAAAAATATCCGCTTTATCGCATGCATCATCCATAGTTACCACGCGATAGCCTTCCATTGCAGCTTGTAGTGCGCAGATTGGGTCAATTTCTGTAATCCAGACAGTTGCCCCTAAACCTCGCAGTGATTGTGCACAGCCTTTGCCCACATCGCCATAGCCACATACCACTGCAATTTTGCCGGCAATCATGACATCGGTAGCACGCTTGATACCATCCACGAGCGATTCTCGGCAACCATAAAGATTATCAAATTTTGATTTGGTCACTGAATCGTTAACGTTAAATGCGGAAAATGGTAAAGTTCCCTTTTTTTGCATTTCATACAAACGATGAACACCTGTGGTCGTTTCCTCAGTGACGCCTCTGATACTGACAAGCTTTTCAGAATACCAATTAGGTTGACTGTTAATTCTTGATTTAATCGCTGCAAAAAGTACGCGCTCTTCTTCATTGGTGGGATTTGCAATAGCTGAAGGGTCTTTCTCAGCTTTACTTCCAAGTGTTAGTAGTAAAGTTGCATCACCACCATCATCCAGAATCATATTTGCGTTGCTGGTTTTTTCACTTTTCGACCACTCAAAAATACAATGAGCATATTCCCAGTAATCTTCTAGTGATTCACCTTTATAGGCAAATACCGGAATATTTTTTGCAGCAATGGCTGCTGCTGCATGATCTTGCGTTGAAAAGATATTGCAGGAGGCCCAGCGAACCTCTGCACCCAAAGTAATGAGTGTTTCGATCAATACTGCTGTCTGAATTGTCATATGCAATGATCCCGCTATTCGTGCACCTGTCAGCGGTTTTTGTTTTGCATATTCTTGGCGCAATGCCATCAATCCTGGCATTTCTGTTTCAGCAATGGCAATTTCTTTTCTTCCCCACTCTGCTAGGGAAATATCAGCAACGCTGTAATCAGTGAATTGGCCGTTCATAGTTAAAATCTCCTAAAATGAACGAGCGCCGTTATTTCATTTTCCGCATAAACTAAGCCTCACGGATTGATAACCGTTGCAGCGCTCCTCAGTCTATGGGAACAATTCAAACTTGTATTTAAATAGGGGAGGGTAATCTCAGCTAGTAGATCTTATTCTAGAAATTGAATCAATTAGATTCCGGCATCAGCGCGAAGCTGTGCAGCTTTATCAGTTGCTTCCCAAGTAAAATCTGGATCTTCCCGCCCAAAATGACCATAGGCAGCAGTTTTTGTATAAATTGGTCGTAATAAATTAAGCTTGTGGATGATTGCTCTTGGACGCAAGTCAAAGTGTTGTTCTATTAGTTCAACGAGTTTCTCGTCAGGTATTTTTCCGGTGCCGAAAGTTTCAACCATTAGAGAGACTGGGCGTGCAACGCCGATAGCGTAAGCAACTTGTACTTCACATTTAGTGGCAAGTCCAGCTGCTACGATATTTTTGGCTACATGACGTACAGCATAAGCTGCAGAACGATCTACCTTGGAGGGATCTTTACCAGAGAAAGCACCGCCACCATGATGGGCAGCGCCACCATAAGTATCTACAATGATCTTGCGGCCTGTTAGGCCACAATCACCCATAGGTCCGCCGACAACAAAACGTCCTGTCGGATTAATCAGATATCGGATATTTCCACTTAACATTTCTTTGGGAAGTACCGGCTTAATGATTTCTTCGATGACTGCCTCACTCAGGGCAGTATGAGAAATATCTGGATCATGTTGAGTTGATATGACAACTGTATCTATACGCTGCGGCTTACCGTCGATATATTTGACCGATACTTGAGATTTGGCATCAGGCCGCAACCATGGCAAACGCCCATTTTTTCTTAATTGTGATTGTCTTTCCACCAAACGATGAGCATAATAAATTGGCATCGGCATTAATTGCGGGGTTTCATCACATGCGAAACCAAACATTAATCCTTGATCACCTGCGCCCTGATCCATTTCTTCTTCTTTACTACGATTAACTCCTCGTGCAATGTCAGGTGATTGTTTATTAAATGCTGTTAATACAGCACAGGTATTCCAATCAAAACCAATCTCAGAGCTGGTATAACCTATTTTTTTAACTGTTTCACGCGCAATTACGTTGTAATCGACTGACGCATGTGTTGTAATTTCACCTGATAAAACGATTAACCCTGTGCTGCACATTGTTTCACAGGCTACCCGCGCATTTGTATCATGACTTAATATAGCATCTAAAACTGCATCTGATATTTGATCTGCAACCTTGTCAGGGTGTCCTTCAGACACAGATTCAGAAGTAAAAAGATATTCATTCATGTTATTTGAAATTTTTTAAAAGTCGTTCAGTATAGCAAATAGTATGAGATTAAATAAAAGAATAAAGTAAGATCATTAAGTTGTATTTATTTCGAGCTTCTTTGCTAAGAAATATAAAAATATATTCCAATAGGAGCACTATTTTTCGTAATTATTTCGTAATTACATAAACTGCTCTGTTTCTAATTGATATTACTCATAGCACTTTCATAATGGTACGAACACGATTTGCTCCTAGCCCTACTGGTTATCTTCACATTGGAGGGGCTCGGACAGCCCTTTTTTCTTGGGCATTTGCCCGCAAACATGGTGGTAAATTTGTTTTAAGAATTGAAGATACCGATCTTGAACGCTCAACTCAACTATCAGTACAAGCTATCCTTGATGGAATGGCTTGGCTAGGCCTTGATTATGATGAAGGTCCCTTCTATCAAATGCAGAGATTGGCGCGTTATCATGAAGTTGCTGAACAATTGCTGCAAAACAATCTAGCTTATCGCTGTTATGCCAGCAAAGAGGAGTTGGATTTGCTGCGAGAGCAACAGCGTGCTGCTGGGCTAAAGCCAAGATACGATGGACGTTGGCGTGATGCGAAACAAACTCCTCCAGCCGGAGTCAAGCCAGTTATACGCTTTAAGAATCCCAAAGACGGACATGTCGTCTTTGAAGATTTGGTCAAGGGCAAAATTGTTGTAGCCAATAGTGAGCTTGATGATCTGATCTTGCTGAGAAGTGATGGCATACCCACTTATAATTTTGGTGTTATTGTAGATGATCTGGATATGAATATTAGCTATGTCATTCGTGGTGATGATCATGTCAACAATACACCCCGCCAAATTAATATTCTTAAAGCGCTTGGCGCTTCCATGCCTCAGTATGCACATGTGCCAATGATATTAGGGGCAGATGGTGAAAGACTATCTAAGCGGCATGGAGCAGTTTCAGTGATGCATTATCATGAAGAAGGCTATTTACCCGAGGCTATGGTAAATTATCTCGCACGACTTGGATGGTCTCATGGTGATGAAGAAATATTCAGTACTGATCAGCTGATTGAGTGGTTTGATTTAGCAACTATAAGTCGTTCTCCAGCAAAATTTAACCCGGAAAAACTGATGTGGCTTAATCAGCACTATCTTAAAAACAAAGAAGATTTACATATAGCCGAAATGATTACACCGTTTCTTGAGCAAGACAGCTGTAATATCCCTAATGAGCGATATTTATTGAAGGTAATTAATTTGCTTAAAGAAAGAGTTAGTACGATTAGCGAACTTGCCGATGCGGCTATTTATTTTTTCCGCCCGCTAGAACCATCTTATGAACTCAAAGCTCAGTATTTCAATCAGGAGGCAAAATCCATATTGCTTTATTTAATCGATAAATTTAACTCTCTTGATTGGAGTCGTCAGGCTATCCATGATGAAATTAAAAAAGCAGCTGCAACATTTAATGTCAAATTACCAAAGGTAGCCATGCCTTTGCGTATAGTTGTAACAGGCGAGACACAAACACCTTCAATTGATGCGATATTGGAATTACTGGGGAGGACAGAGACCCTGAGGCGAATAAATCAACAAATATCTTACTTTCCAGATTGAACTTCAACTTTACAATAACCAAGTGCCCCAGTATAATCCTTTTTCCTTCAGTCGGGGGTATAGCTCAGCTGGGAGAGCGCTTGCATGGCATGCAAGAGGTCAGCGGTTCGATCCCGCTTACCTCCACCAGTATCTCTCGATAGTCGTTGTTAATATATCCTGGTCCCCATCGTCTAGAGGCCTAGGACATCACCCTTTCACGGTGAGTACAGGGGTTCGAATCCCCTTGGGGACGCCACTATATGAAGGTATTCGTGGTAAGATTAAATGTTAGCATGAATACTCAATCAAGAACTACTCCGCTTTTCATTTCACCTGGATAAGAGCATTTCTTGAGGATGCTCGTAAATTTCGTAAATTTTTACGCAGATTTAAATGTGAAAACGCTTACATTTGCTATTTTAAGACGATTAAGTGATGGCGAGTTTCATTCAGGAACAGAACTTTCCCAAATTCTGGGTATATCGCGCTCGAGTATCTCAAATGCTTTGTATGATCTTGACAGATTAGGGTTGGTCATTCACAAAATTCGAGGCCGTGGTTATCGCTGGCTTAATCCTGTGCAATGGCTGAATAAAACCATGATTCAAACGCATCTTGCTGGAGAATCAGATTGCTTTCATATTCAAGTCCTAGATGTTACGGAATCGACTAACACTTTACTACTGCATGAGATTGCAAGAGACAACACCATTCATGATGGAAGAATTCATGTTATTGCTGCCGAATTGCAAACTCAGGGACGGGGGCGCCGTGGTCGGCAATGGTATACAGGCTTAGGAGACAGCCTGACTTTTTCGATATCGTGGCAGTTTCAGCGAGGGGTCAATTTTCTATCTGGCTTGAGTTTAGCAATAGGTGTTGCAGTTGTTCGAGCATTGATGTCAGTCGGGATCAAGGGTGTGACTCTAAAATGGCCTAACGATCTACTGTTTGAGTTTATCAAGCTAGGAGGAGTGTTAATTGAGTTGCAGGGCGACATGCTTGGACCGGCTACTGCAGTAATCGGTATAGGGATCAATCTAAGATTACCTGATCATATTAAAAATAAGATAGATCAAGAGACGACAGACATCTATACCATTGTTCACAAGATTCCTGATCGCAATAAATTATTGGCTGTTTTATTGAGAGAATTGGTCGCGACATTGAATACATTTGATCAGAAGGGTTTCTCACTATTTAGAGATGAATGGATACGTTATCATGCCTTTGAGAATAAACTGATTGAGTTACATTTGCCGAATGGCTCTATACAGCAAGGTATAGCCCGTGGTGTTGCGTCTGATGGATCATTACTGGTAAGTACTTTAATCGGCGAGCAAAGTTTCAATGGTGGCGAGATCAGTCTGCGTAAATTAGACTGAAATAAAATCCATGCCTTATTTTCTAGCTATAGATTCTGGTAATACTACTATCAAGTGGGGGTTGCACAATGGTAATGACTGGCATGAGCGAGGAATTGTTGCTCAGAATCAACGCGTATTGCTGAGCCAAATTTGGCAGGATGTGCCGGAGCCATCAGCTATTATCGTTTCTAATGTAGCGGGGTCTTCAGCTGAATCGGCGCTGTTAAATTTGTTTGCTATTTGGAAAGCAATACCGCATTGGATTTCGGCAACTGCTTATCAATGTGGTGTTAAGAATCATTACTCAAATCCAGCGCAATTGGGTAGCGATCGCTGGGCGGCTTTGATCGCTGCATGGAGAATGAGACAACAGGGTTGTCTTGTGGTCAATGTAGGTACTGCAATGACAGTAGATACCCTTTCTGATAGGGGAGAGTTTTTGGGGGGAATTATTTTGCCTGGCTTTGATTTAATGAAGCAGGTATTAGCGGACCAGACTGCATTATTAACGTTAAAAGAAGGCCGTTTTCAAGATTTTCCGATTAACACTGCGGATGCCATTCACAGCGGAGTAGTTCACGCATTGATAGGCACGCTTGACCATATGTATACGTTGCTTTCAACTCATTTGGGTCGCGATACTATAAATTGTATTATTAGCGGTGGAGGCGCTGCCTTATTGCTCCCTTATATTAAAATTCCTACTATGAGTGTGGATAACTTGGTGCTGGAAGGATTAAAAGTAATTGCCCAAGAAAAGTCTAAAATAATTCAGTAGAAAATAGGTATATGTCATTATTTCAAAATATCAGTTTTTATACTACCGTCAATCGGTTGATGGATTTACCTCGAGCATCGGGTCTGGAGGTTGCTTTTGCTGGACGTTCAAATGCTGGTAAATCCAGTGCAATCAATACTCTTGCCAAACGTGGTCGTCTTGCATATGTGAGTAAAACACCCGGGCGAACCCAGCATATTAACTTTTTTCAACTCGGGGATAGTAACTTTCTGGTTGATCTTCCCGGTTATGGTTATGCCAAAGTACCTTTAGCAATCCGTCAGCATTGGGAGCATCTACTCAGCACTTATCTGCAGACTCGTGATGTGCTATACGGTATGGTACTCATTATGGATATTCGCCACCCTTTGACCAAGCTTGATCTACAGATGCTAGAATGGTTTTCGCTCACAAAAAAACCAGTGCATATTCTGTTAACCAAATCAGATAAATTGAGTCGCAGTCAAGCGGCTTATGTGCTGAAAAAAGTAAGGCATTTTTTAACTGAACGATATCCATACTGTACAGTGCAACTTTTTTCTAGCATGGTGGGATATGGCATTGAAGAAGCTACCGCAATTTTAACTGATTGGTTTGGGTCAGCCGGAGCAAAGATTCATCAGCATAATATCGAATTAGAGGCAAAAAAAACCCCGGTTAAAGGGGAAAAACCGGGGGGAATCGCCTTATATCAAAGGCCTCGCCTCAGGGAGGGAAGGCGAGAAACGATTTAAAACATCGTCTGCACTTAAGATGCAAAATTTCTTAGTAAGTTCCCAATTAATATTTTTATTTTTTTGATGAGCAATCATGTCATTTATTAGTCAATTCCCACAAAAGAGAATGCGACGCTTACGTCGTGATGATTTCTCCCGCAGCTTGGTACGAGAAAATCATTTGCGAACAGATGATTTAATTTATCCTGTTTTTGTACTGGATGGAAAGAAACGAAAAGAACAAGTGGCTTCTATGCCGGGTGTTGAGCGGTTAAGTATTGATTTACTCATGCTTCAGGCTGAGAAGTGCTTGCAACTTGGAATTCCCGCTATTGCTATTTTCCCAGTGATTGATTCTTCACTCAAGAATTTGACTGCGGACGAAGCACTCAATCCGGAGGGACTGGTGCCACAAACTATCACTCAGTTGAAGAAGAATTTTCCAGAGTTAGGGATTATTACTGATATAGCACTTGATCCTTATACCAGTCATGGTCAGGATGGATTGATTGATGCTAATGGTTATGTGATGAATGATGAAACTGTTATGGTCCTGGAGCAGCAGGTACTTGTCCATGCCCAGGCAGGAGCGGATGTAGTTGCCCCTTCGGATATGATGGACGGGAGGATTGCCGCTATTCGTGCAGCATTGGATAACAATAAATTTATTCATACGCGCATTCTTGCCTATTCAGCAAAATATGCTTCCAGTTTTTATGGTCCATTCCGAGATGCAGTGGGTTCTTCAGCCAATCTGCGGTCAGGTAACAAATATACTTACCAAATGGATCCGGCCAACTCGGACGAAGCATTATGGGAAGTTGGGTTGGATTTGCAGGAAGGTGCCGATATGGTCATGATAAAACCAGGGTTGCCTTATCTTGATATCGTGCGCAGAATAAAGGATAAATTTGGCGCGCCCACGCTGGTTTACCAGGTCAGTGGCGAGTATGCTATGCTCAAGGCAGCCGCAATGAATGGCTGGTTAGATGAAGAAGCCTGTGTCATGGAGTCCTTGTTGTCATGCAAACGCGCAGGAGCAGATGCAATCTTGACCTATTTTGCTTTGGATGTTGCTACTTGGCTGAGAAAAAATCTATAAACCTGAAAAATCATCTTTTCAGTATAACTGATTCCACAGCGCTTCTATCGAGTCAAAATCCTCAGTAGGTAAATCAGTCTGAGGGGGGAGCTGTTCGTTGAAAAAATATTCACTCATCGCTCCTCTCTCTTCTCTCAAACCGGTTTCCGGATTGATTTTGGCTATCGTGATTCCTTGGGGAGGAGTATAAGTCGCAACAGGTATATCTTTTAACGCCTTTTCCATGTAGTTTATCCAGATGGGTAAAGCTACACGCCCCCCGGTTTCGTTCTTGCCCAATGTCTTGGGTTCATCAAAACCTGCCCAGCTTACTGTGACCAAATTCTTCTGAAAACCACAAAACCAGGTATCAATAAAATTACTGGTCGTACCTGTTTTCCCAGCGATATCATTGCGACCGAGTCTTTTTGCCATGGTGGCTGTTCCTCGTTGAATAACGTCTTGCATCATACTTGTCATAAGAAACGCATTCCGTGGATCAATCACCTGCTTGGCATTCTTCCCAGCAATAACAGGTTGAGCATGTTCAAGAATTCTACCTTCATCATCTTCTATTCTCTCAATGAAGTAAGGATGAATGCGGAAACCGCCGTTAGCAAAAGCTGCATAACCAACGGCCATTTGCAAGGGGGTTACAGAGCCTGCTCCAAGCGCCATCGGTAAAAAAGGAGGGTGACGATCACTATCAAAACCAAAACGAGTAATATAATCCTGTGCGTAGCGCAGTCCAATTGATTGAAGAATTCTAATGGATGCAAGGTTTTTTGAATGAGTTAGTGCCACGCGCATACGTATTGGACCACTGAACTTACCATCAAAATTTTTAGGTTCCCAAGACTTGCTACCAGTTTGTGCCGCATCGAAAAATAAAGGAGCATCATTGATGATAGTTGCGGGTGTGAACCCTTTTTCCAGTGAAGCTGAGTAAATGAACGGTTTGAAGCTAGAACCTGGTTGTCGCCACGCTTGGGTGACATGATTAAACTGATTGAGATTGAAATCAAATCCTCCGGCCAGTGCACGAATCATCCCATCAGTCGGATCAATTGCAACGAGTGCGGCCTCAATTTGTGGAAGTTGGACAATTTGCCAGACATTTTTCTCATTCTTTTTTATCCGAATTAATGCCCCAGGACGAATGCGTTTATTACCAACTTTAGGATCATCGGTAAGAAATCTTTTGGCAAACTTGAGCCCATCCCCGCTAATCTGAATAACTTCTCCACCCTTGTGATAAGCTTTAACAGAATTTAAACTAGTGGATAGCACTACAGCAATGAGAATATCGTTGCTATCATGAAATGCTTGCAGAGCTTCTTCCAGATTTTTTTTCAGGTTTGTATCATTTCTGGGTAAATCAATGAAGCCTTCTGGTCCTCGATAACCATGGCGGTTATCATATTCTAATGCGCCTTTACGGAGTGCTTCATTAGCTGCATCTTGATCAGATTTTCTCACAGTTGTATAAACTTTAATGCCACGTGTATATGCTTCTTCGCCAAAGCGTTGATATATCACCTGTCTGGCCATTTCAACCACGTACTCAGCCGGCATGGCAAAATCCCGTACTTGGCGGTGTATGGATAACGGCTGCTTTTCTGCCATGGAGAATTGTTCGTTGGAAATATAGTCGAGTTCGTGCATTCGTTTCAACACATAACGCTGACGTATCTTTGCACGCTTTGAATTAACGACTGGGTTAAATCGTGAGGGGGCTTTGGGTAATCCTGCCAGCATGGCTGCTTCAGCTAAATTAATTTCATCTAGTGATTTTCCGAAATAGGTTTGGGCTGCTGCTGAGAAACCATAGCTTCTTTGACCCAGGTATATCTGATTAATATAGAGCTCTAGAATTTTATCTTTACTTAGACTGTGCTCAATTTTAAATGCCAGTAATGCCTCGCTGAATTTTCTAGTCAAGGTTTTTTCCTTGGTCAGAAAAAAATTACGTGCAACCTGCATAGTAATCGTGCTCGCTCCTTGAAGAGCACCCCCTCCATTGAAATTGGAATAAGCAGCTCGCAGAATACCGATGTAATCAACTCCGCCGTGCTGATAGAAACGGTCATCCTCAGCGGCCAAGATGGCTTGTTTAAGATGGGTAGGCGTTTCGTTGATTTTTACAAAATCTCTACGCTCTTCTCCAAATTCACCGATTAGTAATCCTTCTGCGCTATAGATCCGTAAAGGTATTTTAGGTCGATAATCCGTCAAAACTTCGAGCGAAGGTAAAGTTGGGATAATAACGAGTGCTGCAAAAACGATTAGCAAAATACCAATCAAGCTTGCTCCCAGCACTGCTAGAAAGAGATAGGACAGCCAACGAAATAACATGAGATATAAAGTTTCTAACTATGTGGGATAAAAATCAATTTCTAATTATAGAGGGTATATCTGCTGTTTATGTATAAATCAAACTATTTTGGAATCTGCCAAAATATTTTACCCAGCATATCAGTTTGCTAAAGAAAGTTGGATTGACTCGAAGAATTCAACATGCCGATGAAAATCTTTGCATGTAATCTGACAATTAAAACGCCTCACTTTAAGATATTGTTTCTAATAAATCAATGTTGAATAAAAGCTTTGATATCAATCTTAATTTCTTTTCTGCGAAATCGTCACGGCTCCTAGGTGTAGACATCAGTTCTTCATCGGTGAAAATGATCGAGCTTTCCATGATTAACAAAGCTGAGAACACATTACGCCTTGAGAGATATGTAATTGAGCCGATGCCGAAAGAAGCCATTCTTGATGGAAATATCAATAATCTCAAGGAAGTAGGGGATAGCCTCCATCGTGCATGGAAGCGCATGGAGACACGCGTAAAAAATATCGTACTTGCACTGCCCTCGGCTGCTGTCATTACCAAAAAAATTATCATACCCGTTGGGCAACGAGAAGATGATCTGATTTTCCATGTTGAAACAGAGGCGAATCAATATATTCCATTTACGCTGGACGAAGTAAATCTGGATTTTCAGGTAGTAAGAGCAATACCTGAGAATCCAAATGAGGTGGAAGTAATGATCGCTGCTGCACGCAAAGAAAAAGTGGAAGATCGTGTTGCTGCTGCCTTAACTGCCGGTCTAAAAGCAGTGGTAATAGATGTCGAGCACTTCGCTGCCCAAACTTCTTTTGAGTTAATTGAACGTCAGTTGCCTGAAGGAGGCAAGGATCAAGTGATTGCACTGGTCGATATCGGTGCGAGCATTACCCGTTTAAATGTTCTTTACAATGGGGAATTTGTTTATACACGGGATCAGCCACTTGGGGGAGCTCAGTTAACTCAGGAGATTCAGAATCAGTTTAATTTGACATATGAAGAAGCAGAAGCAGCCAAGCGCAATGGGAGTTTACCCAAAAGCTATCAGACAAATGTGTTGCAGCCTTTTTGTGAAACACTCGCGCAGGAGGTGATACGTGCTTTGCAGTTCTTTTTTACTTCTACTCAATATACACAGGTTAACTATATTTTTCTTTCTGGTGGATGCGCAATGATTTCTGGTTTGGAGGAGGTTATGACTGAACGTGCCCAAGTTATGACACAAATCGTTAACCCTTTTGTAAATATGGAGCTATCTAACCGTATCGCTCTCAGGCAGTTGAAAGTAGATGCACCCTTATTAATGATTGCCTGTGGATTAGCAATGCGGGGCTTTGATCCATCATGATCCGCATTAATTTACTTCCGCATCGTGAGCTTAAACGTAAGGCACGCCAGCAGCAGTTTGCCATACTGGCTGGAGTCGCTTGTGTTCTTGGAATACTGATTATCTGGGCAGGGCATGAGGCCATCTTAGGAGAAATTGAGTATCAGAACGGGCGTAATCAATACCTGAAAAGTCAGATTGCTATTCTCGATAAGCAAATTGAAGAAATCAAACAAATCAAGCAGCAACTCCAGGAAGTGCTTGCGCGCAAAGAGGTAGTGGAGACATTACAAGTCAATCGTATTAATGTCGTTCATATGTTAGATCAGCTGGCTAGACTAGTGCCAGACGGAGTATATCTCAAGAGTCTCAAGCAAACTGATCAGCACATCCATCTTTCTGGCTATGCGCAATCAAATGCATGGGTATCTACCTTAATGCGTAATTTGGATGCGTCACCCATATTTGAATCTCCTCTATTGCTCGAGATCAAGGCAGTTAATGTCAACAATGTGCGTATGAATGAATTTGATTTGAATGTGAGATGTGAGGCTCGCCGAGTTATTGATTAGCTTGGATAATGGGCATACACCAGTGAATATTTCCAATGCGAATATTTCCAATTAGTTAAGAAGGTAAACGACGATGAATTTGTTGGAACAATTGCGGCTACTTAACCCCAATGATCCAGGTAGCTGGCCAGTAGTAATCAAGGCCGGTGCATTGATCAGCTTGCTGATGGCAATTGTCGTTGTAGGTTATTTTCTGGATTGGCAGGAACAGTTAGAAATTCTTGAAAGGACTGAAGCAGAGGAAGTTACGCTCAAAGAAACTTATCTGATCAAAAAGAGGAGCGCTGTTAATTTGGACATTATGCGGCAGCAATTACAGGAGATCGAGCAGACGCTAAGTGTTATGCTGAAACAATTGCCCAATAAATCTGAAATAGATGCTTTGCTGGTAGATATTAATCGGGCTGGTTTAGGACGAGGGTTGCAATTTGAATTATTCAAGCCCGCAGCGAGCGAAACGATCAAGGAAATTTATGCTGAATTACCCGTAACGGTACGTGTAATAGGAAACTATCACGATATTGGTGCTTTTGCAAGCGATGTTTCCCAATTACCGCGTATTGTGACGTTAAACGATATCAATATTACTCCTGGGAAGGAGCAATATTTGGTATTGAACGCTGTTGCAAAGACTTTTCGCTATCTCGATGATGGAGAGTTAGCTAATCAGGTCAAGCGCAACAGTGGAGGGAATAAATGATCAAATGGTTTCATCATTTATGGTGTGTGTTGTTTGTTATGGTTTCAGCCTGCAGTGAAGGTACTTACAGCGATCTTGAAGAGTTTGTGAACAAATCTGGGGAAGGGTTGCGTGGCAAGGTAGATCCATTACCTCAGATCAAGTCTTTTGCTCAGTTCAATTATGAAGCATTTAACGTTTCAGATCCTTTCAATGCTCAAAAAAACATTCAATCCAAGAAGCATGACACTCTTCAGCCTGACCTGAAGCGGCGCAAGGAAGCGTTGGAGAATTTTCCGCTGGAAAATCTGACAATGGTTGGAACATTACAGCGAAACAAGCAGATTTTTGCATTAGTGAGAACTCCTGATAATACTGTGCATCGTGTCAAGGCTGGTAACTACTTGGGTCAGAATTTTGGATTGATTACAGGTATTTCTGAGACAGAAGTCAAACTAAAAGAAATCGTGCAAGACAGTGCCAATGATTGGACTGAGCGTCTTAGTACTCTCGTATTGCAAGTGCAGGGGCAGAAATAATGAAAATGACGGTAGCGAGAGAATTTTTCTATGGGTGGCAATATGCAACCCTACTCATACTATTATTTATTTTATTTCAGGTTCCTATCGTCACGGCAGATAATCTGGCGCGTGTGGGGTCAACGCAGCAGAACAGAATCAATGCAATCGATGTGGTTAGCAATCGAAGCAGACAAATTATGGTTAAAGTATCGCTTGATCAACTGCTTGATACTGCTCCTGTAGGCATTTCTTTAAACAATCCGGACAGGATTTATTTTGATTTTATCAATACTGTTAATGCACTTGGTAAAAGAATGCAAGAAGTAGGTGAAGGAGATTTGAATAGCATTAACATTGTTCAAACTGAAAACCGTACCCGCATGGTGATGAACTTGTTAAAGCCTATGACATATGAGACTAAAATTGTCGGAAATCACCTGCTTATTTCGCTCAATGGACTTAATGCAAAAAAAGCTGCCAGTGCTTCCGTTCATCGTCCTAACAACGTAGATATTCAGGAAAAAAAGCTACTTAGCCTGCAAGATATCGATTTCAAGCGTGGTCTGAATGGAGAAGGCCGTGTGGAAGTCGATCTTTCCGCGCCAGGTACAGGAATCGATGTTCGTCAACAGGATAATCGGATCATGGTTGAATTCATCAAGGCTTATTTGCCCCCTCATTTAGAGCGGCGTTTGGATGTAGTGGATTTTGCCACCCCTGTGCAAACCATAGAAACAATGACAAAAGGCAATAACGTACAGATGGTCATAAAACCCAAAGGGCGGTGGGAGCATACTTCCTATCACGCAGGGACTAGATTTATTCTAGACGTCAAACCGATTGTCGAGAGTGCAGATGTTCCTGCCCACAAGAAATTGGTCACGGGAGGGTATACTGGTGAGAAACTATCGCTTGATTTTCAGAATGTTGAGGTCCGCTCAGTTTTGCAGGTTCTGGCTGATTTTACTAATCTGAATATTATTGCCAGCGATTCAGTTAAAGGAAATCTTACTTTGCGCCTGAAAGACGTTCCTTGGGATCAAGCTTTGGATATTGTACTTCAATCCCAAGAGCTCGATAAGCGTCGAGTGGGTAATGTAATTTTTATTGCTCCACGTGAGGAATTAGCTGCCAGGGAAAAAATCGAACTGGAGTCTCGTCAGCAAATTTCTGAATTAGAGCCTTTGCATACTGAAACTTTCAAGTTAAATTATCGGACAGCCAGCTCAATTCCTCTCAAAGGGATTTTGAGTCAACGTGGAACTGTAGAAGTTGACGATATCAGTAATACTTTGACCGTCACCGATATCCCTATCAGATTGGCAGAGGTCGCCAAACATGTTAGAAATCTTGATACCTCTGTGCGTCAAGTCATGATTGAGTCCCGTATCGTGGTAGCGACGGATACATTTAGTCGCAATCTGGGTGCCCGATTTGGCGTACAAAGCGCTCATCAGATAAATAACCGTAATCTGGGAGTCTCTGGCAATCTGGATAGTTCCAGCGCTCTTGCTGCTGGCGCTGCCCCGGGCGGTGGTCAGAATCTTAACGTCAATTTACCCGCCGCTGCGATTGCGGGTGCAGCTGGAGGGCCCGCTGCTTTAGCGCTCAGTTTAATCAAGATCAATGATGATTCGCTGATCAATTTGGAATTATCCGCGCTGGAATCAGACAGCAAGGGTAGAGTGATTGCCAGTCCACGCCTAGTCACAGCTAATCGTGTAGAAGCGACCATTGAGCAGGGAACCGAAATACCTTTCCAGATTGTCAGCCAGCTCGGAAGGCCGCAGATTCAATTCAAAAAAGCTGTACTGGCTCTTAAGGTAACGCCACAGATTACTCCGGACGACAACATTATTATGAAGCTGCAAGTTAATCAGGACACCCGTGGTCAAGATACGCCCGCTGGGCCAGCGATTGATACCAAACAAATTACAACTGAAGTATTAATTGAGAATGGTGGAACAGTTGTAATTGGTGGGATTTTCGAACGACAGGAAAATATAGCTAATAACAAGGTGCCTTTGCTAGGTGATGTGCCGTTACTCGGTAATCTCTTCAGGAATAATTCAAAACGGGATGATAAACGCGAACTTCTGATTTTTGTCACTCCCCGGATTTTGAATGAAAATTTGAGTATACGCTAAAGAATTAAACCGGATTTCTCAGTTGGTTTAACTTCTTGCTTCCGCTGCAGTACCGATTGACTGCGCGATTTTGCAAGCATATGTTTGCGTTGCAGCTCCTTGGAATGGAACGACCGCAGAACCACACACGCCATCACGCCCAATTAAGAAATCTAGGCTAAAATTTCTCGTTTACGATAAATCCAAGTTGTCGCCAAGCTTCGTAGATTACGACAGAAACTGCATTAGCAAGATTCAAGCTGCGACGGTCAGGCAGCATTGGAATATAGATGCGTTGAGTATTCGAAAAACTCTCCAGAATCTCAATCGGTAATCCGCGGCTTTCTGTACCAAACAGAAAAACATCTTGAGTGTGATACTTAACCTGATCATAGCGTTGTGCTCCTTTGGTGGACACAGCAAAAATACGCCGTCCTGGCAAGCTGTGAATGCATTCTTCCCATCTTTTGTGTAGGACTACATTAGCAAATTCATGATAGTCCAGTCCTGCACGGAGTAGCTGCTTGTCATTCAGGAGAAAACCTAACGGTTTGATCAGATGAAGTGTAGCTCCTGTATTTGCACAAAGTCGGATGATATTGCCGGTATTAGGAGGAATCTCAGGTTGATAGAGAATAACATCAAGCATAAGGCATATTCTACTAAATAGTCTGATGATGCTCAGTTGTTTTGATTAAAGCGGTTGACGGAATTGCTCTAGCAATCACCCATACACTTACCCCTATTGCTCCTTGTTTACGTACCACTTTTGCCAATTCATTCAATGTTGCACCACTCGTCATGACATCATCCAGTAAGGCAACATGCTTATGCGCGAAACTCGTTGTGCATTCGAATGCATTTCGCATGTTAGTTTGCCGTTTCTTCCAGGATAACTCAGTTTGAGAAAACGTGTCTTTGGTACGTACACAGGCATGAGGCAACAATGGAACATTCATTTGCTTGGATATATGTCGACTTATTTCCAGTGCTTGGTTAAAGCCTCTCTCTTGTAATTTAATCGGATGGAGCGGAACAGGGATGATGACATCGGGTGGAGGGAAATTGTTCGTTTCTGCTATCAATAGATTGGCCAAGATGGGTGCCAGAGCCAGATTTTCTTGATATTTAAGCGAATGAATCATGGCATCGACGGGAAAAGCGTATTGTAGTGCTGCGACCGCGTGTGTCCACACTGGATGATTCTTCAGGCAATTACCACAAACCCATGAATTTTTGGTTGGCAATAAGCACGAAGGGCAATGCTCAGAAGGTAATTGGGGTAAGCTATCATGACAAGCACGACACAGATCGCTGTCGCAGGCTGCTAAGCATAAAAGACAATTTGTTGGGAACAGGGTTTGCATAAAATTTAATCGCCTGTTCAAAAATATTGAAAGAAAATTTGACAATTGAAGCTTGATCCTTGATGATTCCTAGCACCGTATTATAGATCGAGCAAAATTTTCTGACCTTATTATGATTGAATCCAGTACAAAGTCTGTTTCAAACGAGAAAAAGAAATCTATTGGTGATCAACAGAATCGTAGTCGTGTAGCACAATGGAGTGTTCCACAAATCCAGGCCTTGCTGGATTTACCTTTTACTGATTTGATTCATCAAGCACAAACGATTCATCGGCAATACCATGATGCCAACGCAATTCAATTATCTACCCTGATTTCTGTTAAAACAGGTGGCTGCTCGGAAGATTGTGGTTATTGTCCCCAGGCCGCGCGCTATCATACCGGCGTTGAGAATCAGGATATGCTGTCGCTGGATACCGTTGTAGCAGCTGCACAGGCAGCCAAGGTGGAAGGAGCAACACGGTTTTGTATGGGGGCCGCCTGGCGTGGTCCCAAACAACGTGATATTGATAGAATGAGTGAAATCATTGGAGCTGTAAAGGTGCTGGGACTTGAAACCTGTGCTACTTTAGGCATGCTGAAACCAGGGCAGGCCGATCAACTCAAACAGGCTGGCTTGGATTATTACAATCATAATCTGGATACATCACCCGAATTCTATGGAGAAATCATTACCACGCGCGACTACCAGAATCGCCTCGATACACTGGAGGAAGTGCGCAAGGCAGGCATCAATGTGTGCTGTGGCGGTATTGTGGGTATGGGTGAATCCCGGCTGGCTCGCGCCGGATTGATTGCCCAGCTGGCAAATCTCGATCCTTATCCTGAATCAGTGCCAATCAATTATCTTGTGCAAGTTGAGGGCACACCGCTTTATGGTACGGAGGCCCTTGATTCGTTCGAATTTGTACGCACCATTGCAGCAGCCCGTATTGCTATGCCGAAAGCGATGGTCAGATTATCTGCAGGAAGACGGCAAATGCCCGAGACTATGCAGGCATTATGTTTTCTTGCGGGAGCTAACTCCATTTTTTATGGAGATAAGCTGCTGACGACAGGTAATCCCGAAACAGAAAGCGACAAAGCATTATTTGAGAAATTGGGGTTACGCACCTTATAGCCGGAAACAGGAATGTTAACAAATCTCTCAGCCAAACTGAGGGAGCGGGAAAACGCGGGGTTGTACCGTCGCCGATTGATGCTCGAAGGCCCTCAGACGATTCATGTTACGATTGAGGGAAAGCATTATCTTGCTTTCTGTAGCAATGATTATCTAGGGCTCGCTAACCATCCAGCATTGATTGAAGCGGCTTGTGCGGGAGCCCAACGATATGGCGTGGGATCAGGTGCATCTCATCTGATCTGCGGCCATTCTTCGGCACATCACACGCTCGAGGAAGCATTGGCACATTTTATAGGTTTACCCCAAGCATTATTGTTTTCTACCGGCTATATGGCCAATATGGCGGTGATAACGTCGTTGGTTGGTCGTGGGGATGCCATTTTCGCCGACAAACTTAATCATGCTTCACTCAATGACGCAGCACTGCTTTCTAAGGCAAGCTTTACGCGTTATCCCCATCTTGACTTAGCAAAACTGGAAAGGTATCTGGCTGAATCAGAAGCAAGGGGTAAACTCGTAGTAACCGATGCAGTGTTCAGCATGGATGGTGACATCGCTCCTGTCGTTAAACTATTGGCGTTATGTGAGCAGTATGACGCCTGGTTGTTACTGGATGATGCGCACGGCTTCGGAGTACTCGGCAAAAACGGTAACGGCGTGGCGCATGCATTTGATGAATTTAATTTGTGCTCATCCCACCTCGTTTACATGGCCACACTCGGTAAAGCAGCGGGTGTTTCCGGTGCTTTTGTGGCTGCTCAATCCGACATAATAGAAACGCTTATCCAATTCGCGCGCACCTATGGTTATACCACTGCTACGCCTGCATTATTGGCTCATGCCCTCATGACCAGTTTGTCATTGATCGAACAGGAAGCATGGCGACGTGAAAAATTAATAAAACTTATAACGCAATTGAAAGCTGGCTTGCAATCATTGCGTTGGTCATTAATGCCTTCCATGACGCCTATTCAGCCATTGATAGTAGGACGCAATGACGAAGCCATGCATTTAAGTGAAGCGTTACATGACAGAGGAATCCTCGTGCCTGCAATCCGCACACCTACTGTTCCAGAGGGAAAAGCTCGATTGCGGATTTCCTTATCGGCTGCACACCGCGAGGAAGATGTTGAGCGATTGATTGAAGCATTACATGATTTGGCAAAAATCATGTAATCGGAAACAAGCAAAACACTTAATATGAAAAATAGTAGTGTGATATGAATCGGTTACATGTAGAAACTTTAGGAAAGGGACCTGATCTCGTGATGTTGCACGGCTGGGCAATGCATAGTGGTATCTGGGGCAGTATCCGCGATCAGCTGGCGTTGCATTTCCGACTGCATTTGGTCGATCTGCCAGGCCATGGCCAGAGTCCAATGTGGGAATCGTATTCACTTGAAGAGATCGTAGCAAGTATTGCGGAGATTTTGCCTGCGAAAAGTATCGTATGTGGTTGGTCACTCGGCGGGCAGGTAGCCTTAAAGTTGGCATTATCTGCACCCACGCAAGTGAGCCAACTTGTTTTGGTAGCAACCACGCCCTGTTTCGTCAAACGGGATGATTGGCAGTGGGGAATGGATCAATCTACGCTGCTGCTTTTTATGGAAAATCTGGAGCATCATTATACCCAGACTCTAAACCGTTTTTTTACCCTGCAGGTAAATGGTGGGTGTGATATGACAAAAGTATTATCACAAATACGTGACCATTTTTTTCAACATAAACAACCAGATTGTCACGCGCTCAGGGCCAGTTTACAGATCCTGCTGGCGACCGATTTACGTGAAGAATTAGCTGATGTTTCTCAACCTGTCTTACTATTGCATGGAGAAAACGATGTGATCACACATGTGGATGCAGCCAAATGGATGCACCAGCATTTGCCTCACGCAAAATTAATCGGCTTTCCACACTGTGGCCATGCCCCGTTTTTATCGCATCCTAATCAGTTTGTAACCAGTCTGTATGATTTATGAACACATTTTAGATAAACGTCAATTACGCCAAGCATTTGAACGCGCTGCAGCCAGCTATGATCAAGCGGCAGTTCTGCAGCGGGAAGTGGGCGAACGCATGCTATCACGCCTTGATTACATCAAATATACTCCTGATTGGATACTTGATATGGGCAGCGGTACCGGCTATGGCAGCCGTAAGCTTATCGAGCGCTATCCGCGTAGCAAATTGGTGGCAGTGGATATCGCGCTCGCGATGCATTTCCAAGCGCGTCCTCCGATTCCCCGCTGGCAGCAGTGGTTGCCGTTGGCAAAACGCTCTATTACTCATTATGTGGGTGCGGATATCGAACAGCTTCCACTGCGGGATGCTTGCGTGGATATGATCTGGTCGAATCTAACTATTCAGTGGTGTAACGATCTCAAGCAAACCTTTGCGGAAACACATCGTGTTCTAAAAAAAGGGGGGCTGCTGATGTTTAGCACCTTCGGCCCAGATACCTTGAAAGAATTAAAGCAGGCCTTTAAAGCGGTGGACAGTTACAACCATATCAACCGCTTCATGGATATGCACGATATCGGCGATCTGCTGGTTTATAACGGCTTTGCCACACCCGTCATGGATATGGAATACATCACGCTCACTTACCATGAAGTCATGGATATCATGCGTGATCTTAAAACAATCGGCGCGCACAATGTGACACATGGCAGACAGCGTGGTTTGGCTGGAAAAGGAAGATGGCAGCAGGTGGTGAGGCATTACGAATCATTCCGTCAGGCAGGGAGGCTGCCTGCGACCTTCGAAGTGGTCTATGGTCATGCTTGGAAACCAGAGTCACGACAAGCTGCTCTCAAACCCGAAACTAGACGGAAGCTCGGTCTGTAATAAATTGTTGAACACTATGCCAGCAGGCTACTTCGTAACCGGTACGGATACGGCTGTAGGTAAAACCCTCACAAGTTGCGCGTTGCTACATGCGTTTGCCATGGCAGGTAAATCGGTGATTGGTATGAAGCCAATCGCAGCAGGTTGCGAAAATGGTAAATGGATGGATGTGGAGCGCCTTGTTGAGGCCAGCAACGTACCAGCAGCGCGTGAATTGATTAACCCTTATGCGTTGGTACAGCCAATTGCACCGCATATCGCGGCTAAGCAAACTGGTATCGTTATTGATATAGCAACTGTTCAACGGGCTTTTAAAGTGTTGCAGGAAATGGCGGAAGTTGTCATTGTCGAAGGGGCAGGAGGATTTCTGGTGCCACTTGATGACCGATACGATAGCAGCGATTTGGCGCGCGCATTGAAATTACCCGTGGTACTGATAGTAGGATTGCGGTTGGGTTGTCTCAACCATGCCTTATTGACTGCCCGTGCTATTCATTCAAGTGGGTTAACCCTGGCAGGCTGGGTAGCTAATCAGATTGATCCTCATATGGAGAGCCAAGCAGAAAATATTCGTACATTGCAACACCGCCTTAATTGTCCTCTGCTTGGCGTTTTGCCGTTTAGCGAAAAAATAGAGGCAAGAGAATATGCTGGGTTGCTCGATATCTTGCAGCTTACCTAATTCCATTTCTAACAGGCTGTTGAAAAACTATCTGCGTTGCCGCTGCAGTGTTAAAAACAGGTTCAAAATGCTCATTTATCAGGTATAAGCTCCGCTTTTTTCGTCTGTTTTTGTCTATCATCGACTGCCTCGAATACGTTTTCCAACAGCCTGCTAAATCAAACCTGACTTTGTCGGCTTCTCCTTACTATATTATCCTAAAAACTGCAGTTGATCGCTTGACGGAAGAGTTAAGCTAGTGGCATATAGAGGCATTTTTGAAATTTTCACATTCCCCCGAATGGTGAGGCCGCTACGAGGTGTATCATATGTCGCTCCAGGCACGAACGCAGCGTTGCTCTTCGTTGCAGGGAACGGCCCTGCCACCTCATCGCGCCTTGCCTCGCACCTGGAACACCCATGCTCCACCCTGTCCAACTGCGGTTTTTAGGATTATTGAGACTACCTGCGGCTCGTCTTCGCGTCATGTTTGATTTGGAGAATGGAGTGATAGAGCAAGCTAGCAGGGTTATTTGAGCGGCTTAAGAATTGTTTTAAATTTATCCGCTGCCTGTACCAGCGCCGAGCGAATACCGGGTTCCCACGCAGAATGACCCGCATCCTCGATAATGACATATTCGGCTTGCGGCCAGGCATGGTATAAGTCATCTGCGCTGGTGATCGGGCAAACGGCATCATAACGTCCCTGCACGATAATAGCAGGAATGCCGTGTAGTTTTTTGACATTATCCAGTAACGCATTTTGTGGCAAAAAGATATCGTGACTAAAATAATGGGCTTCCATGCGTGCAAGCCCGAGCGCAACCGTATCGCCTGAAAAATAACTGACGGTTTCCGGGCTGGGCAGCAAAGTGGAGCAGCTGCCTTCATAGCGACCCCATGCATGGGCGGCAGGCATATGGATGGCAGGATCTGGGTCAATCAGGCGTTGATAATAAGCTGCGAGTATATCTTTTCGTTCATGAGGGGAGAGCGGTGCGACAAAATCTCGCCAGGCCTCTGGAAAGAAATGGCGCACTCCATAAAGAAACCAGTCAATTTCGCTTTTACGGCAAAGAAAGATGCCCCGCAGAATGAATCCCAGGCAATGGGATGGGTGCGCTTCTCCATATGCCAGCGCCAATGTGCTGCCCCAGGAGCCTCCGAAAACCAGCCACTGTTCGACACTCAGATATTGTCGCAATGTTTCGATGTCCTCGATAAGATGGGGCGTGGTATTGTCTCGAATTTCACCCAGGGGCGTGGAACGTCCCGCCCCACGCTGATCGTAAATGATGATGCGGTAATGAGCGGGATCAAAGAAACGACGATGATTGGGAGCTGATCCAGCACCTGGGCCACCATGTAGAAACAAGACGGGTATACCATTAGGGTTGCCTGATTGTTCCCAATATAGGGTATGCCGCGCATCGACTGGCAACATTCCTTGTTGATAAGGCTCGATTTCCGGGTAAAGCTCAGTATGTGACATGTCATCCTCTATTATTGATGGTATAAATTTGGCAGTTTACTGATTGCGGAGATACTGGAAAAGTAAAACAAATTGCTGAGAGTGTCGTTATTCCATTTCTAAATCAAACCTAACTTTGTCGGCTTCACCTTGCCGTATTATTTATACTGTTTGCGGCTCGCTTTCATGTCATGTTTGATTTTGAAATGGAATTATTTGCTCGAGATAATATTTTGTTAAAACAGGATAATGGTTTGATACAGTATACCTGGTTAAAGGAAACGATTATGATGCATACCTCATAGCAAAGCGTGAGAGTTCAATGTTACAGGCAGAAATAGAAATGCTAATCAGTGAACGGCAGAATCTTCTGAGAATTCAAAATAAGCGGGTAACAGCATAACTTATTACAAACATGATAATAAGATGCTGCGAAAATGTTTGTCGCGCGATCAACATGCTAATGTATTATCAGTCTGCATGAATGATTTATCTGAAGAAGTTTTATATGTGTGCTTGAAAAGCTGAGAAAGAAGCTAATCGCCAGTGAGTGAGCCGAATAATACTTCCGCACAATTATCCAAATTAGGCTTGTTTTTGACAGGTGGGGGAGCGCGTGCCGCTTATCAAGTAGGTGTTCTGCGCGCAATTGCTGAATTGTTGCCTCCTCATTCTCATAGCCCTTTTCCTATTATTTGTGGAACCTCAGCCGGAGCCATTAATGCAGCGGGTTTGGCCATGTCGGCTACCCATTTTGCCACGGGTGTGCGACAACTGGAGGCAGTGTGGGGAAACTTGCATGTTGATCAGGTGCACCGGGCAGATCTACTTGGTGTGATCCGCAACACGGCTCATTGTCTTGGTTCATTACTGACGAGTGATCTGATTAGAACGCCTTTTGCGCTATTGGATAATGCTCCCTTGAGAAAGCTGCTAAGCTGTCGTCTGCCGTTTCGTGGTATCCAGCGAAGTATCCACCTCGGCGCCTTGCATGCACTGGGTGTGACCGTTTGGGGATATAGTTCAGGACAATCGGTAACATTTTATCAAGGCCATGAAAGTATTAAGCCCTGGAGCCGGGTGATGCGCGTGGGTGTGGCGGCGCATATTGGCATTCAGCATTTGCTTGCTTCTTCGGCTATTCCTCTTATTTTTCCGGCAATTCGGCTAAATCGCGAGTACTTTGGCGATGGTTCCATGCGACAACTTGCACCGCTAAGTCCAGCGTTGCATCTTGGAGCAGATCGAATCCTGGTGATCAGTGTGAACAAAAAAAGAGAAATTCCTCTTGAGCGTGTTAAAGTGACCAGTTATCCACCCGTGGCACAAATCGCGGGTCATATGATGAGCAGTATTTTTGTTGATAGCCTGGAAGTTGATCTGGAGCGTCTGGAGCGCATTAATGGAACTTTAGCGCTCATTCCGCCTGAAACAAAAAAAGAGAGGGGGTATTTTGCTGCGTCCAATAAAATCGATGGTGATATCACCTAGCGAAAGAATCAATGAAATTGCGCTGCAGCATGCTTACTCCTTACCACGCACCATGCGCTTTTTATATCGTGCAGTGGGTGCAATGAGTCCGAGTGGCTCGAGATTGTTGAGCTATATTTTATTTGAAGCTTCTTATTGTCGTGCCTTGATTGATCTTGGCTATCGTGACACGATGCAACAGCAAGATGAAATTCTTAAATTTATTACTATGTCTTGAGAGAAATTAAATATGGATTTTTCTGATCCCCAGTTCTGGGTTGCGGCATTACAAATTATTGCGATTGACATTGTGCTTGGAGGAGATAACGCAGTGATTATTGCGCTTGCTTGCCGGCGATTACCTGAGAAGCAACGCAATCAAGGAATTTTCTGGGGCGTTTTTGGTGCGATAGCGATACGCGTCATACTGGTTTTCTTTGCGCTTAATCTGTTGACACTTCCTTTCTTGAAACTCATAGGCGCGCTGCTGCTACTTTGGATAGGGATCAAACTACTGCAGCCAGAATCAACGGGTGATGCACATGAAATTGATGCCAGCACAACCCTGCTGGGTGCCATTAAAACGATTATCATCGCTGACACCGTCATGAGCCTGGATAATGTGATAGGTATTGCTGGCGCTGCGCAAGGTGATCTTACTCTGGTTATTTTTGGCCTCCTCGTGAGTGTTCCGATCATTGTCTGGGGCAGTAAACTGGTCATGAAGCTGATGAATCGCTTTCCCCTTACCATTTTTGTTGGAGCTGGATTACTTGGCTGGATCGCGGGAGACATGGCAATAACCGATTCAGTGACCAGAGAATGGGTCAATGTGCATGCTGCTTTTTTACACTGGCTCATGCCGATTTGTACTGCATTAGTCGTGATCTTTCTTGGCAAGTGGCTGGCAGCTAGAACGCAGAAAAATATAGCTTTAGTTGATCTCACGAATGACACGAATAAATCCATTGTAACAATCGGACGGTAAGCTGGGAATGAATGAAAAACAAACTTAGGGGAATGCATCATGTTAAAAATACTGCTGCCAGTGGATGGTTCTGCTGCGTGCCACAAGGCGATTGCTCATTTTATCCAGTTGCTCAACTGGTATAAGGAAGTACCAGAAATTCATCTGCTCAATGTGCAGTTTCCATTGCATGGTGATATTTCTATGTTTATCAGCCAGGAAAATATCAAGCAATATCACCAGGAAGAAGGATTGAAGGATTTAAAATCAGCATGTGATTTATTGGATCAGGCAGGTATTGCTTATCAGTGCCACGTCATTGTAGGTGATGTAGCAAAAATGATCGTTCAATTTGCGACAGAAAAGCAATGTGACCAAATTGTTATTGGACCACGTGGATTCGACACTTTCCAGGGTATGCTGCTGGGTTCGGTCGCCAGTAAGCTGATACATCTTTCACAGGTTCCGGTTCTTTTGATCAAATAACAAGAATCGGGTGTAATTCCTCTGCTATTACCGAGAATGCCCGATAGGCAAATCGTGTTAAATGTCTGGGCAAGAAAGGTAATCACGTCTTGAAATTCAGAGCATAGGCTATAGCAATCTGAATCCAGGTAGCTGATAAAGATAAACATGCTGTGAGTGCGTTTAATGGGCATATTTGACTCAGTTTTACCTACATTCCCAATAAGTGATCGGTTGATTGCACCTGGCAGTGGTGAGTAGGTGCAATCTTTTGAATGTTGATCTTCTTGAATAACACGATGAGTATGCAAATTGCACTTGAACCACTGCCAGACAATTTTACTGAAACCAATGGCCGGCAGAATTTCTCGCAGAGATTACAGGAGATCACCAGCAAGATTCAGGCTGCCAGTAATCTCGATGAGCTCATACCGGAAGTGAGTAAGGACATCTGCATTTTGTTCAATGCAGATCGACTGACCATTTATACGGTGAGTGAAGACAAATCATCTATTATTTCGCGCGTTAAGACCGGATCCAATTCATTTCAGGAGTTGAAGCTGCCGATTAGCGAGCACAGCATTGTGAGTTTTGTTAGTCTGCACAAAAGAATCGTCAATTTGAAGGATGTTTACGATCAACAGGAATTGATGCAACTGGATGCCCAAGCACGCTTTCCCAAGGAGATGGATAAGCGAACCGGCTATCGGACCAAGCAAATGCTGATGGCACCGATTTTGAGCGGAGGGAATAACGAATTACTGGGTATCATCCAAGCCATTAACCATAAGGATGATCAGCCTTTCCCTGACATTATCGTTGAAAGTATAGGCATCGTTTGTCAGACACTGGCCGTAGCTTTCAAGCAACGTCAGAAACAGCAGTTATTGGCAAAATCCAGATATGATTCTTTGATATCAAACGCCGTGATATCCGCGTCCGAGCTTGAGTTGGCAGCACGATCTGCGCGTGAAAAAGGAGGTGATCTGGAAGATGTGCTCATCGATGAATTTCAGATCAATCCTGCTCAAATTGGTGAGGCGCTCGCGGCTTACTTTCACGTGCACTATGAGCCATACCGGGCTGATCGGATTAAACCGTTCGAGGTCTTGAAGAATCTCAAGCGGGAGTTTGCTGAAAGTAACCAGTGGCTCCCGATTGATGAAACGAAGGAGGGTCTGGTGGTATTGACGCTAGACCCGGAAAGAATCAAGGCGCTGCGCATAGTCCATCAGATTTTTCCCAAGCATACAATTATTTATACCGTTTGTACCCAGCGAGAGTTCAAGGCGACATTGGATTTGTTTTATGGGGGTGGAAAAGGTATTGTCTTGGAAGATAGCGGCAGTATCGATGAGATGCTGTCCAAGCTCAAAGAGAACGAGGGAGAATCGCTAGATGAAATAGATGAAGCTTCTGCCGCTTCTGAAAACGAACTGGTCAAGCTCGTCAACAAGATCATCATGGATGCTTACAGAATGGGTGCTTCCGATATCCACATTGAGCCTTACCCTGGCAAGGGGAAAACCAAAATTCGTTTTCGCAAGGATGGCTCGCTGATGCCCTACATCGAAATTCCAGCCAGCCATCGCAATGCGCTGGTAACGCGGATCAAGATCATGTGTGACCTGGATATTGCTGAAAAGCGCAAACCGCAAGATGGCAAAATAAAATTCAGAAGATTTGCACCGCTTGATATTGAATTAAGGGTTGCCACGCTTCCTTCTGCTGGTGGGTTGGAGGATATCGTCATGCGTATTCTGTCAGCGGGAGAGCCGATACCCCTCGAAAAAATGAATTTTACTGCCCGCAATCTGCAAGAACTCAAATCAATCATCAGCAAACCCTATGGCTTATTTTTTGTCTGTGGTCCGACCGGCTCCGGGAAAACGACCACGCTGCATTCAGTTCTGAAGCACCTCAACACGCCAGAAACCAAAATCTGGACAGCTGAAGATCCCGTAGAGATCACCCAGAAAGGGTTGCGCCAGGTGCAGATCAATGTCAAGGCTGGCCTTACCTTTGCCACAGTGATGAAGTCTTTTCTGCGGGCGGATCCGGATATCATCATGGTGGGTGAAATGCGCGACAGGGAAACGACCAGTCTCGGTATTGAAGCCTCACTGACCGGCCACCTGGTGTTTGCTACCCTGCATACCAACAGCGCGCCAGAGTCGGTCATCCGCTTGCTGGATATGGGCATGGATCCATTCAATTTCTCTGATGCCTTGCTTGGTATTTTGGCGCAACGCCTGGCTAAACGTTTGTGCAAATGTAAGAAACCGCATACTGCCAGTCAGGAAGAAATCAGGATGCTACTTACGGAATATTGCGAAGAATTGAAAAATATCGAGCATTTCAAGGCGGACCCTGAAGCCGCTTATCAGCAAATTGAGGCCCGCTGGATGCAGGAATATAGTGATGAGCAAAAACAGATTACACTGTACGAACCAGTCGGTTGCGATCAATGCAATGGTACGGGTTATTCAGGGCGAGTAGCATTGCACGAACTCCTGACTGCGACTGATGCCTTGAAAAAGAACATCCAGGAGCATGCGCGGGTCGCTGACATGTTCGTGACCGCACTCACTGATGGCATGTGCACCTTGAAACAGGATGGGATTGATAAGGTTTTGCAGGGAATTACTGACATTCATCAGGTGAGGGCAGTGTGTATCAAGTAATTCCATTTTAAATCAAACCTGACTTTGTCGACTCACCTTGCCGTATTATTTATATTGTCTGCGGGTCGCCTTCGCGTCATGTTTAATTTAGAAATGGAATAATTTCCTCTATGGCGTAGGGCGCAATAACCATCGGGCATTGCGCCATCTCGTGTGAGATCGTTACTATGTCAGATTATCGTCGACTTTGGCATGCGGGTGGAATCTATTTCTTCACTGTTAATCTGCTGCAACGACATGAAAACAATTTGCTGATCCGGCATATTAACGTATTGCGTAACGTTGTTGGCCAGGTTCGAAAGCGTCATCCCTTCCGAATTCATGGCTGGGTGGTGTTGCCTGATCACTTACACTGTGTGATAGAGTTACCGCCAGGCGATGCGGATTTTGCTATGCGCTGGCGTTTGATCAAGATGGGTTTTTCCAAAGCACTATCCAAGAAGGAACGGTTATCTGCAGTGCGGGTCAGGCGGGGTGAGCGAGGCATTTGGCAGCGCCGTTATTGGGAGCATTTGATTCGGGATGAAGCGGATTATCGGGCGCATATGGATTATGTCCATATCAATCCAGTGAAACATGGATTCGTAAAGCATGTCGTGGATTGGCCGTATTCAACATTTCATCGATGGGTAGCGCAAGGAGTTTATCCATCGGATTGGGGTGGTGGAACGGAAGATAGCTTGGGCTATGAAGACTAGCCTTTTTGAAGATGCAGCTTGTAGCTTGTAGCACCGGATGGTAAATGGGATGCATATGGCGCAATGCCCGTTGGTTATTGCGCCTTACGCGGGTTGAGTGAGAGGTGAACATAGAAAAATACCCCATCGCTGGGGTGTTTTGTAACAAGATTGGATTAGCTAGGTTAGCAAATTGCCCCAGCTGCACGGGTTGTGCAGCCACCGCTTTTGGCCCAGGAAATTTTACCATCAGCACCGAGAGTACTGCGCCTTACGCGGGTTGGCCGTATTCAACATTTCATCAATAGGTAGCGCAAGGAGTTTATCCATCGGATTGGTCCGGTGGAGCGGAAGATAGCTTGGGCTATGAAGACTAGTCCTCTTGTAGGGTGCAATAAGTGTAACGCATTGCACCAGATGGTTAAGTGAAGCGCGTGCGGCGCAATGCCCGCTGGTTATTGCGCCCTACGCTGGCTAGCCTTTTTGAGGATGCAGCTTGTAGGGTGCAATAAGCGAAGCGCATTGCACCGGATGGAGAGTGAGTACATATGGCGCAATGCCCTGTGGTTATTGCGCCTTACGCGGGTTTTTGGCCCAGGAAATTTTACCATCAGCACCGAGAGTACTGCGCCTTACGCGGGTTGGCCGTATTCAACATTTCATCAATGGGTAGCGCAAGGAGTTTATCCATCGGATTGGTCCGGTGGAGCGGAAGATAGCTTGGGCTATGAAGACTAGTCCTCTTGTAGGGTGCAATAAGTGTAACGCATTGCACCAGATGGTTAAGTGAAGCGCATGCGGCGCAATGCCCGCTGGTTATTGCGCCCTACGCTGGCTGGTTATACGCCTTACGCGGGTTAGCCCATGTGAGCGCGGCTGTAGATGCAATAGCGCAGCGCATTGCACCGGATGGTTAAATGGACGCTATATGGCGCAATGCCCGTTGGTTATTGCGCCAGCGGGTAACGCGGCTGCGCAACCATCTAATTAATTCTCCAGCAAACTTTTACCATGCACCGAGTGGCCCAGTTAATACGTTAAGTATCAGCTAGCTACGATACCTTCCGGCAGTGGGAGTTAATGTAAGTGTCAGCTATACAATACCGGTATAAGCATTAGGTGCTGCTGTAATCACAGCCATAACGACGGCTAAGCTGTCTGGAAGCTTTCGATGCTATGTTGCAGCATCACTGGTACACTAGCAGCAACCGCTAGTAGCGGCAACCTATCGGCATATTGCCAGTCCAGTTTGGAATCCTTCATCAATGGCTAGCTTGTAGGGTGCCATAGCACCAGTAACCTCAGTATATGCAGCTTTCTTAATATAATCCTGATAAGCAGGAATGGCCACTGCCGCCAAAATACCAATAATGGCCACGACAATCATTAATTCGATCAGGGTAAAACCTTTTTGCATTTGTTGCATGAATCATTCTCCTTTGGATTAAAAAAGCCACAGAGTATATGGGATAATATGAGCAGAATTCGCGCTATATCTTTTACTTAAAAGAATGCTGCCGGGAGTATAACGGCTATTCACGAAAAAAGTTTAGTAAAAAAATATGCATTTTGCATTGAGGGGTTGGGCGGAGGAGTTTATGCGCCAAATACTTGCTCCCACAGCTGCCATACTGCCATACGCGTATGGCTTAGATAATCGGCTTCGATCCGGTCAAAGTTGCGCGGTTTTTCTTGGAAAGCCGCTGCTCCGGCAAGTCTAGGCGTGGCATTCAAGCGCAGGCGGTGTTGTACGCGACGAAATTCACGGTAACCTGTCAGCACTTGCTGGGCTGTTTCAGCTGGAATGAGTCCCAATTGACCGGCAAGTTTCAACAGAGCGATATTGCCAATATTGCCGGTGAGTTGCGGATATGTGTGCGCGTAGCCAAGTACCAGATATTGCACGATGAATTCCACATCGATAATGCCGCCGCGGTCATGTTTGATATCGAACAGCGCAGTGGGGTTAGGGTGGGCATCCAGCATTTTTTCGCGCATCGTCAAGATATCTTGTCTGAGTTGAGCGAGATCGCGCTGTTCACACAGAATTTCCTTGCGGATTTGCTCAAATAGCTTGCCAACATGCTGATCGCCCGTGACGAAGCGGGCACGCGTCAATGCCTGATGCTCCCATACCCAGGCTTGGGTATGCTGGTATTGGGTAAATGCTTCGATGGGACAGGCCAATAAGCCGCTGGCGCCATTAGGACGCAGGCGTAAATCAGTTTCATACAATACCCCGGCTGAAGTGGGGCTGGTTAGCCAGTTGTTGATGCCTTGTCCCAGCTTGGCGTAGATTTCCTCCGCATCGGGATGGTTATCCTGGTAAAGGAAAATGATGTCGAGATCGGATGCGTAGCCAAGCTCCTTTCCTCCCAGTTTACCGTAGCCAATGATGGCAAAGGCGGGTTGTTCGCAGTGTTTTTTCTTGAGCCCTCTCCAGGCAAGGTGAAGTACGTTATCGAGAATGAGATCGGCCAGTTCAGTCAGATGATCGCTGAGTGTTTCCAGCAATAGCTTTCCATCCAGATCGATCGCCAATAACTGAAATACTTGCGCATGCTGGAAATGCCGCAGGACATCCATTTGCCATTCGGTGATATTGCTTTTGGGGCTGTCAGCATGGTTGAGCTGGTGCGCTAGCTCTTGCCTAAGTACCGGCCAATCTGGCAATTGATGCAGACCGCCTGGTCTCAGGAGTTGATCGAGCAGAATAGGGTGTCTGCCCAGATAATTGCTTGCCCATCGACTGGTGCTGATTAGTTTAGTAACCCGAGGGAGGGTTTGTGGTTGCTCCAGCAATAAGGCCAAGTAAGCTGCGTGCTGGCCGATATGCTCCAATAATTGCAGCATGCGCTCCAGCGTGGCTTCCACCGGTGGAAATTGAGCAATGGCTTCTACCAGAATAGGCATCAGGGATTTGATTTTTTGCTGATTAGTAGGGGGTAATTGCTGGAAAAAATAACTGCCATAAAACTGCTGGATGCGCTCCGAGATTTTTTCAGGCTCGGTAAATCCCAGCGTCGTCAGCTGAGTGGTGGCGGCTTCCACTTGAGTCCTGTCTCCGGCCTGCTCTTGCCAGAGGCTTGCCAGGATGTCATGGGCTGGAGATTTGCGCGGCGCGGCGAAGATCAATTCAAAGTGGTGGGTAACATTGTTGCGGTGTATATCGAGCTGTTGCAGAAACTCGGCAAAGTGGGAATATCCCATGGCTGCCGCAATTAATTCCTGATCTTCGGGATTTTCAGGTAGATTCTGTGTTTGTTGATCATCCAGGTATTGCAGGCGATGCTCCAGCTTGCGCAGAAAGCGGTAGGCATCGATGAGTTCAGTGATGGTTTGAGCGGGAATAGGCTGCTTTTGCTGTAAGCGTTGCAGGACGATTAGGGTGGGGCGAATGCATAGATCTGCATCCCGTCCTCCCCGTATCAGTTGAAAAACCTGGGTGATGAATTCAATTTCGCGGATACCGCCAGGACCCAGTTTAATGTTGTCATGCATTTCGCGGCGATCCACTTCCTTGCGCAGTTGCGCATGCAGGCGACGCATGGCTTCATAGGCTTCAAAATCCAGATATTTGCGGAATACAAAAGGGCGTGTGATTTCCTCCATCAGGATCACAGACGCTGTAGCAGGTCCTGCAATGACCCGGCTTTTGAGCCAGGCATGTCGCTCCCATTCCCTTCCTTGCGTAACAAAATATTCTTCAAGCATTGCGAAGCTGATTGCCAGCGGGCTGTTTTCTCCGTGCGGGCGCAAGCGCATATCGACCCGGAATACGTAGCCATCTACCGTGTAATCATTTAAACTGGCAATCAGCTTGCGTCCCAGGCGAGTAAAAAAGTCATGGTTGAAAATAGATTTTCTGCCATTCGTTTCTCCATCTTCTGGGTAGATGAAAATCAGATCAACGTCGGAGGAAACATTGAGCTCTCCGCCTCCCAGTTTGCCCATGGCAACGACTAATAATTGCTGCGGGGTTAAACTTTTTTCACCAATAGGTGAACCAAACTGGTTTGGATGCGTCATCCAATTTTGATGATGAGCAAGTGCAAAACGAATGGTGACCTCTGCTAAATTGGTCATCGTGACCATGACTTCAGTCAGATCAGCCATGCCGGCCAGATCGCGTGCAGCCAGACGTAGAATGACCCGTTTACGAAGCTTACGCAGGGCGCTATGCAGATCCGTTTCATCCAAGGTGTGATCCGGGCAGATTGCGCCTAGGAATGCGAGCATTTCCTCGCGTGTAAAAGGGCGATGGAGATTTTCAACCAGATAAGTGCGTAAATCGGGCTCGCTTTCTAATAGACGTCGCGCATAACGGCTGAAACGAAGGATACTTTCCAGCGCTGATTCAGCGGGTGGATTGATGCTGTGTAAAAACATATTCAAGGTTAAAATAAAGCATTCTTGGTTTGTTAAGACCAGTTATGTCACTATATAGATAGAATGAGTGTTTTGTATAGGGATTCCCGGCCCACTGAAATGCTCCTATTAGAAACTTTATTAAAAACTCCATTTTGATCAAGCTCTTCTTTTTTACTTTCTAGGATTAAGCAGTTTTATCAGAATAAAACTGTGCTTCTTATTAAATTACCCCATGATGCATTCTTTTGTTAAGCATAGCATCTTCACCTTGCGCAGGCTCGGGTGGATTGTGTTTGCTGTCGTAATGTTTTTTTCCCTGTCGCTGTTGTTATTGCGTTATTGGCTGTTGCCCGATATTGAGCGCTACCGGTCAAACATTGCTGCCGCCATTTCTCAGGTTGCCGGGCAAGTAATCAGTATAGAGCACATCGATGCAAACTGGGACGGATTGCACCCCTACTTACGATTACATGGTGTGCGAGTGCATGATAAGCATGGCAACTCTGTTTTGATTCTGACCGAGTTGGATGGAACTCTTTCCTGGCAATCGTTGCTGTATGGAGAATTGCTGTTTCGTGATATTAAAATTGAACGGCCTGTTCTGAGCATACGCCGTGACATGCAGGAGGTGATACACATAGCAGGCGGTACGTTTGATCAAGAGGAGGCAGATAATGGCTTTTTCGATTGGCTATTACGTCAGCGCCAGCTTTTGGTCAATGACGCTGAAGTTTATTGGCTGGATGAGCCACGTGCTGCGCCCGTGCTATATCTGAAAGATGTAGATTTACGTATGCATAATAAGGATGGTCATCACTATTTCGGGTTACGGTTAATTCTACCAACTGAATTAGCCGATCCAGTGGATATACGCGGTGATTTAACGGGCGAATCAGTAAATGCATTAAGTCAGTGGCGCGGGCGCTTGTTTGCTCAATTGAATCATGTCGATCTAGCTAATTTACAAACCTGGTTATCGTTCCCAGGAGGCCTGGAATTTGATCGTGGCAGTGGTGCCTTTCGTGCGTGGATTGGCATAGAGGGTAAGTCTGTTGCTTACTGGAAGGCTGATGTGAATCTTCATGAAACTTATATGCGATGGACACAGGATCTCCCAAGACTTGATCTTAAACATCTGCGTGGTCGCGTGGGGTGGAAAAGAAACAGTGATGTGATACAGCCGGGGGACGAATGGTTTGCCCGGCAGCTGAGTGTCGCCATTGAAAATGAATTGTTTACCAAACCAGTGAACATTTTGTGGCAAAGAAAGGAGGGATATGGAGGGACGCCCAACGAAAATAAGTTACTGGTAAATGATCTGGATTTAGGCGTTGTTGCTTCTCTGTTAAGTTATCTGCCTATGGAGAGTTCATTGCAAAAGCAACTCAGTGAATTATCCCCGAAAGGAGTAATCGAGCATGTGCAAGCTTATTGGCAAGGAGATTGGACAAGGCCTTTATCTTTTAATGTGGAGGGAAGTTTTCACAATTTGGCCATGAAAGAGTTTGACAAGCTGCCTGCAGTGAGTGGGATAAGTGGCAGCATCAAAGTAACTGAGATGGGTGGAACGCTTCATCTTGATACAGATAAAGCCAGCATAAATTTTTTCGAGACATTTAACGAGCCACTCGAGCTTGACAGGCTTATCGCACAGCTCAATTGGAAGGCATCGCCTGATGAGGATAAAACTTCGTTTGAACTCAATCATATTTCATTTGCTAATCGTTATATATCCGGAACGATGCGTGGCCACTACCATAGTGGCGCCCTTGAACAGCCAGACACAATCGATCTGGCTGGTGAGTTGGCACATGCAGAGGTTACCTACCTTAATAAGTATCTGACTTTCCTAGTTGATCGGGAGACTCCGCAAAACTGGCTGAATAAGGCTATCGTTGCAGGTAGATTGGAAGGAGCCAGATTTGATATCCGCGGCGATTTGAGCGAATCTTCTTCGGATCTGCGCAATAAGCTAGCATTAAAGTTAACAACTAGAATGGCTGACACAGCGGTAAATTTGCCTGAAGGATGGCCGAGCATGACGGAAATTCAAGCCGATCTTTCATTTCAGGATAATCAACTTGAAATGACCATTTCGCGAGCTAAAATGGCAGATATTGTTGTAAAAGATGTGCGGTTGCAGATTGCAGATTTACACGCACCGCATCCAATTTTGCAACTGACAGGGAGCGCCGAGGGCGCTACCCAAAATATAATCGATTTGATTAAAAAAAGCCGTCTAAATCTCCCTGCTGTTGATTTCTCCCAGCCAGCTAAAGTTTCCGGGAATGGGAAATTGCATCTGGAACTAGCCATGCCGATAAATTTATATCGCGATAATGGTGGCCGTATCGAACTAAAGGGTCGTTATCAGTTCATCAATAACGAGATTAATTTTGGTCATGATCTGCCTGCCTTGAGTAAGATCAATGGATTGCTTGATTTTACTCAGTCCACTCTGGCTATAAAAAATGTGAATGCGCAATTGACCGGTGAACCGGTGACGATTAACTCTACTGCGTTGCCGAACGACGGAATGCGCATAATGGCGACAGGCAGAGCTAATTTCGATCGCTTGCATTCACCTAAACCTGATCAACCGGCGAGTACTTTGCAGTTGTGGATGGAGTTTATGCAGGGAATTACGGATTGGTCAGCAATTCTTGATATTAGCAAAGAAGGAATGGATATTAGGGTTGAATCATCGTTAGTTGGAGCCGCTTCATCATTACCCGAACCTTTTGCCAAATCTGCGGTAGAAAAGATTCCTCTCAGTTTTGAGAAAAAATTCATTGACTCAGAACGTGAAATGCTGCGCTTCGGTTACGGTGAGGTGGTAACGGCAGAAATTCAACGTGTACGTGGAGAAAATGGCAATTACTTCCCAGCACGTGGTGTGATGAATTTCCGAACTGCGCCAGTTGAATTACCGAAAGATACTGTCACATTAGTACATGGTACGATTCCGGTGTTGGAATGGGATCGGTGGAAAGCTCTTTTTGATCGGCATGATGAAATTGCTGTCCGATCAGGACAAGCTAGCCGAGGAATTAAGGCACTGCTGACTGATCGGACCAATTTCAATCTAAATATTGGCAGGCTCGATTTTCTAGGAAGCCGTTTTAATGAGTTTGTTTTGAATGCTAATAAGCACGGTGGGCAATGGCATACTTCCGTTATAAGTAAAGAGGTCGTCGGTGATATCGATTGGGATTCTGTCAAGAAGGAAGCATTTGCACGATTAAAAAAATTGGTAAAACCAGAAGCCATTCCGGAATCTGAATCAATCGTGAAAAAAAAGAATCAACCCAAGGATTGGCCAATCATGGATCTGTATGCTGACGAGTTCTATGTGGGAGAAAAACTATTAGGTAAATTAGTATTGGTGGCTCATCAGCAAGTAGATGGTTGGCATATCGATCAACTACAAATTGCTCACGCCGACAGTTCTCTTTTGCTGCAGGGAGTGTGGCAGAATCGTATAGCTCCTTTTCAGATGCAAGCAGAAATCGAACTGCGAGCAAAGAGTATAGGCAAATTTTTGGCGCGCCTGGGTTATCCGGGGCGTATTGCGCGTGGAAAAGGTGAAGTGGCAGGTTCATTGGTATGGATGGGGGGGCCTTTTTCCATAGATTACCCTTCTCTATCTGGCAATTTGAAAGTGACTGCCCAGCGTGGTCAATTTACAAAATTCAAGCCAGGGGTGAGCAAATTACTGGGTATTTTTGATCTAAAATCACTTCCTCGCAGACTGACATTGGATTTTTATGATGTATTTAGTCAAGGTTTTGGTTTCGATGATATATTGGGCGATGTTAGAATTACCCGAGGGGTAGCGGTGACAGATGAACTGCAGATTGCAGGAAGCTCAGCCTATCTTGCTGTGAGTGGAGAAATCGATCTGGTAGAAGAAACCCAAGCGCTCCTGGTCAAAATGTTTCCTTCGCTTGGATTGGTTACGCCAGTCGTAGGGATAGCTTCCATGATTGCGAATCAGTCACTGAAGGATCCATTTGATCGTGTATTGTTTAATGAATATATTATAACGGGTACGTGGGATAAGCCTGTAATGGCTAAATCGCAAGGTTCACAAGAAAATAAGGAATCGCAATCAGAATCCAACCGTAACGAGAATTGATTGCTATGGATTGCTTTTGAGAGAATACATATTATGCGCTGCTTTATTGCCTTTGTGAGCGAAATTTTTATCTTGCCTGAATTCAGTGGAAATGGGGACTTATAGGGGAGGAAGTTATGTTGAATCATTCGGGCATTTTCTCAAAGCACCTGCCAGAGAAAGAGAGTAACAGTACGTTACGTGTTGCGGCTATACAGATGGCATCAGGGCCAAGCGTATCTGCAAATCTGGAAGAGGCGTTCCGCTTGATTGAGCTGGCGGTATCACAAGAAGCAAAGCTGGTTGCACTTCCGGAATATTTCTGTATTATGGGGTTGCGGGATACCGATAAGTTAAGTGTTCGTGAGCAACCAGGCGAAGGCATGGTGCAATCATTTTTAAGCGAGACGGCTAAACGTTTTGGGATTTGGCTGGTGGGTGGGTCAGTGCCGTTGGAGACCCAGGTACCTGATAAGGTTTATAATAGTTGCCTGGTTTATGATCATGATGGCAGGCAGGTAGCACGCTACGATAAGATTCATTTATTCGGCCTTGAATTGGGTGAAGAACGTTTCGCAGAAGAAAAAACAATCAAAGCCGGAGATAAAGTAGTTGCAATAGATTCTCCTTTTGGGCGGATAGGTTTATCTATTTGTTATGATCTTCGATTCCCTGAACTTTATCGTCTGATGGGGAAGGTTGATATCATTCTCGCTCCATCTGCTTTTACTGCAATTACAGGCAAAGCGCATTGGGAGACTTTAATCCGTGCACGTGCTATAGAGAATCAGGCCTATGTGATTGCGCCAGCGCAGGGAGGGTTTCATGTCAGTGGCCGTGAAACCAATGGAGATAGTATGATTGTTGATCCCTGGGGTGTCGTGATTGATCGGCTGGCACGTGGACCTGGAGTTGTGGTAGCGACATTGGATCGTGCATACCAATCGAGCGTGCGCGCAAGCTTGCCTGCACTAGAACATCGTTGCTTATACCCATGTCAAATGTAGAAAAAAACTGTTCACTATGAACAGAATAAGTGGTTGGATGTCTTAAAGAAGGACAGATTTTATTCTGTTTCTTATCGCAAGAAGTTAAAATGTGTGTTGTAGAAGTGAGTTTAATCTTAAAATGAATGATTTTTTTACCATTGCCGATCGTTGCCTGCTGACGCCCTATGAGCTGGATGCGAATAGATTACATCAAGTTTTTGGGCAAATACTTACCCATCGGATCGATTATGCCGATCTATATTTTCAATATAATCGTTCTGAAGGGTGGGTTCTCGAAGAAGGCATTGTTAAATCAGGTAGCTTTAATATAGACCAAGGTGTAGGGGTACGTGCGATCAGTGGTGAAAAAACTGCATTCGCTTATTCAGATGAGATCAGCCTTGATGCACTCGTATCTGCAGCAAAAGCAACGCGCGCCATTGCTGGCCAGGGAAGCATGCATCCAGCTCACGTCGTTAAGCAGGTGGCACGCTATAATAGTAGATCACTTTACCTTCCTCAGGACCCTATTGTTAACTTTAAAGATAGCGACAAGGTGGTATTGCTGGAGAAACTTGAACGGTTTGCGCGTGCGATAGATAAACGCGTCATTCAGGTTGTGGCATCACTTGCGGGTGAGTACGAGGTTATCATGGTTGCGCGTAGCGATGGTTTATTAGCTGCTGACGTGAGGCCATTAGTGCGAATGTCATTACAGGTAATAGCAGAAGAAAAAGGCCGGCGTGAACAGGGCGTTGCTGGTGGGGGTGGACGATTTGATTACACCTACTTCACTGATGAAATATTAAATGACTATGCACAAAAAGCAGTACACCAAGCGGTGGTGAATCTGAATGCGAGACCTGCTCCGGCAGGCGCTATGACAGTAGTTCTAGGAAATGGTTGGCCTGGTATCCTGCTGCATGAAGCCATTGGTCATGGATTGGAAGGTGATTTTAACCGCAAAGGTAGTTCGGCTTTTTCTGGACGCATTGGTGAACGAGTTGCAGCCGATGGTGTGACTGTGGTGGATGACGGTACGCTTGCTAATCGTCGTGGATCTTTGAACATTGATGATGAAGGGAATCCAACTCAATGTACGGTATTGATTGAGAATGGTGTGCTCAAAGGCTATCTACAAGACAGCCTGAATGCAAGGCTCATGAAGCAACCACTTACAGGTAATGGCAGACGAGAATCTTTTGCACATATTCCCATGCCACGCATGACAAATACCTATATGCTCAATGGAAATAAAAATCCAGAAGAAATTATTGGGTCAGTGAAGCATGGACTGTATGCCGCAAATTTTGGAGGTGGGCAAGTAGATATCACGAGTGGTAAATTTGTCTTTTCTGCTGCGGAAGCTTACATGATAGAGAATGGGAAAATTTCTTACCCAATAAAGGGAGCAACTTTGATCGGGAATGGCCCAGATATTCTGACCCGTGTTTCCATGATAGGTAATGATATGGCGCTTGATCCAGGTATCGGCACATGTGGGAAAGAAGGACAGAGTGTGCCAGTAGGCGTGGGGCAGCCAACATTGCGCGTGGAAGGATTGACCGTAGGGGGAACAGGGGGTTGACGAGAGTCGGTTATCTTCTTACTGATTAATCATAAATCCAGGAAATTTTCTCAGTCTCAGTTAGTCGGGAATAAAACCCAGATTCCTAGTAATATATACCGATGCATGCATTTCTCTTTGTATTGCAAAACGAACAGCGGTTTGTCTGATGTTATAGGCGCTATCGGTCGTTAATAGGATCGACTCCTGCAGCCCGAATTTAAAAAAACCTTAAAAAAACCTGAGAGATAACAAAGAATCATAATTAAATTATGACCGAAATATCCAAGATATATGAAATATATTTGAGATAAACAAAGCAAAGATGTATTTAACTAAGTTCTTATTTTTAGATTTTTGATACCAGGATGCACAAAGTATGAGTGTAGAACTAACAGGCGCCGAAATTACGGTGCGTTGCCTGCAGGAAGAAGGGGTGAAGTATATTTTTGGCTATCCTGGCGGTGCAGTGTTGTTTCTTTATGATGAGCTATTTAAACAAGATAAAGTAAAGCATATTTTGGTTCGCCATGAGCAAGCAGCTCTTCATGCTGCAGATGGCTATGCTCGGTCCAGTGACAAAGTGGGTGTTGCTTTGGTGACATCGGGACCTGGAGTAACGAACGCTGTAACAGGTATTGCGACTGCTTATATGGATTCTATTCCCCTCGTTATTATTAGTGGGCAGGTTCCTACAGCAGCAATTGGTCAAGATGCATTTCAGGAAGTGGACACAGTTGGAATTACGCGTCCTTGTGTAAAACATAATTTTTTGGTGAAGGATATCACTGAGCTTGCATCAACGATAAAAAAGGCTTTTTTTATTGCTTCAACCGGCCGTCCCGGACCCGTTTTGGTTGACATTCCAAAAGATGTCACACAACAAAAGACGATATTTGATTACCCAAGCAGTGTGAGTATGCGTTCCTACAATCCGGTTAGCAAAGTGAATGCCCAACAGATAAAAAAAGCAACGCAATTGATTCTGAGCGCAAAGCGACCGATGATTTATTCAGGGGGAGGCGTGATTCTGGATGATGCATCTAAGGCTTTGACAGAATTGGTGCACTTGCTGAATTTTCCATGTACTAACACATTAATGGGACTTGGCGGTTATCCTGCGACAGATAAACGGTTTGTCGGTATGCTAGGTATGCATGGAACCTATGAAGCCAATATGGCAATGCAATATTGTGATGTATTGATCGCAGTGGGCGCGCGTTTCGATGATCGTGTCATTGGTAATCCAAAGCATTTTTACAGTGAAGAGCGAAAGATAATTCATATTGATATTGATCCTTCGTCTATTTCCAAGCGTGTCAAAGTAGACATTCCAATAGTTGGGAGTGTTTCGGAAGTATTGAATGAACTGATTAAATTGATCAAGGCTAGTAAAGAAAAAACAGATGCTCATGCGCTTAAGGAATGGTGGAAACAAATAGATTTATGGCGCGAACGAGATTGCCTAAGGTATGATCGTACGAGTGCAGTTATTAAACCGCAGATGGTTGTGGAAAAACTTTATGCGGTGACGAAGGGTGATGCATTTATTACGTCAGATGTCGGGCAGCATCAAATGTGGGCTGCACAGTTCTATCGATTTGATAAACCTCGTCGTTGGATTAATTCGGGTGGACTAGGTACCATGGGATTTGGGCTGCCTTCAGCAATGGGTGTGCAATTTGCTAATCCCAATGGAATAGTAGCCTGCATTACAGGTGAAGCAAGCATACAGATGTGCATCCAAGAATTATCGACCTGTAAACAGTACCACTTACCACTTAAAATCATTAATCTTAATAATCGGTATATGGGCATGGTTCGGCAATGGCAGGAATTTTTTCATGGAAACCGTTATTCAGAGTCCTATATGGATGCACTTCCAGATTTTGTCAAACTGGCTGAGAGCTATGGTCACGTCGGTATGAAGATAGAGAAACCAGAAGATATCGAAGGCGCTTTGAAGGAAGCTTTTAAACTCAAAGAGCGATTAGTTTTTATGGATTTTATTACCGACCAAACGGAAAATGTATTTCCTATGGTGCCAGGTGGTAAGGGATTGTCTGAAATGATTCTGGTGTAAGAAATGCGACATATTATCTCTTTATTGATGGAAAATGAGGCCGGTGCTCTGTCTCGAGTAGCAGGCTTATTTTCGGCACGAGGCTATAACATTGAATCACTCAATGTAGCGCCGACAGAAGATCCGACTTTGTCTCGTATGACTTTGGTTACAATAGGCTCGGATGAAGTTATCGAGCAAATTACCAAGCAACTGAATAAATTAATTGAGGTTGTCAAAATAGTTGATTTGAGCGAAGGAGATCATATCGAGCGAGAGCTTATGTTGGTGAAAGTAAGAGCCATTGGAGATGATCGTGAAGAAATGAAACGATTGGCAGATATTTTTCGCGGCAGTATTATTGATATAACAGATAAGTCATACACGATAGAGTTGACAGGTACAAGTTCAAAACTTGATGCATTTCTTGAAACAATAGAGCGAAATATGATTCTAGAAACCATCCGAACTGGTGCTTCCGGCTTAGGTCGTGGAGAGCGGATTTTAAAAGAGTAACAGATTGATTTAATAAAGATAACTAACTAATCAATGCAGTGTTAGTTATTAAAGTTTTGTTTTGATGTTTTTGCGCCAGCTGGGTACATATTATTAAAGGAGCATAATGAAAGTTTATTACGATAAAGATGCCGATTTGTCTCTAATCAAAAAAAAGAAAGTAACGATAGTCGGCTATGGATCACAAGGACATGCACATGCTAACAATTTGCGTGATTCCGGTGTCAAGGTTACAGTAGGTTTGCGTAAAGGTGGAGTATCTTGGGAAAAGGCAAAAAAAGCTGGTTTTACAGTAAAAGAAATTGCTCCTGCAATTAAGGATGCAGATGTAGTGATGTTACTGCTTCCAGATGAGCAAATTGCTGGTATCTATCAATCAGAGATCGAGGCAGGTTTAAAAAATAATGCGACGCTAGCATTTGCTCATGGTTTTAATATTCACTATGGGCAAGTGACTCCCCGTGAGGATCTTGATGTCATTATGATTGCGCCTAAAGGGCCTGGGCATCTTGTACGTTCCACGTATACTCAAGGCGGGGGAGTGCCTTCACTTATAGCGATTCATCAAGACAAATCAGGGCATGCACGCGATTTAGCCCTATCCTATGCGGCTGCCAATGGTGGTACACGCGGCGGTGTGATTGAAACAACTTTCCGTGAGGAAACAGAGACAGATTTATTTGGTGAACAAGTGGTATTGTGTGGTGGTCTTACTGCATTAATTCAGACTGGCTTTGAGACATTGGTTGAAGCTGGCTATTCACCCGAAATGGCCTACTTTGAGTGTCTCCATGAAGTAAAACTGATTGTGGATTTAATCTATGAGGGTGGCATAGCCAATATGCGCTATTCTATTTCTAATAATGCTGAATATGGCGATATCTCACGTGGACCCCGAATTATCACTGAAGAAACTCGTGCAGAAATGCGCAAGATTTTGCGTGAAATTCAAACAGGTCAGTATGCACGTGAATTCATACTTGAGAACCGGGCGGGAGCGCCTATGCTCAAATCTAGTCGTCGCCTTGCAGCTGAGCACTCAATCGAAACAATCGGCGCAAAATTGCGTGACATGATGCCTTGGATTAAGAAAAACAAATTAGTCGATCAAGTAAAGAACTAATGAAGAAATTATCTGCGCATTTTTGTCTAAAACTAATTTAAAATACTTCGCTTTTTTACCCGATATTTTATAAATATCGGGCTAACCTTCTATCTAAGTTACTCATGTCAACTTATCCTCATCCTATCATTGCTCGCGAAGGTTGGTTTCATATTGCCGTAGCGTTTTTAATTTCTTTATTTGTTCATCTATTTTTAGGTTGGTTGTGGGCAATACCTTTCTGGTTAATTGCACTGTTTGTCTTACAGTTTTTTCGTGATCCTCCACGTATCATACCATCACAAGCTAATGCTATATTAGCTCCTGCAGATGGTAGGATTGTAGCTGTTGAGAAAACGCAGGATCCTTTTCTTAATCGTGAGGCGATTAAAGTAAGTGTATTCATGAATGTATTGAATGTTCATTCAAATCGTAGTCCGGTTGATGGTGTCATAAAAGACCTTTGGTATTTCCCAGGTAAATTTATTAATGCTAGCTTATCCAAGGCCTCATTAGAAAATGAACGTAATGCTCTCTGGATAAAAACAGACAGAGGTCTGGATGTTACTTGTGTGCAGATTGCAGGTTTGATAGCAAAACGTATTATATGTCACGCCAAACCTGGTGATCGCCTTGCACGTGGACAACGGTTTGGATTTATTCGCTTTGGTTCACGAGTGGATGTTTATCTTCCTACAGATACTAGAATTAATGTCAATATTGGTGATAAAGTCTATGCGACGCTAACAATATTAGCTGAGTTACGCAGTTAGGCAAATTTGTTTATCATTGCTGCATCATGGTTTGTTTGCTAGAGGAATAATATTATTTCCTATATTTCTGCTATTTATCTTCCTATATCCCATTCTAGGGTATTATGTAGTTCATACTGAAAATGCATGAACCGAACTCAGTGCGCTTTGCGCTCAAGTCCCGATTACGACGCAGAGGGATTTATCTGTTGCCAAATTTATTTACCACAGCGGCATTGTTTGCGGGTTTCTTTGCGATTGTGCAGGCCATGAATGGTAACTACGAGAATTCTGCAATAGCTATTTTCGTTGCAATGGTGTTGGATGGTTTGGATGGTCGAGTGGCGCGTATAACGCATACTCAAAGTGAATTTGGCGCAGAGTATGACAGCTTGTCGGATATGGTTTCTTTTGGGGTTGCCCCTGCACTCGTAGGATATGTGTGGGTACTAAAAGATATGGGTAAATTGGGGTGGATAGCGGCGTTTATTTATTGCGCTTGTGCTGCATTACGACTGGCACGTTTTAACACTAACATAGAAGTAGTCGATAAGCGGTTTTTCCAGGGATTGCCTAGCCCCGCAGCGGCTGCCCTGATAGCTGGATTGGTATGGGTAGCATCGGACTTTCAAATACAAGGTGCAGATATCAAGTGGCTGGTATGGGCAGTCACATTGTTTGCTGGACTTACCATGGTTAGTAACTTGCCTTACTATAGCGGTAAAGAGTTCAATCTGCGTAGACGGGTACCTTTTTTCTCAATTTTACTCTTATTATTGTTCTTTTTTGTATTAATACCGAGTCATCCGCCTGTTGTGTTATTTGGTCTATTTTCTCTATATGCTTTATCAGGCTATTTCATGAAGTTATGGCGGTTTGGTAAGAGTAAAAAGACCGATGAGACACAAAATCAGAATATGACGAAGTGATCTTGCTCTTGCAGAAATATTGAAAACGTTTTATATTTTCTACCATGAACAAGTTTATTCCGGTATCTCTATTCTTCTTATATTTCTCTTCTTTGGCCTTGCTGCACTTAAGAGGCTATCTGCTGCGCCGTGGGCGCTAATATTCAATACCTTATTTTCAATCTCTTGTTGATAATCTAAAAAATTCGTAACTCCGTAACTCGAGTTTTTAACCTTTGTTCTGTAATTTAGATTTCATTCGATGGGGAAAATGATGCGCGACCATTTGATTATTTTTGATACAACCTTACGTGATGGGGAGCAAAGTCCCGGTGCTTCCATGACAAAAGAAGAGAAAGTGCGGATTGCTCGACAACTTGAGCGTATGGGTGTAGATGTTATTGAGGCCGGTTTTCCGGCAGCTTCTAATGGGGATTTTGAAGCAGTCAAGGCAGTGGCCGATACGATTAAGGATAGTGTAATCTGTGGACTTGCTCGCGCTATCGAAGCCGATATAAACCGCGCTGGTGAGGCTTTGTGTGGTGCTAATGCAATGCGCATTCACACTTTTATTGCTACCTCACCCATACACATGAAGAATAAATTACGCATGTCTCCGGAGCAAGTGATCGAGCAAGCGGTGAAAGCTATAAAATGGGCACGTCGGTATACAGACAACGTTGAATTTTCTCCAGAGGATGCCGGTCGTTCTGAAATCAATTTCCTTTGCCGTGTTTTGGAAGCGGTGATCGATGCGGGTGCAAAGACACTGAATATTCCAGATACAGTAGGGTATACCATGCCAGATCAGTTTGGCCAACTTATTCGGACATTGCGTGAGCGTGTTCCCAATTCAGATAAAGTGGTTTTCTCAGTTCATTGTCACAATGATTTAGGGTTAGCAGTAGCTAATTCACTGTCAGCAGTCATAAACGGCGCGAGACAAGTAGAATGTACCATTAATGGACTGGGTGAGCGTGCTGGAAATGCTGCTCTTGAAGAAGTTGTAATGGCCATTCGTACCCGGCAGGATTTCTTTCCATGTGATACCCGCATAGATACAACCCATATTGTACCCGCGAGTAAATTAGTTTCAGGAATCACCGGTTTTCCAGTACAACCCAATAAAGCTATTGTTGGAGCAAATGCTTTTGCTCATGAATCTGGAATTCATCAAGATGGTGTACTCAAGCATCGTGAGACTTATGAAATTATGCGTGCAGAAGATGTTGGTTGGGGAACCAATAAGCTGTTACTTGGTAAGCATTCTGGCCGCAACGCGTTTCGCAGTCGCTTGAAGGAACTTGGAATGGAGTTTGAATCAGAAGAAATGCTAAATACTATGTTTATGCGCTTCAAAGATTTGGCAGATAAAAAACATGAAATTTTTGATGAAGATTTGCACGCACTGGTCTCGGATGAGGTACAGACTCCTGAAGAGCATTATCGATTGCTTTCACTTATTGCGCATAGTGAAACAGGTGAGACTCCTTTTGCTCGGGTAGTGATTGCTGCCGGGAATAATGAGCTACATGCCGAGGCTGAAGGGAGCGGTCCAGTTGACGCAACCTTTCGTGCGATTGAAAAGATTCTGAATAGTGGTGCCGAATTACAATTGTTTTCGGTTAATAATATTACCTGTGGAACAGATGCACAAGGTGAGGTGACTGTCAGATTGCAGAAATCCGGCAGAATCGTAAATGGTCATGGGGCGGATACAGATATTGTAGTTGCTTCTGCTAAAGCTTATCTCAGCGCATTCAATAAACTGTATAGCAAGCTTGAGAAAGCCCATCCGCAGGTTTGATGAAATGAAACGCTTTTTCCTTTGCTTATTTTTTTTATTGAATTTCCTATCTTTTTATATTCAGGCAGAAGAGTTCCAATTCAGATTTGAGGATACCAAGGGAAAAATACACAAACTGAGCGATTATAGAGGGAAGTGGGTGCTGGTAAATTTCTGGGCAACCTGGTGTCCTCCCTGTTTGGAGGAAATTCCCGATTTGATTTCACTTTATGAAGACCGAAATGATGTCATGATCATTGGTATCGCAATGGATTATGCAGATACGGAAACTATCATAAAATTTACTGATGCAATGTCTATTCCTTATCCGATCGTTTTCGGTAGCAGAGAGATTGCTTTGCAGCTTGATGAGTTGTCGATGCTGCCAAGTACTTATTTATTCGATCCTACTGGTAAACCTGCAGCACGAAAGATTGGATTACTTAGCCGGGAGGATATTGAAAAATTTATACAGAGTTACTCAGAAAGTACGAATCCGGCGAAGGCAGCTGATCCCCTCCCTCATACTGAATAGAAATTTTGCTAATTTGGGCTATCTCCTAAGCTACAGGGTAGTACCAATACTTGCGCCACGCATTAAATACAAGTTCGGGATAAGTTGCTTGTCCTAGGCTTCCGTTATATCTTCCGAGAGCACGAAAATAATTACCTCTCTCAATATCTAGGTAGTGACGCAAAATTGTACATCCATAACGTAAATTGACTCGTAGATGGAAGAGGTTATGCTCTTTGCTGCCAATGGTATCAACCCAAAAGGGCATGATTTGCATATAGCCACGCGCACCCGCGGTCGATATAGCATATTTTCTAAAACTACTTTCGACCTGAATAATACTCAACACTAATTGTGGATCGAGCCCCGCACGGGTCGCCTCATAATGAGTCGTAGTGAGGAAATCATCGCGCTCGCTTTGATCGGGCATGTGCTTTTTTAATCGCTCAGACATGGTAGTAAGCCAAACCTTACTTTCTGCATCGGGCAGTGTAATAAAATGCGAAATAGCTTGATCACTTACAGCCCTTTGCAATACTGTCCTGGTACTGGCGGACAAAGGTTCATACATTTGGGCGCCAGCCTGAGCAATAAGCGGAATAAGAATCATAATAAAGCCAGTCAATTTCCGCATACTTTTGAAATGATAAATGAAGTAATCTCCTTCAGGGGGATCATTTGAGATTTTTCATCACATCGTCCACGATATTCTATTGTGGCATCTTTTAGGCCACGCTCGCTGATAACAATTCTATGGGGAATGCCAATTAATTCCATGTCAGCAAACATTACACCAGGACGTTCATCGCGATCATCCATAATCACTTCAATATGAGCTGTTGAAAGTTCGTTATACAGCCTATCAGTCTCAGCTTGTACTTGTAGATTTTTTTTCAGACCAATTGGGATAATAGCGAGTTGGAAGGGAGCAATCGCAAGGGGAAATATGATGCCGTGCTCATCATGATTCTGCTCAATGGCTGCTGCTACAATGCGCGATACCCCGATGCCATAGCACCCCATTTCCATTATTTTTGTTTGGCCGGATTCATCCAGGTAGGTAGCTTTCATTTTTTCAGAATATTTTATGCGTAACTGAAAAATGTGACCAACCTCAATACCACGACAAATTTCCAGTATTCCCTTACCATCTGGTGATGGATCCCCCGCAATGACATCGCGGATATCAAAAATATGATCGGGTAATTTCAAGTCACGTTCAAAATTGACATGAGTGAAATGAAAACCTTCCTCATTTGCGCCGCAGACGAAATCACTCATTTCCATAACAGTTTTATCAGCGATGATGCATTTTTCCAAACCAACAGGTCCGATATACCCTGGCCGGCAGCCGGTTTCAGCTAATATTCTTTCTTCATTTGCCAATTCGAAATTGTTTAAAAATGGGATTTTTCTGACTTTTGTTTCATTTAGCTGATGATCACCACGTAGCAGCAAGAGGTAAAACTGATTATCTGCAGTAATGGCCAATGTTTTTACAGTTTTCTGCACGGGAATACCAAGAAAATTCGCAACTTCTTCACAGGCTTTTTGCTCGGGTGTTGAAATTTTTTGCTTTTCGCCATCAGGTGTTTCGCGAACTTTTCCAGAAGAAATGGCCTCGGCCAATTCGATATTAGCTGCATAATCCGAATTGGGGCAGAAAGCAATCGCATCCTCACCTGAATCAGCCAATACATGGAACTCATGTGAACTGCTACCGCCCATCGCGCCAGTGTCTGCTGCCACAGCCCGAAAATTCAGACCGATACGGGTAAATATGTGGCTATACGTGTCATGCATCAGACGATAGGTTTTCTCAAGGCATTTTAGGTCGGCATGAAACGAGTAGGCATCCTTCATTATAAATTCACGCGCTCTCATGACGCCAAAACGAGGACGAATTTCATCGCGAAATTTGGTTTGGATCTGATAAAAATTTAACGGTAATTGGCGATAGCTTTTGATTTCTTTGCGTGCGATATCGGTGATTACTTCTTCGTGAGTTGGACCAAAACAATAATTGTGTTGGTGTCTATCCTGGATTTTCAACATTTGTGGCCCGAATAATTCCCAGCGAGCAGTTTCTTGCCAGAGTTCTGCGGGCTGAACTGCAGGCATTAAAAGCTCAATCGCGCCACTTTTATTCATTTCCTCGCGAATAATGAACTCGATCTTGCGCAAGACTCTCAAACCCAAAGGCATCCAGTTATAAAGGCCACTGCCAAGGCGTTTGATGAGACCTGCCCGTAACATCAGTTTATGGCTGATCAATTCGGCTTCTGCAGGAGCTTCTTTGAGCGTTGAAATAAAGAATTGAGAAACGCGCATGGAGTATTGATTCCGTATGTTTTATCGTTATATTAGAAATAAGAAAGCGTAATTTTACCCTGAAAAAGGCGGGCTACCTATACGGTTTAAACTCACTGCGATTATCATATCCAGTTCAGAAAGGGAGAAATGAAAAAATTAAAGGAAGTATGTCCGGATTTTTTGTTTTATGATGACTTTTAATCTGGGAGAAAGTATGGAAAAATGGCTAGTAATTGACGTCTCAATGACGGATGAATTAAATGATCGACCGTAACGGATATCGTCCTAATGTTGGAATTATTCTACTAAATGCTAAAAATGAAGTTTTCTGGGGGAAGCGTGTCAAGCAGAATTCTTGGCAATTTCCGCAGGGAGGTATTAAGTCTGGTGAAACTCCAACACAAGCGATGTATCGAGAATTAACTGAGGAGGTAGGGCTACAGCCCTATCATGTAGAGGTCTTGGGGCGTACTCGAGAATGGTTGCGTTATGACGTACCAGAATGCTGGATAAGACGTGAATGGCGCAGAAGCTACAAGGGTCAGAAACAGATTTGGTTTTTACTACGCTTACTTGGGCGTGATACCGATGTATCACTCAGAAAAAGTCCACATCCTGAATTTGATGCATGGCGGTGGAATCGATATTGGGTGGAGCTTGACTCAGTTGTAGAATTTAAGCGTCAAGTCTACCGGCAGGCACTTATAGAGCTATCTCACTTGCTTAATTGTGATATTGGAAGGGGCTGTGATTATGGTTACATAGAAAATAATCAAATTATTTCGAGAACTGCTGCTTCTGTGAAAAGGCAGAAAAAATGAATTTTTGCCAGCAATATAAAGTAGATGACCCAAGTAGATTAAGTAAGTTATAACAAACTATTTTTAATGAATTTTCTTTTGATAAGGTACATTTAGTTTAGGCGTAACCGGCTGCGCCATTACAGCCGTGTTTTTTTAGGAGATTCTCAACAATGATGGTACGTAAGCTAACTGCCTCGCTATTATCGATTGGCGTAATGTTTATGTCTGTACATGTATTTGCTGCCAATGAACCAATACAGCCAATTAAACCAGTAAAACCAGAGAATGCGGAAATGGTTGAGCTTGGGAAGATGTTATTTTTTGATACCCGATTGTCAAAATCAGGATTTATTTCCTGTAATTCCTGCCATAATTTGAGTATGGGAGGTACTGATAACCTCAAAACTTCCATTGGCCATAAATGGCAACAGGGCCCGATCAATGCTCCTACTGTGCTGAATTCGAGCATGAATCTGGCGCAGTTCTGGGATGGACGTGCAAAAGATCTCAAAGAGCAAGCGGCTGGACCTATCGCGAATCCTGGTGAAATGGCTTTTACACACGACAAAGTGATAGAGATGTTGAATACTATTCCTCAATATAAGGAGCAATTTAAGAAAGTTTTTGGTTCGGACAAACTTGATATAGATCGAGTTACTAGTGCAATCGCAGCTTTTGAGGAAACCCTGGTTACACCTGGCTCCCGTTTTGATAAATGGTTAGAAGGTGATAAAGATGCACTGAGTAAGGCAGAATTGGATGGATACACATTATTCAAGAGTGCGGGTTGTACAAAATGTCATAATGGTCCAGCGGTTGGTGGGAATTCATTTGAAAAAATGGGTGTTCATAAACCTTATGAGACGAAAAGCCCTGCGATAGGTCGCATGGATGTGACGGGTAAGGAAGAAGACCGTTTTGTATTTAAAGTACCGACATTACGGAATGTAGAATTAACATACCCCTATTTTCATGATGGTGGTGCTGCAACGCTAGAAGAAGCAGTAGATACCATGGGCAAGATCCAAGTTAACCGTGAGTTCAACAAAGAAGAAATTGCTAATATTGTTGCTTTTCTGAAAACATTGACTGGTAAACAGCCAGATTTTAAATTACCGATTTTACCTCCATCCTCTAATGCAACTCATAGGTATGAGCCATTTGAATAAATGGTCTTGATTAAAAATAATCTGGAATTTGAAATACTTTCTGGTTCACCCAGACTCATGATGGGCTGGGTGAATTTTTAAGAAATTTTTATTTTCCAGTATTGCAATGAATAGCCCTCTTTAATTAAAAATAATTTCAAAATATATTGTGTTGAGCCTAAACCTTCAGTTTATTTCTCAACAACTTCTTTCGTATTTAGAATGATTTTAACTACCTAAAGTAAATTTTGAGAACGATTCTAACGATGAAGCTAGCTTTATAGCGTAGCGTTCTCTCTATCCAGTAGAGTCTCCTGACTTTAGCGTGTATCAGCAATTAATAGTGGAATGGCTTCATTTAAATAATGATGAAATTTTGCCTCTTATCAACTGCAATTCGTTTAGCATGATAGAATCAGCACATCCTGTGAATTCATACTCTTAACTTTGTTTACCATTTCCAAAGCGTAATCTTATGAGGAATGATTATCTCGAAAGAGTGCTTACCGCCCGTGTTTATGATGTCGCTATAGAAACTCCGCTAGAGGAGGCAGTTAATCTTTCAGCACGCATTCATAACCAAATATTTTTGAAACGAGAAGACATGCAGCGAGTATTCTCGTTCAAACTGCGTGGTGCTTACAATAAAATGGCAAAGCTTTCTCCTGACATGCTCAAACGTGGAGTGATTGCTGCTTCGGCTGGTAATCATGCACAAGGTGTTGCATTAGCTGCTCAGAAATTGGATTGCTCCGCCACGATTGTGATGCCAGTGACGACTCCTCAAATCAAGATCAATGCAGTGATGGCGCTTGGTGCAACGGTGTTACTCTATGGTGATTCTTATAACGATGCATATGAACATGCCTTAGAGCTTACGCAGCAAGAAGATGCTACTTTCGTTCATCCTTATGATGATCCAGATGTAATAGCTGGGCAAGGGACGATCGGTATGGAAATTTTACGCCAGCATGGAACTGGAATACACGCCATATTCGTGCCGGTAGGAGGAGGAGGACTTATTTCCGGGATTGCAGCCTATGTAAAAAGGCTATACCCAGAAATCAAGATTATTGGAGTCGAACCAGTTGATTCAGATGCCATGTATCGTTCATTACAGAAAGGACATCGCGTTAAACTTTCGCAAGTAGGGCTATTTGCTGATGGTGTGGCAGTTAGGCACGTTGGTGAGGAAACTTTTCGTTTGTGTCAAGAGCTGGTTGATGAAATTATTTTAGTGGATACGGATGCTATATGTGCGGCCATTAAAGACGTATTTGAAGATACACGTGCCATTCTTGAACCCTCTGGAGCGCTTTCTATTGCTGGGTTAAAGGCCTATGTCGAGCGTGAAAAATTACTTCATAAAACACTAGTAGCCATAGCGTCAGGTGCCAACATGAATTTTGATCGTTTACGCCATGTCTCTGAACGTGCAGAGTTAGGCGAGCAACGTGAAGCGCTGATGGCGGTTACGATTCCTGAAGAGTCTGGTAGTTTCAAGAAATTCTGTGCCTTGTTAGGGGCAAGAAGTATTACTGAATTCAATTATCGCTATGCAGATCCGAAAGAGGCGCATGTATTTGTTGGGATTTCAGTTCATAATCGTGAGGAAGCGATTAGTCTGATCAAAAGTCTGGAAGCGAGTGGATTGCGTACTGAAGATATGAGCGGGAATGAAATGGCAAAGTTACATATTCGTCACATGGTGGGTGGGCGTTCCGGGAATGTTAAGAATGAGATTCTCTATCGTTTTGAATTTCCTGATAGACCAGGCGCTTTAATGAATTTTCTTAATAATATGAGTCATCTATGGAATATCAGTTTGTTTCATTATCGTAACCATGGGGCAGATTTTGGGCGCGTATTGGTAGGAATGGAAGTGACACCTAGTGAAAAAAATGATTTTAAAAATTTTCTTGACAATCTTGGATATCGATATTGGGATGAAAGCAATAACCCAGCATATAAGCTGTTCCTAGTATAAATGCCTAAATTCCGATAAGCTTGATCCTCATTTGCATTAATTTTATTTGCCAAACTGAGTATTTAAATTTTTTTCAAATATACCCCTTGCATTTGTTAATATCCGGTTGCAATATCTTATTCTTCTATTTGTATCTTTCGATGATAATCCTGTTGGGCGGATATGGCCCACTTAAAAAATAAAATAGAGTCTCTTATCTAATAATTAAAATTAGAGATGATTAGAAACAAAACAGGGAGGGTTGTTTATGAGTGCTAAGGGGCAGTTGTTGCAAGATCCATTTTTAAATATCCTCCGAAAGGAGCATATTCCAGTATCTATTTACTTGGTCAATGGTATTAAGTTGCAAGGACATATTGATTCATTTGATCAATATGTTGTGCTATTAAAAAATTCAGTTACACAAATGGTATATAAACACGCGATCTCTACAGTAGTTCCAGCCAGGGCTGTTACTTTCCCAATTGAAGCGCCAGCCGTACGTGATGATTAATCACACAGAACTAAAAACAGATAAGAACAACACTGCCATCTTAGTGGGTCTCAATCTAGGCGATAGTGATAAAGAAAGCTTAGAAGAGTTGCGTCAGCTTGCTATAAGTGATCAGCTCGTTGTTCTAGCTGTCGTAGAAGGAAAGCGCTTACGCCCTGATCCTGCGACTTTTGTTGGCAGCGGTAAATTAGACGAAATCTATCAAATTTTGAGCCAGACTAACGCATCACTGGTAATATTCAATCATGATCTTTCCCCGATACAGCAGCGAAATCTAACTGAGCGGCTACAGTGCCGCGTTATTGATCGTACGAGTTTAATTCTTGATATTTTTGCACAGCGTGCTAAAAGCCGTGAAGGTAAATTGCAAGTTGAGCTTGCTCAATTAGAACATCTTGCATCACGGTTAGTACGAGGGTGGACGCACTTGGAGCGACAAAAAGGGGGGATTGGTTTGCGCGGTCCGGGTGAAACACAGCTTGAAACAGATCGACGGTTACTTACCAAGAGGGTTAAATTTCTGAGAGAGAAACTCATAGAGCTTCAACGCCAACGAGGAATCCAGCGACGTGCGAGGCAGCGTACTAAAGTGATGTCTGTATCTATTGTTGGTTATACTAATGCTGGGAAGTCAACTCTGTTCAATAGTCTAACCCGTTCTCAGGCATATGCAGCTGATCAGTTGTTTGCTACGCTAGATACGACGACGCGTAAATTATTTATTCCAAAGTGCGGGGGGCTGGTTATTTCGGATACGGTCGGCTTTATTCGTGGACTGCCTCACACTTTGGTTGCTGCATTTCGTGCTACGTTGGAAGAGACAGTGCAGGCTGATATGCTTTTACATGTGGTTGATGCGGCTGATCCATCCCGTAATGAGCATATTGTAGAAGTAAACAAACTACTTAAAGAAATTGGTGCAGAAAGCATTCCACAAATTTTGGTATTGAATAAAATTGATCGGGCCGAATCAAACAGGACTGCAAATTATGTGCGGGATGAGTATGGTAGAATAACGTCTATTCAGTTAAGTGCTAAGACCGGCGATGGGTTAGAATTTGTTAGATTAGCTCTGGCAGAAGCGATTGCACAGAATTCTGTAGATTTAAGAGAGAGCTTCTTGGAAGTTGGGAGAGTGAACGATAGCAGTGCTACACCTTTTTTAGAACGAGAGGAAGGATTAAATTATCATGGGATTAAATGATCCTCAATGGGGAAGAAGAAAAGGCAATTCTAACCCTCCAGATCTGGATGATGTGCTGCGTAATGTCAGCAAAAAAATTAATGAGCTTTTTGGCCGGAAGGGCGGTGGTGGTGAGGGTCCTGAAGGAGAGGAACCAAAAAAACAAAGTAGTGGTAATATCATGGTCATTATCTTTTTGCTATTAATTGTTTGGGCTGTCAGTGGTTTTTACATTGTAGATGAGGGTCAGCGCGGCGTCGTACTTCGCTTCGGCAAGCATGTTGATACTACACAAGCGGGGTTGAATTGGCATATGCCTTACCCGATTGAGAAAGTGGAAACTGTTAACGTTAGCCAAGTGCGCACGATAGAAATTGGTTATCGGAACAATGTCAGAAGCAAGGTGCTAAAAGAATCGCTGATGTTGACCGATGATGAAAACATTATTGATATTCAGTTTGCTGTTCAATACATTTTAAATAACCCTGAGAGTTTCTTATTTAATAATCGTGACCCTGATAGCGCGGTGTTGCAAGTGGCCGAAACGGCTATTCGTGAAGTTATCGGAAAAAGCAAAATGGATTTTGTATTGTACGAAGGCCGGGAGGCAGTAGCCGCCCGGGCAACACAAATAATGCAAACTATTCTGGATCGCTATCAGATAGGCATTATTATCAGTAGGGTAACGATGCAGAATGCACAACCACCAGAACAGGTGCAGTCAGCATTCGATGATGCGGTTAAGGCTGGTCAGGATAGAGAGCGGCAACGTAATGAAGGTCAGGCTTATGCCAACGATGTGATTCCTAGAGCAAGAGGTGCTGCGGCGCGCTTAATGGAAGAAGCGAATGGATATCAGCAGCGTGTTATTTCTAGTGCGGAGGGTGATGTCAGCCGCTTCGAGAAGATTTTTGTCGAATATAGTAAAGCACCAGCCGTGACGCGCGATCGCCTATATTTAGATATGATGCAGCAGGTGCTTTCCAACACTAGCAAAATTCTGATTGATCAAAAAAGTGGTAGCAACTTGTTATATCTACCATTGGATAAATTGATTCAGACGGATGGAGCCGTCTCGAAGCCACCCGTGACAACGCCCACACAAATAGCTCCAGAAGTTCCTGATGTGAGCACGCGCACACGTGAATCATTTCGCAGTCGTGAACGGGAGGTAAGATAAAATGGGAAAATTATCATCAATATTATCGGTCATAGTCGCTGTACTAGCTTTAGTATCAAGTTCTGCAGTATTTATTGTTGATGAGCGCGAGCAAGCAATTTTATTTCAACTGGGGGAAGTAGTTGATGTAAAGACTTCACCAGGGTTGTATTTTAAGATCCCGGTAGCACAGAATGTACGTTACTTTGATTCGCGCATACTTACCTTGGATACAGAAGAATCGGAGCGCTTTATTACTTCAGAAAAGAAGAACGTTCTGGTAGATTTTTTCGTGAAATGGCGTATCGTTGACGTGAAGCAATACTATATCAGTGTGCGAGGGGATGAGGCGCTGGCACGGACTCGATTGGCACAAACAGTGAATTCGAGTATGCGTGACGAGTTTGGTAACCGCACCGTGCATGAAGTGGTTTCTGGTGAGCGTGATAGAATCATGGAAATCATGCGTCAGAAAGCAAATGTGGATGCAAAAAAAATCGGGGTTGAAGTGGTTGATGTACGTTTGAAGCGTGTTGATTTACCCCAGGAAGTTAGCGAGTCAGTGTATCGCAGAATGGAAGCTGAACGAAAACGGGTAGCCAATGAATTGCGTTCAACTGGCGCTGCAGAAGCAGAAAAGATCCGTGCGGATGCTGATCGGCAACGTGAAGTGATATTGGCTGAAGCTTATCGTGATGCTCAGAAAATTATGGGGGAAGGTGATGGCCAGGCTGCTGCAATATATGCAGGCACCTTTACAAAGAACCCAGAGTTTTATACGTTCTACCGAAGCATGGAAGCCTATAAAAAATCCTTTAAGGACAAAGGGGATATGTTAGTACTTGAACCCAGCTCAGAATTTTTTAAATATTTGAATAATCCAGCCAATAATTCAGCAAATAAAAAATAGAAGTTAGGTTAAGTTATTCAGAATAGTATTTTCTTGATTTTTAAGAAAAATTGATCTGGAAAAGTGAATAACGCCTTAGAAAACGCAAGATCATTAAGAACTTCGTTGGAGATACTGTTGTATGTGGGATACCTTCCTGATGGCCATTGCATTAATGTTGGTATTGGAAGGTATTCTTCCTTTTACATTCCCTAATGCTTGGCGTGATACTTTTAGAAAACTCGTTGAATTGGAAGATAATCAGATTCGATTCATTGGATTGACGTCAATGGTGGTAGGATTAATAGTGCTCTATTTAGTGAATTAAACTCTTACAATATCCTCTTTTTCTAGCAGTTAATAAATTAAGCTGCTCCTAAATCATTATTAGAATGCGTAATTGGCTTCTTCCTGAATATGTCGAAGATGTTCTGCCGTCCGAGGCATTACGTATCGAAAAAATGCGTCGCTGCATTTTGGATTTACTTCTTGTGCATGGCTATCAGTTTGTTATTCCACCATTATTAGAATATGTGGAATCATTATTGTCAGGTAGTGGAAGTGACATGGATCTGCGCATGTTTAAGGTGTTAGATCAATTAAGCGGAAGAATGATGGGATTGCGCGCAGATAGTACACCCCAAACTGCACGCATAGATGCGCATTTACTAAATGATAAAGGGGTGACTCGTCTTTGCTATGCAAATAGTGTGTTACATGCTGTTCCTTGCGAGATTACACGTACTCGTGAACCCTTCCAAATTGGTGCAGAATTATATGGTCACTCTGGTCTGGAAAGTGATCTTGAAATTCAATGTTTAATGTTGAAATGTCTTGCAGTATCTGGAGTTGACAAAATTCATCTCGATCTGGGCCATGTAGCTATTTTCCGAAGCTTGATTAAGGATTCAGGGGTTCTCCCTGAGTTTGAAGTAGATTTATACAATGTATTACAAACCAAAGATACAGCTGCTCTGAAGGAGCTTCTATGTGCTGGTCTTGATAAACGGCTGGATAAGCATATTCGAGATGCTCTGATGCTTCTTCCGGAATTATATGGTGATAAAAAAATACTTGCACACGCTCGTAAAACGCTGCCTAGTTATCCAGAAATTGAAAATGCGCTGGATCAGCTTGAAGTGATTGAGGAAGAGTTAAAAACATATGTAAATACAATAACTTATGATTTGTCTGATTTGCGTGGTTATCATTATCACACGGGTATGGTATTTGCTGCTTATACGCCAGGAAGTGCTAACGCTATAGCGTTGGGAGGGAGATACGATGAAATAGGCAAAGTGTTTGGAAGAGCAAGGCCGGCTACAGGCTTCAGTATGGATTTGCGGGAATTGTCGAGGCTGGATAGATTAGAATGCTCTAAAGGGATTTTGGCGCCTTACAAAAAAGATGATAAAGCACTAGAAAAAATAATTGAGCAGTTGAGAAATGATGGTCATATCGTTATAACAGAATTACCTGGAAGTGAAAACAAAGAAAACACCCTCTACTATGACAGGAAGATTATCTTGCACAATGGTGTATGGCAGGTAGTGGGAATATAAATTGTCCATATACATCAAGATAAAGGAATTCTGAGATATGACCAAAAATGTAGTAGTCATTGGAACACAATGGGGAGATGAAGGGAAAGGCAAAATAGTCGATTGGCTAACTGATCATGCAGCAGGTGTCGTTCGCTTTCAGGGAGGCCATAATGCCGGTCATACATTGGTAATCGGCACCAAAAAAACTGTTTTACATCTTGTACCGTCTGGTATTTTGCGCGAGAGCGTTGTTTGCTATATTGGTAATGGGGTAGTACTTTCTCCGCAGGCTTTGCTTGAAGAAATTGATATGCTTGAGAAGGCAGGCATTGATGTCTATCAAAGATTACGTATCAGTGAAGCTTGTCCGCTCATATTACCTCATCACATTGCACTTGATAATGCGCGAGAAATAGCCAGAGGTTCAGACAAAATCGGTACTACTGGTCGTGGGATTGGTCCCGCTTATGAAGATAAAGTTGCACGACGTGCAATACGTTTGCAAGATTTACTTTGCCGGGAGAGATTTATTACTAAACTAGAAGAAATACTCGATTATCATAATTTTGTTCTGAGAAATTATTACCAAGTGCCTACAGTCGATCTCAACAAGACAATCGATGAAAGCCTTATTGAGGCTGAGCGTATCAGACCTATGGTGGCAGATGTACCGCAGTTGCTATTTGAAGCCAATAAAAAAGGTAATAACCTTCTATTTGAGGGTGCCCAAGGAGCATTGCTAGACATTGATCATGGCACTTATCCTTTTGTGACATCTAGTAATTGTATTGCTGGTGCAGCAGCATCAGGCAGCGGAGTTGGGCCACAGATGTTGCATTATGTTTTGGGTATTACTAAAGCGTATACAACTCGCGTGGGGGCGGGCCCATTTCCTACTGAGCTTAAGGATGATATAGGTGAGTATTTAGCTAATCGTGGTAACGAATACGGCTCTACAACGGGACGTCGCCGCCGTTGTGGTTGGTTTGATGCAGTGGCAATGAAACGTTCTACCCAGATCAATGGCGTATCTGGCTTATGCATTACTAAATTAGATGTCCTTGATGGTATCGAAACCTTGAAGCTTTGCGTGGGATATAAGTTAAATAGTAACAATACCGGCAAGGAAAAATTCCTTAACATCTTGCCAGTAGGCGCTGATGAGTTGATAGCCTGTGAGCCTATTTATGAAGAGTTGCCTGGATGGACCAAGAGTACACAAGGATTAAGAGATTTTAAGCAGTTACCGAAAACAGCACAGAATTATCTAAAAAGACTGGAAGAAATCTGTGAAGTACCGATAGATATGATTTCGACGGGTCCTGATCGTGACGAAACCATCGTTTCTAGGCATCCATTTGAATAATCTTTGTATTCATTTTTATCTATTGCTTTCTCGTTTCCTCCATTCTTGAGTGAGTGTATTGGAGAGCTCATCCCATTTCTTTTTGGCTGATTCCATTCTCGTATTGCTTCTTTCGATTTTTCCTAAGCTATTTAGAGCTCCTGTTCAGCTTCTGCAATCTTTGTTTAAGATACTGTTATCGTTCCTTTATTTATTGTATCGATTTGTTTTTTAGCTATTCTTGCTTGTCGTTCGGTCTCTTTCGTTTGATCATAAGCGAAGCTGGTTTTTACTGCACACTGGGCGTAATTTCCGCAGAAACTAAGGAAAAAGTGCAAAGTTCAGTAAGAAAAATATGAAATATTTCTTTCTTTATTTTTACTGGCCAAGACTGATTTAAAGGATAATTTCATTAGAATAGGTAAATTATCAAATATCTAATTGTGGTGCTATGGTATTCATTGAATTTATACTGCGCATTGTTTTTAGAATTTAATTATGAAATCGGAAAAATATTTTTGGAGATCATTTTATGCCACTAAAACTAGTTAATTTAATACGAGTATTAATTTTGCTAGTATCAAGTATCTTTTTAGGCTCATTAGCTACTTTGGTCCAAGCATCATGCAAGGGATGTCTTTGTGTGGGCGATCCCTGTCGGTTATGCTCTTTACCCCCAATGACTAATGATACGATTGCAGAAGATGAGCCAGAAATCTGCAAAAAGATCCGAGACGAAGTAGCTCCCATATCTTCACCACCTGGAACTAATGAATATTTTGCTAGCCTTGATAAGTCAACAATGGCTTGTATAAAAAATGGGGGAGATGTAATTAAAAACTCGCGTCGCAGTGAAGCTTTTCCTGCAAGGGTTTATTGTAAGCCATATATACCAGCGAGAAATTAAAGTAATTTGGAATTTTTGTTACTGTAAGAAATATCTAAGGTTGCTTTATGATGTGCTAATAAGTTGTAGAAAAGTATATATCTAATTCTTTAATCCTTATTTGTATTCAGAAGCTGCTGAATTATAAGTAAAATATCGTGCGATGTGCTCTATTGCCAAGATTTGAGAACTGAGTACTAATTTGCTTCTACTACTATTTGATGGAAATTCATAATGTTCATGCGATGTCGCTTACTTCTAGAATGATCTGACTCTCGTTCCTTATTATACGTTCATACCAATCCAAGACAACCTTAATGTCAGCCGTTCTCACCTTCAATGGACGGTCCATTTTTTCACTTTTGACTTGAGTACAGAAACATACGGAATTGTACTAATTTGTGTTTTTATATTCTGTGCCCTATTCATCGTGTGAAACTTAGATGCAGTGATGACACGAATACTCAACATATCAGGAGCGTATAGGGAAGTCTAAATAGTGAGTTCAATCTTAATATACTAACAGTAAAATGGGTTTGTTAAGCACTTCCAAGATATCATCATCAACCCTATAGTTTTGTGTAATTCGCGAGGGGGGTCGTTTATTCGTATTCGGTAATATTGTGCGCACTATTGTGACATGTCTTGCATTGTCATTTAGACATAGTAACCTCTTATGAGCAGGGTGTAATCGAAATAAAACGAAAAATCATTAGAAAATCATTAAAGTTTTCATTTTCGACAAAGACGTAATTTATGCGTTTCTGGGCGTCATATAGGTTGATTGCACTGACTGCTATTTTGAGTATGGTAAGATGAGAGTATTTGACTGTAGACGATTTGGTCGTGAACTATACTGATAGCGGTGAGTGTATTTGATGGATAGATAATATCAGAGAGAGTATTAGAGTAAAAAATTTAAACCGCTCTTTGTGTGAATTTAATTCAGGATCCAAAGGGCAATATACAGTCGATATCTTTTATGATTCATTTTTAAATTCTTAAAAAATAGGCAGATTTTTTGTTCCATTGCTGAAAATCTAGTGAATGATAAATAATAAGAATCTTAAGAACATCCTGTAATTGTGTCATAAAAAGCAAGGTAGAAATTATCTGGTGTTTTTTTCTAATCTCCACTGTAATGTCAGAAATCTAAAGATTTTTTGTGTCTAATTGATTGTAATTAATAAATTAAATATTTTATGTTAAACAATTTGCTTAAAAGGATTTTTGGTAGCCGCAATGACCGCTTAATCAAGCAATATTCTCAAATCGTGCGTGTTATCAATGAACTAGAATCAACTATTGCACTTTTGTCTGATACTGATCTACGCGGCAAGACTCATGAATTCAAGCAACGATTTTCCAATGGCGAAGCGCTTGATGCGTTGTTACCCGAAGCATTCGCAGTAGTGCGAGAAGCAGGTAAGCGAGTGTTGGGAATGCGTCACTTTGATGTGCAGCTAATTGGCGGCATGGTATTGCATGATGGGAAAATTGCTGAGATGCGTACCGGCGAAGGTAAAACATTAATGGCCACCCTGCCTGCCTATCTTAACGCCTTGACGGGACAGGGAGTGCATATTGTGACGGTAAACGATTATCTTGCCAGACGTGATGCTGACTGGATGGGAAGAATATACCAATTTCTGGGTTTGTCGGTTGGTGTAATTATTGCCCAAATGGCGCAAGATGCTAAACAAGATGCTTATGCTGCTGATATTACCTATGGCACTAATAATGAGCATGGTTTTGATTATTTGCGCGACAACATGGTTAGTCACCCTGCTGAGCGTGTACAACGTATGCTTAATTTTGCAATTGTCGATGAAGTTGATTCGATTTTGATCGATGAGGCCCGTACCCCACTGATCATATCAGGCCAGGCAGAAGGCGATACTGAAATTTATATTCGTATCAATGTATTAATACCTGAACTTAACCGACAGCAAGTAGAGAAAGGTCCCGGCGACTATAGTGTGGATGAAAAATCTCAACAGGTATTATTGAGTGAGGAAGGTTTTGAGCATGCCGAGAAATTGCTCGCTAAGGCTGGCTTACTAGCGACTGGGACAAGCCTATATGATCCAATTAATATCAATTTGATTCATCATCTCAATGCTGCATTGCGCGCGCACGCGCTGTATCACCGTGATCAGCATTATGTAGTACAAAATAATGAAGTAATTATTGTTGACGAATTTACTGGTCGCTTAATGGCGGGGAGGCGGTGGTCAGAAGGTCTGCATCAAGCTGTTGAAGCAAAAGAAAATGTTCCGATTCAAAAAGAAAATCAGACGCTTGCTTCGATCACGTTTCAAAATTATTTTCGTATATACCACAAACTTGCTGGCATGACAGGGACAGCAGACACCGAAGCTTTTGAATTTCAACAAATCTATGGACTTGAAACTGTCGTTATTCCGACCCATCGCTCTATGATTCGTGAAGACAGGATGGATAAGGTCTTTCGTACCATAAAGGAAAAACAACAAGCCATTCTGGAAGATATCAAGGATTGTTATCAGCGTGGACAGCCAACGCTTGTTGGAACAACTTCCATTGAAAATAATGAATCGCTTTCTTCTTTGTTAAGCAAAGAAAAATTACCGCATCAAGTCCTCAACGCGAAGCAGCATGCCCGTGAAGCAGATATCATTGCTCAGGCGGGTCGGTCCAAAATGATCACGATTGCGACGAACATGGCTGGAAGGGGTACCGATATTGTATTAGGAGGTAATCCAGAGCCAGAAATTCATCGTGTTCATTCAGATGAAACACTCAATGAAGAAATCAAAGCGAAGCGTGTCGCTGAAATACAGAAAGCATGGCAGGAGCGACATGATGAAGTAATTAAATTGGGTGGATTACATATCATAGGTACTGAACGACATGAATCACGCAGAATTGACAATCAGTTGCGTGGACGTGCTGGACGACAAGGTGATTCCGGCTCTAGCCGTTTTTATCTTTCACTTGAAGATCCACTTCTGCGCATTTTCGCATCTGACCGTGTGGCAAGTATTATGACACGCCTTAAAATGCCTGAAGGAGAGGCAATAGAGCACCCATGGGTAACACGAGCAATAGAGAATGCACAGCGGAAAGTTGAAGCCAGAAACTTTGATATTCGTAAACAATTGCTTGAATTTGACGATGTTGCTAATGATCAGCGGAAAGTGATTTATCAGCAGCGAAATGAATTACTAGAAGCGCAACAAGATATTACAGAGACGATAACAGCTATTCAAGAAAGTGTGATCAGTAATCTTTTCAATCTTCATATTCCACCTCAGAGTATAGAAGAACAGTGGGATGTTACTGGCTTAGAAAAAGCATTAGCGAGCGATTACCATCTTCATCTGCCAATTCAGGAGTTGCTAGATAAAGAACCTGATTTGCATGCTGAGAATTTGCTGGAAAGGGTTTTGGAAGAAGCACGTACGCATTACCGTAATAAATCAGAAATGGTCGGTAGTCATCTTATGAACCAATACGAGCGGGCAGTCATGTTACATAGTCTTGATACTCATTGGCGAGAACATCTGGCAGCATTGGATCATTTACGGCAAGGGATTCACTTGCGTGGTTATGCTGCTAAAAATCCAAAGCAGGAATATAAACGAGAGGCCTTCGAGTTATTTGCTAATATGCTTGAAGAGATTAAGGTTGAAGTAACTAAAATACTCATGACTGTTCAAATAAAGAATGAGCAGCAAGTGGAAACAGTAGCCGAAGCAGCCTCTCCATCTATCAATATGCAATATCACCATGCGGCTTATGAGGAAGTAATAGATAAGCAACAACAGAGTCCTGAAGAAAAACCACAACCTTTTGTTCGCAAAAGCACTAAAGTTGGTCGGAATGATCCTTGTCCATGTGGTTCTGGGAGGAAATATAAGCATTGCCATGGTAAGCTTAAATAGTAAATGATTGATTAATCTTGGAGCGAATAAAATTGCTGGTTACTTCTTTTTTTTGGTGGTAAATTTTTAATCTAGCGCTACCTAATAAGAATCGAATGAGCTTACGATTATTTTTTACGCAAGTTAAGGGTGATCGACAATCAGGAATATGCAACTAATATAACAATTGATTTGCGAATGAATATAACGATTCCGGTTGGCAGATCATATGAATAGATGAAGTGATTCCGCGGCTATGTTGGAGAATTATTAGAGATTTAACCGTGTAAGACAGTTAACCTGATTCCTTTAGCTTGATCAAGAACTAGAGTATCAAATGCGAGATAATCAGAGTTTGGTGTATATGACATAGGATTATAAGTGCCATCTCGTATATATTTGAAGAGGAGAGGAAAGAGATAATCGAGATAATGCATAAGCACTTAGCAGGCTGTTAAAATCGTATTCGAGGCAGTTGATAATTGGCTAAAGCAGGCAAAAAAAGCGGAGTTTGTATCTTGTAAATAAGCATTTTGAGTATGTTTTTAATACCGCAGCGGCAACATGGGTAGTTTTTAAAACAGCCTGCTAGGAAAATTTTTATACGAATTGGTGAAGTGGAAGAGCTGACAAATAGTTAGTTGAAGAGCAACACGACGAATTCGTGCACTGAAAATTTATGACAGGCGTACCTAACAGAGCGTAATTGAATTGATCGATTACGTTATTGCTTAATTCTCATTCTAGCTGGGCACGACATCAGTTTTAAATCAAATTCCATTTGCATCTGGTAGCATAGGTCTACGATATACCTGCATCAAATCCAAAAAACTGCAATTGAATAGCAAAGTAGAATCACATATGGAATAGACCGAATTTAACCAACTACTAGCCGATAGAGATGATATTGATCTGCACGCCTAACTGAATGGGAGACTTTCTATAATCAACGAGCCGCACGGTAGTGAGTGAGGAAAAGCACCATATAAATGTTTAATTGAAAATAGTTGATGACTACAACTTATGCTTTCTGATGCCTAAAATCAGTTTTTTGTGCTTGTATTTAGCAAGAGTTGACGTTCGGATTTGCACAGATTAACGTCCTGATGGGTGTGTACAATATCCCAAAATTATTTGCTTTGGATAATCATAAAATTCAAAAGATGAGAATTCTTAAGGGCAAGCTATCTTGGTTACTGGCTTTATATATTACCCTAATATGTAAAGGGTTATGTTATACTTTTAGAATTATGCTTTTTAAGCATATGACGTTCTATGAATGTTTTGGAAAGTAAAGCATAAAATAAACAGGCTGATCGGCTTCTAGTTTGAGTCGATTCTGGGTGGAAAATTCATTGGATGGAATTATTAAAAATGGCAGATAGTAATGGTGAGATGAATAGTCGGCGTCGTTTTCTAGTACTAGCCACATCTGTAGCAGGTGGGATTGCTGCCGTGGCGGTGGCGACACCATTTATGTTATATATGACGCCTAGTGAGCGCGCTAAAGCAGCTGGGGCACCAGTGGAAGTCGATATTAGTAAGCTGGAGCCAGGTATGCTACTGATGGTTGAGTGGCGGGGAAAGGTGGTTTGGGTACTGAAGCGCACGCAAGAGATGTTAGAGAATCTGAAGAAACTAAATGATACGTTGGCTGACCCAACTTCGGAAAAAAATCAGCAACCACCTTACGCAAAGAATGAGACACGTTCTATTAAACCTGAGATTCTTGTGGTAGAAGGCGTATGTACACACCTTGGCTGCTCTCCAGTATTTAGGAAGGATATTGCTCCTGCTGATTTGGGACCTGATTGGCTAGGTGGTTTTTTCTGCCCCTGTCATGGTTCAAAATTTGATTTGGCAGGACGTGTTTATAAGAATGTTCCGGCGCCTACTAATTTGGTTGTGCCTTCTCATGTTTATTTGAGTGAAAATCGGCTTTTAATTGGCTCTGAAAGCAAGGAATCTGTATAAAATGAGTAAACAAGAAAATTCGTTTATTGGATGGATCGATGAGCGCTTCCCAATGACTGCTACTTGGAGAGCGCATCTTTCTGAATATTATGCTCCTAAGAATTTTAATTTTTGGTATTACTTTGGTTCGCTAGCAATGCTTGTGTTGGTTAACCAATTAATTACCGGTATTTTTCTTACTATGAGCTATAAGCCAGATGCTAGCCTTGCATTTGCATCAATTGAATACATCATGCGGGATGTGAACTTTGGTTGGTTGATTCGGTATATGCATTCTACGGGAGCTTCCATGTTTTTCGTAGTGGTATATCTGCATATGTTCCGAGGGATGATGTATGGCTCATATCGCAAACCCCGAGAACTCTTATGGTTGATAGGGATGGCGATATTTTTTGTGTTGATGAGTCTAGCGTTTACTGGATATATTTTACCTTGGGGACAAATGTCTTATTGGGGTGCTCAGGTAATTGTAAGTATGTTTGGGGCGATTCCATATATTGGGGATACGTTATCAAACTGGATTCTGGGAGATTTCATGCTCTCGGATGCGGCGCTTAATCGTTTCTTTGCATATCATGTGGTGACTTTGCCATTATTGATAATTGTGCTGGTATTTGTTCATATCATCGCATTGCATGAAGTTGGATCCAATAATCCAGATGGAATTGAAATTAAAGCTAACAAAGATCCAAAAACAGGGATTCCGGTAGATGGAATACCATTTCATCCTTACTACTCTGTAAAGGATATAGTCGGGATTGTTGCATTTCTAATTGTGTTTTGTGGCATTATATTTTTTATTCCTGAGATGGGTGGGTATTTTCTTGAGCATAATAATTTTATCCCTGCAAATACGTTACAAACACCCGATCACATTGCTCCTGTTTGGTATTTCACACCTTATTATTCAATGCTTAGGGCAGTCACAGTTAATTTTCTCGGAATAGATGCGAAACTGTGGGGTGTTATATTAATGGCAGGATCAGTAATTATTTTTTGTTTCTTACCGTGGTTAGATCGTAGTCCTGTTAAATCAATACGTTATAAAGGACCAATCTTTAAGTTCGCGCTGATACTTTTTGTAATAAGCTTCCTTGTATTAGGTTGGCTTGGCACAAAAGCACCGACACCTTTGTACACGTTATTAGCGCAAATTTTTACAGTTATTTATTTTGCATTTTTTATTCTGATGCCATTGTATAGCAAGATAGATAAAACAAAACCAGAACCAAAAAGAGTGACAAAATGAGATTAATTAAATTCCTGCTTTTTTTTATCAGCTTGGCTCCGACTTTTGTTTTTGCAGCCACGGACATAAAACTTGATGAGGCACCCATTGATACTTCTGATAACGCATCATTACAGCGTGGTGCGCAAAGCTTTGTCAATTATTGCTTGACATGTCATGGCGCAAGCTATATGCGTTATAATCGACACCAAGATATCGGATTAAGTAATCAGGAAATCAGCGAGCGTCTTATTCATACTGGACAAAAAGTTGGCGATCTGATGCTCACTGCAATGAAGAAGAATGATGCTGAAGAATGGTTTGGGGTTGTTCCGCCTGATTTATCTGTAATCGCACGTTCCCGCGGTGCGGACTGGCTATATACCTATCTTAGAGCTTTTTATAGAGATGAATCGTCTTCTAGCGGCTGGAATAATTTGATTTTTGATAAAGTTGCAATGCCGCATGTTCTACATCAATTGCAGGGTCTACAAACACTCAGTATCAAATCGCAAGATGGATCAGAAGTTAAAGAGCTGAAGTTGAGTGTTCCTGGATTACTTTCCAAAGAAGAATATGATAACTTTATCGCAGATCTGGTAAACTACATAGTCTATTTGGGTGAGCCTCATGCGAATTATCGTAAGAAACTTGGAGCTATCGTCCTTATCTTTTTATTGAGTATGCTTGGATTGACTTATTTACTAAAACGTGAATATTGGAGAGATGTGCATTAATAAATTTTTGAATCAAAACACTACGAAGATGTGTAAGTCATTATGATGACGTTGTATTCTACTGCAACATGTCCTTTTAGCCACCGCTGTCGCATTGTGTTGCATGAAAAGGACATGGATTTTCAGGTCATTGATGTTGATCCTCACAATAAACCAGAAGATCTGGCTGTGATAAGTCCCTATGGCCGCGTACCAATCTTGATCGAACGTGATCTTGTGCTCTATGAATCTAATATCATCAATGAGTACGTCGATGATCGGTTTCCTCATCCACAGTTAATGCCAGCAGAACCAGTAATGCGTGCTCGCGCAAGATTGTTATTACATCGATTTGAACAAGAGCTATTTTGCCATGTTGAAGCTGTTGAACAAAATGATCAAAAGATAGCTGACAAAATGCGAGTAGCAATTGCTGAGAGTCTGACAATGATTGCACCAATCTTTGATAAGCAAAAATACATGTTGGGTGATGAATATTCCATGTTAGATGTGGCTATAGCACCTTTATTATGGAGATTGGACCATTATGGAATTAGTCTGCCAAAACAGGCTACGCCATTACTCAAATATTCTGAGCGATTATTTAGTAGACCATTATTTATTGATGCCTTGACTCCATCAGAGAAATTAATGCGTAAATGAAATATTCTACGACCAAGCCTTATTTAATACGAGGTATTTACGAGTGGTGTGTCGATAATAACTTGACTGCTCATATTTCTATTGAAATTGATCAAAATACATCTGTCCCTGAGGCGTATGTAAAAGATGGTGAAATTACTCTGAATATTAGCTCTATAGCTGCACGCGATTTATTAATTGACAATGATTCTGTTCGGTTTACGGCACGTTTTAGTGGTGTATCAAGGAAGATATTTGTGCCAATTACCGCAGTCAAAGCCATATTTGCGAAAGAAATTAATCATGGCTTGTTCTTTACTTTTGATACTGCGCAAAAAATGCTTCACATTTGTGAGAGTGAAGATACAAATCGCTTGGAATCTTTGTCAGATAATTATCCATCCCATAAAAATGAGCGTGAACGAACTCACTTAAAGATTGTTAGGTAGAAATTAGGTAGAAATAGGTTAACTTGCTATAACTTAAAGTTTATAATTTAAAATTATTTATTACTAACATATCTATTTCCGTGCCGGCATAGCTCAGATGGTAGAGCAGCTGATTTGTAATCAGAAGGTCCCGAGTTCGATTCTTGGTGTCGGCACCATTAAAATCAATGACTTAAAAATAATCGCCTAAACCATTTTTTATTTATGGGGCATTAAGAGAAAGCAAGACATATGCTTTTCTTTCTAAGGTCTGTAGTCATTCTCTATAAAACTTCTATGAGTTAAACCGTACTATTGTTATTAAGCGTCTCTATTATTTTCTGTTTTTATAGGCTCTAGACTAGCAGAGTTAATAATATCCGAAGAGCAGCCACAATTCCTTGTCAAGTTCATCAGGCTGTTTTCTCAACGCCATTCAGAATCCTTTAGGTGCAGCTCAAAGTTAGCCGGCACAGCATTAGCCTGGCCAACCATCGCTTGGTAAAACTCCAAAATGATTTAATGACGTTAATATGGCAATGTCCCTCACGCGCAAACTCATTGTCACCATGAGAAACACGAAATGCCTGGAATATCCTACAATCTATCACGTCCTTGTAGCCTCGCTAACTATCGCTAAAAATGATGCTTTCAATCGATACCTTACCCAATATCACAGCTTGTAACGTCAATCGCTTACAATCCGTTACCATTTCGGTATATATCTTACTTCCCGCTCAAATACGCCAAGCACGGGTTGCTTTGTTGTATCTCGACTATGCTTGGGTTTGTCATTGAACTGAAGCCGCTTTAACAGAATTTTGCTTTCACTTTCAAATCAGTAAGCTGTTCGCAATAAGCGATAATAAGATTTTTTGTTGCATTCTCTTACTGCCTTACGTAGAATTGATCATGAGTGCTTATGAGCAAATTAAAGCGCTATTAAGCTCAGTAAAAAATAAATCACTCATGTTTGCGGCATTTAACAGAAATTCTAAGCAATTGTTTATATTTAAAATATTAACAGGAGAGCAAAGATGAACGTTAAAAATCTCGTACTCACTTCATTGTTGACAATGCTTTTCGCAACATCTAGTTACGCTGGCCTTTTCGATGAAAAGGTCGAGATGTCGCAAATCCCGGAGAAAGTTCAGCAAACCATCACTCAAAATGCACAAAATGGAACCATTCAAAAAGTTGAAAAGGGAACGATGAAAAAGAAGGTCATCGTCTATGTAGCTACGGTAAAAAAACCTGATGGCAAAGAAATTGAAATTCAAGTCGAGGAAGATGGCGCTCTTGTCAAAATGGACGATGCGCATTGGTTAAGATAGTTGAGAATTAAATTCTTTGATCTATCCATTTAAACTTGTTCATTCGCATCATTTCCTGTCGGTTTGGCAAGATATTGTCCAAACCACAGCTTAATTCTTGATTTAAGCTATGTTGGCATTTCAATAATTATCAATGCAAATTTATAGTTGGTTTGGTTGCAAAACGTGGCTTAAATCACCTCCATTTTAGGAGCATTGCATTACTAAACAACTTTCTTCAATACTACCATTTTCGTGGAAATGGGTTATAAGGTCTTATACTACGATTATGGCAAGTAAGTTTGTCAGAGATCAAGACAACTTTGAGCGAGCCACTTACCGACTTTAGCGTTTATTGGTAAGCGCGACTCTGCAAGACGTTAGTAGCTGCGCTGATGTTCATGATCCGACTGGAGGGGAGCATCCCACTGCGGTTTGGGAGGAAGACAACTTTGATGCTTCTTTGGAGATAAGCCATGCTCAATTTGATATTTCTTCTACAAGGCTTGCTTAACACGCTCCAGATCATGCCAACTGGTCTCGAAACCAATCATACGCGAGATTAACAGTACAATCTTGGTATATAAAGTTGTCGACCTCGATGTTGATGGTTCACCAGAAATCGATGTCTATGTCACGTCGGTTGATAGCGGTTCTTACGGTTCGCTGGTGGCTTATGTGGCAAACCGGTGCCAATTGCACAGAGAAATCTATCTGTCTCCCAGCACAGGCAATGAAACCGCGTTCAAAACTATAAAGGACATGATGAATTTGCCTTACTGGAATGCGTTCTCGGTCATCATTTTCTCCTATACTATATCCCCCAATACCAATGCTCACCCGGCGGTGGCATGCGGCAGCTGCAGTACTAGCTTAGTCCAGGCAAAGCAAACTGGGAACTAAAAATAGACAAAGTAGTGAAGTTTGGAAACTGCGGTAATTTAGAATCAGACGACAACTGATCCTATCTTCTGATGAATGAAGGGGGGTAATTCTGAAAACCGATAGGGGATGAGAGTTTATGGTGAGAGTAACTATTTTAATGATGCTGGCAGTGCTGGGGAGCGGTTGTACTCTGATCAAGAAAACTATCGAACTCCCGTTTGAAGGTATTCAGTTAATTTCCGGTTCCAAGAAAGCTAAAACCGAAATTGATCCAGTAGCACTGCAAGAGGATCTATTGCGATATACCAATAATTTTATATCCGCTTTTGTAACTTCAACCACAAAGCTTGAAAGAGATGGTCATCCCATTCCTCGCAAGGAGCTTTTAAGTATTTGGATCGTTTTTACCCATGAGATTACGTCTGCAGCTACCGGCTCCAACAGCATGCGTAGTCTGGTGGATATAATTGTGCTCACCGCCGGTGTACGCCTACGTATCGAAGACTATTGGCTGCCGAAGGTCTATGGCGAATCAGCTCGTCCTGTCTTGGAAATCTTCCAGGAACGAGAAAAACAGATATGGCAGTTAGCCGAAAAATTGATGACTGTATCGCAAAGGCAGGAGCTCTTGAGTGCAATCGAGAAATGGCATGAAGAAACGATGAGGCAATCAATCCCCCCTTCGTCCTTTGCCAGCATAGACTTGTTATACTGGATTATAGAATCCGATCGCAAGAAAAGCGAGACATTCACCAGCAATGTATTAAGCTTATTGAACATAGATCCTTTAGCCGGACTTGATCCAGCTACTCGCGAATTGGCACAAACCAGACTACTTGCTGAGCGACTCATGTTCATTGTAGAACGCATGCCACAGATTATTCAATGGCAAGCAGAATTGCTCACCCTCCAAGCTGCGGAATTGCCGCAAATAGAAGAGGTGGTTTCCAATACCACCCGATTTGCTGACGCAGCTGATCGTTTAGGAAAACTGGCAGAAGAAATGCCTGGGCTGATCAGTTCCGAGCGAAAAGAAATACTTCAAGGAATTGCACTTGAACGAGCAGCGCTTCTCCAGGCTGTCCAAGATCAGCAACCAGGCCTCACTAATTTATCGCGGGAGATCGGTCGGGCTTTCGGCGAGGGCGCACGAATGACCGACTCCACAGATAAAGTACTAAAAACCTTCGACACAGTTATGAGCCGATTCGATGAGGAGTCATCGGAACTCGGCGCTAAAGCCAATGAGGAACCCTTCCGCATTAAGAACTATGAGGATATGGCAGCAGAAATTGGCCGGATGTCTGAAAGACTTACGACGCTGCTTATTACCTTGCAAACCAGCCTTGATTCGGATGCCATGGATCGTATCTCCTCTATAGCAGACATCGTTACCGACAAAGCCCAGATTCGGGGTAAGGAGGTAGTGGATTATACCTTCTATCGAGGCCTGCAGTTTTTAGCTGCAGCATTCATTCTTGCATTAGCCTATCGGGCGCTTAGCGCTCGTCTGATTCGGTCGAATTAGACACGTTTTGATTTTTCCTATTGATTTAATATCAAGTCTTAATTTTGGCAAGAATCAAACTATTTGGATGAACTGAGGTCATTGTTAGTGCCACGAATTGAGAGAATTTAAAACTCAGTAACTCGATAGGGGAAGCAAGAAATTGATGTGGTTCTCGCTAACTGGACAACCTGAAAGAAAATTAAGCTCTGCCATTGTAGTTAATCAGGTTCAGGCAACCCGATTGATTCTTTGATCATTGTAGTAGACTTCATCAGGCGTAAGGCTCTGTCAAAGCTTTGATGAAATCGTTCTTGGTTTATCATTCAAACCATGTGGCTAAACTCTTCTTTACCTCCTTCAGGTTACTGAATTCTCTGGTATATAAAAGCTCATACTTAACTGTCCGCCAAAGCCGTTCAACAAAAATATTGTCATAGTAGCAACCCTTACCATCCATGCTGATCTGGATATGATGATACTTTTAGTATGGATGTATATGCTTCGCTGGTGAACTGGACGCCCTGGTCGGTATTCATGATCTGCGGACAACCATAGTCCTGAATGGCTGCCTCCAGTGCTTGAGTACAGAAGTCAGTATCCAAGGTATTGGACAAGCGCCAGCTCAATACCTTGCGCGAATGCCAGTCTATGATGGCAACAAGATAACCAAAGCCTTTCTCCATGGGGACATAGGTTATGTCAGCAGCCCAAACCTGATTAGGTTTATTAATAACGAGGTCTTTAAGCAAATAGGGATAAACCTTATGCTGTTTGCTGGAGGTGCTAGTCTTGGGTTTTGGGGCTATGCTGACAATACCCAGCGTCTTCATTAGGGAGGACGCTTTCTTGCGTCCCAGCATGATTCCCTGGCGCTGAAACCACGTAGCATAACTGCGTGAACCTGATTTCAGCGTTTTCAGGTATTGCTCATCCATCATGCGCTGCAGAACCAGATCAGCATTACTGATCGGTTGCGGTTGATAGTAATAGGTCGAGCGTGCCAGATTCAACAACTGGCATTGACGGACCTGACTAAGGCTGCCATGGAGCTCAATCATCTTTTTGCGTGCTGCAAGACTTAATGATCGAGCTTTCTGGCTAAAAAATCGCGTTCAACCGTCAATTGACCAATAACCCGGTGCAGGTCATCGGTAGTATGTCTCTCCTTACTGGTGGCAGTATTATTGTTAGAGAATAACTCGGCAGCTTGTTCAATGAGTTGCCGTTTCCAGCTATTAATCTGCGTCGGATGTACATTATGACGCGCTGCCAACTGGGGGACAGTTTCATCACCACGTATCGCTGCCAGCGCTAGTTTTGCTTTGAATTCACTCGAATATTGTGTGCGCTTTTTACGCATCGTCATTAAGCCCCTTTTTAATTTTGTCGGAGCTTAACAACCTGTACAGTTTTGGGGGACCACTTCACTTCTCATCTGATCTAATAACCATATCCACGAGTTTCTGCCACTAACGCTTGTATTTATTGAATCATTAAAATAGAAAAATTTATAGATGGTCATGTTGGATACTTACATAAATTATGAAATGTCAACAGAGCCTAAAATGTGATCGATCTTCTTTAACCGGTACATCAGCTTTTAATTAGCATACTTTATCAATTTACATCAGGTAGCGATGCTAGTGGTAAATTAGGGTTATATTCATAGAATAATGGAAGAAATCATCTTCTATTTGCCTTATTGAAAATTGAATGGGTCACTAATAATACTCACACTCATAGGGGATGTCATATCAGAAAAGAAATCTTTAAAAGTGTAGTGAGTAAGCTGTACTGGTCATTTAGAAAAAGCAATAAAAGATAAACGGGTTGGATGGTTGCATGAATTACTAGTATCTATTGATTAGCCATGATTAGTTATCTTGTGGCATCGCATTGTTCAGTTAGATTTAAATGTTTTGCGATGATAGATCAAATTACGAATACGAGAATAGCATAAGATGTTGTTGCTCATCATTAATTAGGTTCACACTATGAAACGCTTTCACAAAAGTTATGGAATACTTGCACATTGCCAATCCAGATATCCGCTACCTCTATTTATTAATCTTACTACTGAAAATGGAGCTATTTTCTCTACAGAATTCCTGTGGTTACATTAATAAATTAATTGCAATTTCCTATTATTAACCAATAAAACAAGTTTTAAATTTAATGTACAGAAAATATTTGGCAATTTTGCAGAAACCGATTAGCAAATCTTCCTTTGTTGGAAAAACTCAATAAGATGATTTTATTTAATGAAAAACTGTGACGTGCTAATTAGCTATGTCAAATAATAGTTGGGGTTATCCTTGCTTTTATTTCTACTGCAAAATTATTGCGCTATTCTATTTTATTCCAATCAATACGATGAAAGTGTTGAAGATTTCAAGCTTCACTTTGTCCCTCCTGGTAATTTAAATAAGGTGAATTTTTCAGTTTAACATTCTATGTATCCTACATCTGGAATCATAAACAAAGAACAATTCCTAGTTGAATTTACGCCACTAGTAAAACGTATAGCGCACCATATGATGATTAAGTTGCCTCCTAGTGTGGAAGTAGATGATTTAATTCAGGCTGGTATGATTGGCTTGCTAGATGCTATAAACCGTTATGAAGGATCGTATGGACGCCAATTTGAAAGTTATGCAGCGCAGCGTATTCGTGGATCAATATTAGACGAATTGCGTGAGTCTGACTGGTTACCTCGTAGCCTCCGTAAGAAGATGCGCCAAATTGAAGTAACAATGAGAGCGCTGGAGCAGCGTTTGGGTTGTCCTCCAAGTGAGCAGGAGTTGGCAACTGAATTAAATATGAGTCTTGATGAGTATCACGAGGCTTTGCAGGAAGTGCGAGGTGGTCAGCTGATTTATTATGAAGATTTTCAGGAGGAAGATGAAGATCATTTCCTAGATAGATTATGTTCTGAGTCTGAGAATGAGCCACTGGAAATTTTATTGGATAAAAAATTGCGGCAGTCACTGGTTACAGCAATTGAAAATTTGCCACCAAAGGAAAAAATAGTAATGGGTATGCATTATGAGCAGGAGATGAATTTGCGGGAAATTGGGGAGGTACTTGGAGTCAGTGAATCACGAGTATGTCAAATACATACTCAAGCAATAGCGCGCCTCCGCTTACGACTGAGAAGTCTGTGAATCTATTGAGCTGGCCAGGCAGCTTTGAAGTTTTTGAACAACATATTACCGCGCGACGGAAGCAGCAACCGCGGCTTATTTGAAGAAATCACCTGATTTTTGATTAAACTCTCATACGGTGTTTTTTTCCTACCTCCCGAGCGATTGGTGTTAGTTAAATAAAGCTTTATATGCAGTTGATTTAGCGTGTGGATCAACACCTTTTATAGTTCACTGTTTGATCTGTTCTCTAAGAACGTTCTACTTTGCCATTCTCAGCATTCTGAGTCTGATGTAAGGAGCACCAACCCGAGAAGCCCTCATGCCGAAAAAAACAACAGATTGTGTCTAATTTCAGAAATAAAGATTTAAATAAAGATTTCTAATTCCATTACAATTTGATAAATTTCACTTATCATTTTACTGATGAAAAAGAAATAAAATCATTACCAAAATTCATACCATTACGGATGGACTAGGCGCCCCTCTGAATATTATCTTAAGCGGCGGCTAAGTGGGCAATATTGGGTAAGCAAAGAGCATGTTTGTATGATGTTAGCAATGCAGTTGCATTACTGTGTGATAAAGAATATGAATATGATATTTTCATTCAAATACTCACTAAAAACTATTGAATTTATCATACCACTTCGCAATAATCGAATTCATTCAAGAAATTGTGATTGGTTCGAGTATAAAAGCATCATTTAATCAATTACTTATTCAATAAAATTAAACATTGCAGAAGAATATTTTTTAGGTATGAAAAGTAGCAACCTGAAAATCTAAAATCATAGGTGTATAAACGATTTGTATCAGTAATCGGTATAGAACTGGCTTTGTTGGAATATTAAATAAACATACACTTTGATCTACAATTCCAATGCTTCTTTCTGTCGACTTAGTTCTCTTAGAAGCTGTTTGGAAACTCCTGGTTTAAGCTAGTCTCCTCAACATAATACGAGTCATAGCGATGTAAACCCAGGTTTCGTCGGTGCTTGTGAGATGTTCGTAGCTTTTACTGAGCCTTCGGGAATGATTCAACCAACTGAAGGTACGCTCGACCACCCAGCGATGGGGCAGCAATACAAATTTTCTGGTTTCTTTGGGGCGCAATACTACTGCCAGACAGAATTTAAATTGTTCTGCAACCCCGTTCACAAGATTTTGCAACAACCTGGTAGGTGACGCAATAGCAAGCGGGCGCCATCACGATTCTGCACGCTGGCGACAGTGACTACCACCGTCAACAGTAATCCGAGTGTGTCCACCAGAATGTGGCGTTGACAAACATTGACCTTCCTGCCAACATCAAAACCTCATTGCCCAGGTACCGCAGTACATTTGACGCTTTGGCTGTCCAGGCAACCTGCCGTCGGGTGTTTGTGGCGCCCACCTCTTTCGCGCAACCGTGAACGCAACAAATGATGAAGACGTTGCCATGTCCCGTCATGTGACCAACTGTAAAAATAGTAGTAAACCGCACTCCAAGCTGGAAACTCACGAGGCAATTGCCTCCATTGACAACCTGTTGTTAGAACATACAGCATTGCATTTACCACCTGAGGCATCCTCAACTTTCGTGGCCTCCCCACTGCCGGTGCCGGCAGGTAGGGTTTCAAGTAATGCCACGCTTCATCGCTTAGGTTACTTGGATAACGCTTTTTACGCTTTTTGTTGATTCATGATCCTGCCTGTTTATAGCAAAAATTGCTACATTAACGCCAGAATTCAGAATTTCTAAACAGTTTCTGAGATGGTCATTCACTTGTTCCAGTAAATGGCATTGCTCCTAGCAAACTGTTTTCTGCACCTTCTAGAATGCCACATCTGTTAAATAATCGAATGGAGGCCATACAGGATATCAATAACGAGCTCAGAGAGCAGGTGTTTTATCTGATTTCCTGATGTTATGTAGTTATGGCTTTGACGAAGCTCTGTCTGACGTGATGCGCCGATAGGTCATTTGTTGCTTATCATTTTTGATTGACGCAGAACGCATATTGGGTTGAACTAATGCTTCTCAGATCACTTCTGTATCTGCCATGCTTATTGCTAGCTTCTTCACGTAAGATTTGGCAAACTGGGTGATGTCAGCTTATTGACAGGGAGGGTATCCAAATTCACTAGCTTATGCCCTGTTTATGTTAGCTGCTGCCGCATGCTTGTAAGCCTATCGTTGTAATCCTCATGCCAGAGGCTCCTATCATTGATCTATAGTGGTTATTTACCCATGTTTTTTGGGCATCTTGATACCGTTTAGGGTAAGGAAGAGCTTATTTCCTTATAACAATATGAAGATTAAAACTACCTGACAAATAAAAAGCACTGTTATATACTGATATGGTATGAAGCACTCGTTTCTGTTAGAAATAGCAATATCGTTTCCGAGTGTAATAAATTCATTGCTACAGTTAGTTTCTAAGAAAAACGATTTGCTATCATTAAATTCAATAAAAGGAGTCAAAAATGAATAAATTTATTATTTCTGCTTTCATTTCTGTGTTGATATTGGGCTCTACCTCTGTCTTTGCTAGTGGAAATAAGGAATCCGCATTAACACCTATTAGAGCGCAAGATCTCTTGAACGTGATGTCTTGCAAAGACAAAAAAGCGGAAGAACAAATTAAAGACCGTATAGATGGAACTAAAGTTACATGTGGTGAGGTAACGAAAAAAAATGCAAATGCGGTAAATGCGAATTCTAAGGCAATTTCTTCAGGTGGTGGATACTAAACAATTTGCTTTATTTATTACAGTAAACTGAGCGGTACACTACTGATTAAATACATTAAAATATAGTTAACACATTTCTGCTATGAATATCATTAGCATGGCTATTTTGTGACAAACAGTGAAAATTGTAGTTATACGCTATGCTATAAAGGACATCATAGTGAAGAAGGTAATAAGCTATTCTTTTTAAGTAAATAGCTAAGACTAATCCAAATCAAATGGAAGGGTATGAGTTTTTTATTGAAGAAATGACTCGTATTCCTTCCATGATTCTTTTCGTTGTAAATTTGATTACTTTTCAATGGATAATTAGTCGCCTCTGAAAAAGTAATTTCTAGGACATCCATTTAAATTTCCTGAAGCGAAGCTTGCCCTATCTGAGTAAAGATACTAGACTAGCGATTTTTATTAGCGGCTGCTACGTTGACTGTTACGTTCCAGCAATTGTTTACTCCAAGGAACTATAGGCAAAAAATGGCCAATAGTCATCGATTCAGATTCCAAATGAAAGCTGCCATCAGTAGATTAATATGATCTCACCTATCGCGATAACTGCGTGACAATCTGAATTTTGATTGCAAGTGGTCAATAATGGGCTCAATGGCCGTTCGCCTTTTGCATTGCCTTCTCTTCCTGTCTTTCTGGTAGCGAGTATCTTTCATTAAAGCTTTCTTCGGTAAGATGATTCGTGTACCGTTAATCTCACTGCTGCCTCAGTGCCCTCGATCACACACTGCTTGTTTGACGTGTTTGCTTTGTGATGCTGCAACATGATTCAATATTTTCGGCAAACCATAATTGTCATGCAGGGTGCGCTCATGACTGATAACCTTCACAATCAAGTTGCTTTGTGCAGTAGAAGCAATAGTTTCCGAATCAATGTGTGAGCAATGACTCTGAGTCGCTTCAGCGCTCATCGGGCTTGAACCCTTCTCTTGGCGTGACGAAAATACCGATTAGCCAGACGCAATTGCTTTACTTTCTTGACATTGCTACGACTTTGCAAAATGCCATGAAATTTAGCCAGCTTGTTTAAACGATTGATGATGTGGATAGCAAGCTTACTGTCTGTGAGATAAATAATGGTTTTCTCCTGGATGGCAGTGGCGATATTGACTATATTCTCCAGCGTTAAGTAATCATGCAATTGAATGCTCATCTGAAAAATCTTTTCAAATCCTTCCTTCCCAATCGCGCTTATGAAAGTGAACAAGCCCCGCGCTATGACAGGGTAGGCTGCGTAGAAACATTCGCATGCCACAAAAAAACCTGGTAGTAAGGGGATTACGCTTCCATTGCAGCACTACTGTTTCATTACTCTGATTCTCTAGTTGCTTGAATAACAACAGTCCCACCAATTAGGTAAATCGGCTTATTCGGTGTGCCTGGCGCCTCTGTATAGTAAATAGCGAGGCTTTCTTCAAATTGATGCCAGGGAATCGCTGCTGATCATTGAAGCAGAGGAATTGCAGGGTCAAGTTGTAGAAGGAGGTTTGGCTCAAATAGACTGGCTTGATGAAATCCAGGGGTCTTGGTGAGCATGTTTTTTAATCAATTCGATAAGCAAACAAGTGCTATTTTACTGTTCTCGGTCGAGTCGAATTAATTTGTTCGTTCTCTTATTTCTATCTTATTATCAGTAGGTTAAACATAAATTCCATCGCAGAAAATGCAATTGCTTCCTAAACCACCCCACCGAGGTTTTTCTTGTTTGAGGGACGTTTAAGCATGGCTAAGCTGAGGTAGACCTTTCTGGCAATCCAATCTCGTGATAAGTGCGTGACGATAAGTGCGTGGCTCATACCACCGCAGTCTGTTATCTCTTTATTAGTGAAGCGAAGCTTAAAAACCGCGAAGATCCTCCAGAAGAAAAAAACGTGTTCCAATCAAACTATACTAACTCGCAAAATTATCCTTATTTTTAATGGCTTATTCTAATGACATTCATTAGAAAGTCTTCCTAATGGAAAATCTGGGTTTATTAAAACTTGGGCATATTTAATTAATACTAAGTGTTAAAACATAGTACCAGAATGTAATTCTTAGATTTATTTTTAATTCACTCAAACTATTGAAGTAGTAATAGAATTTAATGCTTGCTGAAATACCCTGCTATAAATATGGAAAAACTACTTGACTAAAATGATGAAGGTGACTAGCCTGTAGAGTGTAGCCAGCAAAGGGTATTGCACTTTTTAGCTGGAACAAAAAAAAGAGTAGTTTAGAGGAAAGCTATCCAGAAGCCCTGAAGACGGGAAGGTTTTTATGGGATGATGCGATAGTAGCGAGTAAGGGTAATATCGTAAGAACGAGATTACTTTTTATAAGTGAATGAAAAACAGGAGGAAGTTTAAAATGGCAACAACATATGGAACAGGCAGCGCAGCGTCAAGCGCCCAAGGCTATGACATGTCGCTGTGGTATGACTCAAAATGGTATAAATATGGAATGGGCGTAATGCTGCTGGTAGCGATGTTCTGGATTTGGTACCAACGGACATTCGCTTATTCCCATGGTATGGACTCGATGGAACCGGAATTTGATCGCGTATGGATGGGATTGTGGCGTGTTCACATGACTCTTATGCCGTTATTTGCATTGGTTACCTGGGGCTGGATTTGGAAAACCCGTGATACCAAAGAGCAACTGGACAATCTGGATCCAAAACTGGAAATCAAACGCTATTTTTACTGGATGATGTGGCTTGGTGTCTACCTCTTTGGCGTATACTGGGGTGGTAGCTTCTTCACCGAACAAGATGCATCATGGCACCAAGTAATTATTCGTGATACCAGTTTCACACCTAGCCATGTGGTAGTGTTCTATGGTTCCTTCCCGATGTACATCGTATGTGGTGTGGCTTCATACCTGTACGCAATGACCCGTCTGCCTTTATACAGCAGAGGAATTTCCTTCCCGCTGGTAATGGCAATTGCAGGCCCGCTCATGATTCTGCCAAACGTAGGCTTGAACGAATGGGGTCATGCTTTCTGGTTCATGGAAGAACTCTTTAGTGCACCATTGCACTGGGGCTTTGTGATTCTGGGATGGTCTGGACTCTTCTCAGGCGGTATTGCAGCTCAGATCATCACCCGTTATTCCAATCTGACAGACGTAGTTTGGAACAACTCAAGCAAGGAAATCCTTAACAACCGGATTGTTCCTTAATTCTGGGGTTATAAACCTGCTTATCATTCCTGCTTCTGGAAAACCAGAAGTGGGGATGAAATAAAAGTGAGTCGACTTATGTTGGGGATACGCGAAACAGTCGACGGTTGAGAACACTTAGAAAAGAAAGGAATCGTCATGTCATATTTAATATTACAAGCTTCAAAAGGGAGGGAGTTGAGCTATGAATGAAAACGTAATATGGGTACTATTATTCATACCTATTTTGTTTCTGTTTGTGCCGTTGCTGTCAAAAGGTGAAGGTTACATGGCGGGTATGTTCAAAACGAATGATATTCTGAAAGCCGCCAAGATGCCGCCGGAAGCAGTACACATGTCGCGGTCGATTGATCTAATCTATTTTCCGATTTTGTGCATACTTTTGGTTGGAACATACCATATGCACTTTATGTTGCTGGCAGGTGACTGGGATTTCTGGATGGACTGGAAGGACCGTCAATGGTGGCCGGTAGTTACACCGATTGTAGGCATTACCTACTGTTCAGCCATCATGTATTACCTTTGGGTTAACTATCGTCAACCATTTGGCGCGACACTCTGTGTCGTCTGTCTGTTGGTTGGAGAATGGTTAACGCGTTACTGGGGCTTTTACTGGTGGTCACACTATCCAATTAACTTTGTGACCCCTGGCACCATGCTCCCAGGCGCATTGATGCTGGATATCACCCTGTATCTAACCCGTAGCTGGCTGATTACCGCGTTAGTCGGAGGCGGATTCTTTGGTTTACTGTTCTATCCAGGTAACTGGGTAATCTTTGGACCAACCCACTTGCCAGTCGTAGTTGAAGGCGTATTGCTTTCAATGGCAGACTACATGGGACACCTCTATGTTCGCACCGGTACACCGGAATATGTTCGTCACATTGAGCAAGGCTCACTGCGTACCTTCGGTGGTCATACCACAGTAATTGCTGCATTCTTCGCAGCGTTTGTATCTATGCTGATCTTCGTTGTTTGGTGGTATCTCGGTAAAGTTTATTGCACAGCATTCTTCTATGTTAAAGGCAAAAGAGGGCGTATCGTGCAAAAAGATGACGTTACCGCGTTTGGTGAAGAAGGTTTCGCACAGGGGATCAAATAATGAATATAAAAAACATATACAAACGAAGCGTGATGGGACTTTACGGAGTCGCTTACGCAGCAGCAGCATTAGCAGTAAGCCTGGTAGTAGATGTCACACCGGTTGCAGCCCACGGGGAACGTTCGCAAGAACCATTCTTGCGGATGCGTACTGTTCAATGGTATGACATCAAATGGTCACCAGAGATTACCAAAGTCAATGATTTTGCTACGATCAAGGGAAAATTCCACTTGGCTGAGGATTGGCCCCGCGCAGCAGCTAAGCCAGATCGATCCTTCTTCAACGTGGGTAGCCCAAGCCCGGTGTTTGTTCGTATGAGCACCAAGATCAATGGCGCTCCCTGGTTCATCGCAGGACCGATGGAGATTGGTCGTGACTATGAAGTTGAAGTCAGCCTGAAAGCACGTATTCCAGGCCGCCATCACATGCATGCCATGTTGAATGTGAAGGATGCCGGCCCGATTGCAGGACCGGGTGCGTGGATGAATATCACGGGTAGCTGGGACGACTTTACCAACCCGGTCAAATTATTGACGGGAGAAACCATTGATACCGAGACCTTCAACTTTGCCAATGGCCTTACCTGGCACATCATCTGGATGACGTTAGCCTGCTTCTGGATCGGTATTTTTGTTGCGCGTCCGATGTTCTTACCACGTAGCCGTGTATTATTGGCTTATGGTGATGAGCCCCTGGTTGATCCACTGGACACAAAACTGGCTTGGGGTGTAGCAATTGCAACTATCGCATTGGTGTGGGGCAGCTATCGCTACACGGAAAGTAAACATCCGTATACCGTGCCCATCCAAGCGGGTGAATCGAAAGTAGCTCCATTGCCGGTTGCACCAAACCCAGTCGCTATTCGCGTGACTTACGCTAACTACGACGTACCGGGACGTGCACTGCGTGTGAACCTGGAAGTTACCAACAATGGTGACAGCCCAGTCAAATTTGGCGAATTCACGACAGCGGGTATTCGTTTCATCAACTCAACTGGCCGTCAATACCTGGATGCATCATATCCACGGGAATTGATTGCAATTGGCTTGACGTTTGATGACGAATCAGCGGTTCAACCCGGTGAAACCAAACAAATCAAAATGGAAGCTAAAGACGCCTTATGGGAAATTCAACGTCTGATGGCGTTGTTGGGTGACCCGGAAAGCCGTTTTGGTGGTTTGTTGATGTCTTGGGATGAAAGTGGAAATCGCCACATTAATAGCATTGCTGGTGCGGTTATCCCGGTCTTTACCAAGCTTTAATAAGTAGCAAAAAGCAATACAACCGGTGCACCGCTGTCGCGAGACAGAAAGGTGTACCGGTTTTTTTTTAAATCATAATAGTTTTAATAATTAATAGGAGAGTTTGTCGTGGTAAAGCAATTAACACAAGCGGGTATTGCGGCTTTCGTTCTTGTTGCGATGCTTTACGCGGGTAGTGTGATTGCCCATGGAAAAGTTTCTTTAGAGGAAGACCCGTGCACGCGTCAGATAAATGAAAACATGGTGCATCTAAGTACTTATCAGCCGCAATATGACGAGAGTGGGCATTATTGTACCGATATCCCATTAGCGGGGGATACCTATTTAGTCATTGATCTCATTGATGCTGCATTACGTAACATGCCGGTCACCGTCAAAGTTTATCGTGGTAGTGAAACGGATGGAGAAAGCGTGCTGCAGTTACCTGCGAAACTCCATCCAGATGGCGTCATTAACGGCACAACTCAACTAGAAAAGGGGCTGTATTCGGTCATTGTGACGGCAGAAGGCATTCCACCTCTAAAATATCAATACCGACTCCGTGTTGAAATGATTGATTATATGAAGCTACTTCGTGCTTCCATTGCGCCTGTAATGGGATTACTGCTATTGGCATGGCTCATCTATAAAATCAAGCCATTGAAACGGTTGCGCAAATGGCGAACTGCACAACGCTAAAAAGATTAAAGTAAGTGTTTTGTCATAGAAATGATCCTATAATAAAAAATTTATTATCGCCCTGGGGGAGAGAATAATGTTTGTAAACGTAATGAAATCTATTTATAAATCAATGTTTATCGTTGCATTAGGAATGGCATATTCCATGCAACTATCTGCGCATGGTGGACTGTCACTGGCTGAGGATATGTGCAAGCTTACGGTAGGGCCCTACACCATGCATTTTACGGGTTACCAACCTGAGAGCACGCAAGAGCAGGAATTTTGTGAAGATATTCCTATGATAGGCCGCACCGTCGTTGCACTGGATTATATCAATGAGGAACTGCGACCAATGACGACTGAAGTGCGAATAATACGTGATACCGGGTCAGAAGAGAACCTTGATGCAATGACGATATTTCATATACCGCCGAAAGTATATTCCAATGGATCGGTGACCTTTGAGCATACCTTTCCGGAACCAGGGAAATTTGTAGGACTGGTCACAGTAAGAGGTGAGAAGGAAGAACATGTTTCCCGCTTTCCGTTTGCAGTGGGAACGGGTGGAAAATCGAATCTACCTTATATCATAGGCGTCATTGTGCTGGCAATTGCTGGGGCCTTCTTCTTGATGCGTAGTAAAAAGAATAAATCAGTAGCTGCTTAGTTAAAAATAGCGCAGTATAGTTTTTGATCAATTTGCGTTAATCGTATACAGAGCTGATTATCGCTAAGAATATAAGCCATTATTGCGCTTTGCTTTAAATAATAACTATGGTTCTAGACTAGCAGGAATGATCTGCTAGTCTAGAGCCTAATAATAAATATTAATACCCCTTAGCAGGCTGTTGAAAAAACATATTCGAGGCAGTCAATGATAGGCATTAACAGATGAAAGAAGCGGAGTTTATATTTGATTAATGAGCCCTTTTTAACACCGTAGCGGCAACGTATAGATAGTTTTTCAACAGTCTGTTAGGTTATGCCATTAAAAATAATAATAATGGCATGCAGGTATTCCTTGTATAACGCTTCATTTCACCAATGTAAATATCCTTATATAGCCTACGTCACATAAAATGATTCAATTTTAAAGAGTTGCTCAACAGTTTGGTTTTGTTGTTTTCTGATTGCTTTGGCTTGAGCCCATTTGTGCTCAATGGGGTTAAGGTCTGGTGAATACGCTGGCAGATATTCAAGCGTATGTCGGGCTTGTGTGATTGCATTTTGAATATCCTGCCTTTTATGAAAGGTCGCGTTATCCATGACCACAACTGATGCTGGCGGGAGTTTTGGCAACAGATCGTGTACCGTCCAGCCGAAAAAAGTATCTGCATCAATATTGCTTTTGAACAATCCCACCGTCAGAAGACATTTGCCGATCAACGCGCCGATCACATTGACGCGGCCTCTGGCATGCCAATTACACACACCGTGACACCGCTTGCCAATGGGCGCATACCCATGTGTTCGTGGCATATCGCAAGCAAAACCGCTCTCGTCAATATAGACGATAACGCGGTTTTGAGCTTCATACGCCTTAATGGTCTCCTGGAAGGAGTGCCGTTTGTCTTCGTGCGCTTTGGGATGCTGCAGTGTTTTTTTTATAGCTGATGTTCATACGCCGCAGCGCGTGGCCGATGCCTTTTTCGCTTACACCTAGTCGACGAGCTCGTTCGGCTTGATAGGCGTCCGGAAACTCCTGCACATCACGGGCCAACGCGGTCATGTCGATCTTCGTCGCCGGTTTGTTACGGGTCTGCTTGGGATTGGGATTTTTCACCCAGCGCGTCACGCTGGCAATTCCCACACAAAAACGCGCCGCTGCCTGCGCAATTGTAAGTCCTTCCTTCTTACGAACGGACAAAACTTTGCAGCGAAATGATGATGGATAAGTCATCTATGGATTGTAATCAATTTATTTGAGCTTTGCTATAAAGCAAAAAATAACGATACAAACTACTGTAGTTACAACAGACTAACCCCAGATTTTACATAATTAGGGTAATTTAATGGTTTTATTAAAATTTGAGATTTTGACAGGAAATTTGGGTTAAATACATTTTTGCGAGATCAGCAGAGGAGAGTGATTTATTGACTGACGCCCAACCAGGATTGACAGCAAAATAATGGTTGAACGGTGCACCAGTCAGATTTCCAATAATTCTAAAGAAATAACCGGCTGAGAACATGGCTAGGTAACTCCTTGGAGCAGAGGCAAAACCCGTTTTCAAACGTCATTATGATGAAGAAGTTTGGATAACCAATGGCGCCAACAGTTTAAACAACCCCCTGTTAATGATATTGTACAAATCTTATCGTTCTTCCCTTATTCAATAAGTCCCAAATCTCTATGACTATGGTAAAGCCTCTTCTTGTTGCTTTTTCTCAGGTTTTACTAAATCCTCGCGTTTGACCCCTAGTAACATGAGAAGTGGACTTGCAACGAGTACAGAAGAGTAAATGCCAAACAAGATGCCAATAGTTAATGCCAATGCAAAATAATACAAGGTCTCACCACCAAAAAGAAGCATAGATACAACCACTGCCTGTGTACTCCCGTGAGTAATAATGGTGCGAGACATTGTTCGCGTTATAGCATTATCAATAATTTGGGCTGCGGGTGCCTTGCGCATCTTACGAAAATTTTCGCGAATGCGATCAAATACAACAACGGATTCATTTACTGAGTACCCAAGAATAGCCAAAATTGCGGCAAGAACAGTAAGGGAGAACTCCCATTGAAAGTAAGCAAAAAAACCCAAAATGATAATCACATCATGCAAGTTTGCAATAATACCAGAAACACCAAATTTCCATTCAAAGCGCATTGCTAGGTAAGCCACGATGCCAAGTGATACAAACAGTAAAGCTAATGCGCCATTTTCTAGTAATTCATCGCCTACTTGAGGACCGACAAATTCCACTCGACGTATTTCTATAGATTCATCTAATTCTTTAAGGGAGGCTATTACAGTTTCTGATAGTTTGGCGCTAGATAGTTGATGCTTGGCAGGTAATCTAATCAACACATCACGAGAAGTGCCAAAATTCTGTACTGAGGCATCGGATATTCCAAGTGTAGCAAAGACTGATCTAATTTTATCGAGATTGGCGGGTTGCGCATAACTCACTTCAAGAACCGTTCCACCGGTAAAATCAACTCCTAAATTTAAACCTTTTGTGATAATAAAAAAAAGTGCGACAATAAAAGTCAATAATGAAATAGTAGTTGTATATTTCCCCCAACTCATAAAGGGGATATCACGTTCAAATTTAAAAAATTCCATAGTTTAAGAATCCTGATTAGCTATTTCAGATCAGACTTTCGTGGTTTCTGATACGAGTAAAACTGAATACATGACTTTACCCTTAACGCTTAATTGTTTTAGGTTTCCAGACGGTACCAATTGAAATTTTATCCAATTTACGATGCCCACCATATACCAAGTTAACCATCGCACGAGAAACAGTTACTGCTGTGAACACAGAAGTTAGAATACCCAAACACAGTACTACAGCAAATCCTTTAACTGGACCTGTACCAAAAGCAAATAATGCAATCCCTGCAATTAGTGTTGTGACATTTGAATCTACAATAGTCCCAAACGCTCGCTCGTAGCCAGCGCTGATGGCTAATTGTGGTGTTAAACCATTACGAAGCTCATCACGAATACGCTCATTTATAAGGACATTGGCGTCAATCGCCATACCAACTGTAAGTGCAATTGCAGCCATTCCAGGAAGTGTTAATGTTGCTTGCAAAATTGAAAGAAGACTGATCAACAATAAAAGATTTGCCCCGAGCGCGAAAATAGAGATCACACCAATTGCTCTATAGTAAAGCATGATGAAGATGGCCACAGCCAGGAAGCCAAATAGTGTCGAATTGAATCCTCTGCTGATATTGTCAGCACCCAGACTGGGTCCTACAGTGCGCTCTTCAATGATTTCCATGGGTGCAGCTAATGCGCCAGCGCGCAATAATAGAGCAACATCACGTGCTTCTACACTGCTCATTCGACCGCTTATCTGAACGCGTCCACCGCCGATTTCCTCGCGGATAACAGGTGCAGTGACAACCTCTGCATGATTTTTCTCAACAAGTAAAATTGCCATACGTTTGCCGACATTATTTCGTGTCAGCTGCTTGAAAATGCGTGCACCGTTGCTGTCAAGGGTAACGTGAACAGCCGGTTGATTGTCGTTATCAAACCCGGGCTGTGCATCCGTAATACGATCCCCAGTCAGCAATATTTGCTTTTTTACCAAGATTGCGCCGCCGCCACGTTCAGTAAGAAGCTCGGTACTAAACGGAACTTGCCCTCTTAAAGCTGATTCGATGTCACTTTCATCATCTACCATCCTGATTTCCAGAGTTGCCGTTCTTCCCAGAATATCTTTTGCTTTGGCCGTATCTTGAACACCGGGTAATTGCACGATGACACGATCTATACCAGCTTGCTGAATTACAGGTTCTGCCACACCGAGTTCATTAACACGATTACGTAATGTAGAGACGTTTTGTTGTATGGTAGCACTTTGCATACGTGTTTGTGCTTCTGGCTTAATCGATACTAGCAGGCGAAAATCTCTTTCTGTATCCTGGGTACGCAAATCCAAGTCAGAATATATTTTCTTGAGTTCTATTTCCGCTTTTGAACGTGATTGTGCATCTCTGAATTTAATGATAAGTTGCGAATTCTCGCGATCAAGACCAGCAGAGGATATTTTCTGTTCGCGCAAAGTACTACGAATATCGGTGCTATAGCGATCCAGCGCTTTGGATAATGCTCCATCCATATCAACCTGCAGCATGAAATGGACTCCACCGCGTAAATCAAGTCCTAGATACATTGGTAATGCACCAATACTATTTAACCATTCTGGAGAATTTGGAATAAGGTTGAGCGCTACAATGTAATCGGTGCCAAGTTCCGATTGCAGAATGTCTCTTGCCTTAATTTGAACATCCGTATCAGCAAAACGAATTTTGATGCTATTTCCCTCGGTAAGTATTCCCTCGCTGATTAAACCATGCTTCTTAAGCGCGCTTTCTACTTTCTGGAATAGTGGTAATCCAGCCTCTGCTGTGATCCGTAATGGCGAAATTTGTATTGCGGGTGATTCGCCATAAAAATTGGGCAAAGTATAAAGCAACCCAACAAGAAGCGTGATCGCAATAATCAAATTTTTCCAGAGAGGATAGCGGTTCATGGTATCAAAAATGAATTGTAAAAAAGAGAAAGGAGGGGTTAAATTAACCTAATTTTTATTGAATTTTTCATCATTTGTCGCTACTTTCTTTTTGCGACTCGTTAAGAGGTGTTACGCTGGGATTTTCATCGCTACTTTCCTGGGTGTCGCTTGCTTTTTGAGATCTGTTGTTTTTAAGCGCTTTATTACTTTTGCCTGTATCAATACTTTTTAGCGTACCTTTGGGCAATAAGGTTTGCACGCCAGCCTTGAGTACGGTGATTTCAACATTGGGCGCTATTTCCACCGTGATATAGTTTTCTCCTACACTCGTGACACGGCCTAATTCGCCCCCACTAATAATAATTTCATCGCCTTTTTGTAATCCTTCTCTCATTAGCTTTTGTTCTTTGACGCGCTTAGATTGTGGGCGAATCAATAAAAAATAAAAAATAACAAGAATCCCAATTAACGGCAGGAGACTCATTAAGCTTGGTTCAGCTTGAGCGCCATTAGCAGCTTGAGCAAAGGCTTCACTAATCAACATGATATTTTCTCCCGAAGAAAAAGATTAAAAATTACATTTTAACACGCTGCAGCATTATGCTTGAAATTCTCGTTCGTATTGCTCAAATTGGCCAAGTTCAATTGCCGTGCGAATTTCGCTCATGAGCTGCTGATAGTAATAGAGGTTATGTAGCGTGTTCAGGCGTGCGCCAAGAATCTCGTTTGTTCGTTGTAAATGATGTAAGTAAGCACGCGTAAAATGACGGCAAGTATAGCAGGGACATTGTTCATCTGGTGGTGAGGTATCCAAACGATATCGACTATTCCGTAGTTTAATAATGCCATTTCGTGTATAGAGCCAGCCATTGCGCGCATTGCGTGTAGGTAAGACACAGTCAAACATATCAATGCCTTGTGCGACCGCATGCACGATATCTGCTGGCGTACCCACTCCCATCAAGTATCTGGGTTTATCAGGTGGCAATTGTGGTGCGATGTGGATAAGTATACGCTGCATGTCTGCTTTGGGTTCACCCACAGACAAGCCGCCAATAGCGTAACCATCAAAACCTATCTGCTGTAATCCAGCGAGAGATTGGTCACGCAAATTTTCATGCATTCCCCCCTGAACAATACCAAAAAGTGCGTTAGGATTGCCATCGTGTGCACGTTTTGATCGCTCCGCCCAACGTAAGCTAAGTTCCATGGAGGCTTTTGCAGTCAAAATATCAACTGGATAGGGGGTGCATTCATCAAAGATCATGACAATATCAGAGTTGAGTATACGCTGAATACGCATGGATTCTTCAGGTGTTAAGAAACACATATCACCATTTACCGGCGAACGGAATGCTACACCCTGCTCATTGATTTTACGCAATTTACCGAGACTAAAAACCTGGAAGCCGCCTGAATCAGTGAGTATTGGACCATTCCATCCCATGAAGCGATGTAGCCCTCCATGTGTTTCAATAACGTCTAAACCAGGGCGTAACCATAAATGGAAAGTATTACCCAATATTATTTTTGCGTTAATTTCCTGTAATTCTGTCGGTGATACAGTTTTGACTGCTCCATATGTTCCCACCGGCATGAAAGCAGGTGTTTCCACCTTACCGTGGGTAAGTGTCAATGTTCCCCGTCTGGCGCTATTATCAACATGATGCAACTCAAATTTCATACTTTTCTTTCTATAAGCATGGCATCACCATAACTAAAGAAGTGATAGCGTTGGCTAATGGCATGCTGATAGGCGCAACGAATATTTTCCATCCCGGCAAAAGCAGATACCATCATAAGTAAGGTAGAACGTGGTAAATGAAAATTTGTAAGCAATCGATCAACGATGCGGAAGTTAAAACCAGGTGTAATGAAAAGGTTGGTTTCACCATATCCTGATTTTAGTTCACCATTATTGATGTTAGCGCAAGCTTCCAAGGCACGCAGCGATGTGCTACCGACTGCTAGCACGCGATTACCAATATGTTTTGCTTGTTGAATGGCAGCGATCGTTTCTGCTGGTATGTGATAAATTTCTGTATGCATTTGATGATTCAATATATTTTCAGTTCGAACAGGTTGAAATGTTCCAGCGCCGACATGTAACGTTACATAGGTGATTACTACACCCATTTCATGCAATTTTACTAGCATTGCTTCATCAAAATGTAACCCTGCGGTAGGCGCAGCGACTGCACCAACCTCTTTTGCAAAAATCGTCTGATAACGATCTTCATCCAGCTGTGTGGCTTGTCGCTCAATATAGGGTGGTAATGGCAGATTACCGTATAGCTCCAGTAACTCAATGACCGGAAGTTCATGTGCGAAGTGCAGTATATAGAAATTTTGTTCATACCCTTGAACAACTGCATTAATTTTGTTTCCCAGCAATAAACTTGATCCGATCTTGGGAGCATGACTGGCACGTATCATTGCCAAGACATGATTGGAATCGAGCACCCGTTCTACCATTACTTCTATCTTGCCACCGGTTTGCTTGACACCCCATAGCCGCGCTTTGATTACTCGAGTATTGTTAAAAACAATAACATCACCAGCACGCAGATATGCCGTTAAATCAATGAATAATGCATCTTGAGATTTGTTACTTGGACTGTCCAAATAAAGCAGGCGGCTATTTGCTCGATGCTGAGGTGGAAACTGCGCAATCAAATCACTGGGTAGAAAAAAATCAAAATCCTGAATTTTCATAACCCTTATTATACAGGTGTGCTCAAGCTATTCGCACGTTTCACTTGTACTTGAATATATGCCGTACTCAGGAAAAATTATTTTTCTAGTTAAAATTGCTGCAATTATGAAAATGTGAAAAGATCTACTTCATGATGTTCAGATAACTGCATTGAGTAATATTATTTATATTTAGCCTATATCTCCTTGATGTTTATTGAAAATGAGTTTAGTTTTCCTTGCTCTTGGATCACGTGCTAGGATTTTTTCACAAGCTCTATGTTGCTGTACCTGCTATTTTCAGTAATAATTGCGCCTGACCCGAAATAAAATAAGGGACGGCCGGGATGGCGGAATTGGTAGACGCACGGGACTCAAAATCCCGCGATGGTGACATCATGGGGGTTCGATTCCCCCTCCCGGCACCAAATAAGCATTTCAAGCAGTATCCAATCATATCAAATTACTCAAATTTACTAGCTTTCAGCAAGACTGATAGTTTCAGATAGCATCACAAGGTATCTGTACATACCATCAATTTGATGGTACTTTTGATGGTGCTTTTTGATATCAGTAGAGAGATACCATCAATGCTTACAGATACCGCGGTACGTAATGCTCAATCAAAAGATAAGCCATATAAACTAACTGATAGTGGCGGTTTATATTTGTTGGTGAAATCCGTCGGGAAGTACTGGCGCATGAACTACCGACTTGCAGGCAAGCAAAAGACTTTAGCTATTGGCGTTTATCCAACTATTACCTTATCTGCTGCACGCAAAAAAAGAGACGAAGCACGAGATTTACTAGCTAAGGATATTGACCCGGCGCTGGTGAAAGCCGTTAACAAACAAGTCAAGAAACATGCTCATGAAAACACCTTTCAAGCTATCGCGCTTGAATGGCACATCAAACAATCCACTACCTGGGCTGAATCTACTAGGGTCTGTTGACGTTTTAAGATAAGTATTTCATAGATAGAAACAAACTCGTAATATTGGGGTTCCTATACACCAACAAAACGAGTTTGCGATGCCCCGATTGATGCTCAATGATGAGTTCTGGTCGAAGCTAGAGAAGATTCTGCTTCAAGAAGCGATTTATAACAAGCGCAATCTGCGCATGACGGTAGAAGGAATACTGTATCGAATGCGGGTTGGCTGTCCGTGGCGAGACCTGCCCAAGGCGTTCGGCTGCTGGAATTCCATCTATAAAAGATTCAATGCATGGTCATTGAGCAGGAAATGGCTCAATATTTTCAAAGCATTGGCTATTGATCCGGATTGGGAATGGGAATTTATTGATGGCAGCTATGTTAAAGCGCATCAGCATAGTGCGGGAGCAGCGAGTCAAGAATCGCAGGCTATTGGCAAAAGCCGTGCAGGCAATACCACAAAGATCCATTTAGCGGTCGATGGTTATGGCTTGCCGGTTGAGTTAGAAATCACCGGCGGAGAAGTCAATGACTGTTCTGCAGCACCTGATTTGATTGCCAGGTTGCCTGACGCAAAAGCGATTGTTGCGGACAAGGGCTATGACAGCGAATGTATACGGGAACAGATAACGCAGAAGGGAGCTCGGGCTGTGATACCGAGAAAGCGCAACTCGTTGAAGGGTAATGCAGATATGGATTGGGGTTTATATAGATACCGGCATTTGGTGGAGAATGCTTTTGCCCGGCTAAAGCAGTATCGGGCAATAGCGACACGATACGACAAATTGAAGCGAAATTACGAGAGTATGGTAGCCATGGCGTGTGGATATCTGTGGCTACCTATGTGAAATGTCAACAGACCCTAGGGTCTGTTGACGTTTTAAGATAAGTATTTCATAGATAGAAACAAACTCGTAATATTGGGGTTCCTATACACCAACAAAACGAGTTTGCGATGCCCCGATTGATGCTCAATGATGAGTTCTGGTCGAAGCTAGAGAAGATTCTGCTTCAAGAAGCGATTTATAACAAGCGCAATCTGCGCATGACGGTAGAAGGAATACTGTATCGAATGCGGGTTGGCTGTCCGTGGCGAGACCTGCCCAAGGCGTTCGGCTGCTGGAATTCCATCTATAAAAGATTCAATGCATGGTCATTGAGCAGGAAATGGCTCAATATTTTCAAAGCATTGGCTATTGATCCGGATTGGGAATGGGAATTTATTGATGGCAGCTATGTTAAAGCGCATCAGCATAGTGCGGGAGCAGCGAGTCAAGAATCGCAGGCTATTGGCAAAAGCCGTGCAGGCAATACCACAAAGATCCATTTAGCGGTCGATGGTTATGGCTTGCCGGTTGAGTTAGAAATCACCGGCGGAGAAGTCAATGACTGTTCTGCAGCACCTGATTTGATTGCCAGGTTGCCTGACGCAAAAGCGATTGTTGCGGACAAGGGCTATGACAGCGAATGTATACGGGAACAGATAACGCAGAAGGGAGCTCGGGCTGTGATACCGAGAAAGCGCAACTCGTTGAAGGGTAATGCAGATATGGATTGGGGTTTATATAGATACCGGCATTTGGTGGAGAATGCTTTTGCCCGGCTAAAGCAGTATCGGGCAATAGCGACACGATACGACAAATTGAAGCGAAATTACGAGAGTATGGTAGCCATGGCGTGTGGATATCTGTGGCTACCTATGTGAAATGTCAACAGACCCTAGTGCCAACATAAAACGATGCCTGGAAGCGGATATATTCCCTTGGCTAGGTAATCGTCTTATCAAAGATATTAATGCACCTGATTTACTTGCAGTACTACGCAAGATAGAAAGCCGTGGCGCACATGAAAAAGCTCAACGGGCAAGGGAATATGTTGGTCGGGTGTTTAGATATGCCATTCAAACTGGACGAGCTGAACGTGATCCTAGTGGCGATTTGAGGGGAGCATTAACGCCAGTCAAAGCAAAACATCATGCCAGTATTACCGATCCTAAGAAGCTGTCTGGTAAGACATTAGACACACTTTGCAAGTGTTATTTTCATCATGGCGATACGAATCATATTTTCAGCCGTACCGGTCAAGATTTCGAAATCCTTGGATAAACGGCGGAAGTTACCTGGCCAGGAAAACGTACGTTCGACTACCCATCGCTTTGGCAAAACAGCCCATTTACCTTCGATTTTTTCTGAAATGTGCAAACTCAGAACCTGGTCCATTAACTACGAAATCAACTGCTGTACCCCGATAGCCGGCATCCCCTGAGAATGCTTTGAGTGAAGGGTATTTATCGATAACGCCTGCCAACACCATACCAGCGCTTTTGGTAGCGCTCATATTGGCAGCATGAACTTTGACAGGGAGTAAATTGCCAGGAATGTCTACTACGATATGCCGTTTGTGACCTTTAACTTTTTTGCCACCATCAATTCCTCGTTCTTCGCTGGCATACCGGGTTTTTACACTTTGCGCATCAATGCTGCCATAACCGGGTACGGCACAGCGTCCAGTTTTTTGGCGACAAAGAACCGTCAACTTAGCCAGGCATTTCTCCCAGACAGCTCGCTTGTTCCATCGGTTAAAGTGATCGTAAACAGTTTGCCAAGGAGGAAAATCGTTCGGCATCAGCCGCCACTGAATACCGCCTTTGACAACGTATAGAATGGCATGCACCATGGTTTTTTTGCTATGTTGGTGGCTATTGCCGCGTTTACTGATAGGATCAAACTCTTTTTTATCAAGTGCCATTCCACATCATTGATATCCATTTTGTATGACATTTCTTAACTTGTTATAAAAAATCCTTGATTTTAATGGAAATCATTTTGCCAGACAGCTTCTAAAGCATTTCCATAGCTTGCTGATAATGAATTTGTAGTAATTTCGTTACCATTTTCTTAAATAACTTGATGATTTATTTATTATTCTTCGTTAAGCTCAATGCTTATGTTTGAACTTATAACGTTGTCGGTACATCTATAAAAATGTAGATGAGCATTTGTAAACATATTCTCTTTTAATCTAAAAACATCAATGGATGTGTTTTAGTTCCATCAATCCTTTAGGAGGGCTTTGCCATGAAACAACTAAATAACCGTTTTTCTACTTTCTTATCAATTGTTCTAATGGTTTTTTTCTTGGGTGGCGCATCAACGTCAATGGCAGAGACAGCTGGAGAATATATTGATGATTCAGTCATTACTGCGAAGGTCAAAAAGGCAATTTACGATGAGCCTACCCTGAAATCCTCTGAAATTAAAGTAGAAACTTCTAAGGGTGTCGTGCAACTGAGTGGCTTCGTCAGTTCCCGAGCCGAGATTGATAAAGCGGCCGAAGTTGCGCGTAGGGCTGAGGGGGTTAAGTCTGTCCAGAATGACTTACAGATCAAGTGACAGTAGATAGCACATGTAGATAGACACATTCATTATATTAATGTACGCGAAAATTACATTAGGAAGATGAATGAAGATATCAAGAATTTTCCACATTTTTCGTGGATAAGGCTGTGGATAACAGCTATATCTTGAGTAGGGATTAAGCTTATTTGAATTGCTTCAAAAATAAGCTAAATCTTTACCATGTTTGGCCGATACAAAATTTGTATTAATGTTGTTGTATTAATACTTGTTATAGTTCACGTAACCCGGTGAGTTTTCTTGCATTTATCGCCGGGTTATTCTCTGCTGAGTATTACTCACCATTTGATTTTGCTTGAACTTCTTTGATCGAAAATTTGTCTTTTATTAATGCTCCTGTAATTTAGGAGTATTTCAATACACTTCTGATGGCGTTTGTTTTCCCACAACGTCATATAGTAGATGCGTATCTGTGTATATGTCTTATCCCCTTGCGGTGCATGGCATATAGCTTCTGAGTCCTTTCTCGGTGCCATGTACCGCACCTTGGTTTGCCGCTAATAAAATGACGTTCTTTGTTGCCTAAGCTTTTCTGGCCTGCGCTACCAAACATCTAAAATTTCATCTAAGTTTTTTGAACTTTTTTTATTTAGGGTAAGCCTACCTATTCAGTACTTCTAAAATTTAGGAATACTACAGTACATATCTGCTGACTCTCTCCTGTTGAGTCAATTAGCAGCTGTGTATGTGTTTATGTTGTTTCTACCCATCGCGGTGCATAGTTTAGAGCTTCCATCCATTCTATCTAGCTATGTACCGCACCTTATTATTTTGCTTCGAGCATATTTATGTCAGCAAAAAGCCATCGTTGAGTGTGTTTTGCAATGTATATTTTTTCTTTGTGGCTTGCTCAATTGTTCGGAATTATCCTGCCAAAAAAGTAGCGTAACTATCTGATCCTACAAAAATGGTGTCATTTGATGTGCCAAAGAATAGATCAGTTTTCCAATTTATAAATTATGTCCATTTTAGGAATCATTATATTAGTTCCATTAGGACTAGGATCAACAGATTCGATGTATGTATGGGTTAGCGGTGAGAGTGATGCGTTGGCATTGATAAAACCAGTATTTCCGATTATTTTGGTTAATTTGAAAGAGTTCGATTCTGCAATATAGTCAAAAAATACCATGTTAGATATTGGAATGAATGTACTTGTTGCTAACGAATTTGTACTGGAATCAAAGTTCCCGACAAGGTCAGAATAGATTGAGTTGCTAAAAATGATGAGTTTTTTCCCATCGAAATAGGCTGTAGCAAGAATTTTATCTATTGGAGTAGGTAGTTGAATTGGGGCAGGAGGGAACCCGTGTGCGTCAAAGTACAATCGATAGCCTATATTGGTTTCGTGGTCAATGCAGATATCATCACTGGTATCAATGAATCTTGGCACTCCGCTGTGCAATTCCAGTATGTAGAAACCATTTCCTTGATCAAGACTCCTGCACAACTCTCACTCATTGCAGTGATAAACAACTAAAATAGGTGCAGGCAAACAATAAGCAAAACAGAAGATGCAGATGAGTTTTGGATCATTAGAACTGGCAGGGCGGCTGAAGCAAGAGAACGTGCTGATGAAGATCGATGCGCTGATTGATTGGGGAAAATTACGTCCGAATCTTAGCGGGTTATACAAGCGCGAACAATCGAATGGTGGAGGGCAGGAGCCGTTTGATACGCTGATGATGTTCAAGGGCAATCCTGCTTGGTCAATGGCACAGTTTATCCGATGCTGCATTGGAACAGGCATTGTATGTGCGGATAGATTTCATACATTTTTGTGGTCTATCGTTATTGGATGCGGTACCGGATGAGACGACACTGTGCCGGTTCCGTGATCGTTTGGTGGTCAACGAGAGGCTCAATGGTCTTCTGGCCTCGGTCAATGAGCAGCTTCAATTACATGGTTTGATGGTCAAGGGTACCACGGGCGCTGTGATTGATGCCACATTGATTGAATCGGCGGCCCGCCCTAACAAGACCATCACGTTGGAAGTGGATGCTGAAGGTAAGGCCGTTCAGTTTGAGGATGGCAGCCAACCAGGAATTTTTTGTGTTGAGAAACAGAGCGCACATCCAGATGCGGCCTGGTTAAAGAAAGGCAAGAAATCGTATTTTGGTTACCGCAGTTACCTGGTAGTAGATTCGGAAGACGGTTATGTGCGCGGGGTACACACTGCTGCTGCCAACGAGAGCGAAATGGCGCATTTCGGAGCAGCGATCGATGGTGCCTATATCGAGGCGAATCGGGTGTATGCGGACAAAGGTTCGTCGAGCCATGCCAATCGGCAGTTTTTGAAAAGGCGCAAAATCAAGAGCGCGATTATGCACCGGGCGTATAAAAACAAACCGCTCTCAGTGCGGCAAAAGCTCGCCAATAAATTGATCAGTAAAAAACGTTATATCGTTGAACAATGCTTTGGTACGGCTAAACGCCTATTCAAGATGGGGCGCGCCAGCTATTTCACAACGGTAAAAGTCAATGCCCAAGTCGTGATGAAAAGCATCTGCATGAACCTAAAAAAAGCAGCCAACAAAATTTTCCTCAACGAGCTATCAGGGGGAGTAGTCCGTCCAAAAATGACATAGGAAGGGAAAAATTCCATTAAAAAGGGTTAAGCTTCACTTTTCTCCCCAAAAAATGCATAAATCAATTATCTGGAAGTTTCTATCTCTACTACTGCAAAATTCTTAGGGTTGTGCAGTGGTCTTTGATCTTCAAATAAATAATATACGCTTTCAATCTGTTTTGACGTTGATTGCGTAATGTTATCATCGGCAGGATTAAAACACTCGCCGGCAGTAAAACTTATCTTCAACGCGTAAGTGTTGAATGAGAATATAAACAAGGCTACAGCTGCTAGTATTAATTTTTTCATGATCTTACTTTTATCTGAAATCACATCATTCCCTGTTTTACCCATGCCGCAAACTACCGTCACGCTGTCCCCATATCCATTTTGCAAACAGCGCCGCTTGGGAGTATTTCTCAATGTTTGAGGAGTTAATTAAACTTTATTGCAATTCCATGCCAACCTTACCAGGCCGTGTATGTTCAGTTGATCTTTTTCGTCGCAGATATCGTAAGATTTTACGATAGGGTTATCGCTTGACACCTCAAGTTTTCCGTTAAGTCTTTTTCTTATTCTTTTAATAAATAAATTATTATTTATAGTAAAAACATAAACGCCGCCCACATCTATTGTTTTCACGCCAGTATCAACAATTAGGATATCGCCGTCATTGTATGTTGGCGACATAGAGTTACCTTTGCCTGTCATTGCGGCAAGATTGCGTATGTTGGTGATTCCTTTCAAAGCTGCTTGGTTTAAGTAGAGCAGCAGTGTCGCAATGGTCCAAAGTCCCTGATGACAGAATATTAGAGGTTGAAAAGGTCACTGGGATTCCACGCGAAGAACTGAGGCCAGATTTGTATGTTCGTGAACCGTCTCTAGCGGATTTTTGGAACGCCGCATTCGGGAGCGCCGCCAAGTAGATCGACGCGCCAGATATAGACGCAAATTTTACCGGCACATGTTTGATCGGCGGCAAAGAAAGCATAGCTACTCATGAATGGTTAACAAAAATAACGGAATGGCGATTATGCATAAGTTAACAAAATGTAAAACATGGAATAGAGGGGTGGAATTGTTCATCAAATGTCGCTTCTGTTATGGGTTGGCACGGAATCCCTGATGCAAAATGCATGTACCTCAGAATTGTTAGACCTGATGCGTTCAGCTTGGAGTACCGCATCGACGAGCGCAGCCAAGTAGATAGATTTGGAGGGAATCGACGGAGGTTCTGTCGGAATTGTTTTGATAGGCGGCAAAAATAACATGGCGGCTCCTTAAGTTTCGATGGATAAATTATTGATTAACCAATGGCGCATAACAACGTAAATCGTGAGCGAAATCAAGCAAGCACTTGATGCACGCTTAAAGCGCAGACATCGGCTTGCAGCCACTTACAACTTACTGCACCGCCATGGCTGGCGCAAGCTGGTTCCTGACAAGCGCCATCCCAAAGCGGATGTACTCGCTTAGGACGAGTGAAAAAAAACTTCGAGATACCCTCACAGAAATTGACCATGCATGGCAAGCAGAAGGACAACTGCGTCTGATATTTCAGGATGAAGCCCGCTTTGGGCATGTTTCTGATACACGCCGATATGGGTGCCCCAAACCTATACGCTCGCTATGCCAAGCAATGATCACCCAGCAATCTGTCTATGCTTATGCCGTTGTCTCTGTCGCTCATGGAGAGCTGGATACGCTTGTCCTGCCTCAGGTTAATAGCCATTGCATGCAGCTATTTCTGAATGAGGTAGCGTCGCGTCATCCCAATGACCGGGTTATCCTGGTGCCCTATTCGTCGGAACTCAAACCCGTTGAGAATCTTTGGGATGAGCTATGGGAGAAATCATTCCATAATCGTGTATTCGACAGCTTGGGCACACTTGAAAATCACCTGGAGGCAGCGCTACGGAACATGGAAAAAGATCGCGCATGTGTTCAATCCATCGTTGCATGGCCTTGGATTATAAATTCATTTATGAAAAAGAAATGGAATTTCGGGGATTTTATGGAAAGTAAATATGTTTTCTATGGCTGCTTCCTGCGCTTTGTTTCGCAATGAAGTTGGCGAAGCCCATGCGTGCCTGGAGATCGGCATTCCGGCCGTGCGACCGGCACCAGTCGGGAAACGTTTCGGGGTCGATACGGGCGCGCACAACAGTATATCCATCTTGCTTAAGATTTTCCTCACCTTGCTCCGCTTCAGCAAGCCATACGTCGAAGCTTTCGGGCAGCTTATGACTATCGTTCATGATTCTGAGGATGGCATCGTAATCTTCGCGATAGTACCAGATCATGCCTATTTTGAAGGGAGTTGATTTTTCCATGGTTTTTCCTTTGTTAATGAATAGCTGTTGGAGCTTCTTGCTTTATCGGCATCAGGCAACCAATCCTAAGCACAGGTTATCTGGAGATTAGAAATCATGGAAAGTTCAATATCACAGCGGGCACAAGAGAATTCGATATCGAGGAATAATATGCTAACTATTGATGGCGACAATTTACCAGAATCATTGAAGCCTGTTTTTCTCTCCGTTGTCATTTATGAAGAGATCACTGGCACCTGGTTGAGTGTTGGCAATGAGGTAGTTGCGGATGGAGCAAGCTTTTTTGCTGGGAATGTTAAAGACAAGCCAGCCAAGTCCTGCATTCCTGCACCCGAATCTGATTCTGTTATCTTTGAGCCTTGCGATGACTAGCCGCGGATCGTCTTGTACAGACATTATGCCATCGTCACTTTTAACTGACGGTTCTTTTGGCACTTCAGGAAGCATGTTTGCTCTGACTAGTGCCAGCTCGGCTATTAGGGTTGTTAGCTCGCTTGCTGACAATGTTTCATTGATTGACAAGCTTACGGATTTTTTATTTTCGCTTAGTTTCATGGTTTTTCCTTTGTTGATAGGTAGTTGGTGGAATATCTCATTCTATCAGCATCGGAGAGGCCGCCTATTCAGCCAATATGTAAAGAAACTATTTAAGAGCATCAATCGTGATTACTGATTCTTTATCACAATCCAGGCAAGTGAAGAAAGCGTCTACTATGCCCATATCTCCAAATATTTTATGTGGTGCGCCGCCTGTTCTTTTTAGCTTTATCGAACTGCAATGTCGACATCGATAAACCTGAGGATTTGCGCTATGAGAGCTTTCTATCTTCTCATTCAATGCGCGATTTTCGAGCTTAAGATTCTGAATTTTAGATTCAAGTTTGCATATCACATCCGCCATAGTAGAAATCTTTTTTCTGCATACAGTAAGCTCGTTGTCGTAAGCGGCGAGCTGATCTTTCAAAAGCAGAAGCCGCTCTTTAATAATCAAAGTAGAGCCATTTTCGTTAATAAGTTTTTCTATATTTTCGATGAGCATGATAGGACAAGGGGATGAAAATTAGATTGTGTAATACACATGGATGACGCTATCAAAGAAATAGCGCAGCTTGAGCAAACCAGTTTTGATCGTTCTGTAATTATCAAAATTGCCATTTTCACCTCGATTGAGACGAGACAACAATTTATTGCAAATTGCCAGAATCAGTTTACCGAACTATTCATTAAATTTTTGTGTTGCAATCAAGACGTATTTCACTGCTTCAGTATATTCATCCAAAAACAATTAAGTAATGCTGTTGACACTTCATTCAGCAGTCAATTTGTAGATGCAGATGATATCTACCCCGCTCTTCGTCGATTGTATCTAAAGCCAGGAACCGTAAAAGCCAGCTATAAAGTTGTGTTAAAGCATCCCGACTAGGGTATGGGAGGTCGTAAATGAGGATGGGTATGAATATGAATCAAAATATTGATTTCCAGCAAATAGCACATACTGCGCTTGGTCAATCATTGATTCTGCTGGGCAAATGGTTGCCGAATGACAAGGTGGATGGCAGGGAGTTCAAGGCTTTGAATCCCACACGATCAGACAGCAAGATAGGTTCGTTTTCGGTAAATCTTGATACTGGGAAATGGGGAGATTTTGCTACTGATGATACTGGACTGGATTTGATCAGCTTGTATGCTTATTTAAACGGAATATCCCAGCTTGATGCCGCTGTCTGATAAAGAATTTGTATTTATTTCGCTACCATTATCTTAAATAACTTATTGATATATTTATTTTTTCTTCGTTAAGCTCAATGCTTATGCTTGAACTTATAACGTTGTCTATACATCTATAAAAATGTAGATAAGCATTTATAAACCGACTCTTTTAATCTAAAAGCAACAATGGATGTGTTTTAGATCCGTCAATCCTTCAGGAGAACTTTGCCATGAAACAACTAAATAACCGTTTTTTTACTTTCCTATTAATTGTTCTAATGGTTTTTTTCTTAGGTGGCGCATCAACGTCAACGGAAGAGGAAGCAGCTAAAGAGTCAACAGCTGGAGAATATTTGGATGATTCGGTTATTACTACGAGGGTCAAAAAGGCAATTTTCGATGAGCCTACCCTGAAATCCAGAGAAATCAACGTCGAAACCTTTAAGGGTGTTGTTCAATTGAGTGGTTTCGTCAGTTCCCAGACCGATATCGACAAAGCGGTCGAAGTTGCGCGTGAGGTTAAGGGCGTAAAGTCTGTCAAGAATGACATGCAGGTCAAGGGAGAGTAGATTGGTGCATTATGAAGATGAATGAAGATATCAAGATTTTTCCACATTTTTCGTGGATAAGGCTGTGGATAACAGCTAGATCTTGAGTAGGGGTAAAGCTTATTTGGATTGCTTCAAAAATATGCTAAATCTTTTTTCAAACGTGGCCGATAAAGGATTTGTATTGATGTTGTATTAATACTTCTCATAATCCTATGTAATCCGGTGAGATTCTTGCATTCCTCACCGGGTTATTTCTTACTAGACATTACTCGCCATTTGATCCTCCTTGTAAAGCTTCGAGAACTCTACAAGTGAATCAAAGGATTAGCCCTCACTCAACCTTATTTCAGGAGTTTTGAAACAGACTCTTAAGCTTTATTGAACTTACTTCGCAAGCGTACATTCTTATTAAATAATGATTATTTTGATTATAAAGTAAGTATTTATCATAATTAATAATTACTACTTGACGGGAAATAAGTATGAATCTATTCAAGAATCCTGCTATAGGAGTTTTATTGATATTTTTGTTGAGTAATGAGTTAAGTGCTCAAGATAATAATATTCCAGCAAAATCTTATGAATGGAAAACAGCGGCATCTGCACCTCGCGGAGCTGAGGAAGTTATAGGTGTTTCCACCAAAGATAAATTTTACATGTTCGGTGGATTAGGGCTCAATTGGGAGCCTCTTGGTATGGTCATGGAATATGATCCCAAAACCGATACATGGACACGTAAAAACGATATGCCGGTTAAATTGCATCATATGGCGTTTACTTACGTAGAGGGTAAAATTTATATGTTCGGTGGGTTTTCAATGCCCAAAGAAGGCAAAGCAATGTGGGTCCCGGTTACGGATAGCTGGATGTATGATCCGGAAAAAGAGATTTGGAAAATTTTAGCTCCTCTTCCTTCAGAACGAGGATCTGCGAATGCCGTGCATATTAATGGGAAAGTTCATTTAATTGGAGGCGCCAGTTTTCCGGAAGGTTTTAGTAAAAATCAATGGATACATCCTTCCAGATTGATAGCGTTAGGGACGCATGAGGTGTATGACATAGCAACGAACACATGGACTAATGCAACAGACATGCCAACGCCCCGTAATCATGCGGCGGCAGGCATGATAAATAATAAAATATATGTAGCTGGAGGTAGAGCTGGTTCTGTATTTATTTCATATTCACAAAATTTAGATTTAGTCGAAGAGTACGATCCGAGTACTGATCGCTGGGATTTAAAGTCTCCTATGCCTACGCCACGTAGTGCTACAGCATGGGATGTATATGAGGGCCATCTTTATGTTGCGGGTGGTGAAATACGACATAAAGATATTTGGGGAACTTATACTACAGTTGAAGCTTTTGATCCTAAAAATAATACATGGATTAGATTAGCTCCAATGCCAATGCCACGTCATGGATTGGCGGGAGGTTTCATTGAGAATAAATTTCATTTGGTTAGTGGTTCAGTACAGTCGGGTACTAATGAACCAGGTCTAGTAACTAATACAGATCGGCATGATGTTTTACATGTAATTACTAAATAAGTTGGCATTTATTTGTTATTTAAGCTGCCTTGATGTACTCAAGCGGACATTCGTATGGCTCAATATCAATAGACGCTTGACAATGGATTTTTGAAAGACACGCCAAAACTGCACTCACCTTCATTTACACCGCCATGATAAAGCTCATGTCACGAAGACTCGGTCGGTATGTTGAGTTTTGAAATAGACTCTTATTCTATTTCGCGTTATAAATGCAATAATAAGTCATCTAGGCTCACGTAAATGGATGACAATTATGGCACGACCAGCGAGTGGTGAAGAAATCTTGATTGGCACGCAAATGCGAATTACGGTAATGCAAGAACAGCCGATGAACTGCGCAGCGCACAGGCTTTACTGCTACCCTCGGAACTTGGGCTGAGTCATGGAGCAGACGGCTACAGCAATAGGTACTTCAATAGGCTGGACGTGCCAGCTTCGAATGCGTGTTACCGCAATGGCGGCATACGTGATACAGCCAAGCGTACCCTGGTGGACGACGGCGCGAAAATCGTTCGCGTGAAGAAGAAGTTGCTTTTGTAGCGCCTTTTACAGAAAAGGCGTCGGCAGGAGGTATTTTGATTGTGAGCGAAATCGAGCAAGCATTGGATGCACGCTTAAAGCGCAAGACATCGCTCGCGGCTACCTACAACCTGCTGCACCGTCATGGCTGGCGCAAGCTTGCTCCTGACACGCGCCACCCGAAAGCAGACCTGCTCGCTCGGGAAGACTGGAAAAAAAACTTCGCGATACCCTCATAGAAATTGACCGGGAATGGCAAGCAGAAGGGCAACTGCGTCTGATGTTTCAGGACGAAGCACGATTTGGGCGTGTTTCTGATACACGTCGATGTTGGTGCCCCAAACCAATACGCCCGCTATGCCAGGCAATGATCACCCGGCAATACGTCTATGCTTATGCTGCTGTCTCTGTCGCTGATGGAGAGTTGGACACGCTTATCCTGCCGCAGGTTAACAGCCATTGCATGCAGCTATTTCTGGATGAGGTAGCGTCACGTCACCCCAATGACCGGATTATCATGGTGATCGATGGGGCAGGCTGGCATCGTAGCCACTCGCTCACGCTTCCTCATAATCTGCGCTTACTTCTGCTGCCACCTTACTCACCAGAACTCAATCCAGTGGAGAATCTGTGGGATGAGTTCCGGGAGAAATCATTCCACAACCGTGTATTCGACAGCCTGGACGCGCTTGAAACTCACCTGGAAGCATGCACTTCGACGACATGGAAAAAACTACGTGAATGTGTCCAATCAATCGTTGCATGGCATTGGATTATAAATTCACTTTGTAACGTCGAATTAGAATTAGATATTCAATCTGCAATAATTTTTTTGTACCTATAAACCTCTCAATGTCTGATCCGCTTAACCAGATGCCTCATCAGTTGTAACGGTTTTTGGTTTCATTGTGATGTAGCTAAAACTATTTTACTAATTAACCGATCGAGCGCATCAAAAGAGATCTCCGCATAATTGGCTTTCTGGATAGTTTAGTATTTTTGAGTGATTCATTTTATGAGCCACGCATACACAGAAAAACTCTAAAAACACAGTTATGCAGAAATCTCATTAATATTATTTCAATTTGTAAATTGAAATAATATTCATTATCATTACTGATCATAATTATCACTACTCTTTAAAGAGTGCATCATTTCAAATAAATAATACATTGTTTTAATGATATTATTTTCTATCAAGGAGGGATTATTCGATGCTGCAAAATAAAATTCTTTCACTTGTTTCAGTTCTGGTGATGACTATACTTATCAGCAATCCAGTTTGGGCTAAAGGTGGAAACCGAGTTTATTGGATAGCAGCTGATGAAGTATTGTGGGATTATGCGCCTTCATTTCCTGTTAATCCGATGACAGGCAATGAATTTACTGCAGAACAGCGCGTATTCGTCGAGCAAGGAATTGGTCGGCGATATTTAAAATCGGTCTATCGGGAATATACCGCCGGGTTTGGTGCTGTAAAACCACGTGTCGCTGAGGAGGAGCACCTTGGTATACTTGGGCCTGTCATTCGGGCAGCCGTAGGAGACAGAATTACTGTTCATTTTAAAAACAATACCCGTTTTCCGGCAAGTATCCACCCGCATGGCGTGAGTTATGTCAAGGCACATGAAGGCGCTGCTCATTCAGCAGATGATAAGCATAAATCTGGCGGAATCGTTGAGCCGGGTGGGGAGCATACTTATATCTGGGATGTTCCAGAACGCGCAGGTCCTGGCCCGAATGATCCTTCTTCCATTGCCTGGGTTTACCATGGCCACGTCAATGAGTCTGCTGATACCAATTCTGGATTAATTGGCCCGATCATTATTTCAAGTAACAACGTGAAACCACAGGATGTAGATCGTGAATTTATTTCACTTTTTACTGTATTCGATGAAAACGCTAGCTTATATCGTGATACTAATCTTTCCACTTGCACTGGTTCTTGTGACCCAGGAAGCGAAGAATTTCAGGAAAGTAATTTGAAACATGGAATCAACGGGTTGCTTTATGGCAATAATAAAGGTTATTTGATGCGCACTGGAGAACGGGTGCGCTGGTATATCATAGGCATGGGTACTGAGGTGGATCTTCATTCACCGCATTGGCATGGCGCCACTTTATTGCATAATGGCAATCGCCTGGATGTAACTGAAGTGTTGCCAGCGGCTACCAAAACTCTGGATATGCAGCCAGATGTCAAGGGTGACTGGATGTATCATTGTCATGTCAATGATCACATCAGTGCTGGCATGTCGACGATGTTTACTGTTGAATAAAATAACGGCCGCAAAAAAAATGGTAAAGCTTTTGCAAATCAGGTCGATAAAAAATTTGTAATAACCTTATCATGCTCCTATATGACCCGGTGAGCTATTTGTACTCCTCACCGGGTTATCCTTAGATCTTCGATTAGTATACATCCTTTAGCCTTGAGGCCGGTAATTACTCAGTATTTGATTTTGTTTGAACTTTTTTAGTGATAATGAGCCTTATTACTACCCTTAGATGTAGGGGTAGTACACAATCAAATGCTGACGTTTTCCCATAAAGTCATAAAGCTGCTGCGTATATGTTTTGTCCCCTTTTGCGGTGCATAGTATATTTTTACCTCTTCTTCTCGCTATGTACCGCATCTTTCGGATTAATGCTTAGTAAACTTGGTGCCCCTTGTCGTGGTTGCATTGCTAGAAGTAATATACAGTGCGGCATTTAGATCGAGCAAGTGATGCAACGCAATAAGGTAAGGTAGACAAAAGATAAGCATTGAGCTTGGTTTGTTTACCGTGTGATTTTTTACTGGATGCACATTAATAAGCCTAAGAGGATTAAATAATGAATACCACTAAACTCGTTCGAGCACTTTCAATTATGATTTTACTTGGTATCCTCAGCACTTCCGGCTTCTCTCAAGTTGAGCTTGTACCGACAGAATCTTCGCTCCCGCCAGTGCAAAACCAAGGTGAAACAGTGTTTATGACTGGAGGTATGTATTGGCCAAGATGAATCCCATGCGATATTGAAGGAAGGGAAAAAGTGACCGTTGATGCTTGAACTTGCTAAGGCTGGTACGACTCAGGCGGTATATATTAGCGATGTCCAGATTACTATTAAGGATGCATCCGGCTCTACTGTGCTGGCAACGGTGACTAAAGGACCTTACCTGCTTGCTAAACTTCCTCCTGGGAAATACTCGCTTGATGCTACGTACGAGGGAAATACGCAGCATACAGAGCTGAATCTTCAAAAAGAGCATAAAAAAATTACGCTGTTTTGGCCTGCTCCAAAAAGCCAATAATATAAAGCGACTTAATAAACCTGGTGCTCGTTGTTGTCCATGCTTTTCTAGTCTGTGCTCCCAGGCTTCTAAGTTTTTTGAACTTTTTTTATTTAGAGTAAGCCTACCAATTTAGTACTTCTAAAATTTAGGAATACTACAGTACACATCTGCTGACTTCCTCCTGTTGAGCCATATAAACAGCTGTGTATCTGTTTAGCTTGTTTCTACCCATCGCGGTGCATAGTTCAGAGCTTCCATCCATTCAATCTATCTATGCACCGCATCCTTTGATTAGTTCCTAATAAACTCACGGTGCGATACACGTTTCTCTAGCTAAGACATTCTTAATGTGAAGAAAAAAAACCCTCGTTGGGAGGGCTTTTAATGTTTATGAAATTGTTTGTTGATTACTACACATCACCAAGCCTGATATTACGCTCAATCACAGGTGCCATACGTGCAATAAGCTGGCTGAGGCTGCCTTTTAATAGCGTGCCAATCAATATAAAAGGAATGGTGATTATGAGCAATGGTAGCAAAATGGGTGAACGTAATACCAAAAGCAGCATCATGTAAAAGTATGATTCAACCAATATATCTTTTAGGCTATTGCGTAGTTCAATATCTTTGATTTCTGAAATAGCATCAAAAACAGAAATATTTTTTATCGTGTTTTTCTGTTTTTTTGATTCGGATAAGCTAGATGCCATTAAGCTTATTAAGTTGAAATTATGGCAAGCCCGTATTGATCTATTAAAGAATTCTCTAAGGCGATTATGTGATGCAGAATCAAAATCTATCCTTCCCTCAGCTGCATACAAAAATAAGATATCCCGCGCCTCAAACAACCGTTGTCTTGTTATATCAACAAGAAGAGATTGCCACGGGCCTCTAAAGAACCATAAAAGCATAGCGACGGCTAACAATAACTCGATCACTTCTATCATTGAGTAGCTAGTCATAAGATATCATCCTTTGGATTTGTTTCGCCATTTGATAGCAACCCAGTGCTTGTTCTACCTGGGTTAATTCTTGCTTCTAATTCCCTATTATATTTATGTAGTGATTCAACTTTTCTTTTACGTTCTTTACGCTCCAAGATCGCCCATATGAAAAACACAAACGCTAATATCCAAGGCAACCCATAATCGCTTTCTTTTGCTGCTAAATATGAAAGAGCTATATTAGTTAGTGTAGTCTTTCCAGATAAAGATTCAATCGATAAATATGCAAAGTATGCGCACCCAAGATAAATAGTCGCGACAACTAATTTATCTAAAAGATTGAAGATCCTATATACAAAAAGGAAAGCTATGCTTGAGTTTTCCGATTGATTACTCTGATATTTGCTTTGATCTTCATACATACATTAACTCATATCTTTTCCTAATAAACAACACGCCTCGGTTTCGGGGCGCTGGATGATGGATTGCTCATGCTGAGAATGTTGGCGCAACTTAGTAAACGTAATGACCTTTATTTCTTAAACACTTAACCATAATTATCTCATGGCGCATGTTGTTTCTAACAGCAGCGCCACTAGCGTTAGTCAATCCCGCGGACCGTCCGATCGGGTCACTTTTTGCAGCCTTGAATTGCCGATCCATGGCGAACTCTAATGATTGTGTTATTCCTGATTTCGTAGTCTATTGTGACACCAATAATTGGATATTTTGCTGATTGTATGCATAGCCCTTTTTTTTGCATCATGCTGCTTGGGAAGAGATCTGAAACTGTTGTCTGAAACGCCGCGTCACTGTGTGAGTACCATCTAGTGATGACATTATTAATCATCGCTTTATTTATATCTAACCCCACATCGGCTTCTGACATACAGTATGGATCATCAAATGTTATTGTACCCATCTTACCTTTGAGAGTTTCATGAAAATATCGACTTTCTAAGTCGGTCTCTTGCGTGTACCAACATTTATCGCCACGATCATTTTGTATGAATCCTCTTCTCAAGAACGCATCACTTGCGAATGATGAGCAAGATAGGGATGTAATAGCTACCGCGATAAAGATTTTTAAATAAACTATGTTTTCTATCATTAACTTATCCATTGCATTATTCCTTTATCCGCTTTGCAAACTGCACCGCTTGACTGTCTTGCTGCGACATAATGCATGAATATGTCTATTGCGGCGAGGATTCTCCAGGATTGATATACGTGGCGACTGTTTTTTTGATTTGATCAGCGAATTTGTATATATCAGAAAGATCGGTTATTTGTTCAATTTTTTCATCTTTTTCGTTAAATAATCCAATCATCATCCTTGCCGAGTTATTGAATCTAAGCCGGCAAATTGACCTACGATTATTATCGTCAAGCAGAATGGCGCAATAGCTTTTTGCATCCCTCATGGTTACCCTTTGGGGATTGATGTTCTCGCGAAGGATTGCGCGGATAATGCGAAAACCCTCCATTTCTTCCGATGTGGTTGTTATTTCTTCTCCATCTGAGGTATCTGTTTTTGTCTCAGTGGACGGTTCCATTGCCATTTTTAGGCGATCGTTTATTTTTTCGCTGATTAATTGATTAAATGCGCTCTTGGTTATCTGGGTGAATTGCTCTTTAACTGCTGGGGTAAATCGTTTGCCGTTAATAACTTCGCTGCATAGTATTTTGACAAAATCTTCTGATGGGCTCGCCATCCAGTCAGCCAGGATATTGCGAATTGCTCTTGTATATTTTAGATCGCTGGCAGTATTCAATATCTGCTCAACGTTGAAAGCACTTTTAGTGAATTTCTTCAATTCTTCTACTTGCTGATCTTTAAAATCAAGAACATTAAACTCAAAAAATGGCTTTTCATCCATTTTGTTAGGTTGCTCAAGATCAGTAAAGAACCGATAAGAAATGCCGTTAGTCAGAACCCCGAATCTAGCTTCTGTGACATGGAAATAGCGGAACAACTGGGATGCATGATTTATATTGAGATCGCCACCACTTTTCTTGCACTCAAATAGGATGATCGGTTTTGCGTTCATCAGAATAGCATAATCAACCTTCTCTCCCTTTTTCAACCCAATGTCAGCAATTAGCTCTGGGGTTACTTCAGATGGATCAAATACGTTATAGCCTAATATCTGTATAAAAGGCATTATTAATGCATTCTTAGTTGCTTCCTCTGTTTGAATCGTGTCTTTTGCCTTGTTTACCCTGATTGCATGCTCCTTGAGTTGATCTATCAGATCCACTGTTATCTCCCTTTTGAGTAGTTAATTATAATTTTTCAAAAGGTGAGATTTTCTCTTTATATGTTATTGTCGTCAATATGAGACAAATAAACTGAAGATAAGGTTTAAAGTGTTCAGTGATTTTATTTAAAAATCAGAAATTCTTGTTTTCCATGCTATCACTTTGAGAACCCGCCCAATACCTGAAAATCAATTTTTAGCTTGGTTATTATTGATTCTTTGAATAATTATCTATTCCTCGCAACCTTATGCCCCATCACGCTGACTAAGTATCTACTTTGCCAATCGTATCGCTTGCGGTCTTGGGGCGATTTAATAAAGCTGATGTCCATCAGCTGATAAAAACTTTACCTTGCTATCCACTACTTCAACTCGTGAGAGTTCATTTTATGTGGCTGCTGAATTCCGACAAAAGTGCCATCTTCTTCGACTGTAATTACAATTGCTTCACCATCAGGTTTTCTTGCTTCGACTTCATAAACGATGACTTTCTTTTTCATCGTTCGCTTTTCAACATTTTCTATCATTCCATCCTGGGTATATTCCTTGATGGTTTGTTTAACTTTTTCTGGAACTTGTGACAATGGAACATTATCATCGAGCACTCTTGTGAAACCCGATGTTACGAAAAACAGTGTCATCAGGGAAGCAAGTGTGAGAATCTTAACGTTCATCTAGGTTCTCCTGTTATATTATTAATATAAACGTCTTATGACGCACACCTTACGCGACCATCACGCTGGCCACGTATCTGCTTTGCAAACACGCTACTTGGCAGTCTTGCTGCAACATAATGCATATTTTTGAATCTGATCTAGGCTGACAGTAATGTTGCTGTGATTGTTATTGATTGATCCAAGTGTAATTTCTCCGTGTTTTTTGTAGAGATAGACTTTCACCATTTGTCCGCCATCTCGCAAAATCACTACAAGATCATCCCCCGGTTCTGGTGCATGATTTGGGTCAATGATAATAATCTCTCCATGCTTGATGCGTGGATGTATAAAATCGCTCCTAACCTTTAGCGCGTAGCATCTTGGATTGTCAACCAGGTGCATACGCAGCCGGTGGCTTACCAGGCGCCTACTTTTCTTCCAGCTGCCTCGCTATTTTTTCTCCAAATGATTTCTTCCCGGCAATCATGTCATTAATTTGACTGCCGAGTTTGCCAACTTTTTTTGAAAAGCTAAAAAGCCCTACGGTGTTAATGATAGCCTCGAGAACTTTTCTGTGTATATCAGTTATTTATATGTAGAGATTACAGCAATTGAGGCGGGGTGGATGCATTGACATACATCGCGCATGGGTATGAGCGGGGAGTTCGATTCCCCCTCCCGCACCAATAAACATCAGTAATGACATTAATTCCTACTTGTTTACCGTACAAGCTCAACTTGTTTTAACTCAAAAGTTAGCACTGGCAGGTCAGGGACTAATTGCAGCTGTGCCGCAAAGGTGAATATATTTCCACTGGTGTCACGGATATCAACAAACGGAATCGATAGCTCACCGGTGGTCTGATTAAAGCTAGCGTTGTCCCCCCGAAAACGATCAGCCAGTTGTTCAGTTTGAGTTAGTTCGAAGCGGGGTGGTTGGTTATCCTGAACAAGCTGCAAACGAGCACGAAAAGTACCGCTATTATTGTTATCAAAAATGACATCTACTGCGGGTATCTCAAGAACGGCAGAATCAAAACTGGCATTGGGCACCAGTTTATAGACTGCACCAGTGGTTTCGAATGGAATACCGGTCGTGTTGCCGAGTACATAAAGCTCTCTATCGACATCCTGTCCGAAACCAAGCACCCAAAAGCCAGGTTGTGTATGCTCGGTCAAATCCATTTCCAGGATGCTGCTGCCGTCAGAATAAAATATCCTGCCATCGCCATTACCAGTCTTGGCTACATCCCCAAATAGATATATACCTTCTAAAGCAGGGATAACCTTACCGCGATAAATAAAACCACCAATGACAGCGGTACCTTCGTCGTGATCATACTGAATGACAGGATCGATGAAGTTGTCTGTAATCTGGGCATCGGTAACAAATCCTGGTTCATTACTGTTGGGCTCAAAACGGAAGCTTCCTTCTTTTAGCCCCCAGCCATAATTTCCGCCCGCTTGAATCAGATTAATCTCTTCAATATCGTTTTGTCCTACATCGGCAAGCACGAGCAAGTTAGTTTCGGGATCAAACGAAAAGCGGAATGGATTACGAAAACCATAAGCATAAATCTCTTTGAGTACCGTATCTGAGCCGACAAAAGGATTATCGTTTGGGATACCATATTGCCCATTACTCGAATTATTTCCAGCTGGATTAACCCGCAGTAATTTACCAAGAGGATTGCTGGTATTCTGACCATTGCCATTGGGACCATGCCCAATCATCGGGACACCACCAAAATTCTGACCATCACGATCATCAGCACCGCCACCATCCCCGAAAGCAATATATAACATGCCATCTGAGCCAAAATTAAGTGCACCAGCATTGTGATTGAATTGGGGTTGATCCACAGTCATTAACACTCGCATCTCCTCCACATTAGCCTGGGACTGATTCAAGTTGTTAGGATTTAGCCGCCATTCCCTGATTACCGAGCGGTGATTGGGGCTAGCACTAGGAGGAATTGTGGAAAAATCGCTTTTTTCTCCTGCGGGCTCTGAAGTATAGGTGTACAGCAAGCCATTTTCAGCGAATTGGGGATGAAAGGCAAAACCGAGAAAGCCGCGTTCATCAAATGAATTGCTGCCAGAAGCCCCCAAAGGTATCAACAGATCAGAAAAATCCAGGACAACTTCTTTGTTGTTAGTAGTGAGGTTGATGCGCCACAATTTTCCGTCCTGATCACTAACATACAAATGCTCAGGGTCATTTGGAGCAGGGATTGCCCAATTTGGCGCAGTTAAGCCGCTTGCTATCTGTTTCAGTCTCAATCGGATTGATCCTCTTTGAATTGGCGCTGGAATTGGATCATCAAGGCGTTGTTCTGATGCTGAAGTCACAAGTTCTCCCAATATTGCTGAATTAGCGCTAATTTCTGTCCATTTGGCAGAAATGAGTACCAATAGCAATAAAGACAGAACCGAGTAATAAAATTTCATTTTGAAACCTCCTGATATCACAAATAATTTCTACAGATTCAATCTCAATACTCATTGCTTGAAACACAAGAATAATTGGAGAGTTGAACTTATTAATTAGTTACGAAATAACACGATTATTTGAGTCATTTTTTACTTTATTTCCTTACATTGGTACTGAGTTTTTTTGTGATATCCGTGGATTAAGGTTATCAAGTACTGAGTACTTAAGATGTACGCTCCGGTAGTTAGCGACTTTAAACTTCGCTTAGCTGACTCCATAAGCAAAAATTATCAATAAAGCAAAGCAATACTTGCACCAAAACGTAAGCAATGGAGCAAACTAATCCAACTTTATTGCATAATGATGCTAAGGAATGACAAGTAGGCAGGCAAGAATGCATTTGTATACAAAGAGCTGCCAGATAATTGCTAGAATGGCAATCTTATGAAAATTAATTTTTAATTAATCAATAACTTGAGTTACTATTGTCCGATTGAGCAAAGCAAAGATCAAGCTGTTGAGTACATGAAAGATTTGTAGGATTTGGCAGTGGAGCAACCAAGGATTCCGGCTGCTTTATCAGTTTTGCCCCTTGTCGCATGGAGAAAGAAGTATGAAATAACTGCTAAACAAGGCGTACCAATAAATATTTAGCTGATACGGCGTAGACACTCAGGATTTGGCCACTTGCGTTGGAAATTAAACGAATGGATTCATCTGCTGACACGCAATTGGTAACTTACTGTGACCAGAAGATGATTTCGCAAAAGATACCAAGTGTACGTTGTATATTAGCATCTGCTAGCAAGGAACAGTGAATCAGTAAAGCCCCCAAGTAAAAATGGCAAGATGCATGGTTGTTGAAAGCCATTTGAAGATCGAGAAGCGAAGCTTGTTGCCAACTGTACATCAATCACTGATACAAGCTGCGTTCAGCAGCTTGTATCTACATCCGGCGATCCCGCTTCATGGCGTTCTGCCACTCAACCAAAACGGTAACGTGAAATGTACTTAAGCAGTTGTGAAATATAATGTTAATATGTTTCATGCTTGAGTTCCTGGGTTGAAAAATTGCTGTTTCGAGCACACCAATTTTACTCCTCTCCCAATCCCTCTCGGGTTTTATCTCTCAAGGATCTATGGATTTATGGTTAACTGGATAGCAGTGCTATTGGGAGATAAAGATTGCACAAGATAGTGACTAGTATGAAAAAATTTTTGTACTGGATGATTGTTATGATTATTTGTCTTCCGCTTTTATCATGGGCGGGAAGTGAACGCGTCGATATTGCCCGTTTTTCCCAAAGCGATCTGAACGGGTGGCAGTCGAAAGTATTTGCTGGGGAAACGCACTATGCACTTAAAAACAATGATGGAAAAATCGTTTTGCGCGCTGATAGCAGGGCTGCTGCCTCAGGGCTTTATCGCGAGATAAATATCGATCTTGGCAAGACACCCATCCTTAACTGGACCTGGAAGGTTGACAGCATATTGGTAGGTAACGATGAGCGCACCCGTGCTGGTGATGATTATCCGTTGAGAATTTACGTTGTGTTTTCAGGAGGTTTAGCGTTCTGGCGTACTCGCGCCATCAATTATGTGTGGTCGAATGAGCAGCCAGTTGGGAGTAGCTGGCTTAACGCTTTCACAAATAATGCACGTATGATTGCAGTAGAATCTGGTTTTAAGAGAGTCGGTCAATGGGTTAGCGAGCACCGCGATGTGCGCGCTGATTATCGATTATTATTTGGTGAGGAGCCCCCTCAGGTCGATGCTGTAGCCATCATGACTGATACGGATAATACTGGTAGTGCGACAACAGCCTGGTATGGTGATATCTGGTTTAGTGAGCAATGATTCATCGATTCATCGTCAGTAATTATTATGGATGAAATAGCACTGGTTTTGGTATGTAAACGACCTGCATTGGGGGTTGGCAAGCAGCGTCTGGCAGCCAGCGTAGGCATAGAAAGAGCGCAGCAGATCGCACAAGCACTTCTGACTTGTGCGCTGGAAGATGCGAAGAATTGGAATAATCTGGTAGTAATTGCACCCGCATCGGAGGAGGATCATGACTGGGCAGGAACCTTGTTGCCATCATCCATGACAGTATGGATACAACCCCAAACAATTGGCAACCTTGGGCAGCGCCTCAATGAGCTCGATTGCAAACTACGTAACAAGGGATTGAAGCAGTTGGTTTATATTGGTAGCGATGCACCATCACTGACAAAGAATGATTATGCAGATTGCCGTACTGCCTTGCAGCATCATGATACCGTGTTGATACCAGCAACAGATGGGGGGATTGCGTTGATGGCTAATTGCACCCCATGGCCAGTGCTGGCTGATCTGCCGTGGAGCACTGATCAGTTGGGTGCGGCACTGATGGATTGTTGCCGAAGGGCAGGGCAGTCTATTGCGATGCTGGAGCAACGTTCTGATGTAGATAAGCTAGAAGACTGCTTGAAGTTAATCACGCTATTACAACATGACGTACGACCAGCGCGGCGCCAGCTCCGTGCGCTAGTATGCGCCACTGCTTTCGCTTTGAAAATTTATCATGCTCGGTTTTAGTGTCATTATTCCGTGTTATCACGATGAAGAGAAATTGGTACAGCTACTCGGAGCGTTACAAGAATTGCCGCATCGCCCTGCGGAGATCATCGTTGTCGATGGAGCGAATAGTCAAACTTGTCGTGATGTGTGTATTCAGCAGGATGCGCGCTGGGTAGCTAGTGAACCTTGCCGTGGACGGCAGTTGTTGCAAGGTGCGGCATTGGCACAAGGTGAGGTACTCTGGTTTCTGCACACTGATGTACGTTTGCCTGCCGAGCCCTTAGCTGCGATGACTCAGGCGCTTGAGCAAAGTGCAGTCGGGGGCTATTTTCGCTTTCAATTTGACGCACCGCGTGCCTGGCCAGTATTGATATTGGAGCCTGCTATTGCCCTGCGCAGTCGTTTTGGTGTGCCTTATGGTGACCAGGGTATATTTGTTAAACGCGATGCCTATTTTTCGATAGGGGGGCATGCGCCTTGGCCGCTGTTTGAAGAGGTGCCATTGGTGCAAGGACTGCGTCGTTTGGGACATTTTCAGCCATTACTGGAACCTTTATGGGTTGATCCACGTCGCTGGCAACGTGACGGCTGGTGGCGGCGTACCTGGCACAATCGTCAATTGGCAATCCGCTTTGCATGTGGCATGTCGCCTGATAAATTAGCAGAGCAGTATCACACTCGCCGTTCCTGATAATTTTTACGATAGGAGAAATCTTATGCAAGAGATCGTTCAGAAATACTATGGTGAAACGTTGACCAGCTCTGCTGATCTGCAAACTAATGCATGCTGTACGGATGCAGGACTGCCCGAGTATATCAAACCGTTGCTGGCGAAAGTGCATGGTGAAGTGCTGAGTCGCTATTATGGCTGTGGTCTGGTGCTGCCGCAATTGCTGAGTAGCTTGACGGTACTCGATCTCGGTTGTGGTGCTGGGCGGGATGCTTATGTGTTGTCTCAATTAGTTGGAGAGCAGGGTCAGATCATTGGCGTGGATATGACTGAAGAGCAACTGGCTGTGGCGCGCCGACATGAAGACTATCATCGTCAGGCGCTTGGCTATGCCAAGAATAATGTCCGCTTTTTGCATGGCGATATCGAGCGTTTGCATGAACTTGAGTTGGCAGATGCCAGTATTGATGTCATTGTATCCAACTGCGTAATTAATCTTGTGCTGGATAAGGCAGCGGTACTGCGCGAAGCCAGGCGGGTACTGAAACCCGGTGGAGAATTGTATTTTTCGGATGTATATAGTGATCGACGCATTCCTGCCGTGCTCGCGCGAGATCCTGTTTTGTACGGCGAGTGCCTGGGTGGAGCATTATACTGGAACGATTTTCTACAGCTTTCGCGTCGTTGTGGCTTTATTGATCCTCGACTGGTAGAAGATCGGTCAGTGACGATTGGCAACGTACAACTTGCTGAACGCACCGGTAATATCCGCTTCTATTCCGCAACCTATCGCTTATTCAAACTGGATAATTTGGAGCTGGCTTGTGAAGATCATGGTCAATCCGTCGTGTATCGTGGCACGATTCCACACTACCCGCATCTGTTCATCCTGGACAAGCATCATGCGATTGAAACAGGCCGGCAATTTCCCGTTTGTGGCAACACATTTCGCATGTTGCACGACAGCCGTTTTAGGGAACATTTCGATTTTTATGGGAATTTTGATCGTCATTTTGGTATTTTCCCAGGCTGTGGCACGGGGCTACCTTTCGATGATGATAAGGTAAGTAGAAAAGCAAGCAGCGGATGCTGCTAAAACATGGACACAAAGGTTATCCGTGGCTCAGTCCTTGGCACGGAGCGATCTGATTTGTGGTATCGCACACCAGAAGGCGATCTACGTGGCTTCATTCAAGCTCATGGGCTAGAAGAAGTCTGGTTTCATACCGGCACAGCTTGTAATCTGGCTTGTCCTTTTTGCCTGGAAGGCTCAAAACCAGGCGATAACCGCTTGCAATTAGCACGTTTTGATGAGGTAAAGCCATTCATCGACGAAGCCATATCACTCGGTGTGCAGCAGTTTTCTTTTACCGGCGGCGAGCCTTTTATCAACAAGGATATCGTGCGCATACTAAATGCTGCGTTGCAGCATCGACCTTGCTTGGTGCTCACTAATGCGACAGAGCCGCTGATCAAGCGTCTTCACCAGCTTGAGCCGCTGCTCAAACGACCTCATCCGTTGCATTTCCGGGTAAGCCTCGATCATTTCGACGCAATGCAGCATGATCAAGGGAGGGGGCGGGGTATGTTTGCCCATGCGCTGGAAGGAATGCGTAAACTTTATCGAATGGGCTTTTCGCTCTCCCTTGCTAATCAGGTTATTCCCAATATGGAAGCAGAAGAAGTAGCCACACGCTTTAGCGAAGTACTCGAGGCAGCGGGTTTGCCTGGCGATTTACCTCGTATCGAATTTCCAGAATTTCATCCACCCAAGACAGAAGTTAACGTTCCGAAAATTACTACACATTGCATGATTACCTATCAAACTGAAAAGACTCGCCAACAGTTCATGTGTGCATTCAGCAGGATGGTGGTCAAAATAAATGGCAGAATGCATGTGTATGCCTGCACCCTAGTGGATGATGATCCAGATTATGCGCTGGCTGAAACGCTTGCGGACAGCTTGCAAGTGCCGGTCAGCATGAAGCATCATCGTTGTTACAGTTGTTTTCGTTTTGGGGCTTCGTGTAGTGAATTAAAATAATTTTGGTAATCCAAGGAGCTACATGAACAAACGCTGGTGGTTACTCGGGTTTTTATTGGTGTTGATTGGATTGTTTTTTGCTTTCGATCTGGGACGTTTTTTCAGTCTAGAAGCACTTAAGGCGAGTCATGGTGCGCTTGTGCAGGTTTATCAGGAGCAGCCAATTCAGGTGATCAGTCTTTACGCGGTAACCTATATCATCATGGCAGTACTTTCCTTACCGGGCGCCGCCGTCATGTCGCTAGCAGGTGGGGCGATGTTTGGATTCTGGATAGGGGTGCCAGTTGTCCTGATTTCAGCCACTCTAGGTGCCACACTTGCTCTTCTGGCTGCACGCTACCTGTTTCGCGATGCAGTACAACGCCGTTTTGGCGATCGTCTTGAGGCGATCAACAAGGGCCTAGAATGGGATGGTGTATTTTATCTGTTCTCGCTGCGACTAGTGCCTGCCTTTCCTTTTTTCCTGATCAATCTGCTGATGGGACTTACGGCGATTCGCGTCAGTACTTTCTTCTGGGTAAGCTTGTTCGGTATGCTGGCCGGGTCAGCAGCTTATGTCAACGCAGGTACCCAGCTTGCTGCCATTTCCAGTCTATCCGATGTTCTGTCACCTGCACTGACCGGATCATTTTTACTGTTGGCTGTTTTTCCTTGGCTGGCACGTTGGGCAATCGGCATCATCAAACGGCGGCGGCTATATGCTCGCTGGCCTAAGCCGCGCCATTTCGATCGCAACTTGGTAGTAATTGGCGCAGGTGCAGCTGGCCTGGTGACATCTTATATCGCAGCGGCTACGCGCGCCAAGGTGACGCTGATTGAAAGCCACAAAATGGGCGGTGATTGCCTCAATTATGGTTGTGTTCCCTCCAAGACACTGATTCGTACGGCGAATTTTGTCAAGCAGGTAGAACATGCTCAATCGCTAGGTATAAAGCAGGTGACGCTCGACTATGATTTCAGTGATGTCATGGCGCGCGTTCACCGCATCATCCATGCGGTCGAGCCGCATGATTCAATAGAACGTTATACTCAGTTAGGAGTTGAGGTAATAGAAGGTGAAGCACGTATCACCTCGCCTTGGACGGTGACGGTGAACGAACAGACTTTGACCACACGCGCGATTGTGATTGCAAGCGGTGCCCGGCCATTTATTCCGCCTATTCCGGGATTGGAGCAAGTCAATTACTACACCTCAGAAACTATCTGGTCACTCACGCAGCGGCCTGAACGGTTGGTGGTGCTTGGCGGTGGGCCAATCGGGTGTGAATTGGCACAAGCGTTCGCCCGTTTGGGCTGCCAGGTCACGCAAGTCGAGCGCGATCGCTTGATGATGCGTGAAGACGAAGCAGTTGTTACGCAGGTTGAAGCTGCACTACAAGCGGACAAGGTGCGAGTATTGGCTCAGACGGAAGCCGTCCGCTGCGAAATTATAAATAATGAACAACTATTGATCGTGTGTGATCGAACGGGTAAAGAAGAAGCACTGCCATTTGATGCTTTGCTATGCGCGGTAGGTAGAGTAGCTCGCACAGAAGGACTCGGCTTGGAGGAGCTGGGTATTCCATTGACACCCAAGCGCACGATTGAAACGAATAACTGGCTGCAAACAATTTATCCCAACATATATGCATGTGGCGATGTGGTGGGTCCTTATCAGTTTACCCATGCAGCTGCGCATCAGGCCTGGTATGCATCAGTCAATGCGCTGTTCGGCCATGTCAAGCGCTTCAAGGTCGATTATTCTGTGATTCCGTGGACGACTTTTACTGATCCAGAAGTGGCACGGGTGGGATTATCCGAACGGGACGCAAAAGTAAGTAGCATCGCTTATGAAGTGACGCGTTATGAGCTGAAAGAGCTCGATCGTGCCATTGCTGATGAAGCAGCGCATGGTTTTATCAAAGTGCTCACCGTTCCTGGCAGAGACCGAATACTGGGTGTGACCATTGTGGGTGAACATGCCAGTGATCTGTTGGCAGAATTTGTGCTGGCGATGAAACATGGCCTGGGTCTTAATAAAATTCTTGGAACGATCCATACTTATCCCACCTGGTCGGAAGCCAACAAATATATTGCAGGAGAATGGAAACGCCAGCATATGTCACCATACTTGCTAAACTGGGTAGAGCGTTATCATGCACGCAGGAGGAATCATTCATGAAATTTTTAAGGTATTTAGTTTGGGTGACAATTGTGACGCTGGTTTTATCGGGGTTGAGTGCTACGGTCATGGCTACTTCACACAAACTAGTGCTGACTGGATCGAGTACGATTGCACCGTTAGCTGTTGAGTTAGGGCGGCGGTTTGAATCCATGCATCCCAGTGTGCGCGTAGATGTGCAAACGGGTGGTTCTTCGCGCGGAATCAACGATACACGCAAGGGTATCGTTGATATCGGCATGGTATCACGCGCCATGAAGCCGGATGAGCAGGATCTTCAGGCCTTTACCATTGCGCTGGATGGGGTAGGGATTATCCTTCATGCGAGCAATCCTGTTACCACGCTCTCACGCCAACAGATTACTGATATCTACACCGGCAAAATAACCAACTGGCAGCAAGTAGGTGGCAAGGATGCACGCATCACGGTAGTCAACAAGGCGGAAGGACGCTCCACGCTGGAATTGTTTGTGTCCCATTTTCAGTTAAAAAACAGTGCTATCAAACCGCATATCATCATCGGCGATAATCAGCAAGGGATCAAGACTGTAACTGGTAACCTTCATGCAATTGGCTATGTCTCCATCGGTGCCGCGGAGTATGATGCCCACCGCGGCGTGCCCATCAAACTGCTTCCCCTTGAGGGCGTAGCTGCATCGGTTGCCAATGTATGCAACGGCACTTACCCTTTGTCCCGTCCACTCAACCTGGTCACCCGCAAGATGCCCAAAAAATTGGTCAAACAATTCATCGATTTTGCGCGCACGGAGCAAGCACATGATTTGGTGGAAGCACAGTATTTTGTTCCGGTCAGCGACGACTGATACTTGGTTGCGCAGGTTACTGTGCGCGACAGCAATGATCGCAGCACTCATCATGGTGTTGATCATACTGTTTTTGATGCTGGAATCCTGGCCAGCATTGCAGCATATCGCGCCCCAACGCTTTTTTACTGATGATGCCTGGCATCCACTGGAAGATCAATATAACCTGTTGCCGATGGTGGCGGGTACTCTTTATGCATGTAGTGGTGCGCTCTTGCTGGCAATCCCTTTGGGTATCGCTTCAGCACTGTTCATGGTTTATTACGCATCGCCTGCTGTTGCCATGCTTTATCGGCGACTGATTGAATTATTGGCCGGTATCCCCTCAGTGGTATTCGGCTTTTGGGGATTGACGACACTGGTGCCATTGATCAATCAATGGCACCCACCCGGTGCGAGCTTGCTCACCGCGATATTGATCTTAACGCTGATGATTTTGCCAACACTGGCGTTAATGAGCTATGTGGCGCTTATGGCTGTCTCTGACGAATATTTGCGAGCGGCAGCAGGACTTGGTTTTTCGCGCTGGGGCATGATTTATGGCGTGGTTCTACCTGCGGCACGCAAAGGAATCGTGGCAGGCTGTTTGCTTGCAGCTGCGCGTGCAGTAGGAGAGACCATGGCGGTGGTGATGGTGGCGGGCAATGTGGTGCAGCATGCAGACAGCTTGTTTGCGCCCATTCGTACCCTCACTGCCAATATTGCATTGGAAATGGCCTATGCCATGGGAGATCATCGTGCAGTGTTGTTTGTATCGGGTTTGCTGCTGTTATTGCTGGTGATGGTGTTGACGAGTTTGGCCGGCTGGTTCGGAAAGGAGCGCCATGTATAAGACCAGTACCGTTATGGACAAGCCTAATCATCTGCTGCGCGATCATGTCGTCCAGATGTTGATTTATCTTGTGGTGTTTAGCATATGTGGCGTGTTTCTGTGGATTCTGCTCGATCTGATTCGCGGTGGCAGCGTGCTGCTATCATGGGATTTTCTAATTGATGCGCCGCGTGATGCAGGTCGTTCAGGCGGTATCGGTTCCATACTGGTATCCACTTTGCTGGTCTTAGTGATTGCGCTGCTGGTTGCAGTCCCGCTCGGCTGGGCGACCGCCGTGTTACTGGCAGAATTTATCCCTGTCATGAGTCTATTCGGTCTCTTAGTGCGTTACAGTTTGCAGGTGCTGGCAGGGGTACCTTCCGTCGTATTTGGTTTATTTGGGTATGCTTTCTTCAGCATTTATCTGGGTCTGGGGTTTTCCATTTTGTCCGGTGGCCTGACCTTGGCATGTATGTTGTTACCTACTCTGGTGAGTACGGCAGAAGCGGGACTACGCGCTGTGCCGGAGAGTTATCGTTTGTCTGCGGCGGCGTTGGGTATGTCGCGCGTAGCCATATTATTTCATTTGTTGTTGCCAATAGCGGCTCCAGCCTGGGCAGCAGGATTATTACTGGCGATCGGGCGAGCAGCGGCAGAAACGGCAGCACTGTTATTTACCAGTGGCTATGTCGATCGTATGCCCGAATCATTGCTTGATTCCGGTCGTGTACTGGCGCTGCATATTTTTGATTTGTCGATGAATGTACCGGGGGGTGATGCGCCCGCTTATGCTTCGGCGCTGGTGCTCATTCTATTGTTGCTTGTGATTAATATAGTAGCCCTACAACTCACCCATTTTTGGCAACGTAAAAAGCTGAGGACAGAATGAAATCAAAAGCTGATATTACGGCCCATCTTGAAACTCCTGAAGTAATGAGCACAACGCAATTGCCATGTGATAACAGCAGTTCCTATACGCTCGGTCCCTTGCAAGCAGGCCCTTATTGTTGCATCCCTGGACCTGTTATTCAGGTTCAGGATCTATCACTTTTTTATGGCACTAAGCGTGCGCTCGACAAGGTAACACTGGATATTTATCGGGGTTGCATTACTGCGCTGATTGGTCCCTCCGGTTGTGGAAAAACCAGTTTTTTATCTGTCATTAACCGGCTAACCGATTTGATCCCAGATTGCCGTGTCGACGGTACTGTACAGATTGATGGCAAAAATATTTTTGATGCTTACTGCAATGTACAGCAGTTGCGTAAGCAAATCGGTATGGTGTTTCAGAAACCAACTCCTTTTCCATTGTCCATTCAACGCAATATCGCTTTGCCGTTGCGTGAACATGGTATCACCCGGCGAGCGGACATTCAGGCCATTACGGAACAGGTATTACGCGACGTCGGTTTATGGGAGGAAGTCTGTGACCGACTGGACACCTCGGCATTGAGCTTATCGGGCGGTCAGCAACAACGATTATGCTTTGCACGGGCACTAGCGCTGAATCCAGATATTTTATTGATGGATGAACCGTGCAGTGCGCTGGATCCTATTGCTTCCAGTGTAGTGGAAGATTTGATCAGTCGGTTAAGCGGTCGCTATACCATCGTGATTGTGACCCACAATCTGGCACAGGCACGTCGTATCGCCAATTACGCAGCATTTTTCTGGGTAAAGGAGCGCGAACGCATTGGTCATCTGGTTGAATTTGGCCATTGCCGCGATATTTTTGAAACGCCTACTGATCCCCTGACAGCAGCGTATATTAGCGGCGCAAGGGGATAAATGAGTTTGTTCTCATCCCGTTAACACGCCTTATCCGTCGTATCTAGCGGAATCGATAGGCCAGGGCATTGCTCTTTATATTTAATCTCAGGCGACACCCACTCTTGCCATTCCTGTCGACTGATATAGCAACCTAGTTCTCAGCACATGGTCCAGCCTGCAAATAGCTCCAAATCGTAGTGTGTTATCAGAGCTCAGGGCTGCCCGACGCGACCTGATTGTCATCCCGACTCAAGTTCCCTTCTTTTCGACAGCTACAATCGCTGTCCAAGCCACATGGACAGCATGCGGTGAAAGTGATTCACACCCAACCAGAGAATCATACCGGTCATCTCTTTTAAGCCGACTAGGTAATTCTTGTGCAACTGAGGCAAGAAACGATCATTCTGCACATCGAGATTGAGTAGTGTTGATAAGAGCCGTGGATTCAAATCCCCAATAGAAGACTAAATAATATTTAACACAAAGTTATTTATTAACAAAATGTTACGATCTTATGACGTTTCTCAAGGTTTATTTTTTTCTGTCGTTACCAAGCAACAGATGCAAATGATATCTGTAATTAATAACTAAAAGGATCTTTTAATGGTTACTCACTATTTCAGTTTTCAGTGGTAAGGAGAAAATCGGATGAAACCCATCTCACTCAACACTTATGCCACTGAACCTATTGCTTTAGTTGGAATTGGTTGTCGCTTTCCTGGTGAGATATACGATACAAAACCTTCTGGGAGTTGCTTGTAAGTGGCAAGGACGGAATTATCGAGATTCCTCCAGAGCGTTGGAATTTACGACGCTTTTATTTTTTTCTAGCCTGCTTTTTCAATTCTTGTGAACTTTCTCACAGAATTTGCTTTTTTCAGTCGCTACTATGCGACACATGCAAATGATGTCTTTAATCAATCACTAAAAAGGATTTTCTAATGGTCACTCACTATTCCAGCTGTAAGGAGAAAATCAGATGAAACCCATCTTACCCAACACTTATGCCACTGAACCTATTGCCTTAGTTGGAATTGGTTGTCGCTTTCCTGGTGAGATATACGATACAAAAAGCTTCTGGGAGTTGCTTGTAAGTGGCAAGGACGGAATTACCGAGATTCCTCCGGAGCGCTGGAATTTACGTCGCTTTTATGATCCTGATCCTCATAAACCTGGAAAAATCTACGTACGGGAAGGAGGGTTTCTGCAACAGCGCATTGATGCCTTTGATGCTATGTTTTTCGGCATTGCACCACGTGAAGCCGAGTGTATGGACCCACAGCAACGTCTGTTGCTGGAGACGAGCTGGGAAGCACTGGAAGATGCAGGTATCCCACCTGATTCTCTGGCGGGCACCAATACTGGCGTCTTTATTGGTGCGTTCACACTCGATCATAAACTGACTCAAATGGGAAGTAGTAATAGAGATCTGATTGGTTCACACACTGCCATTGGATCCACGATGACCATACTCTCCAACCGGATTTCTTATGTTCTTGACTTACGTGGGCCCAGCATGAGCCTGGATACAGCCTGCTCATCTTCCCTAGTTGCGGTGCATCTTGCTTCTCAGTCGATCTGGAATGGGGAATGTAATCTTGCTATGGCAGGGGGCGTCAATATCATGACACGACCTGAGTATCCGGTCGCCATGTGCAAGGGTGGATTCCTTGCCAAAGATGGTCGTAGCAAAAGCTTTGATGCCCGTGCTGATGGATATGGGCGAGGAGAGGGCGCGGGTGTGGTGGTACTCAAACCTTTGTCAGCTGCTTTGAATGATGGAGATGCTATTTATGCTCTGATTCGTGGTACCGGTGTAAACCAAGATGGACGAACCAATGGGATCACCGTGCCTAACTCGGAATCACAAGCGGCGTTGATCAGTGGTGTATGTAGCAAATATGACATCAATCCCAGAAAGATTAATTATATTGAAGCACATGGAACAGGTACACCGGTGGGAGATCCACTGGAAGCGAAAGCTCTCGGCTCAGTGATTGGTGCAGGACGTTATCCTGACGAGTCCTGCCTGGTCGGCTCAATCAAGGCAAATATTGGTCACACCGAAGCAGCGGCAGGAGTGGCTGGGTTGATTAAGGCTTCACTTTGCTTGTCACATAGGCTTGTTCCACCTCAGGCGAATCTTGATACACCTAATCCTGCTATTCCTTTTGAAGCGCTTAGGTTGAAATTACCTGAGAAACTGGAGCAATTGGCGCCCGGTGTTAGCCAAGCGCTTGCTTGTGTCAATTCTTTTGGTTACGGTGGAACCAATGCGCATGTCATCCTGGAAAATGCACCCGAAGTGGCAATATCGCATCGAATCGAGCGTGATGCCAGCAAGGAATATGTACTGCCATTATCCGCACGAAGTGAAAATGCACTCAAGGAGCTGGCGCGATCCTGGCTAAATCGTTTATCAGAAAATGCTTCCGAATCTCTTGAAGATCTTTGTTACTCTGCGGCTTGCCGTCGCAGTCACCATCAACACAGAATTGCCATTGTTGGGAAATCCGTGGAGGAAATGCGTGAACAACTTAAGCTCTTCCTTGAACAAGGAGCGAGTGAATGGCTGATGTCCGGTAAGGCGCCGGATAACACATATTCCAGACCGGTGTTTGTGTATACAGGTATGGGCCCCCAATGGTGGGCGATGGGGAGAGAGCTGTATCATACCGAACCTGTTTTCCGTGAAGAAGCTATAAAGTGCGATACGGTTTTCAGGCGCATAGCCGGTTGGTCAATTCTGGACGAAATCCTTGCTGATGAATCGGTGTCACGCATGTCCGATACCATCATCGCCCAAACATCAAATTTCGTGATGCAAGTTGCTTTAACTGCCTTATGGCGTTCTCTAGGACTCGAACCTGCAGCAGTAGTAGGTCACAGTGTGGGAGAAGTGACGGCAGCTTATGTAGCGGGTGTTCTCACCTTGGAAGATGCGGTCAAAGTCAGTTATCACCGCAGTCAAATTCAAAAGAAGGCTTCTGGAATGGGCAAGATGCTTGCCGTTGGTCTTGGATTCGAGCAGTGCATCAACCTACTGAAACCATACAACGACCTAGTTTCCATGGCTGCAATCAATAGTCCGTCTACCGTGACTTTGGCGGGCGATGCTGCTAGCCTTGAGAAGATTGCGGCTTACCTGACATCAATCGGAGAATTTAACCGGTTTTTACAAGTAGAAGTACCCTACCATAGCCATTTCATGGAGCAACTGAAGCCGCAGATTCGTGAAAAACTGGCTGATTTGCGTCCTTCACTGCCTGCTCTAACGCTTTATTCGACCGTGACAGGTGATATGGTCAGGGAGATAGCCTATGATGCTGAATACTGGTGTGACAATATCCGCGAGCCCGTCTATTTTGCTAAAGCATTACAAAGCTTATTACGCGATGGTCATCGCGTTTTTCTCGAAGTTGGGCCTCACCCAGTATTATCCACTGCCATTAAAGAATGTTGTCGCGAGCAAGATATCGTGCCGTTGACTTATGCTTCTATGAAACGCGGGTCACCAGAGCGACGTACCTTGCATCTGGCTTTGGCGGGGTTATACACGGCCGGCTGCAAAATAGATTGGCAACGACTTTATGCAGCTGATGCCCATTATGTAAAGATTCCCAGTTATCCATGGCAGCGAGAGATATATTGGCGTGAAGAGGAAAATTCTTTGCATGAGCGTACTGGCTTTCCTGCGCATCCTTTACTTGACCAACGCTTATCTGATCCCCACCCGACTTGGCAGTCTAGGTTAAATCACCAGTTTTTACCCTATCTAAACGATCATCGAGTAGATGGTCTGGTGGTCATGCCTGGCGCAGCCTATATCGAAGCAGCATTGTCAGCACATGCGCAATTGTTTGGTGACACGACATGTTCCTTAGAGAATTTGAGTTTTCATCAAGCGCTTATTCTTGAGTCTGATAAGGATCCTGTCGTACATATCACGCTTAATCCGGAAACAGGGGATTATGCTTTTTTTAGCAAAGAACCAGCAAATCACTTTGACTGGCAGCTTCATGCAACGGGTAAGGTAAAAGCTGGAGTGATTGAATCACCATCAGCTGAGTCATTGGAAAGTATCTCAGGGCGGTGCACCGAAGTGGTCGACCTTGATGAACTCTATACTAGCCTGGGACAGCGTGGACTCAGTTATGGGCCGTATTTCCGCACGATTGTGCAGATGCGACGTGGTCATGCTGAAGTATTGGCAAGAGTCGATTTAATTCTGGAACAGGAGGAAGCTTTTGGAGTTTACTATCTGCATCCCACTATGCTGGATGGCTGTTTTCAATCACTGATCGCATGTCTGGAAGATGACGATCATTTTTACATGCCTGTTTCCATCAGAAAACTTACTTATTATCGTCATCCATCAAAACTGCTTTGGTGTCATGGAACACTAAGTTACGTTCATCCAGACAGCATAGAAGGGCATTTGAGCTTATACAATGACGATGGTTATCTTTGTGTCGAAATTGAGGGATTGTATTGCCGCGCCCTGGCAGCACAACAGGAAAAGCAATCTGAGCAAATTGCCAAACTGAGTTACGTCTGGGACTGGCAGCAAAAGAATTTGCAAATGGAGGTGCCGCGTAAGGGAACATGGCTGGTATTCACTTGCGCAAATGAGGTATCTGAGAGGTTATGCCAGGCATTGGAAAGTGGAGATGTTAATCGTGTTATACCGATTGATACGACCTATATTTATCAGCAGCAGGATGCAGCAATTCATGAACTCAATTCGGATCAATTAGCCCGTACCAGAACTTTATTGCAATTTGCCAAAGAAGAGGGATGCGTGGGAATAGCCTATCTCTGGGGATTGCAAGCTTTTCCTGAGCAGGCCGATCCAGTTGGAATTGATCAGACCTGTGCCGCATTGCAGATAACTCAATTATTGAGCGAAGTATTCAAAGAAAATCCACCTCGTTTGTACTTCATTACTCAAGGTGCACAGCCGGTCGTAGACCAGGATGCGGTTGAGCACTTGACGCAAACACCTTTGGTTGGGTTTGCTCGAGTCGTTTTAAATGAATTTCCTGGTTTCCGTTGTACGCTCGTGGATCTGGATAATTCAGACATCGATATACAAACAGATCTCTTGAAAATGGAGTTACTCGCCAATGATAAAGAAGACGATGTAGCGTTTCGTGGGAGTGAACGATATGTTCACAGATTAAAACACATGGAGATCGATGCTGCGGAGGGGAATACTAGAGTAATCGCAAGTGGATCAGAAGTTGAGGCCTTTAGCTTGGATTGCACAAATGAACCCGTGTTCCGTGAGAAATATCGTACTGTTCCTAAGAGTAATGAAGTAGAAGTTGAGCTTGATCATGTCAATTTAACGAGATTGAATCGAGATCTTACTGACAGTGAAAAACTATCTGGGTATTTTGCAACAGGCATCATAAGAAAGGTTGGTGAATCCGCTAAAAAGTGGAAGGAAGGAGATCACGTATTAGTTGCTTGCAAGGGTATGCCAGCAACGCACTGTATTATGGAAGCAGAACAAATCTTTCCGTTGACTGGACTCGAAAGCTTACCAAGAGGTGAAATTGTCAGTTTAATGACATCAGTTGTTCCTGCGTATTACTCATTGAGTCATGTTATACGTGTAAAACCAGGTGAGTCAATTTTAATTGATGCGGATATTGGTCATTGTGCGTTGTCTTTTCATTGTGTTGCGCTATGGCTGGGGGCCAAACCCATCCTTTACAGCTCTGAAGATGCTCGTTTGCAGACTCTGGAATCGCTAAATGGTGTTGCGGTGATTGATGCCAGAAAGGTTGATCTTGCCCAAATGCTTTTATCTGCGTGTAATACCCTTTTTGAAGTGCGAGCTTGGATTCATTCCAACAAGATTGACCACAGTGCACTCAAGAATCTTGTGCTACAAACAAATGTTTATGAAATTGTCATCGACGAGATAGGTGATGGAAGCAAGTTAGTAAATTCTATTTTTTGTGGCAACTGCTCACATGTAGACACTGTAGCACTAGCATTATCTTCTCCATTATTGTTTAGCAGAATTCTGCTTGAGATGAGTGAATATCTGCGCAAAAATATAGTACCCACCACCAATGTACATTTGCTATCCGGAGTGGAAGCACTAGAGCTGCTAGCTACTCCTCAAACCAATAGCACACTTACCCCTGTGCTTTCCTTAGAGAATCGAGAGAATATCCCTGTTCTGACTGCAAATAGAACATCAGCTTTGATTAACCCCACTGCTTCTTACTTGATTACAGGAGGGTTTGGTGGTTTTGGACTGGAAGCAGCTAATTGGTTGGAGAAGCAAGGCGCACGACATCTGGTACTAGTCAGTCGTCGAGGTCCTGTCGGGGAAGCATCTGACAAAGCCTTGAAAAAACTTCGTGACAAGGGAGTTAAGGTCATGGCAGTTGCGGCAGATATTTCAGATGAACATCAGCTGTCACATCTGTTAGCCCGGATTGAGAGTGAGATGCCACCTCTTAAGGGAGTATTTCATGGAGCAGCCGTGCTGGATGATGCCCCTATTGCTGATTTGACTCCCGGACGCATGATAGCAGCAATGCAGGCCAAGGCCATGGGTGCCTGGCACCTTCATAGGCTGACTAGAATTTACTCTCTTGATTTCTTTGTCTTGTTCTCATCTGTGTCTGCACTGATCGGTAATGGACGTCAGGCAAATTATGCGGCTGCCAACACTTTTCTGGATGCCCTTTCATGGCATCGTAAAGCAATGGGATTGCCATCAACGACCGTCAATTGGGGTGCCATCAATATTGGTATGGCAGTAGACAGTGAAGAAGTCAAAAAACATTTGGCCTTGATGGGCATGATTACGCTGTCGGCCAGACAAGCGCTTGAATGTTGGAAGTATTTACAGGAGAAGGAGTCGTTTACCCAATATGGACTGATGGATATCAATTGGCCGCGCTGGCAAGAATTTGAGCCGACTGGAGGAAATTCATTGCGATTTTTGCATCTGATGAATGTACCTGCTACCGAGCAATCGTCAGCGATAGTCAGATTTTCCAGAGAAATCGGCATGCTTCCACCTTCTGAACAAGTTACAGCAGTTGAGAGCTTATTAGGTGAATTGGTTGCCAAAACGCTTCGTTTGCATACCAGCAAAATCGATAATCAATTATCACTGACCCAAATGGGAGTCGATTCACTCATGGCAGCCGAATTGCAGGCTGAAATATATCAAGCATTTGGAGTGAGGCTTTCTACATTGGAGCTGATGAGAGGACTAAATCTTACTCATCTTGCTCGACTCTTGTTAGATAAGGTGATCATGCCAGCGGTATCAACTTCAACTATAGATCAAGAGGGAGAATCTTCCGAGTTGATAGATCGATTAACTGAACAGGATGTAAATATTCTGCTTAATCAATTATTGACTGAAGAGGAGAGCCTAAATGGATAGAGTAAAAAATCTGTCTGACGCAGAAAAGCGTGTACTACTAAAAGAACTGCTTACACGTAATGAGAAGAAAACAGAGATGATGTTAGATGCGTCATTGGGTGTAGCTGGAATAAAGCATAATCCGGCAAGCTTTGAGCACTTTCCTGGCTTTAAAGTGCTTGAAGAAAAAGCGGGACTTTTTCAGACATTGGCTGTAGAGAATCCTTATTTCTGTGTTCATGATGGGATCAGCGATCATGTCACTTATTTTGAAGGAAAGAAGTACATCAATTATTCAGGGTATAACTACCTGGGGTTGTCAGGTCATCCAGAAGTTTCCTCCGCAGCCAAAAACGCGATTGACCAATTTGGGACTTCTGTCTCAGCAAGCCGTATTGTGTCAGGAGAAATTCCACTACATCAAGAACTTGAGTTAGTGCTTTCTGAAATCCATGATACGGAAGCTGCATTGGCTCTGGTAAGCGGTTATGCCACCAATGTATCGGTAATCAGTCACTTGTTTGGTCCCAACGATTTACTGATTCATGATGCTTTGATTCATAACAGCATCATAACTGGCTGCATACTGTCTGGTGCGAGGCGCATGGCTTTTCCTCATAACGATTGGAAAGCGTTGGATCAGATGCTGAGAGAAAACCGACGACATTATGAGCGCGTCATGATCATAATCGAGGGTGTTTACAGCATGGATGGAGATATCCCTGATTTACCTCGTTTCATCGAGATCAAAAAGCAGCATCAGTGCCTGCTTATGGTGGATGAAGCGCACGCTGTTGGCGTAATCGGTCCACGAGGTTTAGGTTCACATGATCATTTTGACATCAAAGGTGCTGATGTAGATATTTGGATGGGTACCTTGAGCAAGTCTTTCGCAAGCTGTGGTGGTTATATTTGTGGCTCGCGAGCATTAATTGAAAATGTCAAGTATAACGCAGCCGGAGCCATATTATTCAGCGTAGGGATTTCTCCGTCTAATACTGCTGCTGCATTGGCAGCAGCCCGAATTATCCAGCGTGAACCAGAACGTGCCGCTCGGCTACGAGCCCGCTCACAACTATTTCTCGATCGAGCCAAAACCCACCATATTGATACGGGTGAAGCTTCCGGGACGGGTGTTATTCCTATCATTACCGGTAATTCAGTGTTATGTCTGAAATTGGGGCAGTATCTATTAGATGCGGGTATTTATGTTCATCCTATCCTTTATCCCGCTGTTCCAGAATCAGCTGCGAGATTGCGGTTCTTTATTACCAGTAATCTGACCGAAGACGAGGTGATTCACACGGTGGATACTTTAGCTTCCGGAATGCAGAAGCTAAAAACGAACTGAAATTATGGCATGTAGATTAATAATTTTGATTTCATGCATAACATTTCAGAAATTTTATATACCGATTTCATTTAAGTGATTTAAGGACTTATAAATGATTGATAGATATATTGAATCAATACTCAATAGGCGGTGGGTCATAGTATTGCTGGTACTTGGATTCAGCATAATGGCCGGCTATGGTATGCGAGATTTGCAGTTTAAATCGGACTATCGCATGTTTTTCAGTGAGGATAATCCTCAGCTGGCAGCTTTTGAGAGTTTGCAGAAAACCTATACCAGAGATGACAATGTGCTCCTGGTATTGACGCCTGCTAATGGAGATGTCTTTACCTTGGAAATGATGCAGATTGCTCAGCAATTGACCAAGGATCTTTGGCAAACACCTCATTCCACTCGCGTCGACTCACTTGCTAACTTTCAGTATAGCTACGCCGTTGGTGACAATGTGACCGTGGAAGATCTGATCATCGATGCGAATAACTTGACTGAAGCCGATCTTGCTCGCATCAAGGATTACGCATTACGAGAACCTCTTTTGGTAAAGCGCCTTGTTTCACCCGATGGTAGCGTGATGGGTTTCAATGTCGTGGTTCAAAGGCCGGGGAAGAATCAGGATTCAGAAACTAGCGAGGTAACCCAGTTTGTCCGTGAGTTGGCAAATACATTGCGAACTAGCTATCCCGACTTAGATATACGCATAACGGGTTCCATCCTGATGGATACAGCGTTTGCCGAATCCTCCGAGCTGGATATGCGTACCTTGACGCCCGCTATGCTGATTATCATAGTCGTGACCTTGTGGTATTTCCTGAGATCGATATGGGGGATGCTGATCGGTTTAATAATGGTGACACTCTCGGTTATTGCAACAGTCGGGATGGCAGGATGGTTGGGTATTGCTTTTTCTCCATCCAGTATTCCAGCTCCTACTATTTTACTGACTTTGGTAGTAGCAAATTCAGTTCATTTATTGACGAGCTACTATAAGGCACTCAATCAAGGTCAGGAGTTATATAAAGCTATCCTGGCGAGCATCAAGGAAAATGCCAAGGCGATTTTCTTTTGCAACCTGACGACTGCTATTGGCTTTCTTACAATGAATTACAGTGATTCACCTCCATTCCGTGATTTAGGCAATATCACGGCTATGGGAGTAGGTATTGCTTTCTTGCTAACATTTAGTTTACAGCCTGTTTTAATGTCATTGCTTCCTGGCAACGGTCGTCCGAGGTTAGGAGTTAACGAGGATTGGGAAAAACTCGCGCGTTTTATAATCCATTATCGCAATGCATTTTTTATTGGATCGACTGCTATCGTTGTTGTTTTGGTGATAGGTATTCCATTAAACACGTTGGATGACGAATATGTGAAATATTTTGATCCTTCCGTCGAGTTTCGTCGTGATACTGATTACACTTCGCAGCATCTTACCGGTATTTATAAAATCGAATATTCATTGCAGCAGGGAAGAGAAGGAGGAATAAGTGATCCAGATTTTTTAGAGAAAATTGATGCCTTTGTGCAGTGGTACCGCAAACAGCCAGAGGTCATTCATGTATTCGCTATTACCGATATATTCAAGCGCTTGAATCAGAATATGCATGGCGACGATCCAGCCTGGTATCGATTACCAGAGAGTGCAGACATGAGTGCTCAGTTTTTATTGCTGTACGAAATGTCTCTTCCTTATGGTCTGGATCTGAATGACCGTATCAATGTCAACAAATCTGCGACACGTATTACGGCGACACTTCATAGTATTTCCAGTCAGGAAGTACTTAATTTGGAAGCACGGGCACAGGAGTGGTTGGCAAAGAATGCCTCGAAACTAAAACGTAACGATGGAACCGGAATCACGTTACTGTTTGCTCATATCGGGCAGCGCAACATAGAAAGCATGGTCAGTGGTGAAATAATGGCGCTTGCAATTATTTCTCTGATACTGATAGTTTTACTTCGCTCGTTAACACTTGGCTTGCTTAGCTTGATTCCCAATATCGTTCCAGCGGTGATGGTTTTTGGCATATGGGGGTATTTGGTAGGGCAGATAGGCATGGCTTCATCTGTCGTAGTAGCAATGACGTTAGGTATTCTGGTCGATGATACCGTCCATTTTCTGACTAAATATCAATATGCCCGTCAAGATAAGGGACTCCCACCTGAAACTGCGCTGCACTATGCATTCTCCCATGCGGGAAATGCTCTTTGGATAACATCACTTATATTAATCCTCGGTTTTGCTATTTTTGCCTTTTCCAGTTTCAAGATCAATCAGGAAATGGGGATATTGACCACGATGATCTTTGCACTCGGCTTATTTGCAGATTTTGTATTACTGCCCCCCATACTGATGTTTGTTGAATCATTCAGAAATCCAGTAGATTCTACTCAAGATCAATGGGGGCAAAAAGAGAAAGAGAGTAAGGCATCATCTTTGATTAATCATGCTTATTTATTACAGGAGAAAAAAAATGAAACTATATAATTTAATTTTTATCACCCTTTTTCTGGTGGCTCCAGCTGCTTCAGCAAAAACAGCCGAAGAGCAAGGTTATGCCATTCAAGCTGAGGCTAACCGGCGAGATAATGGTTACGTCGACAGCATGCATGACGCTATCATGACTTTGCGTAATGCACAGGGTGAAGTCAGTACACGAGAGTTTTTGGTGAAAACACTGGAGGTGGATGGTGATGGTGATAAAGAAATGGGAGTGTTTCATGCCCCGGCTGATGTGAAAGGAACGGCAGTATTAACTTACTCTCATGGTATTAAACCGGATGATCAGTGGATTTATCTACCATCATTAAAAAGAGTAAAGCGAATAGCAACAGTTAACAAATCCGGACCTTTTGTTGGAAGCGAATTTGCTTTCGAGGATATTTCATCCTGGGAGCTGGAAAAATATAACTATCGCTATTTGCGAGATGAAGCAATTGATGGCAATGATTGCTTCGTTATAGAAAATACACCCGTGTACGAACACTCAGGTTATACCAAGCAAATAGAATGGCTCGATAAAAAAATGTATCAGCCTCGCAAGATAGAATTTTACGATCGGAAAGGTGCTTTGCTAAAGACGCTTGTTTTTAGTGAATATAATCAATATGTTGATCGTTACTGGCGTGCTGGAAAATTGAATATGGAGAATCACCAGAATGGCAAGAGCACCGAATTATTGCGGCAAAATTACCGTTTTCGTAATGGTGCTAGCGCAGGAGATTTTTCTGAGAACGCCCTTAAGAATGTGAGATAAGAAGGTGACTCTAAAGGTTGCGATTAATATCCTGAGACTGTTCTGGCTGATATCTTTCGCAACCTTTGCCCGAGCGGCCGAATGGGCAGGTATGGCTGCTCTAGATTTCAGATTTTTTACTCAATCCCCTGCGTTGATACAACAAAATGATAGCATGCTTAACCCTTCCGTTATGCTTCAGCCAGAATTTCGCCATGAGTGGAATGGAGGTAGCAATCGACTGACTGTTATACCTTTTGCAAGATTGGATAGCCAAGACAATAATCGAACCCATTTGGATGTTCGGGAATTCAATTGGTTGTATATGCAAAAAAGCTGGGATGTTCGCGTAGGTGTAGGAAAAGTGTTTTGGGGTACAACAGAGGCAAGACATCTGGTCGATATCATCAATCAGACAGATCTAGTAGAAAAGTTTAGCGGTGAAGAAAAATTAGGGCAGCCCATGCTGAATCTGAATATACCAAGTGATTATGGTCATTTCAGTCTATTTTATTTACCTTATTTTCGTGAGAGAACTTTTCCTTCTTCCAGAGGGCGATTCTTGTTTGAACCTCCTGTCCGTGGAAATGATGGGATATTGGATGGATTTAATCATTGGCAACCGAGTTTTGCTGGAAGATGGAGCAAGACTATTGGTGATTGGGATATTGGTCTAGCCCATTTCTGGGGTGTAGGGCGAGAACCTAGTTTGATTCCTTTTTTTGGTCAGGGAAATAATCAACCTCCTACAGGATTGATTCCAGTTTATGATCTCATACACCAAACCAGTATTGACGTTCAAAGTGCACTTGGGAATTGGTTGTGGAAGTTGGAGGCCATTACTCGTGGAGGCCAAGGAAAGCAATTTGCGGCTCTAGTGGCTGGTTTTGAATACACACATTATGGGGTATTTGGAGGAAACAAGGATGTGGGTTTTTTGCTGGAATATCTTTATGATGGACGCGATTCATCCGCTCCGCCAACACCTTTTAACAATGACATTTTTTTCGGAATACGGGTTGGTTTTAATGATGCGCAAAATTCCGAGCTTCTTGCCAGTAATACCGTTGATCTCGATACCCAGGCAACAATACTTAGTCTGAGTGCCAGCCGTCGTTTGACTGACAAGTGGAAAATTGAATTAGAATCACGCTTATTTTTGAATATTCCTGCAACCCAGAATTTATTTGAGCCGCCCAAGGAAATACTGACGGGCATGCGTCGTGACGATTATTTCCAGTTGCGGATCATTCGCTTTTTTTAGTATTCATTGAATGCTAGCCCAGATTTACAATATTTCTCCAGTTTACTCATCACTTGAAGCCATTTTTGTTGAAACATCATTTAGCTTTTTTTCCTGTAACGAAGTAAGGGACTGGCAGGTGTTGCATCCGTCGGAGCATGGTCTTTTGATTGGACAAAATATTAAGCGCCAACTGGAACTCTGCACAGGACGGTATTGCGCTCATTGTGCACTTGAAAAAATAGGATATCCCAATATCCCAGTTCTACGCGATGACCACGGTGCACCTATCTGGCCGAAAGGAGCAACGGGTAGTATCAGCCATAGTGGCGATATAACTGCAGCTGTTGTTGCTTCATCTAACATTGTTCAGGGGATCGGTTTTGATATACAGAATAAGCGCATGCCTTTTCCTTCACGTGTTTTATCCATACTTTTCCATTCGAAGGAAATTGCACCATTCCTTGCTGTTCCTCCGCAAATCTCTGACTTATATGCATATGCCGTATTTTCGGCGAAAGAAAGCGTTATCAAATGCTTTTATACAGCATTTGGAGATTTGGTGGATTTGAATAATATTGTTCTTGAAATGAATTTGTGGAATGGAAAATTCATAGCGTTCATTTCTGATGACCGAAATTGTAAATTATCAACTTTGGGCCAGAAATTAACAGGACGTATTGGTTTTAATAAAGATTACGTTTTCTCCGTTGCCTGGTATTTCAATTCACCGGTCAGCCAAAATCTTCATAATTTCTAAGTTTATACAAGCTATTGTTAACTAATGAATATTGTCGTGTTGTTTATGTGTCTGTGATGTGAGGAAAGTCACAGAGAAGATATATTGAGAATCCTTAAAATTGAATTTGCGTATTTTTCTGATAGAAAAGCGCATTTTTAAAATTTACTAAACGAGGAAACATCACGATGAAGAAAATTATGCTCAGCGCGACAATAGGTATTGTTCTAGCTGCAGGGACAGTATTTGCTGCTGAAAAAGAAAACGGTGTTCACAAAATACCTTACATTGGCACCATTTCAGGTACTATTGCCACTTCACAAATCGATGTGATTAATCCCGGCGATGGTAACATTGGTACTTTAGGTGATTTTGTCATCAATTCTAGCAAATTAGGTCGCATAATTTCACGGGCGTATGTAGAGGATATTACCGCTGCTGCGCCATCTGACGACTGCCCAGATGGGACGGATATCCAGCAGGATCTGGGTATAACTCGTGGTGTGCATATCTTTGAGAATGGAGACATTTTGAATCTTCATGTCTTGACGAGAACAGCTTGCATTGATATTGAGACGCAGACAGTTACCGTCGAGGAGACAGGAGAATTCAAAGGGGGCACAGGGCAGTTTGCCAATGCAACCGGTTCCTGGGCAACAAAGGGAGCCGCGATCCTTTTGATTATTGATCCTAAGATACAATTCTTCGGCTCTTATACCGGTGATTTTGAAGGGACAGTCATTACACCGAAGCCTTTCGAAAGCAATTAATACAAATCCTAAATTGGCGGCAATGGCGTTGCCGTCATTCTTCCTGCAATTTCTTTTGCAATTAAATCCTGAATGATCGCGATTAGTTGAAGGGAGTGTGGCGAGACTTAGCTCAGGATTTAGTAAAAATAACAGCAAGAAACTCCACCTTAGTTTTTTAATGGATAATATTTGTTGCTTGGATAAAGGCCGATATTTAATCAATCGCCTTAAGCCAAATTATTATGATTTGTTGAATCAAGGAGAAAAATTCTTGTTATTGGGAACAGTAAGTTTGCTATTCCATGTTTAGAGAGCCGTGATGTATTGATTAGCAATCGCGCAATTGTGACAATTAGGATTGATGCATTCCAATTATAGAGCTGTGTTATCGAGTTTAGTAATATTATGCAATTACTATAGTGGAAGATGCGGCAATTATTGTAAAGAAAGGCTATGTCACAATTAAGTGTTGAATGAGTGTCTAATCTGTATCAGGAAGTAAAAAGAGGAGTACACCATGAAAACAATGGAATTCAAAGTTTGGATGAAATCAATTGATCGCATGAGTCGTAGCCAGCGAGACAAGCTTCGAAAGAGATTAGAAGGAAAAGTAAGCGTTGATACAGTCGTTACGTTGATTGAACAAAGCCTGAATGATGAACCTGCGTGCCCATACTGTATGGACACGCAATTGTATCGCTGGGGTAAAGTTTGCGAGTTACAACGCTATCGATGTCGTCAATGCAAACGCACGTTTAATGCGCTTACCAATACGCCATTGGCACGGTTGCGCCAGAAAGACAAATGGCTTCATTATGAGCAAACCCTGATTCAGGGATTAAGTCTACGCAAATCCGCGAATAGCTGCGGGATAGCCAAAAACACCAGCTTTAAGTGGCGGCATCGTTTTTTGCGAATACCGGCAACACGCCAATCTAACAAAATGAATGGCATTGTTGAAGCTGACGAAACATATTTCCTGGAATCTTTTAAAGGACAATGCCATTTACCCAGACCCTCGCGCAAACGGGGTGGTAAAGCCGCTATGAGAGGCACATCAAAAGAACAGATACCCGTGCTAGTGGTACGTGACCGTCATGGTGAAACTGCTGGCTGTATCCTGCAAAGCACAAGTGCGGAACAAATCGGATCAGCGCTTACGCCTTTGTTAAATAAGGACGTCATTTTATGTACTGATAGTATGCCTGCATACAAACAGATTACCAGGCATGCAGGAATTGTTCATTACCCAGTCAATGTTGCCGCAGGTCTGCGAGTTATAAACAACATCTACCATATTCAGAACGTCAATGCTTATGACAGCCGGCTAAAGCAATGGATGATGAAGTTTCATGGCGTAGCTACACGTTATCTCGGGAATTATCTGGGATGGCATAGAATGATTGATCGCCTCGGTCAAAACATTACACCAACCCTTTGTTTTCTATTGTCTCTTGGGAAAATAAGACAATTTCAACAATTAATTACGACATAGCCTAAAGAAACTCTCTACCCTAAATCTGGGCGGTAATTGAAATCGTGCAGATATTCGAGCGCCAATTTTTATAGCAAGCCATGCAGGTAACAATGTTGGATTGTGCCATAATCGGTTTTTTGAAATTTCTTGCCGAACTAGCCCGCATACTCCAGTCCGATAAGTGGTGAATTAATGAAAAGGGATGCCTTGGAGATGAATAGTTAATATATAAATATGAGCAGTTGGCCCCAGCGATTTGTTTTAGCTTTATCGATTGGCTTAATTGGGGTTTTGATATATTTGATTCCAGCAGGGGCAGCTCTAGAGGAGGAATATGGTCTAAGCTGGTTATTTTATTTCCGTGGCGCAATAACTCCCCCCCCTGATGTTATTGTCATTGCACTTGACCAATCATCTGCTTCTGCGTTAAGTTTGCCACTCAATCCAAAGGAGTGGCCACGTGATCTGCATGCTGATTTAATAGATAAGCTCTTTGTAGCCGGCGCTGAAGTGATCGCGTTTGATCTGAGATTCGGAGCTTGTGGTAGCAGACCTGAAAGTAATAAAAAACTGGCGCATGCGATCAAAAAAGCCAGAAATGTTGTTTTGGTGGAAAGATTAATCGATTCGCGGGATACGGATTCTTTTCCATACCAGACTAAGAAAAAGTTCGCTGATTGTCAAACGGAGCGTGGAATTGGTTCTGAATTAGATGATACGAATGAGAAAAAAGAGCTTTTTTTTCGGGATTACCCAGAAATAATCGGTGCTTGGCGTTTGCCAATTTTGCCGATTATTGCAGATGCTGCAAGAGCCACTGTTCCCTTCATCTTGCCCAGAGGTTCTGTGACACAGTATTGGGCATTCAATGTCAGTGCGGGCGATATTCCCTCATTACCATCAGTTATGTTACAGATTTTCGCGCTTCAAGCTTATGATGATTTCGTTCGCCTGCTACGCGTCGTGAATCCGTCATTCGCAACCCAAATACCGATTCACAGACATGATCTCGATATTGAGGATTTGATGTTTACGTTGCGGAATGCATTTGTCAGTAATGCAAAACTGGTTGATGAGATGCAGCATGAACTGGCTCGAAGTCAATTTATCACCCATGGTAATAAAAAGCTCATACGTGCATTGCTCAATCTCTATTCCGGAGACGAAACTCGATATCTTAATTTTTATGGACCACCCCGTACCATAAGAACAATACCGTATCATCAGGTTTTGCAGTCTGACGGAGCCAAATTTGAACAGCTCGATTTAAAAGGCAGGGCTATTTTTATCGGGGTATCTGCTGGTAGTTTTAGCGAGCAGGATGAGTTAAGGGATGATTATGTCACTGTATTTAACCAATCAGATGGTTTGCAGATTAGTGGCGTCGAGATTGCAGCAACCGCTTTTGCCAATTTACTGGATGACCATCCTATGCGGTCGATACCTTTGATCGGTGCGCTATCTACCCTTTTCTTGTTTGGCTTCATGCTGTGCATGATTTTTCTAGTTTTGTCGGATCAAAGTGCTGCACTGGTGGGCATCATGTTAGTACTTTTATATGGTTATGGGGTTTATTATCTGTTCAAGACAGCACACTTATGGTTTCCTGTAGTTATACCCTTAACACAGGCACTACTGGCTTGTGGTGCTGCAATATTATTGAAATATACTGGGTCTGTTAAAGAGCGCCAGATTCTCAGAGAAGCATTCGGCAAGTATGTACCTGAAATGGTAGTCAACGATTTTGTTAATAATGTAGGTAAAGAAACAGCAAGCAGCCAGTTACTTTATGGTATTTGCATGGATACAGATGCTGATAAATATACAGAGCTCGGAGGAAGATTGAGCCCGACAGAGCTTAGGCTGTTGATGAATGATTACTATGCAACTTTGTTCAAGCCAGTAAAACAGTATGATGGTATCGTTTCTGATGTAAAGGGAGATGCGATGCTGGCCCTATGGGCTGCATCAACTGCGCTATCCTTTCAGCGTAGACAGGCATGTTTCGCCGCACTTGAGATTATCAAGGCGGTTGAGCATTTTAATCAGAATAACCGAGAATTTCAGTTGCCTACCAGAGTTGGTCTGCATGTAGGTGAGATGACATTGGGGAATGTCGGTGCTATGCACCATTATGAATATCGCGCTGTCGGGGATATCGTTAACACTACCAATCGCATTCAGGGTGCAAATAAATATTTTAAAACACGCTTGTTATTATCAAAAGAAATACTAGAGGATTTAGATGACTTTCTGGTACGTCCTCTGGGGAAAATTCTACTTGTCGGTAAAACAGTTCCGCTCGATCTGGCAGAGCTCATAGCCTGCAAGCAAGAGGCTAATGATGATCAAATTTGGTTATGTGAAGGTTTTGCCAATGGCTTGCTGGCCTATGAATCACAGAACTGGACTGCTGCATGTACATTTTTTTTAGAAATTCTCCAGGTTTTTCCTGACGATGGGCCATCACACTTTTTTCTGAATCTTTGTCAGAATTATCGCATAACGCCACCTCAGTTATGGGATGGCATTACTCATATGCCAGGAAAATAATTTAGTTGGATTATTCTACAAGCCACTTTTAGGATTGTTTACACAACAAAATATTTTCTCAATTTCTTTTATAGAATTTTTGAGAAATATCAAGAAAATTTATAAAAAATGATATGAGCTTTAATCAATAATGCTAATATGGTTTTTGCATAAAATTATTCTTGTACATGGGTGGGAGAGGTGATTTATAGATCAAGGCGTAATAATGTTGGCTCGCCGGAGAGAAAGACAAAATATTCAGAGTCTATTGAAATTAGTATGGTTAGCTTTACTAATGACCTTGTTTATTTTTTACTGTAGTACATATAGCGGAAGTGCTGCTGCCACAGTGGCATCATGTACCATTATAGCAGCACATATTGTTTCAGTAGAAGGTATCGTAGAGCTACGCAGAGCAGGAGAACAGCGCTGGCATCGCGTAGAAAGGTATCAAGATCTATGTCAAGGAGATATGGTGAGAGTACGTTCTCACAGCCGAGCATCTCTTAGACTGAGCAATGACAGCATACTGAGGCTTGATCAGAAAACGACCATCACTATTGTAGATCCACCAGAAGAAAAAAGTACGTTGTTAGATCTGCTTAAAGGCAAAATGCATATTATCACCCGTACTCCAAAGCCTTTCAAGATCAGAACCCCCTTCTTCAATGCGGGAGTAGAAGGTACGGAATTTTTCATTGGGATAGAACAAAGCAAAGCTAATATCGTGGTGTATGAAGGCAAAGTAAATGCCAGCAATGAGCAAGGTAGCCTGATTTTAGCGAATCATGAAGCCGCAAATATCCTTAAAGATCAGCCACCTCGCAAAGAAGGTGTTGTTCGCCCCATTGATGCAGTTCAGTGGGCGCTTTATTATCCTATCATCATTGATCATCGGCTGGATGAAAAAATTGTTGCTGAATCCGTGCAATCGATCTGGCTCTCTTCTGTGGAACAATATCGCCAAGGTAGACTGTTTGAAGCACTATTAATACTGGATCAAATTGACCCACAAGAATTCACTTCGCACATACTGACTTATCGTGCTGGATTGCTGCTTTTTGTGGGACAAGTGGATGAAGCCAAAGTTAACATTGAGCAAGCTCTTCAGCTGCAACCAAATGATAGCGATGCGTATGCCTTACAAGCCATTATTGCAGTAGTACAAAACAACAAAGAAAGTGCACTAAATTTGGCCAATCGGGCTGTTGAATCCAATCGTACCTCGTCCACTGCCAGGCTGACACTTTCCTATGCACAACAGGCGCACTTTCACATGGAAGAAGCGCTTGATAATGTGAAAGAAGCAATCCGCCTTGACGCAAAGAATGCTCTAGCCTGGGCCCGACTTGCTGAACTGCACATGTCTACCGGTTATCTCGATCGCGCTTTGGAAGCAGCCCAACAAGCAGTTAATTTGAATCCTTACCTGAGCAAAATACAAACCGTACTCGGATTTGCCTATTTACTGCAAATTGACACAAAAAAAGCCAAAGCAACTTTTACCCAAGCGATCGAACTCGATCAAGCGGATCCTATGCCTCGATTGGGATTGGGATTGGCTTTAATTCGTGAGGGTAAACTGGAAGCAGGTCACGTCGAAATCGAAATTGCGGCAAGCCTTGATCCTGCTAACTCACTGATACGCAGTTACCTCGGTAAGACCTATTTTGAAGAAAAGCGTTACCCCCTTGCTAGTACCCAATTTGATCTGGCCAAGGAGCGAGATCCCAATGATCCCACACCGTGGTTATATGATGCTATTCAGAAACAGACACAAAACCGGCCAGTGGAAGCACTACGTGACATCCAGAAGTCGATAGAATTGAATAATAATCGAGCGGTGTATCGGTCAAAGCTACTACTTGACCAGGATCAAGCCGGACGTAGCTCAAGCCTTGCCCGCATATATGATAACCTCGGTTTTGAAAAGCGCGCATTGATGGAAACTGCTAAATCGCTGAGCCTCGATCCAACAAACCATTCTGCGCACCGCTTCCTCTCGGATGCGTATGTCAACATTCCGCGCCATGAAATTGCCCGTGTCAGTGAATTATTGCAGGCGCAACTGCTGCAACCAATCAATATCAACCCAGTGCAGCCCCACTTGGCCGTCGCTGATCTCAATATCATCACGACTACAGGTCCGGCAATATCAGGCTTTAACGAATTTGCTCCGCTCATGGAACGTAACAAGCTGCAATTGGTTTCCTCTGGCATTTTGGGTAGCAATAGTACCCTAGGGGATGAGGTTGTGGCCTCAGCTATTTATGATCGTGCCTCAGTTAGTTTGGGGCAATTTCATTTCGATACTCAAGGGTTTAAAAGAAACGATCCTGGAATATCTAACAATAATGATCAAATTCACAATATTTACAATGCATTCATGCAGTATGCCCTAACTCCCAAATTCAACGTGCAAGTTGAATTACGGACACGGAAGAGTGGCCATGGGGATATTCAGTTGAATTTCAATCCCGGAAATTATGACCCAAGCTATCGGCGAGAGCTAAGAGAGGATATTGCACGAATAGGCGCGCGATATGCGCTATCACCCAATCAAGACCTGATTTTCTCAGGAAAATACATTGATCGTTCTGAAATCCTAAGTCAAAACAATTTAGATTCTGACCTAGGAAATAAGGGTTTTCAGATTGAAGCTCAGCATATATTCAGGACAAAAAGTTTTAATTCAATAATTGGAGGAAGTGGTTACCGATTTGATAACAATTTGCTAATCAATAGTATAAAAACGTCTAAAGAGTTAGAACGTGAAAGTGCTTACATCTACACAAACACCAATTTTCTCCTGAGGAATATAGACGCAACATTAGCACTAAGTTATGACGCATTCTCAAATACGCTTTTTACCGAAAAAATTGACAAATTTAATCCCAAATTTGGTCTACAGTGGAATATTACAAGTTCTGTCAGATTAAGAGCGGCATGGTTTGAAGCAACCAAATCTCATCTGATAGCTCAACAATCGTTAGAGCCAACGCAAGTGGCTGGTTTCAATCAATTCTTTGATGACATTAATGGTACTCGGTCCAGGCGAATGGGAGTTGGGCTAGATACTTATTTTATTAATAAGCTATACGGTGGAATTGAAATATCAGAGCGTAAACTAGAAGTACCAATTGGCGCAAATTTCTTTCAAGAGAATGGTGAAATAGAACATTTGCAAAAACAAAATGAACAGCTCTATAGAGCATATTTATATTGGATATTCAATTCAAATTGGACAATTAAAAGTGAAATGCAATTTGAAAAATTTGCACGTAATCATCAGGATAAAGGGGTGGATGATAATGAGCCGGATCGTATTCAAACGCTAAGCTTACCAGTAACTGTCAGTTATTTTCATCCACAAGGTTTTTTTTTCAACACTTCTATAAACACGATTAAGCAGAACTTGCGACGTAAGCGAGATTTTAATGATAACCAAGAAAGGAATCCAGAAATCACAAACTCTGGAATAGATACATTCTTTTTGCTCGATTCTATGATTGGCTATCGATTTCCCAATCGAAGAGGAATACTTACTTTTGAAGGGAGGAATTTACTAAATGATAAATTTTTTTACAGAAATATTAACTTTAATTTATCTGAAGCGGTACCTACTCGATATATACCTGAAAGAACTTTTTTTGTGAGATTAACTTTTAATTTTTAAAGAAAATTAAAATATGAGTTATAACTACAAACTTATTAAAAATTCATCTTGTTGTACTCTAATAGAATATGAAAATAATATTCAGTTATGGGCAAGCCCATGTATCTCCAATAACTCTTTTCAGTATACAGGAAACAACCTTACATACAAAAATCAATTTTTTTACATTAAAAAAGAGAATGATGGGCGCTATTGTCTTTATTCTGCCCAAAAACAGTTGATTGGGGGACAATATTACTACGCGCCGGTAGGCTCAGCTTTGCTTTGTTCCAATTAAATTTTTTGGCTGATCTCCAACTAAAAATTGAAATTGTTACTTGCGATACCATTAACACTGTTCATGAGACAAATTTGTTCTTTTAATCTGAGAAATGGTTAAAACTTATTCTAATCGAACTGCTAATTGCAGCCCTGAATTCTTTTGTCTCACAGATCATTATGAATCTACTTAATCAATCTTTCCGCTCTTTGTTTTCGGATATCAAGGAATTTCATGGCCTTTCATCGGTTGATCTTGGAAATGCTATACAATCTTTTCATCAGCAACATTATGCTGCGGGTGAAGAGATTGTGCGTTATCAGGATCATACCAACAGTGTCTTTTTTGTCTTAAAAGGAGTGATCCGAGTTCATTATTATGCATTATCAGGCGATGAAGTCATTCTGTGTGATTTGCCTGCAGGGGAGATGTTTGGTGAATTGACAGCAATTGATGGTTTGCCACGCTCTGCAACAGCTATCGCTAAAACGGATAGCTTGCTAGCATCCATACCTGACAAAACTTTTTGGGAATTAATTCATACCTATCCTGCTTTCTACAATGCTATTTTGAGACGGCTGACTGGCCAGGTACGTCGCTTAACTGAAAGGGTTTTTGACTTCAGCACACTGGCTGTGCGAAACCGTATCCATGCTGAATTATGGCGCCTGGCAAGGGAACGCATGGTATCACTAAATACTGCCATTATCTCACCTGCGCCCACTCATGCTGAATTAGCCTGTTTTGTTAGCACCCATCGTGAAGCAGTGAGTCGGGAGTTTGCCAGTTTGGCTAAGATTAATTTGATAGAGCAGCGGGGTCGTGATCTGCACATACTGGATGTAGCAAAATTGGCTAAACTAGTCAAAGAAGTGCGGGGTTCTTTGGATTAAACCAAACTAACCAAACTGTTTCTTTCTTCAATCTACTTTTTCACGAGTGCTCAAGCAGTATCTTTTGCTCTAATAATCAAACGCTAACAAAACCTTTTTGGTAATAAAATTTAGTTGATTCTAAAGTTGTTTTGTAACTACTCGCCCCCCAAAATATTTAAAAAAGACTTGACAGGATTTTAGGCGAGAAAAATTCAATTTTGTGCCACACTGATAAATTCCCACGATAGTCACCTTAGAACCAGCGATGAGCCATTCTCAGTGTGGTTTTGCTGTTTTTTTCCGGGTGAGTCTATTTTAGACTCACTGATGGGCTTACAGAGCGCCAAAAAAAGCCGTGTTATGATGGAGTTATCGATAATAACTCATTGACATCAACGTGGCGAGCCCGGATAAAACTTCGGTTAGAGACGAAGTCAGCCGTTTAACAGCAGACTTTGATCGTCTTGGCTCTGAAGGCAAATTATCTTCTGAAAGCCAGGCGATCATGAACAGCCTGTTTATGATTGTCGAGCTGATCCCGGCTATTTTCCTTGAGCGCAACACCCGAAAAGACAGTAGCAATTCCAGCAAACCCTCTTCGCAAACGTCGAAAGATGAATCCGCGTTAAGCCGCCCCGGAAGTAATGGCAAAGGCAAAAGTGAGAACAAAGACCAGACCAGAAATACCCGCGTTAATGAAACCGTTACGATTTCTCAAGTTCTCGCCTGCGGGGTCTGCGCACAAGACCTGAGTGGTGTTCCTTGTATCGATCTTGAAAGGCGAACCCGAATCGATATTGTATTTGAAAAAGTCATTGATCATGTGGATGCTGAAATCAAACACTGTCCAGCCTGTGGTGCCACGGTAAAAGGCGTCTTCCCACCAAACAGGCACGGCCCATTACAATATGGTGATGGCTTGAAGGCTTGTGTGATTAACTTGCTGATCGGCCAGATAGTTGCTCTGAACCGAGTGCAGAAGCTGGTGAAATCGATGATAGGTGTCGTGATCGCTGAGGCCGGTTTGTTAAAGTTTGTCCTTCGTCTTCATCAGGCACTGGCAAGCTGGGAGCAGCAAGCTACCGGGAAGATACTCAATTCACCCGCAATCAATGTAGATGAAACATCTTTCCGGGTTGACATGAAGAACGACTGGATCCATGTCTATTCGTCAAATGACATCACACTCAAGTTTTTGCACCGAAACCGGGGCAAAGCTGCTATCGAAGAAATTAACATCATTGCGCGCTATGGCGGTGCCATTATTCATGACTGCTGGCCATCCTATGTATCCTACCCTGACTGCAGTCATGGACTGTGCGGATCACATTTGTTGCGTGAACTGACTTTTATCGTTGACACGCATAACTATGCCTGGGCACGCAATATGAAACGCCTGCTACAGGAAGCCTGCAAAGAAGTGTCCAAAAGCACGGAAAAGCGTTTAAGCGACCAAGCGTTCACCCATCTACAGAAGCGCTACCGGAATATCTTGACGCGCGCCGAAAAAGAGCTGCCAATCAGTCTACCTAAGCCCCATGGTAAACGCGGTAAACTTGCCGAATCTGATGCACACAATCTTTGGGAAAGACTGAAAAATCATGAAGCAGCAGTACTGCTGTTTGCTAAAAACCCGCATGTGTCGTTTACTAATAACCGGGCAGAGCGGGACCTGAGAATGTCAAAAGTCAAACAAAAGGTCTCGGGCTGTTTCAGAGTCAGCAACTATGCACATGCCTATTGCCGAATTTCAAGTTACCTCCAATCCATGGCCAATAAAGGGTACAACCCACTTATCGCTATTCAAATAGCGTTGGCTGGTGAAGCTCATAAAGTATGGGGAGAGTAGTTACGTTGTTTTCTGGAATTGAGTATAGTCAAATGCCTGATCACTTGATAGAATCGCCATCTTTATAGTTTCAAGAATACTGTTTATTTTTATATTTTAGGAATATCAATGGCCACCCAAGACTTTCGTCCAGAGAAGAAAATTTCGATCTTTTATCCACCTCAACGTGTTTTGATGGGCCCCGGACCATCCGATACCCATTCGCGTGTTTTGTCCGCAATGGCGCGTCCCACCTTGGGCCATCTGGATCCAGTATTTGTGGACATGATGGAGGAGCTGAAAAGTCTGATGCGTTATGCTTTTCAGACGAATAATTTGCTGACCTTTCCTGTATCAGGCCCTGGTTCAGTCGGTATGGAAATGTGCTTTGTTAACATGATCGAGCCAGGAGACAAAGTAATTGTTTGTCGCAATGGCGTGTTCGGTGGGCGTATGATTGAGAATGTCGAACGCCATGGGGGAGTGGCCGTCGTGGTGGACGACAAGTGGGGAGAGCCTGTTGATCCTCAGAAAGTGGAAGATGCCTTAAAAAAGAATCCAGATACAAAAATTCTGGCGTTTGTTCATGCTGAGACTTCTACTGGTGTGCAGTCAGATGCTAAAACTCTTAGTGATCTAGCTAAGCGCTATAACTGCTTAACGATCATGGATACGGTAACTTCACTCGGTGGAACACCCATTTATATCGACGGATGGGGAATTGATGCAGTCTATTCCGGCAGCCAGAAATGCTTGTCCTGCCCTCCTGGTCTTTCTCCGGTGAGTTTCTCAGAGCGCGTGGTGAATCTGGTCAAAAACCGTAAACATAAGGTACATAGCTGGTTCATGGATATCAACTTGCTATTGGGTTACTGGGGTTCTTCACGGACCTATCATCATACGGCACCTACCAATTCATTGTATGGATTGCACGAAGCTTTATTGATGCTATGCGAAGAAGGGCTGGAACATTCTTGGGCGCGGCATCAGCGTAATCACAAGGCACTAAAAGCCGGCTTGCAGACGATGGGTATCGAGTATGTGGTTGCTGAATCCTATCGCTTGCCCCAGCTGAATGCCGTACATATACCAGTAGGTGTGGATGATAAGGAAGTACGCCGTAGATTGCTGGCTGATTTCAATTTGGAAATCGGTGCTGGCTTAGGAGATTTTGCTGGGAAAGTTTGGCGCTTCGGTTTAATGGGTAATTCAAGTCGAGTTGAAAATGTTATTTTCTGTCTTAATGCCTTGGAAACTGTTTTATCCAGTATGGGTATGAAGGTAGAGCGAGGTGCTGCGGAAGTGGCCGCTCATCAAACCTATGCAGCTAATACAATGACAATATAAGTTTTGATTGAAACGATATCCATAAGCTATGCAACCGCTTTCTTTTTGCTGGATAGGAAGTGGTTGCAATATGGCAGTAAAGTAAGGGACAGGGATTATTCCATTTCCAAATCAAACATGACACCAAGGCGAGTCGCAGGTAGTATAAATAATACGACAAAGAGAACAAAGAGAAGCCGGCAAAGCTGCGTTTGATTTGGAAATGGAATTACTATTCTCATTTTTGATTTTGACAAGTTAGGAGAGCTAGTTGGATTTTTATTCAACGCCTTGCTCGCCTATCGCCTGTTTTTCCAGCATAATTCTGCTTCATGAATTCGGAATTTTCTTTTCAATTTGTTGCAGCTCCTTTGCTATCTTTCCTAGCAGCGTATTTACTTATTTTTTGGTTAGTGAAAGGTAATGCACTCAGGATACTGGATTTTCCAAATAAACGTTCGTTACATAGCACTCCTGTTCCTCGGACTGGTGGTATCGGTCTGATCCTCTCGATATTGTTTGTATGGTTGCTGTTTTCTGCTTCATTGCCTATTTCATTGTGGGTAGGATTTGGCGTACTTGCGCTTATTTCTTTTGCTGATGATGTGAGGGGTTTATCTGTGCTGGTACGTTTATTGGCCCATATTCTCGTTGCCATCGGCTTTTCTGCCATGCTTTTACTGGATGGCTACGATTGGATTATGGTGATAGTAATTGGACTGGCAATTGTCTGGATGTCCAATCTATACAATTTTATGGATGGTTCTGATGGGCTAGCGGGTGGTATGGCGCTCATTGGTTTTGGTTATTATGGTGTAACAGCATTGCTTGCAGGCGATATGGAATTTGCCATGATTAATTTTTGCATTATGGCTTCTGCTGGGGCTTTCTTACGCTTCAATTTTCATCCAGCTCAAATATTCATGGGAGATGTGGGAGCAGTACCATTGGGCTTTTTAGCGGCAGCGCTTGGCACATTAGGTTGGGTTAAAGGTTTATGGTCTTTGTGGTTGCCTTTACTGATATTTTCACCTTTTATAGTCGATGCGAGTATGACGCTGATAAAGCGACTTTTCCGTGGTGAAAGGGTTTGGCAAGCACACCGTGAGCATTATTACCAGAGAATTGTACAGAGTGGGTTTGGGCATCGCAATACAGCCTTATTGGGATATATGTTGATGCTGATGGTCGGAGGGAGTGCAGTATGGGCAAACAGTTACGACTGTATCACCCAGAGCTGGCTGACGGTGATGTGGGGAAGTATTTATTTAATTATAATGCTGGCTTTTGATTGTTATCAACGCTATCGCTACACTAAAACACAGGATGATCGCAAGTAAAATTCATAAACGCTCTCTCATTGCTTTCATTCATGATTTTATTGCAGTGATCGTGGCGTGGTGGTTCGCTTATTTATTCCGCTTCAATTTTGAAATTCCTGCTGATTTTCAAGCTTCACTCAAGGAGAATTTAGTTTGGATTGCGCCCACTCAAGCGGCTATCTTCTATTCATTTGGCCTGTATCGCGGATTATGGCGTTATGCCAGCTTGCCAGATTTAAAAAGGATTCTGCTAACCGTTACTTTCGGCGCAGTGATTGTCCCGTTTGTAATATTCATGCTGAAGCTGCCTGTCTTGCTGCCGCGTGCAGTGATATTTCTTACGCCATTACTCTTGCTGCTAATCATGGGAGGGAGTCGCATTCTATATCGGTCATGGAAAGAACGACGATTTTACAGCTTAAAGAATTCGGAACGAAAATCAGTCATTGTACTGGGGACAGGAAATACTGCTATCAATCTGGTAAAAGAACTGGATCGTAGCCCTGATTGGCAGGTAGTGGGTTTGCTGGGGGGGAGTCCCAAAAAATTAGGAGCTCGTCTTCATGGTGTTCGGGTTTTGGGTATGATCAGTCAATTACCTGCATGGGTAGCAAAATTAGGTGTGGGCCATGTCATTATTGCCATGCCATCAGCTTCTCAGAGTGAGCGGCGCCAGGCGCTCGAAATGTGCGCAGATCTGAGTGTTAAGGCATCTGACGATTCCATCCTATGCTGACCTTGTCAGCGGAAAAATGACAGTGTCACAAATCCGCGATGTTGAGCTGGACGATTTACTTGGCCGTGCGCCTGTGGTACTCGATACGAAAGGTTTGCATGATCTGCTGACCGGAAAAACGATACTCATTACAGGTGCGGGTGGTTCGATAGGCTCTGAACTGTGTCGTCAAATCATGGCATTTAACCCTAGGCAGCTTGTCTTGTTTGAAATGAATGAATTTGCGCTCTATGCTATTCAAGAAGAATTCCTCATCAAATTTCCGGCTATCTCTATGGCTTTTGTAATCGGAGATGTCAAAGATCGCGCAAGACTATCGCAAGTATTTGATAAATATCAGCCCACGGTGGTATTCCATGCTGCGGCCTATAAACATGTGCCTTTAATGGAAAATGAAAATGCCTGGCAGGCTATGCTGAATAATGTCATGGGAACATATGTACTGGCAGAAGTAGCCATCGAATATGCTGTAGAAAAATTTGTGCTAATTTCAACTGACAAAGCTGTGAATCCTACCAATGTAATGGGTGCCAGCAAGCGATTGGCTGAAATGGTTTGTCAGGCGCTACAGCAATCAGTGTTACATGCTGAGAACAAGCATATTGCATCATCCAAAACTTGTTTTGTCATTGTGCGGTTCGGTAATGTTTTAGGAAGTACAGGAAGTGTGATTCCTAAATTTAGGGAGCAAATCGCAAAAGGTGGACCCATTACTGTGACACATCCTGAGATTTCCCGCTATTTCATGTCTATCCAGGAAGCAGCACAACTGGTTTTACAAGCGGGCTTGATGGGCGGTGTGAAAGGTGGGGGAGAAATTTTTGTTATGGACATGGGCGATCCCGTCAGAATCGTAGATTTGGCCAAAGATATGATCCGTTTGCTTGGTCTGACTGAAGAAGATATCAAGATTGTCTATACTGGGTTGCGTCCAGGTGAGAAGCTGTATGAAGAACTAGCTACAGAAAATGAAAGTACTTTGCCAACCCAACATGAGAAACTTAGTATTACGTTGTCTTACCAAGTTGATGAGCAATGGCTTGCATCATTCATGGACTGGTTTGCCAAACAACCGGTGCTAAAGGATGAGGAGGTCAGGTGGGCCTTAGCGAAATGGGTACCTGAGTATTCGAATAAAAGAACAGATGATCAAAACTTATCAGAGCAGGTAGCGACTTTAAATACACATTGATAAACAGAGTAAGGAATTAACCAAATTTCTGTTTCGTTACGTTTGAGGCCCAAGGTATTCAAGCATACATTTCCTTGGGGTATTATAGTATTGGTACAATTCTCCGCATAGAATCATTTTAGTGTTTGATTTTATTCCAGTTTATAAACTGAACGCGTATTCCTAAAATATCCTGGCAGCATATAAAGACGTTCACTATCAAAATCAATGAAATCGCTTTTTAGGATTATTTGTTCACAATTTTTGTGGATAACTTTGTGAGTAAGTTGTAAATATTATTATTAAGATAATTATTTATAATAGTATTTTCTGATTTGATTAAATTTTGTACATAAAATAAATAGTTTTTAATCAAGTAGTTATGATTTTGTTAAATATTGATGCAAATTTAAATTGAAATAAATTATTTTAAAAAGAAAATGTGGATTATTTTATATGTCAAGAGAATTGATAATTTATATGGAGAATTCCTTATTTAACATATTGAAATCAAATAATTGAAATAATAATCATTACCTTGAATTCTTCAATAAAAATATTTTTTTCATATCACAGTTTATATGTGAAGGAAGTGGATAAAAATTATTGGTCATCATTCATGCTTAATATTCAGAATCTTACCTATTTACAAAATGGACTGCCACTTCTGCAGGATGTTAATTTACAGGTATTTGCCAATCAGCGTGTGGGTTTGGTTGGCAAAAATGGCTGCGGAAAATCTACTCTATTTCGTTTGATACGGGGGGAAATCCATCCGGATAAGGGTGAAATTATTCTTCAAGCTGGCAAAACGATTGCTTTTGTTGAACAGGAAATTATCAATTCTCATCAATCTGCATTGGAGTTTGTGCTTGATGGCGATGTTGAATTGAGACAATTAGAGCAAATCCTGATGCGTGAAGCACATGATTCCAACTGGTTTGAGGCACAGCAACGCTATGAAGCGATCGATGGCTACGGAGCGCGTGCGCACGCGGCCCAATTGCTGAATGGATTAGGTTTTGCAAATGATGTTTTGGAGCATCCCGTTAGTCAATTTTCAGGTGGATGGCGAATGCGCTTGAATTTAGCGCGCGCATTGATGCATCGAGCTGATTTACTACTCTTGGATGAACCAACCAATCATCTTGATCTGGAGGCTATTCTTTGGCTGGAACAGTATCTGGCTCGTTATCCCGGTAGCTTAATTGTCGTTTCACATGACCGTGAATTTCTCAATACGTGTGTGAATCGCATTGCACACATTCATAACCGAGATCATTGATAGTTATGGTGGGAATTACGATGATTTTGAACGCACTCGTGCTGAACGTATCGCTCAAGAGGCCCAAGCTTTCCAGCAGCAGCAGAGGTATATTGCCCATATGGAAGATTTTGTGCGGCGTTTTCGAGCCAAGGCTACCAAGGCTAAACAGGCACAAAGCCGGATTAAGGCGCTTGAGCGGTTGGCACGGATCGTACCTCTCAATGTGGATGATGGTCATTATCGGTTACAGCTCGATGCGCCCGAGCGAGGCCCAGATGTGTTGCTGAAAGTGGAAGATATGGGTTTTGGTTATGGTGGAAAGATGCTATTCCAGCATGTTAATTTATTCTTGCGAGCAGGGATGCGTATTGCGCTCATGGGACCGAATGGTGCTGGCAAATCGACGCTAATCAAATTGTTGATTGCTGAACTTAAACCTAGCGCTGGGCGAGTAGAGATCGCATCGGATATCCGTATTGGTTATTTTGCTCAGCATCAGCTCGAGAAGCTGGATGGATCGATGACACCATTACAGCATCTTCAGCAACTCGCTCCTAAGGAAACAACGTTGACATTACGCACCTTCCTGGGACGATTTGGGTTAGCTGCCGACAGTGAAGATCGTCCGGTGATGACTTTTTCCGGTGGTGAGAAAAGTCGCTTGGTACTGGCTTTACTCGCTTGGCAGCGACCCCACTTGCTGTTGCTGGATGAACCTACCAATCACCTTGATTTGGACATGCGTGATGCACTCATGCTGGCGCTGGAAGAATATACCGGTAGTGTAATCCTGGTATCACATGATCGTAGTTTGATTCGTGCAGTGGCGGATGAATTTTGGCTGGTTGCGGATGGTCAGGTCCAACTATTTGATGGCGATTTGGAAGATTATAAAAACTGGATTGAGAATCAGCACGCACCTATAAAGCGATTAAAGCCTAAGCCAGAGAAAGTTACTCAGTCAAAGACACCTAAACCGAATAGAAAAGCGCTTCTTTCTAAGCAAACCAAACTTGAGGGAACATTGTCCATTGCGCAAACAGAGTTAGCTGCAATCCATCACCAATTAGCTGATCCGGCTACTTATACGAACTGTACGCGCGAGGAAATCAGCCAGCTCAATCATATCCGTACTGAATTAGAAAGAAAAATTGCTGAACTGGAAGAAAGCTGGCTGGAGCTGGAAGCAGCAATGGAAGAATGCGGGTAAATCTGATTCGCTAGTTTATTAAATAAAAGTAGCTACTTTCTAGTATTTGACGCGTACCCGATAGGTTAGCGTGGCCTCATTCTCAGCTGGAACAGGCATTCTCCATTCCGCCATGCCAGAGGATAACTTAGTGTGAGGCAATGATTCAGATAGCATAGGTCCAGTCTCCTGGAATGGGCTCCTGTACTTTTACTGTGACTGCTTCTTTCTTGGCGTTTCTTAGTGTGATTTGATAAGCCGTTTCCACGATGCTGCTATGACCTAGCGCGCCAGAGATTTGTTGAAAGTCGGTTTGTAACTTATCAGCGGTAATATCAAAGGTACTCCCCAGGCTGAGACGAACCAACTCATTTTGAGGTATATGATCGATCTGATCTTCACCGATAAATTGATTATTTCCCTGGGTATCTTTTTTGTAGACTCGGATAATTCCTTTCGGAAGCGGTATTCCCAAGCCTTCACCCTTATTAGCAAAACTGATGGATACGTTAGTTTTTAGTTTCTGGCTGATTGTAGGGTATTGTCCAGAGTAATAATAATCCGTACCTTGCAGAATAAATTCCTTGCTGACTGGAATATGAGTTGCAGACATGAGGGCAACCTGTTTAGTCTGGTTTTCAGCAAGTGTGATAGGGTGCGGTGATGTATAAAGATGATATTCAAAGAGTGCTTCTTTTTTCATTGGCGCACTATCAGCTACTTCCCGCGCAAATGTCATCATTTTTTTGGAGGTAGGCTGTTCAGGGTAAATTTGATGAACATCGCCTGCCACTAGTTGCAACCTGGCATTATGGTAGGCTATGCCACTTTGATTGGTAAGTGTTATCAGGCCATTGAGATCAAGCCAATTATCATCTGCATTCAGATCAGCTACATAATCGGCACGCCAGGATAAGCCGGATGTAAGGTAGGAAAGCTCAAGATCATGTTTGCCTTGGGATGGGCTAATCAGTGAAATGAGTAAGGTAGGTCTGTCACGCAGATTTTCTGGTAAACCAGGAAACACGATTCGTCCAGGTACACTGCTTTCAACTCGGTCAATAAATTTCAGAATAATTCCTTCGTTAGTCGAAAGGATTGTGGCTACTTCGCTAGCCTCAGAACCGGTTGCAGGGTCGATGCGTATAACGGTTACTTCTTTACCTGAGTACTTTTCCAGTAGTTTTTTCGGAGTAAGCACGTCGAAATCAAAAGATTGCTCCAGTAAGCGAAATCCTGAAGAATAAGCAAGGTTGCGTAATAGTGCGGTTTCAGGGCGTATCTGCGCAGAGACTTCCTGCCAAGCCAGTTTGTTGAAAGCTTGATCCAGTATAACGCTGCGTGAATCTTTTATTAATGCCAGGTTCCCATTATAAATAGTAACAATGATGTTCTTCTGATCTTGAGAGGTAGTAACTCTTTCGTTTGTTATTGCGGCCGCATAACTGATGGGAATAGAGATACTCATTACTGCTATTGCAAGTAGTATGCTGATGCAGCGATTTTTTTTATAACTATACTTTTTGTCTGCTGCTAAATGCCTCTTGCCCAGCCATTCCATTATCATAGTTTATTTTTGGAGTGGAAATAGTGTTTGCTTTTTACATTATTTTAATTATTTCAACATGCTCTGTGATATCTGTCGAGTCTTTGTGCTTGGCTTGAGACATTTTTGCCATTTCTTCCGCACTCGTAACGGCTTGCTTATTAGTTGATTTAAGGAGAGCTTAGTCAATAGCTTAGTTTTTAGTGAACCGCTTTTTGAGTGGCTTCTATGCCTCTTCTTTGTATGATAGCTTTATAATATGTAAAATTCTTTTATTTGGATAAAATTTGGATAAATATTAAGGATGGCCAGAACGCTCAATATACTGCTGGTAGGATATTCGGCCAGAAATGCTGAGCATATCTGTCAGGCACTCAGGGCAGGTGATTTATGTTTTAATTCAGAATGTGTCGATACTATTGAAGCTTTTCCGAAGACATTCGTTGGATCTTCATGGGATATAATTTTATCTGATGATACAATGCCTGAACTAGGTGCTGAACAGGTATTATCTCATCTTGCTACGCATCATTTAGCTATCCCTGTGATCGTCGTATCCAGCCGTAGAAATGATGAATCTGCAGCTCATTTGATGAAAGCAGGCGCTCAGGATTTCATTTCAATAACCTGTTGCACAGCAAGATTGAAGCAGGCGATACAGCGTAGTTTGAAGCAAATGGAAACACTTCAGCATATTCGAGAAACACAGCTTGCGTTGCAGAAAAGTGAAGCGCACTTTCGTGCAATTGCTTCGAATCTGCCCGGGCTGGTATTTCAATTTTTATTGAATCAAGATGGTTCTAAAAGCTTTTCTTATGTAAGTGAAGGCTCTGTGATGCTGTTAGGAATTTCACCCACCCATTTAATAGAGCAGCCGGATTTATTTACTAACCTGATTTTGCCTGAAGATAGGGCTTCTTATGATCGACTCATGCAGGCATCGGCCAAGCATTTTTCTACTTGGAACTGGGAGGGGCGCATTCAAGTTAAAGGTGATCCAGATATTAAGTGGGTCAGTTTACGTGCAACACCACGCCGCTCACCCAATGATGGGGTGCTATGGGACGGTATCATCATGAATATTTCACGCAATAAGCTGGCAGAAATTGAAATTGCTCGCTCGCATGCGCGACTGGCTGAACTTACTTCTTATCTACAGAAAGTTAAGGAGCATGAGCGCGCAAAGATCGCCCGAGAAATTCACGATGATATTGGCGGAACCTTGACAGCAATTAAATGTGAGCTATTGCTCTGTATGGACGCAAAACCGAGGAAATCTGATTTTTACCAGCAGAAAGCAGCCTCGATTGAAGAGTTGGTCGATAATGTGATTGACAGCACGCGCCGAATAGCATTAGACCTGCGGCCAGGTATACTGGATTTTGGTATCGTGGCGGCAATTCAGTGGCAAGCAAAGGAATTTAGCAAACGCACAGAAATTCCTTGTGTGTTTTGTTGTGACAGTGAAGATATTCCGTTAGATGCAGATTTAGCTAGCGCTATTTTCCGTGTTTTTCAGGAAATATTGACTAATATTTCTAAACATGCAAGCGCCTCGAACGTTAAAGTCAAGCTATTTGAAAATGACGGATGGGTGTTTTTGGAAGCGATTGATAATGGGCGTGGAATTAGGGAATCAGATATGAACAAACCAGGATCTTTTGGAATACGGGGAATGCGTGAACGTTGTCAGCAATTGGGTGGAAACCTTTATGTTAACGGAATACCTGAAAAGGAAACTTGTGTGATAATCCAGATTCCAGTGAATGGTAAAGAATAATAACCTTTATAGGTCGTATCATGTATCGAAAAATAATAGGCGAGGGAGGGTAGAATGATACGTGTAATGATTGCTGACGATCATGCCATCGTACGCCAGGGTTTGAAACAGATTTTAAGTGAGACGGATGATATTAGTGTAGCCGGTGAAGCAGAAACCGGGTTTGAGGCGATAACAATCGCACGTCAGCAAATTTTTGATGTGATGTTACTGGATATCTCGCTACCAGACAGAAACGGTATTGAGGTGCTCAAACAGATTAAAAAAGACCAGCCTAATTTCACTATTTTAATGCTTAGCATGCATCACGAAAGTGAATTCGCGATCCGCGCAATTAAAGCGGGAGCAGCCGGTTATCTAAGTAAACAAAGCGCGCCTATGCAACTGGTCACAGCGATTCGTCAGGTGGCAGCGGGGCGCAAGTACATTACTCCATCCCTTGCACAGGAGCTGGCTAACGCAATTACATTAGATACTGATCAACCATTACATAATAGTTTATCTGATCGGGAATATCAGACATTATGCTTGATTGCAGCAGGTAAGTCCCTTTCGGAAATTTCTACCAGCTTGTGTCTGAGTCCAAAAACAGTCAGTGTTTATCGTGCTCGTCTTATGGAAAAACTTAAACTAACGAACAATTCTGAATTAGTACGTTACGCTATTAAACACCACTTGGTTGATTAATCTGAGTTACTCCACCAATTACTCGGTAAACATTAAATATTCTTTAAGATCTCTATCTCATCCCGGTGTTTGACTGAGTTTATCTTGTAGGATCTGCAAGTGTCTGCTTATGGTTCATTCCATTTCTCAATCAAACCTGACTTTGTCGGCTTTACCTTGCCGTATGATTGATACTGTCTGCGGCTCGCCTTCGCGTCATTTTTGATTGAGAAATGGAATAAGATTAAGGGAAATTTAGAATAAAGCTAGATTTCCATTTTAATTTCATTTATTGAATCATGCTGAGTTTGTTAGTCTACAGATAATAGTAGATTATTCCTGCAGCGGCTTATCCTTTCTAATTAATCGGTATTGGCTTGGGTTTGACTGGAATAATCATCTTATTCCTGGTGTTATCAATGAGAGGTTACATTATTATGCAAACTTTGAGTGAAATGCGATTAAAGCTGGTCAAGTCATCCGAGGAGGTTGGAGAGGAAAATGAAACAAGTGAGGAAAGCAGCAAAGCATTGTTAACCGTTGATGAATATTATCAGCACGCTGAGCAGTATGCCCACGAAATCAGAAAAACTCATGATGTGAATGAAATAATTAGAATTCTGGATGCTGTTTTGTCTGAAACCAGGGATTTGCATCAAAGTGATGAGATGTCCAATTCACGGCACAAGATCTCTGATACTGAGCAAAAAATTGAATCTCTGAAGCATGAGCTAGCACTCATCAGAGAGTTAGTGCATACCGATCAGATGACTGGCCTGTTTAACCGGCGCGGACTGGATGAGCATTTTATCCGTGAAGCTGCCCGTGCAGACCGAAGCAAAAATCCGTTATGCGTTATCCTGATTGATCTGGATAACTTTAAGGAAATTAATGAGATTTATGGTTATCCATTCGGCGATAATGTTCTGATCTCTTTGGCAAGAACCATAAAGAATGCGTTACGTCCAACCGATGTGGTTGCCCGTTATGGTGGTGAGGAGTTCATTATCTTATTGCCTGATACAGAGATCAATGATGCGGTACGTATCATACAGCGATTACAGCGCATGCTGGCTAGCAATCCTGTACTCAATAAAGATAACCAACCGGTATTGATCACTATTAGTGGCGGGGTGACACTACGCCAAACTGATGAGCATCAGCATACGGTGATTAAGCGAGTTGATGAAGCATTATTCCGTGCAAAAAACACAGGATTATCTCAGATAGAAGTTGCTTTATGATTGCTATGGCTATCATCCTGGCGCGAACCAGATTCTGATAGTCTCTATTCGCTTAATGCGGCAGGGTATTATAAATACCTGATTCATGCTCGATTGGTATTTATTGAGCGCTCAGCGCTCATATGCCAATGTGGGGGCGAGCCATCTTTCCGCTTCATCAATCGTCCAGCCTTTTCTTCTGGCATAATCTTCTACTTGATCTTTGCCAATTTTACCTACGGCGAAATAAGTAGATTCCGGGTGCGAGAAATAAAAGCCGGATACCGCCGCGGTAGGAACCATAGCATAAGATTCGGTGATAATGATACCTGCTCGTTTTTCAGCTTCGAGTAAGGCAAACAAAGGTCCTTTTTCAGTATGATCGGGACAGGCTGGATAGCCCGGGGCGGGGCGAATTCCTTGATATTTCTCATTAATAAGTTGCTCGTTGCTGAGTGCTTCATCTTTGGCATAACCCCAGAATTCTCGCCGCACACGCGCATGCATGTGTTCGGCAAAGGCTTCAGCCAGGCGGTCAGCCAATGCTTTCAATATAATGGCACTATAATCATCATTGGCAGCTTCGAAAGCTTTTATTCGCTCATCGATACCAAAACCGGCACTGACTGCGAATAATCCAATCGTATCCATGATGCCGCTTTCTTTGGGTGCAATAAAATCTGCTAAACAGAGGTTGGGGCGTCCGGCAGGTTTGACTGTTTGCTGCCGTAAGGTGTGATAGGTCATCAGCACTTTAGTACGGGATTTATCCGAATAAATTTCGATGTCGTCATGATTGACTGTATTGGCTGGAAAGAGTCCGATGACAGCATTGGCTGTAAGCCATTTTTGCTCAACGATTTTCTTCAGCATTGTTTGTGCATCGCGGAATAGATTGCTGGCAGCTTCGCCTACTACTTCATCTTCTAGAATAGCCGGATAGCGTCCAGATAGTTCCCATGCCTGGAAGAAGGGTGTCCAATCAATATAAGGAACCAGTGCTTCTAAAGGGTAGTTATTCAGGGTTCTAATACCGAGAAAGCTAGATTCAGGGGGAGCATAGTGCTGCCAATCTATTTTCAATGCATTTGCACGTGCTTCGGTGAGAGGTAATAATTGTGAGGGACCTTTTTTGTTTTTTTGCTGTGTGCGGATTTTCTCTTGTTCTGCCTTGATTTCCTGCATATACGTACTGTGCTGATCCTGAGACATTAATTGGCTGCATACGCCAACAGCCCGGCTTGCATCAGGCACCCACACTGTAACTCCACTATAGTGCGGCGCAATTTTAACGGCGGTATGTACGCGCGAGGTCGTGGCACCCCCAATGAGAAGAGGAATAGTAAAACCCTCCCGCTCCATTTCTTTGGCTACATGCGCCATTTCTTCGAGAGAAGGGGTGATCAGGCCAGATAATCCGATAATGTCAACCTGTTCGTTACGCGCGGTTTCCAGGATTTGCGAGCTGGGCACCATCACTCCCATGTTGATAACTTCATAGTTGTTGCACTGGAGGACGACTGCAACGATGTTCTTGCCGATGTCATGGACATCGCCTTTTACTGTGGCAACAACGATTTTTCCCTTCGCTTTAGCGTCACCGGAAATTTTTTTCTCAGCCTCAATGTAAGGGAGAAGATATGCAACTGCCAGTTTCATGACGCGTGCAGATTTAACTACCTGCGGCAGAAACATTTTCCCAGCGCCAAACAGGTCGCCTACTACATTCATGCCATCCATCAGAGGACCTTCGATGACCTCTATGGGTCGTCCTCCTCTGCTTTCTATTTCCTGACGGATGATTTCGGTATCTTCTTCAATGTAGGTACCGATTCCTTTGACGAGTGCATGCGTTAATCGTTGGCGGACAGATTGGTTACGCCAGCTGAGATCTTCAACTTGCTCCTTTTTCTGTCCTTTGAAACTCTCGGCAAATTCAACCAAACGCTCAGTCGCATCTGGACGGCGGTTAAGCAGAACATCTTCAACTCGTTCGAGTAAATCATTGGGGATATCCGAATACACGCCTAATTGACCCGCATTGACGATACCCATGGTCATGCCAGCCTGGATGGCATGGTATAGGAATGCAGTATGAATGGCTTCTCTGATCGGCTCGTTGCCACGAAAAGAAAAGGACACATTGGAAACGCCGCCGCTGATTTTGACATAAGGCAAAGTCTGTTTGATGACACGGATGGCTTCAATGAAATCCAGCGCGTAGTTGTTATGTTCTTCGATACCGGTCGCTACCGCAAAAATATTGGGGTCGAAAATTATGTCTTCTGGCGGGAAGCCAACCTGGTCGACTAAAACACGATAACAACGCGTACAGATTTCAACCTTGCGCGCTAATGTATCGGCCTGTCCTTTCTCATCAAATGCCATCACGATGACTGCTGCGCCATAACGACGCGCAAGCCTGGCATGATAAATGAATTCTTCCTCACCTTCCTTTAAGCTGATGGAATTGATAATGGTTTTACCCTGAATACATTGTAAGCCTGCTTCAATCACTGACCATTTACTCGAATCAATCATGATAGGCACGCGACTGATATCCGGTTCTGATGCAATCAAGTTGAGGAAGGTAACCATGGCTTTTTGTGAATCCAGCATGGCTTCATCCATATTGATATCAATGATCTGTGCGCCATTCTCGACTTGGCTGCGTGCAATACTCAGTGCTTCTGCATAATTGTCATTGAGTATCAGACGGGCAAAGGCTTTTGATCCGGTCACGTTGGTACGTTCGCCCACATTGACAAAGAGTGAATCCTCACCAATATTAAGTGGTTCCAAGCCGGAGAGGCGCAGTTTCTTAGGGATATCCGGAATACTTCGTGGAGCAATATCCGCTACCGCATCAGCGATAGCTTTTATGTGAGCGGGTGTCGTGCCACAGCAGCCACCCACAATATTAACGAAACCCGACTGGGCAAATTCCTTAATCAAACTCGCAGTATATTCGGGTGATTCGTCATAACCTGTTTCAGACAATGGGTTGGGTAAACCGGCATTGGGGTGAGTACTGGTATATACCTCAGCCACATTGGAGAGTTCTTCAACGTAAGGACGCATTAATTCTGCGCCCAATGCACAGTTGATACCCACTGACAAGGGTTGGGCATGTCTGACCGAATTCCAGAATGCTTCTGGTGTTTGTCCAGACAGATTCCGACCGGAAGCATCGGTAATCGTGACTGAAATCATGACAGGCAAGCGAATATTATTTTTTTCAAAGTACTGCTCAATCGCAAATAATGCTGCTTTAGCGTTCAATGTGTCGAAAATGGTTTCCACTAGCAGAATATCGGCGCCTCCTTCCACTAACCCCTGTATGGATTGCGAGTAATCCGTCACAAGCTGTTTGAAGGTAATGGAGCGAAAACCGGGATCATTCACATCCGGTGAAATAGAAGCTGTTTTGGTCGTGGGTCCGATCACCCCTGCAACAAAACGGGGTTTATCCGGTGTTTTAGCCTCCATCGCAAGTGCTTCTTCACGTGCTAATTTGGCTCCTGCAAAATTCAATTCATAGACCAACTCATGCATATGGTAATCAGCCATCGAAGGAGCATTGGAGTTGAAGGTATTGGTTTCAATGATATCAGCGCCAGCCTCCAGGTACTGCGCATGGATAGAACGGATGATTTGAGGCTGTGTCAGCGTTAGCAAATCATTATTGCCCTTGAGGTCATGAGGAAAATCTACAAAACGGCTCCCTCGATAATCAGTTTCGCTCAATTTGTAACTCTGGATCATTGTGCCCATCGCGCCGTCTAGAAGTAGGATACGACGAGTAAGCAAGTTTTCCAATAAAGCAGTGCGAAGATGAGTCATGATGGAATGATATTTTTCCGTTAAATACAAAGTAGCTGATTATACCCCATGGTTCCTGTAACATGGTCTGAGGAAATAACGGCTAGCATTTCAACTCCGGCAGCTCGCTTGGCGAGAGGGTAATAGGTCGTTTCCGAACCTTAATCTATTTCTAAATCAAACCTGACTTTGCCAGCTTTTGCCGTAGTATTTGTATACTGCCTGCGATTGCATTCGCGGTTTGCATTCATTATGCCTGGTTTGGAAATGGAATTATTTTTATAAATGAAATAAGAGGTTAAACAGCAGTAATAAGTTGTTTTTGCGCTAGCCCGAATATTGCACGAGCATCAAAAATAAGAGCGAATTTGCCAGAAACTCATTTTACAATTGGATAAATCCGATCTCTATTCAAAATTTGTTGTGATGGAATGCGTTTTTCTGAGGATTTTGTTGGAAATTATGACAAAAAAGAGGTTTTTCTTTGTTGACAGGCGTAGCCCATCCACCCCATTGCTATTTGATGCGGTAAACGGCGATTCATAATCCTGGGAATGAGTTATCCAGGAGCAAGTCTGGCTGCGGTTTGGAAGAACAGTTTTTGGTAGGGACAGCTACTTGCCAGTAAAAAGCGAATACGGCGGGTATTACGTAGGATGACGGCACCGATTTTGATCAGTTTGAGGCGTAATGTGCTCACATAGGCCTGAGCCAGTTCTGTACCTTGCAAGGCAAGCCGCCGTATGGTTTCCAGCAAGATGTAAGCCAGCGAGGACAGGAGTAGACGAAATTGATTTGACCACCACCGATGGCAACTGGTGCGATCTGCAAACAGATCGAGCTGTTGTTCCTTGATCCGGTTTTCCATTTCACCGCGTAAACAATAAATCTTATCGTACAGAAGCTGCGGTTTACCGGTCAGATTGGTGACGACATAACGTGGATTACTGCCTTTCTCAGTATGTTCGATTTTAACAATGATGCGCCGTGTCCGCTTCCAGCTTTTTGCAGCATATTGAAACTCGTCAAATCGTCGTACTTTCTCACCTGATTCAACATACTGCTTCTCTGCCGCTTGCTGCCATTGCGCAGTGATCTCATTCAGTCGCTTGTTTTGGGCGATCCCCACGAGGTAGCCCACCTCATGACGCTCACACCATGCCAACATTCTGCGGCGGCAAAAACCACTGTCACCTCGAAAAATGATACGAACTGCAGGCCAGCTCTGCCTGAACCGTTTTACCAGCAACGACAGAATGGCCCAGGCATGTTTTGCCCCATCAATATTGCTTGGCCGCAGGTAGCTTACCAGCAGTTGATCCTGGCAGAACACATACAGCGGCAAAAAACAGTAGTGATCATAATAACCATGAAAGAAGCGGCCTTCCTGTTTGCCATGAACCGCATCATCAGTGGCATCAAAATCCAGCATCAGTTCTTTGGGTGGCTGTTTAAATGAAGCCATAAACCGCTCTACCATTACTTGATGAACATGCCAGGCCGTTTGCCGATTCGCCCGATTCTCCCAGCGGCATAAGGTAGAGCTGCTCGCCAATACCTCTTCGCGTTCAACCGCTGATTGAATCGCCAAATCATGGCGTAATTGCTGATGATCATTGAGGTCTTCATAGCCACATGCCACCGCATAAATCCGTTGGCGCAATAGAGTCAAACTATCATGCTTGCAACTTGCCTGCCGACGATTATCGTCCAGCGCTTGAGCAACAGCTTTGCTCAACCCAATGCGTTTATCCACTTGCCGCAATAACATGACACCACCATCTGAAGTAATATCCCCGCCCTGGAAATTTACTTCAATAATACGCTTTTTTACCTCTGGAAAATTAAATGATTCCTGGGTACACTTTGTCATTGGCAATTCCTTTTCTTTATTCAGCTTAGGTAACTGAATTATAAAGATTTAATGGGGAATTGCCACTTCCCTTCGTGCAATATTCGGGTTAGCTTCACCACACCAAGCGGCGAGCGTGTTAGACGCTCTGCTGCAACAGAAGACCGAACCCAGGCGCAAGAACTCCACGATAAGCTAAAAGCAGAATCGTGGCGCGTTGATGGCGTCTCGGCCGGTGCCGCCAGTGTCTGCATGCACCTGATCTCCCCGGAACGCACGTCTGGCTTGTTCCAGCGGGCGATCATCCAGAGTGCGGGCTGCACATTCAACATGCGCAGCGTCGACGAAGCCATCAAGACCGGCCTTGCCGTCGCGAGCGCCGTGGGTTGCGACGACCCGAAGACGGCTTTGCAATGCCTGCGCAGCAAACCCGTGAAGGAACTCGTCGATGCCGGCACCGTGGTTGCTGGCTCCGATTACCGTGCCTTTGCGCCGATCTACGGCAATGGCACCGTGCCGCGACCGGGCGCGGAGGCGTTCGCCAGCGGAAAGTTCGTCCGCGTGCCGATGTTGAACGGCGGCACGAGCAACGAGATGCGCCTGTACGTGGGTTACGAAGTCGAAGCCGGCGCCAGCATCACGTCCGCCAACTACAAGGATCGGCTGCGCGCCTTGTACGGCGACAACGTCGACACGGTGCTGGCGGCGTACCCCGCGGAGCGTTATTCGTCCGCCCCTACCGCGCTCGGCAGTGCCATGTCGGACTTCATGCCGGGGGGCGGCCTGAACAGTTGCCTGTTCCTGCGCACGGCCTGGCAGGCCTCACGCTGGGTGCCCGTGTTCCAGTACGAGTTCGCCGACGACACGGCGCCGCCGGTGATGAACGATCCCGGCTTCGAACTCGGGGCTGTGCACACGTCCGAGACGCTGTACCAGTTCCCGGGTTTTTCGAACACCAGCGTGCACGACGGTCCGTCGCTGACGGCGCCACAACAGGCGCTGTCGCAGCAGATGGTCGCCTACTGGAGCAGCTTCGTGCGCGCGGGGCAACCGGCGGGTGCCGGCTTGCCCGAATGGAAACCTTTCGCTCCCTCGCACCAGGCGCTGAAGCTCAAGCCGGGGGCGGTCGGGATGTTTGACGCGTCCGCGGCGCACCAGTGCCCGCTGTGGGAGCGGCTCTACCCCCAGGAGCTGTCGCGCTGAGGGGCTCCTAGACCTGGGGAGCTGGCGTGACCTGGCTGCCGAGCCAGTCGATGAAGACTTTCACGCGTTCGACGCCGTAGGCGTCCTGGCGACAGATCACGCCCCACCCACCGGGGCACGTGACCTGGTGCCGCACGGGCTGCACGAGCCGGCCGGCGGCGAGGTCGTCCTCGGCGTAGGGGCCGTTGACGAGTGCGACACCGCGACCTTCAAGCGCGATCTCGAGCGCCACGGCGAGCGTGTCGACGACGATCGCGGGTCGGGTCGAGTACTGCAGCTCCGCGGTTTCGAACCAGATGTCCCAGTTGTGCTGCTCGCTGATAGATCTCGACCAGCGGCAGTTCGAGCAGCTGCGCGGCCGTCGGCGCCGGACCGAGCGCTGGTCGCCAGCGTAGGACTGCAGACGGGCTACAGCGTGTAATCGAACAGCGGCACCCAGTGGTACTCGGGGCCCGGCGCCTCCGCGCAGTACACCGAGGCCGACGTCGGCGCTCGATTCGTCGAAGTCCCACTCGAACGCGCAGGTGCTCAGCTGCAGCCGGATATCTGGGTGCCGCGCGACGAAGTCAGGCAGCTTTCGCGCCAGCCAGCGGATCGACGCGGTCACGTACGGTCTGCACGCGCAGCGGCGTGCCGGCCCGGGTGCGACGCACGGTTTCGGCGCCCTCGATCAGCGTCTCGAGCGCGCGTGCGCACGTGCTTGTACAGCAGGCGCCCTTCGGCAGTCGGCACCAGCGTGCGCCCGGTGCGCGAGAAGAGCTGCACGCCAAGGTCCTGCTCGAGCACCTGTATCTGGTAGCTGACGGCGGGATGCGTCAGGCACAGTTCTTCGGCAGCCTCGCGCACGCTCTCGCGTCGCGTCGTGGCCTCGAAGCCCTTCAGGGCATTGAAAGGCGGGCAGCTTCCGCAGGTCGATCTTGTTGCGCAAACGGTTCTCCGGCTCAGGGCACGAGCACGATCTTGCCTGTCTGCGCCTTGCCGAGGAAGTCGGATTGCGCAACGGCGCTGTCGCGAGCGCATACACGGCGCGAACTACGGGCTGCAGCGCACCGGCCTGGATGCAGGTCCAGCAGACGGGCAAACACGGCCGGGCGTGGTGACGGTGCACCCGAGCAGGCGCAGGTCCTTCAGGTAGAGCGTGCGCAGGTCGAGCGGCACGACGGGTCCGGCGATGGCTCCTGCCACGGCATAGCGACCCCCACGCCGCAGCACGTCGAGCAAGCCGGCGAATGCATTGCCACCGACCACGTCGACCACGACGTCCATCGATTCGCGACCCAATACCTGCACCGGGTCCGTCGGCCGCTCGACGACCTGCTGGGCACCGAGCGCGAGGACGATCGCGGCCTTGTCGCGGGTGCGTCACGGCAAACACATTGGCCCCGCGCAGCCGGCCAACTGCACGACGGCGGAACCGACGCCGCCCGAGGCGCCAGTGACCAGTACGTTGTCCCCCGCCACGACGTCGGCGCGGGTCAGCAGGTTCTGGCCGTGCCATAGGCACAGGGAAATGAGGACAGCTCGACGTCCGACAGCACGCTTTCGATCGCGCTGCGCATTGCTGGACGGTACGACCCGGCACAGCGCGTACGCCCCGTCGCGCCCGAGGAATCGACGTACTCCACGCGGAACCATTCGCTGCCCTCGCAGCACGGGATCGACCAGGACCCGTTCGCCGATCCTGCCGGGCTCACGCCGCCACCCATGCGACGATCGTCCGCCCACAGGCGTCCGGTCCCTGGATGCGTGGAAGACGAAGGGCTGGCCGCCCAGCCGCCGTCTGCCCGTGCGCTCCGACCGCGTGCACTACTGCAGCGTCGGTCGCCGTCGCAACGGTTTTCGAATACCAGCCGATCCGCGTGTTGATGTCGGTGTTGTTGAGCGCCGCGCACCCACCTGGATCAGCACCTCGCCCGCCGCGGGCACCGGCACCGGCACGTCGTCGCGGTAGACCAGTTGCGTCGAGGCCGCCGTGACCTTGAGCAGGACAGCTCGCATCGTGCGCGGAATCATGGCGTGATCCTGTCGCCGCGCCGGATCATTCCCAGCCCGCCCGCTGGTACCCCTCGTCGGGGATCACGTAGTAGTCACCCTTGTCCGCGCAGAAGATGTGGCCTTCGGTGACGAGGCCCGTGGGTCCGTCGAACAGGCCGGTGGCGATCGAGATCCGCTCCGGGGCCGAATCTGCCTGCCAGAACAGGGTCGACCCGCAGTTCGCGCAGAAGGCGCGCCGGGCTGTGTTCGACGCGCGGAACCAGCGCACGTGATCGCCGCGCTGCAGGTCGAAATCGCCATTGCAGCGCTGGTGGCAGACAGGTAGTGCCCGGTCTGCTTGCGACACTGCGTGCAGTGACAGGCGACCGAGTTGCGCAGCGGACCGTGCACTTCGAACTTGGTCTCGCCGCAAAGGCAGGAGCCTCGGTATGGGGCGGTCATGCGATTTTCCTCGGTCGCCGCATCGTCGCGCCCGGCGTGACGAACAAGTCCGCGAGTTGCTCGATCATTGCGCTTGCCGAGCTGCCCGACGTCCGCGATCGCGACCGCCCGCCGGTAGAAGTCCGTCACGTCGTGACCGATGCCGATCGCCACCAGTTCAACGGGCGAACGGGTCTCGATCCACTTCACGACGTTGCGCAGGTGCTGCTCCAGGTAGCCGCCTGGATTCGCCGAGAGCGTCGCTTCGCACAGCGGCACGCCGTCCGAAATTGCCATCAGGATCCGGCGCTGTTCGTTGCGGCGCAAGAGCCGTTCGTGTGCCCAGAGCAAGGCTTCGCCATCGACGTTGTCCTTGAGCAGGTCTTCCTTGAGCATCACGCCGAGGTGCCGGCGGGCGCGGCGATACGGCACGTCCGCTGGCTTGTAGACGATGTAACGCAGGTCTGTCAGGCGACCCGGCCCGGACGGACGGCCTGCCTTGAGCCAATCCTCGCGCGACTGTCCACCGCTCCACCGCTGTGTCGTGAAACCGAGGATCTCGACCTTGACGCCGCAGCGCTCGAGGGTCCGCGCCAGCACGTCCGCACAGAGCGCTGCCACCATGATCGGCCGGCCGCGCATCGAGCCCGAGTTGTCGAGCAGGACGGTGACGATCGTGTCCTTGAAATCAGTGTCTGACTCTTCGCGAAACGCGAGGGGCGCCAGCGGGTCTGGTTACGACTCGAGCGAGGCGCGCAGGGTCGAGCATGCCCTCCTCCAGATCGAATCGCCATCGCCGCGTCTGCCGGGCGAGCAGCAAGCGCTCGAGCTTGATCGCGAGTCGCGCCACCGCGGGCTGCAACGCTCGCGACTCGCGGTCGAGGTTGCCACGCAACTGTCCGACTTCATCCTCCGTACACAGCTCTGCCGCACCCACGATCTCGTCGTGCGCAGTGGTGAAAATGCGGTAATGGCGGTTCGGATGATCGGAGTCGTCGTGCATCGGTTCGCGCTGCATGCGCTCCCCACTGGGCTCGGCTTCCGGCTTGCGCCCGGCCTCATCCTTCGCATCGAGCCGCGAACCGACGACTTCGCCCGCGTTCAATTCCCGGGGCGTCCTGGTCCATCGTGCCCGCCTGCTGCTTGACCGCCCCGAGCGGGTCGGCCGCTTCAGCGTCGTCGGGCATGACGACCTCGACGGCCCTGCTGGCAGACCTGCGCCGTTCAGCAGCCGCGCCGAGCTCGTGGCCGAGATCGAGGTCGGTGACGAGGCCGTGGACCGCGAATGCATAGCGCTGCTGGTCACTCGCGCTCGCCACGAGCGCCGCCAGCCCTGCAGCGGCGCGCTGCTGCAGATCGTCACGCCAGCGCAGCAGGAGTTCGGCTGCCGCGGGCGGCGGCGGGAGCCCCGTGAGCTTCTCGCGGACCAGCAGCGCGAGCGCCTGCGCCATTGGCGACGGTCGCGGACCGAACGGTGTCGAGCCCGTCTTGCGCGTCAACTGCTCGACCAGCGCCGCCGTGAGGTTCTGCGCGACACCAGCGAGGACGTTTCCGCCAAGAGACTGGCAGCGCATGTCCTCGACCGCGTCGAAGATTTCCCGCGCGCGATGACCGGTGGGCCGGAAGCGGGCATGCAGCACCGGGTCGTGGTACGCGCTGCGCAGCGCCAGGTGGTCGGCGTGGCCACGAACACGGCCCGCATCAGCCTCGGAGAGCGGCCACTTCACCGGCGGCAGCCGCACCGAGTTCGCCGACTGGCCGGGCAGGCTCGGTCCAAAGGTGACGTCGAGTTCTTTTGCCCCTGCCAGGGCACGAGTGGCCTGCACGAGCGCACGCTCGCCGCGTGCGGCGGGAGCGAGCGGCGCGGCCTGGTGCGGCCGGTTGCTCAAACGACCTTCACGCGGGTGATCGCCTCCGGCAATTCGGCGGCGAATGCGCGCTGGTAGAACTCGGCGACCGTGGGCCGCTCGAGTTCGTCGCACTTGTTGAGGAACGTGACGCGGAAGGCCAGGCCGATGTCGCCGAAGATCTCCGCGTTCTCTGCCCAGGCAATGACCGTGCGCGGGCTCATCACCGTCGAGATGTCGCCGTTCATGAAGCCATTGCGCGTCATGTCGGCCACGCGGACCATCGCCATGATCGTGCGCCGCCCCTCGGCCGTGTCGTAAGCGGGCGCCTTGGCCAGCACGATCGCCGCTTCGGCGTCGTGATCGAGGTAATTGAGCGTGGTGACGATGGACCAGCGGTCCATCTGGCCCTGGTTGATCTGCTGCGTGCCGTGGTACAGGCCGCTCGTGTCGCCGAGACCGATCGTGTTGGTGGTCGCGAACAGGCGAAAGCTGGGATGCGGGCTGATGATGCGGTTCTGGTCGAGCAGCGTCAGCTTGCCGCTAGCCTCGAGCACGCGCTGGATCACGAACATCACGTCCGGGCGACCCGCGTCGTACTCGTCGAACACCAGCGCGATCGGCCGCTGCAAGGCCCAGGGCAGCAGGCCTTCGCGGAATTCGGTGACCT
>CAWFHT010000022.1:0-20533 GCA_963815685.1 uncultured beta proteobacterium
TATATCGATTCCTCTTCAAATAACATAACTATAGAAAATAGTGTTTGAGTTGTTGACTTGATAATATTGCTACAAAGGGTTAGTTGCATCCAGTTCTGGGAGGTAAATTACAATATAATGGCCAACAATACGATTCTTGTTGTTGATGATGAAGTTGGCATACGCGAGCTCTTATCCGAAATCTTAAATGATGAAGGATATCAAGTAGCTTTGGCAGAAAATGCAGAACAAGCTCGCAACTGGCGTAATCAAACTCGCCCCGACTTGGTACTTTTGGATATCTGGATGCCAGATACAGATGGTATAACATTACTTAAAGATTGGGCTAATAATGGATTGCTTACCATGCCAGTTATAATGATGTCTGGACACGGTACCATTGATACTGCAGTAGAGGCAACACGTATTGGAGCTGTGGGTTACCTTGAAAAACCCATACCTTTGCAAAAATTACTTAGCACTGTTGGGCAAGCTTTGCGTGGCGGGCAAAATAAGCCGATTCCGACTTTTTCCTTGGTGAGTCTGGGTCGGGGAGCTTTAATTATAGAATTAAAAAAGAAACTCGAGCAAATAACTAATTTGAAAGTACCTGTACTGTTCATGGGAGAGCCGGGTGTGGGAATCGAGCATTGTGCTCATTTCTTGCATCATATCAATACTCCATGGGTTGAGCCGGAATCGTTTTCTTTTCTCGCAGAAAATCCAGTGAATTTACTCGAGCAAGCAAAGGATGGTTTATTATTTCTTAGAGAAATTGGCGATCTCAATAAATTAGAACAAAAAGGATTGCTTCTGCTCTTGAATAAATTAGAGAAATATAATGTGCGTCTAGCGTGTGCCACGACTTTGCCCTTAGCAGAATTAACCGCGCAAGGGATTTATAATCCTAAGTTATACGAGATATTAAGCAGTCTTTGTATCAGTGTCCCGTCTCTTAGAATGCATCGTGAGGATATTCCCGAGCTAGCCACTCAAATACTCTCAAATTGTATTGAATCTGGCGAAGCCCCATTCATTCACTTTAGTACAGCCGCGTTGAATACGTTACGCAATTATGATTGGCCGGGTAATCTGGCTCAATTGACAAGTGTGGTACATTCACTAGCTTTAACTTGTACCGGTAGTGAAATTTCAGCAGAGCTCGTGCAACAGACTTTAGCTCCTCCTTTATCGACAGCTATATCAATTGCGCCGGATATACCTTTAAATGTGTCTTTGCGTGAAGCACGAGATTTATTTGAGAAAAATTATTTCGAGAAACTGATTGACCAAGAAGGCGGTAATATGACACGTGTTGCCGAGCGTGCAGGATTGGAGCGCACGCATCTCTATCGTAAGATAAAGGCACTGGGTATTAAGTTGCGTAACCAGAATAGTTGAAATAACAACAAAAAACTATGTTTGAGTAATCAATAAATCGATATTGTAGAGCACTTCGTCTTAGGAGATAATATCGGTTTTTGCCAACTTTTGTTGTCAAGTGGCGCGGAAGATGGATATTCTGTTTTTTGAATTTTTTGAGGGATAGTGAAGATGGGAGCATTTGAGGATTTTAACGCGCCAGTATTCAAGAATTTGACGAGTGCTATTCGTGCCTTGGCGATGGATGCAGTAGAAAAAGCTAAATCGGGTCATCCCGGCATGCCTATGGGTATGGCGGAAATTGCGGAAGTGCTTTGGATTCATCATTTGCGTCATAATCCAAATAACCCCGGATGGGCTGACCGTGACCGCTTCGTTTTGTCCAATGGGCATGGTTCTATGTTGATTTATGCACTCTTACATTTGACTGGTTATGATGTATCAATTGAAGATATTAAGAATTTTCGACAACTTCATTCCAAAACTCCCGGACATCCAGAATATGGCTATACGCCGGGGGTAGAAACAACAACAGGGCCTTTAGGTCAGGGTATTACTAATGCTGTTGGTATGGCACTGGCTGAAAAAATTCTTGCGCAAGAATTCAATCGTCCTGGCTTTGATATTGTTAATCACTATACCTATGTGTTTCTTGGCGATGGATGCTTGATGGAAGGTATTTCACATGAGGCATGTTCTCTGGCGGGCACACTGGGGCTGGGTAAGCTCATCTGTTTTTATGATGATAACGGTATTTCAATTGATGGGCATGTGGAAGGCTGGTTTACTGATGATACGCCTAAACGCTTTGAAGCATATGGATGGCATGTTGTGCCAAATGTAAATGGTCATGATCCAGATGCAATTGAAGCCGCTATCGAAGCTGCTAAAACGATTCCAAACAAACCCTCGATGATTTGCTGTAAGACTGTTATTGGAATGGGATCCCCCAATAAAGCCGATACACATGCAGTTCATGGCGCAGCATTAGGGGAAGAAGAAATCGCGGCTACACGACCTCATATTGGATGGCATTATCTTCCCTTTGAGATTCCTCAAGAAGTCTATGATGCATGGGATGCTCGCGCAAAAGGTCAGAAACTAGAAAGTGAATGGAATCATAAGTTTGCAGAGTATGAAAAGAAATATCCTGAAGTAGCAGCTGAATTTAAACGTCGTATGGCGGGGGAATTACCAGCTGACTGGTCAGATCATGTTAACAGTGTTATAAGCCGCGTTAACGCAAAAGAAGAGACTATTGCTACAAGAAAAGCCTCACAGAATGCAATCGAAGGATTAGCTTCTATTTTGCCGGAACTGGTAGGAGGGTCGGCGGATTTAGCTGGTTCAAATCTGACGCTATGGTCTGGCTCAAAAGGAGTGAGTGCAGAAACCGGCGGGAATTATATTTATTATGGTGTGCGTGAATTTGGCATGAGTGCCATCATGAACGGCTTATCGTTACATGGCGGTATCATTCCTTACGGCGGCACATTTTTGATGTTCTCAGAATATGCCCGCAATGCTTTGCGCATGGCAGCTCTAATGAAAATCCGTAACATTTTCGTATTTACTCATGATTCAATTGGTCTGGGTGAGGATGGTCCGACACATCAACCGATAGAGCAAACGGCAACGTTACGCTTGATACCAAATATGGATGTATGGCGACCCTGTGACACGCTTGAATCAACTATAGCCTGGGCGCGTGCAATTGAACGCAAAAATGGACCGACGACACTTATTTTTAGTCGTCAAAATTTACCTTTCCAGAAAAGAGATGCGGCAACCACCAAGCTAATCGATAAAGGAGCCTATATCTTATCTGAAGCCGCTGATGGAAACCCGCAAGCAATTATTATCGCAACCGGATCAGAAGTGGCGCTGGCCATGACCGCGCAGAAAGCATTATCTGCCGAAGGTATTCAGGTACGTGTAGTATCCATGCCATGCACTAGCCTGTTTGATCGCCAAGACCAAGCATATCAGGAAAGTGTGCTGCCAATAGGCATTAAACGAGTTGCAGTAGAAGCTGGTGTGACAGATTGCTGGTATAAGTATGTCGGATTTGAGGGAGAAATCATTGGCATCGACACTTTCGGAGAATCAGCTCCAGCTGAAGTGCTATTTAAATACTTTGGTTTCACTGTCGAGAACGTCGTTGAAGCTGTGAAGAGAATTATATAAATTGTGTCGCCCGTTTAGTAGGCAGAAGAGGCACATTTAGTTACGGTTTTTTTTTGTTCTGAGGAGTTTATGTAATGACAATAAAAGTAGGAATCAATGGGTTTGGTCGTATTGGGCGAATGGTATTTCGTGCATCTGTTGAAAAATTCAACGATATCGAAGTAGTTGCTATCAACGACTTGCTTGAGCCAGATTATTTGGCTTATATGCTGACGCATGATTCTGTGCATGGCCGTTTTAACGGTAGTGTTTCAGTGGAGGGAAATACTTTAGTAGTAGACGGTAAACGAATACGTTTAACTGCTATTAAAGATCCTGCTGAGTTAAAATGGAATGAAATGGGTGTTGATGTGGTAGTCGAGTCAACAGGGCTTTTCCTTACTAAAGAAACTTGTGAAAAGCATCTTGCAGCGGGCGCCAAGAAAGTTATTATGACCGCACCATCTAAAGATGATACGCCAATGTTTGTATATGGTGTTAATGACAAATCATATAATGGACAAACTATTGTTTCCAATGCTTCTTGTACAACCAACTGTCTTGCACCAATCGCGAAAGTGTTAAATGATACTTGGGGAATCAAACGTGGATTAATGACCACTGTGCATGCAGCAACTGCTACCCAAAAAACAGTAGATGGTCCTTCTAATAAGGATTGGCGAGGAGGGCGAGGAATTCTTGAAAATATTATTCCTTCTTCTACAGGGGCGGCAAAAGCAGTTGGTGCCGTTATTCCAGAACTGAACAAGAAGCTCACCGGGATGGCTTTTAGAGTACCGACTTCTGATGTATCTGTTGTAGATCTTACTGTGGAATTAAATAAAGAAGCTACTTATGATGAAATCTGCAATGTCATGAAAACTGCGTCAGAAGGTCAGCTGAAAGGTGTGCTTGGCTATACTGCCGACAAAGTAGTTTCTACTGATTTCCGTGGTGAGAGCTGTACCTCTGTTTTTGATGCTGAAGCCGGAATATCATTAGACAAAAACTTTGTTAAAGTCGTTGCCTGGTACGATAATGAATGGGGATATTCCTGTAAGGTACTAGAAATGGCTCGTGTTATTGCTAGTAAATAAGCCCTCAAAGAATCAAGGCAAGCATACGATTTACTCCGAGTAAAAAGCTCAAAAATTTAAACTTCTTAATCAGATGTTAAAAGAACAAAATGATGATTTTACTCGGAGTTATTTATTGTTTATTTCATAATGATTAGTTTATTCCTTTGAGTAAGTAAGCAGTCAATACTGCAAGTTATTCCCATTAATATTAGTATTTATATTGGAGTTAATGTGTCTGTTATCAAACTCATCGATCTCGATTTGAAAGACAAACGCGTTTTTATTCGCGCTGATCTTAATGTACCCATCAAAGATGGCAAAGTTACATCGGATGCGCGCATCACAGCATCGATGGCCACTATAGAATTTTGTTTAGATCGTGGCGCAAGAGTTATGGTAACCTCCCATTTGGGTCGCCCAGAAGAAGGAGTATGGAGTGAGGAGAATTCGCTAAAACCTGTTGCCGATAATATTGCAGAACGCCTGGGTAAACCGGTACGTTTGATCAAGGATTGGGTGAATGGTGGATTTGAAGTTACGCAGGGCGAGTTGGTTGTTCTCGAAAATTGCCGTTTTAATAAAGGCGAGAAAAAGAGCGATGATGCTACCGCCCAGAGTTATGCTAAGTTATGTGACATATTTGTAATGGACGCTTTTGGTACTGCGCATCGAGCTGAAGCATCCACTCATGGGATCGCAAAATATGCTCCCATTGCCTGTGCAGGTATACTTTTGACAGAAGAATTAGAAGCCTTGACTCAAGCTTTACACAATCCAGCACGACCTATGGTTGCGATCGTTGGAGGTTCAAAAGTATCAACCAAACTGACAGTACTTGAATCACTCTCTGAAAAAGTAGATCAACTAGTGGTAGGTGGTGGGATTGCTAATACATTCCTTAAAGCTGCAGGAAGAAATATTGGTAAATCCTTGTGCGAAGATGATTTAACTCCAACTGCAAAAATGTTGATGGATAAAATGAAAAAGCGAGGTGCGATAATACCGATCGCTGTAGATGTTGTGGTTGGTAAGAAATTTGATGCTAATGAGCCAGCTGTATTAAAAGATGCTGATGCCGTATTGGATGATGACATGATTTTCGATATTGGACCAAAAAGCGCTAAAGAATTGGCTGATATTATAATGAAGGCAGGTACTGTTGTTTGGAATGGACCAGTAGGTGTATTTGAATTTGATCAGTTCGGTACAGGCACCCATACCATCGCACAAGCGATTGCTGACACCAAGGCTTTTACATTGGCTGGAGGTGGCGATACTATTGCTGCAATTCAGAAATATGAAATATACGATAAAGTGTCATATATTTCGACAGCAGGGGGGGCTTTTCTTGAATTCCTAGAAGGGAAAAAGCTTCCAGCGGTTGAGATTCTCGAATTGCGTGCACGTTAAAATTTAATCTGTGAATTCTTTTTAGAATGATTAGAAGAACAAAAATCGTTGCTACGCTGGGACCTGCTTGTAGCGATTCTACTGTTCTGCGACGTATGATTCTTGCAGGCGTTGATGTCGTGAGAATAAATTTTTCACACGGTACTCGCGAAGAACATATCGCTTACGCTGACCTGACTCGTAATCTTGCGCGCACCACTGGTTATAAGGTTGGGATATTAGCTGATTTGCAAGGGCCGAAAATTCGCATTGGTAAATTTGATCATGGGAAAATATGGCTCAAAGCAGGTGATGAATTCATACTTGATGCCGACTGCGAATTAGGTAATGAGGAAAGAGTAGGACTTGACTACAAGGAGTTACCAAATGACGTGGAAGTTGGTGCGACATTGTTATTAGATGATGGTCGCATTGTTCTTAACGTCACAAAAGTAGTTGGAAATGAAATATTTTGCCAAGTCAAGCAAGGGGGCGTGCTGTCAAATAATAAAGGCATTAATCGAAAAGGTGGTGGGTTAAGCGCACCAGCACTGACTAGTAAGGATAAGCAGGATATCCAGACCGCTGCAGCATTGAAAGCGGATTATTTGGCGGTATCTTTTCCTCGCACAGGTGAAGACATACGTCAAGCACGAACTTTAATGCAAGAGGCTGGAGGTAATAGCCTGATTATGGCGAAAATTGAACGCTCTGAAGCTATCTTGGCATTAGATGACATCTTAGACGCATCAGATGCGATCATGGTTGCGCGTGGTGATCTGGCTGTTGAAGTGGGAGACGCTGCCGTACCGGCATTGCAAAAGCGGATGATACGATCTGCTCGTGCTAAAAATAAACTCGTTGTAACTGCAACACAGATGATGGAATCCATGATCATTAATCCGATTCCCACTCGTGCTGAAGTTTCAGATGTAGCCAATGCGGTATTGGATGGAACTGATGCGGTTATGTTATCTGCGGAATCTGCAGCAGGACAGTACCCGATCGAGGCGGTAGAAGCCATGGCGAGAGTGTGTCTGGAAGCAGAAAAAGAATACACAGTAAACCAGAGCTTACAGCGTTCGCCCGAAACCCAACTAGTTAGTGTTGAAGAGGCTATTGCTCGTGCAACTATGTATACTGCCACTGGTCTCAAGATTCGTGCTATTGCAGCACTTACTCAAAGTGGTGTGACGGCATTATTAATGTCACGAAGAAGCTCAAAAGTGCCCATATTTGCCCTAAGTCCCCAGGAGGATACGCTTGGTAAAATGACTCTATTTCGAGGTGTTTATCCCATAGAATTTGGTCAGGATTTATTTGATCCAGAAGTTATTTTAGATTTGGCAGAAGATGAGTTATGCAAGCGTGGGGCAGTACGTGATGGTGATCTGATAGTGATGACCATAGGAGAACCTGTTGGCAAAGCAGGGGGTACCAATACCATGAAGATCGTTCGCGTAGGTGATCACAGAAAATCAAGAAACCTAAAAAGCACTGAAACAAATTCAGTAACAATAAGCTCTTAATTTTTCTTATCATAGGTCGATTTAAAAGATTAATAACGCCCTTTATCGAGATACCAATTCCTATTAACTAATTTTTTTGATAAATCCGATACAAAATTTAAAATGAAGGAGATCTAAATGGCACTTGTATCATTGCGACAACTGTTGGACCATGCAGCAGAAAATGGATATGGATTACCGGCATTTAATGTGAATAATCTCGAACAAATTCACGCGATTATGCAGGCAGCGGATGAATGCAATAGCCCAGTGATCATGCAAGGCTCAGCCGGTGCACGTAAATATGCTGGAGAGCCTTTTTTGCGTCATTTGATTGAAGCCGCAGTGGAAGCCTACCCACATATTCCTATTGTGATGCATCAAGACCACGGCGCTTCAGCTGCAGTATGTGTAAATGCAATTCGCAGCGGCTTTTCGAGCGTCATGATGGATGGCTCTCTTGAAGAAGATGCCAAAACACCTTCATCCTATGATTATAATGTTGATGTTACCGCTAGAGTTGCCGCTATGGCTCATGCCGTCGGCGTTTCAGTTGAAGGTGAATTAGGCTGCCTTGGATCACTTGAATCCGGGATGGGCGAAGCAGAGGATGGTCATGGTGCTGAAGGTGTGCTGTCGCATGATCAACTGCTGACCGATCCTGAGCAAGCTGCAGATTTTGTGAAAAAAACTGGCGTGGATGCGCTTGCTATTGCAATTGGCACGTCGCATGGTGCATATAAATTCACACGCAAACCAACCGGCGATATTCTGGCTATTGAGCGTATCAAAGAAATCCACAAACGGATTCCCAATACCCATTTAGTAATGCATGGCTCAAGCTCTGTCCCTCAAGAATGGCTTGAAATCATTCGTGAATATGGTGGCGAAATGAAAGAAACTTATGGTGTGCCTGTCGAAGAAATTCAGGAAGGTATTAAAAATGGCGTGCGTAAGGTAAATATCGATACAGACATTCGATTAGCTATGACTGGAGCCATCCGTCGACATTTGGCCAAGAACAAGAGTGAATTCGACCCAAGAAAATTTCTAAAAGATGCTACGGCCGCAGCTAAAGAAATCTGTAAAGCTCGGTTTGAAGCATTTGGTAGTGCAGGGCAGGCAGGTAAAATCAAACCTATCTCATTAGAAGCAATGGCTAACAGATATGTAAAAGGAGAACTAAAACCTATCATTACTTAATAAGTACAGACAGGGTATAAAAAAAGGCTGCTGGAAATTGGTTGATTATCTTCCCAAACACCAGCAGCCTTAATTTTTTGCTATGCTTTTTTTAATATTGATATAAAAACAAAATGTGGTGTAGCAGCTCCATATCTCAATAAGCTTCCCAGAAAAGGGGAGCGTGGCAGAAAAGTCGCAAGGCATCCTTTAGTTTCTGCATTCATTCGCTGTAGTCGCTGCTTATTCCACCCTAGAATGATTCCGGTAGCTTCTCGTGATACTAATGTCTTTGTCTTAGAAATCGGAATTTCTTTAAGCAGTTTTTCAGTATTTATGCTGTCATTAATGGCACCAAGTGTATCTTGTAGCCCAGATAATGAATGGATATATTTTCTGATCTCTACAGGAGTAAAAAGAGCTTGAAAAAATTCCACGGTATAACGTTGTTTTTTTATGCTAATACGGAGTGAGTGGAGTGATGTTGCATCAAATTCTTCAACTTCTTTTACAGTATCAATGATTTGCTGATGGCGATTTGTCAATAAGGACTTCGTGAAATCAATTAGTGCCATCTTAGTAGCTGCTTTTTTCAAGGTCTGTGACTGGCCTGGGTATTTAAACGCTTCTTCAAGACATAAATTTAGCTGCAAAATCAATTCTGTATAACGTTTCGATTTGATACTATTGCGTGCAGCTTTATTGTGTTTCTTGCGTAATATTTCACACGTTTTTATGAGCGCAGCTATTCCTGTATGCTCAACAAAATTGTTCTGGATTTTGGGAAGCTGTTCCGTAACAAAAACATCCCAGTCACGTGCTGGATTTAAATGGCGCGTTAGCCATTTAAGATCTTGTATGAGTGATCCCTCATTTGGAATAACAGTGACAAAAACATCAAATGCTGTGCGGAGTCGGCGCAGCGCAATGCGCATCTGATGGAGATATTCAATATCACTACTTGTCAGTGTGCCGTATTCATTTCTAGTCAATTGATCAAGGCAATTTTGTACGATCAGGGTAAAAGCTGTAGTTAAATCCATATCAGCTTTGAGCTCGACAGGCAAGGCTTTAATAGGAGGGTTTTGATGTCCTGTATAAAGCATATAACCTCGTTCAGCCTTACTGATATTTTTCAGTCTGAGTGGAAATGGAAGTATCTGGACAAGCATAAGGGCAAGCCGGAATAGTTGAACTGGCTTGCCTGACTTTAATTCAAGTTCAATTTCAGTAAATGATTCCTTTGTGTGGTCTATACTAATTTTGCCATGATCAAGGCAGAGCTCGATTTGACTGCCTTCATCCATTTGCAGGATATGCGTATGGCGAGTAAATTTTGTAATGAATATCTGCTGTAATTGCTTCCGTAACCCAGAATCACTCAATAACTTGATCATTCTGGGATCACCTAATTGAGCAAAATCAAGCTGATTTCTGGGAACGGACACCTCCCATTCATTGCGCTCATGCAATCCAGATGCAACACTACCTTCTGTTTTAATGGTTTGCACCCAGTTTTTTCCCATTTGACGTAAGCGTAGCGCGCAATTCTGCCTTTTTAAAGCTAAGTCAGGTGTATCGTAATAAATCGTATAAAGCTTTTGTTTAATTGGCTGGGAAATACCTAAGGTCTTAAGTAATGGTAAGTGCTGCAAATGTTTAATGCAGCTTTTGGGTAGCGATAACTTGAGTTCGATTTCTTTCGGCATAAATCTACGTCCAATCAATCTAGTTTTGTTTCGCTGCAGCTAATTTCGTAAGCAGTGCCTCTTGAGCACTAAAACGCCTACTCGGACGAACAGATTTACGTTTGTAATGCCCACTGGCATCCATTTCCCACGCGTTAGTATTATCGCTAAGATAAGGTTTTAATCCTTCAGAGATCACACGTTTCTTAAGGCGCGGGTCCAAAACTGGGAAGCAGATTTCAATTCGACGAAAGAAATTACGATCCATCCAATCCGCACTAGATAAATAAATATTGTGATAATTGTTATTACAAAAATAAAAAATTCGCGTGTGCTCAAGAAAACGCCCAATGATGGAGCGCACTTTAATATTCTCTGACATGCCGGGTACGCCTGGGCGTAAGGCGCATGCACCTCGTACAATGAGTTGAATTTTTACGCCAGCTTGCGAAGCAGCATAGAGTGCCTGAATGATATGGGGCTCCAGTAATGCATTCATTTTGGCTATGATGCCTGCAGGTTTACCTGCCTTAGCATTCTCCATTTCGTTTCCAATAGCAGCTAGAATTTGGCTATGAAGAGTAAAAGGGGATTGCCATAGATATTTCAGTTTACTGGCTTTGCCAAGACTAGTTAACTGTAAAAAAACTTCATTGACATCGGCACAGATTTCTTCATGGCAAGTGAGTAATCCGAAATCAGTATATAGTCGGGCGGTACCAGGATGATAATTACCTGTACTAAGATGTGCATAGCGACGGAGTTTGCCTTCTTCACGTCGGACAATCATTGCCATCTTGGAATGAGTCTTATGACCTACAACACCATAAACAACATGTGCACCCACTTCTTCAAGACGACTTGCCCAATTTATATTAGCTTCCTCATCAAATCGGGCCAGTAACTCAACAACTACCGTGACTTCCTTTCCTCGACTGGCCGCAGCAATGAGGGCTTCCATGACAGTAGAGTCTGAACCTGTCCGATATACAGTTTGTTTGACTGCAACGACATCCGGATCCACTGATGCTTGCTGGATAAACTGTATGACTGGTTGAAATGACTGATAGGGATGATGCAATAAAATGTCACTCTTGCGAATTAATTGGAAAATATCGGAAGTTTTCTTTTTCTGAGTGGAAAAAGGCATACCAGGAATAAATAGAGGAAATTTCAAGCTGGGGCGATCAATTTGTCCAGGAACTTGCATGAGGCGTACCAGATTGACCGGTCCATTTACTTGGTATAAATCATCCTGAGTAAGACCAAACTGACTGAGTAGAAATTCTGTCATGTGCGGTGGACAGTTATCCGCCACTTCAAGTCGTACTGCATTGCCAAGATGCCGTTGAGGTAATTCACCTTGCAAGGCAAGGCGCAAATCTTTGATTTCCTCTTCTTCAACGAACAAATCGCTATTGCGAGTGACGCGAAATTGGAAACAACCAATCGCTTGCATGCCTGCAAACAACTCGCCGACATGCGCATGGAGAATCGAAGATAAGAATATAAAATTATATTCTTCAGTACTTACTTCTTTCGGAAGCCGTATAATACGGGGAAGAATACGTGGCGCTTGAACTATTGCCATACCTGAATTTCGCCCAAAGGCATCTTTTCCTTCCAGTTCTACCGCAAAATTAAGACTCTTGTTCAATACGCGTGGAAATGGGTGGGAAGGATCTAGGCCTATCGGTGTTAGCATGGGCATAAGCTCACGAAAGAAAAAAGCTTTAATCCACTCTTGTTGGCAGCTGTTCCAATTACTTCTGCGAAGGAAACGAATCCCGTTTTGTGCTAATTCTGGAAAAATACATTCATTAAGTAACTTATATTGCGCAGCAACAATGTGATGTGTTTTCTGGGAAACCAGTTTGAAAGTTTGGCGAGGCAGCATGCCATCTGGCCCAAAGCCTGGCGCATCCAATTTGATTTGTTCTTTTAACCCCGCAACGCGTACTTCAAAAAATTCATCGAAGTTGCTGCTCACAATGCACAAAAATTTCAATCTCTCCAATAAGGGTGTATCTTTGTTTTGAGCTTGAGCAAGTACACGCAGGTTGAACTCGATCTGACTAAGCTCTCGATTGAGAAATGGAGTGGAGATAGTCAAATCACTCATAATGGCTGAATCTAGCATTTTCGGCTTATCTTGTTTTTCGGTTGTGATTCATGTCTTTCATGTCTTGTTTGATAGAAAACTATGCTTTTAATTCAAGCTTATTTGTCAGGTGGAACATACCCCGCTGGCTGATCAGCACCATCACCAAAAAAATAGGCCTCCATTTGTGCTGTGAGATACTTACGTGCTTTGATATCGGCAAGATTCAGACGATATTCGTTAACGAGCATTGTCTGGTGCTGGATCCATTTGTTCCAAGCTTCTTTAGAAACATTCTCATAAATTCGTTTTCCCAACTCACCGGGAAAGGTAAGAAAATCCAATCCTTCTGCTTCACGTCCTAATTTGATACATTTCACTATTCTTGTCATTTTGTTACCCGAACAAGTTAATTGAAGAAATTATATTTTTCTCAATTATAAGTCATATTAAAACAAATGATTGTCGAAGCAGTTATTTAACGCAGTACTTTGTAATCACATTCATTTTCATATTAATGTAATGATGACGTAATGAGCTTGATGTAATAAGTATTTAATCACCTCGACATTTCAATATGTATAGTGAGGTTATGCATAGGAGATGGCAAAGTTGAAGCCGGACAATATCAAGCAGCTGCTTTAGGCGTGGTGCGAAATTTTTCTTATTTTTTATTCTGAAGAAGAGATTGATTTTTATGATTTTATTGTAATGATTGAAAAGAAGATAATCTATAGAATTCCTGTTTACTTATTTGCTTACTTCAATACACGAAGATGCTAATTATTATTTATATCGTGCCTTCATCAGAAGGAGTGCCTCAAAACAACTTAGAATAATCCAGTGGACGATAACATAATCATGTATATAGAGGATACCCTAATTGGCTGATGGCAAGTCTAATAAAAGTCCATTGCAACAGTTGATGAGCGATGGCTTGCTAAATTGCGTTTTTCAGCCTATCAGTGCTTTACAAACAGGTGTCGTATTCGCCCACGAAGCATTAATTCGTGGGCCTAAAGACACGGGTTTTTATGGTCCTGATATATTGTTCAAGCTGGCTGCAGAAGAAGGTTTAATTCTTGAATTTGAGCTTCACTGTCTGCAGCAAGCGCTGAGCCAATGGGGGCAATATTCTGAGCCTGGACGATTATTTGTGAATCTTAGTGCTAACGCCCTCTTGCAGATTAATTCCATTCATGGTTCTGCCACACTGATAAACCTCATCCGCTCATATGGTGTGTTGCCGCGCATGCTAATATTGGAGATCACAGAGCATGAGCGGACAAATGATATGGATCACTTTCGTAAGGAAGCTCATTATCTTAACAGCGAAGGTATCTCTTTGGCGCTGGATGATTTTGGCGACGGACGCTCTAGTCTTAAGCTATGGTCTGAAATCAAGCCTGCTTTTGTTAAAATTGACAAATATTTCACTAAGGAATTGGGGGATCGTACAGAAAATCTGCAAATGGTGCACGCCCTCAAAGGCATTGCAGAGGTTTTTGGTGCCCAATTAGTGGCGGAAGGCATTGAATCTGGTAATGATTTGCGAATATTACGTGACCTGCAACTGACGTATGGTCAAGGGTATCTGCTAGGGCATCCTACATCAGTCCCCGTGCGGACAATAACAGCCAAAGCTGCGAAAATTTTGCAGGACAAACAGATAGCAGTGCTCCCCCATTTACAGCAAAATGCACGGCCAAACATACTGCGCAACCTAAAGGTAATCGTGGCACAAGCTGTCAGCCCCGATACCCCTAACAGTGAAGTAGAATCGCTGTTTCAAGCTCGTCCCGATCTGCATGCGTTGGCGGTCGTAGAAAATGAAAGGCCTATTGCGATGATTAACCGTGACCAGTTCATGAGTCAATACGCGACTATGTACTTTAGAGAGTTGAATGGTCGCAGACCGTGTAAAAAATTCGCTAATTATTTACCTCGTCTGATTGAGTTAAATGAGGACGTAGACAATTTACTAGGCATATTGACATCGGAAGACCAACGCTATTTGAAAGAAGGATTCATCGTTACGGATAATGGCCGTAATGTTGGTTTAGGTACAGGCGAGCAACTTGTTCGCGCCGTTACAGAGGCACGCATAGAAGCCGCGCGTCATGCTAATCCGTTGACCTCTCTACCAGGCAATATTCCCATCAGCTTACATATTCAACGCTTACTGAGTAGTGGTACTGAATTTGTAGCCTGCTATATTGATCTGAATCATTTCAAGCCTTTCAATGACCATTATGGTTACTGGCGTGGTGATGAAATGATTCGGCTGGCGGCGCAAACATGTCTGAGGTATTGTGATCCTTGTTGTGATTTTGTCGGGCATGTAGGGGGAGATGATTTTGTCATTCTCTTTCAGAGCACTGACTGGCAACCTCGCTGCGAAGGCATCATTAATGATTTTGCGGCGAAAGCGCTTACATTGTTTGATGAGATTGCGCGGCTTGCTGGGGGCATTGAAGCTGAAGACAGGCACGGAGTAGTTCGTTTCTTCCCTTGCACAACGTTGTCCATTGGAGCAGTGTTAGTCAAGCCAAATGAGTTTGAAAAGGTGGAACAAGTGGCTAATGTAGCAGCTATTGCTAAACATCGGGCAAAGAACAGCTCGAGTGGTTTATATATAGCACAGCGAGAAGCCACAATTCCAGAGCAAGCAAAGGTTTAACCTAGAAACCGTTCAAGATTAAATCATCGCATGTGCATTGCTTGCTACTACCTCAAACTTATATTTCCTTCATGAATACTTTTGAGCGACGCTGATAATTGTAAAGATTCTGTTTGCTCCTAGGCAGCTTATTAGGTGTAGTCTCCGTGAAACCCCTTTCGATAAACCAATGAGCTGTGCGTGTAGTTAGGACGAATAACTTAAGATAACCTTGTGCTAAGGCTTGCTGTTCGATATGTTTAAGTAAAGTACTGGCGCAGCCAGTTCTACGGTAATGCGGATGGACAGCAAGACAAGCTAACTCGCAAGCGCCTTCATTAGGGAAAGGGTAAAGTGCAGCACAGGCAATGATCATGTTATCGTGTTCCAGAATGGTAAAATGATCAATCTCAATCTCTAATAATTCACGGTTGCGTCTAACCAACACGCCTTCATTTTCCAATGGTTCGATTAATTGCAAAATACCACCTATATCTTCTATTTCAGCTTTGCGTATAGTTTGTAGAGGTCCTTGCGTGATCATGCTGCCAATACCCTCATGGGTAAATAATTCCTGCAATAAAGCACCTTCTATATGACGACTGATCAGATGAACTCGCGCGACTCCGTTTTCACAAGCATGTATTGCGCAGGGGAGATATAGCTGAATATCATCTGTTAAATCGACTGGCGTGATAAATTTTTTTAATACTGATTTTGCTTCTACAACAGTCAGTTCACGCCATAAAGTGCTATCTTGTCCTGTAGACTCGTGCATGACGCCAAGTGGATTCATTAGAAAAATGAGTTTTTCTGCCTGAAATGCAATAGCTACTTCGGTCGCAACATTTTCCAGCGTGAGATTGAAGATTTCACCACTGGGTGAGTAGCCGAGTGGCGAAAGTAAAATGATTTCTCCATTTTCTAAACGTGTACGGATTACTGAGGTGTTAATTTTTCGTACTTCCCCGCTATACATAAGATCAATGCCTTCAAGCACACCGATTGGGCGGGCTACAACGAAATTACCGCTAGCAACATGAATGGCAGCATTAGCCATGGGTGAATTGGGTAATCCCATAGACATCAAAGCTTCAATTTCGACACGAACTTTCCCAACTGCTTCTTTAACGCATTGAAGCGTAGTATTATCTGTCACTCGTATTCCATTTACATACATCGCTTCTAAGTTGTGCTGCTGTAATTGGGATTCAATTTGTGGTCGCGCACCATGCACCAGAATTAACTGGATTCCCAGACTTGCTAATAGATTGAAATCGTGAACCAGTTCAACAAAATTTCCATCCGCTACGACTTCGCCACCGAATGCGATCACAAAAGTTTTACTACGAAATATCTTGATATAAGGTGCAACGGAACGGAACCAAGTAACAAAATCAGTATTGCGCGTCATATTCAGTTAATGTTGTTATGAGCTTAGAAAACTGTTGTCTATGAATGTATAAAGATTTATTCAATAATCTCCCCATAGGGACTGCATGGCTGCTAACGCAGCAAGTGCTGCACTTTCAGTTCGTAATGTGCGTTGACCTAGGCAAATTGAAGCAAAGCCAATAGCATAGGCTGCTTTTTCTTCTTCTGTCGTAAGTCCCCCTTCCGGCCCAACAAGCAGTAACAGGGGTGTATCAATGTTTGGTAACGAAAATTCGGATAGACGCTTATTTGCTGTGAGTGATAGCAAAAGCTTAACAATTGATTTATTTTCTATGTTATTTCTTTTGCTTTCAAATTGTTGATTAAACCAATCCGATAGCGTCAGCAATGGGTATAGTTTTGGAATACGATTTCTGCCACATTGCTCGCAAGCTGCAGTAATTACTTGTTGCCAATGCGCTAACCGTTTATTTGCACGTTCTTCTGAAAGTCGTACAACACTGCGATTTGCTGTAACAGGCTGGATACAGTTAACACCAAGTTCTACCGATTTTTGTATGATCCAATCCATTTTTTCATTAGAGCAAACAGCTTGTATCAAGCTGATAGAAAGGGGAGATTCGCGTTCGATTACATGAAATTGCGAGAGAATCACCATACTACCCGATTTATCAATATGGTGGATTGATCCTGAAAATTCACCACCTTTACCATTGAATAAAATCACTTTGTCGCCTTGTTTAAGGCGTAGCACGCGCGTGGCATGATGGCCTGTATTTGTGGGCAAGGTAATGATTTGACCCGGTATCATAGGGCCAGGGTAATAAAAACGTGCAGTCATGAGGAATAGCAGCCTGAGAACAGATTAGTTATGATTCCATGATAATATAACAAAGACAAACAAGACCTACGATAAGGAGAAAAAGTATGGCAAGTCTTGAAACACCTGTTTGTGATTTTGGCTGGAAAGCAATTGATTTTGATTTGCCTGGAGTAGATGGCAAACGTTATAACCTAGCTGCTGCGAAAGGTGAGAATGGATTACTGGTGATGTTTATTTGCAATCATTGCCCTTATGTCAAAGCTGTACGAGATCGTATCATACGGGATGTAAAAGAGTTGGCGGGATATGGTATAGGTGCGATCGCTATCATGTCGAATGATCCTAAGGATTATCCAGAAGATTCTTTTGACAACATGGCTAAAGTGGCTAAAGAGTATGACTATCCTTTTCCTTACGTATGGGATGAAACCCAGGAAATTGCCAAAGCCTATGGAGCAGTTTGTACACCGGATTTTTTTGGTTTTAATAATCATCTGGAACTACAGTATCGTGGACGATTAGATGCTTCTCGCAAAGAGGCGGCGCCTAATGATGCGCGCCGTGACTTATTCGAAGCAATGGCGCAAATTGCTCAAACAGGTCAGGGCCCTAAAGATCAAATACCAAGTATCGGCTGCTCGATTAAATGGCGAGCTGATTAAATATGCTGGAACAAGTCATAGCCGCCGTAAAAGACGTTGCAAAAGAGGAGATTATGCCTCGATATATGCAAGTGGTGCGCCAGCGTAAAGCGGATGGTAGTTTTTACACTGAAGCTGATTTAGCCGCACAGGAAGTTTTGCTGGATAAGCTTCAGAAAATTTATCCTGTTGCAATAATGGGTGAAGAAATGTCCATCCAGCAACAACATGCACAATGGGAAGCGGGAGATGCTGGGCTCTGGAGTGTTGATCCAATTGACGGTACCTCAAACTTTTTTAATGGCCTTCCTTATTTTGGGGTTTCCGTCGCATTGATGCGTAAAGGGCGGAGTATTTTGGGTGTTGTCTACAATCCTGTCACAAAAGAATTATTTTACGCAGAGAAAGGTAAAGGTGCTTATCTTAATGGGGTTCGATTACCGTTGAAAAATCGTGAGACTCATTTGCGTAATGCGATAGCTAATGTCGATCTTAAGCGCCTTGATCGTAAGCTGGCTGAGAAGATAGCTGCATATCCTCCCTATGCGTCACAGCGTAACTTTGGTGCTTGTGCTCTAGAATGGTGTTATACCGCTGCAGGCTACTTTGATTTGTATCTCCATGGTGGCCAGAAGCCTTGGGATTATGCTGCTGGCTGTCTAATTCTGGAAGAATCAGGTGGTTCCATGTGCAGCTTTGATCAAGATGATTATTGGGCAGGACCACCCTGGCGGCGCTCGGTGATTGCTGCGCTTGATCCTACATTATTTAGGCAATGGCGTGATTGGGTAAGAGCACAACATCAGAATGACGGGATTTCTGCGGGGTAGAGTGTTTTGTAACAATCAAAGACTCAAAAAGAACAGTTTGCAGCAGTGAAAATTCTTATTTTGGGAGCCGGGCGAGTTGGCTCTACTGTTGCCGAGAGCCTGGTAAGTGAGGCAAACGACATTACTATGGTCGATATTGCCGCAAATCAGTTAGCCTTCTTGCAAGATCGCCTTGATTTAAGAACAGTTGCCGGAAATGCTTCTCATCCTTCAGTACTTAAACGAGCAGGGGCTGAAGATACTGATATGGTATTGGCTGTTACCGAAAGTGATGAAGTCAATCTTGTGGCATGTAAGATTGCCGCCAGCTTATTCAATATACCCACCAAAATTGCTCGAATTCGTTCGAGTGATTTTCTAAAGCATTCTGATATCTTTTCGCAAAAGAATTTTTGTGTCGATTATGCTATCTATCCAGAGCAAATATTAACTGAATATATCGAGAAATTAATCGAATTTCCAGAAGCATTACAGGTACTTGATTTTGCTTCTGGTAAAGTGAGTCTGGTCGCTGTGAGGGCATTACAAGGTGGGCCATTGGTAGGGCATCAACTACAGGCATTACGTAAGCATATCCCCAATATCGATACTCGGGTTGCAGCGATATTTCGCAAAGATCGCCCCATTATTCCTGAAGGAAGTACCACCATCGAGGATGGTGATGAAATTTTTTTTATAGCGGCTACTAAGGATATTCGTGTTGTGATGAGTGAGCTCCGCAGCATGGATAAACCGGTCAAGCGGGTCATGATTGGGGGAGGCGGTAAAGATTGGCAGGCGTCTGGCGGAAGCCCTAGAAAAAGAGTATCAAGTCAGAATCATTGAACGTGATGGCAAGATATGCGAGCTTCTAGCTCAGGAACTACATAATGCGTTGGTGCTGCATGGGGATATCACTGATGAAGAGTTACTTGAAAGTGAAAATGTAGCTGAAATGGATGTATTTTGCGCGTTAACTAATGATGATGAAAATAACATCATGGCGTCGCTGTTAGCTAAACGTCTGGGTGCGCGAAAGGTAATCGCTTTAATTAACAGAAGTGTATACGTGGATTTAGTTCAAAGCAGTGGAATTGATATCGCAATTTCACCTGCACAAGTGACGATTGGTTCGTTACTTGCATATGTCCGGCAGGGAGATGTCGCTGCAGTCCATAGCTTGCGCCGTGGAGCAGCTGAGGCGCTGGAGCTGGTTACGCACGGTGACTCCAAATCATCCAATATAGTAGGACGCAAAGTCGAGGATATCAAATTACCTAAGGGTGCGACGATCGGTGCCATCGTGCGTGGCTTACCATCCCAGAACAAGAGATGGTTGAGTGCAGGCGCTATTGATGAAAGTAATAATGTCAAAGAATTGGATAAAGCACGCGTCATTATTGCTCACCACGATACAGTCATTGAGTCAGAAGATCATGTAATCCTGTTTGTCATCAATAAAAAGATGATTCGACAAATTGAAAGGTTATTTCAGGTTAGCGCATCCTTTTTATAATTGACCGATCCATGAATCAATTTTTGTCGGTTACCAATGTATTAAGCAAGATCATACTCGTATTCGGATTTACGATGCTGGGACCGTACGGTGTCGCATACTGGTCAGAAGATGGCTCATCAGTTGTTTTTGGTGAGGCTATTTTGATGACAATGAGTTGTGGCGCAGCTATCGGATTAATGACGCATCGTTACAAACGTGAACTACAGATTCGC
>CAWFHT010000023.1:0-165427 GCA_963815685.1 uncultured beta proteobacterium
TAGATACCGGCATTTGGTGGAGAATGCTTTTGCCCGGCTAAAGCAGTATCGGGCAATAGCGACACGATACGACAAATTGAAGCGAAATTACGAGAGTATGGTAGCCATGGCGTGTGGATATCTGTGGCTACCTATGTGAAATGTCAACAGACCCTAAGGATTGTGCACGACGAAGTGCAGCTTCGCTTTGGCGTAAAGCGAGCTCCTTAGCTTTCCGCTCACTGATATCAGTATGAGTACCCAACATGCGTAGCGGACGTCCTTGTTCGTCCCATTCGACTACCTTGCCCAGAGCAAGTATCCATTTCCAATTACCTTGTTGAGTAAGTTGACGAAATTCAATCTGATAATCTTCACATAGACCACTGATACAATCTTTGTAAATCTGAAAGGTTGATTCATGGTCTTCCGGATGAAGTTGATCACGCCAGCGGTCAATGGATTCCTGGAAAGACTGAGGAGCATAACCCAGCATACGAGCATATTCAGGACTGACAGTCGCTGAACCTGTCTGCACATTCAGATCATAAAGGCCCTGGTTAGATGCTGCCAAAGCCAGACGGAGACGCGATTCGCTGTCATGCAAGCTTTGCTCTGCCTGACGTCGGTTTGCCTGAATACCAATCATCATGTAAGAGATGAACGCAATGGTTGCCACAAACATGCATAAGACCAACTGGTCACTCTGGAGATGGCCTTGGGAGAAAGGGCCGAGCCCCTCGGCAGTTCCCCCTATGGCAAGCAAGGTAATTGCTAGGGCGATGATAGAAACCTCTGTGATATTAAAACGCAGCCCTGCCCAGATCAATGGAGGGAACACAAGAAAAGCAAGCGATAACTCGAGGTTGCCCAGCGACAGCACATCACCGAATACTATCCAGGCCATGGCTACACAGCAACCCATGACCAGGATGAACTCCATTTTGCTTCGAGAATGGTGTAGCCTAGGGTTTGCTTGATTAGCTACCCAGGCTAGCAGCGGCAGCGAAAAAATCATTACACCAATCGTATCCCCAATCCACCAGCTTAGCCACGCATTAAGTACCGAATCGCTTGATAGCACGCCACTTACGTAGAGGGATAGCGTTCCGCCTGTAGCGCTTAATAACATTGAGCAGGATACAATTAAGATGAAAATAACTACGTTCTGACCGTGCTCAAAAATGTTTTGAGATCCTATTGTTCTTTTTAGTATTAGTGCACCGAAAACTGGAGCAAGGGTATTGCCTAGAGCGATTTCAAGTACAGTAGAGAGTGCGAGTCCGCCCGTAGTTAAATTAACCAAGAATGCCCCGAGAAAAATACCAAGCCAGCACGAAGGTCCCCATATCAAGACGGCTGCTAGTGCAATGCCGGTGGGTGGCCAGAACAAAGTAATGTTGGAGTTCACATATGGCATGCTTAGACCAAGCTTTCCGGCTATAAAATATGCTGTCGTTAGCGCTATAATTCGTATCATGAAGGTGCAGGAGAGTTTAGTAAGTGCAGTTTTATTCAAAGTTTAACTGCGATCAGGAGTGGGGTAATGATCAGATATTTGTGAGGTAAATTGAGAATTACTTTTTATATGTGCGCTAAATAGTTCCATCAGATGGTGACATGTTGTTATGCTAATTGTTTTTGCCCTTGTTTGTATTTTTTTACTGCTTATCATGAACATGCCACCTTTTATATTCAATACTAATTGATTGAAGTTTGATTATATTGTTTCTTAAGCTTGATTTTATGTCATATAAATTATTGGGTTAGTCATAGATGCGCTGTAACACCAGTTAAAATATAAAGCACAAAATAATTATAAATTCTTTAATATTTCTTCAAATAATAAACGATGTTCCGCCAGGATGGCGATAAAGAAAGGAATGTCTCATGTCAAATTGGTACCAAGATAATTCACAATCGATTGGACGAACACCGTTAGTTCGACTCAATCGTATTACTGATGGTGCAGCAGCGACAGTGCTGGCCAAGATTGAAGGGCGTAATCCGGCATATTCAGTCAAATGCCGTATTGGGGTTGCAATGGTCGATGACGCTCAGCGCCGGGGATTACTCTCCCCTGGCAAAGAGCTAGTAGAACCAACGAGTGGTAACACTGGCATTGCTTTGGCATTTGTTGCGGCTGTACGAGGTATCCCATTGACCTTGACAATGCCGGAAACTATGAGTATCGAGCGCCGGAAATTACTTGTCGCTTTTGGTGCCAAGTTGGTTCTGACAGAAGGTCAGCGTGGTATGGGGGGCGCTATTGCAAAGGCCAATGAAATCGTTGCTGCAGATCCTGATCGTTTTGTTTTATTACAACAATTTAAGAATCCGGCAAATCCAGCAATACACGAACAAACGACAGGGCCTGAGATCTGGCAAGATACGGATGGGGCAATCGATATTTTTGTTGCAGGGATAGGAACAGGTGGCACGATGACAGGCGTTTCCCGTTATATAAAACAAGTCAAAGGGAAGGCAATTACGTCAGTTGCAGTCGAACCGGCCGCAAGCCCTGTCATTACTCAGCAGCGATCAGGTCAGCCTTTAACACCTGGACCTCACAAGATTCAAGGAATTGGCGCTGGATTTGTGCCGGATAACCTCGATCTCTCTCTGGTGGATGAAGTCGAACAGGTTAGTAACGAAGATGCTGTCTTGTACGCCCGTCGCCTCGCTATGGAAGAAGGGATAATTTCCGGTATTTCCTGTGGTGCTGCAGTTGCAGCAGCTGTACGGCATGCCAAGCGCCCGGAAAATGCCGGTAAAACGATTGTGGTAATTTTGCCGGATTCTGGTGAACGTTATTTGAGCAGCATTCTCTTTGAGGGGATGTTCAATGAACAGGGATTGAATATAGAGTGACTAACGTCAATAGAGTCAGCGATCTCCACTTAAGAAGTACCTTTCTTGAGATTGATCATATCGTTGGAGAATTACGTGCTCTGCGGATTGCTTCGCTGGAAAATCGACAAGGGCACAGAAGGCCTCCTAAACTTCCTTTACGCAAAATTCTGGTTGGTGTTGCGGAGGGTTTGAGTGCTGCGATGTTTCCTAATCGTTTGGGGCCGGCCGATCTTGCAGATGAGGGAGTTGATCATTATGTTGGGCACACTCTGAATGCTACTCTGCGCACGCTGCTGGTACAAATACAGCATGAATTACATTTTAGCTCGGGTTTGGAAAACCTGAGTGACGGAGATCGTGAACGGGCAGTAGATATCACGCAAGCATTCGCCAAGCGTTTACCTGCGATTCGCAGTTTACTGGAAAGCGACGTTGTTGCAGCTTATGAAGGTGATCCAGCAGCGCACAGCGTTGATGAAGTATTGGTATGTTATCCGGGCATTATGGCAATTACCTACTATCGGCTCGCGCATGAGTTGCACCGACTCGGTGTGCCACTGATTGCACGCATGATTTCAGAAATAGCACACTCAATGACTGGGGTAGAAATACATCCAGGTGCTCAGATTGGTGGCAGTTTTTTTATTGATCATGGCACAGGTGTGGTCATCGGAGAGACTGCCATTATAGGCCGCAATGTGCGACTGTATCAGGCTGTTACTTTAGGTGCAAAACGATTCCCGGTAGATGAGCATGGGGCGTTGGTGAAAGGAATACCGCGACATCCCATCGTCGAGGATGATGTTGTGATTTACGCGGGGGCTACTATCTTGGGGCGTATCATTATCGGGCGTGGCTCAATAATAGGCGGGAACGTCTGGCTGACACGCAGCGTGCCAGCTGGCAGCCATATTACCCAAGCACAGATGCGTCATGAAACATTCGAAGGTGGGGCGGGGATATAGGATTATATTTGAGAGACGGAGATGGCAAATAGTAAATTTTTTCTGACACTTGAGGACGCCAAAGAAATCGCCGCAGCTGCAGAAGCGGAGGCCAAGCACAATAATTGGCCAGTAGTCATTGCTATTGTTGATGAAGGAGGGCATTTACTTTACTTGGTGCGGTTGGATAATACGCAATATGGCAGTATTGAAGTTGCCGTACAAAAGGCCAGATCAGCCATAGCTTTTCGAAGACCAACTAAAATACTGGAGGAGCAAGTCAATCAAGGGCATGTGCGTTACTTAAGTTTACCTGGAGCAGTACCCATTGAAGGCGGACTGCCTATTGTACTCAGTAATCAATTTGTGGGTGCGATCGGCGTGAGTGGCGTAAGATCTCATCAAGATGCACAAATTGCGCAAGCGGGAATCGAGACACTTAATCCAGATTCTTTTTAATCTGTAATTTTGACAGAAGAAGTAGTGTGTAGATAATTGATTGTTGGATAACTATTTTTAATCAGGTTGCGATAGGATTTTGGCTCGCATAATCTATTGTTCTATCTATATTCTCATTTTCACTTGCCTAATAACTGGACACACTGTTCCTCGAAATAATACCCAAGACTTATCCGCGACCGGGGTAGCTTCAGTAAAAGCATGCTCAATACCACTTTAACACGGAAATTTTGCCAACCCCTGTGAAGGCAGACGATACAATTGGTTTTGCTTAGATCTATCAGGAGCGATTGTTCCTCAGCTTTTGCATCATGTTGCGGGCCGGCCTGATGAAATATCCAGATTAAGTTTGCAGCTTATGCATTTCGAGTAATTGTCATTGAGATCAGGGAATGTATTGATATGTTTTATTTATAAATAACTTCTAAGGGATATTAGGGGCTGTGTAATTCCCAGTTCAATGGTCGATTATCAATCAAATAAGATAAATTAGCCAACCGTTTTTTTTGTAAATATTTGTTAAATATGGATCTACTTACTCAAGGATTATTGGGTGCCAGTCTTGCTCAGTCAGGTACGCGACAAAATGAAATACGTCTGGCTACAGGTATCGGGTTTTTCGCTGGGCTACTTGCAGACGCAGATATTCTGATTCAGTCAGCGAATGATCCCTTATTAACTGTGGAATTTCATCGCCATTTTACGCATTCCATCTTCTTTGTTCCAGTCGGTGGCTTAATTGCAGCGCTTATTCTTTGGCCATTTCTTCGGAAGCGGTTATCTTTTGTACGCCTATACTTGTTCTGCTTTTTGGGTTATAGCTTAAGTGGTGTGCTAGATGCGTTAACCAGCTACGGTACCCATTTATTCTGGCCAGTTAGCGAGGAACGAGTTGCGTTTAATATTGTTTCTGTCATTGATCCCATTTTTACCTTAATACTGCTGATCTCAGTCATTTGCGCCTACAAGAAGAAAGCAGTCAAGGTTGCAAAAATTGGCTTAATTATCGCTGCTTTTTATCTTGGGCTTGGTTGGGTACAACTACAACGCGCAGAAGTAGCTGCTGTGGTCCTGGTTGCTTCCAGGGGCCATATCGCAGAGCAATTGCTGGTTAAACCGACCTTGGCCAATTTGGTATTGTGGCGTTCAATTTATGAAACCGAAGGAAAATTCTATGTCGATGCGATTCGGGTTGGCCTGTTTTCGCAACCCCGTATTTATCCAGGAGAATCCATCAAAAAATTCACGATCGATCAATTTCTAGATCAACTGCCTAAGGATTCAACTTTGGCGAAGGATATTTCTCGTTTTACTGTTTTTTCTACTGGTTTTGTTGCTATTCAGCCTGAGCATCCTAATCTTCTGGTTGACGTGCGTTACTCAAATTTACCTACGACCATTGCACCGTTATGGGGGATAGAGATGAATCTACAGGATCCTGATCAACATGCATTGTACCGATTATTCAGGGACACTTCTAAAGAAACACGTCAGAAATTTCTAGCTTACCTGATGGGCGAATCTATCGATTAACGATATAACGATATCGCTGATTTGCGATTATTTCCGCTTATCTTTTGAGATCAATTTGAAGATTCTTTTTCAGGAATGATAGCGCGTAATTCCTGAAACAGGGCTCGGAAGTTTTTAGGAGGTTTTCCTGCAAGTTTTTCCTTGGTGGTATTGCGAACAAGTACTCGCAAACGTTGTAAATCAGCGTTCGGATATTGCTGTCCAAATTCAGTAAAAGCTGTCTCATCTGCTAGAAGACGCTCGCGCCATCGTTCCAGAAGATGTAACCATGCTGTATGGTGTATGCTTGCACCTCGTGCAGAATTAATTTTCTCCTGAATAGGTGCTACATCAATTTTTCGCATCAGCTTACCAATATATTGGAGCTGACGCCGATGCGCTTCATGCTTGGTGATACGTTTAGCCTCAAAGATGGCGTCCTTGAGTATTTCTGGTAAATCAAGCTCAGCTATTTGTTGGAGATCAAGCGCAACCAACTGCTCACCGATATCCTGCAATGCATGCATGGCACGTTTGCGCCGTGTTTTACTGAGCGAAGATTCCTGGTCAGAATCATGTTTTATGTTATTTTGCATGGCTAGCTATGTAATGCAATAACGAGAAGCTGTTATCATATCGCTCTTTGAGCGCTAATCTTATTAAATTTACCTTAAAACGATTATATTGACTTCGTTGTGAGTTGATTTTCATAAAGCTAATTATATGAATAACGATATCTCGTCATCTCAACATTTCTCTTATCCTTTTGGAACGCTTCAGCAGATTGCACGCGATATTCTGGACCATGCCCAGAAAGGGGGTGCCAGCGCTTGTGAAGCCAATGTATCTGATGGTTGTGGTTTGAATGTCACAGTTCGACAAGGTGCTGTGGAAACTATTGAGCACACTCGAGATAAAGGATTGTCTGTGACAGTATACATTGGCCAGAAGCGTGGTCACGCAAGTACCTCAGATTTTTCTCCAAAAGCCATCGGTGATACGGTAACAGCTGCACTTTCTATTGCACGACATACTGCTGCAGATGATTGCGCAGGACTAGCTGATGCGAAGTTGCTGGCAACTTCGTTCCCTGATCTCGATTTATATCATCCGTGGGGATTGTCAGTCGAACAAGCGATTGAGCTTGCGCAAGGCTGCGAAGCAGCGGCGTATTCAATCGATAAGCGCATTAACAACTCGGAAGGAGCGACTGTATCGATCAATACCTCACAGTTCATATACGCGAATAGCCATGGGTTTACAGCGGGGTATCCTATTTCCCGACACAGTATTAGTTGTGCAGTAATTGCAGCAGAGCATGATGCTATGCAGCGCGATTATTGGTACACTGTGGCGCGTGATGCAGCTGATCTAGAATCTATCAATGATGTGGGTAAAAAAGCGGGAAAGCGCACTGTTGCTCGTTTGGGGGCGAAGAAAATTGCTACCTGTGAAGTACCTGTATTATTTGAGGCGCCAGTTGCATCGAGTCTGATCGGTCATTTTACTCAAGCTGTTAGCGGAGCCAGCCTTTACCGTAAATCATCATTCTTGTTGGATAGCCTTGGGAAGCAGGTATTCTCGCCAGATATTCGAATACGTGAATTGCCTTTTATTAAGAAAGGACTAGCGAGCTGTGCGTTTGATGATGAAGGCGTAGCGACGCAGGAACGAAACGTGGTTGAGAACGGGATTGTGCAGGGGTATTTTCTCGGCAGCTATTCGGCACGTAAGCTTGGTTTGCATACGACTGGCAATGCAGGAGGTAATCATAATCTGATAGTGGAAAACGCCACACCGCTTTCGTTTCCTGATTTGCTAAAAAAAATGAACAAAGGATTGTTGGTAACAGAATTACTCGGTCAGGGTGTGAATGGGGTAACAGGAGATTATTCACGAGGTGCTACCGGTTTCTGGGTGGAAAATGGTGAGCTATGTTATCCAGTTGAGGAAATTACTATTGCTGGCAATTTAAAGGAAATGCTGCGTGGAATAGTAGGGGTGGGGAGCGATAGGATTGTTCGTGGCTCTAAGCAATGTGGGTCGCTGCTGATAGAGCGTATGACAGTTGCAGGGCATTAAACCTAAAAATCAGTTGACCGCTTGTTTGGGTAGTTGAAGTCCATGACATATAGAAGCGTTTTCGAAATTTTCTTATTTACCAGAATGGTGAGGCCGCTACGAGATAGACGCATTATATGTCGCTCCAGGCACGAATGCGGCGTTGCTCTCCGCTGCAGGGGAACAACCCTGCGGCCTCATCGCGCCATGCCTCGCACCTGGACCATCACACGCCTCACCCTGTCCAATTGCGGTCTTTGAGTTAAATGGAATGCAGAAGATAACTAAGAGTTTATGAGGAGATTTGCTGCACGTTTAGATTGTAGCATTGAATTTTCAAGCTTCGTTTTTGATGCCTTCATTGAAATGAGTCATTTCTTTTTTAAGTAAAATAAAAATTCACCGCTCGTTTCAGCTGAGGATAATAGCTGGTTACCCGTTTGTTCGGCAAAGACTTGAAAATCAATGATAGAAGCAGGATCGGTAGCGACAATTTTTAGTATTTGTCCGTGGGTCATATCTGTCAGAGATTTTTTGGTGCGTAGTATGGGTAATGGACAGACTAGTCCGCGTACATCAAGTTCCTTGTCAAAATTCATACTTCTCCTTTTTTATAAGAAATTTTACTTAATTTTACCGAGCATGACATAAGGTACCAAATAGCCTGATTTCAGATTGCTGAAACCTCCGGCTTAAGATAAGTTACGATAATGCATTTTTTAATCATTTTATTATATGCCAGTTAATATTCCTCCCTTGTTACCTCAACAATTGTTATCGATTCAGGGCGTATCTCTGGGTATTACTGAAGCAGGAATCAAACGACCTGATCGGAAGGATCTCTTGGTTATTGCGCTTGATGAAAATGTAAAAGTAGCGGGTGTTTTTACTAAGAATCGCTTTTGTGCTGCACCAGTTGTCGTGGCGAAGGCACATCTCTCTGTGGCCAGCTCAATTCGTGCATTGGTTATTAATACCGGTAACGCTAATGCCGGTACGGGAGAAGCAGGTATCACCCATGCACGAGCGACTTGTACTGCGCTGGCTAAGTTGCTTGGCTGCGAGCCCCAACAAATATTACCGTTTTCCACAGGCGTCATCATGGAACCATTACCAGTTGACAGAATTATTGAAGGTTTGCCTCGAGCAGTGAGCGACCTTAAATGTGATAACTGGTTTGCTGCTGCACAAGCAATTATGACGACCGATATTGTTCCCAAAGGCGTTTCCAGTCAAATTCAAATCAATGGCACAACAATCACGATAACGGGCATTGCCAAGGGTTCGGGCATGATTCATCCAAATATGGCAACTATGCTGGGATATATCACCACAGATGCCAAGATATCTCAATCATTGTTACAGGAGATGGTGCGCCATGTTGCGGATCATTCTTTTAACCGTATTACGGTGGATGGTGATACCTCCACCAATGATGCTTTGCTATTGATAGCAACGGGCAAGGCAAATCACTCGCAGAGTATTGATCGGGAAAGCCCGGAGTTTAGCTTGCTGCAAAATGCAATTACGGAAGTAGCTGTGAAGTTGGCTCAGATGATTGTACGAGATGGTGAAGGTGCAACCAAATTTATTACAGTGCAGGTAGAAAAAGGAAGCACACTGGAAGAATGTTCACAGGTCGCTTATGCAATTGCTCATTCGCCATTAGTCAAGACAGCTTTCTTTGCGTCTGACCCTAATCTAGGGAGGATACTTGCTGCGATTGGGTATGCCGGTATAGACGATCTCGATGTTAACAATATTCAGCTTTACCTGAATGAAATTCTGGTTGCAGAACATGGTGGTAGAGCAAAAGGCTATCGTGAGGAGGATGGTCAGCGCGTAATGAAGCAATCTGAGATTACAGTGCGAGTGATATTAAATCGTGGTGTGGCTGCAACTAAAATATGGACGTGTGATTTTTCTTACGACTATGTGAAAATCAACGCAGATTATCGCAGTTGATTTATTATGAATGAGCTTGATTTATTCTACGATCGTTTAGATAAGCTGCTTACCCGTATCGAAGGCGTGCTTCCCGCTAAGCAGCCAGATGCCGATCTTGATTCTGCGATAGCATTCCGATGGCGCAAGCAAGCAAATACTGGATATCTTCAACCAGTTACCCATCCGCATAACATTGTACTTGATGCATTACACGGCATTGATGAACAAAAGCAGCTGATCGATCAAAATACGTATCAGTTTGTCTTGGGCTACCCCGCTAATAATGTTTTATTGACTGGAGCACGAGGTACCGGAAAATCTTCTTTGGTGAAAGCGTTGTTGAACAAATACGCAAATAATGGGTTGCGGCTAATCGAAGTCGAAAAAGACGATCTCATTGATTTGCATGATATTGTTGAGCGAGTTTTTCAGCGGTCAGAGCGTTTTATTTTGTACTGCGATGATTTGTCATTTGAAAGCGATGAACCAGGTTATAAAGCACTAAAGGTGGTTTTGGATGGCTCAATTGAGATGGCATCTGATAATGTGCTTGTTTACGCGACTTCCAATCGTCGACACCTGATGCCTGAGGCTATGCGGGATAATCTTGAGACGCGCCATGTCGATGGAGATATTCATCCCAATGAGACTATTGAGGAAAAGATTTCATTGTCAGAGCGTTTTGGCATATGGCTTTCGTTTTATCCTTTTGATCAAGCACAATACTTGGAGATTGTCCGTTACTGGCTTATTTTTTACGGTATCAGAAAAATGGCTGCACCGGTAAGAGAAGAAGCGCTGCGATGGGCACTTACGCGTGGCTCGCGAAGCGGTCGTGTAGCTTGGCAATTCGCACGAGATTGGGCTGGCAAACATAAGCTTCATCAACTTTCCCAAAACAACTGAATGTAATTTGTAGGCAAGCAATTTCATGGCTCAATCTACTCCATTTGTTGAAGTGGCTGCGGCAGTCATCATTCGACCAGATGATCATTTTTTGCTCACAAGCAGACCGGAAGGAAGGCCTTATGCTGGTTATTGGGAATTTCCTGGTGGGAAAATAGAAGCGGGTGAATCTGCCTTGCAAGCACTTGACCGGGAGTTGCAAGAAGAGCTCGGTATCCAGATTAAGCAAGCTTATCCTTGGATTACACGAGTATTTACTTATGCGCATGCAACGGTTCGTTTGCATTTTTACCGAGTGGTTGATTGGTATGGAGAACCATTCGGGCGCGAGAATCAGCTGTTATCCTGGCAAACGGTCGATAATCTGTCAGTCACGCCTTTGTTGCCAGCTAACTTTCCGGTGATGCGTGGACTTGCTTTACCATCCGTATATGCGATTACCAATGCATCGGAATTGGGTGAAGAAGCTATGCTACACAAGCTTGAGCATGCTTTGCAGCAGGGCTTGAAATTTTTACAGATTCGTGAAAAGACGCTGGCAAGTGATAGGTTTCACTGGTTAGCAAGCGAAATTATTAGGCGCGCACATACATTCGAGGCTAAAGTGGTCATCAATAGCGATATTTTGCTATCTCGGGAATTGGGTGCGGATGGTGTGCATTTAACTTCTGCACAGTTAATGTCGCTCACTAGCCGACCTGATGTAAATTGGTGTGGAGCTTCTTGTCATAATGCTGAGGAGCTTGTATCAGGCAGAGCGCATCGGTGTGGATTTTGTGGTGTTAGGGCCCGTATTACCAACTGTAAGCCACCCAGGATTAACTGCGTTAGGCTGGCAAAAATTTTCTTCCTTGATACGCGATTGTTCTTTACCTGTTTATGCGCTGGGTGGCTTAGTTCAGACGGATTTGGCTATTGCCCTGCAACAGGGAGGTCATGGTATCGCCATGCTGCGAGATGCTTGGATAGGTAAATGAACGTCATAATTTGAGCTTATTCGCGACTATGAAAGTGCAGAATTAACTAAAAGTATCAGATTTCTTGTTAAGAACCTCATGCTCATCTTCCTGCTTAGCCTCTGATACACGATAAGATTCTGTTGCCCATTGCGCTAGATCGTGCATTTTGCAACGTTCAGAGCAGAAAGGGCGATAACGGTTTGTTGTGCTCCAGGTGACTGATTTGCCGCATTGAGGACAATTAACAATTGTTGGTTTCATTACTTTAGAGAATTACAAATTACAGTAAGCTAACTCAAAATCAATATCTTCCTCGTAGACATTCATTTTCTGATCTGGTCCAAACGGAATAAAACGAATATTAAGCGCATACTTATTAGCGCTGATTTCAGGTACACATGGAATTTCTTTATCGATTTTCAGACGTAGTAGCTGCGCTAAGTGACCTGAATCAGTCTGTTGAAATAAACCTTGGTAAGCAGTATAGCGAAAAATTTTTCCGCTATTTCTCAGTAGCTTTAGTACGATGTTAGAACTACTGCGTATAGGAAGTAAAGGAGTGATCCATTCGCTAAAATCATGATGACGCATTTCAGGCGTTATGCTTAGCCAGTAATGATAGGATGGTAAATCAAATTCACATGCTCCGCCCGGGAAATTCATGCGTTGTTTGATACTCATTAGCCATTCATTATCACGTAGATGCCCACCTATTCGGCCAGAGATATTCAGTAAATCTCGAAATGTAATTGTAATGTCATTGAGTACACGGTTTAATGCTTCTTCAGAGATTTCCGGATTCTTGCGTAAACCTTCCAGCAAGCCTTTTTGTCGTTCCAGTTCTTGCAGCAAATCAGATTTAATATCGGCACGCCCGGTCACATCAAGAATTTCAAATAATGCGACAAGCGCAGCATGATGTTCAATGGTGTGTCGCGTGCTAAAAAGAAATCAACTTTGTTAAATAAATCTTCTAGTCGCAACAAAGTGCGAATACGTTCATTAAGCGGGTGTTCGTAGCAAATCACGGTAATTATGATACTGAAAGTAATAATAGCATAATAGAATCATACGCTATCAAACATCATTTCTGTAGAAAGTTTGATTCTTAAGCTAATACCAATAAGGTTGATTAAGCAGGTTTATTCAATTTATCCTTTGATAATGCAAGGTATTTTAGGTGGAGCCTTTCCACTTGTTTTTGCAGATGATCAAGATCCTGATCATTAATAATGATGTCATCCGCTTGCATGAGACGTTCTTTTCGTGAAACTTGTGTTGCCATAATAGCGTGTATTTCTCGTTCGTCCAATTTGCTGCGAGCAATGGTACGTGAAATCTGCAATTGTTCCGTACAATCAATGACAAGAATTCTATGGACTAGTTCTTGAAAAACCTTTGCTTCCAACAGTAATGGCACAACAATGAGAATATAAGCAGAAGTCGCTAAACTGAATACGACGTACCACTTCCTGGTAGATAAGCGGATGTAGGATAGCTTCCAGTTGGTTCTTGAAAATAGGATTTGAAAACACCAGTTTACGTATTTTACCGCGGTCTAGAGAACCATCTTTGGTAATAAAGCTTGTGCCAAATGTTTTTTTGATGAGGCTCATTGCTTTGCCTCCAGGCAAGGTTAATTCATGTGCGATTTCATCCGTATCGACGATGTCAATACCATGGGCAGCAAAAAATTTTGTGAGCCATAGATTTACCACAACCAATTCCGCCAGTTAAACCGATGATCAAAGGCATGCACTAGAATAAACCAAGGTAAGCGTGATTGATCTTATTCCCCCAGAATAAGGCAATCAAACCTCCGCCAGCGAGATAGGGGCCAAATGGAATGGTAGTATTTCTCTGACATTTCTTGGTAATGATCAGTATGATGCTAATGATTCCTCCTGCAAATGAGGAAAATAGAATAACTAATGGTAACATTTGCCAGCCTAGCCATGCACCAATTGCGGCAAGTAACTTGAAATCACCGTAACCCATTCCTTCTTTGCCCGTAGTCAGTTTGAATCCCCAATAGATAATCCATAGAACAAGGTAACCGGCAACTGTGCCTATGATAGCTGATCGAATTTCAATAAAACCGTTATCCAGATTAAATAAAAGCCCGATCCAGAGTAAAGGCAATGTAATCACATCGGGTAATAATTGGCTGTCCAAATCGATGAAGGTAAGTGCAATCATCGCCCAAATAAATAACAAGGCGGCGATAGCAGTCAAGCCAAATCCGAAGTGCCATGCCGTAAAACCGCTCATAATACCTGTCAATCCTTCGACAATGGGGTAGCGCAAGGAAATACGTGTATTGCATTGTGAACAGTATCCTTTTAGGAATAAATAGCTGATGAGGGGAATATTTTCGAGTACGGTAATTCTATGCTCACATTGAGGACAAGTAGAGCGGGGGGTGACCAGATTGAAAACCGGTGAATGATGAATGTTCTCTCCCCGTAATTCAGCGCATTGTTGGTGCCATGCTCGTTCCATCATTTTAGGAAGCCGATGAATCACCACATTCAAAAAACTACCTACCATTATTCCAATGATGAGTGCTAAAAGCGATAAAAATTGCCGATGAATGCTGAAGAGACTCGATTAATGTCATGTAATGTTTATCTGATTGGTTATAAGCAGCAATTAGCCAACGACTTGGCCCATTTTGAAGATAGGTAAGTACATGGCGACAACCATGCCCCCGATGAGGGTGCCAAGGACTACCATGATCACGGGTTCCATCAGGCTGGAGAGCGCTTCTACCGCATTATCTACCTCTGCTTCAAAAAAATCTGCGATTTTACTTAACATCGAATCTAGAGAACCAGATTCTTCTCCAATGGCTACCATTTGCAGAACCATGTTAGAAAAGACGTTGGTCTGCGTCATCGCATCTACTAAGCTACTTCCCGTACTTACTTCTATCTGAATGTTTTTAGTCGCATCAAAATAAATGTGGTTCCCTGCAGCGCCTGCAACTGAGTCCATTGCTTCAACTAGTGGAACGCCTGCAGCAAACATGGTGGAAAGCGTGCGAGACCAGCGTGCAACAGTCGCTTTCCTGATAACCTCTCCAAAAATAGGTAATCTCAATACAAGCCGGTCCATAACACGTTGCATAGCAGTTGAACGTTTCCATACATAGAAGAAAGTATAAAGCACCAAGCCCTATTCCGCCAAAAATTGCCCACCAATAATCGACAAAGAAATCCGAAATGGCCATAATCATTAACGTCGGCGCTGGAAGATCAGCTCCAAAATTCTGGAACAATTCTTTGAAGGCAGGAATAACAAAAATCATGATGACTGCTGTAATGATAAAGGCAACTACTATAATTGATATGGGGTAAAATAGCGCAGATTTAATTTTTCCTTTAATCGCTTGAATTTTTTCCTTATAAGTCGCTAAACGATCTAACAAATCGTCAAGGATACCAGCTGCTTCTCCTGCTGCAACAAGATTACAAAACAAGGCGTCAAAGTAGAGCGGATATTTTCGAAAGGCATTTGCCAAACTATTCCCAGTTTCAATATCCATTTTTATATCCATCAACAATTTACCGACCGCTTGGTTACTATGCCCCTTGCCTACGATATCGAAGGCTTGTAACAAGGGAACGCCAGATTTCATCATGGTAGCGAGTTGACGTGTAAACAAAGTAATGTCTTTATCCCTAATTGTTCCCTTCGTTTTCGTTTTAGTAATTTTTGTGACCCGGATACCTTGGCGGCGTAAAGTAGATGTGACAACGATAGCACCCGCTGCGCGCATTTCCCCTTTAATTACTTTGCCAGATCTGTCTTTACCTTCCCATGAGAAACTCGTTTCTTTGACTTTTTTGTCTGGACGTCCTACCACAGCCGACATACTAACCTCCATGTTATCCCAATATTATTAATTATCCTAAAAGCAGTTTCTTTAGGATAATTCCATAAATTTTGAGAATGCTGAATTTACTAATTTCATTAAATATAGTGTCAGATTTTGTAATTTAACGGCAATTATTATCGATTAATTTAGATTCTATTCGTGGAGGAAATGGTTTCTATCACTATAATGTTCGTCAGATTCATTTCATTTCTAAATCAAAACTGACTTTGCCGGCTTCCCTTGCCGTATGATTGATACTGCTGTGGCTCGCCTTCGCACATTTGCCATTAGCGATACCGCTATTAACAGTAGGATAAAGTAATTTGATATGTAGCTCTTGTTTAATGCGGGTGTTTGTTAAACGTCGCGATTCATTCATGAATGACATCAGGCTAGGCGATATATATTTATTTGCTTGGAAGCGAGGAATTCTTGGTGGGCGTGGCAAACTAAAATGATCGGCCACCAGATCAAAATAATCGCCCATTTTTAAATGTGAATCATCACTTGCATGATAGACTCTGCCTGGTTTTCCATATTGAAGAGTTGCGACAATAATACGTGCAAGATCATCTGCATGAATATGGTTGGTATAGCTGTCTTCATCTGCTAAAAGTACGGGTGTGCCTTGTCGTAGACGTGCAAGAGGCAAGCGATCAGTCGCATAAATTCCAGGTACGCGAATAATGGAAACTTGCACGTCATTGCGTACTCCCCAATTTCTAATTTGTCTTTCTGCATCAACGCGTCGCCATGCGCGCTCGTTAGTTGGATTAAGTGGATGGTTTTCGCTTACCCATTCGCCTTTGCAATCACCATATACTCCACTGGTACTGATATAGATTAGCCGTTGTGGTAGTATTCTTCTTTTTGCTAAAGTTCGCCGATGCAAAGTTGCTAACAGATGAGTGGTGCGTGAATCTTTTAAACCATAACTGGGCGGTGGAGCTAAATGGAGTATCGCGTGTGCCATTCCTGCAAGTTTATCGAGGCTGTCTGGCTCATCAAGATCACCGGCTATGGGTGTAATTCTGTGGGTACGTAATTTGCAGGAATTTTCCGGTTTTCGACATAAACCTAGAAGCCGGTAGCGTTTACGCAGCAGCGGCGCTACCCGTAAGGCGATGTCGCCACATCCTACAATCAAAAGCGTTTTTTTCATTATTACTTATTTTATCAATAGTTTTTTCATTTATTCACGAGAAAATGTCGTATCAAATCATTATTAAGCCGAGTGATCATATTTTTACTGTAGAACCTCACGAAACGATACTTGAAGCTGCATTACGACAAGGGTTCTCACTTCCTTACGGCTGTCGTAACGGTTCATGTGGGGCATGTAAGGGAAAAATCATGCAAGGTACTGTTGATTACGGCAGATATAATCAAGAAACGCTTACAGATAGTGAGAAGCAGCATGGCTTAGCGTTGTTTTGCTGTGCTAAGCCTTTATCTGATTTGATTATCGAATGCCGTGAAGTAGATGCTATTAATGATATCAAAATTAAGATAATGCCAAGTCGCGTGCATAAACTAGAACGCGTTGCACCTGATGTTATGATTATATACTTGAAATTACCCACAAACGAGCGATTGCAATTTCTTCCAGGCCAATATATCGATATTCTATTGAAAGATGGAAAGCGTCGAAGTTTTTCGTTGGCAAATGCGCCTCATGATGATAAATTTTTGCAGATTCATGCACGTAAGTATCCTGGAGGCGTATTTTCGGAGCATGTTTTCTCGCATATGAAAGAGAGAGATATCCTTCGTTTCGAAGGCCCCCTAGGTTCTTTTATCCTACGCAATAATTCTGTTGATAATCCTATTATTTTTCTTGCTAGTGGTACTGGCTTTGCTCCTGTAAAAAGCATACTCGAGCATATTTTTTATACTGAGAACATTCATAAGCACAACAGAAAAATGATACTTTACTGGGGGGTGCGTACGAAGGCAGATCTTTATCTAGAGAATTTACCAAAAGAATGGGAGTTGCAGCATAAAAATTTTACTTTTATTCCAGTGCTGTCGGATGCACTACCGACAGATAACTGGACTGGCAGATCTGGGGTGGTGCACAGAGCAGTTCTTGAGGATTTCGAGAGCTTGGCAAACTACCAAGTATACGCTTGTGGCTCACCGCTTATGATTAAAGCTGCTTATCAAGATTTTACACAATTAAAAAATATGCCAGCCGAAAATTTCTTCTCTGATATATTTTCTCCCTCGACAAGCAATCCTGTCGAATAAATTAAGTATTCAATTTCTTTAATGTGAACCCTAATCCTTTATGATAGTGATCTGCAGCCAGCTCAGGTTTATCCAGCTTTTCGAATAATTGCGCTAAAGCAAGATGAGCAGCACGGCTTGGCTCAATTGACAAGCTTGCTTCGAGATAATTCTGCGCTTTACCCCACAGTTCACAGTAAGTGCATAATTTTCCTAGTGTTAGTAGTAATTCAGCATTGTTAGGATGCTTTCTTAACCAACCTTCCGCTCGCTGGATTTGCCAGCTTACGCTACCATCCAAGCTGTTGGCATAAAGAGAGATCAGTTCGGCATCTAATTTATTATCAATACTTTGTCCGATAATTAGTTGTGCGGTTGATACCTCATTCAATGCCATGTAAGCGCGAGCAGCGGTTGCAGCTAATCTACTATCAAGTTTTTCTGCTGGAGATAAATTATTCCAGTATTTATTAAGTAATTCTAAATTAGATCCATGTTTCTTAATATTCTCTAAATGAGCACGATGCTTAATTTGTTCGATTAAAGCCTTATCTATGGGATAGCGTTTTTCAAGAATACTCGTCAACTCTAAAACTGCATCCCAATTTTGGGCCATCTGCTGCGCTTTTAATTCCAATTGAAGAACAGCCGTGCTTTGTAGACCACCCATTGAGTAAAGGGATTGTAAAGCATTTAACGCTTCTTCATGACGTCCCTCTTCAAGTAGTAATTCTGCTTGGGTTACAAGTCTTAATGCTTTTTCTTGAGGAGCTTTTTGTTCCGAAATATTTAGATAATGGTCGCGTTGTGAATAGTTTCCTTGGCGATGAGCTGCGCGCGCTGCAATAGCAGCGTTAATTGCACTAATGACAGGAGGGCTTTTTAATTTTAATACTGCTGCTGCAGCTTTCTCTGCTTTATCATAGTGCTCCTCAAAAAACATTTTCTCAGCAGCAAGCGATGTTTCATTAATTTTTTTATGATGTAACTGTCTATTTAATCCCAATATTCTTGCTATCAATCTGACTAACAGATAGAAAATAAAGAAAGCAACAATCAATGAAATGATAAAAATATTAATCGTAAGCTCAATCCTGTAAGGTGGCACGATCATTAATACAGAGCCGTTGTCATATTGAGCGGCAATCACAACAGCCACTGCCGCAGCAAAAAGAGCTAACACCCAGATCATCAGTTTCATTTACTCTCCTCATCACGTTTAAGTTGATAAATGTGCACTATATCAAGACGTTCTGAAACTTTTGATAGCGCCTTATCAATTGTATAATTATGTATTTGATCTAATTGATTAAGTAGATCGGTAACAGATTCTGCTTGTTTGTCATAGTGGCGATTGACCAATTTTGTTGCAGTCTCTAGGCTTGTTTGGAAATTTGTTTGATCGTGAGAAAGCAGGGAAATTTGCGCCAATAACAATTGTAGTTTTATCTTTTCTTGTAGAAGTTCGCGTTGAGAAGGGGATAGCAACTCAATATCTGGACTATCAATCTTCTGAATAATTATAAATTGCTGAAGATCTCGCTGAATATCATTAATGAGTTTATAACAACGATTATCTTGTGATGCGAACAGTTCAAATGGAAGATTAACCTTAATTAGATGAGCATCCATCGCTAAAGGTAATGCATCAATCTTTTCGAGCAAATTTGAGAGCTTTTCTAGCGCTTCTCGTTGCTCGGGAGAGGTAATCGCTGTTGCATGCAGTTCATTAAGCCGTTGTTGAGTTTCTTGTTTAGCAGTTTGTACTTCAGAGATAAGTTGGCGTGGTTTCTTGCCCAAAAAATCAACATTAGTTAAGTTTTCAGCTATGGATCGTTGAATATCAATAATGTGACCTTGCCTATCTGCCCATTGCCATGCCAAGAAAGCAATTGTTATAAAAATAATAAAAAATAGAATTAAAGTACTCAGGTGTGATGATTTTGGTGGAGCCGTTTTAATCTCTCTATTCATGATTTTCGAGAAGCTATGCTTGATTTTTAATTGATAGAAAATATTCCAGCATTCCTTGTACTAATCCATCATCTCCAGCAGCAGTAACATGTATATTTGTAAGGCCAAGTTCTTTTGCAGCATAGGCAATTCTTACATGCGCAGTGAACAAAGGTGTTTTTTGTAGCAATTGTTGGCCAACTTTACCTATCATGTCAAATAAATTATGCAGTCCTTCACTGCTTGTCACTGTAACGGCGTGTAATGCATTATTTGACCAACTGTCCAACAATGGCAATACGTCTGTTTTAGGCTTGTCACGGCAATAACATTCAATATATTCTAAATGAGCTCCTCGTTGAATCAAGGTATCACCCAATAATCTTCGTCCATCATTCCCGCGGAAAATAACAATATTTTTATCTAACACTTGCTGTAATTCCGGCATTTCGAGCAAGGCTTCACTGTCATGGCGGCTGGATGGCACGATGATGTCATTTATTCCATACTGTCTGAGCTTATTAGCGCTTCCTTCCCCTACAACGGCAATTTTCAGGCTTGGTGGGAATGTTCTGCGAGCCAGGATCAAACGGATCGCTTTATCAACAGCATTTGGGCTAACGAAAATTGCCAAATCAAATTCATCGAGACGGTCAATAACCTTAAGAAGAGGCTGAGGATTATTTGTGTCGGATATCTCCAGAACGGGAAATAATACCGGATTACCCCCCTTCCTCCTGATTTCATTGACCAGATGGGCGGCTTGATGTGCCGGGCGCGTGACTAAAACGTATAATCCTGCTAGTGGTTGCGTTTCTGGCAAGCTGCACCTTCAATCATGGGGTTGATTGAGCTAAGGCTGCTAAAATTTCATCAGCACCTTGTTTCTTGAGACTCTCTGCTAATCGCTGACCAAGCGTAATTCCATCTTCTGGCTTACCGCTTAATTTATCACTTATCATATTCGTTCCATCGGGATTGGCTACAAAGCCCCGCAAGGTGAGTACATCATCTGTGATTTCTGCAAATCCTCCTAGCGGCACTTGGCAACTTCCTCCCAATACGCGGCTCATTGCTCGCTCTGCTTCAACACAATATGTTGTTTCAACATGATGTAAAGGTTGCATCAGTAATGCCAAATCAGCTCGATCATTGCGGCATTCTATGCCAAGTGCACCTTGTCCAACTGCAGGTAAGCTTATTTCAGGTTCAAGTAGTGAAGAAATCCGATAAGTCAGTTCCAAGCGCTTTAGTCCGGCTGCTGCTAGAATGATGGCGGTAAATTGACCCTCATCCAGTTTTCGCAATCGGGTTTGAACATTTCCACGCAAGGGCTGAACTTGCAAATGTGGGTATCGTGCGCGTAACTGAGACTCGCGCCTTAGACTGGAGGTTCCGATTACGCTGCCGGCTGGCAATTCATCAAGATGAGTATATTTGTTTGAAACGAAAGCATCACGAGGATCTTCACGTTCAGTGATAGCAGCCAGCATAAATCCTGGTGGCATGTTCATTGGCACGTCTTTCATGGAGTGAACTGCAATATCTGCACGACCATCTTCCAGAGCTTGTTCGAGCTCTTTGATAAATAATCCTTTGCCACCAATTTTTGAAAGGGAGATATCAAGAATTTGATCGCCTTGGGTGGTCATGCCAAGTATGTTGATTTCGGTTTGCGGGTATAATTGACGTAATTGCTCCCGAATAAAATTTGCTTGCCACATAGCAAGAAGACTTTCACGCGAAGCAATGGTAATTTTAGAAGGGGAAGTAAATGAATTTGACATTGATCTTAATATGAAAAGATTACAAAACTTTCAGACACGAATCATTTTAGCATGGACGATCATAATATGGACTGTAGCATGCGTGAATATCCAAAGTTTTAGTAGATGGGAGATACATTGAGATGAGTTCTGACGCTGGCGTAAGCGTTTATTCTGACAATAATATGAGTGAGGAAAAGGATAAGCCTTTGCGTGAGGACATTCGTATGCTTGGGCGCATGCTGGGGGATACTTTGCGGGAGCAGGAAGGGGATGCGACGTTTGAATTGGTCGAAACTATTCGTCAAACGGCAGTTCGCTTTCGTCGTGAACAAGATCCCAAAGCGCGGCAAGAGCTTGACGCGATCTTGAATCGATTAAGCAATAAGGCGACTATCGCCGTCGTGCGTGCATTTAGCTATTTTTCACTGCTTTCCAATATTGCGGAAGATCTGCATCATAATCGTCGGCGACGAGCTCATTTGCGTCAAGGATCTTCACCTCAGCCTGGCAGTGTTACGCTCGCACTGGAACGTGTGCTGGCAAGTGGCATAGATAACACGAGCTTGAATAATTTTTTTGCTAAAGCAATGGTCTCGCCGGTATTGACGGCTCATCCTACCGAGGTTCAGCGCAGGAGCATACTCGATTGTCAATTGACTATTCAGCACTTATTGCAAGAACGCGATCGTATCCAGCTTACTCCTAACGAATTGCGTCACAATGAAGAAGCGTTGCGTGCTGCCATTCAAATTTTATGGCAAACCCGTATGCTGCGGTCGGTACGCCTTACTGTTCATGATGAAATTGAGAATGGCCTTATTTATTATACTTATACCTTCCTGAGTCAGGTGCCTTATATCTATGCAAAGATCGAGGATTTGCTGGAGCGCCACATGGGTAGAGATGTTCCCCGTGTTGCCTCTTTTTTGCGTATTGGAAGTTGGATAGGCGGAGATCGTGATGGAAACCCTTTTGTTACGCATCAGGTCATGTTGCATGCAGCAGAGCGCCATGCTGCACTCGTGTTAGATTTTTATATGGACGAAGTCAGCAAGATTGGGCGGACCATGAGTCTGGCTGAGCGCCTGATCAACGTAAGCGATGAACTTGGACAATTAGCCGCTGCCTCGCCAGATATTCCCGCTAGTCGCATCGATGAACCGTATCGACGAGCATTTCTCGGCATTTATGCACGTTTGGCTGCAACGAGTCAACAACGTGGTCTTGCAGTGATGCAACGACAGCAAGTTAATCCGACAGAACCTTATGCAGATAGTGCAGAGTTTGTCCATGATCTGGATATTGTGATCAATTCACTCAAGCAGCACAAATCAGATTGGTTGGCGCGGGGGGCATTGCGAAATTTACGTCGAGCAGTTGATGTATTTGGATTCCACCTTGCATCACTAGACATGCGGCAGCATAGTAAAGTGCATGAACAGGTTGTTGCGGAGTTATTTGCGCGCGGCACACGTCGGGATAATTATCTCGAGCTGTCGGCGACTGAGCGTATGAAATGGCTATTAGCAGAAATCAGTAGTTTGCGACTACTCCATTCACCCTATTTGAGCTACTCCGAAGCAACACAAGTTGAATTGCGAATTTTGCAAATGGCAGCAGAAATTCAGCGCCGGTTTGGTCATGCTGCGCTGCCAAATTACATTATTTCCATGACAACAGGTGTCATCAATATCCTGGAGGTCGCGCTATTATTGAAAGAGGCTGGTCTACTTCAGGCTGGCGAGAATCCGCAGTTGGGCCTGAATATTATTCCTTTATTTGAAACCATTGAGGATTTACGCAGTTGCAGCATCATCATGGATGAATTATTTTCGTTGCCATACTATCGCAAGCTGCTGGATTCTCGTGGAAATGTACAGGAAGTAATGCTCGGTTATTCGGATAGTAATAAAGATGGTGGATTTCTTACTTCCAACTGGGAAATATACAAAGCTGAAATTGAATTGACGAAAGTTTTTGCCAAGCATAAAGTGGAACTACGCTTGTTTCACGGGCGAGGGGGGACTATTGGACGAGGTGGAGGACCTAGTTACCAGGGGATCATGGCTCAACCACCGAAAAGTGTTAATGGGCAGATACGGTTGACCGAACAGGGAGAGGTTGTGGCGAGCAAATATACGGATCCTGAAATAGGACGCCGCAATCTTGAAACATTGGTTGCCGCAACGATTGAGGCGACATTGCTGAGTCATGATGCAATCCAGGAAAATGCTGCGCGGTATTACCAAGTAATGGAAACACTCTCATCCACTGCATTTGCAGTCTATCGAAATCTGGTATATGAAACGCCAGGTTTCAAGCAATTTTTTCAGGAATCAACCCCGATTCGGGAAATTGCTGGGCTGCACATTGGTAGTCGGCCTTCTTCCCGTAAACCTTCTGATCGAATTGAAGATTTACGTGCTATTCCGTGGGTATTCAGTTGGAGTCTCAATCGTACAATGCTTCCAGGATGGTATGGTTTTGGTTCGGCAATTGAAGCATTTGTTCAGCAAGCGCAAGAGGAGGAAGCAGGGTTAAAATTATTGCAAGAAATGTATCAAAAATGGCCATTTTTGCAAACATTGTTGTCGAATATGGACATGGTGTTGGCAAAAACCGATATGGGGATTGCTTCACGCTACGCTGAATTAGTAACTGATGTTACATTGCGTACCCAAATCTTTGGGCGCATTCAAGCGGAATGGGAGTGTAGCGTAAAATGGTTATTTGCAATAACAGGCCATACAGAGCTGCTACAGGAGAATCCTACCTTGTCGCGCAGCATTCGTATTCGTACTCCTTATATCGATCCGCTTAACCATTTACAAATTGAGTTGCTGCGTCGTTATCGTGCAGGTGATGATGTAGAGCAAGTACATCGCTCCATTCATCTTACGATAAATGGCGTCGCAGCAGGGCTGAGAAATAGTGGTTAAGCCAGGGAATTGGTGATTAACCCGGATATTTCACCAGGATGCGGGATGATGATGAAATATCTGGGCTATAGCTGTAAAGATAGCAGATTGGATCATCAACTTCTGCTCTTTCAGATGTTTTTAGGTTTTTCCGGTAAATGTGTACTATGAATTCAACCATGAGAGCATAATTAGATTCATGTAGCGCCATAATTTTTAGCTTAAAGAATTCATCTCTTGCCTCTCGTTGCAGAGCGCGACACAGTTTTGTCAGGTTTTCATTGAACAATTTGGTGATATGAAAATGGTCGAATACCAGCGTGGCTTTCGGAATATTACTTTGACCGCCCTGATGTATGCTGGAACTATATCGGTTGGCAACTACCTCAATTCGGGTACCCGATCTTTTCAAACGTTTCCAAAATGGAATCAATGCATTTGTATCTTTCACATTGTCAACAAAAATCACGCATCACGTTGAAGATTCGGAAAAATGGTAAATAGCCATCTTCTTGCCTTGGTATATTTCATTCAATCGCAATGCATTTAACTCTTGCCAATTTGGCAATCGATAGCTCTCATAGACTACATTTTTTAGATTTTCTTAACCAAGATCCCAGCTCACTTCAGGATGGCATGCTACCGCATGGATAGTCATATGCCTAGAAAGTTCCAGTACTAACCTTTAGAACGCGCGGGTATAACCTTTACGTTCATCAGGAAACTGTACCTTTACTTGATGCACTAACTAGCACTTGAAGCCTTTTGCCCGCTCTACTGAAAGATCAATATATACAGTCTTTTGATCTATCAGTATCGTTCGAAAGTGCTGAGTCGCCTTTCCTCGACAGTATATGTTGCGACAATTGGCAGGCTAATCATCTCAGACGTCACTGATCTTCTTTTATCGCAACTGCAATGGTCTTCGCAATATAATGGGTGCTTTGATAAAAATTACCAATTATGCCAAGAGTGTGAATTGATTAACAAAAAATACTGATTGTTGGATTTGATGAACTCGCCATTATAAATATATGCATTCGCTAGTTGTTATTTATGTAGATGGGACAAAAAGGTAACTGAAAAATAGAAGCTTTTGTCACTTAGGTTGGTTGAAATAAGAGTTGCTACCTTGGTGAATGCCAGGAATAGAGACAAGTTGTGAGGGCGTTATAGAAAATCAAATATTTATCGATAAGCTTGTTTTAGTAACTGATTGATCACTTGCTACAAAAATACTTGGTTCTGGAGCACAATCATTGTAATGATAGAATTATTATGATTCATGTACAAAAGGTTAGAACTCTGAATAAATTGAATGCTATAGCAAGGAAATTTTATGAAAGAAGAAATTAAACAACGATTACAGAAAACTGAGACATGGATGCGCGGGCTTTATATGCTGTTGTTCATCCTCGTTTATGGCCTTGTGGAATTTTTGATTATTCTGGTGATGATATTTCAGTTTTTCTCCATTGTGCTGTCAGGCAATACTAATACGCAGCTACTCAAATTCGGCCAGAATCTGGCGGCATATGTCTATCAGATTATTATTTTTCTTACCTTTAATAGTGAGCAGCTACCTTTTCCTTTCAGTGCTTGGCCAAGTGAAAAGAGTGAATATAAAGAAAATAATCAATAACGGGATAATGGTGAGTGGCTGAGAGGTCGGATGTTAGGACAGGGTTATAGGAGCGCTAGCTAAAGCAATTGACTGAGAAGGGCTAATGAACATGTCGGGAATGCTTCGTTATCAGGAGAGTGTCAATGATGTGAAAAAGAGAAGCACGTGCTGTCAGAACTCTATGCTTCTTTAATAATCTGATATCGTAGCTGAACATGAATAATCGTATCGTCTATTCGTGTTGATGACTGATTCAACTATCTCAATATTTCTCTTTTATTTTTTAAATGAAAATGAAATTAACGACTGTCGTCAGGCTTTTGTTGCTCGTCGTTTTTACAACAACTTTAGGAATTCATTTTGTCACGGAGCATGTTAATGCGGGTTGGCAAACTGCGAGTCGCGAACCTGTAGGATTGGCGCCCGATCCTGAACAAACTTCGGAAGCGATCATACAGGTTTATGGTGCGCGTGCTTATGGTTGGCGAGGCTATTTCGGTATTCATACCTGGATTGCGGTAAAACCATCCTTTGCCCGAACTTACACGGTCTATGAAGTTATTGGCTGGTATTTGCGCCGAGGTAGCTCAGCAGTGTCAATTCATCAGCAACAACCAGACAGGCGCTGGTTTGGAAATATGCCAATCCTGCTGGCTGAGAAGCGAGGAGATGGCGTGGAAGCATTGATTAGTCGTATTGAAGAAGCAGCATTGAGCTACCCCTACGCGCGCGAGTACACTATATGGCCAGGCCCAAATTCAAATACCTTTATTGCCTGGATCGCGCGCGCTGTACCAGAGCTAGCGCTAGACTTACCTCCCACGGCTATTGGTAAGGATTATCTTGGAAGTAGCATGATCGCGGTCGCCCCCAGTGGCGGCGGTTGGCAATGGTCTTTATTTGGGTTATTGGGGATCATCGTCAGCGAGGTTGAAGGATTTGAAATTAATTTACTTGGACTGACATTTGGTTTCTCTCACAGCCCGATTGCGATTAAGTTACCACTAATTGGACGGATAGAGCTGAGCGCACAAGACCGACTAGCTGTTTCTGCTCAGAAATAGAATAGTCTTGTGAGCCGGAGAAGGTGTCTCTGAATCATTCCAATCCCCTGCACTGCTAATGGCACCAGCATAACAAGTGCTGGCGCACAAGTTTCAGACACGGGTACTTTCCTGGCCGTAACCTAGCATCCCCTGCAAAATCCGCACGATGTAATAACTAATCCAATTCAAGGATCGGTTAATCCAGGATTGCTTCCCCCAATAGCTCTTTGATACGGGCTTAGAATCTTCCATGGCTAGTAGCAGAGTGGTTCTCAGTTCCATGGCAAATGCTTGATCAAGGATCATGACATTCGCTTCTTGCGCCATTAGAAGACTCAAAGGATCGATGTTGGAAGAACCGATCGTTGACCAGTACTGATCAATGACTGCTACTTTGGCATGTAAGAAGCTTTTTTGATATTCATAAATCTTGATGCCGGCATCCAGCAAATTATCGTATAAGGCGCGTGACGCATGATACTGTATACGATACTCGATTTTTCCTTGAAGCAGCAGGATAACCGATACACCCCGGCGGGCTGCATTGATAAGGGCTTGTCGAAAATTTCTGCCAGGAAGAAAGTATGCATTAGCGATAATGATCTCATTGCAGGCGGTAGCGATCGCTTTGAGATAAGAACGCTCAATGTCACGGCGATGGCCAAGATTGTCGCGGATGACAAATGCTGCGCGCTGGTTACCAACTGATTTTGTTATAGGTTGCAATTCGAGATGAGTAATCCAGCGTTTTTTGAAGTGCGCCCAGGCGACCAGCATCCATAAACGTTTGGCTGTAGAATGAATGGTAGTGAGTAAAGGGCCTTCTATTTTGACTGCATAGTCAAAACGGGGTACAGGTTGGCCAGGTTTTTGATGATCATTGATGATGTTGATTCCTCCCACAAAAGCGATGCGGGCATCGATGACGGCTAGTTTACGATGCATGCGGCGTAATCGATGGCGCCTGAGCCTGAAATAAAAAACTTCTTGTCGGTAATGCAAAACTTGAACACCTGCAGCAAGCAGGCTCTGAACGGCTTTCTTGGGAAAATCAAGAGAGCCATAACCGTCTATTAACAGGTGAACAGCGACTCCACGCTGGGCAGCACGCTTCAAAGCGTTGGCAATACTGATGCCTGTTAAGTCATATTTGAAAATATAAGTTTGTAGATGAATTTCCTGGCTGGCTGCATCAATTGCGGTTTCCAGTGCTGGGAAATATTCCGCACCATTATGTAACAATGTAATCTGGTTACCTTTGGTGAAATCGGGTAACTTCATGCACGTACGATATTGGCTGACAAAGCTGCATGATCGGAAATTCTCGACCAGGGGCGGCTTTGATGTACACAAACATTTTTTATCTGAAAGCCACGGACATAGATACGATCAAGGCGCAGTAATGGGAAAATAGAGGGGTAGCTGCGGGCGGTTTTGCCATGAGCCTGTTCAAAAACCTCGGTTAGTTCCAAGTGCTTCATCAGGATGCGGCTGGCTGTTCCATGCCAATCATTGAAATCTCCCGCAATCACTAGGGGAGCATGAGGTGGCACGAGTTGTTTGATACGTTTCTCCATCGCCTCGAGCTGCCTGCGTTGGCCACGCCTGAACAATCCCAGATGAACGCAAATACAGTGTAGATTTTCCTGCCAACCAGGAATACTGATTTCACTGTGAAGTAAGCCACGGTTCTCAAAACGATGAGACGAAATGTCTTCGTTTTCCCAACTTACAATAGGAAAGCGGCTGAGAATGGCATTGCCATGATGACCTTCGTCGTACACCGCATTTTTACCATAAGCAAAATCTTGCCATACTGAATCTGCCAGAAACTCATGTTGAGAGTTGTTTGGCCAGTTTTCAAAACGGGAAGCATGCTTGCTATGCTCGCCGACCACTTCTTGTAAAAAGACGATGTCAATATTAAGGGTGCGCAACAGATCGCGCAGTTCGTACAATACTAAGCGATGATTGAAATAGGAGAAGCCCTTGTGGATATTATAGGTAGCAATATGCAGTTTATCGATCATAGACAACTATAAGAAATCGCATAATCATAAAGTTAAAACCCTGACGCATTCAATATATCCTATCTTACTACTTTGAAACAGCGAGCATGTTTTCAAGTGTCAATTTGGCAAGCTTTGCTTCATGGGCCGGCACCTTGATTTGGTTAACTACATTACCGGCTACGAGATTTTCTAGTGACCATGCCAGATGCTGAGGATCAATTCGTGCCATGGTTGAACACATGCATACCATAGGTGACATGAACTGAATGATTTTTTCCTGAGATTTGAATTCTTCAGCAATACGTCCAACCAGATTCAATTCGGTACCCACCAACCAGTGTGTTCCTGCTTTGGCTTCACGAATGGTATTGATAATAAATTCAGTGGAACCGACATAGTCTGAAGCTTTGCAAACTTCAAAACTGCATTCTGGGTGCGAAATGACTAAACCTTCAGGATATTGATTGCGAAATCGCAGGATATGTTGTGGCTGGAACATCTGATGCACTGAGCAATGCCCTTTCCATAGCAAGATCTTAGCTTTTTTGATTTGTTCTTCGGTCAATCCACCCATGGGCTCATCAAAATCCCAAACGGGCATTTGTTCCAGGGGGATATCCAATTTGTAACCACTCCAGCGTCCTAGGTGCTGATCAGGAAAAAATAACACTTTTTCTCGCTGTGCAAACGACCATTGCAGGATTTTAGTCGCATTACTGGAGGTACAAACAATGCCGCCATGCTCTCCACAAAAAGCTTTTAAATCAGCACTTGAATTGATGTAGGTTACAGGTGTGATCACTTCATCTGGATCAAGTATTTCAGCGAGTTCACGCCAGACTCTTTCTACTTTGGAGAGATTGGCCATATCAGCCATCGAACAACCCGCTGCGAGATCAGGCAAAATAGCAATCTGCTCCGCGCTTGAGAGGATATCTGCAACTTCTGCCATAAAATGCACGCCACAAAAAACCAGATAATCAGCATCCGTTTCTGCCGCGAGATAAGACAGTTTCAAAGAATCTCCCGTCAGATCTGCATGCCGATAGACATCGGCTCGTTGATAATGGTGCGCCAGGATAACAGCACGTTTCCCTAGTTTTTCTTTGGCAGCGATAATACGTTGTGCACAGGTTTCATCCTGCAACAGTTCGAAGTTTTCAAAATCGATGGCGTTTGCGTGCATGGTTATTTCAAAATTTGATTAGGAAATGTATTAACATAATCATATTGTGGCAGGGATTCAAGTTTAAAGAGAATAAAGCATAAAAAATCCCAGATAGTATCCTTGATGTTTTTTCTATCTGTAGAACACTAACCAACAATAAAAACAGCATTTTTGACTACTTGGTTAATTAGAGTGTTAGAGTGTGACTTTGATATAATTATCCAGCCAAATAAATTTCTAGCGCTTGGATAATTCATTTGCTGGATAAAACTAAAATAGTCATGTGCATAAAACGGTTAAGCTTTTTATAGTTAACAAACATAAATTGTTATTTCCAAACAATTCTTTCGCTATTTTGTTCGTCATTGCTTCAGTAACGGGCAAAGGAAATTGTCACGGAAAAAAAGTGGTGTCGTAAGATGATCCCTCGTTTGCTTCCAGGCCCTATTGCTCTCTTGATGATACTTGTATTGTTAACATTCTGGTTGGATCAAGCGATCCAACGCCCAAGAATTCGTGGAGATTACGATTCAAATCATCAGCCTGACTATATTATTGAAAATCTTTCGGGCGTCGAAGTGGCTTATGATAAAGCGCGTCAGCTTCTTTTTTCTGCAGATGTGATGACCCATTACCCGACAGAAGATATGTCTTATTATGAACAGGCTGATTTTACCCGTTTGCAACCGGATAAGCCGTTGGTACGTATAAGCGCTGATTATGCTGAATTTGAAGGCGGCAAGGATAATATCTATCTTAAGGGAAACGTATTCATCATTAGGGAAAAAGATGCAGATAAGGTGACAATGCGTACCGAATTTCTCCATCTGATCCCTGACGCTGAAATTGCAAAAACAGATCAGCCTGTAACGATGATAAGGAGGGATATGATCGTAAATGCGGTAGGAATGGAGTTAAATGATCGAACAGAACAAATTGATCTGAAATCAAGGGTAAAAGCGCAAGTGAACAAAATGCATCAGAATACTGATCGATCTTCGAATAAGAAGTCGCAGACCCAACTAAACCATCATAAAAAATGAATGTATTTTTTTTCGTCTTTTTGATTATTAGCATACTGTTTTCAGAGCACATTCTGGCAGAACGTGCTGATCGTGATAAACCGATTCAGATAGAAGCTAATAGTGCCACAGTTGAAGATTACAAACGCAGAGATAATTTTCGCATAAGCACCTTTATAGGTAACGTTATTTTCACTCAGGGGACGCGTGTCATTCGGGCAGATAAGGTTATCATGAAAGAGGATCTAAAAGGCTTCCACTATGCGACCGGTTACGGAGATCTTGTCAGTTTCCGGGAGAAACGTGATAGGGTTGACGAATATATTGAGGGTTGGAGTCAGCGTGTAGAATATGATGAAAAAACCGACAAAATCGAGTTATTTGGCAAGGCGCGATTAAAGCGGGGAGAGGACGAAGTGCATGGCGACTATATTTCTTATGATATTATGCGGGATTTCTTCGAGGTTATAAGCCGCAAGGAGAAAAAAGCTGAAGAAAAATCAGAAGACAGAGTGCGGGTGATTATTCAGCCTAAAACAAAGTCTCCCAAAACAACAGATGCTGGAGAATAGTTTTTTTGTGCTACCGGCATAGATCACTCGAAAAATACCATGAGCGTACTTAGGGCCGATCATTTGATGAAAAGTTATAAATCTCGTACAGTAGTCCGGGATGTATCCTTTTCTATCGGTAGTGGCGAAGTGGTCGGTTTGCTTGGTCCCAATGGAGCGGGCAAAACCACTTGTTTTTATATGGTAGTGGGGTTGATACCATTAGGCAGTGGTGAAATTCATATGGACGAACGTGACTTGAGCAATATGCCGATTCATCAGCGTGCGCGCCTGGGCTTGAGTTATTTGCCTCAGGAAGCCTCCATTTTTCGACGCCTCTCAGTTGAAGATAATATCCTGGCAGTACTGGAATTGCAGAATTTTAATGCTGCTGAGATTCAGCAACGACTGGATCATTTGTTGCACGATTTACATATTAGTCATTTGCGGGAGAGTCTGGGTATTAACCTATCGGGTGGTGAGAGGCGGCGTGTAGAGATTGCGCGTGCTTTAGCAACAAAACCAAGTTTTATTCTTTTGGATGAACCCTTTGCAGGTGTAGACCCAATCGCAGTCATGGATATCCAGAAAGTGATTGGCTTTCTCAAGGAACGTGGGATTGGCGTGTTAATCACCGATCATAATGTGAGAGAAACATTAGGAATTTGTGATCGCGCCTATATTATCAGCGAAGGGACCGTGCTTGCCAGCGGTAAGCCTAGCGAAATCATAGATAATGAGCGGGTAAGGGAAGTTTATCTAGGAGAGCATTTCCGACTTTAATTATGAATATTCGATTCATGAAGCCAGATAGGAGACCGCTGCTTTCTCAGAACCATGAAACCTACTCTTCAACTTAAATTAACTTCCAGTCTTAAGCTTACGCCACAGTTGCAACAGTCAATTAAATTGCTGCAACTTTCTACAATTGAGTTAAATCAGGAAATAGAGCGTATGTTGCAGAATAATCCTCTGCTGGAATTAAGCGATAAGACTGATTATGAGCAAGTTCATGCAGAAGATTTCTCGACCTCGTTACCCTTAGATAGGACTTCGCCAGTTGAGTTGAATGGCGCGCATCATCAAGAGAAGGAAGATGATGAATTGATTCTACCTTCAAATGAAGATACCTATTGGTTTGGTGATCATGAAACCTTTTCCAGTCATCGAGAAAGTGACGAAGATGAATGGGATTTTACCCAACAGATGATAAATCCTCCCAATTTGCGTGAACATCTTATTATGCAAATCAGCTTGAGTCAGATCAGCGATCGTGACCGTCAAATCGTGAGGGTATTAATCGAAAGTCTGGATGATGATGGTTACCTTACGCAGGATCTGCAAGAATTATTTGAGATGCTGCCAGTGGAGTTGGATATTCATCTGGCTGACTTGCAGACAGCGCTTAAATATTTGCAACAACTGGATCCACCCGGTGTAGGTGCACGCAATTTGCAAGAGTGTCTACTCTTGCAACTGCAGGCACTTCCTGAAGAAACTCCTTATCGTCAGAAGGCGATTTTGCTTGTGGAGCATGATCTTGAGACACTTGCTTCAAAAGATTTTAAACAAATTAAGAAGTTGTTGCATTGTGATGATGAATGCCTGCGTTCCGTGCAGCAACTTATTACTCAATTGAATCCCAAACCTGGTAGTACATTCAATTCAGCTGTTTCGCGTTATGTCATATCTGACGTAATTGTAACTAAGCTTAAAGGAACATGGGTAGCAAAACTAAATCCTGAATCAATTCCTCGTCTCAGTATTAATCAACTTTATGCTGATATATTAAAACGTGATCGAAATGATTCGACTCAAATGTTGATGAGTCAGCTTAATGAGGCCAAGTGGATGCTTAAGAATATTCAGCAGCGTTCTGAAACTATTTTTAGAGTATCCACGATGATAGTGGAGCATCAGCAGGCTTTCTTCGAGCATGGCGCAGTTGCCATGCGTCCGCTTGTCATGCGGGAAATTGCAGAAGTTCTAAATTTGCATGAATCTACCGTGTCACGTGTTACCACGCAAAAGTTTATGCATACACCCCACGGCATATTTGAGCTCAAGTATTTCTTTGGAAGCCATGTTGCAACCGATAGTGGCGGAGCCTGCTCTGCTATTGCAATTCGTACCTTAATTAAACAATTGATTCAAGATGAGGATCAGAAAAGGCCGCTTACTGATAATCGGATTTCCGAGATTCTGGCAGAGCAGGGAATTATTGTTGCACGCCGCACTGTTGCAAAATACCGCGAATCGATGCAAATTCCCCCAACTAATCTTCGTAAAGGGCTTTAATAGCATCAAAAATATTAATCTTCTATGGGTTTAATACTCCACCTTTGGGCAAAAGCTGGTTGAAAACAAGAAGTTTGAAAAGAGCAGCTAATACCCCGCTGCTTACGGCGGGGTAATTTATTTCTCGCTTATATCCCGAAAGATTTCAATGCTTCTCATCGGGAAGAATTCGACACTGAGAACATGCGTCAGCTGTTTCAGACTCGCTATGATTTAGCTGTAAAGGGTTGCCAGTGAGAAAAATTACTTCCTGGACTGGAAATGTAAGATTTGTTTTTCTAACCAAGAAAGATCGATTTATCTTTAGGAAAGCCTACTATCCAGTAAACGCTTTTTTCCAATTGCTACGCCCAGAAAAGTAATTAGCTTAAATGCTTTATGATCCAAGGATATTTCTTAAATAAGAACAGGTGATTGAATCCGAATACTTTTAGTTGCTGAGGGAAGGCGCACTTAAAATACAGAAATGCATCCAACCTTTTGATAGACCGCATAGCTTAAATTAAAGATTTTTTGATCACTGTCAATATGATCAACGCCTACGTATTTGCACGTATTTAATTAGTTGGCAGATTGCGCTAATCTCAAAAAGTTTAGATTAGTTTGAAATTGGTTTGGTGAAACTAAAAATTACTCAATTGAGTAGTTATAAAAAGATTAACCACTAGGTAAAATAGATTTAGCTCCGATGAGTATGAGAGCAGCTCTCATCTATATGTCTAAAAACTATTGGATTTTAATTTGAATTATTTTGTGTATCTTGTGTGCTGTTTACCTTGAATATTATTTTTCGGATCTATATTTATAATAGAAATAATGAATTTACTTAATAAACCCATTCATATTTTAGGGATTGGAGGTATTGGCGCGGCTGTTGGCTGGGCCTTGTCACGGGAGGGTTATTCCGTTGTACTGGTTGACAACCATCCTAACAAAGTAGTCGAAGGTAAAAAGAATGGTGTAACGGTGGTTGGAATAGGAACACAAGCTGTACCTTTCATGGCTTTTGATGATTGGATTGCGCCAAAAGAAGGCTTTATTTTGCTCTGCACCAAAACCTATAACAATCCAGAAGTACTCGCACGGCTGCCTGACGATGCTTTTCTGGTACCGATTCAAAATGGCTTCGATTCGGGTCTGGAGCGACGCAATCATGCTTGCGAAGGTATTGCCTCTTTTGTGTCCGAATGTCTGCGCGATCGTTCCGAAACTCGAATTACAAGACCGGGCACCCTCCACATTGGGGCACGTCGATCTGTCACTGCTTGGGAATGGGATGAAATAGCATCATTGGCTAAAGCACTGGGAAAAACTAAATTATTTCCTGTTGAATTGGTTACAGATATTCGACCTTACAAAGCGACCAAGCTTATGTACAATGCCGCCATTTCTCCACTTGCGGCTGTGGCTGGCATCGATAATGGAGCATTATTGACTGATCAGTTAGCTAAAAAGCTCTTTTTTGGTATGCTGCACGAAAATTATGCCATTCTCAAGCATGCGCAAATTGAACTTGCTCGCATTGGACCATTTCATCCTGATACCGTTTCCTTCATTCTACGCATTACCGCTTTAAGTAAATTTATGGCCATGTTTTTCCGACCATCACTACGCGGTACCTATTGTTCAATGGCTCCAGATATTTCCGTCCATTGCTGTCGCACGGAAATAGAGGCTTATAACGGTTATCTGGTCCGACTGGCGGGGGACTTTCCCTGTCCGTTAAACCGTGCTGTCTTAGCCCTCTTTGAACAGGTAACCTCTGAAGGTTTGAAACCCCATCGAAAATATTTACAGTATTTAGTAGATAGTTTACCGGAAGGTGCTTTATCTGATTAAAATACCCCAGGAGGAAACTCATAATGACTTCAAATTTCGTACCACCCCCTCACGATGATTTGCCCAGTAAAGTAGCGGAAACTGATTTGTCCAGTAAAGTGGCGGAAATAGCCATACGCCTGGGAGTACTGGCGATTGTGTTGATATGGTGTTTTCAAATATTGCAGCCGTTTATTATTCCGTTGGTGTGGGGAATCATTATTGCAGTGGCGATTCATCCTCTTTATCTCATGTTGCGCAATTTACTTGGCGACCGGCGTGTAATCGCGGCAATGTTGCTTATCACTGTGTTGCTGGCGCTGTTAATGGTGCCTACTGTCATGTTGACAAATCTGCTGGTGCAAAACGTGGTAACGCTGGCGGAGCAATTTCTCCACGGGCAGTTCACTATTCCGCCGACACCGGAAACTATCAGGAATTGGCCTCTTATTGGTGATCCCATCGCGAAAATGTGGGATCTTGCCTCGACGAATTTGATCGAAGCCTTGAAATTGGTGCAACCCCAACTCAGAGCGGCCGGCGCCTGGCTGATCAACGCCGCTGCTAGTGCAGGTATGGGGATAATCATATTTGTTGCTGCGTTCGTGATTGCTGGTATCTTATTGGCTTATTCCGAGAGCAGTTATCAGCTCGCCCATAGCATATCCAGGCGATTGGTGGGTGAGCGCGGTGATGACTTCGCCAATCTGGCCGAAGCTACGATTCGCAGTGTCGCTCGTGGAGTATTGGGCGTTGCTGTTATCCAAGCGTTGTTGGCAGGTCTCGGTTTTATCTTTGCCGGCGTGCCCGCTGCTGGAATATGGGCGTTATTGTGCCTGATCTTAGCAGTAGTGCAGATCGGGGTAGGGATCATTGTTATTCCAGTCATCATCTACGTTTTCGCAACCGGTGATACGCTTACCGCGGTGATATTCCTAATTTGGAACGTGATGATTATGTTGCTGGATAACGTGTTAAAACCGTTGCTGCTGGGACGTGGTGTCAGTGTGCCTATGGCAGTGATCTTTTTGGGTGCTATCGGCGGTTTGTTGATGTCTGGTATCGTCGGATTGTTCGTCGGCGCTATCGTCCTTGCGTTGGGTTACAAGTTGTTTCAGCTCTGGTTGAATATGGGATCATTATCCTCCCGCTAGACCTGCACAGCAAAGTAGCTCAGAATCATCTTTGGAAGTCGCTATGATTGAGCCGGTGGGGAAGCCGTATTCGGTTTGTTCTTGAGGTTTGTTAGCAAAATATACGTGCTGACCAGTAACACCCACAGTGGAAACGCAAGTGGTGTCCAGTAAAAATACCCGGCGCTCAGTAACAGCAGTAGCGCCATTGCATAGCCGAGAAACGCGATCCACTGCGGGAAAATTTTGGTGCGGACAGCGACAGTACAGATTGAGATCATAAACACTCCCGCCATCTTCATTGCGTAGATGTTGGCAATCTGATACACCACAGTGCGACCAAACGTGTAAATGCCTGATTCGATGAACTTGTCAGGCGCTGCGCTATAGCTGATCAGGATGCCACCTGCTACCGCCCCCGAAGCAAACAGCATTGCCAGAAACAGCAGGCCGCTGCCGAGGAACACAGTAGCGAAAAAGCGGTCCTCATAGATTCCAATTCGATCCCGCAGCACGCCGATGAACCATAAAAAGGCAATGCCCGCGAACGGCAGCAGATATAGCGCGAGTTTGACGGTCTTCGAGTCACCCGCCAGCCACGTTCCGGCATCATGCGGATCAGCCGGGACCGAAACCCGGAAGAGAACAAGGCTGGTGATATACAACACGGAAAAAACAATGCCAGCTACCGCAGCTGCGCGCGGAGTCTTCAAACGACTATGAGTGAGGACTTTTTCTTGCTCCATCCTTTTACTCCAGGGAACACATCGTAAAACTAGAGGCCTTCGGCGGGTAGAAGATCGAGAGTAAGTTTTAACTAGTACAATTTAATCTGGATTACACTTTCTCTTCGACCGCGGCCCAAAATCTGGGACTCGAGGGTTACACTTCTGAACGGGACGTTAAGCACTTCAGTCATATTGTGAAACAAGATCATCGTGCAATGAAGATCAGGTGATCCAGATGAGCGAGGTGATGCACTGCTGGGTAAGCAAGGCTAATTGAGGAAGCCTAACATGCTGCCACTTATTATTCTATGCGGAGCCTCCCACGAATAAAGCCAAGCTCGGCCTCTTTTCCCGATCAAGTATTTCCTACTATTAATACTTGATGTCCCTTGCTTTTTCGCGTGATTGTTGCTTAGTCTCTCGCTTCTCTTGCCGACATTCTGCCCGAGATTTTTCATCTCCCGCCTTGCATTCAGCTTTGGTTTCTCTTGCTCCCTGACGTCCCTCCTGTTTCACCTCCCGTCCTTCCCGACGTTGCTCGCCCTGTTCGGTTGCGTAGCTCGTCATCGGCGCTATCAACAATGCCGTTGTAAAGGCTAGACTCGATACGACAACTTGAAAAATCAGTTTTCTGATTCATGCTCTTGCTCCTTGATATGAGATTTACTTCACGCTAACTGTCCAGATAAGCCATTAACACCAGCTATATTGGACTCCGCTAACGGATCTTCATAAAACTTCTAAATATAAATATCCATTCGATCTGTTCGTGTAGCGTAAATAAAGAATAAATACCTTTTTGTTAGGCTTTGACACTCAATAGACTATCAAAATAGGTTAATTTAAAAAATACGTGCAAACACTTATGTTATTTCATTTCTATTTCATATAGTGAATTTATAATCCAGGGCCATGCAACAATGGATTGGACACATTCACGATCCTTTTCCATGTCACGCAGCGCTGCCTCCAGGTTATTTTCAAGTGTGTCCAGGCTATCGAGTACACGGTTATGAAATGATTTCTCCCGTAACTCATCCCAAAGATGCTCAACAGGATTGAGCTCAGGTGAGTAGGGCGGCAGCATGAGTAAGCGCAGATTAGGTGGAAGCTTAAGGGTGTGACTGCGATGCCATCCTGCCCCATCGAGCACCAGGATAATCCGGTCATTGGGATGACGCGACGCTACTTCATTCAAGAAATAGCTGCATGCAATGGCTATTAACCTGAGGCAGGATAAGTGTATCCAGTTCGCCATCAGCGACAGAGACAGCAGCATAAGCATAGACATATTGCTGGGTAATCATTGCTTGGCATAGCGGGCGTATAGGCTTGGGGCAACCACATCGGCGTGTATCAGAAACACGCCCAAAGCGGGCTTCATCCTGAAACATCAGACGCAGTTGCCCTTCTGCTTGCCACTCCCGGTCAATTTCTGCGAGGGTATGTCGAAGTTTTTTTTCCACTCGTCCTGAGCGAGCACGTCTGCTTTGGGATGGCGCTTGTCAGGAACCAGCTTGCGCCAGCCATGGCGATGCAGCAGGTTGTAAGTGGCTGAAAGCCGATGTCTTGCGCTTTAAGCGCGCATCAAGTGCTTGCTTGATTTCGCTCACAATCAGAATACCTCCTGCCGATGCTTTTTCTATAAAGGGCGCTAGAAAAGCAACTTCTTCTTCGCGTGAAAGATGCTCGCGCCGCCGCCCACCACGGCTAGACGTCCCTGTCTCACCTATGCCGCCATTGCGGATGAAACGCATTCGAAGTTGGCATGCCCAGCCTACTGAAACACCTGTTGCTGTAGCTGTCTGCTTCATTGATAAGCCAAATTCCAGAGGTAGCACCACAGCCTGCGCCTGTCGTAATTCTTCTATTGTTCTTGAATTAGCCAGTAAATCCTTTGCTTGTTCCAATACCTCTTTACCACTCGCTGCTCGTGCCATCACAATACTTTTTTTCATAAGTTGCTCCTATTATTTCACTTATGAAGTAGAAGTGGAATTATAAGCTTTAAGCAATACCAGGTTAAATTAACTTATTCATCGTTTAAGAAATTCAAGAAGCTCTTTGGGATTGTCAGTGATAATGCCATCCACGCCTTTTTCAATCATCGATTGCCAATCTTTTTTTGTATTGGGAGTCCAGGGAATCACGCGGGCTCCCATTTCGTGGATCTCTGCCACATCTTGAGCCGTCAGCCACTCATAATTTGGCGAAAGAATTTGTGCCTGATAGGCTTTCATTAACTTTACCAAAGCGCCTGCTTCTGCGGGTCTATCTTCAATTAAAATAGAGAGAGGTAGCTTGGGTTCTAATTGGCGTGCGATTTCTAAAGCGCGTAAATCAAAAGATTGCAAAATCACTCGATTCATGAGGTTGTGTTTTTTCACGACCGCCAGCATTAGCTTTACAAACTCCTCGGGCGAAGGAGAGTATTCAGGGTGAGCTTCCTCACTTTTTATTTCAATATTGAAATGCACTTTCTTCGCGACGGGGAGCTTTGATTTTTCAACTATTTCGAACACCTCCTCCAGGGTTGGAATAGTTGTTTTTGGTTGAATGACTTGTTGAGGGAAGCTGGGATTGACCAAGGAACCGCAGTCATAAGCTTTTAACTCCTTCAGTGTCAGCGAGCGAATGGGAATTTGAGTTGTGATTTTCTTTCCTTGAGGATCTAAACAAATATCAGGGTTTAATGTCGGATCATGATGAACGATTACTTGTTCATCTTTGGTTATGAGCGTATCTAACTCCAAGGTGTCAACGCCCACTTGCAGAGCATACTCAAAGGCTGGGAGAGTATTTTCTGGTCGCATCCAACGAGCACCTCGATGTCCCTGCACTTCGAGTGCATAGGCGGACTCAAGAAATGAAATTAAAAAAGCACCCATCAGTAATCCTCTTTTCATCTTTATGCTCTTTTTAAATCGAGTAGATAAGCAAGGCCTGTACTCTAATACCAGCGTGATCATAAATATCAGCCTCCATCTATGGAATCTGGACGATGCGCTACTTCACCGCTAATTAAAGTTGAACTGATAGAGTCTTTATCATTCATCAGATCCGCAACAGTTCCTGCTGATTTCAAAACTGGAGGCAGGATGCAATTGGTCATCACATTAAGTATATAATCTACTGATTTTAACCATAGATTAAGTTAGAAAAGGATTTACTGACCGCTTTTAAATAAAGATTATTTTTACGTATTTGCATGTATTTGTATTTGTTTACTTCCTATTTTTCTATATCTATTAATAAATAAGCAAGAAAGTATTGAGTTTAACAATAGAACAATCAAGGTTGTCCTAATGATTATGATTCCATTGATACATTGAATTAGCAGAAGATCAAGAATCAATGAATAATAATAGATAACGTGAGTTCGACATAAGAATCATCACATCACGATTGGAAGAGCTTGAAGGAGTCTGATATTAAGCGAGGGTTTCTTCTCGCGAAAGGTGTAAGCCACCAGTCCGGCTATCAGATTAACAAAAAAGTTAAATGAGCTGCGATGGCGGGAATGCTCGATTTGCGAGATATTCTTCAATTGGTCATTGACGGTCTCAATAATGGAGCGTTTACGTAACAGCAGCTTGTCAAACAGCGGCAACAGCTTGTTTTTCATGTTCTTGCGTACCTTGGTAACGAGCTGCACACCTTGCTCCCGGAGTTGCTCAAAGAGTGGCTGCGAGATATAGCCCCGATCACCAAAGAGTTTTCCAAACAAGGAACGAGCCAGTTCCGGTACGGCATCACGGTCATCCACATTGCCCGCCGTGATTTTGACTCCCAGCAATTCTCCTTGGTCATTGATGACCAGGTGCAACTTGAACCCATAAAACCAGTCCACACTGGTCTTTCCCCGAGCAGCAAACTCTGCCATTACTTTATGCGACCCAATGCGGCGATTGTGGCACACACTGATCTTAGTCGAATCAATGAAGCTGATCCCACTGCATTGCCCAAAGCGGCTGGTCAGAAAACAGCACAAAGGCACCAGGCTATCTTGCAGCAACTCCACAAAGCGGTTGTAGCTCACCAACCCTGGAAAATAATACCGCTGATACCTCAACACGTAATTCAGGTAATAGTGCTTAAATGTCCGATAACCGGATAGATGAAACCCCACCATGATGGTCATGACTTCGCTTAGACACAATGCTCCTTGCCGCCGACGCCGTTTCAGCGACGACTCTAATAAGCGCTTCTCCCAACGCGGCTCAAACTCTTTACAAAAGTCGTCATTCGCACAAAAAATCGTTATAGTATCCATTGGAATCTGACTCCTCTCATGATGAAATTCTTTTCCAAAACTACTTCATCATAAGGAATTCAGGTTCCTTTTACAGCTTTTCTTATGTCGAACTCACGTTAGATAATAAGGAACGAAGCGCTATGATCAAGAAAATGGTTAAAGTAATTTGTTTAGGCGCGGCATTAGTTTATTTGCTTTCAGCCTGTTCAACTACTCAGAAAATGACAAATTCACTTAGGAGTGCGACCGAGCAGTTATTAATCAGTGAAGCGGTGATGCGCAGTCTTTCCAAGCGACCCGAATCGGCTTTGCCTATTCCACAGGGTGCAATGGTCAAGCTTGATATTTCCGGAATAAGTTTAGATAAAGATTTTATACTAGGCGTTGTTGCTGGATGGTTGGGACAGCATGGTTACACGGTTCAAGGAAGTGCGGAAAATGCTAACTATCGTATTAATATAGTGATAAATTCGCTGGGAAGTGAATTGGGAAATACTTTCGTTGGAATTCCTCCAATTCAAGCTTCTTTAATACCCATTTCACTACCTGAATTAGCGATTTATAAAGCTGAATACCAGACTGGATACGCAAATTTTTATTTTGATATTTTTGAGTTGCCATCTGGTCGATTTGTTGCGATCATCTTCACCGTTTATTGCCGACACTTTTTACAATGCATATACGGTATTATTTGTGTTCACTCATAAAAGTACAGATCTAGTTTCTCCTCCGCCTCTCCGTTAATAAAATCATTTCGTAAGTCAAATAAAATAGCAGTAACCTAAATAAAAAAACAATCTATCTCGTGATCATGCGAACAGCTTGTTAGCCCACTTTAGGTGAGTATCTTATTGATTTATTCATAGCTCCATTCTCTTGAGAAAATGGAGTCTCCGGTAAGCTTGGGTAGCTTCAGTTATTCCTACGTGTTTGCACGTATTTCTTTTGTAAGGATATTTAGATAGGCTTATTCATAATATCCCTTCCCTTATAAAAAAGGAATTCTGATGATGAACTACACCGCACAAAAACCTACAGCTGCCAGCAATCCGCTCAGTGCAGAAGAGTTGCGCGCGATGAATGCTTGGTGGCGCGCCTGCAACTATCTCTCGGTAGGCATGATTTATCTGCGAGACGATCCACTACTCAAGGAACCGCTCAAGATCGATCATGTCAAGCATCGGCTGCTCGGACATTGGGGTGCGAGCCCGGCGCTATCGTTCGTCTGGCTGCACCTTAATCGGGTCATCAAGCGCGATGATCTCGATATGATATTTATGGCCGGACCTGGACATGGGGCGCCGGGCGTTATCGGGCCTACTTATCTAGAAGGTACTTATTCCGAGGTTTATCCCGATAAGAGTGAAGATGCGGAGGGGTTACGCAAGTTCTTCAAACAATTCTCTTTTCCTGGGCAAATCGGTTCGCACGTGACTCCGGAAACCCCCGGTTCCATTCACGAGGGTGGCGAACTGGGTTATAGCCTATCCCATGCCTATGGCGCTTGCCTGGACAATCCTGACCTCATCGTTGCCTGCGTGGTGGGTGATGGCGAGGCTGAGACGGGCCCACTTGCTACTGCCTGGCATTCGAACAAGTTTATCAACCCGATCCGCGACGGTGCAGTACTGCCGATTCTGAATCTCAATGGCTATAAAATTGCTAATCCGACCATCCTCGCACGCATCAGTCCTGATCGGCTGGCGGCACTTTTCCACGGCTATGGATACACGCCCTATTTTGTCGAAGGGGATGATCCTGATTCCATGCACCAGACAATGGCGCAGACGATCGATACGGTCATCGCCGAGATTCGCGCTATCCAGAAGTCAGCGCGCGAGAGTGGTAAGGCTGAGCTACCGAGCTGGCCCATGATCGTGTTGCGTACACCCAAGGGCTGGACTGGGCCCAAAGAGATCAATGGTCACAAGGCTGAAGGTTCCTGGCGCTCGCATCAGGTACCCTTTTCGGATGTGCGCACCAATCCCGCGCATTTAAAGCTGCTGGAAGACTGGTTGAAGAGTTATAAACCTGAAGAACTATTCGACGCAAACGGCCGGCTCATGCCAGAACTGCGCGCGCTCGCCCCACAGGGACAGCGGCGCATGAGCGCCAACCTACATGCCAACGGTGGTCTGCTGCGCAAGGATCTCAAACTGCCGGATTTCCGTAACTATGCAGTCGAAGTCAAAGAGGCCGGTAAGGTACTGTATGAGAACACCAAGCCACTTGGAGAGTTTTTGCGCGATGTGATGCGCAACAACATGACTAATTTCCGTGTATTCGGTCCCGATGAAACAGCTTCCAACCGCCTGCAGTCGATCTACGAGGTGAGCAAGAAGGTTTGGATGGCGGAATTGTTGCCCGAGGATGCGGATGGTGGCGAATTGTCCCGCGATGGACGCGTAATGGAAATGCTTTCCGAGCACACTCTGATTGGCTGGTTGGAAGGTTATCTTCTCTCCGGTCGGCACGGTTTTTTCCATACCTACGAAGCTTTCGCCCATGTCATCGATTCCATGTTTAATCAGCACGCCAAATGGCTGGATATTTCCAAAAACCATGTACCATGGCGTGCACCGGTGGCGTCGCAGAACATTCTGTTGTCCTCCACCGTCTGGCGTCAGGATCATAACGGCTTTTCGCACCAGGATCCCGGTTTCATCGATCTGGTTACTAACAAGAGTCCAAGTGTCACCCGCATCTATCTACCGCCTGACGCTAATACCCTGCTGGTGATTGCAGATCAGTGCTTGCGCTCAACCGACTGCATCAATGTCGTTGTCGCCGACAAACAGAAGCATTTGCAGTTTACCACTATTGAGGAGGCGATTGTGCATTGCGCCAAGGGGATCGGTATTTGGCGTCGTGCCAGCAATGATGAAGGGGTAGAGCCGGATGTAGTGATGGCCTCCTGCGGTGACGTGGCTACCCAGGAGGCGCTGGCAGCGACTGCTTTGTTGCGTGAGCATCTTGCCTGATCTGAAGGTGCGCTTTGTCAACGTGGTGGATCTCTACAAAATGCAACCGATAGCCGAACACCCATGCGGCTCAACCGACCGTGAGTTCGACAGTCTTTTCACGACCAACAAACCAGTAATTTTTAATTTCCACGGCTATCCTTGGTTGATTCACAAACTTGCCTACCGCTTTAAGAACCACGAAAACCTGCACGTGCGCGGTTACAAAGAGCGCGGCAACATCAACACCCCGCTAGAGCTTGCGATCTTGAATCAGACCGACCGTTTTACGCTGGTGATCGATGTCATCGATCGGGTGCATGGGTTAGCTGCCGGGCTGCGCATCTGAAGGAACAGATGAAGAATGAAATCATTCAGAATCTGACCTACGCGCATGAGCATGGTACCGACAAGGATGAGTTCACCAATTGGGTTTGGCCTTATTGAGACCAAGTAACATGAGTAAGCAACCCCCATCATCCATTACAGGTCCGACAACTGTCAGTTTGGCTGACGAGGAGGCGGTGAAGCGCATCCTCGTTGAGACGATCTTCGGTCTATGGGCGGCGGTGAACAATCTAACTCGCTTGCGCCCTTCCAGGCGCGAGCGCTATCGCGTTACGATTTTTGGCTCGGCCCGCACTCAACCTGGTCACTGGGTATATAAAGAGGTTAAGCGCATGGCTGAGGCACTGGCAGCCATGGGCTGCGATATTGTGACAGGCGGAGGACCAGGTCTGATGCAGGCTGCCAACGAAGGTGCGGAAGCGGCCAAAGCGCCGGAGCGAGTACATAATATTGGCATTCGTGTGAAGCTGCCGTTTGAACAGGAGGTCAATCCATTCGTCGCAGAGGCTTTCGAGCATCAGACATTCTTTACCCGCTTGCAACACTTCGTCCTGCTGTCCGATGCTTATATTGTCGCACCGGGTGGTATTGGCACGGTGCTTGAGTCGACGATGATTTGGCAATTGCTGCAGGTGAAGCATCTACATGATACACCGCTGATCTTTACAGGTCCGATGTGGAAAGGACTTGTCGACTGGGCGAGTCAGATGATGTTGCGTCCGGGATTCGAATTGGCTAACACCGAAGACATGAAGATACCGTGCTGCGTGGATACCGCTGATGAGGCAATTGCCATCGTCCGAGAACATCATGCACGCTGGCTAGCTGAGTACGCTGAAAGCAAGTAGGACTGCCAAAAATTGAGACACTGAAGTAGTGGAATGGATACATGCTTATTGAGAAGAATTTTGTTGCAGAACGAGAATAACCGAAAGCGAGCAAATTTCAATCCATTTCCAAATCAAAAATGACGCGAAGGCGAGCCGCAGGCAGTATAAATAATACGGCAAGGTGAAGCCGACAAAGTCAGTTTTGATTTAGAAATGGACTCAGAATGACTTTGAGAGGAATCAACCATTATGGACAGCAAAACACCCCTGAAACAAGCAGAAAATGCCGCGCCAGTCACAGTAAAAGGTCTTACAGACGTGGATGTGCGCACTGGTATGCAGGTCGCCACGCTCAAACAAGCCGTGACCGATCACTTGCGCTATTCCATCGGTACGTGCTGGCGGTTACGACACCCCATGACTATTACCGCGCGCTCGCACTGGCGGTGCGTGATCGCATGCAGCAGCGCTGGCTGAATACCAGTACAACCTAATTTCGATCTCAAACGCAAGATCGTCTGCTATCTCTCGGCAGAATTTCTCATGGGGCCGCATCTAGGCAATAATCTACGTGAATCTCGATATTGAACAGGAAGCTCGGACTGCGCTGGCTGAACTCGGCCAGAATCTCGATGCTGTCATGGCGTGTGAGGAGGAGCCAGGATTGGGTAATGGCGGTTTGGGAAGGCTCGCTGCCTGTTATCTCGATTCGCTGGCGACACTGCAACGTCCGGCTATTGGCTTATGGTATCCGCTATGAATTCGGCATCTTTGACCAGGAGATTCATGATGGCTGGCAGGCGGAGATAACCGACAAATGGTTGCGCTATGGTAACCCATGGGAGATTGCAAAACCCGAAATTACTTACTACGTCAATTGGGGTGGTCACACCGAACATTACCGTGATGAAGCAGGCAGCGATCGCGTGCGCTGGGTGCCGTACCGAGTGGTAAAGGGCACCGCCTTCGACACGCCGATCCAGGGCTATGGTGTCAATACCTGCAATACTTTGCGGCTGTGGAGTGCCGAGGCGGTGGAGTCTTTCGACTTTCAGGCTTTCAATACTGGCGATTACTACCAGGCGGTGAGATGACAAGGTGGTTTCCGAAACAGTTACCAAGGTACTTTATCCTAACGACGAGCCGCAGATCGGCAAGCGCCTGCGCCTGGGGCAGCAATATTTTTTCGTTTCCTGTTCGCTGCAGGATATGCTTGCGACTGCTTGATATTCAGGTGTACCGGTGGAGAATTTTGCTGAACGTTATGCTGTGCAGCTCAACGATACGCATCCTTCGATCGGGGTGGCCGAACTGATGCGCCTGCTGGTGGATGAACGGCGACTGGACTGGGATAAGGCCTGGGCTATTACCGTTCAGACCTTTGGCTACACAAATCACACGCTGTTGCCCGAGGCGTTGGAAGACTTGGCCGTTGCCGATGTTTCAGGCATTGCTGCCGCGTCATCTGGAAATCATCTACGAAATTAACCGTCGTTTTCTTGATGAGGTACGTGCGCGTTTTCCGGGCGATGAAGCGCGTGTGGCCAGGATGTCCTTGATCGACGAAGCAGGCGAAAAGTGTATACGTATGGCACATCTCGCCACCGTCGGCAGCCATGCTATTAACGGCGTCGCTGCACTGCATTCTGATCTGCTCAAGGCAAGTGTGCTAAAGGATTTCTACGAGATGTGGCCTGAACGCTTCAGCAACAAAACGAACGGTGTCACGCCACGCCGCTTTCTGGCACTCGCTAACCCAGGATTGCGCGCTTTGCTCAATGAGACACTTGGCGAGCAATGGCCGGCGGATGTGGGACAGCTGCGCCAACTCGAAGCCAAGGCCGATGATGCTGCATTCCGGCGCAAGTGGCGTGCGGTCAAAGAGGCCAATAAGAAGCGCTTGGCCGATTACATCCACACACATACCGGCATCGAGCTCGATCCCACCTGGCTGTTTGACATTCAGGTCAAGCGCATCCATGAGTATAAGCGACAGCATTTGAATGTGTTGCATATCGTCACGCTCTATCGTCGCCTGAAAGAGAATCCAGGACTCAAGATTCCACCGCGCGCTTTTATTTTCGGTGGTAAAGCCGCGCCCGGCTATTTCATGGCCAAGCGTATCATCAAGCTGATCAATGCCGTGGCCGAGACGATTAATGCTGATCCGGATGTGAATACACGCATGAAGGTAGCTTTTGTGCCCAACTTTAATGTCCAGAACGCTCAGCTCATCTATCCGGCTGCCGATCTGTCAGAACAGATTTCCACTGCCGGTAAAGAAGCTTCCGGTACCGGCAACATGAAATTCATGCTCAACGGCGCGCTCACCATCGGTACGCTTGATGGCGCTAATGTGGAAATACGCGAAGAGGTCGGAGCAGAGAACTTTTTCCTGTTTGGCCTGACTACCGAGGAGGTGGAGCGTATCTTAAGCGCGAAGGGTATCACCCGACTGACTACATTGCCAGCAATCCTGAATTGCGTGCAGTACTGGAACTCATCAACAGCGGGCACTTTTCCCGCGGTGATGCCGAAGTATTTCGTCCTGTAGTCGACAACCTGACTTATTCCGATCCGTTCCTGGTGCTGGCTGATTACGCCGCCTATGTCGCGTGCCAGGAGCAGGTAAGTGCTGCATGGCAGGATAAGGAAAACTGGACACGAATGTCCATTCTCAATACTGCACGCAGCGGTAAATTCTCCTCCGATCGCGCTATTCGCGAATACTGTGACGAAATCTGGAACGTACAACCAGTGACGGTGAAATTATAGGGTCGATTGCCATGTTGCCACAAGATAAAGCGAAACACACAAGGGGAGGGCGGCGCAGGCGAAACCAACTTGATCTCGGCGATTCGGCCGTAAGGTTTCGTCACCCTTTACGATCCGACCAGGAAGCCGGTTTCCGCCGGGTGCTACTGTCAGTGCGGAAGGTGTGAATTTCTGTATCTTCAGTCGACATGCAAAGCGGGCGGAACTGCTGTTGTATGCAGCGGCGGACAGTTCAACGCCATTTCAGGTAATCCTTCTCGATCCAGAACTTAACCGCAGTTTCTTTTTCTGGCATGTGTTCGTCGAGGGTTTGCCAGCGGGGACATATTATACCTGGCGCATGGACGGTCCCAACGATACTGCCGCGACTGGGCGGCGTTTCTACTCCGACAAAGAATTGCTCGATCCCTGGGCAAAGGCGGTGAGTGATACGCTGTGGGATCGTAAATCTGCCTGTAGTGAGCAGGACAGCGACTCGAGTGGCTTGCGTGGCATTGTTGTCGAGCCACTCCCACGGACCTCAATCGGTACAACATCACGTTTGAAGCAGGCCGACCTGGAAGGGGCAGTGATCTATGAGCTGCACGTGGGTGGTTTTACCCGTCATCCCTCCGCCGCAGTGAATTCATCCAGGCACTTTTGCTGCACTCAAGGAAAAGATTCCCTATCTGCAGGCACTTGGGGTGACTCACGTCGAGCTCATGCCAGTGATGGCCTTCGACACGCAAGATGTTCCGACAGGCGTGGCAGCTCATGGGTTATGCAATTATTGGGGTTACAGCACGCACAGTTTCTGGGCGCCGCATCCTCGATATTGTATCGATCCAGTGCGCGCCACTCGGGAGTTTCGCGACTTGGTCGATGCATTGCATGCAGCTAACATCCGTGTGCTGTTGGATGTGGTTTTCAACCACACGGCAGAGGATGGAGAAACTGGACCTGTAATTCATTTCCGGGGACTTGCCAATGACATTTTTTACCACCTCGATGTCAGTGACCGGCGTCGTTACCTCGATTTTACTGGCTGCGGCAACACTGTGAATTGTAATCATCCGATGGTGACGGCATTCATCGTACATTGTCTTGAATACTGGGTGGAAAAACTGGGGGTGGACGGATTCCGTTTTGATCTCGCCAGCATTTTTGCACGCGGCGACAATGGCTTACCGCTGGCCAATCCACCTTTGCCCTGGGCTATCGAGTCCTCGCGCCTACTCTCCCAGGTTCCGTTGATCGCCGAGGCATGGGATGCAGCTGGCTTATACCACGTTGGTGCTTTTCCCGGCATGGCCTGGTCTGAGTGGAACGGCCAATACAGGGATGTGATACGGCGTTTTGTGCGCGGTGATCCCGGGCTCGTGGGTGAAGTGGCGACACGCATTTCCGGCAGTGCCGATCTTTACGCTCGCGACGAGCGTAAGCCAACCAACAGCATCAATTTCATTACCTGCCACGATGGATTTACCCTTTACGATCTGGTGAACTACAACAGCAAGCATAACGAAGCCAACGGGGAGGATAATCGTGACGGATGCAACGACAACTTAAGCTGGAACTGCGGTGTCGAGGGCGAGAGTGACGATCCAACAGTACTTAAGCTGCGCTGGCAGCAGGCAAAAAATCTACTAGCCATTCTCATGCTATCGCGTGGTGTACCTATGCTGCTAGCCGGCGACGAAGTGCTGCGCACACAGCATGGCAATAATAACGCCTATTGTCAGGACAATGATCTTAGCTGGTTCGATTGGCGACTCACGGAGCGCAACGCCGATATGCTGCGTTACACACGTGAATTGATTGCGCTGCGTCGGCGCCACCCCAACCTGACCAGCAATCGCTTCTTTACTGGCTCGCCGATGCCCGGCCGCGATAGGGCGGATATTACTTGGCACGGAGTAAGGCTCAACGAGCCACTCTGGTATGATTCGGAGGCGCGTATTCTTGCTTTCACTATCGCCGGTCAGCGTGAGGACGAAGAGGATCTGCACGTAGTGCTGAATATGTCGGACCAGCCATTGGGTGCGCCTTTGCCGCCCTTGCATTCCCGATGCTGGCATCTGGCAATCGACACTGCTCAATCTGCTCCTGCGGATATCTTTGTTCGCGAGAATCAGATGCCGGTGGGTGGGGAATTCTATCCAGTCGGTTCGCGCAGTGTGGTCGTGCTCGAGGCACGTGCATGAGCAACAGTATCATTCTGGTCGTCAATGCAGGTTCATCCAGTCTGAAATTTTCGGCGTTTCGCGTGAATGGCGCTGGAAACTTGCAGCTGGTTGTGCGCGGGCAGATGGATGGTATCGGTACTCGTCCGTGTCTGAAGGCAAGAAACGGTACAGGAACTCTGCTGGTTGAATCCGATTTTACGATTTCGGAAGCTGCTACAGTGGGGGATGCAATCTCGCTCGTCGGCACCTGGCTACGCGAGTGCTTGCTGCATGAGTCGCTATTCGCCGTGGGGCATCGTGTGGTACATGGAGGCACCCAATTTTCCCATCCTGTGCTGGTTGATGCCGGGGTGTTCACGACGCTGGAGCAGTTGATTCCGCTCGCTCCTCTGCATCAGCCACACAATCTGGCGGCGATCCGTGCGATACGCGAAAGGCAACCGCAGGTACCGCAGGTCGCGTGTTTCGATACTGCGTTTCACCGCACCCACCCGCAGATTGCTGATCTCTATGCATTGCCCTGGGAATACTATGAATCCGGAGTGAGACGCTATGGCTTCCACGGTCTATCTTACGAATACATCGCGCTCATGTTGCCAAAGATTACACCCGAGATTGCTAATGGACGGGTGATCGTGGCCCATCTTGGCAGTGGGGCAAGCCTGTGTGCACTGCAAGCAGGCAAAAGTGTAGACTCGACTATGGGTTTTTCGCCGCTCGATGGCGTGCCGATGGGGACGCGGCCGGGTGCGCTTGATCCAGGCGTATTGCTGCATCTCGCCAATCAGTGCGGTTTGTCGGGTGTCGAACTGGAAAAGCTGTTGTACAAAAAATCGGGTCTGCTTGGGTTGTCCGGCATCAGCAACGATATGCGCATCCTGCTGGAAAGCCATGAGTTACGCGCGCAATTGGCAGTCGAGTATTTCGTGTATTACACCGTCAAACAGATCGGTGCGCTCGCAGCGGTGCTCGGCGGAGTGGATGGCATAGTGTTCACAGCCGGGATTGGCGAGCATTCACCGGTGATCCGTGCGCGCATCCTGCAAGCTTGTGCCTGGTTGGGTGTGTTGGTCGATACCGTTGCCAATGAGCGTGGTGGCCCGTGCATCTCGTCAACGGACAGTAAAGTCTCGGCCTGGGTTATACCCACCAATGAAGAACTGATGATCGCGCGCCATACGCTGGCACTGATGGTCAATAGGGAGGGCCGGACATGTTGAGTGATTGGATACCTTTGCTGCGCGATCTACGCCAATACCGCAAGGAGTGGTTGACGCGTGATGTAGTCGCTGGGCTCTCAGTCACTGCAGTACAGGTGCCCACAGCTATCGCATATGCCAATTTGGCAGGCTTTCCGCCTGAGGTCGGTCTTTACGCGAGCATACTGCCGGTGTTGATCTATGCTTTGTTTGGTTCGTCGCGGCAACTAATGATCGGGCCAGATGCAGCCACTTGCGCGATGATCGCTGCATTGCTGCTACCGATGGCAGGGAGCGATCTGGATCATTACCTGAAGCTCTCGGCTGGCATGGCGCTCACAGCAGGCTTGCTGATGGTCTTTGGTGGCATGACTCACATGGGCTTTATCGTGAATTTCTTCTCGCGCCCGATTTTGATCGGTTTCCTCAACGGCATTGCGCTCAGCATTATCGCCGGACAATTGGGCAAGCTGCTTGGCATTGCGGTGGCAAACCGGGATTTTGGACCGTCGCTGCTGGAACTGGCTGGACGCCTCGACGAGACGAATGTCTACAGTGTGGGTGTGGGGCTCGCTACGTTGGTGCTGCTGATTCTGATCCAACGCTATATCCCCCGTGCGCCAGCGGCACTGATCGCGCTGCTGGCCTCCGGCCTGGCTGTGTTTCTGTTGGGATTAGACACGCACTCGGTCAAGCTGGTTGGTGACGTTCCGTCCGGCTTGCCGTCATTCTCGCTTCCGGGACTCGGCTATGAAGGAGTGCAGGGCATTTTTATGAGTGCAGTCGGTCTGGTTATCGTCTGCTTCACCAGCGGTATGCTCACTGCGCGGAGCTTTGCCACACGTAATGGCTATAACATTAACGCTGATCAGGAGATGCGCGCCATCGGCTTTGCTAATATGGCATCGGGTCTATGCGGCGGGTTTGCGGTCACCGGCGCTGACTCGCGTACGGCAGTCAATGATGCAACGGGCGGTAAGACCCAACTGGTGTCAGTGATCGCCGCGCTGGCTACAGCCGGGGTCGTATTGTTCCTGACGCAACCGCTGGGACACCTGCCCATCCCCGCGTTAGCTGCGGTGCTGATTTTTTCTGCCTGGGGCCTGCTGGATACTGCTGGTATACGTCGCTTGCGCGCGATCGACCGCTTCGAGTTCAGTTTGTCCCTGCTGACGACAGTTGGAGTGCTCGTCATCGGTGTGCTGCCGGGTGTAGTGCTCGCGATCACGCTGGCGCTGCTCAATGTGCTCATCAAGATTTATCGGCCGGCAGATACGCTGCTAGGCATTGTTCCAGGCGTGGCTGGCTACAACGACCTCAGTCTGTCGGAAGATGCCCGGCCGGTACCTGGAATGATTATCTACCGCTTCGATGCACCGCTACTGTTTTTTAATGCCGATTACTTCAAGGTGCGGATATTGTCATTGGTGGACAGTGCTGAACTCAAACCACGCTGGTTCGTGCTCAACGCTGAATCCATCAGCCAACTTGACATTACCGGCGCACAGGCTATCGATGATCTGATCACCGAGCTGCAGAACCGCGGTATACGTCTAGTCGTTGCGCGACCGAAGCTGTATATGCGTAAGTACGGACAACCAATGGGGCTGGGTAAGAAGATTGGTGCAGAGAATATTTTCTATTCCGTCCATTCTGCAGTTGAAACTATTCTGGCAAGGGAAGCACAAGCGCATAACAGTGTTCACGGTGTTCAAAATGACCGATAACAGTTAACCATCACCGAAAGGAGTAATTAAGCATGAAAAAAGAACATATTCATGAATCTCCAAAACAGAATGCGGAGACACCCGGCAAGACCAACCTCAAACGTAAGGATTATGAAAAGACTATGCTCAATCTGCAGGCGAAGCTTTGTTCTGTGCAAGACTGGGTAATCGCTAAAGGACAACGCATCATTCTTGTGTTTGAGGGGCGTGATGCAGCAGGCAAAGGAGGCACCATCAAGGCGATTACCGAACGCGTGAGTCCGCGCGTATTCAGAGTTGTCGCCTTACCAGCCCCCTCCGATCGCGAGAAGTCGCAGATATACATTCAGCGCTATATGGCGCACTTCCCCGCAGCGGGCGAGATCGTCATTTTTGACCGCAGCTGGTACAACCGCGCCGGCGTCGAGCATGTGATGGGTTTCTGTTCCGAAGCCCAGCATCGCCGTTTTCTGGATCTGTGCCCGTTCTTCGAAAAGCAGATCGTGGAAAACGGCATCATCCTGCTCAAGTACTGGCTGGAAGTCGGTGATGAGGAACAGGAGCGGCGCTTCCGTGCACGTATCGACGATCCTGTGCGCCAGTGGAAACTGTCGCCGATGGATCTGCCTTCGCGCGAGCGCTGGTACGATTATTCGCGTGCGCGCGATCAGATGCTGGCGGCTACCGACATGGATTTTGCGCCATGGCATATTGTGCACTCCGACAATAAGAAGCGTGCTCGCCTGAATCTGATCACGCATCTGCTCAAGCAGATCCCCTATGAGCACATACCACGCAAGAAAGTCAAGCTACCCAAGCGTATCACGAAGAACGCCTATGACGATCTGGCGACTATGGTCGACCGGCGTTGGATTCCGGAGATCTACTGAATTCTACGTATTTATACGTATTCTTTTAATTAGCATATTTTATTAAGCTATTTAAACATTATAGATTATTAAAAGAGAGCATCCGATTTCTGTACATCATTTTGAATTCTCGGTGCGTCAAACGGCGATCTCAAGGAGCTTTCTTATGTACATACGCGTTCTTACTGTTTGTTTTGTTCTCGCTGCTTTCCTTATACAAAGCGGCTGCTCCAAGGAAACATCCGCCCCACAGAAGCGCGCAGCGCCTGAGGTTACCGTGGTAGCTGTGACCCCGCGGGATATTCCCTATACCCCTAGCTTCGTCGCGCAAACCGAAAGTTCGCGCCAGGTTGACATCGTCGCCCGCATTTCGGGTTTTCTCGACCGCATTGCTTACCAGGAAGGCGATTTGGTGAAAGAGGGGCAGTTGCTGTTTCAACTCGATCAAAAACCATTTAAGGCTGAGTTAGAAGCTGCTCGCGGTGTGCTGCAAGCGCAGCAGGCGAGGTTTAAGACAGCAGGTGCCAATCTTAAGCGTGTGAAACCGCTCACTGAACAGAACGCACTCTCACAGTCTGATCTGGATCGAGCACAGGGAGAATTTGATGCAGCAAAAGCGGCTGTGTTCGCGGCAAATGCCAGAGTGAAGGAAGCTGAGCTGAACCTTGGCTATACAACCATCCGTGCTCCAGTGACGGGTCTTACAAGCCGTTCGCTTCAGCGTGAAGGTACGTATGTGAATGCGATGGCGGAGACTGCTAAACTCACCTATGTCGCTGCGATTGATCCGATCTGGGTCACTTTCAGTGTTTCGCAGAACCAGATGGCTCGCATACGCGAGGAAAGCCAAAAAGGATCGATCATTCGACCCAAGAGCCAGGATTACGAGGTGGAGCTTGTTCTTCCTGATGGAAAACCATTTGCAGAAAGAGGAAAGATTAACTTTGCCGATCCATCGTTCAGTCAGGATACCGGTTCTTTCATGGTGCGTGCGGTTCTGCCAAACCCTAATAGGGAACTTCGTCCAGGCATGTTCGTAACGGCATACGTGAAGGGTGGATTGCGTCCAAATGCAGTCGTGGTTCCACAGCTTTCGGTGCAGCAGGGGTCAAACGGTCACATCGTATATGTGATTAAGCCGGACGGTACAGCAGAAGTGCGGCCGGTAGTAGTGGGTGATTACGAGGGCGAAAAAGACATTGTGATTCTGAACGGACTTCAGGCCGGTGACCGGATTGTAATAGAAGGTATGCTCAAGGTGGTTCCAGGTCAGCCGGTCAAGATCATGGAGCCGGCAGAGGATAATGATAAAGCCGCAGCCAAGCCTGATACGGTTGCACAAAAATAGGCGGGCGATTTCATGTTTACTCACTTTTTTATCGATCGGCCGATTCTCTCAGCAGTTATTTCGATCCTGATCGTGCTCGCGGGCGCGGTGTCAATGTCCGTTTCGCCAATCGAGCAATATCCTGACATGGCGCCTCCGCAGGTTACGATCGACGCACGCTACCCCGGTGCTACTGCCGAGGTGATCGCGAACAACGTAGCAGCGCCCATTGAGGCGCAGTTGAACGGGTTGGATAATCTGCTCTATTTCTATTCTACCAGTTCCTCCAGCGGTAACGTCCAGATCGTCGTCGTATTTAATCAGGGCAGCAATTCAGATATCAATCAGGTCAACGTACAGAACCGCCTGAGCCAAGCGATGCCTCAGTTGCCACAGGTGGTGGTCGAGCAGGGAATTACGGTAGACAAGAAATCGCCAAGCATCATGATGGTGGTCTCAGTTTATTCGCCGGATGAGCGCTACGATGCCGCCTATATCGCCAACTACACCAATCTTTATGTACTCGACGAATTGAAACGCGTGCCCGGGGCGAATCGTGCGAAGACATTCGGCCTGCCCGATATCGCGATGCGCGTGTGGTTACGACCTGACCGCATGGCACAACTCGGCATCACGGTGAACGAGGTGAGTGACGCGATCAAGAGCCAGAACCAGACCTTCGGTATCGGTCAGCTCGGCGCTCCACCGATGCCGCCTTCAGTGGAGCAGCAGTATGTCGTGACTGCGCAGGGATTGCTCATTAAGCCTGAGGAATTTGAGAACATCATCGTCCGCACTGCGAAAGAAGGTTCCGCTATCGTCCGCATCAAGGATATTGGGCGAGTAGAACTCTCCCAACGGGATTACTCTATGCCCAGCCGCATGAACGGCAAGACTGCGACAACTATCGGTGTCTATCAGCAGCCGGGTGCGAACGCAGTTGAAACTGCAGAGGGTGTGCGCAAGAAGATGGAGGAACTGAAAGCGAAATTCCCTACCGGTCTGGATTACAAGATTGTGCTCGATACTAGCCAGTTCACGCTTTACTCGATTGACAAGGTGGTGCATACCTTCTTCGAAGCAGTAGTGCTGGTGGTGCTGGTGGTATTTGTCTTCCTGCAATCACTGCGTGCTACTGTCATTCCAATCCTGGCAGTACCGGTGTCCATTGTGGGTACCTTTGTCGGCATGTATCTATTCGGATTTTCGGTCAACATGCTCACCATGTTCGGTATGATTCTGGCAATCGGTCTGGTGGTGGATGATGCCATCGTGGTGGTCGAGAATGTCGAGGCAAACATTACTAAAAAAGGACTCGCGCCATTGGCTGCCGCTAAGGAAGCGATGACAGAAATTGCAGGGGCGCTGATTTCGATCGTGCTGGTGCTGCTTGCCGTTTTCCTGCCGGTTGCATTTCTCGGTGGGATGACTGGACTGCTGTACAAGCAGTTCGCGATTACCATTGCCATCTCGATGGTGATCTCGGGCATTATGGCGCTGACATTGTCACCAGCGTTGGCCGCAATCATTATCAAAGCACATCATGGCAAGAAGAACCGGTTCTTTCAGGCATTCGATAATGGGTTTACATCTCTCCAGCGTGGGTTTCTGGGCAGTGTTGCCAGCGTCATACAATTATGGCCGGTTTCACTCATCATGTTCGGCGCTGTGGTGATTGGCATTCTGGTGATGTTCCGTATCCTGCCGGCAAGTTTTGTGCCGGATGAGGATCAGGGTTATTTCTTTGTGCTCGCTCAGGTTTCCGATACGGCGAGTATGAATGTCACGAGCCGCTTCAGCCAGGAGCTGGAGCAGATTGTGCTCAGCGATCCCGCGGTACAGGATGTCGGTACGGTGAACGGCTATAGCTTCGTTGATAGTCAGCAGAACAATAGTGCTGCGCTCATGTTTGGTCTGTTGAAACCTTTTGAAGAGCGCAAGGACCCAAGTCTACTGTCGTTCGATACACTGAAGCGGCTCAATGCCCAATTTGCGACGCTTAAGGACGGTAAGGCCTTCGCTGTTAATCCACCCTCGATCCCCGGCTTGGGTACTACTGGAGGTTTCGAGTTTTACATTCAGAATCGCGGATCAGGTGATCCACGCGCGACGGACGCAGCTCTCAAGGCATTTCTTGCAAAAGCGCGTGAGCGCAAGGAATTGCAGGCAGTGAACACAACGTTCAGCGCGAACAGCCAGCAGCTCTTCGTCGATCTCGATCGTAACAAGGCCGAAGTGCTGGGTGTGCACGTGGCTGATGTCTTCAACACGATGCAGGCTTACTTCGGTTCCCAGGTGGCTGGGCAGTTCGCACAGTTCAGTCGCGTATGGTTTGTTATCATCCAGGCGGACGCGAACTACCGGGCGAATCCGGAGGATTTCAGCAAAGTGTTCGTGCGCTCATCGAGTGGCGCTAATGTACCGCTGTCGGCACTGATTACGACCCGCTATGTTGTTTCACCGAAGCTTGTGACACGCTTCAACGCTTTCCCGGCAGTTAAGATTACTGGCAGCCAGGCACCAGGCTATAGCTCGGGAGACGCGATCCGGGTGATGGAAGAAATGGCGCACGAAACGCTGCCCGGTGACTTTGCTTATTCCTGGGCAGGGCAAGCACTGGAGGAGAAAGGCGCAGGTGGCACCTCCTCATCGGCTTTCATCTTTGGCCTGATCGTGGTGTTTTTGCTCCTTGCTGCGCAGTTCGAGAAGTGGACGCTTCCCATAGCAGTGGTGCTCACAGTCCCTTTCGCAGTACTGGGCGCACTGCTGCTGACATGGCTGCTTGGACTCGAGAACGACGTTTATTTTCAGGTTGGTCTGGTGACGCTGGTCGGCTTGTCTGCAAAAAACGCGATTCTGATCTGCGAGTTTGCCATCGAACGCGTCCGTCACGGTATGCCAGCACGAGAGGCCGCTATTGAGGCGGCCGGACTTAGGTTGCGTGCGATTGTAATGACATCATTTGCATTTATTCTCGGCTGTGTGCCGCTTGCGATCGCTACCGGACCCGGTGCAAACAGCCTGCGTGCGATCGGCACCGGGGTGATCGGTGGCATGCTCGCTTCTACGTTAATTGCAATTTTCTTCGTGCCGTTGTTCTTCTGGTTGCTGGAATCTATGAGCGCAAAGTTTGCCAGCAAGAAAGCGACAAGCGGTGAGCATGATGACTCGGGTGAGAGTACGCCTGAGACTGTGTCTGCTCCGGTTCGTGTTCCTGTTTCCGAAGAGGGATCTCCTGTAAAACGGGAGGATAAGTAAAATGCACAATATCATTCTTCCCTTGCTCGCAGTTGCATTACTGAGTGCTTGCGCAGTGGGACCCGACTATCGACGTCCAGCGATTGAGACACCAGAGAAATGGCGAGTAGACTATCCGCAGGCTGCGGAGGTTGCGAATTTCGGATGGTGGACCCAGTTTGGCGATCCCGCACTTAACGCACTTATCGAAACGGCGTTGAATGAAAACCGCGATATCCAGGCGGCTGCTGCTCGGGTGGATCAGTTCATCGGTGGGTTGCAAACTACCCGTGCGCAGTTCTTCCCGCAGATCGGCTACAACGCGGACGTGGGTCGTCACCGCGCCACGGAACGGGGGCTGGTCACTGTTCCTCCGGGTTCCGATCCCTACTTCTCGCTTTATCGGGGAGCACTCAATGCGTCATGGCAGATCGACCTGTTCGGACGTATTCGTCGCCAGAGTGAGGCAGCCCAGGCGCAAATACTGGCGAGCGAGCAGGGTCGCAGGGGTGTTATCCTTTCAGTCGTGACAAGTGTTGCCGCAAGTTACATCGGCCTACGCGCGCTTGACCGACAGCTTGAGATTGCGCGCGCCAGCGCAGCGAACTACGCGGAGACGCTGAGGATCATTGAACTCCGCTACCAATGGGGTGTTGTGTCACAGACGGAGCTCTCCCAGGTGGTATCGCAATACCAGCTCGCGCTTGCCACAATTCCGGGTATTGAGCAGCAGATCGTTGCGCAGGAGAATCTTATCTCGATCTTGCTCGGCCGTAACCCCGATGCTATCCCGCGTGGCAACAACATTGATGAACTCATTGCCCCGACAGTTCCACCTGATTTGCCTTCAACGCTGCTCGAACGTCGGCCCGATATTCTGGAGGCGGAACAAAATCTGGTAGCTACCAACGCAAATGTCGGAGTGGCAAAGTCGTTATATTATCCGACCATCACGCTCACGGGTCTGCTTGGCTCAGCAAGCACCGCATTCGGTAACTTTCTCACGGGACCAGCCAGCACCTGGACGGTCGCTGCCGGACTGGTAGGACCGATCTTTACTTTTGGCGCCATCACGGGGCAGGTGAGAACCGCCGAAGCAGCCCAGCGCGAAGCGATTGCTTTTTATCAGGCGACAATTCTCAACGCTTTCCGCGAGACGAATGACGCACTCATTGGTGCAGTGAAGAAACGGGAGGAAGCAGAGGCTCAGGCAAAACGCGTCATGGCGCTTAAGGAATATGCTCGCCTCTCTTGGGCCAAATTCGACAATGGTTATGCGAGTTATCTTGAGGTACTCTATGCGGAGAACCTGCTCTTCGAGGTAGAGCTTGCTGCAGTGCGCTCGAAGGCTGATCGTTACACCGAGCTCGTGAACGTCTACAAGGCAACGGGCGGTGGGTGGGTCGATGAGGCTGTGCAATTCGCGCCGGAACCCCAGCTAAGGGAAAAGCAATCGGTGACAGAAGGAAATTTACTGGCCCCATAGGTGATGGTTTGAATAACATACATTCTAGAAATGGGAGGATATTCATTCATTTTATGCCAAATAAATCTTAAAACTTGGGTTTATTAATGCTATAACAACCAATTTTAATTCCAAGAGATTAAATTTCTGATGGAAAAGGACGCTTATTTTTTCTATACATTGTAAATTTTCCAGTTACCATACGATTATGGAATATGCTATCAGCATCTAGAAGATGATTTGTGTGCAGTTTTTTAGACGGAATATTATCAAAGGAGACGACTTATGACGATTTCACCAGCTGCAGGTAAACCGGCTACAAAAGAGATGCTCATCGATGTGACAAGACTTGAGCGTGAGTACTATGAGCGCCGGCCTGATCTGGTGGATAGCACCCAGTTAGTCAGTTTTGGTACAAGCGGACATCGCGGTTCGTCACTGCACGGATCATTCACCGAAGCGCACGTTCTTGCTATCACGCAGGCTATTTGTGACTACCGGCAAGGTCAAGGTATCGACGGCCCACTCTACATGGGGAAGGACACGCATGCCTTGTCGGGTCCAGCTCAACGTACTGCACTGGAGGTACTGGCAGCCAACGGCGTAACGACGATCATCCAGAAAAATGATGGTGTCACGCCGACTCCGGTTATCTCGCGGGCGATCCTCGTTTACAACCGGAATCGTAGAGAACATCTCGCTGATGGCATTGGTATCACCCCCTCGCACAATCCGCCAGAAGATGGCGGTATCAAGTACAACCCACCCAACGGTGGTCCCGCTGACGTTGAGGTAACAAAATGGGTCGAGCAGAGGGCTAATGCGCTATTGCGTCAAGGGAATGTCGGTGTTAAACGGATATCTTCCGCGTCCGCTATGCAGGCGAGTACAACGCTTCAGGATGACTTTGTGATGCCTTATGTCGAAGATCTGCGCAATGTTGTCGATATGGATGCCATCCGTGCGGCTGGCCTTAAGTTGGCTGCCGATCCGCTCGGTGGCGCCGCTGAACCTTACTGGGAACCTATCAATTCCGTTTATCACTTGGACATTGACGTTGTCAATCCGACAATTGATCCCAACGTTTTCGTTCATGACAGTCGATCATGATGGCAAAATCCGGATGGATCCTTCCAGCCCATACGCCATGGCACGGCTTGTGAACCTCAAGGATCGATATCGAATCGCCTTTGCAAACGACCCTGACGCTGATCGGCATGGTGTGGTCGTTCCGTCTGCAGGATTGATGAATGCCAACCACTACCAAGCGGTAGCAATTCGCTACTTACTGACTCATAGAAAATGGTCTGACCAGGTGGCTGTGGGCAAGACTCTGGTCAGCAGCAGCATGATTGATCGAGTGGTCAATAAACTTGGTTATCAGCTGTGCGAGACACCGGTGGGCTTCAAGTGGTTTGTTCCTGGATTACTTACCGGTTCGCTCTGTTTCGCTGGTGAAGAAAGTGCCGGAGCGAGTTTTCTGCGGCATGACGGCACAGTGTGGACCACTGACAAGGATGGTCTGATCATGGACTTGCTGGCAGCTGAGATGACCGCCCGTACGAGCAAGGACCCGGGTGAGCATTATGAGGAACTGCAGGCCGAGTTCGGCAAATTGTACTACACACGGATCGATGCCCCTGCGACGCCCGAGCAAAAGGTAAAGCTAGCAAAACTATCACCGGATGCGGTTGCAGCTCCAAAGCTTGCAGGTGATCTCATCAGAATGAAGCTGACTACTGCACCGGGTAATAACGCTCCCATCGGTGGTCTCAAGGTTATGACTGACAGCGGTTGGTTTGCAGCTCGTCCCTCCGGTACCGAGAATATTTACAAAATCTATGCAGAAAGCTTTAAGGACGAAAATCATTTAAAGGCCATCTTGCTGGAGGCTCAGAAAATCGTGAGCGATGCAGTGAGCATTGCATAGTGATTCTTCATAGTGATTCTTTGATGCACAGCATTCTGGCTAAGCATCCTTTAAAGTCTACTCAGGTACGTAACGAGCAAGGCGACTTTTTATACTTCGAGTTTTTTGCCGCTTGTCCACACCGCGAATTTGATGTTTGAGTTGCTAAATTCTTGGGAGAAGAAATGGAGTCCGTCGTATCCTGAATGAGCTAATAAACGCGATCACTTTGATTTGCGTTGTTATTCAAAAGAAAAGGCAAATTAGAGGAAATTTTCATGATGACAAATATGACAGAAAATATACCATCCCTCACCGAACGTAATGCATGGAAAGCCCTGACAGCTCATTACGAACAGGTTCGTCGCCTCCATCTACGAACGCTCTTTACAGACGACCCCCAACGTGGTGAGCGCATGACGGCTGAGGCGGTGGGTCTTTACCTTGATTATTCGAAGAACCTCATTACCGATGAAACGCTCAAGTTGCTACTGCAATTGGCCAAGGAATGCGGACTTCGTCAGCGGATTGACGCTATGTTCTGCGGTGAGAAGATCAACATCACGGAGAATCGGGCTGTGCTGCACGTAGCGCTGCGCGCTCCGAGGGAAGCTTCTATCGTCGTGGACGGTGTGAATGTAGTTCCCCAAGTGCATGCCGTGCTCGACAAGATGACTGATTTTTCTGATCGCGTGCGGAGCGGTGAGTGGAAGGGGTATACCGGCAAACGTATTCGTAACGTTATCAACATTGGTATTGGCGGTTCTGACCTCGGACCGGTGATGGCCTATGAGGCATTGAAGTATTACAGCGAACGGGCGATGACATTTCGCTTCGTATCGAATATCGACAGTACCGATTTTGCGGAAGCAGTCCACGATCTCGATCCAGCGGAAACGCTTTTCATTGTTTCTTCCAAGACTTTTACAACGTTAGAGACAATGACGAACGCACATACCGCTCGAGAGTGGCTACTCGCTGCTTGCGGTGGGGACACCAAGTCGATCGCCAAGCATTTTGTCGCCGTTTCAACGAACGCTGCGGAAGTGGCCAAATTCGGCATCGATACTGCGCAGATGTTCGAGTTTTGGGACTGGGTTGGGGGGCGTTATTCCATGACTTCAGCTATCGGTCTTTCGACGATGCTGGCCATCGGACCTGCTAACTTTCGAGCCATGCTCAATGGTTTTCATCAGATGGACGAGCATTTTCGAACAGCTCCGTTTGAAAACAACCTGCCGGTACTGATGGGCTTACTCACATTGTGGTATACCGATTTCTTCGGTACCCAGGCTGTTGCCGTGTTGCCCTATGAGCAGTACTTGAAGCGGTTTCCTGCCTATCTGCAGCAATTGGTGATGGAAAGCAACGGCAAGCAGATTACGCTCAATGGATTTCGTGTTAGCTATAACACGAGCCCAATCTATTGGGGCGAACCGGGGACCAACGGTCAGCATTCGTTTTACCAATTGCTTCATCAAGGAACCAGCCTTATCCCTTGTGATTTCATCGCCTTTATTGAAACACTCAATCCGCTTGGAAGGCATCACGATATGCTGCTGTCGAACGTCTTTGCCCAGTCAGAAGCTTTAGCTTTCGGCAAGGCTATTGAACAAGTAAAGGCCGAAGGCACACCTGATTGGCTGATACCGCATCGGATTTTTGAGGGCAATCGTCCGTCCAATACCATTCTTGCCGAGCGACTCACACCGGAGGTGCTCGGCAAGCTTGTCGCTCTCTACGAACACTCAGTCTTTACCCAGGGTGCGATTTGGGGAATCAATCCATTCGATCAGTGGGGAGTGGAATTGGGCAAGGTGCTGGCTCAGCGTATTATCCCGGAACTTGAAAGTAAGGTAGAACCTGCACTCGGGCATGACAGTTCAACCAATCAACTGATTCGTCGCTATCGAAACTCCAAAGGAACTTCCGTATGAACTCGATCGCAAGGGATTGGTTCTGTTGACATTATAGCGAAGCCAGACCAATGCTGAGACAAACCTGATAAAACCCAGTTAATTTCTAGCAATTTTTTCATAGTGAGAGGATCTTCTTCTGTAATGTTCAATTTTATTAAAGAAGCACTCAATCAAATGACGCTCTATACACCAATCAATTACGATCTCTTGTATTGATTCGATGGCTGCGAGGAGGAATGACAGGTTCAATGCCTTTTTCAGTGAGTGTTTGAATAAAAGCATTGCTATCCCAACCTTTATCACCCACTAGGGCGGCTGCATCTTCTGTCATCAAGTCCAATAAATTCTCAGCTCTTCCGATCTCGCTGGCTTATCCGCTGGTGAGGATAAAATCCAGCGGGTTGCCTGTGGTGCATCTGTCATGGCGTGATTTTTAGTGGTGAAGCTGCCTTTCGAGCGACCCAGGGCTTCTGCCTGCGCCGAACTTCCTGCCGCTCCAGTAGCACAGGCATGTGCGCGGATAATCGTACTATCAATCAGAATTTATTGTATGTCCGGATATTGACTGCAACCAGTATGTAGAAACTTCCAGACTTCATGCTTGCACCAAGGAAAAAAGCGTTTAAAAACTGAATTCCATTTGCCCAATGACTAGGGCAACAAACGCCATTGTGCGCCACTACGTAAAATCCACAATTCTGCATTCAAGGAACGACGACATGTCTCAATGCTTTCGACATAAACCCGCTCTTGAAGTAGCAATAGTTGATATAAAATTCCCCATTGTTCATCGGTCAGCTCCGTCCTGCTATTCATTCCGGCACAAAATGGACCGAGATTTTCGTTGATATTTACGAAATGTCAACAGAACCTAGAATATTAAACCTAAAAACTCTTTTTGGTTTAATCCAGGCCGCGCTAAATAACATAGATATGTTTACAAATCGAATAACGTATTTCATCTAGAAAAGGAACGCTTTTATTTTTACGTGTTAGCACGTATTTTTTTAACTTGCGTATTCTAATAATCTATTCAAGTGGCAGAATTTATTAAAAATGAGTGTTTAATCTTCTTATAAACAGCAACAACTTTAAACTTTATAACCGGGTGGCATATGTTGCGTTTTCTGAGTTCGCTTTTCACAGGCACGTCCGAGCAGCAAAAAGGCTTGCCTGAAGACTTGATCGAGCAAGCCATCGAACGCGCAGTGGAGGGTACAGATCGGCGTATCCGTGCCATTGGGCAGTATCGAAAACGGCTTCGCCAGCCCGTTGAATTTGCTGTTGCTCACGTGATTGCTCTCGTTGATACCTTGCCTGCGCCAATAGAAATCAGTCCGCAGGCATTTGGAGTTGACCCGCTTTTGCGCACATTCTTTGTTTCGACTGACCACCTGCGCGAAGTTTTTGGGAACTTCAAGACTCTGCGCAACTACCTGACGGATTCGACTGGACCTCTTCCCGAGCAGATTTTTGGGTTGCTGAGTATGGATATGGAGGAGCGCAAAGTATTCGGGGTAGAACTCGTTGGTGACAATCTGCGCCGCGATGTGATGCAAGTTACCGTTAATTTTTCCAATCATCGTTACCTTGGACCTACCAGCAATGAGATGGATACCCGCCGAGAGCTTAAGAAACGCGCCTTCGATTTCCTGATCGAAAAGGCATTGGAGCGTATCGCGAGGCGAGCGGAGCAAACGGAGGGAATTGGATCGTCAATGGCATCTCCTGCAACAAAAGCTTAATGCCATGAAAGACAGGAAATTGGGGGCTCGATCTGATGGTGACAGATCACGAACAGCAGCATCCTGACTTAACTGCCCTGGAAACCGAGATTGAGGCAATCGAGAGGGATCTTGGGCAATTTCATGCCGATAATCTTGGTTTGGAAGAGAGTCTGGCAAGCGTTGTCGATACTTTGAGTCATTCTGCAGCATGGCTTGCATCTCGTGAGATCCGACTACACATTGATTCCATGGGAATCAAGATTCAAGATCCATCAACGGCACCATCCAAGGAAATTGTTTTAACTGAGATTTTTTCAGGGACGGGGGAACGAAGGATCGTCCTGTTGGGACATATTGCACGAACGGATATACCCGAGCCAGCAAATGTCTGGCGAGAGGCAAAGCGCTACCTGTAAGTGTGACGTTGCATGCTATGACAGCTGTCCATATCACTGTGTACGTTTTCGCTGTAAAAAATGGAAGAAGAATATTGTACCTTTAGCTGGGGCATTGGCCGGAGCAAAGCCTCATATGGTTTGTGCACAGCAGTTGCTCCTGCTAGGACTACCAGAGTGAGCTTTTTAAATCCATTATTAGGAGGAGAGCATGACAGATAACGAGAAAGACCTTGGCGTCGCGATGGCACTTTTGGAGAGATTTACAACGCAGACGCTTCCAAGGGCCCTTGAAATCAAGGAAAGAGTTGATCGCGGAGAGTTATTATCGGAGAGAGATATCGACTTTCTGCATACTCTGACTGAACGAGCTGAGGAGATTAGACCCCTCGTGGAACGGCATCAGGAATATCAGCAGGTGTATGCACAGGGGGTGCATCTTTATAAAGAGATTACTGAGCGGGCGCTCCTTAACGAGGAAAGATCAACACCCTCCACCTAGATTCAATTGGTTTGGAGAAACCGTGAAAAAAGTGTCTGCGAATTGAAATCGGCGGATGGTTAAGGATATCGAATTAATCATCAGGAATATTTGTTGTATAAACCAGGAGTTAAATCAATGAAAACAACTATACAGTGGTCTTCTCTGTTTGTATTTATGATTCTTGCGCTTCTGGGAGGTCTCGCTCATTCCGCGGAGAATGGCTCGCCAATTCCTTTGGCAGAGCAGGATCGTCTTGCGATTGAGAAGTATCTGGGAAAGGGGGTGGTCGGGCAGGCTATTCCTGTACCGGCACTGGTTGATACTAGCCGGTATCTGAATATTAGTGCTGGCATTCGAAACTACCGCCTCGTGAGCGGGCCGGATACAGGTAAAATCGAGCACCATCGACCTACCTTGCTGAAACAGGACGCCAATGAGACTATTTGGCGATATGATACAGGAGCCAGATTCATTTTTTCTATCATGGGAAAGGCTAATGGAGATTACGTTATCACTGGTGTTACAGATAACGAGGAAGGCGTTTTTACACAGTATTCGCCTGCCGAGCCTTTTATACTGCAAGGGCTGACCCCCGGCGAGGAGCGCAACATAAAGGTCGGAATGAAGATTTTCGAATTGAGCAACCCGGACAAACAGACTCATACGGGTACACTGAACATCGGCTATCGCTACGTCGGTGCCTATAAAGTCACAGTACCGGCAGGCAGCTTCGATGCCGTTCTAGTTAAATGGACTTTCAAAGGAAAAATAGGTCCTGCCTCGCTCAATGATACCCAGTATAGATTTTTTGCAGCAGATGTCGGCATGGTTGCAGCCGTTGAGCAAATGGATGTTTCAGCCATGCTCATCTATAACAAACAGAGGAAAATTGCGAGAGTGCTGGTTGACAAGCCAAAATCCTGAGAAAGTTATCTTGCAAACATATGATCCACAACAGTATATGACGATATGCTTTGGCTAATAGGTTTTTGTCTTGTACGACTATAGTCAATAAAACCTCGAGCTTTGCTGTTGTAGCAACACTGGATAATATCGCGCCAAAAATTTTCCCTTACGGGAGATGGGGATTGTAAATTATATTACGTAGGACAAATTGAGAGATGAATCTCGTTCACTTTGTTATTGACATAACGCATGTTTCTGTCTCGTCTGCGTTGGGGCTATTTATCGGCCTGTTGATTTCTTTTGGGGTTGGCCGATACATAGGTGTTCGCTGGTTGCCAGCATCGGGAAGCGAGCGCACTTCCATGGGAATGCTCGACGGCGCTATCTTTGGGCTGCTAGGATTGCTCATTGCTTTCACTTTCTCAGGGGCCACTTCACGATTTGACCAACGCAAAGCGATGGTAATCACTGAGGCAAATGCTATTAAAACTGCTTATCTCCGTCTGGATTTATTGTCAACCGAGGCGCAGCCGGCACTGCGCGCTTTGTTCCGGCAATACCTGGATGCCCGCCTGGAAATTTATCAGAAGTTACCCGATCTGAAGGCCTCAGAAGCAGCTTTGGTACGCGCGAATGCGCTGCAAGGCGAAATTTGGTCAGCATCGGTAAAAGCCCGTGAAGCGACAGGAGCGGCACCGGCCAATCTGCTACTGGCAGCATTAAATGAAATGTTTAACATTGCTACGCAACGTACTGTTGTTGCGTTGGAGATGCACCCACCGACAATCATCTTCGTGATGCTATTTAGTCTAGCATCGATCAGTGCGGGATTGGCTGGCTATACGACAGCAGGTATTGCAAAGCATAGCCTTGCCCACGTGTTAGTGTTTGCAACCATCGTCGCAAGTACGGTCTATGTGATCCTCGATATCGAATATCCTCGCTTAGGACTGATCCGGGTCGATTCCGTGGATCGGGTGCTGGTAGACCTAAAAAAAAGTATGGAATAAATTTGGATATCAATGAATGCCATAAGAATTGACCAAGGCTATAGATGGCTATTTTTTACCACTGACTACAGACGCAAAGCCAATCAAATCAATAGATAGTCTGCATCGGTAGCAGCTAACTTTGCATATTCACTCTCTTTCTAAAAATACATTGTTGCAAGCTGAATGCATTCTGCGGCTGAAGGCAGAAATGTAACCAATCTCTTGAAGTATCGCAATGCATGGCTTAAATCTAAAAGTCTTTTTTGATTATTTGGCAATAAAGCTTCCTACGTGTTTGTACGTATTCTTTTAATTATTGTATTTCGGTAATCTGATTAACTATAGAGCATAATAAAAAATGCTTTTGTTTTTTTCTATAAATCAAAGTCTTTTGTAAATCTGATTAGGAATACAGACTAACTAGTTAGTAACGATGACGTTTAGTATGTGCATTTGACTTGTTCGATTCGTGTTCCTCATCTTTGATAATGGAGGACAAAAACATGGATGGCTAAACAGGACGGAAACGCCGTGAATCACCAAAGCAGTACTGACTATTGGGTTGCGAGATAATTTCCGCCTTAAGCCTTGTGAAACAATGATTCGCAATACTGCATTTTACTTCGAAGCAAAGCGTGCTTGCACTCATGGATTGGATCTGGATTGCAAGCTTGTAGCTGAAGTCGAACAACGTAAGCGCCGAAAGCTAAATCATAGAATCAGTATGAAAACCAAATTAAAATCGATAGGAGTACCAATATGAGAGCCAACTTAGTGATCTACTTAATTTTGATCGCAGTTACAGTTTTGGTATTAGCGGGTTGTGAATCTACTGGGAGTAAGCAACCTAATGTTGCAGCCGAAATCGATCGGGAAGTCGATATTGCTTTGGCGCAGCTTTTTCAAACGACGCCTGAAGCGAGAGATCTAGCGGCACGTGCGAAAGGTATTCTGGTATTTCCGAATATTCTCAAGGCAGGATTTATCGCAGGGGGTCAGTATGGGAAAGGCGCCATGCGTAAAGGAAGAACGACAGCTGGTTATTACAATATTGTTGCCGCCTCATATGGCTTACAAGCAGGAGTCCAGTCATTTAGTTATGCAATGTTTTTCATGAATGATGAGGCGCTTAATTATCTCGAAAATAGCTCGGGGTTTGAAGTCGGTATAGGTCCGAGTGTCGTCGTCTTGGAAGCTGGAGCGGCCAGAACATTAACAACTACGACGCTTAAAGATGATGTCTATGCGTTTATCTATGGGCAGCAAGGTTTAATGGCCGGCTTGGGTTTGCAAGGATCAAAGATCAGCAGGATTACACCCTGACTGGATCGATACTATCAAGTAAAGGAGATGACCTATGAAGATTAAAAGACAAATGAAAATGTGGATAGTATTGTATTTGATGGTCCTGATTATCCCAGTGAGTTGGGCACAGAAGCAATCGCCGGAGGAATCGGAGGATTCGAAGACTTCCTCAACAAATTCGCAATTAACCGAAGAGCAAGCAGCAGCTAAGGATATACTCAAGCGCATGGCCGAATTTCTTGCCAAGACACCGAAGTTCAGCGTTAACCTCAAAGCAAGTTTTGAAGTGATACAAGAATCCGGTCAGAAGATTGAATTCGGCGAGAACCGGAAAGTCATTTTGAGTCGCCCTAATGGATTGCGCGTAGAAGTGGAGCATAGTGATGGCGAGAAACATCTTGTCCAGTACGACGGCAAAGAAATCACAGTGTTCAATCCGTCACAGAACGTTTATGCGCAGGCATCCAAACCCGGCGGGGTTGATGAGGCGGTCAAGTTTTTCCTCAGAGATCTCGGCATGAGATTGCCACTCGCCATGCTCTTGACAAGCCGGTTCCCGGAAGAAATCGAGCGTCGAACCCAGGCACTTGATTATGTGGAGGATACGGTTATTGATGGGAAGCCAGCTCATCATTTGGCAGGACGCACGGAAACGGTCGATTATCAGGTGTGGATTGCCGAAGGGGCTAAACCGTTGCCTCTCCAGATAGTGTTGACTTACAAGAATGTTGAAGGCATGCCAGATTACCGGGCGCAGTTTTCCGACTGGAACCTGAACCCTAAGGTCAAGGATGCACAGTTTGCATTTACTCCATCTAAGGAGGCACGGAAGATTTCCTTTGTCGCACAATTACCTAAAACTGCGCTTGAAGGGCCTGCTAGCCCAGAACAAACCGGAGGACAGAAATGATTAACAAATCTTACTTGATCATTACAGCGATCACGGTCGCATTCATTTTTTTGATAGGTACCGTAGCTGAGGCCGAAGCCCGTGCACGTGGCGGGGGTGGCGGAGGTGGAAGAGCGTCCGCCGGTGGAGCGAAGGCGGGTGGTGGGGGATATTCCCGTAGTGGAGCTGCCTCAAGTGGCAGCTTCTCGTCCGGATCGAGACAAGCTGGCTCCGCATCGAGAACGGCCAGCCGATCGGAGGCTCAGCAAACAAGGACCACGAGCCGGGGTGAGAGCCGGCAAGGCCGGCAGGAGGGAAGTACAGAACGTGCTCAAGCCCGGCAGGAGGGCGGTACGGAACGTGCTCAAGCCCGGCAGGAGGGCAGTTCGGAACGCGCTCAAACTAGGGGGGAAACCAGGCAGACCGCTGCAGAGACTAGGGGGGAAACCAGGCAGACCGCTGCAGAGCAGCGTGGCGAATATTACCACGATCATGGGCACTCCGATGATGACGACTGGGATGACGGAGAAGTCGCAGCTTTGGCGGTTGGTGCTGCAGTGGTGGGTGGGGTGGTCGGGTATGCAGCGGGCCAGTCAACAGCCGCACCATCCTCAACCGTCGTTTACAGCGCCCCTCCATCGTCAGGTTATGCTAGCCTGCCCTGTTCCCCCTACACGACTGTGGTCCAGGGAGTAACCTACCACCAATGTGGTTCTACCTGGTACACTCAGGCTTACGGGGGAAGTGGCGTTTCGTATGTGCCTGTAGCAGCCCCTTATTAAGCAATTAATGGTGAAGGAACATTTCTACTAAGTTTATTGGAAGATCAAATCTTGTGGGTCGGGGTGGTACCTTGACCCCTTGGTGTAATTAACTAAAAAGCTTGCCTTCGGTACGCTACCTTGTCGTCTTCTGGTCGCGCTGATCTCATTTATTGGCTATGGAGTCAAATGAGCAGATTTTATCAGTATGAAGGTTTAAGGTTAGCTCGATTTGCGGCAGCGATGCTTGCCCTGGTTGCTTTTGATGCTAAAGGACAGGTCATCGAGCCGCGCACCTATACCAATGCGCCTGCAGGTCTAAATTTTCTGGTTACAGGCTACAACTTCATGCAAGGCGGTGTGGGTACCGACCCAGGTCTGCCGATTGAGAATACCAAGGTTGAGCTTCATTCTACGTTTTTTGCTTACGCTCGTACCCTGGATTTCTTTGGTAAGTCTGCCAAGTTCGATGTGGTGCAGCCCTATACTTGGGCCTCGGGTAGTGCTACAGTTAAGGGTCAATTTGGCGAGCGCGAAGTATCCGGACCCGCCGATACAAGATTTCGCTTTCAAGTCAATCTTTATGGTGCGCCCGCGCTTTCTATGAAAGATTTTGTTAATTATCGACAGAATACGATTGTCGGTGCGAGTGTAGAGGTGACCGCGCCCAGCGGCCAGTATAACGAAGACAAGCTTCTCAACATCGGCAACAACCGCTGGTCGATCAGGCCAGAGATTGGGATTTCCAAGAGTCTGGGACCTTTGATACTGGAGCTTGCCGGAAGTATCCAGTTTTACACAGCAAACAACGATTTTCTTGGTAGCAGAGTTCGCGAGCAGGATCCCATCTATTCTCTGCAGGGACACCTTATCTACAGCTTTGGAAAAGGTATCTGGTTTGCGGTGGACGGCACCTTTTTCACCGGTGGGCAGACCATCGTGGATGATGTGAAAAGTGGCGGCAAGCTAGAAAACTCACGGGCAGGTGCTACGCTTTCGCTACCCGTAAGTCGCCATAACTCGGTCAAGCTTTTCTTCCATACCGGTGTCTCAGTTCGTACTGGCACTGATTTCGACGCGGTTGGAATTAACTGGCAATATCGCTTCGGTGGAGATACGAATTGAAACATCGGGGGAGTAATGATTTATCCGGGACTTCCCTAAAAATATTGCACTACAACTATTTGCCAGGACCAGGTGCCTCACTACTAAGCACCGAGAACATATCTAAATTCTAGGCTGGAAATGCAGCATCAAATCTGGATGCAAGGCTAAGGAAACACCTAAGAAACTTTCGTTTTGCTATTCAAATTCATTGTCCTATTTATCCAGCTTGAAAGTCGACTCATGGAAAACCTGGAACTACTGGAAGAGATTGGTTTGTTAAAACGATTTTGATTGAAAAATAGAATTTATTAATTGAATTAAAAAATTTTACTGATTTATCTATAAAAATTATCCCTACGTGTTCATACGTATTTCCTCAATCAGCATATTTTAATAATCTATTCACATATCATATTTCAATAAAAAAGGGTGTGGTTATGCAAACTAATCGGCAGATGACACAACTTTCTCGCTTTCCTGATTTCTTCGTTGTTGGTGCACCGCGTTGTGGTACTACATCGTTCTGCCGTTACCTCGCACGAAACCCGCAGATATGTTTCTCGCAGCCGAAAGAAACATATTTCTTTAGTCGACTTGATAATGATTTATCCGAGAATGAATTGCTGCAGAATTACCTAGACCGCTATTTCGCTCATTATACTGCTGAATGTCGCGCCGTGGGTGAGGGCACCGTGACATACCTTTACCAGCCCGAGGCTATCAAATGGATTCAACATTTCAATCCTAGTGCACGGTTCATCGTCTTAGTTCGCGATCCGCTTGCGATGCTACCATCGTATCATCAGCGGTTGCGATATCTGCTGCAAGAGGATGAATCAGATTTTGAGAAAGCGTGGGCGCTCCAGTCGACACGAGCGCGAGGGGAGAATGTCCCGAAACTATGTCTCGATGCCCGGTTGCTGGCATACAGTGAGATCGCTAAATATGGTGCGCAAGTGCAGCAACTCTATTCCATCGCAGGACGCGAACGAACGCATGTCATCGTTTTCGATGATCTCGTGACCGATCCGCTCGGCGTCTATCGGCGTGCCCTGGAGTTCCTCCACGTCGATTACGACGGCCAGACGCGTTTCGAGCGAAAATACCAGAGCCGTATGTATCGGTACTGCTGGCTGCAACAGTTACTTTATCTGCCAGTGATGCGTCATGGAAAAGTAATCGATACCCTGCGACGCCGCCTATCCAATTACAATCAGGATGGTTCGAAGCGCCGAAGTCTGATCAAACAGGTGGCTGCATGGAACACAATTGCACAGTCACCGGCGCCATTGACGCCTCAGATGACCGCCATCGTGCGTGAGACGCTGCAAGCTGACGTCCATCTCCTGTCCCGGCTGCTCGATCGAGACTTGAGTTCTTGGCTTACCGGAAAAAAAGATCATGTGGCCTATCGCTTGCTGCCGCATTGGGATAGCAAGACATCTGCTCAGACAAGGGCAGGCCACCGGCCCTTGCAAAAGTTTGTGTCGAAGTCGCTGTAACAGCAAGTGGCAGTACCAATAACTCGAGTAGCTTGGGTTATTTATCTGAAGGTTTTGATAAAAAGGGGGTGGAAAATGTCAACTCCGAATAGCAATCTAGAAAAGAAGCGATTAGATGAATGTAAAAGTCATACGCAAACGCGTGGGGCTGAAAGCATGGCATGGAAGAAGTGGGGCCCCTATCTGAGCGAGCGGCAATGGGGAACCGTCCGCGAAGATTACAGCGACAACGGCGATGCCTGGAATTTCTTCACCCACGATCAGGCCCGTTCGCGGGCCTATCGCTGGGGCGAGGATGGTCTCGGGGGCATCTGCGACGAAAAGCAGCGGCTGTGTTTTGCGCTTGCCCTCTGGAACGGGAAAGACCCGATCCTCAAAGAGCGTCTCTTCGGGCTCACCAACAGCGAAGGTAACCACGGCGAAGATGTGAAGGAGTACTACTTCTATCTAGACAGCACGCCGACGCACTCGTATATGAAATATCTTTATAAGTATCCACAACAAGCATTTCCCTACTCGGACCTGGTGGAGACCAACCATCGGCGCTCCCGCAACGAGTCAGAATATGAGCTGCTTGACACCGGCGTCTTTAATGATGACCGCTACTTCGATGTCTTCGTGGAGTACGCCAAAGCCGGCCCGGACGACATTCTGGTGCAGATCACTGCGATCAACCGGGGGCCTGACGCGGCAGAATTGCACCTGTTGCCAACCCTATGGTTCCGCAACGACTGGGCATCATGGATTGCTGGATCTGCCCAGAGACCGATCCTCAAGCAGAGCGAGGGGCCGGCGGGCACGAGTGGGATAGTGGCGCAACATTCGACACTGGGCACGTATTACCTGTACTGCGAAGGCGAGGTGCCGCTGCTGTTTGCCGAGAATGAAACGAACAACGCCTGGCTCTTTCCTCAATACCCGAATCCCACGCCGTACGTCAAAGACGGCATCAATGACTATGTGGTGCAGGGCCACCAGACGGCAGTGAATCCTGAACACCAGGGGACGAAGGCATCGGCACACTATCGGCAGATGGTGGGGCCCGGCCAGTCGATGACTGTGCGCCTGCGCCTCACCGGCCAGAGCTCCGTCGAGCAAGGCAAGAGCAAGCATGGCAAGAGCAAGCATGGGGCTATTGTCCCCTTCGGGCCAGTGTTTGCGGAGACCTTCGCGGCCCGCTTGCAGGAAGCGGACGAGTTCTACCGTTCCGTCACCCCGCCTTCAGTCTCCCCGGACGCAGCCAACGTGATGCGTCAGGCCCTGGCCGGCATGCTATGGTCCAAGCAGTATTACTACTTCGACGGCGATAGTTGGCTGAAGGAGCACCGCTCCAACCCCCTCCTTGCTGGCTATCGTAGCTCCCGGAACTCGGATTGGTTCCACATGATCAACGAGGACATCATCTCGATGCCGGACAAGTGGGAATACCCCTGGTACGCGGCTTGGGATCTGGCCTTCCATACGCTGCCGCTCTCGATCGTCGATCCCGATTTCGCCAAGCAGCAGATGAACCTGATGCTGCATGGACTCTACCTGCACCCCAACGGGCAGATTCCCGCTTACGAATGGAACTTCAGCGACGTGAACCCTCCGGTCCACGCCTTTGCGACACTGTTCCTGCATCGTACTGAGCAGGCCCTGCGCGGCGAGACGGACGTGGAGTTCCTCAGATCGGCCTTCAATAAACTGCTGTTGAATTTCACCTGGTGGGTGAACCGCAAGGACCGGTTCGGCAAGAACGTGTTCGAGGGGGGCTTCCTCGGCCTCGACAACATTGGCATCTTCGACCGCAGTGCCCCATTGCCCACCGGCGGTCATCTGGAGCAGGCGGATGGCACGGCCTGGATGGCCTTGTTCAGTCAGAATATGTTGGAGCTCGCGGTGGAGCTTGTGCCCCACGATCCTACTTATGGGGACATGGTGACAAAATTTATCGAACACTTTCTCTATATTGCCGCGGGCATGAACAAACCCGGGCCGGAGGGCATGTGGGACGAAGAGGACGGCTTTTACTACGATCTTCTGCGGCTGCCGGATGGCAGCGCTCAGCGGCTCAAGGTGCGCTCCATGGTGGGGTTGCTGCCCTTGTGCGCTACCTCGGTAACCGAGCCGTGGCAGCGGGAGCTTGTTCCGCAGTCAGTTGCGGCGTATCAGGCGCGTATGCGCCAGATGCCCGAACTCTTGAAGATCGTCCATCCTACCGGCCCGGGGCATTTCGGCGTGAACGAGCGGGGAATTTTTGCCCTGCTCAATCCGGATCGGCTGCGGCGGGTCCTCTCAAAGATGCTCGACGAGAATGAGTTCCTGAGTCCCTACGGCATCCGCTCGCTCTCCAAGTTTCACGAGCGGATGCCGTACATCTTCCACGTGAACGGCCAGGAATACCGGGTGGACTACCTGCCGGCTGAGTCGAACACCGGCATGTTCGGCGGCAACTCCAACTGGCGAGGCCCGGTCTGGATGCCGGTGAACGCGATGATCATCCGTGCCCTACTGAATTTCTACCTGTACTACGGCGACAACTTCAAAATCGAATGTCCCACCGGTTCCGGCAAGCTGATGAACCTGTTTGAGGTAAGCAAGGAGATCGCTAACCGGCTAGGCCGGATCTTTACCAAGGACGAACAAGGCCGGCGGCCGGTGTATGGTGGCACAGAGAAATTCCAGACCGATCCGCACTGGCGCAACCACATCCTGTTTTACGAATACTTCCATGGCGATAACGGTGCCGGATTGGGCGCGAGCCATCAGACCGGCTGGACCGGGGTCGTGGCGAAACTCATCCAACTTTACGGATTCCTTGATGCCGAGCGGGTATTGCAAGGGGGCAAGCGGGCTGCGTTCAAAGGAGATAAGGTATGAGTACCTGGCCGAAGTATCCGCTGATCTATGAGATCAACACCTGGGTGTGGTTGGGTGAGATGAGCCGCAGGGCGGAGCGCCAGCTTACCTTGGCGTCGGTTCCCGATAGCGAATGGGATGCCATCGCCGCGCTCGGATTCGATGCGATCTGGCTTATGGGTGTGTGGGAACGAAGCCCTGCCGGTATCACCATTTCGATGCGGAACGAGGGGCTGCTTGCGGATTTCCGCCGTGCCCTCCCTGACTTTTTACCGGAGGACAATGTCGGTTCGCCCTATTGTGTGCGGCGCTACGTCGTAGATCAGCAGCTGGGAGGTCCGGAGGGGCTTGCCGTTGCCAGAGAGAAGCTGGCCAAGAGGGGGCTGCGACTGATCCTGGATTTCGTCCCTAATCACGTGGCCCCGGACCATCCCTGGGTCACGGAGCATCCGGACTATTTCATCCAGGGCGACAGCGACGATGTGGTACATAGGCCGGGCGAGTTTTTCGAGGCTGGTGGCAAGGTCTTGGCGTTGGGGAGAGATCCGTATTTTGCGCCCTGGCCTGATGTGGTGCAGTTCAACGGATTTCATCCGGGCCTGCGCCAGGCGATCATAGAAACCGTAGGATCGATTGCCGGGCAATGTGACGGCATGCGTTGTGATATGGCGATGCTGCTCATGACGCCCATCTTCGAGCGCACGTGGGGGGGGCGCGCCGGGCCGCGTCCGGAGAAAGAATACTGGTCAGAGGTGATCGAGCGGGTGCGGCAGCGTTTCCCCGATGTCCTCTTCATGGCTGAGGCCTACTGGGACAAGGAATGGGAACTTCAGCAACAGGGGTTTGATTACTGCTACGACAAGCGGTTGTATGATCGTCTTGAGCATGATTCTGCCGAGAGCGTGCGCCTACACCTCTGCGCCGATCTGCCCTACCAGGAGAAGCTCGTTCGTTTCATTGAGAACCACGATGAACCGCGCGCCGCTGCGACGTTTGCGGATCGGCAGGCGCGGGCTGCTGCGGTGACGTTTGCAACGCTGCCCGGCGCCAGACTGTTTCACGAAGGGCAATTTGAGGGACGCCGCGTGAGACTTCCCGTATTCCTGCGCCGCCGTCCCGATGAAACCCCGGACCAGAATCTTCAGCGAGTTCTATCATTCCCTTCTTGAAACCCTTCGCAGCAAAGACTTCAGGAACGGGAGAATGGAAGCTGTGCGAGCGAACCGGCTGGCCAGACAATGACAGCTACTTGAATGTGGTCGCCTGGTGCTGGCAGAAAAGGGACCGATCGCCACCTGATTGTCGTCAATCTTTCAGCAAGCCGTTCTCAGGCGCAGGTCCGATTGCCATGGGGTGATCTCGCCGGTCGTTCCTGGCGGTTGACTGATCCACTACAGAAGACAGTATTTGATCGGGCGGGTGATGAACTTCAAACATCGGGTTTGCACGTGGATCTGGAGCCGTGGGGCTATCACCTTCTCCACTGCGAGCGAAGTTGATCGGCAATCACCTAAAGCGGAGGTAAACATGGTTTTTCCCAAGAGAGTTCAGTTGTTTTGTATTTTTTTCAGCGTGATCATTCTTGCGGGCTGTGGGGAATTAGCCATACACGATGTGGATAGTCTGTTATTCCCCGGCTTTTATAGGTCTGAAGTCGTTGGCTTTGTAGCGGGATTAGGAACGACCTTTGCCGCCCTGCCGGATTTGATCGGGATGCTCAAGCGGAGGTCAAGCAAAGGCATGAATCCGAGAATGGCTGCCATTATGGGCACTTTCCAAATTCTATGGGTCTACTACGGGTTGTTGATCCTTTCAAGACCCGTGATTCTTTGGAATATCATCGCGGTGATGACCAATTTCTTTGTGGTGGGCGCATATTATTACTTTGCCCGCAAAGAAAGCATGGATCAGAGTGAGTCCAGCTAACGAATAAGGTTAGATTGTGCGAGCGAAGCGATGCCATAATCTGAACCGCTTGCTGGATAAGCCCGGTTTCGGGTGCCATATTTATTCTCTTCTAACGTTAGAAATGGGGAGCTTGAAAGACGCAAAAAATCAATTTATTTGTGGGTCTGATTTATCGAAAGATAACGGACGAATAAATATAGTCCTTTCTGGAATTACAACGATCGGCGTTCATCTGTGTAGGAGGCGTTGGTGATATGACTCACATCTTTAGTTTCCAGGCAGAGATCAGGGTAACAGGACTTTTCCTTCTCATTCTTTTTATGACAGGGTGTATAAGCATCCAGCCTAGGTGGGCAGTACGCACTACATCGACACCGTTTTCTTCCCCATCGGATCTAGCAAGCTTGGAACAGGAAGCGGTGGCACTGTTCACGCCCTTAGCACCGACACCCCTCCTTCGGGGGGATGAAGCCGGATTGGGTCTTTACCTTGCTGAGGCCATCAAGAAAGTCGCCCCGACTTGGAAGATTATGGACGAACAGCAAACGATCGGCCTTATCAACCGCCATGGACTGACAGGAGAGTATACTCGCTTGCGCCAGGGTGCCGATCAGAGTCATATCCTGGAACGAGAGTTACTTCAAAAAATCGGGAAGAGTATCGGGGTACGGTACGTGTTTCAGCCCCGTTTGGCATATATTTCCCAAACGATGACGGATCGTTTTGAAGCGCCTGTCTCTCCAATCCTGATCTTGCAGACTCGTTCTGCTGTCTTGAGACTTTCCCTGCAACTGTGGGACACCGTGAGCGGTGAACCCATTTGGTCTTCCGCGGCTGAATCTGTCGTGCTAAACGAAACGATGAGCCTGGAACCCATGTTTATTAAGGATGCAGCACGAGCCGCGTTCGGTAGTATGTTAACTGACTTGCTGACTGGAAAAACGTCGTCGGAATATAGTCGTATGAATCAATTTCTTGACAAGTTGGTCCAAGAGAAGAATGAATGAGATAGGTGTGGCACGGGAATGTATGTGGAACTGCAAGCATGGATCGCACATCGCTTCGTCTATGTTGACACATAACATGAGGCCGTGTTCGATGTATTTAGCAGGCTGTTGAAAAACTATCTACGTTGCCGCTGCAGTGTTAAAAATAGGCTCAGAATGCTCATTTATCAGGTATAAACTCCGCTTTTTTCGCCTGTTTCTGCCTATCATCGACTGCTTCGAATATGTTTTTCAATGGCCTGTTCACTATTGTCCGGTTAGATTCCTTGTAAAATCAATTGGTTGTTGATCTGCAAGAGATCTGATTCTAATTGGCGTTACAAAGTGAGTTAATTATCCAATCCCATCCGGCGATTGATTTCACCACATCCGTAGTTTCCGCCATATGTCGAAGTGCATCAACCAAATGAGATTCGAGCGCGCCGATGCTGTCAAATACACGGTTATGAAAGTTCTTTTCGCGCAACTCATCCCACAGGTGCTCGACTGGATTGAGTTCAGGTGAATAAGGTGGCAGTAGCAGCAAGCGAAGATTCTCAGCTAACGTCAGCGAATGGCTGCGATGCCAGCCAGCACCGTCCATCACCATAACGATATTCTCATTGGGGTAGCGCCTGGCGATTTCATCAAGAAAGATTTGCATGCACTCAGTGTTGACATTCGGTAATACCAAGCTGTCAAACTTTCCGTCCAGCGGACAGACTGTCGCATAAGCGTAGGTGTACTCGCAGGTAAGCATAGCCTTGACTAGCGGACGCACTGGACGAGGCGCCCATGCGCGACGGCAGTCGCTGATGCGGCCAAATCGTGCTTCGTCTTGAAACATCAGCAGCATGGGGCGAGGCACAGCAAACTCTGTTATCGCTTGACCCAGCACTCCGGGGAGTTTTTTTTCCAGTCTTCCCGGACTAAGAGATCTCCTTTCGGGTGGGTGGTATCGGGCGCAATCTTACGCCAACCATGACGCGCAAGCATTCGGTATATGGCCGAAAGCGAAAGCGGCACACCCATCTTCTGGCGCAACTTATCGGCAAACGGCGGAACCACCAATACTCCACCAACGCCGGCACTGTCAAATACCTCCTGCAACAGCACCTTCTCTTCTTCAAGCGATCGGTTCGCCCGATTACGCAGATTACGCTTGGCAACGGGCGCAGCCATTCTTCCAGTGGCTCGCTTGCAGTAATTTGTACGCAGTGTGCAGGTCTTGCCTTTTGATCGACCAATAGCAATGGCCGTCTGCTCCAGACTCAGACCCAATTCGAGTGGCAGCAGTAAAGCCTGTGCGCTACGCAGTTCATCGGCTGTTTTAGCGATCCGTACCCCATTTCGGGCCAATTCAAGATGCTCTTCACCACTTGCTGGTCTTGCCATAATTGTCATCCATTTACGTGAGCCTAGATGACTTATTGTTGCATATTATAACGCGAAATAGAATGAAGTGTTGCTCGTGTTCGTAAGTAATTGTTGCAACGTGATTTTCTCAAAAAGGGTGAGTGATAAAATCTGCAGCAAAGTGTAGAGTGAAGCATCTAGATTGAGTCGCTTTTTGATGATGGCAACGAGAACATAAACTGACACGGCAATCCAAATTTGTGTTTTGACTGCATTTTCTGATGTACCGAAGAAACATTTGATTCGAAGATGCTGCTTAATCCATTTGAAAAACAATTCTACCTGCCATCGGCTTTTGTAGAGGGTGCAAATAGTGACGGCGGGTAACGTCATCTGATTAGTGAGGAAGATAAACGTCCTGTCGGATTCGGTGCCGTTGAATCGAATGCGGCGCAGATACACGGGGTATTCCTGCTTGGTGTAAAAGCCGTCTAGCGCAATAGTCTGGTCGCAAATAATACCGGTCGAACGATCCGTCTTCTCCGAATAGACTCGGTGTGCCTTCAGATTGGATTTGGCTCGTGTAACGAAAAAGGCTCCGGCCAGATGCAATGAATGAAGCCTGCCGAAATCGACGTAACCCGATCCATAACATAGATTGCGCCTGGCTCCGGCTGCAGCAGATCAAGGGCATGCACATCGGCCATCTTGCCGTTGGAGATATGAATAAAGCTTGGAATATTACCCTTCAGGTCAAGTAGCGTATGCATCTTCACGTCGGCCTTGGTGGTGCGAAAATGTGCCCATGGGAACACCGACAGGCACAGGTCTATTGTTGTTGAATCGAGCGCATAAACGGTGCTTGATAAATCCAGACCAAGGTCGTCCTTGAGGTAAAGATCGCGCGCTTGAGCAATCAAACGCTGCCCGAAATCGGTGTAAATCCGCCAGTTGCGAGATTCGTTTGCCTCGGCCAACGTCGATCGCTTCACTGGCTTACGAAATCCCATGTGATAAAGCTTGCCAGCCTGCGCACCAAGACAGACTTCGATATCCCGTAGACTCTCGCGACAGGTCAATTGGGCAAAGGCCATGATTCGATACTGCTCAGCGCAAGTCATCGTGCGAACGCCATGATCGCCTCCATACCGCTCGACATAACGAGTAAAGGTTGTCCACGGTAGGAAATCCATTATTTGAGCAAAAAGTGTTTTGCCAGCGTTCATGGCATACTCCTGTGTTGCCAGACAACCTGCCATAATAATTGCGATGAAGCATTTTTGATAAATGGTGAGATACCTAATTTTCCTTCATGGATTAAAAAATTAATTCACTTATCGCCTATTTTGGTAAATTCACATTTTTCTTCAATAAGCGGTGATGTATGGGGGTTGCCGATGCCATTGGCAATCAGCGCGACAACCCGATCATCAGTGAAGTACCCCACATGGGCGTCCAGTGGATTAGCAAAGCCCTTGAAATTAAAGGCATCAATAACTTTGGCCACGTTGATCGTGACATTGGTGATGCTTGGGCATAATCGCGAATCAAGATATTTTTCGCTGAACTGATTGGGTATGCCATAACTTAATAGATCATTGGGATCACTGAAAGCGATAATGGATGTTTCAGTGAGCATACGCTCCGTGTAATGCGCGCCTTCAGGTTTACAATAGACTGCTTTCTGTCCAACTACCTCAGGAAGCTCTCTGCCTAATTGCAGGAGTGGGAGCTGATTGGATAGCATGAAAACGGGGATATGTTTTTCACGGAGTGCTGTCATTGCTTTAGAGGTTGCTGCGGAAACAAGCATAGTCTTTTCGTCTTGTGCTAATAAATTAAAATACTTTTCCGGGTGTTTCAGCATATCAGCAATACGCTGGAAACCATCAATGGTGATACGACTACCGAGACTATGTGAAATCACGACATAGTCATCGCGCTCTATTTTGTCGACATGCGCATCGCCTAAGCCTCGGCATACATGTTCTCCCTCCTTGGGAAGATCTTGCCAATATTGTGTTGCCATCCAACAGAATGATTGTCCGAATGCTGCCAGAATAAGTTCCCTGCTGCTTCCTAAATAAATAATGGGATCGGGCGTGGTGTCATTGGTGAATTCCTTTAGCCTACGGTTGACTGTGGCTCTGCGAAAATCAATTTCTCCTGAAGTATCAAATCCTAGCAGCGTTTTCTCTTGACGAGAAAGCCTCGACCAGGCGAGTTCATAAAACGTCAGCTTCTCGCCGGTATCTTCATTCAGCAGTTGTGTTACGCGCAAATTACCCAGAGTTTTGTCAGGAAACAAGGGGGCAACCAAAGTGATATTCTTAGAATCACCCGAACGACTGTTTAAGTTTAATTCTTTGGCTAGTTTATTCAAAAATTCGGTGGAATATCCTGGGATATGATCCCCTACACCATGCACCATCGCGACTTTGGTCTCTCCCTGTTTTTTGATGAGGCTTGGTTTAATCCCTTCAAAAGGCATGCCCTCAACTACGCAGATGCGGGTATCTTCAGTTTCAGATTTTTCCAGAAGAGCTTGTGTCACACCTTTACTGATGCTGCTGACACAACCCGATAAGAAAAAGGTGATTGAGAGAAAGAAAATTAACCATCTATTTTTTTTACTTAGATAATAAGCGCTTGTCATCATGATTTTATGGTTAGGTTAGTTGTAATTGAACAAAACTGGATACTTGATTAAGGTCATTCGGCTTCGCTCATGCCGCGTAATGGCAAATTACTTAATCCTGCTTCTTTGAATCAAAAGAAGTCAATATCAGCAGTAAGTAGCTGAAAAAACGTACTGCTTCCCTTTCCAGCATGAAGCGACAGGAGAATAAATTTTTTTCTTTTTATTCAATTCTGATGCTGCTATAGCTTATTAAAATCCGCGAACTAAAAATATACGTGCTAACACGTAAAAACGATCCTTATCCTTATGGGCAAGAAATTAAAAAATATCTTTTTGGAGCTGTTTATGCGAAACGTTTAAAGTTTAGATGCATTTTTGTTTTCGGGCGAAAGGCATTCAAGGAGAAGAATCGTTTGATGTGTAAAGTTCCGGTAAGTTGTGTCATTGGCCGCAAATTAGCACGCAGTCGGTACTCATCTAATTTGGGACTTAAGGTGTCGTGGTTGGAATATTTGTATCCTTCGCTCGAATAAGGCGCGAAAAATCCATAGCATCATCAGCTGCCTGTGCCCGGGCATTGATATGAGATAGCTGTTGTAATTCAGGAAAAGTCAGGCCATCAGTTTTTAATTTACCGTGTTCATATAACAATTCCGGCAGGTAGCCGCTTGCCAGAATCTTCCAGTTGAAAGGTAGCGGCTTCGGATTGACGCGATTATTCAGCCAGATACTGGTCGTGCAGTTGGTCGTGAGCGTGTTGTAAAATTCGGGTTTTATTTTTAGTTCATTGATTCTGCGTATATATTCAAGGAATAAGCGATGACCATTTTCGATGGGTCCATTTACTCGATAAATGTAAGTGTTTTCTGGTGGATTTTCACGATAGTTAGTGCGTAACCGTATAAGGTCGCGTTCATCAGCTACCACGTAGATAAGCTCATATTGTCGGAAGAAGCCTTTGATAGAGGAATAATCTTCACTTTTCTCCTTGCGTGTTTCAATGGATATGGCGAGATAGTTGTCATCGGCAAAGGCGAAGCTCAAGAATATATGTGCTATGGCAGGCCCCATCCAATAAGAGGCCACTATATCCACTGCCTCCAGTTTATTTAAGTCGAAGCGTTTGTCATAGTAGCTGGGGGTGTAATCAGTTTCGCTGCGGTAATTTAAGTTGCGAATGTTGTGTACTGTAATTAGATTGCCTTCGATCGTAGCGTATGGCAGCACTGCGACATCCGGTTGCCAGTTTCGCTCATTGGATGGTGAAAGATTGCCCCACCACATTAATAATATTAAGAATAACGCACAATAACCAGCAAGTGCTTGCCAGCGCCAGCGCCGAAAGCCTAATGCGATTAAAGTTGATAGCGATGCAACCCCAAATAGTATGGCCAGGATGCTGCGTACCATATCGCTGTATGGACCTGAAAAAGCAAGAGCAAGAGCACCCCAGCTGCCAGCTGCAATTGTCAGCAAACCGAGCAACATCCAACTCACAATGCTGGTGACTGGGGGTCGGGCGTTCCTCATTAGGTGAAGCCTGTCGGCAAATATCTATGAAAGGACGTCACAAGTTAATACATTTTTTATTTTAACGTGTAACCCCGGCCTTCAAAGCAGGCAGCATAGGCACGCTGAAAGTGCTGTTGTTGCTGTGCCGCAGCCTGATCATTATTCGCACGCTTCTGGCGTTGCCTTACGCCTCCTAAAAGCGTTCCGCTGACTGCGCCTATTGCAGCACCTTTGCCAGCATCACCAGCAATTGCACCAATTGCAGCGCCACCCGCTGCTCCACGAGCAGCGCCTCCTATTCGTTCGCCACCAATACTCTGCTGCCCAGACGCTGCATACTGGGTGGCTTGCATGGGATCATAGCCTGATTGGCCCTTGGCCCAAGTGGAGCACTCAGCTTCATCTATCTGCTGTTGCTCTATTGACTGTCCCTTTGCAGGATAAATAGTTAATTGTGCACTTACCGGTGTGCTGGCAAGGAATGCACCCAGTGCTGTTAATGCTATAAATTTCTGGATCATATTCCTTGCCTCTTAGGATTAACTTAGGAGCAATTCATAAAGATGACCTGAAACCTGATTTTTCTGAATACTTTTCTTTACTTTACTAAAACTAATGGAATGCCTTCTGCAAGTTCGTACCGTACGATGGCGCGAATCTTGCTTTCGATTTGGAGGTAACGTGCAACCTTTGCGCCAGGAAGGACGGCGCTAAGTTTGGGCACATATATCCGCTTTAAGTTAGCTTCAGCCATTTCGATAGCAATGGCTTCATCAATCAATTGAGTCGCTTTTTCATTTGAGACCGCACCTTTATTAAAGGCTGCGGCATAGTCATCTATCATCCTTGCCAGTCGCAGATTGATCTCATGTAGATCTTTCTGGTAAGCATCGTAGACAGGCCAGAATGTATTCGCTTCTTCTGCGGTCAGACTTATATTATTAGAAACTACTAATTTCTTGTTCGTAGCGATCTTATCACGCAGCTCTTCCATATTGCTGGCTACACTGCTTTCATCAGTATTTTTTTTGTCAGCGTACGTGGGGAGCATAAATGTTACGGAAAAGATCAATACAGTCAAACACAACAGGTTAGCTAAATATTTCTTGTTCATATTCTTTTCCCTTCTTAGAAATTGAAGTTAGTAGAGCCGAATTTTGTGTTGAATATGTTTTTTGGCGAGCAATGGCTGCCTGTAAAAGTAGACACTCGCCACCAGTGTGAGTTCAGTGTGGTAATATTTTTAAAAAGTTTTGATTTATTAATGGACCGGATGACCACTAACTCAGATTACCTTAAAGAACCGAAATAGTAGTTGTGCATCTTATGCTTCCAGAGCAGTTAATTATGTCATTCTGTCAAGGTGCCGATACAAACCAAAGCAAATTGCAGGACAATGCAAAACTTCTTTTTTTATGTATCTAACCATTTTTCATTATGATGTGATTCACTAAAATTGACATAATGAATAATGATTTTTATATATTCTAAAAAATATTAAGCTGAGAAATGTTGATAGGTTAAAAGGATCTGATTTGTCAATCAAATTCACGCTTATTTCTTACCCTAATATTTTCTAATGAAAAATCTGATTTAAATATTTCTAGAATACACTTTGTCTTTCGTGCAGTATTGATGCTAAATGGCATATCATTGTCTTTGATTGCACTGATTACCTTTATAACAAATCAAAATAGTAACTTTAGTTGAGAGGTTAAAAATGGAGTATTACTATAAAAATTCGCGTAAAAGTTGTATTCGTGGGTTTACACTGCTTGAGTTACTGGTAGTGATGGTCATCATAGGTTTGCTGGCTGCCTATGTTGGTCCCAAATATTTCTCGCAGGTGGGAAAGTCAGAAGTCAAAATGGCGCAAGCTCAAATTGATTCGCTTGAAAAAGCCTTGCATCAATATCGTCTGGATGTGGGCGGTTATCCCACTACTGAGCAAGGATTAAACGCACTCGTGACACGACCTGGTAATGAGCTAAAATGGCAAGGTCCTTATCTTGGCAAAGCACCTCCGCCTGATCCTTGGGGAAAACCATATCAATACATGTATCCGGGGGAGCGTGCAGAGTTTGATCTGTTTTCATTAGGAAAAGATGGGCAGCCAGGCGGTACAGGTGATGCTGCCGATATTGCCAACTGGTAGAAAGGATCAATGCGTTATACTGTAAAAGCGATTCTTGCCAAACAAGGCACAGTATCTCTCGAACTGGATGCAGCCAGCGAGCAGGAAGCTCGACAACAGATTGCTGCTCAAGGTGGGATGGTACTGAGCGTGCACCGAAACTTCGCGGGTTGGTTTCCCAAATCCAGAACGCGTTTTCCCCTCGCTCATTTCAGTCAGGAGCTCCTCTCTCTTTTAACGGCAGGCCTCAGTCTGGTAGAAAGTATGGAGACGCTCATTGAAAAAGAGGAAGATAGCGGCGTACGCAAGATTATCCAGGAAATTCTTGCGCGCTTGTATGAGGGGATGACACTTTCGCAGGCATTGGAGACTCACCCCCAGATATTTCCCGCACTGTATATTGCGACGGTCAGGGCGAGTGAACGAACCGGTGATTTGCCTGAAGCCTTGACGCGGTACCTTACCTATCAAACACAAATGGATTTGGCGCGTAAAAAACTGGTGGGTGCTTCTATTTACCCGGTTTTGCTTTTGGTGCTTGGATTGCTTGTGGCAGTCTTTCTGCTGCTTTTTGTGGTACCTAAATTCAGTGCAATCTATGAGGATATCGGTACGGACTTACCTTGGATGTCCGTTATGCTGATTAAATGGGGGCGTTTGGTGCACGAAAGTGGCTGGATGCTAGCGGGAATCTCTGCCGCCATTCTGGCTCTGGCTACTTACAGTTTTACACGACCTGCGTTTCGAGCACGTTTAATGCAGTTGTTATGGCGTATCCCAGCCATTGGTGATCGTATGCGGATTTATCAACTCGCCCGGTTTTATAAAACGCTGGGGATGTTATTGCGAGGCGGCATTCCGATCACAAAAGCACTGGAAATGGTGAGCAATCTTTTGCAACCTCATTTCCGGCCACGGGTAATCGCAGCAGCAGCCCATATCCGTGAAGGTAAAACCATCTCCAGTGCGATGCAGATGGCAGAGTTGACGACTCCTGTAGGAACTCGAATGTTACGAGTTGGCGAGCGGACAGGTCTCATGGGGGACATGATGGAGCGGATTGGTGGTTTTCATGATGAAGAAATCGCACGCTGGGTAGAGTGGACAACCAAGTTGATCGAGCCGCTGCTGATGGCAGTTATCGGCACGGTTATTGGTGGTATCATTATTTTAATGTATATGCCTATTTTTGAGTTGGCAGGAAGTATCAATTGATTGAAGCGAGTTCTCAACCTGTTACACGGCCATCTATCGATCTGCATCAGCTTGGCCAAGCGCGCCAACAGGCTTTAGCCCAGAAAATGCCCGTAATTAAGGTACTTGAGGAAGCATATGGTTATTCAGCTAGTGAGCTGATGGTCGAGTTAGGCCAGTTCCTGCAGATGCCAGTGCTCCGCATGGAAGATTTGCACGAATTACGCCCTGCTTTTGAGATTTTGCCTTTTGCAGAAGCTGCCAAACAGGAATGTGCATTATTCCATAAAAATCAAGAGTACTTGCTTGCGGTAGCTGATCCTTTTTTACCCAATTTACACGCCTGGGCAGATGAATACATTGCGGTAGGTGTGACGTGGTATTTAGTGCATCCAGCTGATCTATCAGCCTTTTTCGCCCAGCAAGAAAAGAGTATGCGGGCAATGGATAATGTGTTGCCAGCAGAGCAGCAGGGGATAGCGCAGGCAGGGATCGAGGATCTGTCATTAAAGACGATCCATGAAGGTACGAGTAGGGTAGTGAGGCTAGTTCATTCCACCTTGTATGATGCCCATAAATCATTGGCAAGCGATATTCATCTGGAAACGATGCCGGGTGCATTAGCGATAAAATATCGGATTGATGGCGTATTGAGCACAATTGGTGTAATGCAAGGTCATGATTTAGCTGAGCAGGTGATTTCGCGTATCAAGGTCATGTCTGATCTCGACATTGCAGAGCGCCGCATTCCTCAGGATGGTCGCTTCAAGGTTTCCATTCAAGGGCGAGAGATTGATTTTCGTGTGTCGATCATGCCGAGTATTTTTGGTGAAGACGCGGTGTTGCGGATCCTGGACCGAGAGGCACTTACGGATCATGTTGAAGGTTTGACATTGAATCAGCTTGGATTCAATCAGACAGCCATTACGAGTATCCGCCGGTTGAGCTCGGAGCCTTATGGTATGTTGCTGGTAACCGGACCTACAGGAAGTGGCAAGACGACTTCACTCTATGCTGCAATTACAGAAGTAAATCGTGGTGATGATAAGATTATTACGATTGAAGATCCCATCGAATATCAGTTACCTGGTGTTCTTCAGATTCCGGTCAATGAGAAGAAAGGCCTGACCTTCGCGCGAGGATTGCGCTCAATTTTACGACATGACCCGGACAAAATTATGGTGGGTGAAATCCGTGATGCCGAAACAGCCCAGATTGCGATACAAGCTGCACTAACCGGTCACCTTGTTTTTACCACGGTGCACGCCAATAATGTATTTGATGTGATCGGAAGATTTTCCCATATGGGAGTGGATCCCTATAGTTTCGTTTCAGCCCTGAACGGCATTGTCGCGCAAAGATTGGTTCGTTTGTTATGTCCTCAATGCATCGTTGATGAGCATCCTGCAGATCAATTGATTGCGGAATCCGGCATTCCTCTAGAAGAAGCGGAACATTATAAATTTCGTTTCAGCAAAGGATGTGGCCAATGTCGTGGAAGTGGTTATCGGGGACGGGGTGCGATTGCCGAAATATTGCTGCTGAATGATGAGATTCGTGAATTGATTATCGCGCAGGCTACGATTCGCCGCATCAAAGAAGCAGCTAAACAGAATGGTACCCGTTTTTTGCGTGAAGCTGCACTTGAGATGGTTAAAACAGGGCAGACCAGTTTGCAGGAGGCTAATCGTGTCACTATTGTGGCGTGATCGGATTCAGGTTTTTTTTGCGCCTGGACGCGTGGATATGGTAAGAACATTCCGGGGTACGAAATCCAGGCAATCGCCCAGGATTTCAGAAGTACATGGGTATCAACAAGATACTGCCATGTGGAAGAGATCTTTACAACAGCTTGAACAAATGATTGAAAAAGAAAATACTGCATCAGATTTGAAGGGTGCTGAGCTGATAATTACACTTTCAAATCATTTTGTACGTTATGTTGTTGTTTCACCGCAGCAAGAAATTACTGGTCCGGCCGAGTTATTTGCTTATGCCAATTTTCGCATGCGAGAAGTATACGGAGAACGAGTCGATGATTGGGTCGTGAGTATAAGTGATGAGGACCCCTATCAAGGTACACTGTGCGCCGCGATCACCCGCGATTTATACAGTGCGTTTGAAGCACTGGCATCTCGTCATCACATGAAATTAAAGCAAATAGAACCCTATCTGACAGCTGCTTTCGATCAATGGTGTAAATCATTTAATGATAAGCGATTCTGGTTTGTAGTCATCGAGCCAGGGCGACTGTGTATGGTTTTATTTTCCAACAGCGAGTGGAAAGGAATACGAAATCAGCGCGTAGTGCATTCAATTGAAACCGAGTTGCTTGCTGCACTTGAACAAGAGGCTATTAATTCCGGTTATCGGGAATCCATTGAGCAGGTGTATCTGCTTTCACCAGAATATCCGGATTTGGATTTACCAACTGATAAAGGATGGCAATTTGCCTATTTGCCAACTGAGAAAATACCGATACCACTCCACTTTCCTTCTCTTATTGTAGCTGATAGTGAGGCAGGACATGCGTGACCTGAAACTGAAATTTCCTTACGTAGAGCAACCAGCGCGTCATATCGATTATATTTTGTTGGGATTAGGTTTCATGATTTTTATTGCATGCTTTTATCAGCTGAAATTGGTCATGGAAGAAACTGCGCATTGGGAAGCACGTATCGATCGTCTTGAGCAGCAACAACAGCATAAAAAGACACCGAGAACACAGGTTGCACGAATTACTCAAGAGACACAAAAGGAGCTTAAACAGGCAAATGAAGTTTTGCGACAAATCAATTTATCCTGGGAAGCGTTATTTGATTCCTTGGAATATGCTGTAAGTAAAGAAATTGCATTATTATCTGTGCAACCGAATGTAGCCAATCGAGCGATACGAGTCACGGGTGAAGCGAGAAATTTAGTGGCGTTGACTGATTTTGTCGAAGCGATTGAGCGTGAAGAAGTTTTTGAAAATGCATATGTGATCAACTATAAAGTGAAGCAAGAGAACCCCCATCGACCAATTGCTTTTTCTCTGACCACCACATGGATCGATTGACCCTAGAAAGACTGCTGATTCAAATACGCTGGCAAATAGCGCGACTTAATCTAATTGGAAAAATAGGCTTAGGACTGCTTATACTTTCAACTGTCTTTTTCTGGGCAGCTGTTTTGCCACAAAAAGAGGGGGTCCATAAACTTAAGGAACAAGCCGCATCAATGCAGCAGCGAACGCAGGTGGAATCTGCCGTAGGCACAAAGTTAGATGATAATCAGGCGTTACAGGTTTTTTATGATTTTTTTCCGAGTATCGACTCATCCCCCTACTGGATCAAGGAATTAGACAGGATTGCTAAAAAGCACAAGGTTGTGCTGAGTCGCAGTGATTATCGGTTGATGCAAGAGAAGGATTCAAAATTGGCTCGCTATGAAATGATTCTGCCCGTTCATGGCAGCTATCCGCAAATTCGTGCTTTTATCGCCGATATGCTGGAAACCATCCCCGCAATGGCGCTGGTTGATATAGTCCTCAAACGTGAAGATATTAAATCGGGCAAACTGGATGCTCGACTTAACATGAATCTATATCTGCACGGCTGAAATGGAAAAACAGGCGACCAATATTCGCAGATTGATTCTGGGCGTTGCACTCGTGGCAACACTATTTGCAGTGATATGGCTCGGGGAGAATGATGCTGACATAGAAGAGACGGTCCAACCGATTTTGCCAGCTTCGCCTGCATCAAGAAGTGAAAGTGTAAGTGGCAAAAAAAGTGACATGGGCCATCTGCAAGTTGATCAATTGGGGCAGCGAAAATTCAATGCCGAAGCGGATGATATCTTTGCTTCTGCTTCCTGGGAACCGAAGCAGCCCCGTGCTGATCTTTCTCAGTCTCCATTCGGTGGTGCCGGTGGTCCCGGTGGTTCCAACCAAGTTGCCAAGTCTGCGCCTGTGCGTGCGCCTCCTCCCGCAGCACCTCCTTTGCAATTTAAATATATCGGCAAAATTATGGAAGGAAAGATGACAAGCGTATTTCTTTCCATGGGAGATAATTACTATGTTGCAAAAATAGGGGGGCGTATCGAGAAGAATTATCGAGTCGATAGGATTAATGATGACGTAATCGAATTTACTTATCTACCATTGGGCATCAAACAAAAGCTTCTTATCAATAACAATAATCCTGGAAAGTTTTAATGAAATCGGTCAGATTTTTCTTCATTGTTTTGCTGCTGGCACTATTAACGAGTTGCGCGCAATTAGCTACCAGAAATCGGGCATTTTTAGAAGGTCAGCAATTAATTGCGCAAGGTCAACTTGATGCAGGCTTGAAGAAACTTGAGCAGGCGGCTTATGAAGAGCCTGATAATAAAGAAATTCGTACAGTACTGACACGACAACGTGAGGCAATCGGCAATCAAATACTCAATGAGGCAGAAAATGCGCGATCAGCGGGGGATTTTGATGCTGCTGAACAGAAATACCGCCATGTACTTGGAATTAACGCCAATAGTGAGCGTGCCAAAGCAGGTTTAGAAGCACTATATCTGGATCGGCATCAACAATTATTTATTAATCAAGCCAGAGAGTCGCTCGCTCGAAATGATGTGGAAGGGGCTGAGGCAGCCGTGCGTGCGGTGTTACAGGAAAATCCGCTGAATGGAGATGCGCGCCAATTAATTAAGGAGATCAGTCAACGCCTTGCCCGGGCTGAAGAGCCCGGACTGACATTAATTACTACTTTTGATAAACCCATCACAATGGAATTTCGAGATGCCAGTTTGAAAACGATTTTTGAGCTGATATCACGCACCGCAGGAATCAATTTCATTTTTGATAAAAGTGTTCAGCAGGAGTCGAAAACGTCTATTTTTGTACGCGATAACAGAATTGAAGATGTTTTAAAATTGCTGTTGGTGACTAATCAGCTTGCTTACAAAATATTGAACGACAATACGTTATTGATCTATCCGGATACTCCCGCCAAACAAAAAGAATATCAAGAGCTTGTAGTGCGTAGTTTCCATGTAGTTAATACCGATGTCAAACAGATGGTATCGATGATCCGAGGATTGGTCAAGGCTAAGGATATTTACGTTAACGAGAAACTCAATCTCTTTGTTATGCGCGATACGCTGGAAGCAATTCGTTTGGTAGAACGATTGGTTGCAATCAATGATTTTCCTGATCCAGAGGTCATGCTTGATGTTGAAGTCTTGGAAGTTAACCGAAACAATGTAGCCAAGCTTGGGCCTAATTTTCCAGGAAGTATTACTTACACTGCAAATCCCGGTGGCACTGACGCAAGCGGTAATCCAGTTGCGGCTGCTGCTACAACAACACTGGATCAGATTACCTTTGGCTTGAAGAATTTCTCGGTCAGCAACCAAGTCGTGATTGATCTAAGAAAAGATCTTACCTTTAATGACTTACTTGCCAATCCTCGTATTCGTGTCAAGAATCGCGAGAAAGCTAAAATTCTGATTGGTAGCAGACAACCTATCATCACTTCCAATGTCACGGGTACTGCTGCTACCGTATCTCAATCTGTGACTTTTATCGATGTTGGACTAAAGCTGGAAGTTGAACCCGTCATTTCTCCGAATAACGAAGTGGCAATCAAGGTTATGCTTGAAGTAAGTTCGATAACTGGTTTCGAAGCGGGCACAACTGCGGGTAGTAGATTCCCTGTCGTGGGAACGCGTACAGCAGAAACTTTACTTTCCTCAAACGATGGTGAAACACATGTATTGGCAGGCTTGATTAACGACGATGATAAAAGAAGCTTGGGAGGTATACCGGGATTGATCGATACGCCGATCCTGAACAGGCTGTTCGGTAACCAAAATCTGAATCGTCAAAAGACGGAGATTATATTGTTAATCACCCCGCGTATTGTACGTAATGTTACACAACCAACCAAACTGGAGAGTGAGTTTTATTCTGGTACGGCCAATGCTGCTGGAAGATTGCAGACGTCCATTCGTAAAACATTGCCACAATCCCTGGCTCTGGCTCCTTCCGGGCCTGTGTCAAGTGCTCGCTCTGTTTTGGGAGGAGCACAACCGGCACCGTCAACGGCTGAATCTGCTCCTAATCCTTTTGCTGCAGCGGCTGCACAACAAGGTGGTGGTTCTTCTCCATCACTTACCTTGTTAGCTCCGACCACTGTGCCCATGGACCGAGAATTTACCGCAACGGTGAGACTTGTTACCCAGAAAACCAATCTGGTGAGTGAACTTAATCTAGCATACGATAAGGACCTGCTGGAAGCGCTGGATGGTGGCGAGAAATCTGGAGTTCGTACTATCAAATTGGGTAGGGAAGAACCAAGCGGGATGACAACGGTCTTACGTTTCAAAGCGATCAGCCCAAACCCAGGTACCGCTGAAATTGCTGTTCAAAGTTTAACTGCACAAGACGACAAAGGAAATCCGGTTGAGGTAAGCTTGCCTCCTCCAGTAAGCGTCGAGATCCATTAGTGGTATGCTAAAACGAAGCTCAGGATTGCTTATAACAGCTCATCGTGGATTCACTCTGGTCGAATTGATGGTGGTGGTTGCTATAGTCGCTATTTTGGCTTCTGCAGTGATGCCATTGCGTGAGATTGCCGTTAAGCGTGAGAAGGAACAGGAATTACGTCTTGCCTTGCGGCAGATTCGTACTGCAATCGATGCTTATAAACAGGCAGCGGATGAGGGGCGAGTGGAAAAGAAAGCAGATGAGATAGGTTATCCTCGCAAGTTGGAAGATCTGGCGAAAGGTGTGCCAAATATAAAGGATCCTAAAAAAAATATGATTTATTTTTTGCGACGTTTACCCCGTGACCCTATGTTTGCAGACGAAGATCTGGATGTACCTGACGCTGACACGTGGGGAAAGCGTAGCTACGAGAGCCCACCCGATAATCCGGATGAAGGAGACGATGTTTTTGATATCTATTCGCGCTCCAGTCGAAAGGGGCTGAACGGGATTCCTTATAATCAGTGGTAAATGAAAATACTTGATTTTTACCGGCGCGCCGGTTTTACACTCATTGAGTTATTGGTTGTCATGGCGGTGATTGCTACTTTACTCAGTATTGTTGCACCGAGATATTTCAATTCGGTCGATCGAGCTAAAGAGGCTGTATTGCGACAAAATTTGAGCATCGTGCGTGATGCGATTGATAAATTCTATGCTGATAGGGGAGTTTATCCGCTTAATCTGGAGCAATTAGTGGAAGAGCGTTATGTTCGTGCTATTCCAATGGATCCAATTACCGACAGTGCTTTAACATGGATTGAAATTCCTCCGCCTGGTGAGGAGGTTGAGGGCTTGTATGATATACGCAGTAGCTCTGATAAGCAGGCATTAGATGGAACATTTTACGATAAATGGTAATAAAGAATCACGCTGGCTATTCCTGTAAAGAACAAGGTTATATCTATCTCTGGACACTATTTGCGGTTGCGCTTGCAGGTGTGGTACTGACAGGTATTGGCCCAATGTGGCAAATTGAATCCCAGCGAGAAAAAGAAATAGAATTACTCCATGTGGGGGATCAATTCAGGCGTGCTATCGAATCGTATCATCTCAATTCTAGTGGGAAAGCAAAACGGTATCCGGAATCACTAGAGCAATTGCTCGAAGATAGGAGTTCAATGGTAATCAAACGTCATCTCAGAAAAATTTTCCTTGACCCAATGACCAATAGTCATGATTGGGGATTGATTGAGCAAGCAGGGTCGGGAATTACAGGTGTATATAGCAAATCGGACAAAATCCCGCTCAAGCGAGCAAATTTTCCAGAAAATTATTCCGCATTTTCAGAAGCAAAGAGTTATAAGGACTGGAAGTTTGTTCATGCTGCTGGTGCCGGTAGCGGAACAGATTCGCAGCGATCAAAAACACCTAAATCAGGTTTGCAAAATGCTGCTCCTAGCAATCCTTTTGCTAGCGATAAGGCTACAGCTGGTTCTAATCCTCTTTCCCCAAATCAGCCAGCAAATAGCACTAATCCATTTTCACAAAATCCTTAATGACAGAGTGATCAATCTTCAAAGACCCTTTTTAAGGGAAACACCGAATAGGTTCTTGTATAAACGAGCTACTGCGTTAGGTGGTGCTCTAGAACTCGCTTATTATCCGATATATTTTGTTTGCTGCGCTCCCTCTGCCTTGCTTTTCTTCCTGTTGTTAGATGACTAAGCAAGTTTTAGATGCATAAGTTAATGTGTATAGAATATCAAAAATACATCTATACATTGTGATGGTTAGCTATACTGTGAGGGCTGTTAAATATGCCGTAGTATAAGAACTGGTTTAGTTTTTTTTAGTCTTAATGATTTTATTGGCTCAATTCAGATGAATTTTAGAATGCATTGGATATTGTTTTTACTCGGTCTAGCTGGATGTACCCAGATACCAAAAGTTGAAAATTCGCAAGCAGAGGAACTGGCTAGTCAAAACCAACAGGGGCAATTGAAATTACCTAGTCAAGAATTGACGAGCGAGTTATTGTTTGATTTTTTGCTGGCTGAAACAGCATTGCAACGCGATAATCTTGAGGTGGCTGTAGAGCGATATTCTAAGCTTGCCAGAGAGACACGGGATCCACGTATTGCCGAACGAGCTACAGAAGTAGCGCTTCGTGCCCGTAAACCTGAGGAAGCAGAGAAAGCTGTTACCTTATGGATTGAGCTGGAACCAGATTCAATCAATGCACGTCAAGCTGCTGCAGCCTTGTTTGTGAGTACTGGAAAGCTTGACAAGGCACGTCCTCATCTTGTGAAACTGTTATCATCTGAGAAAGGTGCCGTTGATAAGGCTTTTATGCACTTGAGCAGGCTACTGTCACGTCACGATGACAAAAAAGCAGCATTGAAATTGTTGCAACAGCTTGCGACTCCTTACCCTGATTTGCCGGAAGCACATTTTGCAATTTCCCAGGCTGCATGGAATGCTAATCAGCTTGATCTCGCACTTAAGGAAATGAAAAAAGCGTTAGCGTTACGTCCTGATTGGGAAATTGCCGCGATTCATCAAGGCCGGATTTTGCAGAAAATTGCTAACGCTGAAGCGATGACTTTTTATGAAAATTATCTCGCAAAATATCCTAAAGCCAATGATATGCGAATTGCTTATGTTCGCATGCTGATGGCGGAGAAAAATTTTGTTTCAGCGCGCGATCAGTTCCAGAAATTGATGACGGAGAATCCGTTTAATGCCGACATCGCACTTGCAGTGGGTTTATTATCTCTTGAATTAAATGATTTCGATAGTGCTGAAGCAAATTTTAAGAAAGCTTTGGATCTAGGCTATGAAGATTCCAATAATATCTATTTTAATTTAGCGCGAATTTATGAAGTTACTCAACGTCCTGATGCTGCTCTTAAAGCATATCAACAAGTAAGTGGTGGGGAACGGTATTTGCCTGCTCAAGTCCGTTATGCAGTTTTGCTACTCAAGAAAGAAGGGATTGATCGCGCGCGCCAGCATTTGCATCAATTAACACCGGAGAATGAACAGCAGCGTGCCCAATTAGTTTTGGCAGAGGCACAATTATTACGAGAGGTTGATGCGTATGATGAAGTTTTTAAGTTGCTAGACAAAAATCTGGAAAAGATTCCGGATCAGCCTGACCTTCTTTACGATCGAGCTTTGGCGGCAGACAAAATTGGCAAATTTGATATCGTAGAAAAAGATTTGCGCAGACTGATCGAGTTGAAACCAGATAATCCGCATGCCTATAATGCATTAGGCTATAGTCTTGCAGAACGAGGATTGCGCTTGCCAGAGGCATTAGCTTTAATCAAAAAGGCGGTTGAGTTATCGCCTGAAGATCCTTACATTATGGATAGCCTGGGATGGGTGTATTACCGGATGGGAAATTTTAGTGAAGGTCTTAATTATTTGAATCTTGCTTTTGCTACTCGTCCTGATCCAGAAATTGCCGCTCATTTAGGCGAGGTGCTCTGGGTTAAGGGGGCAAAAGAGGATGCTGAGAAGGTCTGGCGTTCTGCACTTGAGGCACATCCAGGTAATGAAATATTGTTGGATACCATGAAAAGATTGATGCAGTAGCTTTGTTTTTGGTGGAATATTTCAAGAGCGGCTACACGTTGCTTGGTTTTTTATCATCTGTAGGATTAACTTTCTGGCAATGATTATCGATAATGTGTTTAATGTGCTCCAGCTTTATCAACACGTAAAGTTTATTTTCAGGAGCGAGATAAAGTGCTGCTATGAGTGAAAGAAGAAATATCAATAAGCACAAATTGCAATTAGCCGAAAAATATGCCTAGAATTCTTTACCACCAGTAAGGGTGAGGCCAATAGTATCCCCTATAGAAAAAGGGATAACCGTAATAGCCAAAATAAGGATAAGGTGGGTAATATCCGTATCTACCTGGACCATAATAATTGTATCGATACTCTTTGGGCCACAAGTAGATTGCCGTTGATGAAATAAGTGGCACTTGTATGGTTTTATTACCAATAGTGCGCTCAATATCACCTTTGATTGTTCCGGCGACTGTTATCTCAGTATCTTTTGCAAAAACAGCAGGGTCGAGAAAATCACTGCTTTCAATGACAAAACGACCTTCATTTTTTTTATTTATGTATGGATAACCTTTCTTATCTAGAGGATAAAATAAAACTTGCACCAGACTGAAATCTTTTTCATTTTCTACGTCAATGATCACGCCACCCCAACGAATGGGGACATCCTTATAAGCATTGATATCCTGATTGACTGTCTGGTAGGACAAATCAACAAAGGGAATATCCTTTATTACGGCAGGCGGCAAGCTAGTACACCCATTCAGCAAAAAAAATAAACTGATTATTGATAAATGCAATTTCATATTTTTTCCTTTATCAAGTATGCTTACCTTCTGAGCTTATGGAGTCTTCATCAAACCTAAAAATACGGTATTAACCTTTGGACAATTGGTTAAATAGATAATTCTAGCTTAGCAGATTATTGAAAAACGTATTTGAGGCAGTCGATAATAGGCAAAAACAGGTGAAAAAACGGAGTATATACCTGATAAATGACCATTTTGAGCCTGTTTTTTAACACCGCAGCGGCAACGTAGAATAGTTTTTCAACAGCCTGCCAGGTGGGGAGAGAGAGGATTTTTACACTGAATGAATTGCGTTATGATTAGATTAATTTCATAGTTGCAATAGGATAGAGGCAGGTTATGGAGGTGAAATCGTTCAAATGCTGAGCAAAAATATTTGTTCCTTTCAATTGAAAGGTATAATGCATAATTGTTGTCAATAAATAAATTGATATCGATATTATCATCTACTATTAAATTAACTCCCTGATTTAACAGATGTCGATAGATACAGAAAAAAAGTATGAAAGCCAGCCAGTGCTGGAAATTAAAAGTAGTACCTTTTTTGTGCCGGTCCTGGTTTTGTACACTAATGATTTGGTTGTGATTGAGCAACGATTGTTACAAAAAGTATCTCAGGCGCCGGATTTCTTCAGAAATTCACCCATCGTGTTTGATTTGCATGAATTAAACCATAATAATGATGAAGTAGATGTTGCGAAATTAGTCGAGCTTATACGTAAGGTTGGCTTATTCCCTATAGGAATACGAGGCGGAAATGAGTTTCAGAATAAGCAAGCAAACTCGATATTTATTCCAATAGATAACACTCAAAGTAATCAAAGTATAGTCGCTGAAATACCCAAAACATCTGCGTCAACTCCTCAAACGATTGTTAAGGAAGTTGTTGTGAATAATGCAGCGACGCTGATAACTCAGCCTGTTCGTTCGGGTCAACGCATTTATGTATCCGGCGATTTGATTATATTAGCTCAGGTCAGTGCGGGGGCTGAAATCATGGCTGAAGGTAATATTCATGTTTACAATACATTAAGAGGTAGAGCGCTTGCAGGAGTACAAGGCAATACGAATGCGAGGATATTCTGTTTTGATTTGCAAGCTGAGCTTATTTCAATAGCTGGAGATTATAAAACAAGTGAGGATCTTAGGGAAACGGTTGGAAAAAAACCAGTGCAAATCTATTTGCAGAATCATGCTTTGATAATAAAAGAATTAGTATAGGATAATCCAGTGGAGGAGAATTAAGTGGCAAGAATCATTGTCGTAACGTCGGGCAAAGGGGGAGTTGGTAAGACTACCACAAGTGCTGCTATTGCCATGGGATTGGCAAAAAAAGGACATAAAACAGTTGTGGTTGACTTTGATGTAGGTTTACGCAATCTTGATCTTATCATGGGTTGTGAGCGACGGGTTGTCTATGATTTCGTCAATGTGATTAATGGAGAGGCAAATCTTAATCAAGCATTGATTCGCGATAAGAACTGTAATTTACTCTATATTCTGCCTGCTTCACAAACACGTGATAAAGATGCTTTAAGTTTAGAGGGAGTGGAAAGAGTGTTAGAAGGGCTCTCTAAAGATTTTAAATATATCGTGTGTGACTCGCCCGCTGGTATTGAAAAGGGCGCTCATTTAGCGATGTACTTCGCTGATGATGCTTTTGTCGTTACCAATCCAGAAGTGTCTTCTGTTAGAGATTCGGACCGAATGCTTGGTATTATGGCAAGCAAATCACGGAGAGCAGAGTTGGGGATGGAACCCATCAAAGAGTATTTATTATTAACTCGCTATGATCCAGATCGGGTTGAAGCAGGAGAAATGTTGAGTCTGGAAGATGTGCAGGAAATATTATCTCTGCATTTGTTGGGCATTATTCCGGAGTCAAAAGCAGTCCTAAATGCTTCTAATTCAGGTACTCCAGTGATCTTGGATGAGAAAAGTGATGCAGGCCAGGCTTATGCTGACGTGGTGGCGCGCTATCTTGGGGAAAAAAGACCTCATCGTTTTATTGAGAGTAAAAAAGGGTTTCTTAGGAAGCTTTTTGGAGGAAAATAATGAGCCTGCTGGATTATTTTAGATCATCTAAATCCAAAACAGCTTCTGTTGCTAAAGAAAGACTACAAATTCTCGTGGCACACGAACGCTATTATCGTAATAAACCTTCTTACCTTCCCCAATTGCAAGAAGAGTTACTGGCAGTCATTCGTAAATATGTCAAAGTGGAACAAGACGCTATCTCAGTTAAATTTGAACAGGATGAAAATCAAGAGACGCTTGAGCTGAATATTGTATTGCCAGAAACTCAAAGCAGCAAGAGTATTCATGAAGTATCCAAAAGTGATTTTTAATTAACAGTAAACAGTTGCTTGGTTATCAAGCAATAATGTATGTCTTGAAGCGAAAAATAGATAATAGCAGAAATTTGGATGCTTAATTGCTGGTTACGTAAAAAAGTGTAGGTTTGATATCCATTGGTCAATAGCATTAGAAAAAATAATGAGTTTTTTGTATGGAAGCTACTGGTTTGTATAGTTTCGATGCTTGCAGGTTGTGCATTATTTGAAAGCCGCGATGTCGTTACTACTATTGTTACTCAACCTGGCGAAGGAATTTCAAAGGAGGCAGTTGCTAATTTTGATCTGATTGGGAGAGTTTAGTCAAAGCGGATAAGCATGGATTTTCAGGCGGTGTACGCTGGCAGCATACCGAGATCAGTGACCAGATAATGCTATTTTCACCCTTAGGACAAACTGTTGCTCAGATTGAGCAAGGTCCGGAAGGTGTGCGCCTTATTACCTCAGAGCCAAAAACTTATTATGCAAGTAGTGTGGAAAATTTGACAGAAGATGTCTTGGGATGGCGATTACCACTTTCTGGATTACAATTCTGGGTGCAGGGTACTCATTTTCCATTCACAATGTCTGAAAAGGATTTGGATAGGAGTGGGCGCACGGTAGCAATCAGACAAGACGGCTGGAAAATTACTTATTTAGATTATTTTTCGCAATTTGTTCCCGCATACAATAATCTTCCAAGGGTATTGGAGCTTAGCCGTACAGACTTGAAACTGAAATTGGTCATTGATAATTGGGATATTAAAGATTGATAGTATTCTCTTTTTAAAAGATATTTTAGGAAATTCAAAGAAATATGCAAACTTTTCTAGCGCCTGCCAAGCTTAATTTGTTTCTGCATGTGGTGGGACGCCGGGAAGACGGGTATCATCTGTTGCAAACAGTTTTTAGATTTATAGATTTTTCGGATCAGCTGAGTTTTGTTTTAAGAGATGATTCTGTCATCAAGTTGCATACACCTACTCCTGGCGTGCCAGAAGAAAATAATTTGTGTGTTCGTGCGGCAAAATTGTTGCAGCAAAGAAGCCACATAAATCTTGGAGTAGAAATTTTTCTGGAAAAACGTATTCCGATGGGTGGCGGATTAGGAGGAGGAAGTTCCGATGCGGCAACGACTTTGCTCGTACTTAATCGTTTATGGGGATTGAATTGGAATAGGGCGCGTTTGATGGAATTAGGGTTAGAGTTGGGTGCTGATGTTCCAATATTTATCTATGGTGAGAATGCCTTTGCAGAAGGGATAGGCGAGAAACTTTCATCGATCGCTTTACCACCAGCCTGGTATTTGGTGTTAACACCATCAGTACATATTTCAACAGGACAAATTTTTTCAAGCAAGGAATTGACACGAAATACAAATCCTATCACAATACCGCCCTTTTCCATCTGGCAAGGACGTAATGATCTTGAAACAGTGGTTTGCCAGATGTATCCTGTTGTGGCAAGATATTTGCAGTGGCTGAAGCAATTAAATAACACGACATTGGTCGCAATGAGTGGTTCGGGTGCTTGTGTATTTGCTGAATTTGCAAACGAACGGGCAGCGAAGTATGCTTTTCAGCAATTGCCCGATGGAATGAGTGGTTTCGTTGCAGAGGGATTAACTTATCACCCATTGCAAAAATTTTTAGAAGAGTAATGAATTTGGGGAGTCGCCAAGTGGTAAGGCACCGGATTTTGATTCCGGCATTCGTAGGTTCGATCCCTACCTCCCCAGCCAGTATCTGTAATGATCAGAAGCGATTTCAAGTAACTGGTTTTCTGGTTTAAATCAGAGCATATAAATTTATAATTATGTGGCAAGCTTTGTATTACCAGGGGGGTTCTGTGTTTTTCAGTATCCAGTTGATAGCAGGAAACTATTAGCCATGTCTTATGATAGCTTGATGGTTTTTACTGGCACAGCCAATCCACAACTGGCCCAGGACGTGGTCAAGTATCTCACTATTCATTTAGGACGAGCAACGGTTTCTCGTTTTAGTGATGGCGAGATCATGGTAGAGCTTCTTGAGAATGTGCGTGGCAAGGATGTGTTTGTATTGCAATCTACTTGTGCGCCTACCAATGACAGTCTTATGGAAATATTGGTAATTGTAGATGCTTTAAAGCGTGCTTCAGCAGGCCGTATTACAGCTGCGATTCCATATTTTGGTTATGCGCGCCAGGATAGAAGGCCGCGTTCGGCGCGTGTACCAATTACAGCCAAAGTAGTAGCCAATATGCTTACCACTGTTGGAGTGGATCGACTTTTGACAATGGATTTGCACTCAGATCAGATCCAGGGTTTTTTCGATATGCCAGTGGATAATATTTACGGAATGCCTATATTGCTAGGCGATATATGGAAACATAATTATCAAGACCTGATCGTCGTATCGCCTGATGTGGGCGGTGTGGTACGAGCGAGACATTTGGCAAAACGCTTAGAGTGCGATCTTGCGATTATCGATAAGCGTCGCCCTAAACCGAATGAATCTATAGTAATGAATATCATCGGTGAAGTTGAGGGGCGTACTTGTGTCATCATAGATGACATGGTAGATACGGCTAATACGCTATGCGAAGCTGCCAGAGCTTTAAAAGAGGAAGGTGCCGCGAGTGTAGTTGCCTATTCTACTCATGCAGTGCTCTCTGGAAAGGCAGTGGAGCGAATTTCAGAGTCTAAACTGGATAAACTAGTGGTTACTGATACGATTCCGTTACGTGATGATGCCAAGGCATGTGATCGAATTTGTCAGCTAAGTGTCGCGAGTTTACTGGGTGAATCCCTGCTCCGAATAAGTAATGAGAGTTCATTGAGCTCATTATTTATGGAGTAAATGAAGATATTTTTATTTTTGATTTATCTGGTCGCGGATAAATCTTATTTTGGAGAATTGAAATGCAAATTGAAATTGATGCTAATAAACGTGCATTGCAGGGCAAAGGTGCGAGCCGCCGCCTGCGTGTAGATGGTAAAGTTCCTGGTGTTGTTTATGGTGGAGAGGATGCTGCGCAATCTATCGAATTAGACCATAATAATCTATTCCATAAGCTAAAACTGGAAGCGTTTCACGCATCTGTTTTATCGTTAAATGTTGACGGTGTTAAGGAGCAAGTATTGTTGCGCGATGTACAAATGCATCCTTACAAACCACAAGTACTTCATGTAGATTTTCAGCGTATTGATACGGATAAAAAGATACACATGAAAGTCCCGCTGCATTTCATTAATGCTGAGCTTTCACCTGGAGTAAAACTAGCAGGTGGCATGGTTAGTCATGTGCTCACTGAAGTAGATATATCGTGTTTTCCTCAAGATTTGCCTGAATATATTACCGTAGACTTGTCAGAAATGGCTGCGGGTAGTACCTTGCATCTAAGCGATCTCAAATTGCCTGAAAATGTGGAAATTCCTGCATTGATCAGAGGTGATAATCTACCGGTGGCTACTCTCATTGTTCAGCGAGGTGCAGCTGAAGAAAGTGGTGCGAGTTAATTCTTAAATAGGTCAAATAGATATACAGCATAAATTGGAAATGCAGGATGAGCTAATCTCTTCTGTATTTCCATTTTCAAAATTAAAAGTCGCAGATGAACGTATCCGGATTGATGGTAAGTTATTGTTGTGCAATCAAACCGAGTAAACAATGAAACTCATTGTGGGACTGGGGAATCCTGGAGAGAAGTACGCTGCTACACGACATAATGTTGGATTTCACTGGCTGTGTCGCTTGGCAGAGCAATTGCGAATCACATTCAAATCTGAAGTTAAGTTCCATGGTCTGTGTGCAAATATTATGCTTGATAATGAGCAGTTTTGGTTGCTTAAGCCGCAGACATACATGAATGCAAGTGGAATGGCCGTGGCAGCATTATCTCGTTTTTATAAGATCTCTCCTGACCAGTTATTGGTCGTTCATGACGAACTGGATTTGCCCCCTGGAACTGCCAAATTAAAATTAGGTGGGGGCGCAGGAGGTCATAATGGTTTGAAGGATATTATTACACGTCTGGCCACCCAGGATTTCTGGCGACTGCGAATTGGAGTCGGCCATCCAGGGAATAAAAATGAGGTAGTGGATTATGTATTGCATCCACCTCGAAAAGAAGAAGCTTTATTGATTGATGACGCTATTCAGCGAAGTCTGGTTGTCTGGCCGCTCATTGCAAGTGGTGACTATACTGCTGCAATGCATAAATTGCATACAAAACAAAAAGAATTATAAAGCTATACTTTTTATTTTGTGTATTTTCTCGTTTACTAGAATTTCAATAATAATAATCAGATTATGAGCCTGAAGTGCGGCATCGTTGGCCTTCCTAATGTTGGTAAATCAACACTTTTTAATGCACTAACCAAAGCAGGTATTGCTGCTGAAAATTATCCGTTTTGTACGATTGATCCTAATGTTGGCGTTGTCGAAGTTCCTGATCCGCGCCTCAAAAAGCTTAGTGAAATTGTTAAACCCCAGAAAGTACAACCTGCCATTGTCGAATTTGTTGATATTGCTGGTCTGGTAGCGGGTGCATCTAAAGGTGAGGGACTGGGCAACAAATTTCTGGCAAATATCCGTGAAACGGATGGTATTGTTCATATGGTGCGTTGTTTTGCTAATGACAATGTGGTTCATGTGGCAGGTAAGGTAGATCCCATTTCGGATATTGAAGTAATTCAAACTGAACTTGCATTGTCTGATATGGCCACAGTGGAGAAGGCACTACAACGAGAAGCCAAACTGGCTAAATCGGGCAATAAGGAAAGTATCCGATGTATGAGCCTGCTGGAGAAATTACATGCTCATCTTGACCAAGGCCGACCTGCGCGCAGTCTGACGTTAGAGAAAGAGCAACAACCGCTAGTAAAGCCATTGTGTCTATTGACATCAAAGCCCGTTATATATGTAGCAAATGTTGCGGATGATGGTTTTGAAAATAATCCATTACTGCAAAGCATTCAGGAGTATGCGGCACAGGAAGGAGCGCCTGTTGTGGCAATCTGTGCGGCACTCGAAGCAGAAATTGTAGATCTGTCCGATGAAGACAAGCAAGTATTTCTGGCTGATATTCATCTGGAAGAACCAGGTTTAAATCGCTTGATTCGTGCTGCTTATCAGCTACTCGGGCTCCAGACTTATTTCACTGCAGGCGTCAAGGAGGTGCGAGCTTGGACAATGCACAAAGGAGATACTGCTCCCCAAGCAGCTGGGGTGATTCATACAGATTTTGAAAGAGGCTTTATTCGTGCAGAAGTTATCGCCTATGATGATTTTATTGCTTACAACGGGGAACAAGGTGCTAAAGAGGCTGGGAAAATGCGCCTAGAGGGTAAGGAGTATATTGTTAATGATGGTGATGTCATCCATTTCCGTTTCAACGTGTAAATTGCTTCTCTACGCTGTCATTGAATGAAAATTATTTCATACGATTCCCCTTATGTTTGAATAATTCCAACATAAGGGGAGGTATTGTTGTTACTAGAAATTCAAAAATAAATTGACGCCCAGAATATGCATCATTTGATCTGGACGGGCGTTATGTGGTCTGTTGATATATTGATTCATATAGCCAATTTCCGCGTTAGCCATTTGATTGAATTTCCAACCTAACCCAACAAAACCCCTGTTCTGATCAAAGCCATTGGTAATCCACCCTTTTTGAGGTGTATTCATCGCAATAAACAGTTCATCCTGTACTATAAAACTAAGATTGGGTGAAATAAATTGCATGGGAAATGCAAATTTTATTAATTGACGGAACCGGTAGGCTACATCGTTTTTACCAGGATCAGGAACATCATGATCAAAAAAGCGTTCCTCAAAGCGGCTGCGCCATTGAAATCTGCCCCATGAGAAATGTATCTGCATAGATTAATTGTTGCCAGATCCGGTGCTCATCAAAAGGACCTTGTGCTCCAGAAATCGGTTCGGCCGTTGGTGCCCAGGCATAACCTGCCCAGATAGTTACTTTGTCATTAAGGGCATAACCTATACCTGGGCGGATAAGGGATTGAGTAAATTGAGAAGAATCATTACCAAAACGCCCTTGGCCTTCGAGCCAGAGCCTCCAGTTTTTCAGGTTTTCATTACCTGTTACATTACCTAAATTAACATTCGCCATAATTTGGCCCCAGGTCTGAAAGTCAGTGGCGACATCTTCAGCTATTGCGGGAGCCGATAACATACTAAATGCAGCAACTGCTGCATAAAGTCTAATTTTTTTAAACATATATTTTCCCTTCCTCTATTGGTAGAAACTTTTAAATTTTTTATGTGTCTCTTACTTAAAACTTACTAATGATTTATTGCGTTGAACAATTAAAAAGATACCTTTGATAACTTGTAGTAAGTACTGAGCATGTTGATGCTACAAAGTGAAATACTTTGAGCGGGAAGCCTACCATAGAAAATGTCAAAAAAATGTTAATTGTGACAGAGAAGACTTACCAACCATTGAATATTGTTGCAAGAAAACAACTGTCATGATCGGATCTTATAATCCGCAATCCACTTTATAGCACGTAAAATCCACTTCTTTTTTTAGCTCATAAAATTAGTTCGATGTTTAGTACCGCGGTGGCCGCGAAGCAGCAATCTGTAAGGAAGATTTTGGCGTTTAGGTCGAAGTGGTGATGTAGTGTAGATCTTTCATTCTGCCGAAGGTGCGTTCGATGACATTGTGTTGTTGTTTATAGATAACCTGTCTATGGGAGGCCTTGTCGTAGCTGAAGTGGATTTTCAGGTTTCTGCGTGGTGGGAATGATAGGCATTGTTCCCCTTTGCGCAAGTTAAGCTCGTAACGCCTTGCTGCCATATCCTTTGTCGACTAGCAATTCCTTCGACAGCGGCATGACAGCAAGACAGTCTTGAGCGGCCGCCTTGTTCCGTTCCTTGTGGTCGCTGACCTGACCGGGGGTAAGCATCATGACGTTAGGGTGCCTCTTGCCGTCGCTTTTCAAAACATGCGCGATCCCACTCAAAACCCGCCGGTCGTCAACACGTTTCAGTATCCGCGTGTTCTGCGGTATTAGCGGCTCTATCCATGACCATTGTTCATCCGTAAACCAGAATAATTCCTTCATGATCTGATCACTCTCACAGAGCATTGAATCATGCTTGTCTCTCGATGGGTAGCTTGAAATTATTCGTAAATGAAGGGCCTGTACACTAGAACTTAATGGTCGCCATCGTATAGCCATAATTGGTATCTTTGCTTCCTGGACTGTTCGGAACTTTATCAAAGTAATCACCTTTGAATATATGGCTAAACCCTATATCAAAGCTGACACGTTTTAAGAAGCTCCACTGAGGATCCCATCCTACGCTGACATCCAGCATATGTCCGAGGAAACTTCCTGCTCTACCGGTTGGGTCTTGCAGACCGGCACCTGAATAGGGGCCACGCTTATCAGCCAACCAATACGCACGATGAGACATCATGAGTCTGACATTAGGAACCGGTGTAAGATTCATACGAAAACCTACAGGTGAAAAAAGGTTGGAAGGGAAAAAAGGCCCAAACATACCAGTGGGACCAAATTCTACCCGACGTTTTGCATACAGAATGTCAAAATTCTTTCTTGGATCAGGATCACCCGATGCATAATCAAACAGGTAGATAACCCTGAGAGGCCATGGTGTTGAATCAAAGCTGTATCCTACTTCTCCATGATGGCGATGTGCAAAAATACTTTCATCGAAGGTATCCCCAAATTGATACATCGACTCAATTTCATAGTCTATTGAACCTTTGGTAGGTTTGGCAAACAACCTGAAACCTGGCGTGGATAAATTACGTTGCCTCAGATTATTACCTTCATTTAATTGAAACCAATAGGCATCAAAATTAGCCCAGCGATAATCACGGTTAGTAATGTGTGCACCCGAAAAATAGCTTTCTGGCGTATTCCAGTCTAACTCTGACACTTCACGCTGGACAGGTCGTGTGCCAAATACATGGAGACCCCATTTCTCCTTGTCGTTCCCTAATGTAAACCGTATCCCGTCAAAAGTAGGCGTGAAGGTTCCCCACCGATGTCCACCGACCAAGCGCGATTCCCCATATTCCAGAATCATACGACCCACTTCGAATGTGGCACCATAACCTGTACCTAAAAAATTCTTGGACAATAGATCAAGGCGAAGTTGGGTAAAATCAAAATGATTAGCAAAAATCGGGTTATGCTCTTGATTATGCTCTGCTAACGGTGTGCGGTAATCGGTGAGCTCGAGCGTAAATTTTAAAGGATCGATAATATTTTTGACTTCGAACAAGAACCTGGTCCGTTGATGAATCATTTCATTACCATCCGGAATAGCTCTTGTAAAACCATGATCATACACATCATAGCGTGTCCGATGCTCAATAGCCAAATTGAGCCAATCTGGCGCCATGGCAGCAAGCGGAGTTTTATGGTTTTCCATAAGATCGGTTAGTCTATCAAAATCAAACCGGGTACTCCCTACCGTTTCCTCCACATCGAATGGGGGACCATTGGGTTTAGTGCCATCTTTGAAAATAACTGATGGTTTTTTAGCTTTCTGTGTTTCCGTATTTTGTGCTTGTGCAACGATAGCATTCCTACTGAAAAATAATGATTTTTTAGCTTCTTTTCCTTCTGTCTTCTGCTCTTCCGCAGCGAATGAGATATTTCCCCCTACGTGAAATCCTATAACTAAACAGATCATCATGCTGGTTATTTTTCTATTATTCCTCATCATTGTTTTACAACCTCCTTTAAGGTCAAATATCCCAAAAATATTTGTAATTTATGTATTTGGGTGATTCTGAGAAAATCGCAATCAACAACTAGTGCATAAAACCTTATGAAATCTAACTAATAAAAACTCAGCAATACAATATGACAAGCGCTTATCTGGAGTTATGAATAATGAACTTGCTCTTGCATGCCTGTATGCTCAGTTTGAAACAGTGTAGCTTTTGTATTATGAAAATCTTGTGGCTTTATTTAGAATTTATTTATATTGCTTTTTTTAACCTGTTTTTTTCCTTATTTAGGAAAATCAAAAAACAATGAATTGCATTGCGAAAGAAAAGGAGACGAATTTGATAAAGTGACAAAAGTGGTATGGAACAGCAGAAGCCTGTCCATAATGATTGGTTCGCTAGAGATGTTTAATTGCAAAAATAAGTTATTTTATTATCTTGACTAACTAACTGTTTTTTATAAATATGAATCTCGGAAAGCTTGTAATGAATTAATGCAATTAAACACGAGTAAGGAAAAGAAACATGGAATTAAGCTAACAAATCAGGCAGGATATAGTTCTCACTATGCCATATTTGTCGGCAAAACCAGACCGATAATCAGTTAGCAAAAAAGAATCAATTCATAAGGAGTGATACTGATGATAGAGAAATATAAATCCGAGCATCTTTATGAGTGGATGGTAGAAATTAGACGAAAGTTGCATCGCCACCCTGAACTAGCTTTTGAAGAAATCGAGACTGCCAAAGTATTAATGGGGCAATTAGCCAAATTGGGTATTCCTTATGACTATGCTGGCCCGGGCCATGCGGTTATCGGTAAGCTTTCCGGCAAGAATCCTGTTGCGCCAGTCGTTGCTTTGCGTGCTGATATGGATGCGCTGCCTGGTACCGAAAACACCAATTTGCCTTTTGCTTCCTGCATTAAAGGTAAAATGCATGCCTGCGGCCATGATGCGCATATGACTATGGTATTGGGTGCTGCTGCCCTGCTGAAAAGATCCCCCCCTCCTTGTCATGTGTTGTTTATCTTTCAGCCTGCTGAAGAAAAGGGGGGTGGAGCACGCGTAGTACTGGAATCAGGTGCATTGCAAGAAGTCAGTGCGATATTTGGCGGACATGTGACCCATCACTATCGTGTGGGAGAAATCATGGTGGCTGATGGAGTGATCACAGCTCAGTCCGATCGTTTTAAAATCAATATTAAAGGTAAAGGCGGGCATGGCGCGCGACCGCATGAAGCGACCGATGCCATCGTGATTACTGGTTTGTTAATCACTGCTATGCAAACCTTGGTCTCGCGAGAAATTAACCCGGTTTATCCTGCCGTGGTGACGATTGGCACGGTTCACGCGGGTAGTGCACCTAATGTGATTGCAGAGGAGGCTATCTTGGAGGGATCAATTCGTAGCACCTTGCCTCAAGTGCGTGATCACATCCATAAGGGATTAAAGCGTATGGCTAAAGCCATCGGTGAATTACACAATGCCAAAGTTGACGTTGACATCACACAAGGTTACCCACCTGTTGTCAATACCACACGGGAAAGCCATATTGCCTATCGCGCGGCTGAAAAAGTGGTTGGGCACGCAGGCTTAATGACCCTTGATCATCCGAGCATGGGGTCAGAAGATTTTTCTTATTATCTGCAAAAAATACCCGGTTGCTATGTACGCTTTGGCGCAAGACGGCATGAGAATGAATATATTCCATTACATAGTCCAGAATTTGATATCAATGAGGAGGTATTGAAAGTGGGGGCTGCATTTTTCGATGAAGTCGTCAGAGAGACGGCACAAGACTATTTGAGCTGATTTCACTTTGGAATTCATTCCCTCAAAACCATTAACTGTCGGGGTAGAACTCGAGCTGCAATTGCTCGATATGGAAAATCTCAACTTGATAAACGGTATTGGGCCTTTGCTTGAGTATTACCCAGAGTCACCCTATATTAAACCGGAGTTTATCCAAAATACCGTCGAGGTGATTTCCAAGGTCGGTGAAAATACTGCAGAGGTTCATGACCACCTTGCACAACTTGTCAAAGAAGTGAAACAGACCTGTCTCATGCTGGGAATGGAGCTATGTGCTGCTGGAACCCATCCCTTTGACAAGGAATTAGCCTTGTTTACCCCGCTACCTCGTTATCTGAGAATGGAGAAGGACACGGGCTATTTAGGTCACGCCCAAATCACTTTCTCGACTCAGGTACACATTGGTGTCAAGGGTGCAGCTGAAGCGATCTATCTGATGCGTGCATTAAAGGCTTATCTGCCACTCTTAATTGCGTTTTCTGCCAGTTCTCCCTTTTGGCGCGGCTATGATACAGGTTTTGTCTCCTATCGCCTGCGCATTCTAGCAGCCAGTCGTAGTTACGGTATACCGCCAAGTTTTAATGATTGGCAGCAATTCATGGATTTTTATAAAACCTCGCAGCATGCTGGCATGATACAAACTATCAATGATATCCATTGGGATATCAGAGTGCGACCGCATTGGGGTACAGTCGAGGTCAGAGTCATGGACGCGCAACCCACTATCACCGAGTCAATGCAACTCGCTAGCTTTATTCGAGTGTTGGCAGCCTACCTGTTAGCACACCAGGAGACCAATATTGAAAATATGCCTCATGCATTGCCCTGGTGGATTGAAAAAGATAATTACTATATGGCTTCGCGGTTGGGGTTGGAAGCAAACTGTGTGGTCGATAAAAATGGCACATTCAAATCTATCTATGAAATTTGGCAGATAGTGCAAACTGAAATCCAATCTTATGCCAGTAAGATAGGAGAATCGGAATATTTTGAACAATTCGTCAAGCGCGTGGCAGAACGGAATATAAGTTACCAGCGTCAACATACCATATATCAAGAGACTCATTCATGCGAGGAAGTTGTTTCCTTACTCATCAAGGAACTGACAGACGATCTGGTTTGAGGTTGAACCTAGAAACCGCTTTTAGGTTGAATTGAGTGGATTACTGCAATATTTATTCAGTTCAGATTTGTTATGACTGGATGCGCCAATGGCTTGATTTGATTATCCCCACAGGCACGGGGAGAACTCAGAGCACTGAGTGAGGAATAATCATTTGATGAGGTTTGTCTTCTATTTATTCCTAAACGGATCAATCATCCAATCATCGAGGTCGTCAATAGAGATTGCTCGAGATAGTTGATTATGTTCTTTTAGCCAGCGTTTGAAAAACTTGTCGTCTTGTATCAGTTGCAAATCTTCCTGCATGGCATCTATATCTTCTTTGAGCGAGATTTCCTCTATCCTAAGGCTGCGCTTTAGATTAGTTGTACTCAGGGTTTCATAAGACTCGAGGCCGAATTCGTTGCGTACAGCGTGACGGCGATGATGCAATTCGTCTTCAAGCTCCTTAACCTGCTGTTTGAGTAACAATGTCAGTGAGGCAATTTTTTCTTCTGCCATTTTGGCGATGGATGCAGCATCAGTAAGTTCAGTGCGCAGTTGAATCTGCAGCAGTGCAACTAAATCGCGACGATCGTAGGCAGCATTGGCTTCACTCATTAAAGCTGTTTTACGGGCACGTTCATTAGGGTCGTTTTCCCGATCGGGATGCAGCGCGCTGGCGAGCTGGCGGAATACCTTGCGCAGGGTGGTTTCTGCTTCCTGTTGCTCCGCCTTGGCTTTGAGCTGAGCGGGAGTGAGCTTTCTTTTGCGCGCTCGGGCCTGTTGGTGTGCTTCTTCTTCAACGGCAGCCTCGCGTAATCGCTCCATACCGGTGTTAAATACATCCTGCATGGTCTCTAGTGGGTCATCATCTGCCAAGGGTTCTCCTAGCATGTCTTCCATCATCGCGCGCATTTCCATGATGCTGGCTTGTTCTTTCTGCGCCAGGCTTTTGGTGCTGTGTTTGTCATGCAGGATTTGCATTTCCTCGTCACCGTGCGCCGCGAGCTGTTCACAGAGATTGCATAGAATCGTGGTGGTGATACGTTTTTGTGTGGGAGTTAAGCCCTTGCGTTGCAATCGCTCATCCAGCCATAATACCATTTCACGCGTGAACACTCGCTGACGCTCATACAGCGGTGCAATCGTCTGGTGGTATAGCGGACGATGTGCATCGCTGATGGCTTGTAATTCAAGAAGTTGTTTTTTGAGCTTCTCGATACGTTCGAGTAAACGGTTGAAGCGCTGCTGACTAGGCGTTAGCTGGGAATCTTGTGTGGCCAGTTTCAGTGCAGTTGCGGAATTGTTTACAGTTTGCTCGGAAGCAGGGGGTATTTCATCAGTGAATAAATCGCGTTGGTGAGGCATGGTTATCCTGTTTAGTCGGTAGAGTTGTATAATGAAGGTGCTTTCAGAGTCCGAATAATTTTGCAAAATGCCGGAGTAGTAGAGAAGAGATTATATCTCTCTAAATTATAGGAAATCATAGAACTTTTTCCCCATGTTGGGGGTCAATAGATTCGTAGCTTTGAGAAAAATGAAGTACTTTCAAGCCGTTTACTGCAGCATCGATGATGGAATCAACTGTTCTTCCGTTATATACTTACCAGACGTTTCAGGATAACCCATTCAATTTCCAGCTAAGCTTACTTGTAATAATCCGTGAGTGATAAATTATATATTAAGACTTTTGGTTGCCAGATGAACGAGTATGACTCGGATAAAATGGCAGATGTGCTTCATGCGGCAAGGGGTATGGAGTTGACCGATAACCCCGATGAAGCCGATGTGATTTTGTTCAATACTTGCTCTGTTCGTGAGAAAGCACAAGAAAAGGTTTTTCATGATCTCGGGCGAGTGCGGCACCTGAAAAAAACTAAGCCGAATTTGTTAATTGGTGTCGGAGGCTGTGTGGCCAGTCAGGAAGGGGCAGAAATCGTCAAACGTGCTCCTTTTGTGGATCTGGTTTTTGGACCACAAACACTGCATCGTTTGCCGGAATTAATCGAGGAACGTGAATCAACGGGTCGACCACAAATCGATATTTCTTTTCCTGAAATTGAAAAATTCGATTATTTGCCGCCAGCTCGCACAGAAGGGGTTACGGCTTTTGTTTCTATCATGGAAGGATGCAGCAAGTACTGCAGTTTTTGTGTGGTTCCGTATACGCGTGGTGAAGAAGTATCGCGCCCGCTCAACGATGTGCTGGTTGAAGTTGCTGGACTGGTTATGCAGGGTATCAAGGAAATTACCTTGCTCGGACAGAATGTCAACGCTTATCGTGGTGAAACAGATGATGATGAAATTGCCGATTTCGCACTGTTGCTTGAATATATTCATGAGATCCCTGGGATTGAGCGTATTCGCTATACAACGTCCCATCCCCGGGAGTTTACCAGCCGTTTGATCGAAGTCTATGCGAAGTTGCCGAAAGTGGTCAGCCATTTGCACTTGCCAGTTCAATCTGGTGCAGACAGAGTTCTGGCAGCGATGAAACGTGGCTATAGCGCGCTCGAATATAAATCGATCATACGCAAAATACGTGCAGTACGTCCTGATATTTCGATTAGTTCCGATTTTATTATTGGATTTCCGGGTGAGACGGATGCCGATTTTGAAGCAACCATGAAGCTGGTTGAGGATGTGAATTTTGATGAATCATTCAGTTTCATTTATAGCCCACGACCAGGTACGCCAGCTGCTGACTTGCCTGATGACACTCCCTATGAAACCAAACTGGCGCGGCTCTATCGCCTCCAGGAAAAAATTACTCAGCAGGCACAGACCATTAGTCAAGGTATGGTGGGAACAAGCCAGCGTGTATTGGTAGAGGGGGCTTCCAAAAAGAACCCTGATGAATTTTGTGGTAGAACTGATAATAATCGGGTGGTTAATTTTGCAGGGGCACCTGATCTGGTTGGTCATTTTATAAATATCCGGATTACAACTGCCTTGTCTCATTCATTACGTGGGGAAATTATCCATGAGTAGCGATCGAGCGGTCAATAAACGCTTCATTATCACTTGCAATCTATCGTAACCCCTGCGAGAATCAATACGTCGTATTTATTTAACAAAAGTTTTGAAACCTAAACCTGTCGAGATTACTTTTTCTCCGGTTGATAATCGGCGTCTAGCCAATCTCTGTGGCGCGCTAGATGAGAACCTTAAACAGATTGAAAATGTGCTGGATGTCGTGATCGCACGGCGCGGTGAACATTTTAGTCTACGCGGTCAAGCAAATCAGACGCAGCTTGCTGCTCAAGCCCTGAAGAACTTATACAATCAGTCATACCATCATCTCAGCGTAGAACAAGTGCAACTCGGTTTGATCGAGATAGCCAACGTATCTCATTCTTCGCAGTCGGCTGTGGATGAATCGGCGAATGCTGAGTTGGCGGTGCCGAAACTGATCACGCGGCGTAGCAATTTACATGGCCGCACGCCACGGCAGGTGCAATACCTGCAGCAAATCCAGGATCATGATATTACCTTTGGCATTGGTCCGGCAGGTACCGGTAAAACCTATCTAGCGGTTGCTAGCGCGGTCGACGCATTGGAACGCGAAACGGTCTCACGCATTATCCTGGTGCGGCCTGCAGTCGAAGCGGGTGAACGCTTGGGTTTTTTGCCAGGAGATATGGTGCAGAAAGTCGATCCCTATTTACGCCCACTTTATGATGCGCTGTATGATCTCATGGGATTTGATAAAACCGGTAAGCAGTTTGAACGCAGTACCATTGAGATTGCTCCGTTAGCATTCATGCGTGGACGTACCTTAAATCAATCATTCATTATTCTGGATGAAGCTCAGAACACGACGCCGGAACAAATGAAAATGTTCCTGACACGAATAGGTTTTGGTTCCAAAGCAGTCATTACAGGCGATATTACCCAAATTGATTTACCCAAGAATCAGAAAAGTGGTTTGATCGATGCAGAACATGCCTTGGGAAAGATACGAGGGATAGCCTTTACCCATTTCAAAACCGAAGACGTCGTACGCCATCCGCTGGTGCAGCGTATTGTCGACGCTTACGAGAAACATGAAAAACGCCAGTAAGGTTCCCGAACCTTCATCTGCCACAAATCATAAAAAATTCAAATTAGTGCTGCAAGATGCTGCCGAATTTCCCGGAACACCCAGTCGGTTGCAGTTTCGTAAATGGGTGAATGCGGCATTGATGCAGAGTGCGGAGATCGTCTTGCGGATCGTTGACGAAGAAGAAGGCAGAGAGCTCAACCGCCATTTTCGTGGTAAAGACAAAGCAACTAATGTCCTGACGTTCGTATACGATGAGCTGCAACCCTTGTCAGGCGATATCGTGCTCTGTGCGCCGGTCGTAATCAGCGAGGCACAACAACAACAAAAAGATTTGGCTGCGCATTATGCCCATTTGACAGTACATGGTGTATTGCACTTGCAAGGCTATGATCACGAGCATGAAGCAGATGCGGCGATCATGGAGCAACTTGAAACAGAAATTGTCACCCGGCTAGGTTACGCCGATCCTTATTATGAACAATAAGGTTGCGATAGCTTTCGTTCACAGTCCAGTTTTTTTACAGCGCTATTTTACGCACCCATCAATCAATGATGAAACTAATCATGAATAATTCCTCTCCTAAAATCAGCTGGTTTGAACATCTTGGTTCACTCCTTTTGCGTCAACCAGAAGATCGTGAGCAGCTGGTGACTTTGTTGCACTCTGCGTATGAACGCAATTTGCTCGATGCCGATGCGCTGGCCATGATTGAAGGGGTGATGCACGTATCCGAAATGCAGGTGCGTGATATCATGGTGCCGCGCTCACAGATGGATACCATTGATATCAGCGAAAAACCGGATGAATTCATTCCGTATGTCATTGAAAGGGGACATTCGCGTTTTCCTGTCACCGATGGCAATAAAGATCATGTGATTGGCATTTTGTTGGCAAAAGATTTGCTGCGCTATTATGCAGGAGAAGAAGAGTTCGATGTGCGTGATATGCTCCGTCCAGCTGTGTTTATTCCTGAGTCCAAGCGGCTCAATATCTTACTCAAGGATTTCCGCCGTAGTCGCAATCATATCGCCATCGTGGTAGATGAATATGGCGGTGTGGCTGGTTTGGTCACCATCGAGGACGTGCTGGAGCAGATCGTGGGAGAGATTGAAGATGAGTATGACTTTGATGAAGAGGAAGCGAACATCGTAGCCGATGCCAGCGGTTACTATCGCGTTAAAGCAATCACGGAAGTCGCCAGTTTCAATGAGACACTAGGTGCCACCTTCAGCGACGAGGATTTTGATACGATTGGTGGACTCGTTACCAGCAAATTTGGCCGACTGCCCAAGAATGGGGAATCAATTGTGATCGATAATTTCAGATTTACGGTGTTACGTGCCGACAGTCGTCGCTTGCATCTGCTGAAAGCTGAAAAAGCGGAACCAAGCTCTTAAAATTTTTCAGTCTGTATTTTTAGTATAGTTGACTACCCACTCATTAGCTTAGCGGAAAATACTTATCTGGGCTAACGTTTCAGAATGCCAGATGTTAAAATAACTGGCAAATGCCCAACATCACTACCCGCAGTTTTTCTCAACACGCTTTTGACACGCTTAATCAATACGGTTTGCCTTCCGTATTGGCACGCATTTATGCCGCGCGTGGCATTAAACAGCCCCAGCAGCTTGAGACAGAATTATCCCAGTTACTTCCATTTGAGCAGTTAAACAATGTTTCTCGTATGGCCGCACTGCTTGCTGATGCCATTGCCGAACGGAAACGTTTACTGATTGTGGCGGACTATGACTCGGATGGAGCGACTGCCTGTGCGGTGGCAATCCGCGCATTGAGAAAATTTGGTGCCATTGTAGATTATCTCGTTCCCAACCGTTTTGAGTATGGTTATGGCCTGACGCCGGAAATCGTGCATCTTGCGGCTACGTCTCCTGCTGGACAACCGGATATTCTCATTACCGTCGATAACGGTATTGCGAGTGTGGAAGGGGTGCAGGAGGCCAATCAGCTGGGTATGCAAGTGTTCATTACCGATCACCACCTGCCGGCAGATCAGTTACCCGCTGCGGCAGTTATCGTCAATCCCAATCAGCCTGACTGCAATTTTCCAAGCAAGCATCTTGCTGGCGTAGGAGTCATTTTCTACGTGATGCTTGCGTTGCGCGCGGAGTTGCGCACGCGGGGGGCGTTCATTGCCGCTGGTAAAGAACCCAATCTGGCGAGTTTGCTTGATCTGGTTGCGCTGGGGACGGTTGCGGATGTCGTCAGACTCGATAGCAATAACCGCATCTTGGTTCAGCAAGGTTTGCAGCGTATTCGCAAGGGACGGGCATGTGCCGGTATTAATGCCTTGTTACAGGTTGTAAAACGTGATTGCCGACAGGTCTCCACTTATGAGCTGGGTTTCATCATTGGACCAAGATTGAATGCAGCCGGTCGACTCGATGATATGACTCTGGGGATTGAGTGCCTCATCACAGATGATGAATCCAGAGCGAGTCAGCTTGCTGCCCAACTGGATGAATTGAACCGTCAGCGGCGGGAAATCGAAGCAGATATGCAAAATGATGCGTTGAACAAGCTAGCAACTGTCGTCGAAACTCAGGAATCGGCAACCGGCTCTTGCTATAGCTTATGCTTGTATGATCCAAGCTGGCATCAAGGTGTGATTGGTTTACTCGCCTCGCGTATCAAGGAAAAATTTCATCGTCCGGTGATTACTTTTGCGCCAGGCAATGAAGGTGAAATCAAAGGCTCAGGGCGTTCAATTTCAAGTTTTCATTTGCGCGATGCATTGGATCTTGTTTCTAAAAGGTATCCAGGATTAATTCTGAAATTTGGTGGTCATGCTGCAGCAGCCGGCTTGACTGTGCATGAACAAAATTTTGAGCGTTTCCGGGATGCGTTTGAGCAAATTACGCAAGCACTGCTGACGCCTGCAGATTTGACTCATATCATAGAAACTGATGGGGAGCTGGATGAGGCTGAATTAAATTTGGATCTGGCGTACTGGCTGGCTGGCTGTGTCTGGGGACAAGGTTTTCCTGAGCCGAGCTTTAATGCCTATTTTTACGTGGAAAGCCAGCGTGTGGTAGGTGAGAAACATTTAAAATTAAGATTGAAGAAATTTGATTCGCACCGCAGCTATGATGCCATATTATTTTTTCAGGTGGAGTTGCTGCCGCCAATGATTAATGCAGTCTTTCGTGTACAAGCTAATGAATACAATGGTAATACGACCCTGCAATTGCTGCTTGAACACTGGTTCCCAATTGACCCGATGACGATATGAATAATACATTCTTACCAGGGGGAGAGCTTGAGCATCTTACTACCTTTGCTACCAGTCTTGCCATTGGTCTTTTAATCGGTCTCGAACGTGAACGTAGCCCCGCAGCGAGAGCGGGGTTAAGAACATTTGCCCTCGTTTCACTGTTTGGTACGCTTAGTGCCATGCTGTCGCAAAAAACAAATTCACCCTGGCTGCTATTTGGCGGATTGTTGCTGGTGGGAATAATGACGATTGCTGCTTATTTTCGTAAGCAAGATGAATTGACTGATCCTGGCACGACCACCGTGGTGGCTATCCTTGTTTGTTATGGCTTAGGCGCCACTGTCTGGTACGGCGAATCCACGCTGGCGGGGATGCTCGCCATTGTCACGACTATTTTACTATATTTTAAAACCGAACTGCATGGCATAACACAGAATCTTGATCGGCGCGATCTGATTTCGATGCTGCAATTTGCCGTACTCACTTTTATCGTTTTACCGGTCTTACCTAATCAGGATTACGGTCCCTATGATGCCCTCAATCCTTATCAAATCTGGCTGATGATCGTATTGATATCCGGTATCAGTCTCTCAGGCTATATCGCATTGCGCTTTATTGGACAGCGCTATGGTGCTGTCTTGCTAGGAACACTAGGTGGGGTCGTATCCAGTACTGCCACTACCATGGTGTTTACGCGTCGTAGCGAAGATAATCCGACTCTGACCAAATTGGCGGTGGTGGTGATTCTAGTCGCTAATCTGATGGTTTTGGTAAGACTCGCCGTCATCAGCGCGATCCTTGCTCCGGTTATATTACCGAAATTATTGCCGATCCTGGGTATGGGTCTTTTTTTTGGTCTGATCGCTACTACTTTTTGGTGGCGTGACTTAACCCAGCAAGAAGAACTCTCTATACCCGAAACTAAGAACCCTGTTGAGCTTACTATTGCAATCGGCTTTGGGGTGTTCTATGCGATCGTGTTGCTGCTAAGTGCCTGGTTAACGGACATTGCAGGTAGCAGCGGGCTTTATATGGTGGCTATTGTTTCCGGTTTGACTGATGTTGATGCCATCACACTCAGCAGTCTGCGTTTGCTCGATCTGGGTAAGCTGCAGGTGACAGAAGCAGTAACTGCCATTACGCTGGCCGTCATTTCAAATATTATCTTCAAGCTAGGATTGATACTAGCTATCGGCAGTTCGCTGCTAGCCAAGCGCAGTGCTTTAGGCATGATCATCACTGCGGTCGGTTTGGGAGGGGCGCTGATATTATTTGGAAAATGAAGTTGTAGACCATGCCATTTAAATTTACTTTACCCGCGCCAGGGATGCTGGCGCGTTATTTCGGTTTTGACGGTTCCAGCGACACTTTTGCTCTTGCCGAACTAACGCGCTCGGTGGAGCAATTGGCCAAGCCGCTGACCATCATTACCGCTAATGCATTGGATGCACAAAGATTGCTCGAAGAGTTGTCTTTTTTTGCACCTGAACTAAATGCGCATCTGCTGCCAGACTGGGAAACATTGCCTTACGATTCTTTCTCGCCACACTTTGATCTGATATCTGAGCGACTAGCGACACTTTATCAGGTCATGAACGGTGGCTGCGATGTATTGATCGTACCTGTGACAACTGCTCTGTATCGCATGCTACCCAAGGAATTTTTGGCAGCACATACTTTCTTTATAAAACAGGGTAGTGTGCTTGATTTAGTCGCATTCCGTGGCCAGATAACTTTGGCTGGCTATACGCATGTGACACAGGTATTGTCACCGGGTGAATATAGCATACGCGGAGGATTGATCGATTTGTTCCCGATGGGCAGTCCGCTGCCTTACCGCATGGATTTGCTCGATAACGAAATCGAGACGATCAGGACGTTCGATGTGGATACCCAACGCAGTATTTACCCGGTCAAAGAGATCAGACTGTTGCCTGCGCGCGAGTTTCCATTGGATGAAGCGGGACGCACGCGCTTTCGTATCAATTTTCGCGAAAAATTTGAAGGCGACCCCTCTCGCAGCCGGATTTATAAAGAAATCAGCAAAGGTAGCACGCCCGCAGGAATTGAGTATTATCTGCCGCTCTTTTTTGAGCAAACTGCTACCTTGTTCGATTACTTGCCTCAGAACAGCTTGTTATGCCTGCATCAGGATATTTACCCAATGGTCGAAAATTTTTGGTGTGAGACCCAGTCACGTTACCAATTATTGCGTGGGGATATCGATCGGCCCCTCTTGCCGCCAACTGAACTGTTTCTGACCACTGATGGCTTCTTCGGCAAACTGAAACCTTATGCGCGTATTCAAATTCAGGCTGGCAAAGACCTGGCTACCGAATCATTTACCCAACCTTTGCCAGCCGTGCGGGTGGATCGTCATGCGGCTAATCCGCTTGAGAAATTGAGTGCATTTGTTACCGAATTTACGCTATCGGGCGGACGAGTCTTGCTACTGGCTGAGAGCATGGGGCGGCGCGAATTGATGGCTGAATATCTGCATGAATATGGTCTGTTCCCGACGCTCTGTAAAGATTATGCAGAATTTCGGTCGAGCAGCGAACCTTTCATGCTGAGCGTTGCGCCACTCCATAACGGATATATCCTCAATGCTAGCCACTATGCGCTGATTACCGAGAGTGAGCTTTACGCGACCCATGTGCATGGGCGACGTGAGCGCGAGACGCGAAAGACTACCTCGACTGATGTTATGCTGCGCGATTTATCGGAAATTAAGCCCGGCGATCCGGTGGTGCATGAGCAGCATGGTATTGGTCGTTATCTTGGTCTGGTCAATATGGATCTAGGCGAGGGGGAAATTGGTCAAACCAGTGAGTTCCTTGCACTGGAATATGCGGACGGCGACAAGCTGTACGTGCCTGTTTCTCAACTACATCTGATCGGACGCTACAGTGGGGTTTCACCTGAATCAGCTCCTTTGCATAAACTTGGCAGCGGACAATGGGAGAAAGCCAAGCGCAAGGCCATGCAGCAGGTGCGCGATACGGCAGCTGAATTGCTAAATCTATATGCGCAGCGCGCAGCGCGTCAAGGCCATGTTTTCAAATTTAAACAGCATGATTATGAAGCGTTTGCAGAAGGATTCGGCTTCGAAGAAACTGCTGATCAAGCTGCGGCTATTGAAGCAGTTATCAACGATTTGACATCGGGCAAACCGATGGACCGACTGATTTGCGGCGATGTCGGCTTTGGTAAAACAGAAGTCGCCTTGCGTGCGGCCTTTATTGCTGTAGCAGATGGTCAACAAGTGGCAGTGCTGGTTCCTACCACCTTGCTAGCGGAGCAGCATTTTCAGAATTTCTCGGATCGCTTCGGCTTAATTACTGACCAATGGCCCGTGAAAATTGCCGAGCTATCACGCTTTCGTTCAGCCAAAGAGCAAGTGCAAGCTTTGGAAGGACTGGCCAACGGGCAAATAGACATCATCATCGGGACACACAAGCTGATCCAGGAAAAGATCAAATTCAAGAATCTCGGCTTGGTGATCATTGATGAAGAACACCGCTTTGGCGTTCGTCAAAAAGAGCAGCTAAAAAGAATGCGTGCCGAAGTGGACGTGCTGACCCTGACGGCTACACCGATTCCCCGTACGCTCGCCATGTCACTGGAAGGCCTGCGCGATTTTTCTATCATTGCTACTGCCCCGCAAAGACGACTAGCCATCAAAACCTTCGTTCATCCTTTTTCGGAAGGTATTATCCGCGAAGCTTGTTTGCGGGAACTGAAACGTGGTGGACAAATTTATTTTCTCTATAACGAAGTTAGCACTATCCAGCGCATGTATGACAAGCTGGCGCAACTTCTGCCGGAAGCACGTATTCACATCGCCCATGGGCAGATGCGTGAAAGTGAGCTGGAGCATGTCATGCGCGATTTCTACCAGCAACGCTTCAATCTGCTGCTTTGCACCACCATTATTGAGACTGGCATCGATATTCCCACCTCCAATACTATCATCATCCACCGTGCAGATAAATTCGGTCTAGCGCAATTGCATCAGTTGCGCGGCAGGGTAGGGCGTTCTCACCATCAAGCCTATGCCTACCTGCTGACGTCAGGTGATGAAGCACTCGGTGCGCAAGCCAAAAAAAGACTGGAGGCGATTCAATCGATGGAAGAGCTCGGATCAGGCTTTTACTTGGCAATGCATGATTTGGAAATCCGCGGAGCCGGTGCTGTGCTGAGTGAATCACAAAGCGGTGAAATGCAGGAAGTTGGTTTTAATCTCTACAGCACCATGCTGGAGAATGCAATTAAATCGCTCAAAGCAGGTTGTGAGCCAGATATACAGCATCCGCTTGGCATTGCCGCCGAAATCAAGCTGCATGTGCCTACCTTACTGCCAGAAGATTACTGCAATGATATCCATGAACGCCTGGTGCTGTATAAACGCATGGCAAATTGCATCAATGATGTGCACCTGGATGATATGCATCGGGAATTAATTGATCGCTTCGGTTTGCTGCCTGATCCAGCCCGAGCGCTACTCGACAGCCACCGCTTGCGTATTGCTGCCAAACCGCTTGGCATTGTGCGGATTGATGCCAGCACAGACAGCATCCTCATTCAATTTGCGCCCAACCCCCCTGTGGAAGCAGGCAAAATTATCACACTGATTCAAAGTAGTCGGGAATACAGCCTGGCCGGCCCAGATCGGCTGAAAGTCCAGGTAAAAATTCCGGATGTGATAGAGCGAGTCAAGCGCATCAGGAGGCTGATGGAGATGTTGGTATAGTCAATATCCAGCTTATCTTGGGTCACTTCGTTTTGCATGAATGAGCTTAACTACCATACAAGTTAGTCGCAAGCCAGTGCTTATATGAACTTGCAATTTGACAAATAGTTGGATAATTGATTTATGAATCAATAGGTAATGTCATCATTGACACATTTGTGCTTAGGTAAATATCTTCGCGTCATCACTTAATTTATCCAGACCATATGATCCTAAAGCGGTTTTTTTAGAATGATCTATAGATTGAGTTCAATGGTTTTTTATAGATGCGTTATAGACTCCCAGGTAACCGTTAGCGAGATTCCATATAAAGGAGGATAAAAGATGGCAATGACAGCAGGAAGTGCCAGTTCCATTCCCGAACTTAAAACAACTTTCGACAACATTATGCTTGCTGCGCTTAATCTTTCCGCACGAGCTTATTCCAATAACCATCTCGACGATCAACCGGTCATCGATGCTGTGAATGGCCGTATTCAAAGCTGGACACCTTTAGAAGCCACAACTTTGGGTTTTGCTGGAAATGATCCTGGATTCAGCACGAGAGGCGGGAGTTTGTTGCGATATGACAATGACAATGCTTCGGCAACTGTTGGTTTAACCATGCTGGGTGGCAAGCGCACGTTAGGCATTTCATTCGAGGGCTCTAATGATCTTTTTACAGCAAACGGCAGAAAGGATTGGAATAATGATGTTTTCAACATAAAGGGTTACTACGATCTTTTAAACGACCCCCGCAACGATAATGAAATCAGTTTCCTTCAATCGATCGTCAACTATATTAATAGTCAAGGTATTGAACAGGTGCTCGTGACTGGCCATAGCCTGGGAGGGGCAGCTGCACAATTCTTCATGCAAGACTATGGTGCCACCGATGCCAGATATATCGGGGTAACTTTTGGATCGCCTGGTACTAATCGTTTTCAAGCATTACCGGAAGATCGCTTTGTCAATATTCGTCATAATGACGATGAAGCGGTGATAGCAGGAGATGCGCGGGGATATGAAGTAAGTGGCTCGATTATTAATGTACGGGTTGATGATTCCGGGATAGATAGATTATCAGAACATGCACTGTTCATTCCGCTGGATGACTCGGAAATCAACTACCGGCAAAGCATTGAATTTATAACTTCTCAATTGGATGCAAAAACTTTGTTCCGGGATATGAATATTGTCCCTGGTACTAATAGCAATGACCATTTGAATGCAAAAGAAGGTCAAAACATTGAGGTCCTGCTGGGCGGTGGTGGCACTGACAGCATGACAGGCGAGGTGTCGGGTGATCAACATATACAGATTTTCAAAGGTGGTTTGGGCAACGATACTATTCATGGTGGTGGAGGAATCGATTACGTCATCTACAGTGGTGCTCGTTCTAATTTTACCCACCAAGTTTCGCCAGCCGGTGAGTTGATCGTAATTGATCAACGGACAGCGTCGAATAATGAAGGAATCGATACGCTTCAAGGTATCGAGCGAATCATTTTCACTGATATGGCTTTTGCGCTCGATGTGGATGGTTCGGCCGGGATGGTTGCGAAATTGATTGGGGCTGTTTTTGGCGCGGGAAGTGTTTCTAATGCCAATTATGTGGCAATCGGCCTTTCCGAGCTGGAAAAAGGTACCGATTATGAAGAACTCGCTGCCCTCGCTATCTCCGCAACCGGTGCAAATACGCCCGCGCAAGTGACATCGTTACTCTGGAGCAACCTCATGGAGTCCCCTCCAACAGCGGAACAGGCGCAGCCATACATTGATTTGCTGAATTCAGGCACATCCATTGGAGAGCTGGGAGTATTGGCGGCAGAGCATCCGCTCAATCAAGCGAATATAGCGCTGGGCGAGTTGAAGGAAAGCGGGGTCGTTTTTGATCCGCTGGGTTTTATTGTCTAGTGTAGCGTTGATACCAGACCGGACTGATTAATAATCAGCAACACGTGCTATGTTGGATTATTGACCAAAGGTAGCAATGGCTGCGTAGGTGGCAAATGAACTGTCAACTGATCGAATGAACCTAAAAACCGCAGTTAATCGCTTGATTTGAAAGCTAAGCGAGTGATATATATGTATTTTTTGAATTTCCTCATTCGCCCGAATGGTGAGGCTGCTATGAGGTGTATCATATGGTCGCTGTAGGCGAGAATGCGTCATTGCTCCTCGTTGCAGGGAACGGCCCTGCGGCTTGCCTCGCACCTTGGATCACCCCACGCTTCACTCTGTCCAACTGCAGTTTTTAGGATGAAATCACCCAGTTGTAATGATTGCAAGCGCTGAGTATGGTACGGTGCAAAAAACGATGGATCGACCAGTAGTCTTCAGCGCCTGCACCTGTAAATACGCCAACGATCAGCAGATTTAATGAGGAACTTGTCGCCTCATTGAATTCTACCAGCAATCCCGTTAGATGAGGATGAAAGGGTTGTTGCGCTAACTGCTTTTCCAGATAGGCACGTAGCGTGGGCACAATGTCGGTCAGAATAACCTTTTGATGTTGATAATTTAGCTTGAAGATGATCGGTATAGCAAAACCGTCTCGCGACAAGTTACGAGGTTTTTTGCCAAGATAGTCAGCTACGTTGAATGTGGTAGTTGCTCCCATTATCTGGAGCTGCACTATTTCTGGGGTTTGAAGCAATACTTTGCCATAAATGTCACCCTCTAGGATGACGATATCGCCCTCTTGGCTGGGGAACCAGGGTTCTTCCGGGGAATAGGGGCGCGATTGCAAATCCACCAAGCGATCGATAGGTAGACGCAGTAACCCTCCATGAAGCAAAGGATTGTACAGTGTTGAGAAGAGGTTAAGTGAAGCAATTCTCCAAGGTATCCCATTGTATAAGATGCGCTCACCTTCTCGCACGCCACCCATATTGAGCAGAAGGCGAATTTCTCGGATATAACGTGGCAGCGACTTTTGTAATCCCCAAGTTAATCCGATCATCAGCAAAACCATGAGTCCAAATAACAGCCAGTCGCCACGAACGTACAAAATAAGCATAGCGGTAAGTAAAGCCAGGATCACGGTCAGCGCTCGGAGCAACAAGGCAATGGCCCGAGCCAGCCGTCGTGTTCCTGGTTCATGCCTTCGACTTGGCAGTCGGCTGATTATTCGCCCGAGGCCTATCAGCACCAGATAGATCAACACAAAGCCACCCAGCGCCAGTACTAAATTGAGTCCACGCCCGCTAGCAAACTTTTTCAAGCTGGTAATCAATTCCTCACTCAGTTCGTCACCGGGGGCACTTAAACGTTGCAGTTGGGTATTAATTCGTTGCAAACGGCTTTCGGCATTTTCACGTTGCTCCTGCCATTGATTAAGCAGCTCTTTAAGCGCGCGCTTGACTGATGAATGCTTGCTTTGTGAAAGAGTCTTCTCCAGCTCGGCTATTGCTGTGTCAGCAAGCTGCAAGTGATTTTCTTGCACCATTTGTTCACTTTTTAGCTGCTCCATCTTGCGCGGTCGCTCGGTCAACTGCTTTAGCTCATCCATGAGTGGCCGTACAATCTCCTTTAATTCCTTTTTCCAGTCGAATGGGGTTTTTTCTCCCGATTTCTCGGATAATGTTGCAAGATTTTGCCCTCCGGTTACCGTCTCCTCAAAAGAGTTCTTCAAATCGAGCAAACGTTGATCGAGTGATTCCAATTGTTCTTGGATTTGTTTTACATCCGCTGGATCGGAAGTGTTTTTTAATTGCTCGCTGAGAGCAATGCGCTCATTTTCAGTTTCCTTGATAGTAGTTAGAAGTTCATGCAGTGATTCTTCTGACGAGGGTGATTCAGTAGATTGGGTAGTGGCCATTGCCGCTGGCTTAGTTGCTGGTACTGGTTGTGCACAAATACCCGGGGAGAGTAGAACGAAAAAGAAAAAAGGGGCTAGCTTGAGCAAGGTCATGAGAAGACTCCTCCTATCTTTTCTATCAAATAGACGCGAAGGTGAACCTAGACAGTATAAATAATATGACAAGGTGAAACCGAAGAAAAGCAGGTTTGATTTGTAAATATAATAATAATCAATTGCTTAATATCAGGTTTGGACAAATTCTATACTTCGCGGAATAGGCAATAGTAAAGTGAGACTTATCCAATTTACTCTCCAGACACGAAAGAGTATCTATTATAGAAATGTATATAAATGAATTTTGCGTTGTCAGAGATATAGTGACGATGAATGCTGATATAACAATCGTTGGCCTGACAGGAACAGCGGAGGTGGCACCGGTTTATGCGGAAAATGGCAGCAAATTCATCATTGCAAAGCTACAATAGTTCATCGGATCAAACTGAACGTTAATAAGAAGGGGTTGGCTTCTTCAAGTGTCCTTTCTGGAGCTGATAAGCTTAATTTCCAGAGGGAAAAAAGAACTCCAGCGACCCCATATTGCGATCGTACGCTTAGAATCAAAAGAGAGTGAAGATATAGGTCACATAATGTATAAAAATTATTTGATAATCAGCGATACACCTTTTCTTGATCGAAACTGCTAGATTCTTACCAAATTTCGACAGTTACTCCAGGTTTGAGCCACTTGCTGAGTTGTTCAATCTGCGCATTGGTTAGCGCAATACAGCCATTGGTCCAGTTGTATAGCCCATGAACTTCGTGATCTGCTCGCCCGAGCCCATGAATACCCAAATGACCACCCAGTGGCGTATTTTGAGGGGGAGTTCTTCCTGCTTCGATTGCATTGATAATGGATAGCCACGTGTCTTTAGTAATCCGGTTTTCTGCCAGAGCGAGATCAGCGGCTTCTCGATTCGGAAAATCCAAGCCGAAGAAACGGTAGTAGCGGCTTGGCTCTTTTATCCGATCGATCTTGAAACTACCGAGTGGTGTTCTGTTATCACCCATCATTCTGGTTTTGCTGGCACCAAAGCGTCCGATGGCTATATTTTTAAAAACAGCTTCTATTGTCATTCCCTTCATGACTGATAAGGTAGAAGTTTTGGTATCTACATTTATCCAGATATGGTTATGTGCACTGGATAGGTTGGAAACTAACAGGCAAAAAATCAATACAAGTAATTTGTTATACATTTTGAAAAAATAACAAGATGGTGAAGGAAAATTTTCTAGTCTGGTTATTACTGCTGAATCACGTTACTATGGTACTTTGGGAGGTGATCTAGCAATAATCCGGGGAGTTGCATTATTCAAATGCATTATTATTGTCCGAATATTTAAGTCTCATTATGTGCCTCGCTATTCCTGCTTGTGTAGAAGAGATTGTCGCGGAAGATTATGCAATCGTCAATCTAGGTGGAGTACGCCGAGAAGTTTCGCTGGCATTGGTTGAAGATGTCCACCCTGGCGATTATGTCATCGTGCATGTAGGTTTCGCATTACAAATAATAGACCCAAGCGAAGCAGAGAATACCTTAGTAGTCAATTATCTGCTGAAAACTAAATAAGGGTCGCTCTGAAAATTTATTTTTATGGGATGAGGCGCAAGGAGTCGCGCAGTGAACGACAAAACATATCAAGTAGATAGCCGAGGAATGAACGAGCACGCGACACCGCGACTCGCTCAAAAAATGAAATTAGTAGAGATGCCCGCATGAAGTACATAGATGAATTCCGTGACGGTGCACTGGCATAAAAAATTGCTACCCGTATTATACGTGAAATAAATCCCCAGCGGCGTTACCATTTGATGGAATTTTTGCGGCGGTTATACACATGCCATTTCACGCTATGACATATCCGATCTGCTGCCGAGCAACGTGCAGATGATCCATGGACCTAGCTGTCCGGTTTGCGTTTTGCCAGTTGGACGGATTGAAAATGCCGTTCAGTTGGCGCAGCAACCGAAGGTGATTTTATGCAGTTATGGCGATATGCTGCGTGTCCCGACTCATCGGGGCATGAGTTTGCTGAAAATCAAGGCTCAAGGTGCAGATGTGCGTATGATCTATTCCAGTACTGATGCCATCAAGATTGCCCAGCAAAATCCACAGCGGCAGGTCGTATTTCTCGCCATCGGCTTTGAGACCACGACGCCACCTACCGCGATTGCAATCAAGCAAGCGCAAGCATTGGGTTTGACCAATTTCAGCGTATTTTGCAATCATGTGCTGACGCCTTCCGCCATTTCTCACATCCTGCAGTCTCCTGAAGTGCGCCAGCTCGGCTGGGTGCCACTGGATGGTTTTATCGGACCGGCTCATGTCTCGACTGTCATAGGCAGCCGACCTTATGAGTATTTTGCAGAAGAGTTTCAGAAACCTGTCGTTATTGCGGGCTTTGAACCGCTCGATGTCATGCAGGCTATCTTGATGCTTATCCGACAGATCAACGAAGGGCGGGCGGAGGTAGAAAATGAGTTTACCCGTGCAGTGACGTATGAAGGCAATCTCAAGGCGCAGCATCTGGTTGCAGAAGTATTTGAGCTGCGGCGGGTGTTTGAATGGCGCGGTCTCGGCTGGGTGCCTTACAGCGCACTTCGCATCAAGGCAGCTTTTAGTTATTTTGATGCAGAAAAACGCTTTCAGATACCCGCACTCTCCATCGCTGATAATAAAGCATGCGAATGTGGCGCCATTCTGCGCGGCATCAAGCAACCCAAGGATTGTAAAATTTTTGGTACTGTCTGTACGCCTGACAACCCCATCGGTTCCTGCATGGTTTCGTCTGAAGGGGCATGTGCGGCATATTACAGTTATGGCCGTTTTCGTCAGACTGCATGATGTCAACCGGAAAGCCTGTTAAAGCGACCAAAACGGCTTATGTCCGCCCGCTCGATTTCAAAAACGGTCGGGTGGAGATGGCGCACGGCGGGGGCGGGCGCATGATGATGCAGTTGATCGATACCTTGTTCCTCACTGCTTTTGATAACGACATTCTGCGCCAGATGAATGATCAGGCCTGTTTTTCAGTACCAGCAGGGCGCATGGTGATGTCGACTGATAGCCACGTGGTTTCACCTCTGTTTTTCCCGGGCGGCGATATCGGCAGCTTGTCGGTGCATGGCACACTCAATGATGTGGCTATGTCTGGTGCCAGGCCGCTCTATTTATCTGCCAGCTTTATTCTGGAAGAAGGTTTTCCGCTGGCTGATCTCAAGCGCATTGTTGAATCGATGGCAAAAGCGGCGCAACATGCGGGTGTATCCATTATTACCGGCGATACCAAAGTAGTGGAACAAGGCAAAGGTGATGGGATATTCATCACCACCACCGGTGTAGGGATCGTGCCAGAGGGTATTCAAATTTCAGCCGAGCGTGCGCGAGCCCGGTGACAAGATTTTGGTGTCTGGCACGCTCGGTGATCATGGTATCGCTATTCTGTCACTGCGCGAAAATCTTACTTTTCATACCACTATTCAGTCCGATACTGCTGCCTTGCATGAGTTGGTAGCCAGTATGATCGAAGCTGTTCCCACGATTCATGTGCTGCGTGACCCAACACGCGGTGGACTCGGCGACTACGCTGAATGAGATTGCACGTCAATCTGGCGTGGGCATGATGTTGTATGAAAATAAACTCCCCATCCGTGAACAAGTCAGAGCAGCCTGCGAATTTTTAGGATTTGATCCGCTTTATATTGCCAACGAAGGTAAATTAGTCGCCATTTGCCCTACCAGCAGCAGCAGAGACATTATTACAAACCATGCAAGCGCATCCTTGGGCAGTGAGGCAGCGATTATTGGTGAAGTGATCGAAGATCCCCATCATTTCGTGCAGATGGAAACGAAGTTTTGGCGGCCAGCGGGTGGTCGATTGGTTCAGTGGAGAACAGTTGCCGCGTATTTGTTGAGAATTCTCACGTTATAAAGGGAAACACATCGTTGTGAGTAAAGCAATACAGCAAGAAGCAACCATGCTAATTCACGCCCTAATTTCTTTTTATAAAAAAATCAGCGCATACAGCGCCTGATTCTGGTGGATGCAGCAACATTTCGTTTAACCGCGAGATAAGTCAGAAACGATTCAATTTCTCTTTCTCCAATCGTATCGGGATGCTGCTTATTGTGAAAGAAAATAAAACGCTTTATCCAGACAATATAAGATTGCTCAGTACGATAGCTGTGTAATGCTTGAAGCCGGATTCATCTTATACTGGCCAGAAAATCGTAACCCATTTATCATATTTATGGATCTAACAAAGTTTGTTATGATGAAAGCTAAATCGACGCAATTCTATAAAATATAAGAAGATAGCATTCGGCTTGTCGTGTTAGATATCATTTTTGACGCAATATATTGCGTCATTTCGGTGATTTAATTCTAGTTAGGCCAACTGCGAGGAGAAGTCAGTGATCATTTCAAGCCTAGGCTTATCTCCACACGATGTCGCGCTGCTGATTGGATGCCCGATAGGAAGCGTCATTGGAAGCATGGCTCAAGCGATAGTGAAGACGATCAACCTAGATGGCCCACCCAACAAAGAAAACGATATGCGTCTGGCCTCCAAAGAGCTTCAAGAGCTACGTGGCTTGTGGCTGAGCTTGCGGCTAACGCTTGGAGCAATTCTAGGTCTAGTGCTGGGTTTGTACTTCATTGGCTCTATCCAGCCCACACCTGGAACTGTAGCTAAAATTATCGCCCTCTCCATTGTCGCCGGATATGCCGCTCCCAAGGTGTGGGAAGCTCAAGACAAGATCATCGACGCAAAGCTGAAGCGGATTGTGGCCGAGGCTGATGAGCGTCCATCCGACAATCAGAATGTGCGGGACACATAAGGGCGCAGCCTTGGCGAAGAATGCTGTCAGATATGTTGCACTCTTATGGTTGACCAGTGGCACGTCAGCCGTAAGTGAGCCGTGACGTTATATTTTTGAGGAGCTATGTTCAAGTACCTCTATTTGACAAAATTAGAATGGGCGGATACATGGATTAACGGCGGTGAAATCCCGATTTCTCTTGCCAGCACCTATTTGCACGATAAACGCGAAGGCATACTAACTCCGGATGAAAACTTAATTCACGATTCTAATGTGGATTTGAAAAGCTTGTCTCCTTTCGTTCATTTTGGGGAGAAGTCGCACGTCAAAAATTTTAATATGATTGGGTGCAGCTTTAATGGCATTCCAATTCCCGAGATTGAAAATGCCAGTTATTATAAGGAAGACGGATTAATACTATCCTTTTGTAATATTTTAAGTGAATCGATTGCGGAACGGCTCGGGAAAGAGTGCTGCGTGAAAATAAGTAAACTTAAAGAGCTTAGAAAGTCTATTGATGTGCAAATTGGTGTTAAGGGAGGTATGAAAGATTGCAAATATACTCCTGATCATTCGCGCAATCATTTCCTAAAGTCTACAGAGGATCAATGACAACAAGAATTTCGAATATTTTGGCCTTATGACCAAAATATTGTAGTTACTATTCATCCGGTAAATGTGTACTATGAATCAACCGCCGACCAAAACATAATTGGTTTCATGCAACGCCATAATTTTTAGTTTAAAGAATTCGACATCTCTAAAGCCATAAGCCATTTTGTGTAACGTTTTGATCTTGTTGTTGATGCCTTCCAATGGTCCAGTTGATAAGCCATTGAAGTCGAAATAGGCAAGGATGCCTGAACGATGAGCAACAATGGTTTTAGAGAATTGCTTGAGCATGTTGATATCAGAAGCAGCTGCCTTTTTTACCCACTCGTCAAGCGCATTTTGCGCTGAGTTTTTATTCGGTTGATGCCAGATATTGCGTAATTCTTTTTTCATGTAATAAGCTGTTGCCAAGGGTTCATTGAGCTTAAGTGCTTGCTCCAGACGTTGACGCTCATTGCGCGTGTCATCCAGATTATCAGGATTCTTGAGCAGCAACCAACGAATGCCTTTCAAAACAGGTTTACCCAGCCCATCTTCTACCTGTCGTTGCAGATCGCGGCGCAGTTTGGTCAGTTTTTCATTGAACAACTTGATGATATGAAAGTGGTCGAATACCAGCGTGGCCTCTGGGATATTACTCTGTACTGCACTGATATAAGCTGGACCCATATCGGTTGCGACCGCCTCAATCCGTGCGCCCGATCGTTTCAAACGCTTCCAGAATGGAAAAAATCAACGCATCTGCGCCTTTCCCATTGCCAACAAAAACTACCGCACCACGTTGAAGGTCCAGAACAATGGTTAAATAGCCCAGCTTCTTGCCTTGATATATCTCATCAATCGCTATACGTCTAACTTTTGCTAATTTCGGGAATCGATAATGTTTCTGCAGACTACGCTTTTGGATTTCCTTAACCAGATCCCAACTCACTTCAAGGTAATGTGCTATCCCACGGATGGTCATATATCGGGAAAGTTCCAGTACCAATCTTTCAAACGCACGGGTATAACCTTTACGTTCATCGGCAAACCGCACCTTTACCTGGCGTACTGCCTGGCACTTGGTGCATTCTACTCGCTGGACTGGAAGATCAATATAAACAGCCTTTTGACCTATCGGTATCGTTCGAAAGCGACGAATCACTTTTCCTCGACAGAATACGTTTCGACTTCTAAAACGGGGCATCTTAGATGCCACTGATCCTCTTTTATCGCAACTACAATGGCGTTCGCAATATAACGGGTACTTTGATAAAAATAACCAATTATGCCAAAAGCGTGATAGAGCAAACTCGTCGACATTTTGATATAACCCCATGATTAGAAAATAGTGGTTATTTCAATCTATCTTTCCCTACTTTTCTATCATCTCTTTAAGCTGCTACGTACGCAATTCCCGGATAACCGGATAGATGAAACCCCACCATGATGGTCATGACTTCGCTTAGACACAATGCTCCTTGCCGCCGACGCCGTTTCAGCGACGACTCTAATAAGCGCTTCTCCCAACGCGGCTGAAACTCTTTACAAAAGTCGTCATTCGCACAAAAAATCGTTATAGTATCCATTGGAATCTGACTCCTCTCATGATGAAATTCTTTTCCAAAACTACTTCATCATAAGGAATTCAGGTTCCTTTTACAGCTTTTCTTATGTCGAACTCACGTTAACTTAATAAATAGACTAAAAAACTGCGAATGCAGGATCAATGACCATATCGACTGGGGCATCCTGATCTCAAGCGTGATGCCGAACTGCTTCGCAGCTTTCCTGGCTTCGGTGATACTACCATTGCAAAGGTAGTGTTTATGCGGGAGATGTGCGACGGTGTACCAATACCAATGCATTGGCAGCTTTCATTGGTGTCACATCCCGACAACGCGTATCAGGAAGTTCCGTCAAAGGTAGAACGATGATGAGTCGAACTGGACACAACCAGCTACGCCGCACGCTATATATGTCTGGCTTGGTGGCCAAGCATCAGGCATCATAGTCCAATACTAAAAACATTCGGTGATAGATTAAGTACCACAAGCTTAATTCCCAAGGCCATTGTAGGAGCAGTCATGCGTAAACTCGCACATTTGATTTACGGAGTTATTAAATCAGGGCAACTATTTGATGCTAACTTCAATCATTCAGTACTTGCAATTCAAGACCGTATCTGACCTCTAGTGCATGAGCACTCGAGAAGAAAAAGTAAAGTTTGATAGGAATTTCAGCGATAAAAAACCCCGGTTAGGTTAACCGGGGTTTTTTATTTGACTGTGCTCATACTTATTGAGGCACAATATTAGTTGCCTGTTTACCTTTGGGACCCATCGTCACTTCAAAGGACACGCGTTGAGCTTCGCGTAATGTTTTGAAACCTTTACTATTGATTGCAGAGAAGTGTGCAAATAAATCTTCTCCGCCATTATCCGGGGTAATAAAACCAAAACCTTTAGAATCATTAAACCATTTTACAATACCTGTTGCCATGTTATTTCTCCTTCATAATGAATTTATGCATACGGTGATTTATTTACGACTATCGAATATCAAGGTAAAAGAGTCAACCAGAGGCATCACTTTTTTGACAACTTGAATCCAAGAGACGTAAATATGAGGCGTGTTTTTTGAGAAAGTTCCAAGATATATTCATGTTTCCATGGGCATAGCGATTGTAGGTTTTTGCAAAAAATGGCTATGAAAGTTTGATTACAAAAGATTAAATATGGAGCTCATTCAATGCTCCCTTGTTATTCCTTCATTACCGTGTATCCAGCAATCCATTAGCACTTTGGCAGAGCATAACTTGAATTAAGCTTCCAAAATGAAGCAATATATTTAGCCAAAAAATAACATCTATGATAACAAGTTAGTGTGAACATCCTCTTGCTCACCCACAGCTTCAATAGTCTCGCACAGCGCTTGTTTATTGAATTGACACGTTGTGGGCATGACATCTCGCTTGAATTCGACATCAGCGATTCAATCACGGAGCAAGCAGTCGAGCTTTACCGCCCTAATCTTGTGATTGCACCCTTCCTCAAGCGTGCCATTCCTGAAACAGTATGGCGCAGCGTGCCTTGTTTTGTGGTACATCCGGGTATTGTCGGTGATCGTGGTCCGTCTGCGCTGGACTGGGCGCTCATGCACGGCTACCGCGAGTGGGGCGTGACGGTGCTGCAGGCGAATAGCGAAATAGATGCAGGCGCTATCTGGGCATATGAAACCTTTTCGATGCGCTTTGCCAGCAAAAGAAGTCTGTACCGGCGTGAAGTAACCGAGGCAGCTGTTAAAGCTGTACTGACTGCAGTGGATCGTTTTCTGTCAGGTACGTATCAGCCAATACCGCTCGCTGAGGCGTGTCAGGCGTGTCAGCAAATTGGCAATAGCCATGGGAGGCAACATATGCCGATACGCCAGATTGATCGTGCCATTGATTGGCAGCAGGATGACACGCATACTGTCCTGAAAAAAATATTTGCGGCAGATGGTTTTCCAGGCGTGCTCGATTCGCTTTATGGTGCTCATTTCTATTTGTTTGATGCCTGGGCAGAAGTGACACTCCATGGAGATAAGCCAGGTGCAGTTATAGCACAACGGCATGGTGCCATTTGCCGTGCGACAGTCGATGGAGCGGTGTGGATTGGTCATCTGAAGCGCAAAAGCGATACCGAACCCACCCTCAAATTACCAGCCACAGTGGCATTGAGCGAGTATATGGCCGATGTGCCCGTAATACCGCTTGAGTCGTTGCCCACCAGTAATGAGGGTAGCTATGCAACCTACCGCGATATCTGGTTCGAACAAAGAAATCAGGTGGGCTATCTTCATTTTGTATTTTATAACGGAGCGATGAGCAGAAGCCAATGTGAGCGCTTACGTGAAGCGTATCTAACTGCAAGCCAAAGCGATGCGCGTGTGCTCGTGCTGATGGGTGGTCCGGATTTCTGGTCAAATGGTGTTCATCTTAATCTGATCGAGCATGCAGCGAGTCCCGCAGATGAATCCTGGCGCAATATCAATGCCATGAATGATCTGGTGCGCGCCATCATCACCAACACCCGCCAGTTTACCCTTGCAGCTTTACAGGGGAATGCGGGGGCAGGGGGGGTATTTTTATCGCTTGCCGCCGACAGGATTTATGCGCGTAAAAGCGTGATACTGAATCCGCACTACAAGAGTATGGGTAATTTATATGGTTCGGAATACTGGACGTATCTGCTGCCTAAACGGGTCGGTGAAAAGAAGGCCAGAGAGCCGACTGACCTGCGGACGCACAGCAAATTGGTCTGATCGATGGTAGTTTTGAGCTAAATCATACTGATTTCCGTAGAAAAATTGAACAGATTGCGCAACAGTTAGCGGCAAGCACTGATTATGCCAATCTGCTTGCAAGCAAACAGCAGCAACGAGAACGAGACGAACGGGAGAAACCACTGGACAGCTATCGGACGGAGGAATTGCGCCAGATGCAACTTAATTTCTATGGTTTTGATCCCTGCTATCATGTTGCGCGCTATCATTTTGTGTTCAGAATTCCGCATGCATGGACACCACTCTATCTTGCTCGACATCGACAGAGGATTAAAATGGAATCAGGTTAGTGAATTTAGAATGGGCAATGTAGTCAAATCCAGCAATATTTCCAGCTTAAAAATACAAGTGATAGGCTGATAGCAGCCACTGGCTTTCCTACAACTGACTGGAGGACTAATAGATGCTTCTTTTTCATCAATATTCCAGCATTCTCTTTTTAATGACCCTATTGTTGCTCAGACCATCCACCATACTCGCAACGACAGGTGCTGAATCCAGCGATTCCTTTCCGTTGCAGCGGTTTCTTGATCTTGAAATCGAAGGTATCTCATTGAGTACCCTGCCAGAAGATGTTCCAGTCATCCTGGAAGCAGCAGGCTATTTACAGCGAGGAAATTCGATTTTCATCAAGGAAACACCCCTTCCTGGCGGCCGGAATTCGCTTTACCGGATAGAACTGGAAGATACTCCTAAGCATCGCAGTATTTCTTATTTTCGCGGAGAGAGTGACGGCAGAAACAAAAGCTCGGTAGAAAAAAATAGGCCTATTCCTGACAATGAAGCTGCTTGGGCAAAAGCAATTTATGAACTGGTCTGTTTGAATGTGCTGGATAGAATTAACAAAGTGCGTTCCTGCCAATCCTTACATGAGTGGGAAATCCGTTTTGGTGAGGGTAGTTTTTTGAATATTTCGGCAAACGCAGGCGCCCAGGTCGATGCATCAGGCGCAAGCACGATCCTGGGGGTTACGTATTTCAAGCATAAACAGATAGTTGATGACAAGGATTTATAGCTTTGCACCAATAGCGGATGAGCACGCCAAAATAATCATTCTTGGCAGCATGCCGGGACCTGCGTCGTTAGCTGCGGGGCAATATTATGCGTATAAACAGAATGCTTTCTGGCGCATCATGGCCGCACTGCTTTCTTTTGATCCCGCGATACCTTATGCCAACAAAGTTCAGGCACTGAGATCAGCACGCATTGCGTTATGGGATGTGCTTCATTCCTGTAAAAGAAACGGTAGCCTGGACGCAAGAATTGAAATTGAAACGCAAATAGCCAACGATTTTGAAAACTTTTTCCGTAGCCATCGCAATATCACCCATCTTTTCTTTAATGGTACCAAAGCAGAAACCTGTTTCAAGCAGTTGGTCATGCCAAGAATTAAGAGCAATGCGCTCTGCTATTGCCGGTTACCTTCAACCAGTCCGGCTAATGCTTCAATACCTTTTGAGCGTAAACTTGAGGCATGGCGGGCGATTCTCGAAGCTATTCGCATTGAATATAAAAGCTAATTGCTTGAGTGTATTTGAATTTCAAAATCTTCACTCATTTTGAATAAAGTTTGTTCAGCCTGTTTTATCGAATCAGTATACTGCCTATTATTAATTCCCCAAAGTGAGGAGTTTACATTTTCTCGATGCCCAATCAAAAATGGCAAGACAAGAATGACACGCAAACTTGAGTTTGACTGAAGATATCGGTCGATTGTGTTCGTTTGAGCATCAGCATTATCAGGATCCCACTTTGTGATAATTTCCAATATGTTTTTAGCATAAATGTTATGCACCATGCTCGTCATGCGGCTCAACGTAACGAACATTAAACCGTTATATTTTTCTACGTCTATGATCCGAGTGTCTTTGTGCACCTCAGCGATAAGGCCGGCAAATATATCCCATTTTCCGGCATGTTCTGATAACCAAGCGTCAACGATGGCTCTGCGTTCAGGGTAAGTATCCAAAAACATCACATCATCCTCCATTACTTCAAGCCAGGGAACGCCTGCCGCTAATGCTTTTTTTGCCAGATATTGATAGCTCAATGCACACCCTATCCAACTCGGACGGTAACGTATGCCCTCAAATACCGTGACATCTTCTGGTTGTACAGCAAGATAGGTGGCCCTTCTCTCTGTGGTTTCTGGCAGACTTAGAGCCAGTTTTTGGTTTGGTAGAGGGAAATCAGCAGTGAGCTGATTCCACTGTTGGTGGGTCAGCATGCGCAGTGCATACAAAGCGCGGTAAAACATAAAATTGAAGTATTGAGCTGTCTGCTTCACCTTCGACTGAGTAACTGCGCTGTTTGACACACTATCTTGTGTTGCCTCTTTTTGCTTTAAGACCTGAGAGACGGTTTGGACCAATGCCTGGGCATCACCTATCGGTACGAAATGAACAACATCCTCTAATACCTGGTGCTCACTGATGTCAGCGCTGATTTCTGACACCACGGCTACGCCTAATGACAAGCTTTCGTAGATTCGAGTGGTCTCGAGCAGCGCACCTTCATAGTAATGAATATTGACAAGCACTTGTGCACTGATCAATGCCCGGTGCAATTCTGGGCCAAACAGATTGCCCACTACACGAGTATTGAAGTGCTGCTGTAAAGCTGTAAGCAGTTTTTGGCGGCGCGGTGCATTGACGTCACCATAAAATAGAACTTCGCAAGGTTCGTCTTGGCCTTCGGCTACCAACCCATTGGATTGCAAAAATGCAGCGTAATCTTCAAAACCTCCTATGGGAACAAAATATGTATGAGGGTAAACAATGCCGTATTTTTCCATAAACCTAAGATTGGTTTGAGCATAGTCAAACACTGCCAGCGAGTTTTCAAGTAGCTTGAAATATTCCGGTGTGAACCAGCGGGAACTGACTGATTGTTCCATTTGGAAGGCAATGCGTTTTTCTCCTGGCGGCAATCGTTTAAACATCTGTGGGCACAGTACAAAATAGGTACCCAGCTCAAATGTTTCGGGTGCTTCGGTAAACACTTCCACGTTAAAGCCTGCTTTTTGCAGGGCCTGGACCATGAGGTGTGCCACAAACAGCGTGTGTGGGGTTGTCATGATGCCTATAGGGCGAATGCTAGTGTGTACCTGGTTGAATCGCTGTTCAATAACGGCTTCGCGGCGTAGGGTAGTGAAGCGTCCTATTAAAGCTTTCCATTCACCTTTAGTTATATAGCGCATACCGTTGCGCAATCTCCGTAGAAGAGGCATTTTTTGACGCATCATCCGCCCAATAAGGCGTAGACCGGCCGTGATGCGCCAGCTGCGAGATCCATAAATCTCTTCTATAAGCTTTTGACTATTTGCGAGTTGTTTTCCTAGGTGATCTAACTCCAACACATGAGTACGAATGATCTGCTCTTGTTGCTGCAGACGAATTTCTTGAGCGCGGATAGCTTCGTCTTGTTGCTGCCGGCGGATTTCTTGAGTATGAATGACTTCATCTTGTTGCTGCCGACGGATTTCTTGAGTGCGAATGTCTTCGTCTTGTTGCTGCAGGCGAATTTCTTGAGTGCGGATGACTTCGTCTTGTTGCTGCAGGCGGATTTCCTGAGTGCGGATAGTTTCGTCCTGTTGCAGTATCCATTGATGGCGCTTTTCACCCGCAAGCAATTGCTCATGTTCACGTTCTAAAGCGTCCTTTAATTGATGCTGAAACGTCAATATTTGCGCTTTCGTTTCTAGCCGTTCCCCGAGTGCTGCAAAAATTTCACGTGTCTTTGCTGCCTGGGCCGGTTGACATAATTCGAGCAGTTCCTTGGGCTGTTTAGTGCCGACTAATAGTACTCCCAATCCATGACTATGTTTAAACTGGATTGACGGGTATTGGCGCTCAACTTCTGCCCAGAGACGATAAACACCAAAGCCATCTCGATAAACATTGGTATCGTGGAATAACACTACTCCACACTCGCTGAGTTTGGGCAGCCAGCTTTCAAAATCATGACGTACAGCTTCGTAGGTATGAAAACCATCGATATGTAGTAAATCTATGCTTGAGTCAGCAAACTTGGACCTGGCCTCATCGAAGGTCATACGCATTAGAGTTGAAAATACACCATAGCATGAATCATGTACTTCTTTTAGCGCTTGGTACACCGATTCACCATATGTCCCCGCGTGGGGATCGCCTTGCCATGTATCGACCGCATATGCTTCTGTCAACAAGCCATGTTCCTTAATGGCCTGGCAAAAAGCCATATAGGAAATGCCTGAGTAAGTACCCAACTCCACGAGGCACTTTGGTTGTTGTATCGAGATTAACCACGCAGCAAAAGGGATATGACCAGCCCAAGGGGCGGGTATAGAGAAGTGCGCTGGAACCATCAGAGCTGAGGTTGTGAGATAGTTCATTAATCGATCAGAGTAGTTACTTCATGAGAAAAAATTTTGTACTGTTAAGTCTATGCGTGACATTGGAATGCCCACTAAACCAGCTGAAACACTGGTAGATTCGGACCGGAAGGTAAAAGCATCAAATATCCATTGATGCTGCACATGCTCTTGTTGCGTACCGTCGGCGATAGCGATAGTGATACTGTAGTCACCCACAGGCAGACGAGGCATCTGAAAGTTAAAGTGTGCTTTTAGAAACTGTCCGGCGCGGCAAATAAATGGAGTGCCGGCATAGCTAAGATAAGTGTTATCCCCAAATAGACCTTGACCTAACCTGTCTTTGACCACAAAACCCACGATGGGTGAATGCAAATCTTGTAAAGCGACAGCATCTATAACCAGCATGACATCTTCACCACCAACAGCCCAAGCTAATGGTTCACCAGCTGAGTCGCAAAGCTCGACACGGATGATACGACTTCCCCCCAAGCCAAAAGAGGGCGCATCAGGGTTGAATTGAAATAACTTTAAATCATTGCGCAAGTTGCTCGCATTTAGGAATGGCAGTCGTTGATCCTGCGTGTGTTCACGCTGCAGGGTTTGAAGGGAAGCAATATCAGTAGCTGGCTCACTATTCTTGACTCCAAGCTCATCATGCTGAGCTTCATAATAGCTCTGCAAGTAGTGTTCGCACACTTCCTTTGGTATTCCTCGCTCACGAAGATGCCCTTTATCCAGCCAGTTAGCAATGCTACAGAAATTTTTAATAGCTGCTGTGTCGTGGCTGACTAACAAGACGGTGCCATTTTTCATGAACTCGCGTAAAAAGCGCATACACTTCTGGGTAAAAAACGCATCGCCCACAGCTAAGGCTTCGTCAATCACAAGTATATTTGCGTCTACATGTGCAATGACTGCAAAAGCCAGACGCACATACATGCCGCTTGAATAAGTTTTGACTGCTTGCTCTAAATGGTCACCAATATCTGCAAAAGCGGCAATTTGATCAAATCGAGCATCCGCTTCGCTGCTAGTTAACCCATAGATTGAGGCAGTCATGTAGATATTTTCTCGCCCGGTGAATTCAGGATTAAAGCCTGAACCTAACTCAAGAAGAGCTGCAATGCGTCCATTTGTTTGTACGGTGCCGCTCGTGGGGGTGAGTGTGCCGCAGATTATTTGTAGCAGAGTGGATTTTCCGCTGCCGTTGCGGCCAATAATGCCGATAGTTTCACCTTTTTTGACTTCAAACGATACATCTTTCAGTGCCCAGAACTCTCTATAATACTGGCGTCGTCCTCGACTGAACATTTGCTTGAGTCGATCTCTGGGTTTCTCATAGATATGGTAACACTTGCTCAGGTTCTCAACCTTGATAGCAATCTCAGAGGACATCTGCGAATCCTTTGCGCGTTTTCTGGAACCAGGCAAAACCTAACCAAGCAATGATCGTAGCAAATAACAGATACATAGCCCAGGCACCCCAATCCAATCCTTTGCCCCAAATCATCACATCCCGGGCTTGTTCAACGCTGAATGTTAACGGGCTGATTTGCATAATTAAGTGATATTCTGCAGGCAAAGCAGCGATGGGATAGAAAATTGGTGATAAAAACATGAGCGCAGTCGTCATTACCCCAATAATTTGAGTGACATCACGCAAATATACTCCCAGCGAAGCCAGAAACCAGCTCAATCCCAGAGTCATCAAAAAGAAAGGAATCAGTACTACAGGTAGCAGTACAATAGTTGCTTGGGGAGTACCAAAAAAAATCAAGTAAAAAACCAACCAGACAAATAAGCTAATTAATAGGTGAAAAGCAGCAGAACCCATGGCTACGAAAGGGAGTATTTCGAGTGGGAATACGACTTTTTTAACATAATTGACATTCCCCAGAACCAGACTGGGTGCGCGATTTAGGCACTCTGCAAATAAGTTAAAAAGCATAAGCCCTGCAAAAAGCACCAAGGCAAATTCTGTTCTGGACTCAGTGCCACCTGCCCAGCGTGCCTTGAAAACCACACTGAATACAAATGTATAAACAGTCAGCATTAATACGGGGTTGAAGAATGACCACAATAAACCCATGACAGAACCACGATAGCGACCAATTACTTCTCGTCTGATCAGATTATAAATCAGGCTCCGGTTGGTCTTGAGTGTGCTAAGTAATACAAAGGGAGAGATCGATCGTGCTGCGTGCGGGTTCAAATTTAAATCTCCAGCTTACGAATATATTTTGTGAGCTTGCAAGGCGTCAAAGAGCTTCCGAAAGGTAATTTGATTGGATGGCTTGAATGCATAGAAGACTGGAATAAAATACTTAATACTTATATTACATAATCATGACAATAGTAGCATGTGCGCTCATTTGCTAGCAATTACAGCCATGATAAGGTTTAATCTGTCACTTTCAACAGAAGCCCCTTGAGGTAGGCGCCTTCCGGAAAACTAAGCAAGATGGGATGATCTGGCGCTGCCATCTGCTGGTCGATAATATGTGCGTTGACACCTGCGTCCAAAGCAGCCCCGGCGATGATTTTCTGAAACAGATCGCTACTGATTCCACTTGAACAGGAATAGGTTGCCACTATGCCACCAGGTCTCAGTAATTTGAAAGCGAGTAGATTGATATCCTTGTATCCACGCGCTGCTTTAGCCGCAAACGAAGCCGTTGGCGCAAATTTAGGTGGATCAAGAATGATCAGATCAAACTTTCGATTCTGATCACGCAATTTACGCAGCATTTGAAATACATCGGCACATTGCCATTCTTGGGAATCCGTTGCTAGTCCGTTCAGTGCAAAATTGCGTTGTGCGAGTTTCAATGCATCCTCTGATGAATCCACTGACAGGACTGACTTGGCGCCTCCTTGCTTGGCGTATACAGAAAACCCACCGCTGTAGCAGAAACAGTTGAGCACATCTTTCTCGTTTGCCAAAGTGCCAATTTTGGCACGATTATCGCGCTGATCCAGATAGAATCCAGTTTTCTGTCCAGTCATTATGTCCACGGCAAAATGTAGACCATATTCTTCAATTATCAGATCATGGGGCAACTCACCCCACAGCACACCAGTACGTTTGGTCAAACCTTCTAATTCGCGTACATCGGTATCGGAGCGTTCGTAAATACAGGTTGGGTTACATAAATCTTTTAAAATATCCAGGATCACTTCCCGCCAGCGTTCTGCCCCCACACTGCCAATCTGGATAACCAGCACGCGATCGTATTGATCGATTACTAAGCCAGGCAAGCCATCGGATTCACCGTGCACCAGACGGCAACCCGTACTAAACTGAGACAAACCCAGATCTTTGCGAAATCCCAATGCGTGAGTTAATTTTCGGTAAAAGAATACTTCATCAATACGCTCATCTTGCTGCCACGACCATACGCGAGCAGCAATCGGTGCTTTGGAATGATAGGCTGCATGTGCAAGGAAAACATTCTGGCTTGAGTATATCTGAACAGTGTCGCCATCGCTCGCATTGCCTTCTACACGACCAATTGCACCCGAATAGACCCAGGGGTGCCGACGCAACAGGGATTTTTCTTTTCCTGCCTTGAGGATGATTTTCTTCATAAAGCTTTAGGTAGTGAGCTCTCAGCAATCAAATTGTTTCTTACTTGGATAGATTGTTTTCTGGCGTGACATCAGGAATGCACGCAATGTTATCCAGCCATACTGCTGCTTCACTGTCGCTTGGTGCACGATAATCTCCACGTGGTGAAAGCGAACCACCTGAACCCACCTTAGGTGCGTTGGGAATGCAACTGCGCTTGAATTGGCTGATCTGGAAGAACCGGTAGGCAAAAACATGTAGCCATTGTTTGATTTCACCAATGTTATATTGGTTCCGCCTGTATTCGGGTATGTTAGGCCAGCGGCCTTGTGTACGGTCACGCCAACAACAATAGGCCAGGAAAGCAATTTTACTCGGCAGGTAACCAAATCGTGTGGTGTAATACAAGTTGAAATCCTGTAGTTCATAAGGACCAATGATGTCTTCCGTGCGTTGAGCAGGTTGAGTACTATCTGTTTTTCCTGGAATGAGTTCAGGGCTGATTTCTGTGTCCAAGATTGCACGCAGGACAAGACTTACTTTATTACCGAGCTGATCAGTGTCAGCAATCCAGCGAATCAGAAATTGAATCAGCGTTTTGGGCACACTAGCATTAATGGCGTAGTGTGACATGTGATCACCGACGCCATAAGTACACCAACCCAAAGCCAATTCACTCAGATCTCCCGTGCCAAGCACCAAGGCATGGTGATAATTTGCCAGACGAAAAAGGTGATTGGTACGTTCACCTGCCTGCACATTTTCAAATGTGACGTCATAGACCGGTTCGCCGTGAATGAATGGATGGTCGAGATCCCGCAGCATTTGCTCGCAACTTGGCCGGATATCAATTTGATGCGCAGTGCAGCCAAGCACCTGCATGAGGGCTTTGGCATTGGCCAAGGTATGTTCGCTTGTGGCAAAGCCGGGCATGGTATAGGCGAGAATATTCGTGCGCGGAAAGTGCAGTACATCCATCGCGCGGGCTGCCACGATGAGCGCATGAGTGGAATCCAGCCCTCCTGAGACGCCAATCACGATCTTCTGGATACCTGTATGTTTCAGTCGTTTCACTAAACCCAGCACTTGGATATTGTAGGCTTCAAAACAACGGCTGTCGCGTGTAGCTGGATCAGCAGGAATATAAGGAAAGCGATCATATTGGCGCTGGCAAAGTAGCCGGATAGTAGTTGGTAAGTTGAGCTCAAAGGAAATTTTACGGAATTGCCGAATTACTTCTCGATAATACTGTGCGCTCTGACCAAAGCTATTCTGCCGCATGCGCTCCTGAATCAAGTGATCCAGATCCACGTCCGCAAAAATTAATTGTGAGCCTTCATGAAATCGGCTGGATTCAGCCACGAGAATCCCGTTTTCATAAACCATGGCATGACCGTCCCAAGCGAGATCCGTAGTCGATTCGCCCGCACCGGCTGCCGTATAAAGGTATGCCGCAAGGCAGTGCGCTGACTGATTGGCTACCAGGTTATGGCGATATTCATATTTGCCAATCGTGACGTTAGAGGCCGAAAGATTTAGCAGCAGGGTGGCGCCTGCCAATGCTGCATGAGATGAAGGTGGGACAGGAACCCACAGATCCTCGCAGATTTCTGTAAAGAAACTGAAGTGAGGTTGGTTTTTTGCCAGAAATACCAGTTTTTCGCCAAAGGGAATAGCGCTTTGGCCGCATAGGGTAATAGTGTCGCAGCAAGCTGCGGTGGCAGGAGCAAATTGCCGCAGTTCATAGAATTCCCGATAATTAGGGAGAAAAGTCTTAGGGACGACACCAAGAATGCGACCACGATAAACAATCACTGCGCAGTTGAAAAGCAGATGATTCACTTGCAATGGTAAGCCGACCACTGTGATCAGTTCAAGTTGCTCTGAAGCTTCTAGCACCCTGCTGAGTGCATTAATCGCGCCTGCAAGCAAGGTCTGCTGATGGAATAAATCTTCACATGAGTAAGCTGTCAATCCTAACTCCGGAAAGAGAGCAAGGATGGCATGTTGCTCAACCGCTTGTGTCATGAGCGCGATGGTTGCAGAAGCATTAAATGCTGGATCGGCCACGCGCACCTCAGGTACGCCGACAGCAACACGGACAAAACCGTGACGATATAAATTAAAAAATTCTGAATTTGTTGGCATAAGCTAGGCAGTCGGTAGAAAACGCATCGATAAATCCAATGCCTTGATATCTTTAGTCAGACTACCGATAGAAATTCTGTCTACTCCTGTTTCCGCTACCGTGCGCACATTCGCCAGAGTGATATTACCTGAGGCTTCCAGAATAGCGCATTTACTTGTGAGTTGTTGATTCAATGCAACAGCTTGACGCAATCTTTCAGGATCGAAATTATCCAGCAGGATCATGGTTGCACCTGCATTGAGTGCTTGTTGCAACTCATCCAGCGTTTCAACCTCAATTTGGATAAATACGTCACGGTGGTGCGATTTCCTTAGCTTTTCGTAAGGCTGGATCAATTCCTCCAGCAGCCAGAATGTGATTTTCCTTGATGAGAATCCCATCGTACAATCCGAAACGATGATTACTACCGCCACCGCATTTCACTGCATATTTTTGTGCAAATCTTAATCCGGGCAAAGTTTTGCGTGTATCGACAATGATTGCACCTGTGCCTGAAATGGCATCGACATAGCGTCGCGTCTGGGTGGCAATCGCAGAAAGCATTTGCAGGAAATTCAATGCAGTGCGTTCTGCCGTTAATAGGGCTCTGGCGTTTCCTGTTATTTCACACAATTTTTGATCCGCCTGAACTCTCTCGCCTTCCTGGGCCAACCAGCTTATTTTGATGGCGGGAGATAGCTGCCGGAAACATTCTTCAAACCAGATAGCACCGCATAATATTGCTTGCTCCCTACTTATAACGCTAGCAGTCAGAGCTCTATCTGCAGGGACCAATAATGCGGTCAGATCACCTGCGCCAATATCTTCTGCTAATGCCAAACTAACATTCTTCGTGATTTCTTCATGCCAGATCATGGAATACTCAATCTTCACTATACCACTATACTTGTAATTACCTCATTGTATAGTAATTGGCCGAATCTTGATTCGGTCTTGATTCAGCCGATTCAAATTCATCATTTACTTCACATAATCAGATCAAATGGCCAAGGGCTCAGATTTTTTCAATTCAGCGAGGAAAGCAGCGATGAAGCCAAGCGCTTGGTAACTTTTTTAATGCATTTTCTACCCTTTTGATTTGCTGAAATGGAAAAAAAAGAAATATTTCGGCACATCTGGAATAATTTTTAATAGATTTGGTAGATCGTATTATTTGTTGAAAGTTAATGATTTATTTAAAGTTTATTTATCAATTGTAGTCTATAACATGGAGTATAAGGGTTATCCCTTACGTGTTTGCACGTATTTAATTATCTTCTATTTTTCTATCAAATATCACTCGTAGCGTAGTGATATATCACTACGATCATCTTGTTAATTATTTGGAATTGTTTTTGCTTAAACGAAGGAGACAGCATGAGATCAACTAAACCATTTAACACGGATGTCATGAAAAATAAAGCAGCGACAGGCAGTAACTCTAGAAACAGTAGCTTTAGAACCATGTATAGGGACGAAGATTCTTTCTCTCGCTCTACTGGTTCGGCTTATCACAAAGCGCAAGTGAGGGGATTTCAACCGAAGCATAAATTAAATGATTGGTATGCTGTAGAAGAGGAAAATTAATGAGAATTAAGCAGCTAAAGCAGTATTTACTACGGCAATCGTCTGCTTGAATTCTGGATTTGTCCTGGCAAATCGGGCGGAGCGAGAAATGTATCCTATCCCTAGACTTTAGTCACTTTAGTCAAACACAACCTTTTGATGGTTTATTGCTGAAGTTACAGTATGTCTATTCGTTATGAATTCTACTCTGAGAAAAAAATGAGTCTATTTTCACCGTAACTCGTGTCCATAGAAATAGATCGTTTTTTTCTGTATCGCTGTTTCGGCACAATACAAAGCCCGAGAAAGGAAACTTCATCCATGCCATAAACAGGATTATTGGTTAATTGGTTAACTTGCAGAAGAGGAAAAAGAATAATGAAAATCACGCCAGTTTCAACTACATTTATCATATTCATGACCTGCGTTATCTTTGGATATTCTCCGGCTAGTTGGGCGGAGAGAGAAAAAATGAGCGTCTCTGACGATGCAGAACAAAAACAGCGCGAAGGACAAGCGATTTTTCGTTTTGATACCTTTGGCAATGAGCAATTGTGGACCGACGTGTTACGGATGCACGAGGCCATTGCGACAGTCGATCCTGCCACTGCGTTAGCGGTCGGTCTCAAGGTTGATGTCGATGCCTTACCGAAAGAACTTGTCGCTGCGCTTCAGGCTGGTCAAGTTGATCTCAAAAAGCCAGAGGTGACGGTTGAGCTGTTACGCCTGAATGCAGTCGTCGGGGTGAAAGGCAGCGTCGATGAACTGGGTCGTCTCGCTACCATTGGTGTGACCTGTGCACTGTGCCATTCGTCCGTCGACAACTCGCTCGCGCCGGGCATTGGCAAGCGACTCGATGGGTGGGCCAACATCGACTTGAATGTCGGTGCGATCGTCGCGCTGTCGCCGGTACTGGACGATGCGACTAAAGCGGAGTTCAGGACCTGGGGTCCGGGTAAATACGATCCGGTCCGCCACTATTTTGATGGTACCAACATCATTCCGCTCAATAGCCCATCGCAGCCGGTCGTCATTCCCCCGATTTACGGATTGAAGGGCGTTGGCTTTGAGACGTTCACCGCGGATGGGCCTATCTCCTATTGGAACAGCTATGTAGGCATAGGGCAAATGGGGGGTAAAGGGACTTTCACCGATCCACGCACCGGCCTCACTATTGAGCAGACTCCGGATCTGGTTACACCAAAGCTGCCTGCCCTGTACGAGTATCAATTGAGCCTGAAGACGCCAAAGGCTGAAGAGGGGAGTTTTGACCGATCTGCCGCTCAGCGAGGCAAGCATTTGTTCCGTAACAAAGCCAGCTGCGCTAGCTGCCATCAGCCACCACACTTCACTGACGTGGTACGTGGCCCAAATCAGCAAGAACCATTCCTGCATGACCCAGCCGAAGTGGGTGCGGACCCGACCTACGCTAATAAATCAGCCACGAAGAAATACCGAACCACGCCATTGCGAGGGCTCCAAAAGCATCCCCCCTATTTTCATGATGGGAGTGCAGCAGACCTCCTTGCGGTGGTCAATCATTATGACAAGCACTTTGGGCTGAATTTGACGGAGGAAGAGAAGGCAGATCTTGTTGAATATCTTAAGTCGATCTGATAGTGCACCAGATTAGAGTAGTAATTCTCGAATGCTGATCGATTCACTACAAGCTACCGTCATCGCTGGGAGGGCTAGGAAATACAGTTTTTACTAGCCCTCCCAGCGATGACGGAAATCGATATTGGAAAATTGAAGTCAGGGTGAAGTTAAAGGTTAGATCGATTATGCGTCTAATCAGAATTTTCGGCAAGAACCAACGCTGCGGCCAGACCACTTATTCTCAAATTCTTCAGTCAGTAGCTAGGGTCTGTTGAGTTTTAGAGATATGAGTATTCGGTCATAGATAGGAAACCTTGTTTAGTCTGGCTTTAGGCCTTCAGCCTCCTTGGGAAGTTAAAGAAGTAAAATTTGTTCATGATGAATCAAAGCGAAAAGAATTACATCTACAAATTGGTTTTGCTGTAGGTGCTCGATTTGCAGATGAGGCAGGAAATCTTTGCGGTGTTTATGACACGGTGGAACGGGCATGGCAACACCTTAACTTCTTTGAGCATACTTGTTATTTGCATTGTGCGGTTCCTCGCATTAAAACATCGTCAGGCAATGTAGTTAATGTAGCGATGCCGTGGGCACGCGCCAATAGTGGTTTTACTTTGTTGTTTGAAGCCTTGGCTTTGGCCATGATTGAACGGGAAATGCCGGTCAATCGTGTAGCTGAGCTAATGCAAGTCAATCCGCAACGCATCTGGACGATATTCACCCATTGGGTAGGCAAAGCGCTGCATGCAGATGATCCTTCTGCTATTAGCCAGTTGGGTATGGATGAAACGTCAACGCGCAAAGGGCATAACTATGTTACGGTAGGTGTTGATATGGAAAGTGAACGTGTGATTTATGTGAATGAAGGAAAAGGTAAACAAGCCGTTCAAGCCATTGGCAGGCATTTGCAATCAAAAGGGGCACAGGCAGAGCAAATTCAGCAGATCAGCATGGATCTATCGCCCGCTTTCATTGCCGGCGTCAAAGATACTTTCCCTTGTGCACAGATTACCTTCGATCGTTTTCATATCGTCAAACTACTCAATGAAGCAATGGATGCGGTACGCAAAGCTGAACGCAAGGAACACGATGCGCTTAAAGGTCACAAATACACTTTTCTAAAAAACCCTCAGTCGCTCTCAGAAACACAACAGCAACAATTAACCAATATGATTCGCCTCTACCCTACTTTGGGGGAGGCCTACCGCCTCAAAATACTGTTCAATGATCTGTGGAACATGCCAGATAAACACAGTGCACACGCTTTTCTTACCCAGTGGTGCGATGAAGTCAAGCAAGCAAGAATCCCAGCTTTCCAGACTTTTGCTAACACTGTCATCTCTCATTGGAACGGGATTATTCACTTTGTTGAATCCCGTCTGACCAACGGCATTCTTGAGGGCATCAATAACAAGATTCAGCTTGCTAAACGGCGTGCCAGAGGCTACCGGAATATTAACAACTTCATCAATATGATTTATTTCTTATGTGGAAAACTTCGGTTTACTTACCCACGGTGTCAGTAGCTAAGTTAATTTTGGCTATGTCGTAATTAATTGTTGAAATTGTCTTATTTTCCCAAGAGACAATAGAAAACAAAGGGTTGGTGTAATGTTTTGACCGAGGCGATCAATCATTCTATGCCATCCCAGATAATTCCCGAGATAACGTGTAGCTACGCCATGAAACTTCATCATCCATTGCTTTAGCCGGCTGTCATAAGCATTGACGTTCTGAATATGGTAGATGTTGTTTATAACTCGCAGACCTGCGGCAACATTGACTGGGTAATGAACAATTCCTGCATGCCTGGTAATCTGTTTGTATGCAGGCATACTATCAGTACATAAAATGACGTCCTTATTTAACAAAGGCGTAAGCGCTGATCCGATTTGTTCCGCACTTGTGCTTTGCAGGATACAGCCAGCAGTTTCACCATGACGGTCACGTACCACTAGCACGGGTATCTGTTCTTTTGATGTGCCTCTCATAGCGGCTTTACCACCCCGTTTGCGCGAGGGTCTGGGTAAATGGCGTTGTCCTTTAAAACGATTCCAGGAAGTATGTTTCGTCAGCTTCAACAATGCCATTCATTTTGTCAGATTGGCGTGTTGCCGGTAATTCGCAAAAAACGATGCCGCCACTTAAAGCTGGTGTTTTTGGCTATCCCGCAGCTATTCGCGGATTTGCGTAGACTTAATCCGGCGGTGAATCAGGGTTTGCTCATACATGAAGCCATTTGTCTTTCTGGCGCAACCGTGCCAATGGCGTATTGGTAAGCGGATTAAACGTGCGTTTGCATTGACGACATCGTATAGCGTTGTAACTCGCAAGACTTTACCCCAGCGATACGAATTGCGTGTCCATACAGTATGGGCACGCAGGTTCATGCATTCAGGCTTTGTATCAGATCAACGTAACGACTGTGATCAACGCTTACTTTTCCTTCTAATCTCTTTCGAAGCTTGTCTCGCTGGCTAGCGACTCATGCGATCAATTGATTTCATCGAAACTTTCGAGATTCCATTGTTTTCATGGTGTACTGCCTCTTTGTTACTTCCTGATACAGATTAGACACTCATGTCAACAATTAATTACGACATAGCCTTAATTTTCTCATTTTTGTGCAGTTTCCAGGCTGGATGCCTTCACATTTTTTTATCTGGTCGATTTTCATTCGAGAAACAGAAATGCCTTTAACCCATGTATTTTTAATGCTACTTTAAGTAAAAATAGGCATTTCTTTGATCATTCAAAATAGTGAGTCTAGCCAAACGGCCAGCACTACCTCTATTTCACTTTAATCTTTTCTGGCTCAACTCTTCGCCTCTTGGGCATTTGGAAACTATAAAACGATCGCCCCGAAAGAAGAAGCGGCGTAATACCACGCTGCTTGCGGCGGGATAGTCGTTTTAAGGTCCCTGCTATTTGACTCAACTTTTACTGGATTGGATCTAATAGCATATCGTCATAAATTGTCTCTAAAGTAAAGTTTTTTTATGGCGTTTAATAACTTCAATAAATTGAAATAAAGAGATATTGCATTACGCTTTTTGTTGCTTGTGGGTTTGCCGGCCTGAGTTATTTTCTTATCCCCTCTACGCCGTAGCCCGATTTTTTCATGAATAAAATGACTGTGACGCAAGCGCATTTGTACAGATTATTTAGTACCCAGCAACAGAAAGGCCAATTAAAAGTGAAGCAAGAAAAATTATGAACGCAAAGGATGGGAAGCTTTGCTCCTAGTCCTAATACTCATTTGTGATGATGACTTATAGCAGAGGGAGATCATGAAATGGCGTTTGTGAATGAAAGAAAAGAAGATGGAACATGGCAAACCATAGATCGGGAGCAGAAATCTTGTTCTGCAAGAAGCGAAAGGTGGCAGACCACAGGAGCCGATAGAATTTAATCTTAATATTGACGGAGATAATATTTATTTTGATGCATTTCGGAGAATGAAGCAGTTAGAAAGCAAAAAATATCTTGTCGAGTGGCGTATTGTACAAATATTTTCCTCATCACTTCTGAAACTGGACAGATCTCAATTGCATGCATTGATTGAAGAAGCCCTGGATGCTTATGGTTCCGCTTTTACCAGAAAATATGTCGAAAGCGTGACAGTTACTTTTTCCCCCAATTTATAGGAGCTTCGGAAGATGGATGCGCAATCCGCAATTAATGAAATTATTGCCAGAAATGATGCCAATAATCCAATGTCTGTTAACGAACTCCGAGCACTGGCAAATACCGTAGATGTCAGTACAGAAAATTCAACTATATTGCTGTATAGCGGGGGTGTAGGAGAAATAATAGATCCAGTTAATGGTTACAGAGAATTTAAAGCCTTAGATTTTGCAGAATCTCTTTCAAATGCTACTACTGTAAGGACAATTACAGATACACAGGTAGGAATATTTTTAAAAAATGTGGATTTTAGGCAAGCGCTAGAAGATGCTGCCAATCGCGAAGGAATAAGTTTTGATACTTTATACCTCGGAATCGATGAAAATGGTGTTCGCATCAACAACACCAGTTTTTGGGATGAAGCATCAGCACGGCTTGTGAACAGCCATGCAGGTGATTTTCGTCTGATTATGCCGCATGCGCCGGATAGTAGTGTTGCTGTGGCAACGGAGATCCCAGCCCTGTTGAGCAAAACTATCCAACCTGGACAGAAAGTCAACGGCATTGATCTTCAGAGCTGGCAAGATCGGTATCAGGTGGAAAAACTGTTAAATGGTGAAGGAGCTGCAAAGGCAGAACTAGTCGATCTGATTCGCGCTACATCCAATGCAGATCTGGCGGATATGAATGTGGGGCGCGATAGTACAGGCAAGCTATATGTTGATACGAACAGTTATATGGGAAGAGTGCTGGGCTTGCCAGCCAAGGAAATTCCTGCAGGTGTTGATGTTACCCGCTTGGCATTATTAGAAGATATGCATTTGACCAATACTGATATGACTCGGTATGTCAAATATGGTGATTTACTCAACAAGGCAGGTTTAGTTGGAGATGTTTTAGGCACAGCTTTAGCTGTAGCACAGGCGCAGCATGCCTATAACAATGGAAATCATAATGAGGCAGGCGCTATTTTAGCTGCGCATGCGGGTAGTTTAGTGGGTGGTTTTGCTGCTGGAACGGCATCTGCTGCGCTTGTAGCTGGTCTTCTGCTGGCACCTGGTATTAATGTTGGTGTGGGAACCGGTATGGTGATAACGGGAGTGGCTGGATTGGCTGGCGGATACTTTGGTGGGCTGGCTGGGGAGAAGCTTTTCGAAGATTTGTATAGGGATGTTACAAGTATCGATATGGCGCTCTTTTTCCAAAATCTTGCAGAAGACTTTTCGTGGGCAATCAGTCGCCTCAGTACTTTTATCATGCAAGATCTGGGTGATCTTGCAGGTATATTAAACACCGTTAATAATCTCTTTCTTCAATTCAAAAACTGGGTGCCGCCCCGGACCGATCCGCTGGTGCTTGATCTGGACAATGACGGTATCGAAACCATCGGTATCAATGGCTCGATTGTCTTTGATCACGATGGTGATGGTATTAAAACCGGTACAGGGTGGGTGGGCAGAGATGATGGTTTTCTGGTACTGGATCGTAATGACAATGGCACCATCGATACAGGGGCAGAGTTGTTTGGGGTTGATACAGTGAAATCTGACGGAAAACTCGCGCTCAATGGATTTGATGCATTATCGGATCTGGATTCCAATGCAGATGGGTTATTTGACCAGAATGATGCGCAATTCTCGCAGGTGCGGGTTTGGCGAGACCTGAACCAGAATGGTATTTCCACAGCTGATGAGTTGTTTTTATTATCACAGCTAGGTGTAGTCAGTATTGATTTAAAAGCCACCAGCAAAAATGTCAATCTTGGTAGTGGTAATGTGCAAACGGCCTCAGCAGCGCATTTGACTGTGGATGGCGAGGGGCAGACAGGCAACCTGGATCTTGCCAATAATCCATTTTATCGGGAGTTTGTTAATAGCATTCCACTTACAGAAGAAGCATTCAGTCTGCCAAATGCGAAAGGATCTGGTTTGGTGCGCGATCTGCGAGAAGCAGCCAGTTTGTCCCCAGCTCTGGCCAGTTTAGTGGAAAGCTACGTCAGTCAGACTGGCTATGCTGGTCAGAAAGTACTGCTGGATGACTTGTTAACTGCCTGGGCTGAAACTTCTGCCATGCAAGCCAGTGTCGAGCAGGCTGTAGACAAAGGTTATTACCTGTTTTATTTGATCCCGGGCCAATCATGGTCAGATCATGATAAACATCTTAGCTATTGGAATTCGACAGATAGCAGTATTGTGGATGCACTTAGCCCACAAACACGCGAAGAATATCAAACGCTTTTGCAACAGCAGCAGGAAACAGTAGAAATTCTCAGCGTATTGGAGCGTTTTAATGCTTCTGCTTTTGTAACGATAGGCACAGACCGGGTAACGATGGGTAATGGATTGCAGAACATAGTAAGCACGGTACCGGGTAGTAATGATACAAGCACAAAAAGAGTATTCGTATCTTTATCAACTACGCAAACGGAGTTGATGCAGCAAGGCTATGAGACATTAAAAGAATCCGTGTATGGAAGCCTTGTTTTGCAGACACGCCTTTCACCATACTTGAATGAGATTACATTGAATGTGACTGAAACGGCAGGAGTTTCTGTGGATTTTTCTGCAATGAACTCGTTGCTTAATAATCAAAAAGATGTGGATCCTGCATCTGCACTGGCCGACTTAATCGAATTGAACAAATATGCGGGGCATCTATTGTACCAAAATGGCTGGAACGGTCTTGATTTGTTGCGAAACTGGATTGATGAAGGCATCGGTGGTAAGCAAGCAGATGTCATCCTTCTGGATTTGAATGTGAGTATTATCGAACGAGATATCTCTACCGGTAGCAAAGATGACATCATTTTTAGCGAACCAAGCAATATAGTGTTAAACGGCTATATCGGTAACGATATCCTCAATGGTGGTACTGGGAATGACACTCTTGCTGGTAGTGGCGGTAACGATATTCTTCAAGGCGGCGATGGTCGCGATCTGTTGATGGGTGGTGACGGTGACGATATTTTGCACGGCGGCATGGGGGAAAACGATCACCTGAGAGGCGAAAACGGTAACGATACTTATCTGTTTGCTGCCGGTGACGGCAATACCTCTATTGATAATAATGACACGAGTGCAAGCTACGATGTGCTGCAATTTATGGAGGGTATCAATTCTAGCGGTGTGGTGGTAACACGCGATACCAACAATCTATACCTGACCTTGCCCAGTACTGGCGAAAAAATCACCGTCAGTAACTACTTTTATCAAGATGCAACTAGCGCTTATGTATTAGAGGCGATTAAATTCAGTGATGGCACCAGCTGGGATGTCGCGACTGTCAAACAAATGGTCATGCAAAGCACTTTGGGTAATGACAACATAATAGGCTTTGAGACGAATGACACCATTAATGGCTTGAGCGGTGATGATATTTTAGCTGGTGCGGGAGGGAATGATCATCTGGATGGAAGCGACGGCAATGACAGCATGAACGGCGCAGAAGGCAATGACACTTTAATGGGTGGTGCGGGCAATGACACCCTGTCTGGGAGCGATGGCAACGATGTGCTGGAAGGAGACGAAGGCACCGACATGCTGTTTGGTGGTGGTGGAGATGACACGCTGCGAGGCGGTGCGGGTATTAATGATTCCCTGACCGGCGATGCAGGCAATGACAGCTATTTATTTGCTGCCGGAGAGGGCAATACCAGCATCAGCAACTACGATACCAGTGTCGGCCGCCACGATGTGCTTCGTTTCCTGGAAGGGATTAATCCCGGTGATGTGATGGTAACGCGCGATACCTATAATCTTTACCTCACCCTGCCCAGTACCGGCGAAAAAATTACCGTCAGCAATTACTTTTACCAGGATGCAGCCAGCGCTTATGTACTGGATGCCATTGAATTCAGTGATGGCACCAGCTGGGATGTCGCCACGGTTAAACAGAAAGCACTGCAAGGCACGGCTGGCGCTGACAACCTCACAGGCTTTGCCAGCAACGATACGATTGACGGCTTGGATGGCAATGACAGCATGAATGGCGCCGCAGGCAATGACACTTTAACGGGTGGTGCGGGTAATGACACCCTGTCTGGGAGCGATGGCAACGATGTGCTGGAAGGAGGCGAAGGTACCGACATGCTGTTTGGTGGTGGTGGAGATGACACGCTGCGAGGGGGTGCGGGTATTAATGATTCCCTGACCGGCGATGCAGGCAATGACACTTATTTATTTGCTGCCGGAGAGGGCAATACCAGCATCAGCAACTACGACACCAGTGTCGGACGCCACGATGTGCTTCGTTTCCTGGAAGGGATTAATCCCGGCGATGTGATGGTAACGCGCGATACCAGCAATCTCTACCTGACCCTGCCCAGTACTGGCGAAAAAATCACCGTCAGCAACTACTTTTACCAGGATGCAGCCAGCCCTTATGTGCTGGATGCGATTGAGTTCAGCGATGGCACCAGCTGGGATGTCGCCACAGTTAAACAGAAAGCGCTGCAGGGCACGAGCAGGGGCTGACAACCTCACCGGCTTTGCCAGCAATGACACGATGGACGGTCTGGCTGGCAATGACAGCCTGTCTGGGGCGATGGCAACGATGTGCTGGAAGGAGGCGACGGCACCGACATGCTGTATGGTGGTAGCGGAGATGACACGCTGCGCGGGGGTGCAGGTGCCAACGATTCTCTGACAGGCGATGCAGGCAACGACACCTATTTATTTGCTGCCGGCGAAGGCAATACCAGCATCAGTAACTACGACACCGGCGTCGGCCGCCATGATGTACTTCGTTTCCTGGAAGGGATCAATCCCGGCGATGTGCTGGTAACGCGCGATACCTAGCAATCTCTACCTGACCCTGCCCAGTACCGGCGAAAAAATCACCGTCAGCAACTATTTTTACCAGGATGGAGCCGGTCCTTATGTCCTGGATGCCATTGAGTTTAACGATGGCACCAGCTGGGATGTCGCCACCGTTAAACAGAAAGCGCTGCAGGGCACGGCAGGGGCTGACAACCTCACAGGCTTTGCCAGCAACGACACCATGGACGGTCAGGCTGGCAATGATACCCTGTCTGGAGGTAATGGCAACGATGTGCTGGAAGGCGGCGAAGGCACCGACATGCTGTATGGCGGTAGCGGAGATGACACGCTGCGAGGCGGTGCTGGTGCCAACGATTATCTGACCGGCGATGCAGGCAATGACACTTATTTATTTGCTGCCGGAGAGGGCAATACCAGCATCAGCAACTACGACACCAGCGTCGGCCGCCACGATGTGCTTCGTTTCCTGGAAGGGATTAATCCCGGCGATGTGATGGTAACGCGCGATACCTACAATCTCTACCTGACCCTGCCCAGTACCGGCGAAAAAATCACCGTCAGCAACTATTTTTACCAGGATACAGCCAATCCTTATATCCTGGATGCCATTGAGTTTAACGATGGCACCAGCTGGGATGTCGCCACGGTTAAACTGAAAGCGCTGCAGGGCACCAGCGGCGCTGACAACCTCACAGGCTTTGCCAGCAACGACACCATGGACGGTCAGGCTGGCAATGATACCCTGTCTGGAGGTAATGGCAACGATGTGCTGGAAGGCGGCGAAGGCACCGACATGCTGTATGGCGGTAGCGGGGATGACACGCTGCGAGGCGGTGCTGGTGCCAACGATTATCTGACCGGCGATGCAGGCAATGACACTTATTTATTTGCTGCCGGAGAGGGCAATACCAGCATCAGCAACTACGACACCAGCGTCGGCCGCCATGATGTGCTTCGTTTCCTGGAAGGGATCAATCCCGGCGATGTGATGGTAACGCGCGATACCTACAATCTCTACCTGACCCTGCCCAGTACCGGCGAAAAAATCACCGTCAGCAACTATTTTTACCAGGATACAGCCAATCCTTATATCCTGGATGCCATTGAGTTTAACGATGGCACCAGCTGGGATGTCGCCACGGTTAAACAGAAAGCGCTGCAGGGCACGCAGCGGCGCTGACAACCTCACAGGCTTTGCCAGCAACGACACCATGGACGGTCTGGCTGGCAATGACACCCTGTCTGGAGGTAATGGCAACGATGTGCTGGAAGGCGGCGAAGGCACCGACATGCTGTATGGCGGTAGCGGGGATGACACGCTGCGAGGCGGTGCTGGTGCCAACGATTATCTGACCGGCGATGCAGGCAATGACACTTATTTATTTGCTGCCGGAGAGGGCAATACCAGCATCAGCAACTACGACACCAGCGTCGGCCGCCATGATGTGCTTCGTTTCCTGGAAGGGATTAATCCCGGCGATGTGATGGTAACGCGCGATACCTACAATCTCTACCTGACCCTGCCCAGTACCGGCGAAAAAATCACCGTCAGCAACTATTTTTACCAGGATACTTATATGCTGGATGCCATTGAGTTTAACGATGGCACCAGCTGGGATGTCGCCACAGTTAAACAGAAAGCGCTGCAGGGCACGGCAGGGGCTGACAATCTCACAGGCTTTGCCAGCAACGACACCATGGACGGTCTGGCTGGCAATGACACCCTGTCTGGGGGTAATGGCAACGATGTGCTGGAAGGCGGCGAAGGCACCGACATGCTGTATGGCGGTAGCGGGGATGACACGCTGCGAGGCGGTGCTGGTGCCAACGATTATCTGACCGGCGATGCAGGCAATGACACTTATTTGTTCAAGACTGCTGATGGAAAAGATACTATCAATAATTATGATACAGAGGTAACAAGTTTTGATATTCTAAAAATTACTGATGTATCTTTTGAAAATCTCTGGTTAAGCCGGAGTGGGAACAATTTACAGCTAAATATAGCTGGCACAGATGACCAGTTAACAATTACTAACTGGTATAGCAATAACATTTATCAATTGGATCAGATCACTGCTAGTTCTTCAATCTTACTGAGTAAGCATATTGATCAATTGGTTTCAGCTATGTCTCAGTATAAAGTACCAAGTGGTGAAGGAAATGTCATCTCACAAGATGTGATGAATGCATTGTACCCAATATTCACTGAAGTTTGGCTATAAGATAGAAATAGCCAGTTACATAGAAGGATAAAACGAATTTTTTCATGCACAAAGGATTTATGAATATAATGATTTCGTTTGACACTTTTGATAAATTTCTCTGTTTTCAATGAATTGCTGATGAATCTGCAGGTATAAAGAGACATTTCCGCAAACTAAAGAGAGGTTACTCGAACATGCTGCAACAAGTGATAGCGTAGTCATCTGTCTGTATTTTGAGATTAAAGCGAGACTTATTTTTCAATAGAAGTGGCTCTGTGCGATAGACAAAAAAGACTTATTAACTGCACGTATTTTGCAAATTTAAGAATGATAATTTAGACCTTCATCATAGCTGCTACTTTGATGAAGTGAGGATTAGCCAGTATCTGACTCGTTATGACGACATCAAAATAGAGCTATGATCATTTCTGGTGTATGACAGGAGAAGGAAGCGGTGTAACCTGTTGGTAAAGATCTCGGCAGATCTATCACCAATAGAAGGGGCACACCGCTATGATAGATAGTAATCATTTTAACCTGAGTAAACCAGATCAAAATGATCCGTTACAGGAAGTTCTCCGCGCAGGCGCCCGTAAGATGTTGGCTGCAGCGATTGAAGCGGAGGTAATTGCTTTTATTGAGCAACATAGTGCTTTAAAAACTGATGAGGGAAAACCGGTAGTGGTCAGGAATGGTTATCTGCCAGAACGTCCGATTCAAACAGGGCTGGGAGCTATCGAGGTCAAAGTACCCGAGGTTCGGGATCGCTCTGAATCTGGCATCAAGTTTAACAGCAGCCTGGTGCCACCCTACTTGAAGCGTACCAGAAATATTGAAGAATTTTTGCCCTGGCTTTATTTACGAGGCATTTCAACGGGGGATTTTTCAGAAACGCTGAAGCATTTGTTGGGGCCTGCTGCGCCAGGATTATCGGCAGCTACGATCAGTCGTTTAAAGCAAGGCTGGGAGCAGGATTATTATGATTGGAGTCGACGCGAGCTGAGTAACAAACGCTACGTCTATGTCTGGGTTGACGGTGTCTACAGCAATGTACGCATGGACGATCGCTTGTGCTTTCTGGTGATAGTTGGCTCTGATGAAACAGGACGTAAAGAGTTATTAGCGCTATCTGATGGTTATCGTGAATCGGCGGCAAGCTGGGAGGAAGTGTTAATCGATTTGAAGCAACGAGGTCTTAAGAATGCACCTAAATTGGCTGTGGGTGATGGTGCGCTGGGATTCTGGAAAGCGGTAGCCAAACTCTGGCCAGAAACGGACCAGCAACGCTGCTGGGTACATAAAACGGCTAATGTATTGGAAAAACTACCCAAAGCCATGCAACCCAAGGTCAAACAAGCCTGGTATGATATTTGCCAAGCCAGTACCCGAGAACAAGCTTACCAGGCATTTGATCATTGTATTGAACGATTCAGCCCAAAATATCCAAAAGCAATGGAATGCCTGGCTAAAGACAAAGCTTCCATGCTGGCTTGCTATGATTATCCTGCCGAAAACTGGCAGCATATTAGAACAACCAATCCAGTTGAATCCGTCTTTGCTACTGTCAGATTGAGAACAGACAAAACCAAGAATTGTGGTAGCAGGACAACCACATTGACTATGGCATTCAAACTCATGGAAACAGCACAGAAAAAATGGTTTCGTTTAAGAGGCTATAAGCTGTTAGCTGATGTCATCACCGGCGTCAAATTTGTTAACGGCATTAAACAATCAGGAGATCAAAAACAGGCAGCCGTTTAACTCTCCGTACACCAGATTTGA
>CAWFHT010000024.1:0-225851 GCA_963815685.1 uncultured beta proteobacterium
CTTGATGGCGTGCAGCTTCAGACATTTTTCGTGCATATCTTAGGGTCAGGCCTTACATTTGACATTCCCACTTTCTTTTTTCCGCCTGCTTCACAGCCCGACTCACGGTAGCATAGCTCACACCGAAATGCTCACCTACTTGAGCGAGCGTATAGTGTCCGCTTAAATACGCCTGAACCATGCCTTCATCACGTATCTTATAGCGATCAGCAAAGTAGCTTAATGGTTTGACGGGGGCTTGTTTTTGCTTTCTGGGTATGTCTTTGAGTGATTGTTCAGGTTTAAGCTTGCGTTGCATATCATTGACAAAGTCATCATCACCCAAATAAATCTGGTTCTTCAACCATTGCCAAGGGGAGGGTTGCTCTTTACCGGCTTTAACAAAATCTCGATAGCGTTGCTGCGCGACACTCTTTATTTTGTCAAATCCAGCGAGGATCCATTCAGTGGTTAAACAGGCAGCGTTTTCTTCATATCCAGCCGTTGCGCGGTAACTGCTCCAGCGCCACGCTTTGGCACTTCGCACCATCTGTGCCCGCACCGGGTTCAAGGCAATATAACGCGCCAATTCCAGCAGATAGGCATCTTTCTGCACCAGGATGGCTTTGAAACGACCTTGAAACACGTGGCCAACACGCTGATGCTGCCGATTGAAATATTGCGTGTAAGTGCCGTTGAGATACTTCATTCCCTTGGACAGGGTTGGAGAATTGGTTTCAATCAATAAATGGTAGTGATTGTCCATTAGACAATAGGCATGACAATACCAGTCATAACGATTGACCGTGTTCTGTAGCAATAGCAAAAACTGTTGACGATCAATATCATCATGATAGATATCTTCCCGTGCGTTGCCGCGTGCTGTCACATGATACAGCGCTCCAGCAAATTCAATGCGTAAAGGTCTTGCCATCTGCGCATCCTATGTAAATTTAAACTTGTTGAAGGTTAAAATATTAGGGTAGTGATGTCAATTGTAAGGCCTGACCCCAATGGTTCTGTGCATGCCCGTGTGATGCGGCTCCTCACCGAACTACTCGTATCTCTTGGCCGATCAATGCATCGCTGTTTAGCCAACCGGTCGCCACGACAACGCCGGCGGCACTGGCTGCGCTGACCCGATACCATGGATTCGAAGGATCGCTGCGGTCAATGGCCAGCACCGTTAGAAGGGTGTCTGCGGGAACTCTTCGAATCAAGGCTATCGCCCGAATCAGATCTGCCGGATGGCGTTCAGGCATCAGAGGAGTCTGTCGCGAGAGCCGGTACTTTCCCCCTTGCTTAAGGCCATCGGGACTGACGAACTCCGCGGGAGCTGGTTGCGCACCCGTCGCGAACGGGTGGTTAACCCTTCGTTCGCCCTGAACGACCCGAAGGCTGGTCGTGGCAATCTTCTTGCCGACGAGGTTTCGATTCCCTGTCCCAAACCGAGGATCCGCCTGATTGATCGGAACAGTGAATGATACGACCACATGGGCATCGATCTTGACGACCTTGTCGGGAATCCCGGCAGCAGCAAGAGTGCGCATCCGGTCATCTAACTTCCGGCGCCAGGCGGCATGGTCAACGCCCACCGAGTGCGGCTTGCGCCACTCGCCGACCGTCGATCTAGTTGTTTCGAGGTAGTCGATCGGATACTGCTGAAGCGGACTGCCAGCCCAGTACGATCGAGAGACACTGACCATCACCGTTGTTGAGTCCGGTAGATCTGTGTCGAGAGACACGGTGAGCCGGCTTCCCTCGAGCGTCACCTGCGGCTCAAACCGATCGCAGGTGATGGTTTGAGCCAGGACCGCACGCGCAGCAAATGCGAAGACCAATAGCAGAAACAGTCGCGCTCTCATGTCCCGTCCTCTCTCCCAGGCTGTTCCACAGTCCGCATAACGCTTTAATTAAGCCGCAGCCCAATCGCGCAGCGATTGGGCTGCGGCTTGAATGAATTGTTAGGTGCGCGACCAGGGAGCCTGCACGGACGATTACTCAAGGGGAAAGTCCTCCATGCTCACGCTGCTGGCAACGAGATCAATGAAATAGTCCAGAGAATCAGCCCGCTCCGTCATGTTTAGCTCTACGTGCCAAGGCGACTTTCCTAGCTTGCCGCGTAGGTGGCAAGTGCCGTCCCAATACTCGATGCGGCGGTGCGGATTTCGGAATCTTGTCTCGGCCCACCCGAGCTCTACGTTTGTAGCGTGGATGATCTTGTTACAGGACTCGCGAACAGTCAGCTCAAAGGAACCGACGTGGACCTTTCCTAAATCAGAGCCCTCGCGGGCAGTTGCGTCAAGCTCCGAGAAGTTCAGATCCTCGGTTCCGGCAAGAGTGTCCTGAAGCATGCGGGCTTTGACCGCGCACTCAATGGAGTAGCTGCTTACGAGCTGCCTCAGACGGGATGAGTAATCGCTCCAAGCTCCTTCACCGTAGCGGTCAATGCGCCTTCCTACCTCTCCTGTCTTGCAGTAATCGCGACTTGCCGCCACCAATTGTTGGATTAGGAATAGCTTCTCGCTTACGCTCGTGAAGTCGAGGCTATGTGTCATCGCGCACCTAACTAGAATTAGACCTCCGAAATGACGCAATATATTACGTCAAAAATGACATCTAACACGGCAAGTTGCATGCTATCTCCTTATGTTTTATAGAATTGCGTCGATTTAGCTTTCATCATAACAAACTTTGTTAGATCCACAAATATGATGAATAGATCACGGCTTTTGGATTAGGCACGTGACTAATTTAGGCTTAGGCATCCAGTTATCGAGCCAGCAATCTTATATGCCTGGATAAAAGCTCTATTTATTTCCAGAAATCAAAACAGCAGCCAGAGCTCGAATGACAAGTGGATATTGAGCCGTTCATCTTATCATCCCGTAAAACTTGACACCCATTTCCTAATTCTGTAGTCTGCGCGCCACTTACCTCAGGTGCCTTCTTGAATTTTTTATCTTGAAGGTTAAACGGGAAGCTGGTGCGCTCTGATTTGATTCAGACAATGCCAGCACTGCCCCCGCAACGGTAAATGGGTTAGCGATCTACATCATGCCACTGTGTGATGACATGGGAAGGCGTAGATCAGGAATGAATTCCGCTCATGAGTCCGGAGACCGGCCTGAAGTAAATACTATGTTATTGCGGAGGGCGGTAACCGGCACTTTGATTGGCTTTTCTCAAAGCCGATCTGCTTGTCTATTACTCAATTCCTCTGCAAGACGGACCTGTTAACCTGACAACGCGCGGGTGTGCGCGGAGGAATGAGATCATGCAAAAATGCCGGTTATCGGCAATGGCTGTGCTATGGCTAGGTGCAGCTACGACTGCAGCTACCACTGTTTTGGCTGAAAATATAGATCATCAAGGAAAGCCCATTATCGTCACTGCAACGCGTACTGCACAGACGACAGAAGAATCGCTTGCTTCGGTGACTGTGATCTCGCGCAAAGATATAGAGCGCCAACAGGCAAGATCACTTGAGGATTTGTTCCGTGGTGTACTGGGCATCAATGTCAACAATAATGGTGGTCCGGGTAAAGGCACTTTTTTGCAGATGCGCGGGACTGAATCTGATCATGTGCTGGTATTAATCGACGGCATCAAGGCAGGATCGGCCACATCGGGAACGACGGCATTTGAAAATATCCCTGTTGAACAGATTGAGCGCATTGAAATTGTGCGCGGTCCGCGTTCCAGTTTGTATGGCTCCGAAGCAATCGGTGGGGTTATCCAGATTTTTACCCGCAAGGGTGTGGGTGAGGGGATTAAGCCGAGCTTTAGTTTTGGTGGGGGTAGCTACACTACGTTCAATGGTTCGGTCGGTCTTTCAGGTGGTGGCAAGCAGGGCTGGTTCAATATGACGGTGAGTGGTATCGGCACGAGCGGTTTTAATGCCTGTACCGGCTCGGAAACTGCGGGATGTTTTACCAATGAACCTGATCGGATCGGGATGGTTATCGCAATGTAGCCGGTTCTGCCCGTGCAGGCTATCGTTTCCAGAACGGATTGGAAATCGAGGGTAATTTTATGCATTCAGCGGGCAAGACGGAGTTTGATGGCAGTTTTGTCAACAAAGCTGTTATAGCACAACAGGTTTTCGGTGGCTCTGCGCGTTTCTCGCCCTTCGATTTCTGGCGGGTAAATATCATTGCAGGTCGTAGCCGGGATGATGCGGATAATTACCTGGGTAAGGTTTTTATGACTCGCTTTGATACCACGCGTGACACCATTACCTGGCAAAATAATTTTATGTTGCATCAGAATCATCAACTGACAGTGGGCACGGATTATCAGCATGATCAGGTCAACAGCACAGAAGCTTTTACCGTAAACTCACGCAGCAATTGGGGTGTTTTTGCCCAGCATCTGGCTTCTATTGCTGCACATAATGTGCAGTTATCGCTGCGGCATGATGACAATCAGCAATTTGGCAGCCGGGTCACTGGGGGAGCTGGCTGGGGTTATGCCATCACTGACAAGGTACGTCTGATTGCCAGTTTTGGCAGTGCTTTTAAAGCGCCTACCTTTAATGAGCTCTTTTTTCCAGGCTTTGGCAATGCCAATCTGCGCCCCGAGGAGTCACGCAGCTTTGAATTTGGTGTACGTGGCAGCCCTGACTGGGGTAATTGGTCATTAAATGTGTATCAAACCCGCATTGATGAGTTGATTGCGTTTGACGCCAGCATCTTAGCGCCAGCTAATATCGATCAGGCGCGTATCCAAGGACTGGAAGCTGTTCTCGGCACACAGATTATGGGCTGGCAACTGAATGGCAATCTGACTTTCCTGGATCCTGAAAATCGCTCATCTGGACTCAATAAGGGTAATATATTACCCAGACGGGCAGAACAGACATTTCGCCTGGATATTGATCGTCAGTTTGGTCGATACAGAGTAGGGGCCATGTTTCTGGCTGAAGGCGAACGCTTCGATGATGTAGCCAATACACGCAAACTTGACAGCTATGTGAAATTTGATTTGCGCGCTGAATATATAATGAGCAAACACTGGCGTCTACTGGGTCGAATTGAAAATCTGTTTAATGAACACTATGAAACGGCAGCATTCTTCAACCAGCCGGGGCGTAATTTCTTCGCTACTTTACGTTATCAACCTTAACAAGGAGTCAAAAAATGTTTACTTTATCCACTCGCAATCAAATGGGTATCGGTCTAGCACTGGTATTACTGATGATAATTACCCGCGGCCATCATTTTGCCTCATTGCATAACCTGCCGGATGCTTCCTGGCTCATTTTCTTTCTGGCCGGTGTCTATTTACGTTCAGCCTGGCCATTACTGGGTTTTCTGGCGCTTGGCGGCTGGCTCGATTTTGCAGCTTATACCTGGGGGGGTGTCAGCGGTTTCTGTTTGACGCCAGCTTATGTGTTTTTATTGCCTGCTTATATTTCATTATGGCTGGCTGGTCGTTGGTATGCTCATCACCATCAATTTACCTGGCGCACATTGATGCCACTTTCTCTCAGTATGATGACAGGTTTAATGTTGTGCGAATTATTTTCCGGTGGTGGTTTTTATTTCTTCTCCGGCCGCTTCGAATCCACCACATGGGTTGAATTTGCAGAGCGATCGATCAAGTATTTCCCGATGTATATTGAATCATTCCTGATTTATGCAGGGATTGCGATAGTCATGCATGCTGCATTTGTAGCGCTACGCCAGCAATTCAATTCCTCTAACACCTCGGCAGGTTAACATCATGTCAGATTCTGAAGAGGATCGTGAGAACGAAACTGCGTGCCATTGCATTCCCCCTCAACCGGATGGTGAAAAGGCAGAGTCAGAACGGGAAAAACGCTACCGCGAGCGCATGCAGCGCAAGAAAGAAGTCATCGATGCCGCCATTGCGCGCGCAGATCAGGAATAAAGGCTTGTTGCTGATTCTTACCGGCAATGGTAAAGGCAAATCCAGCTCGGCATTTGGTATGATTGCACGCGCGCTGGGGCATGGTATGCGGGTAGGGGTCGCGCAATTCATTAAAAGCCGTACAGATACCGGCGAAGAAGCTTTTTTCCGGCATCAGGAGAATGTGATCTGGCATGTTCTGGGGGAAGGCTTCACCTGGGACACGCAGGATTTGGCACGACGATAGCGAAACGGCCCAACGCGGCTGGGCTATTGTGCAAGAAATGCTGCGTGATCCGACACTGGATTTGATCGTACTTGACGAATTGACCTACCCAATCAAATTTGGCTGGCTGGATTTAACCATGGTGCTGAATGATTTAAAGAATCGCCCGCCCATGCAACATGTGGTCATTACCGGACGTGCCGCTCCCGATGCACTTTGTGAAGCAGCGGACACGGTCACTGAAATGCGCGATATCAAGCATGCTTATCGGGCTGGCATTCAGGCACAAAAAGGGATTGATTTATAACAGTAGCGAGATAGCTATCTGAATAGATATCTGAGTCAGAACAAGATGATCGATCACCGTTTTAACGAAACTGAGCGTGCTGCAGTCTATCGAGCGATTGCCGAACGTCGCGACATGCGTCATTTTATTCCTGGTCCAGTTGATCCGGTTGTGTTTAAACGTTTGCTTGCTGCAGCCCATCAGGCACCCAGTGTGGGCTTGATGCAACCATGGCGATTTATACGCATTACTGATCCTCAGCTGCGCAATGCCTTAGCCTCCCTGGTAGAGGAGGAACGTGTTCGCACTGCAACTGCGCTGGCTGAGCGAGGTGATGAATTCATGCGCCTGAAAGTCGATGGCATTCGGGAATGCGGAGAACTGCTCGTGGCTGCCCTGGGTGACCAGCGTGAGCAACATATCTTTGGCCGACGCACTTTGCCTGAAATGGATCTGGCTTCAGTGGCGTGTGCCATTCAAAATTTGTGGCTGGCTGCACGTGCCGAAGGATTAGGCATGGGTTGGGTTTCATTATTTGATCCGATTCAGCTTGCCCAGTTATTGAATATGCCGAGAGGCAGTAAACCGGTCGCTATTTTGTGCCTGGGTCATGTCGAAGCATTTTATCCCGCACCGATGTTAAAAATGGCAGGGTGGGCAGATGAGCGTCCATTGGATGAATTGGTCTTCCATAACACATGGGGCAGCATTGAATCTAATAAATGAGCACTACTCTGGTCGTTGTGACTGCGCTGCTAGTGGATGCATGGCTCGGTGAGCCGCGTCGTTTTCATCCATTGGTAGGGTTTGGCAAGCTGGCTGAGTTGACTGAACGCTATCTTTATGCAGATGCCAGGTTGCATGGTAGTTTGGCTGTGCTGCTGCTGGTTGCTCCATTGGTCTTGCTTATGACATGGCTCAATTTTATCCCCTGGCATTTTGCCGTTGATGCTTTCGTGTTATATCTCGCGATTGGCTGGAATAGCCTCGGCACGCACGCTACCAGGGTAAAGGATGCATTGCTGGCAGATGATCTGGCAGCTGCGACGTCAGCAGGTGGGTTTGATGGTGAGTCGGGATACGACTGAACTGGATCATGTCGCTGTCACGCAAGCAACGATTGAGTCCGTTTTGGAGAATGGCAATGATGCTATCTTTGGTGCCATTTTCTGGTTTATTATTGCCGGCGCACCTGGTGCTATCGCCTATCGTTTGATCAATACATTGGATGCCATGTGGGGTTATCGTAATGCGCGCTACAATTATTTTGGTTGGGCAGCAGCACGATTGGATGACTGTTTGAATTTCATACCGGCACGGCTGACTGCGCTTAGCTATGCGCTAACTGGTGAAATGCGCCATGCCTTAGTATGCTGGCGCACGCAAGGGACAATCTGGAAAAGCCCCAATGCAGGGCCAGTCATGGCAGCAGGTGCAGGTAGCCTCAGTCTTTCACTTGGTGGACCTGCCTGCTATCACGGCAAACTGGAAGCCCGCCCCCTATTGGGAACAGGGCGACTACCGGAGATCCATGACATTGATCGTGCGTTAGTATTGATCAATCGCGCATTGATACTCTGGCTGATTATTATCTGCGCAGGAGAATGGTTCCTTGAATACATGGCAGCAGCTTAATCATCACTCATTGCATCATGGAGGTCGCTTACGCGCGGCAGCGACGCACTTTGCTATCCCATTGGAAAACTGGCTTGATCTATCCACTGGCATCAATGCCAATGGCTGGCCTGTCAGACCACCCCCTGCATCCAGCTGGACAAGATTGCCAGAAGAGGAGGATGAACTGAACGCTGTCGCCAGTCGCTATTATGGAGCAGATTTTCTCTTGCCAGTAGCGGGGTCACAGGCGGCAATCCAGGCATTGCCGCTACTGCGATTGCCTTCACGGGTCAGCGTACTGAGTCCCGGTTATGCTGAACATGCCTACGCATGGAAACGTAATCATCATACGGTCTCGGCGGTGACACATGACCAAATAGCAGCAGCTTTGCCAAATACGGATGTACTGATCATTATTCACCCCAATAATCCGACAGGTGAGGTATTTTCAAGCACCCAGTTACTCGGCTGGCATGCGCAACTGGCCCAACGTGATGGTTGGTTGATTGTAGATGAAGCCTTTATCGACGCTACGCCAGAATTAAGTATTGCATCCCACACGATGAATCCTGGCCTGATTGTGTTGCGTTCTTTAGGAAAATTCTTTGGGTTGGCTGGTGCACGCGTAGGTTTTGTATGTGCGCAGCCGCAATTATTAATGGCACTCAATAATTTGCTTGGGCCATGGACAGTGAATGGGCCAGCACGCTGGATGGCCATACAAGCACTACAGGATGAAAGCTGGCAGGAAGAAGCCCGTCAGCGACTGCTGCAGGATAGTCAACGCTTACATTCATTACTGAATCAATATCATCTTACTCCAAATGGGAGCAGTGCCTTCTTCCAATGGGTGTGTGTAGCAGAAGCAAGTTATGTCTTTGAAAAACTGGCCGATCAGGGCATTCTGATTCGACTCTTTACTGACCCAAGCAGTCTGCGCTTTGGTTTGCCCGCTACTGAAGCTGGCTGGCAGCGGTTGGGCAGGGCACTGACCCAAATTTAATGGGATTTATGAGCGCACAAACATTGATGATTCAGGGGACTACTTCGGATGCTGGCAAAAGTATGCTGGTAACCGCTTTGTGCCGCTGGTTATCGCGCCAGGGTATCCGTGTTGCACCTTTCAAGCCGCAGAATATGGCGCTGAACAGTGTGGTCAGTAGCAATGGAGGGGAAATTGGCCGTGCGCAGGCGGTACAGGCTTTTGCTGCTGGCTTGGCACCGCATACTGATATGAATCCGGTATTACTAAAACCTAACACAGATAAAAGTGCGCAAGTTATCATTCATGGTCATGCAATTGCTGACATGGATGCTTGCGGTTTCCATAACTATAAATCGATCGCAATGAGCGCCGTGCTCGAGTCTCATGCGCGCTTGGTTGCGCAATACGATAGGATCATCGTGGAAGGGGCCGGTTCTCCGGCAGAAATCAATCTGCGTGCCAATGACATTGCCAATATGGGTTTCGCCGAAGCGGTCGACTGCCCGGTAATTCTCGTAGCAGATATTGACCGGGGTGGTGTTTTTGCGCATCTGGTTGGCACACTGGCATTACTGAGTGAGAGTGAGCAGGCTCGTATCAAGGGTTTTGTCATTAATCGCTTTCGCGGAGATATTGCCTTATTGCAGCCCGGGTTGGATTGGCTGGAACAATACACCGGTAAACCGGTGTTGGGTGTGTTACCTTATTTTCAGGGATTACATCTTGAAGCTGAAGATGCTTTGCCGCAAACAGCTGACTTTATTGCACCGACTCAGCATGAGCATCTGCGAATTATCGTGCCGGCACTGCCGCGTATCAGCAACCACACCGATTTTGATCCACTGCGCCTGCATCCGCAAGTCAGGCTGCAATTTATCGGCCCAGGAGAAACCATTCCCCCGGCAGATTTGATTATTCTGCCTGGCTCCAAGAGCGTGCGTGCTGATCTGGATTGGCTGCGCCAACAGGGCTGGGAACGCGTTATTCGGCGGCACCTGCGCTATGGTGGCAAACTAATCGGTATCTGTGGCGGCTTCCAGATGCTGGGAGAAGGAATCCATGATCCTGGCGGTCTGGAAGGGGATGCCGGCAGCGTACAGGGGATGGCATTTTTTAATATGAATACCACGCTACAGCCTGAAAAATTGTTGCGCAATGTGCAAGGCACATTGGCCTATCAAAGCGCTACTGTGACAGGTTATGAAATCCATTGCGGCGTGACTACCTTCCAGAAGAACTATCCACCGGCAATCTATTTGGCACAAGGTACAGATGGCGCTATGAGTGAAGATGGTTTGATTATGGGCAGTTATCTGCATGGCCTGTTTGAATCTGCTGAGGCGTGCGCAGCGTTATTGAACTGGGCTGGTTTGAAAGATTGCCATCAACCATCCAATTACCATGTCGTCTGTGAGGCAGCCTTTAACCGGCTGGCGGATAGCATCGACCACTACCTGGATACCAAGCGGCTATATCAGTTACTCAATTTGCAGGGCTTATCCGCATGACTAACAGCAAAACATTAATTCTGGGTGGGGTGCGCTCTGGCAAGAGTCGGCTGGCGGAACGTCTGGCAGCCCAGAGCCATTTGCCAGTAACCTATATCGCTACTGCTACTATTGAAGATGCCGAAATGCGGGCACGCATTGAGCTGCATCGAGCTAACCGTCCTGTTCACTGGCAGCTGATTGAAGAACCCTTGCAACTGGCGACAGAACTCAGTCAGTTGGCAGCTGAAAATCACTGCCTGCTGGTCGACTGCCTGACGCTGTGGCTGACCAATCTGCTGCTGCATCAAGACGGTACCCTATTTGAGCACGAACATGCTGCATTTCTCTCTGTTCTGCCAACTTTACCCGGACGCGTTATTCTGGTCAGCAACGAAACCAACATGGGGGTTATCCCCATGGGTGAATTGAGCCGCCGCTACTGCGACGAAGCAGGCAAACTACATCAACTGGTTGCCCGACAATGTGAACAGGTTATTTTGATGGTAGCTGGTCTGCCGCATTATCTTAAAGGAGGCCCTGATGGCTAGCCATATTTCACTCGATTGGCTCAAGATATCGCCAGCTATGCCGAATGAACAAATTCGTCAGGCAGCGCTGCAACATCAGGCGCAGCTTACCAAACCACCTGGCGCGCTTGGTCGTTTGGAAGAGATTGCGGTACAGCTCGCTGCTTTGCAACATACATTATATCCCTCAGTCGACCATGTGCAGATTTCGATATTTGCAGCTGACCATGGCGTTGCTGCCGAAAGCATTTCTGCTTTTCCGCAATCAGTTACCAGTGAAATGATCAAAAATTTTGCTGCGGGTGGTGCGGCTATTAATGTTCTGGCACGCACTCTTGGCGCGCAGTTGGAAATCATCAACCTTGGCACCGTTCACTCAACCGATACCCTGACTAATGTCAGACATTATCATTTGGGAGCAGGTACCGCCAATTTTGTGCACACTGCTGCGATGAGCGAGGATCAACTGGTTGCAGCCCTCACTGCGGGAGGTGTCAGTGTGGAACAAGCACAGGCAAACAATCGGCAGTTATTGATAGCAGGTGAGATGGGTATCGGTAATACTACCAGCGCAACTGCGCTTGCCTGCCTGTTACTGAATGCACCCCCTGCACAATTGGCCGGAGCAGGTAGTGGGCTGGACAGTAAAGGAATTGCTCATAAAATTAATATAATAGAACGGGCGTTGACATTGCATCGTTCCTATATTCATTCACCTTTGGAAGCATTACGCCGTGTGGGAGGGTTCGAGATCGCTGCCCTAACGGGTGCCTATATCCGTGGCGCTCAACTCGGTCTGCCGTTGCTGATAGATGGTTTTATCAGTACCGTAGCGGCACTTGCTGCCGAGCAGATTTGCATGGACAGTAGAAACTGGTTTATTTATGCGCACCAGTCAGCAGAATCCGGCCATACTCATGTGCTCAAAGCACTTAATGCTACTCCTCTGCTTGATTTGGCTATGCGCCTGGGTGAAGGAAGTGGTGCTGCCGTGGCTGTCAATCTGTTGCGCATGGCTTGTAGCTTGCATAATGAAATGGCGACTTTTTCTACAGCTCACGTTTCGACCAGAAAACAATAACAAAGCAATAGCATGACTACCATAGCTTATATTGATCTGCTCAGACATGGCGATACTGGAAATGGTGGGCGATTTTGCGGCAGTACCGATCATGCCCTGACCGAAGCAGGTTGGCAGCAGATGTGGACACGTGTTGAGCAGTCCCCCAAGCATTGGCAGCATATCATTACTTCTCCCTTGAAGCGCTGTGCGCATTTTGGACAGGCACTGGCTGAACACTACACTATTCCGCTCACACAGGATGCACGCATCCAGGAAATCCATTTCGGGGAATGGGAAGGGCGCACTTCTGTCGAGCTGATGCAGACTGATGCTGAAGCACTCGTCCGCTTCTGGCAGAATCCATTAGATAATCCACCGCCGCAAGCAGAGCATTTACTGGATTTCAAAGCGCGCGTGCTGGCAGCATGGCAAGACATTCACACTCAGTTTGCCGATCAGAATATCCTGCTGATTACGCACAGCGGGGTCATGCGCATTCTGCTGTGTCACCTCCGCCAGCAACCGCTGCAGCAACTGCTGAATTTTGACGTGCCCTATGCGGCCATGCAAACTGTTGAGGTGAAATGGCATGAAAACAGTTGCCAGCTCGCACTCAAGAGCGATAAGCCAGAATGATCAGGCCCTTTCTGGTCGCATTACAATTTCTTACCCGCTTGCCGGTACCACTGTTCTCACCACCCAGTGAGAAAATAGTAGGCTATTCACTGTTGTTTTATCCGCTGATTGGTCTGATGATCGGTATATTGCTGAGTGCACTGGGTTGGCTGTTGCGTGACGCACCATCACTGGTGGTGGCTGCTTTGCTGCTTACTGGCTGGGTTGTACTCACCGGTGGATTGCATCTGGATGGTGTGGCTGACAGTGCAGACGCCTGGGTGGGCGGCATGGGAGATACAGAAAAAACCTTAGCCATCATGAAAGACCCCAACTGTGGTCCAGCGGGAGTAATGGCAATCCTATTAGTGCTCCTGCTCAAATTTGTTACACTGCATAGTTTGTTTATTGCGCAGAATTGGATTGTTCTATTATATGCAACCATCCTAGCCAGAACACTGATTCCACTTTTATTTTTAACCACACCGTATGTACGTCGTCATGGGCTGGGTGCACCTCTGGCAACTTATCAGCCACGCAAATTAAGTATTTTTATCGTTACCGCTACACCTCTCCTATTGCTGCTGATTACAGGTCTTGATCATTTTTGGCTAATCCTCACGACAATTCTGACATTTTTAGTATTGCGCTATATGATGATGCAGCGCATCCGTGGTACGACAGGTGATACCGCCGGGGCATTGATTGAGATAACTGAAACCAACGTGCTGTTGGCAGCTGTTTTGCTGGTGCCAATTAATTCTTGATTTCATCAACAACGTTTAAAACGTGTAAACAGCAATTGGGGAAGGGTAGGGAGGAGGTAAAAGAATCAATCGCTGGTGCCGATGACGGCAAACCCAGCGATTGATTTTTTATTCAATAAAACTAGAACACTTAAATTTATTGGATGCTTTTCTATTTAACATCTAAATAAAGAAGCTTTCTGAACAGCCTAGTTAAATCTAAAAGTCCATTCCTGTGTCCAATCATTACCTTCATCTTTGAATGCGCCTGCATAATCGACAGTAACAAAGAATGGATCATTGACCGGTGCGCCACCCAATATCAGCGGTGACCCTGCTGCAGGTAAATAGCCATTCAGGTGCGGATCTTCAGCTTTGTTTCCAGATTGCGAATTAAACCAGTCTGCGACAGTGAACGTCGCATCTACACCATCTTTAAAGTTAGTTGCGCAATTCACAAAAGAATTAACCATAGTTAATTCACCACTTAGATTGCCCGGAGCTCCTGCATTTTGAAAAGTGGCTCCCCCATCAATTGTTATACACACAGGAAAGCCCGTCACTACTGTATTCCAAATATTCGCTCCAGTACCACGGCGTAATAAAAAGCCTTCGGTTGCAACAGGAGCGCCAAGCATGGTCATATTCGAAAGAATCGGTTTTGCGCGGGGCAAGCTATCATTATTGACTTCATTGTTATCTGCTTCGACACCACGGTCTCCATCACTAGCAGATTGTTTTATCAGCACGAATTGCGCGCGTCCTCTCCATCCGCTCCCCCAGTCCAGGCTGTCATCTTCATTTTCAGTCAGTACCAGATGCTTCATCTGTGCCGTACCGCCAAACATTTCAACACCGTCATCCAGGCCTTTATGAACCTGAACAAAATCAATCACTGTGCCTGAACCCACACCATTGAGCGTTAATCCATTCAATTCTTCATTAGGGCGCACGGCAAAACCGGCAAAAAGAATTTGTGTATATTTGATTACACCACTATTATCCTCAGGATTATTGCCGCCATAAAATTCTGAAGTGACGGCTTCAAAAGGCACTTCGCAAGGACTCACCCCTTCATTACAACCGTTTACCGGCGCATTACCGGCAAGTACCAAACCGCCCCATTCGCCTCCACTCTGCTGTAACGGACCACTCATGACAACAGGATTATCCGGTGTTCCTTCAGCCATGATCTTTGAACCACGTCTGATCCACAAGAAATCAGCACCCTGTTGACCAAAAATTTGCGTACCTGGATTAATGGTTAATGTAGCGCTGTCAGTATTATTGCCACCAATAAAAACGCCGCCTGATACAATCCATTGGGTGTTTTTAGTTAAGGTGATATCTTGCTTGATTTCACCACTTAAAACACAGGATCCCTGGTTAGGCCCTGGTGTAGAAAAAGAAGGACAACCTTGAAAATTATTACTCACCAATTGCGCGAGGGAAAAACGCAAAGGATTTGATCCAGGTACTAACTGAAGCTTAGCATAAAACTCATCTGCACCTACGACGACCGATGGCACATGCACAGCTGCTGTTGCTGAATCAAATACAACACGTTGTTGTCCTTTTGCAGGTGGTATAACGTCAGCGGCTATCAGTTGTAGATCATTACCAGTGACTTGCAGTTTCGCGCTGTAAAAAGAGGAGGTTGCGCCATCTAAAACTTCCACTACAGGAAAGTCAACAACACCCGTCGCAGGATCATAGCTAGCTGTTGCCGCATGACCATTTGATGTAACCATACCTAACAGAAATGCTGCGGCTATTGCCAATCCTACTCGTTTATTCTCAAACCTTACCATTTATTATCTCCAAAAATAAAATTGTGGCGACCTAAAAACGACAATCCCCGCCGTAAGCTGCAGGGGGTTACGCCGTTTTTCCCTTCGGGGCAGCCGCCTTCCCGTTTCTAACGCCCCATGGGGCGGGGAATTGAACCCGAAGAGATTAAACGTTTTGGTTTGGCAACTTTAGCAAGTTAATATGACAGGAATGTTACTTCGATATGACATAGAGGATGCTTAATGACAAATAAATTAATTCATTTATTTGTAAGAAAACTCAGGGTTGTTTACAGAGAGGTTGATTAAAATAAAGTTGGAGCATTTCATAAGGAGTTGAGTTATTCAAACTCTTGTGTGGTTTGACAATGTTATAAAAGTTAATAAAGCGGCCGAGTTGGATTTGCCGGTGCGGTGCAGTCTTTAAAGTTTGTCATGTCATGCCACATCTGCATGAGGGTGCGGATAGCGCGTTCAGCTTTGCCGTTGGTTTGGGGTCGATTGACTCGAGTGAATTTCTGGCCGATGCCGTGGGCTTTGCAGGCTTTAACAAAAGCATGACTGTCAGTGCCTTTATATTCCTTGCCATTATCAGAATAAGCGTAATCGATCTGGTAAGGACATTGGGCGATGACGGTTTCGGTAAGGAACCAGGCTGCGCTATTCCGGGTTTTATCGGGCAAGATGGCTGCATAGAGTTCTCGGGAGAAGTCGTCAATCGCGACAAACAGGTATTCCCCGGGTTGGGTAGGTGATTGGCCTTTGAGCAAAGGCAGGCGTTTAGTATCGAAATGCATGAGTTCGCCGGGATAAGACTTGTTATAACGCTTTGCCTCGCGTTTCAAGCGCTCCTGGATGGACTGCTCGACTTTGGCTAAGCGTTTGAGGCCGTATTGGATTGTTTTAAAACGTTGATTGGTACTGTCGCGAGGAAAAAACTCCTTGCGCCTTGCCCGCTTGAGAACGGCGTAAATCGTGGGTCTTGAGACTCGAAAGCGTTCGGCAAGTTGAGACACTTGCCAGCAGCGAGTTAGGTCAAAGCTGCCACAGCTCCTGACGGTCAAGTGGCGTGAGTCTTATATGTTTGTGTATGTTCATTTACAGTATTTTCCGGAATACTGTAAACAACGCTAGAAATTCTTACAATTTATTCCTTCTCTGCGGAATTCAATATGCATAATTCATAGTTATAGATTTTCAATAAAGAGGCAGGGTAAAGTTTTTTACAAATAATTGAATTAATATGGAGATTTCATACGGTAGTGGCTCCTACAATCCAGATAACATGGAAATCAGCCATAAATATGGTGAAGGGGAGGGCGTAATACAAATAGACAACTGCAAGGAATGCTGACAGCAAGACTTTGAATATAACACGTCAACCTCAAATCCGCAGTTGACCGCTTGATTGGTGAATTAAATCCATGACAAATAGAGGCATTTTGAAATTTTCCCATTCATCAGAATGGTAAGGCCGATTAGAAATTAATGCGCACACCCACATTAAACTGACGCCCCCGACGGAACTGGCGTGAGATCTCATCGCCCTGCAAGACAAGTACGTCGTCATCCAGCAGGTTTTGCGCGGTCATACGCATGGAAAGCCATTTGTTGACAGCCTGATTGAAAACAAAATCCAGTTGATGAAAAGGCTGTTCATATTTATCCGGCGCACCCAGCAATCCGGCAGCGACAATTCGTTCGCTAGCAATGTTATATAGCAATGTTGCCTGTGTTTTCCAGCCTGGATTTTCATATCCGATCTGGAAATTAAAGATATGCTTTGAATGACCTTGCAACGGCCGGTTATTGGTCGTTTGTGCTTGCAGGTTCTCTGCATTCAGTTTAACCGTAGAATCCGACCACGTATAATTTCCGCCAGCATAAAAATTTTCGAGTATTGGATGTAAAAAACCTAATTGTTTTAACATTTCCAACTCAAATCCGAAAACTGTAGCCTTGTCAGCATTCTGAAATGTCTGCAGACCTGCTGTTCCGGCCAAAGACACCAGCTCAATGGGTTTGGTTAAATCTTTCCAGAAAAAACTAGCCATCAAATTTTCACTGGGTGACAAATAATATTCCCAACGTACATCATAATTAGTCACATCTGTCTGCTTTAAATTAGGGTTGCCGATTGTTTCGGTGTTAGTGTTGAGATCGGTAAAGGGCGCGGGTGATAATTCTCTGAAATCCGGTCTTGAAATCGTTTGACTAAAACCAGCCCGTAATTGCTGCTTGTCGGTGATAAACCAAGTGGTTGTTACTGAAGGTAACGCATCAACCCGTTTTAATCTGCTAGTCACAGATTGATTGGTATTGGCAACATTCTGGAATGTTTCAACAAACTGGTTATTATCTTCCCAGCGTACGCCACCCGTTACATTGAATCTTTCATACATAGACAGATCCAGCTTGCCATAATATGAGAAGAGTTTCTGGGTAGCATTGTAGCTGTCTGTTGGACGCGTAGTGTCCCTTAGTTGGAAACCATTTGGGCCGATAAAGCGAGGCTGCAAAATGGATTCCAGTGAAGATTGCCCCAGAACTGCCGGATTTCTTCCATCCGGCCCCACAGGGAAAAAAGTAAAACGCTGAATACTTGAATCTCTGGATTTATCCTGATGAATAAAACCGCTATTCAGATTTACTTTATAGTTTGGGGAAAATTCAAGGGGTAATTTCCCATCAACACGCCAGCTTTGGTCCTTGTCTGTCAAGTCAGAGAACATGGTCTGATTACTATCCGCTCTGCGTGAAAAAGCAAAACTGCCATCCGGAAGTTCATCATAGCGGTAATCCCGCGTGTTCGGCTCATCTCTTTTGGCGGTTGCATTGGTATATAACCAATTAAGGGAAAGATCTTTCAACATATCCAGACGATGCTCCCCGCCCACCTGTTGCATCAACAGTTGATTAGAAAAGAATTTAAGTTTCGTTCTGCGCACATCGGTCGTTTCCGCATCAGTAAAGCCCTGGTCTATTCTTGCTTCATCAACCGATTGACGCAGAAACATCGTCCTAGAGAAAATTCGATGCTTGTCCTTGTATTCTATATCTGCTGCAAGATATCCATTTAACTGCACTTCTTCTAACGTTCGCCTTACGTCGAAATCCCGAGCTAGCCGTAAACTGCCATCATTGGCACCAGCTCTTGGCGTGAATTCCCGATTGATTTCATGCAGATTCCTGAACTGCTGACTCCAGCCCCCCGCTGCTATATAACCTACCCTGAAATTACCCAGATTAAATACATCACCCATGGCGGTTTGTAATTCTCTATCTGGCCCCTTTGTGTTTTGCGATACATCCCATACATTAGATAAATCCTCTCCAAAGGTTTCAATTTGCTGAGATGTGAATCCATTAGGATTAAAAGTGGTTTGTGGCTGGATAGTGCTGCCATCTTTGGTAGCCTCAGCAATCGAGTTAGGTAAACTGCGGGCGCCGTCATCAAAACTCAGAAAATCAGTGTCACCTCCTTTATAAGAAAGGCCCTTGTCAAAAGTGGTCCTGTCATTAAAACCGGTTTGGGCGCTGAAATTAAAGAAAAACTCATCCGGTATGCCACGGGTACGCATTTCCAGTGTACCACCGGCAAACTCACCAGGTCGATCAGGGGAATAAGATTTTTGTACCTGAACACTTTCGAGAAAGTTGGTAGGAAAAAGGTCGAGTGGCACAACACGGCGCGTTGCATCCGGACTTGGAATAGCGCACCATTGACTAAGGTTGAGGAAAAGCGCTCACCCAGACCACGAATAAAGATAAACTGACCCCCTACTAATGTTAGACCAGAAGCTCTTCTTAATGCGCTGGCCACATCAGAGTCCCCACTGCGGCTGAACTGTTCGGCGCCGAGGACTGTCGTTACTTGTGTTGAGGTTTTCTGTTCTTCGATGACCGAGGTCAATGGTTCCCGCCAGAAATGGCTCCAATACCGACATATTCAGCCAACTCAACACCGGCCGGCGTCAAATTGAAGGATAACTCAGTTGTCCTGATCCTTAGTGATCTTTATTTCATCTTGCGTTTGGCTGCTATAAGCTGGGTGCAGCAACGAAACGCTGTAAATACCGACCGGGATGCTCGCTTCCAACCGGCCTTGCTCATCTGTTCTGAGCTGCTGTCTCAGGCCGCTCACGAAAATTTGTACATCCTTGATCGGTTTATTCGTTTCCACAGAAAGAACTTTCACGGTCATAACGCCATCACCTTCAACTGGCGGCTTCTTGCCTGGCGCTTCAGAACCTGCAATGGTGCCGGCAACGGAGCTTTCAATGTTGAGTAACGGCTCCTTGCCATCGGAATAAAAAGTCACCAGAATTTGCACATTCTCAGCGGTACGTAAAGGCAAATCAAAGGTAAATGTCTGATCGCTTGTTTTGAGTTTGAAATGATACTTACCGGCTGGCAATTTCGCTGCTATGCTGCCGTTGGCATTTGTTTTAAGGAAAGGCTGGTCTTCAACACGCCAGGTAAGCAGGGATGGCGTGGCTTCAATTAGTTGTGCATCCGTTCTTTCGTATGCCATGCTGCTGATCGTTAGTTCTGCATCAGCAATAGGCAATCCATTCTGGAAGAGGTGAATCGAAAACTCTGCTTTTTCAGTATCTCCCCATGCAAAAGAGCTAAAAAAAATTGCAGTGAACAAAATGACCAGATAAAGAAAAGATTTTTTCATCTTATTTTTGTAGTCTTTATTTTTGGAAAAATATTTGTGATGAAAATCTGTCTGCTTAACACAGCATCCAAAAAGCATGATTGATCGAGGTAAACATTAGGTGTAAAAAGCCCTCTCTTCACCGGCAATGAAATTTCACCAGAAGATAATTTATTAGTGGAAAAGGGATGAAGCTGTTACCTGGAAGGTATCAAGGCGGCATAAGCGGGAATGCCATCAAAGACGTACTGCAATCGTAATGAATGTAAGCTCCACAGTCAGCAGAATATGTTATGAGGTAGCCATGGCACGGTCTGATTTCTGTAATCTCAAGAATTAAGTGCATTGCCATGGTTCAGTTTTACAGATTTCCATTAATCGACGAAGCTCAGTGCCTTTTCTGAAAAGCTCAGCATTCTTTAAATGATCCAGATGCTTATTAGCCTCTGGAAAGCGGCTACTTGAAAATAGGGCATACGCAAGTGCATAACGTACTTCTTGATCATCCAATAATCCGGACCGATACAAACTTGATTCCATATTTGCAGCACGCTCGAACTGCTTTAATGCAAGAAGAATGGATAGCCGTTGTTTAAGTTTTACTTTCTGATCACTGATACTTTCATTCAGTGTCAATGCCTTATGAAAACGACCTGCACGCCGATAGATTTCTCCTGCTTCAGCTTGTAGGCCTGGATTCAGTAAAGCTGCTTGCTCAAGGATGAATGCTGCCGAATTGAGTTTTCCCTGATCCAGATAAGTGTGCGCCAGCAGTTTTGCGACAACTTCATTCTCAGGGAATCGTAGACGGGCAATTTCCAGGATGTCTAATGCTTCCTGATATTGCTTGCTTAACCGCAATGCATTACCAATGGCGATATAGTCCTCCGCAGCCGCCTTTGATTGCTTTAGGTATTGCCTGCCTAATTTAGTAGCTTCATGATATAAACCGAGCTCGACAAAATAAAAAACCTTACGTCTAAGAAAACTAAAATCTGTTGGATATAGTCTCTGACCCTCATCCAGTGCATTGATAGCGGCAGCTGTTTCTTTCAGATGCCAATAAGCTTGTGCCTTTAGAGTCATTAAGACCGCTTTGCTGGCGTGTTCGCCCGCCTTGTTAATGGACTGGATCGTATCTCGGTACTCTTTGAGCGCATAATGAACTTGCGCCAGATAGACAAAAATTACTGACTCGTTCTGTCCATTTTTAACCGCTAGCTGCAAACTGTCTTTGGCTGCAGCAAAATCATTCAGATTCATATAAGCCAAGCCTTGCAGTGTATAAAATCTCGCCAGATCAGTTTTTTTATCCTCCAGATCCACACTCTGCAAGGCTAATAAGGCGCGATCACTATGACCATCTTTTAGCATGACGGCAGCAAGCTCTAGAAAATCTGTTGGTTGTGATTTGTTATCTGCAGCCCAACTCATACTGCAGTAGTATCCCAATATAATAACGATCATCAGATGGCCAATTGGTCTGGCCGTTAGGTATTTCATAGTAATCACAGCTTTCTAAATCAGGATAAGTCGAATCGAATTTTTTGCTTCGCCCACACTTTGACAACTTCACCCTTGTACTTTGCCGGCTCAAACTGCCAGGACCGAATGCCCTGCAGTGCAGCAGCGTCAAAAATCCCTGAGGGATTAGATTCCAGCACTTGTACTTGATTGACTGAACCATCAGTCTCAATGAGTACTGACAAGACAACATAGCCTTTAATACCATTCTTCTTTGCTGCAGGTGGGTATTTAAAAGCCCCTCTTGATATTGGTTTAGGCGGAACATCAACCAGATCAGAGGTCATTACAGTGTTAGCTGTTTTACCAATTAAAGAATCGTCTAGATCACTCATCTTTCCATCATCCAGACCTAGCAATCCAAGATCAATGCCAGATAGCGCTGTATCAAGACCTTTAAAAGGGGTAGGTGCTTGAGGTCGGGTCACTTGTTTTTTGGGTTCTATTTTCTTGATTTCTTTTTTAGGTTCTTGCTTGATTTCTTTGGTCATACTAATTTCTGTTACTTCTTGTGAAGGGGCTTTCTCCATTTTTCCCATGTAATGATTCATCACTAATATCAGGCCAAAAACCACAATCAAACCAAATAACATCGACACAATTCCAGCCAAGTGTCGATTAAATTTATTCGTTTCCATATTGGTATCACCCCGCTTCTTTTTTAGTTGCCACTCCTACACTTTCTGCTCCTGCCAGTCGGGCCTGGTCCACTACTTCAACTAGCTTTCCAGCAGGAACACCTTCATCGGTTACAACTAGAATTACTTTGCTGGAAGAGGTACTCAATAAATCACGCAGCTTACTTTGAATCAGCCACAGACGTACTAATTCACCATCCAGATAAGTATCGCCATTACGATCAATAAATAAGCGGATAGCTTTGCTCGAGGCGGTGACAGAACTACTCGCCTTAGGTCGCTCCAGCTCTAGTTTCATATCTTTAACGAAGGTCGTCGTTACCATAAAAAATATCAATAAAATAAAAACAATATCTATTAATGGCGCCATGTCGATGGTGGCTTCGGCTTCGTTGGATTCATTGCTTCTCATAATTTATGACTCATTGAGTTTTTGATAGTATTTTTTGATGACACAACAGATCTTTGACTTGAGAGAGATCCTGCTCTATTTGACGTTGCTTTCTGTTCAGGAGGCTATTCATTAATAAACCTGGAATCGCAACAGTTAACCCCATTTGAGTAGTAAATAAGGCTTGTGCAATACCACCAGCAATACCACCGGATTGAGAGAACAATGTCATGGTTGCCAGAGAATCAAAGGTCTCGATCATGCCAATCACGGTTCCCAGTAAACCCAACAGGGGGGAGATAAGAACAACTACACCAATCAGAACAGAAAATTTACCAATTTCTCTCTCATACTCATAGAAAGCCGCATCCAGGTGACGGCGGAGATTTCTGACACCTTTTTTCTTTAATGAGATGCCTTGCTGCATCGCCCGTGCCACAATGTTTTTAGCGGGTTTTTCAGTGTGCTCCTGGTAATAACGCAACATATCACGCACACTCATCGATTTAGGCTCTTTCATGACCCAGAATCGATAACCCACTCCGTACCAAAGTAATAATATACAAAGCACCAGTGGGGGCATGACGATTCCGCCGGCAACAAATAATTCCTTAATTAAAAGAGAGTATTCGGAAATATTCATCGGGATCTTGCTCTCTTGATGGCGATTTTCTTTAAGCTGGTTGATTATTCAGCGCTAAAGGATCACTACAAGTGTTCTGAGTTCTTGCATCACCCAAATCGATTGAATTTGGTCCGCTTAGGAAAATGTTAGTAATTCTGAGCGCCGAATGCTCCATATCACGTTTAATATTCTTCGCCCAGACAGATAATACCGAACCTAACAACAATGCTGGGATGGCGACAACGAGACCCAACTCTGTCGTTACCAGGGCAATCGCAATACCTTCGGATAATAATTTTGGATCACCGGTACCAAACTCGGTAATCATGTCAAAAGTTTCAATCATGCCGGTTACTGTTCCCAGCAAACCCAGCAATGGTGCTACTGAAGCAATGACTAGAATAGCCGGGCCGAAACGATCCAGTGGTCCGGATTCTTGCAAAATCGCTTCATATACAATGCTCTCCATGTGATCCCTATCATCTTTCAAATGATTTAATGTGTATGACAAAACCCGGCTGATAGCAGATGAATTATCTTCACAGCTTTTTCTAGCCACCTCCAAATTTCCCTCGTCAAGCTGATGAATAATCTGATCAGAAAGTTTCTGGGTGTTGGCACTGTTGGATTGAAGCAAATAAGCACGAACCAGGATAAGAAATGCAGCAATGATTCCAAGAGCTACGATAACCCAACCAATGGGACCCCCTGAATCAATGATGCTCAATACTGACTTTTCGGAGGATTCTTCAATGGCATTAGTGCGTGATTCAAATAAAAACAGCTGTAATAAATCAGGTTGCTGATTTTTGCTTAAAGCGATCGCACTTTCCGCACCGGAACCTTTCCATACTTTGAAATCTCCGCCGCCAGCGGGCACTAAACTGCCACTTCCTTCTTCGCTGGTACCATATGCTGCGATATTGCCTAAATGAATAAGAGTCCCCTGGGCTTGCTTGCCATTTTCCAGGAAAAAGCTTCCAGTCTTTGTCTGGATCGCACTCAACCCCTGAATTAATGACAATGCTTGTTTAAACAGATAATTTACTTTGGCAGGATCGTTATCTTGCGTATCTTTAATGGGTGGGGGTATCTCAATACCATGATTCTTAAGTGTTGCTTCTGCCTGGGCGTAGGTTATTTCTAAAGTATCATTGCGTTCAGTAACAGCGGCTTCTTTGCGTTCAGCTTCTGACAATTGCGCGTTGAGTTGATCAATCTTGACTGAGCGCTCGACAGAACTGCGCTCAAGCGCGCTAATCTTATTAATGAGCGTTTTCTCTTCATTGCTTGTGCTGGATTGATAGTTTTTCAGACGTTCAGTCAATTCCCGTTTCTGGGCTTCCAGGAAAGCATATTCGCGTTTATACGCAGTTTCTAAATTGATTATCTCTTGTTTTGCTGCGTTCTTTTTTTGCTGTTTACCCGTATCTGAAGGACTATCCTGCTTAACTGCAGGCTCAGAAACATCGGTGGCTTGCGAAGTGGCTGCGTTTTTATCTTCGGCAGCATAGACAGAATTTCCCAGCACAATCAGCAGTAACGATAAAAATAGGACTTTCTTCATTTTATTAGAGGATTAGGTAATTCAAAATAACCTTGGCGGATTTGTTTCTTCAATGAGTCAAATAACTTTGTGATGCGCTCGATGTTGCCCGTGTCATCAACTGTTTCAAATTTCCAGCCATTATCGGTATCTCTTTTAGCCATCCCAACCCGGTTATCTCTGGTTTGGAAAAAAAGGAAAACCGTACCCAATTTTGCAATATCAACCAGCGTTTTTTCTCCACTCAACGAAATGGTTTGCTGATAGATCCCATTTTCCTTACTCAGGCGAATTTCATCTTCTATTAAGGACCATGCCTGATTAACTGCTTTTTTAGGGTCAACCAACTTGTTAGCGATATTATTCTCAAGATCATCAATAGCCTTGATGCGATCTTCCGTTTTAAATGGAAAACCTGTTTGAATATGGCGTTTATAATCAGCCAGGTTCTCAATTAAGACGGGCCCCAGACTTTCACCCGATTGTTCCGCCTGTTTGGTGTTGGTGCTCATTTTTTCTATTGAATTTTGCAGTTTCTCGATACTGAGTTTTTGCCTTCTTTCTTCAACACTTAGATCTGCTAGTTGCGAAGTGAGGGCAGACATTCTGCTGCCATGTTTTTCCTTTTCAGTATCCAGTTGTGTCTGCAGTGTTTCGACTTCGCCTCGGATCTTAGCCAACGCCTTTGCCAAATTCTCCAAATTACTTCCCATCGCTGTATGCGCATAAGTCAATATCATCAATCCGATGAATAAAATTATTTTTTTTAAGAAATATTCAAGCATAAATCCCAGTGAGTTAAATAAATTAAGTGGGTGAGATGGGGAGCATGCAATCTGAAATCGCAATCCCTTATTAGCAATTGCCAGCATGCTACAAGTTGAATATTTCATTATCGTTACAATCAGATGACATTTAGCTTTAAACATTTGTCATCTATACAATAATTTGAATATATACAATGAGTTACTTAAAGCTAGAAATGCTCGTGATTTATGAGTGTGAAAGACTCATTTCTTAACTTCTTTCTTTATAAGATAAGTTGACGATGCGAGAAAAATGTAACGAAGGCAAGAAGCTACAAGAACGTCACAAAACTTTTATATTGAATCACTAAGATAAGAGCCCTGACAATTCATTAATTGGAGTGAATCAATGATTAATCAAGAAATACTCAAAAGAAGGAATATATTCCTGTTAACTGATAGTGATTGGCATCTGCGCATCATTCAATTTATTGTTGGTATTGTGATGCTAGCGCTCTATTTGTGGATAGGTGTAGGTATTCTCAACTTAATGTCAAATCTGCCTCATATTCTCAAGGATGGATGGGCAAACGTTGCTGAGCATATCATCACTGATGTGGTACTGATCCTAGCAGTGCTTGAACTGATTCGCATATTACAATCCTATCTGGCAGTAGGGCGTGTAAAAGTAACCTTCATTCTCGATGTAGCATTAGTGGTACTCATCGGAGAGTTCATCGGCCTTTGGTATAAAGCATACACATTGACAGAGGTGGGATTACATATTGCTGTGATTGCGATACTGACATTACTGCGTATTTTTTCCATTCGTTTCTCGCCCGATGCTGTTGATTAATATTCAATCGGCATCTAGGTGCAACAGGAACTAGGTCACTTAGAGAGAACTAGCAGGGTCATAATCTAAATTAAGAAGATTTGCCTCTATTTATCTGCTTCACTTAATTTAGATAATAAATCAAACAGTTAACCAGTTGTTATAAATGAAACATTATTTTCATAATATTGTCACGAATTTGTAAAATTTTATTCTTATTATCTCAGCATCTTTTAACTACATATATTAAGAATGAGATAATGTATGACAATAACAATTCTGCTAGTTGAAGATGAACCTATTCTCCAGGAAATGATTTCGCTCAATTTAAAAAGAGCAGGGTTTATTGCTTTATGCGCGGATAATGCGGAGCAAGCTAAAAGAATAATCATCAATGTCTTACCTGATCTCGTGATAATTGGTGTGATATTATCAAATATGGAGGGGATGGAATTTGCACGTACATTCAAGATTGAAGAGCGTACCAAATCGATTCCAATTATTATGTTAACTGCCCGAGATCAGGAAAATGAAATGATCGCTGATCTGGGAATTGAGGCAGAAGATTATATTAATAAACCCTTCTCACCTCATGAATTGACTGCTCGAATCAAAGCTGTGTTACGTCGACGCTTACCAGAAATGGCGGATGAAATTATTCAGTTGGGGGGATTAAAACTTGACCCAACTACACATAGAGTACATGCGTATACCAACGATGAGCAGCTAAAACCGGATGAAATTACATTAGGGCCTACTGAATTTCGCCTCTTGCATTTTTTGATGGCAAATAAAGAGCGGGTACACACACGTACACAACTGCAAGATCGATTATGGGGTGATCATGTTTTTATCGAAGAACGTACAATCGATGTGTATATTCGCAGGCTGAGAACAAATCTTAAGGCAGTAGGTAAAGAAAATCTGGTGCAAACAGTCAGGGGAATTGGTTATCGATTTTCTGTGGAGTAAGCCAAATATGTACTAGCTCAGACCAGAATTGTATAAACAGAAACTTATCAATAAGCCTGCAGCCGATAAAATCAAATTATTCTTTGACACTTTCCACGATGGAATAAGAAGTGTTTAGTTGCGCTGTTCTTGATCTGGATTCTTATGAGCCTTAGCCGATGCTTATATCCAATGTTATTGAGGGGATGTCTTTGGTTTTCACAGAGACTCTTTGTTCATCATCTCTTTCAGTAAGTAAAGCTTGAACTTGAAATCAGTAATTGACCGCTTGATTGGAGAGCTAAGCCTCTGGCAAATAGAGACATTTTAGAAATTTCTCATTCACCAGAATGGTGAGGCTGCTACGAGGTGCATCGTATGTTCCTTTAGGCGCGAATGCGGCAGCGTTGCTCTTCGTTGCAGAGAGCTGTCCTGCGGCCTCAAAGTGCCTTGCCTCGCACCTGGGATCACCACATGCTCTACTATTTCTTCCAACCACGGGGTTTAGGTTGAATCAGATTGCGCCCAGCTACCATTAGGAAACTGCCCCGGCCTTCCCATTCAGCGTTTACCCTACAGCGCCAAGATAACCCCATATGTGTTTGAGGAAAGTAGATTTTATTGCTTTAGTATTGGATTCCACTACATATGAGGCTAATAGAGGAGGCTAACAGGAATTAATTCATTTGAGAACGAATTAATAGTGACGGGAAATATTTATTTTCGAACGATTATTTGCCAGTAAATGATGGATTCTTTCATTGTTACGTTCTACTAAGGTGATTTCCGAAAAAGGCTATTCCCATTGAGGTAGAATCGGGCTTTCACTTGTTTAGCCACTGAGCTTGATCATGCTGTCCGCCTCTGCCCCGACTGTTGCGCCCCTGAGCACGTCCCAAATCGAAGACCTGAGACTAGCAAGTTCGAAAATGCCCGGACCGGAACGCCGGTCCTTTCAGGCGGCGATGACGTTGAAATATTGCCGGGGCAATCCCCGCCAGGCGGAACGGGTGTTTGGCTGGAATCGCGACACGATCGAACTCGGGCTGAATGAACAGCGCACGGACGTGATTTGCCTGGGGGCGCAAGCAGCGTACGGCGGAAACCGCCTCCGGGAGGAGAAGCACCCTGACGTGGCGCAAGCCCTATGGGCATTGGCGGAATCGCACTGTCAGCAAGACCCGACCTTCCGTACGGCGCTATCGTATACCCGGCTGACCGTGGCGGCGGCGTTGGATCGGTTACGCGCCCAAGATTTTCCTGAGGATTGCCTACCATCGCCCGGCACGATAGCGGAGGTGCTGAACCGGAATGGCTACCGCCTACGCAAGGTGGTCAAGGCCAAACCCCAAAAAAACTCCCGGAAACGGATGCCATCTTTGCCAATATCGCGGACAAGGACGGAAAACCCATAGCGGACCCGGCGTGTTTGGAAGTTGGGCAGGTCATGCGCCTGAGCATCGACTGCAAGGCCACTGTGAAGATCGGGGAATACTCACGGGGTGGGGAAAACCCGCGGTGACACCCAAGTCGCCGATCACGATATGGGCTGCGAGGAAAAGCAGGTTCCGTTTGGAATCGTGGAAGAGGATAGTGGGCAGTTGCATCTGACGTTTGGAAGCTCCTTCAAGACCAGTGACTTCATCATGGATGGCTTGGAGGACTGGTGGCAGGCCATCCCCAAGGAAAAGCAGGTCGTGATGACACACATCCAACTTAAATTGGACAATGGCCCGGAAAGCAGCGGGGTGCGTACCCGGTTCCTCAAGCGCATAGTGGAGTTCGCCGATGCTACCGGCAAAATCATCCAGCTGCTGTACTACCCGCCATACCACAGCAAGTATAATCCCATCGAACGGTGTTGGGGAATTTTGGAACAGCATGGGAATGGAGCCCAACCGGGGGATACCGCAACCATGCTGGAATGGGCGAAAAGCATGACCTGGAAAGGTATCCACCCGATAGTAAAATTGAGCCGCAGGCTCTACCAGAAAGGCGTTTCTCTATCCAAGAAAGCCATGCGGGAAATCGAAACCAGATTGGAGCGCAACCTGCTTTTGCCCAAATGGGACATTCTGATTCGGCCTGCCTGATGGGGATGTTTGCTTTCGGAAATCGCCTAAAAGATTTCCCATCTACCAGAATAACTGCATAAAATAACAGAACCTGCAATGTCCGTAATAATTGTCCCGGTAATTTATCGGCCAGAGATGAATAGCTGTGGCTTTTATCAGTGGTAGATCTGAACTTTGGGGGCTAACTATATGCTCAGTTTTACCTTCAATTACGCCTACAGCAATAATTTCTCTATTTTTAGCATAGTTCTTAGGATCAAGAAATTCTGGACTTTTAATGACAAAACGTCCTTCACTGGGGTTATTTATTTTGGGGCGACCATAATAATCCAATGGATAAAATATTACTTCCATCCAGCTGAAGTTTTCATCATTCTTGACATCCGCAATGACACCACCCCACCGCACTAAAGTATTTTTATTACTTTCGAGATCTGCGTTTACCTCTGCATATGAAATATTTGTTACATGTGGATCTTCAAATGCGAGGGGTAGGGTAGAGCAAGCACTCAGTAATAAGCTGATTAAAATCAAATAAAATCTCATAGAAATATCAAATTACTAAAAAATGGTTTAGCACTACAAAATGAGATGTTGTATGTCGGATTCTCAATAATGACAATTAGATGCATTGATAACTATATGATCCTTTCATGTGTTTTTTGTTCAATAATCCATAGAAAGTTTGACTTCGTCATAAGAGGTTTGTAACTTGTGCAAACTTTGCTTAGGTTTCTATTCTTTAGAAATTATGAGAGCTGGAGACTTATCAAAAAATTGAACTCATTCGGAATGAAAGTAGGAGAGGGAAAACCATGAAACCATTGTATGGGGGATGGATTCTTGCACAATTACTCTCTATTCTTTCTTATTAACCATAAATTTTCTTTTTCTTGTGGAGTGTATTAAAGAGTGTGAGAACTGGAGAGATACCCTAGACAAAGGCTTTATCTATGCGGATTGTATAGTCTTTGCAAAGATAAAATCTGGAAAAAGGTGCCAACTAGAGCGAAAGGGAGAAAACGATAAAAGCTGGCACCGTAACCTAAGAACAGGAATAAACTTAGTACTGATCATTATACAGTTCAACATTACATCCTCATTACTGTCTCATGACATTCGCAATTTTTAATACATTGAAATGAGTTAATATTTACTCTATAACTTGTTGCTTGGTTTTTATCCAAAAGCTTAATCGAGCATTCTAAACTTCAATTTACATGTACCTCTATCAATACCTGGGTTTTAGATGTAATAAGATCTTAAAACATACGATATAAAATAACCGATAATTTCTGGGCAAATTTAAAAAAGTGATCTGCACAAGCTTATCTCTGTGCCTGTTATTCAGGTGCGTCAGTCAAATAGACAAACTTTGAGCTAACAGTAAACCAGGCAGCTCTTTAAATAGCTTATCGGCATAGTGAAGAATATTAAAATTTTTTGTTTTTTGATCAAAGCCCTAGAGACTTTAGCATCATTTTTAAGGCATCCAAAATAAATACTACTTTTCCTTGACGTATGGTAGTTATTTGCAGTCCTATCCACGAAAATTGTAGAAAAACCATAATAGATTCACATAAAGTTAATTATAGCATATCCCCAATAAATTGATTATAATTTACGGATGACCTATCCGATATCATTTTGCCGTAAAGTATTATCCGTTCGCGAGAAGGAGAACCTCTCAATCGCGCAAGTGGCGCAGCGTTTTTGTGTAGGTGTAGCCAGCGTGATGCGTTGGATCAAAACTCCCGATCCCAGGACCACCCGTAACAAGCCTGCAACCAGGATCGACATGGAGATGTTGGCGCAGGACGTCAAAGACCATCCGGACGCGTATCAGTACGAGCGCGCCAAACGGCTTGGCGTCAGCACCCAAGGCATCAATCACGCTTTAAAGCGTCTGGGTGTGACTTATAAAAAAAAGCCTGCGTCATCCAAAGGCCAGCGAAGCAGAGCGGCGCATCTTCCGGCAGAAAATTGAAGGCTATGAGCGCGCAGGCCGCGTCATCGTTTACCTTGATGAAAGCGGCTTTGCGCATGACATGCCGCGTACGCATGGCTATGCGCCTGTGGGTCAACGCTGCCATGGTGTAAAAGATTGGCATGCAAGAGGCCGAACCAATGTCATCGGTGCTCTGATCAAAGGGACGCTCCTGGCCGTGGGCCTGTTTACCGCCAATATCAACGCCGACATCTTCTATGCGTGGGTGACGCAGGACCTTTTGCCCAAGCTCCTGTCCGCTTGCGTGATTGTCATGGACTACGCGACCTTCCACAAACGGCAGGATATCAAAACCGCCATTGCCAATGCCGGGCATATGCTTGAATATTCACCGTCTTATTCTCCAGACTTTAATGATATTGAACCAAAATGGGCTCAGGCCAAAGCCATCAGAAAAAGAGAAGGTTGTTCCGTCGAACAGCTCTTTGCCGCTTATGAAATTTAAATCGTTTTATATGGGATCAGCTATATCAGTCACTACAGCATATATGGCGATAAGTGGCGCAGCACAAAAATTTTGAGCACTTTTACCTTTGCTTGTATTTATCTTATTAGCTTCCTGTGCGCAAATGAGCTCATCTATTGCTTCGCAAACAGGAATTGCTCATAACGACCATCATGCTATGGTAAAAAACATTATGAAAATTTGGCGAAGGAAACAGAAATAAAGCTACAAAAAATATAAAGGAATAATCGAAGAATACCAGATGCAACCCTATTATTATGGCAGGCAAGGTCAGGACATGAGATCACATGTTTCTGCTATTATTCGCGAACACGAGAAAACTTTGAAAGAAAGCCAGAGCAATGCTGATCTTTACAGAAAAATGGCAAAGGAACAATATAATCAAATAAATAAAGTAAAGATTGATCTGAACGGTGATTCAGTGCAATGAAGTCAGCGTATCTTGATATATGATTTTAGGAAGGAGCTGAACGATTACCAGTTTTTAACCCTAGAGTTTTTTATAGTTTCAATTTGATCTGATGCTTTTACCAGTAGAGGCTCAACATCAAGTATCCCTTGATGTTGAGGTGGTGTTTCTTCGGTGATCAGGTAAACTCTTTGCTCATCATTCTTTCAGCAAGAATCATCATAGGTCTAGGATGTGTAAGAATTTCTAGCGTTGTTTACAGTATTCCGGAGAATACTGTAAATGAATATGCACAAACATATAAGACTCACGCCACTTGACCGTCAGGAGCTGTGGCAGCTTTGACCTAACTCGCTGCTGGCAAGTGTCTCAACTTGCCGAACGCTTTCGAGTCTCAAGACCCACGATTTACGCCGTTCTCAAGCGGGCAAGGCGCAAGGAGTTTTTTCCTCGCGACAGTACCAATCAACGTTTTAAAACAATCCAATACGGCCTCAAACGCTTAGCCAAAGTCGAGCAGTCCATCCAGGAGCGCTTGAAACGCGAGGCAAAGCGTTATAACAAGTCTTATCCCGGCGAACTCATGCATTTCGATACTAAACGCCTGCCTTTGCTCAAAGGCCAATCACCTACCCAACCCGGGGAATACCTGTTTGTCGCGATTGACGACTTCTCCCGAAAACTCTATGCAGCCATCTTGCCCGATAAAACCCGGAATAGCGCAGCCTGGTTCCTTACCGAAACCGTCATCGCCCAATGTCCTTACCAGATCGATTACGCTTATTCTGATAATGGCAAGGAATATAAAGGCACTGACAGTCATGCTTTTGTTAAAGCCTGCAAAGGCCACGGCATCGGCCAGAAATTCACTCGAGTCAATCGACCCCAAACCAACGGCAAAGCTGAACGCGCTATCCGCACCCTCATGCAGATGTGGTATGACATGACAAACTTTAAAGACTGCACCGACCGGCAAATCCAACTCGGCCGCTTTATTAACTTTTATAACACTGTCAAACCACACAAGAGTTTGAATAACTCAACTCCTTATGAAATACTCCAACTTTATTTTAATCAACCTCTCTGTAAACAACCCTGAGATTTCTTACAGCTTAACCATTTATTTTGATGCTTGCCCTACAGCCCCCGAGTAACTCATCATGACGTCGCATTAATAGCAGCCTAGCATTTGGCTTAGGAAAATAGATTCTATTGTCTTGATATTGGGCTCCGTTACATGTTCCAGCACTTCAAACCATGCTTCTACCACAAGCTAGTCCATCTTCCCTGTTGGTCGGTACGGCACATGGCGCTGATTCTGCATCTGCTCCAGTCTCATACAAAAAAATTCTCATATGAGCTCAGTTCTTACTTCTTTGATTTCATCAAATTCATCAGAAAAGATGGATTAACAACCTTTATTCTGGCAAATTCAATAACCGCTAAATACTAACTAGCGTCAGTATTTACGCCAATTATGAAGAAGCTTTTTTAGGGATGACTAATTAATCCGCCAGCATTAACGAAAATTCTCACTTGATGGCTTTGATCTAGTGGCAGTGATTATATCAGGTTCATTCAGCTCTGCCAGTATCCGGCGGCGCGCTACTTCTTGTAGTCGCAGTGCTGCCTGCCAGTCATTTCCTGATGCGTGCAAGGGTATATTAATCAGCACTTTCAGCTTGCTGCGACGTGGCAGCCATTGTCCAGCGGATAGCATGGTGCGGGTGCCGATCAGGACGACCGGTAGTACGGGGATACCGGTGCGTGCAGCAGTCAGAAATGCCCCCATTCTAAACGGCATCAGCCCGGCTTCGCGCCGGAATGTGCCTTCTGGAAAAAAAATTATAGATTCACCTGCGCGCGCCCGCTCTTCCAGCTTACGTACATCTTCTACACCGCGTGCGTCATCGAAACGTTCGACAAAGGCGCTGCCCAGTCGGCGCAATGGGATAGCAGCTGTCGGATTGCGTAGTAATTCTTGCTTGGCTACATAAGCAAATCTAGCAGGCAGTACTGCTGTAAGCAGGAGTGCATCTAGGTAGCTGGCGTGATTGGCTACCACAATCATGGGTACCATGTTATCGAGATGCTGCAAGCCTTCCACCTGCAGCTTCAGACCGGTTAACGCAACTGCTAGGCGCGCACTTGCCCGGGCGATGCGTCGGCGCAGAGTAAGTTCGGGCGCCAGCACGATCAGTAGCCAGGCGAAGGGTACAATAGCAACAAAAACTACCCAAGCCCATATTCCCCATGCCCATTCAGCACCGCGCCGCAACAAACGCATAGCCCGCGCGATGGCTGCGGCACTCCCAAGGCGTATCATTTGCCACCATGGTGGCCGTCGGGAGCTGCTGATCGTACCCTGCTCATAAAGCTCGCGGCAGGCAGTACGGCGAACCTTGCCACTGGAGGTTTTCAGCACCGTGCGCGGTGGTACTAGCACGATATCATCTGCTGGCATCCCCACCAAGTCTACGGCGAGGTTATTGATTTCGGCCACTATTCGCTCACGCTCCCTGGCACTGCTTTCGTGTGTTTCAGCAAGAATTACCAAGTGTTCCGTGCCAGCGTGCATATTGCTGGCTGGAAAAACTGCTACCCCACCCTTGTGTATGCCATGCACTTTACTTACCGCCTCCTCCAGTTCCTGTGGGTAAATGTTGTGCCCCCCGCGAATAATGATGTCCTTCTCGCGTCCAGTGAGATATAGTTCTCCAGCCGCAATGTAGCCCATATCGCCGCTATTAAGCCATTGTCCGTCGAACAGGCGCGCTGTCGCTTCGGGATTGCGGAAATAACCGCTGCTGGTCGCTGACGGTCCGCAGAATTGCACGCGCCCCTGAGTGCGTTCTGGCAATACTTGCCCGTCAGCATTGACAATACGTATCTGATGACCAGGTAAAGGTAAGCCGCAGGAAACGATATGCAGCGCAGAGCGGTCATCAGCCTGCACATTACGCGCTATACCTGAGCGTGCGAGCGCACTGCGATCCACATGGTCAACCAGTGGTCCCCGTTCCGCTGGAGGGAAAGCCAGTCCTACAGACGATTCTGCCAGTCCATAAACAGGCGTCATGGCGGTACGACTGAAGCCATAGCGAGCGAAGCGTGCAACAAAATGATCTATCGTATTTACACTGATTGACTCAGCTCCGTTGTAAGCCAGACGCCAACAACTAAGATCCAAGCCATCTAGCTCACGATCACCGAGCTTGTGGGCGCATAACTCATAGGCAAAGTTAGGAGCTGCTGAGACTGTGGCACAATGCCGGTTGATCGTCCATAACCAGCACGCCGGCCGGGCAAGGAAGCTGAGCGGCGAGAGCAGCACTAGTCGGAACCCGACATATAGACTACCCATGCAGGCGGCGATCAGCCCCATATCGTGATAAAGCGGTAGCCATGAGACGAAAGTATCTGCGCCAGTAATGCCCGAAGCCAGCGTCATCGCTTGCAAGTTGGCGAGCAAGTTGGCATGGGTTAATACCACTCCTTTGGGACTGCCGGTACTGCCAGAAGTGTACTGCAGTAAAGCGATACTCTGTGGTTCTAACTTCGGAGAAGGGGGATGTGCCCCACGGACAGACAAATCTGCGACAGTTGTGACCGTGCGGAGTGATTCGCATTGCGCGTGCAGCAAGTGTCCCAGTGGTTTGGCTTGCTCAACTGTGATAAGAATGCTGGCTTGAGCATTGGCGATGATGCCGGTGATACGCCGCATGTGATCTTCGATTTGCGAGGGACGCCCCGGAGGGTACAGCGGTACTGGTACGCAGCTAGCATAGAGCGCGCCATAAAAAGCTGCGAAGAATTCGCGTCCAGTGGGCAACATGATTGCTATCTTTTCATCAGAACCTAGCCCAAGCTGTTGCAGGCCGGCAGCCAACGCTTTGGCATCTTCCTGCAGCATGCGATAGGAAATGGCTTCGGTATGCTCCTCTTCGTCATAAAGCGTGATATGGATCTGCTCAGGATGTCTCGCGACATGCCAGTCTAGTATCTCGATCAGCGTAGATGCAGTTTCCGTCGGAGGCGGATGAAATTCCTGGATTTCTGCAAACTTCGTTGTTTCAGCTGGGGTAAGTGTTTCGGCAGTGATAGTGCCTGCAATCTGCTTGAGCAAATCACGCGGTGTTTCGGCGTCGGTCAGTGCTTTTTCGTCAAGCTTTACACCCAGTTCTCGTTCGATGCGACTTAGCAGTTCCACGCGCGCCAGACTGTCTAGACCGAAGTCGCGCTCCAACGAATGATCTAGCCCAAGATGCTGGGGAGCGGGTGCATTCGGCCGCAGCTCATGGACAAGGTTGCGCACAATGCCAAGCAGCTGTTCTGCATTGCTTTGAGAGTTTGTGTTGGAAGGCATTTGCTTCTCACTTTATTCCATTCCCACAAGTGGAGAAAGTTGGAGGTTCATTCTGGGCTGAATATTCTGCGCCAAGTGGGATTACTGGCGTAGATTACTACCAACATTCTACCTATCATTATGCACGAACAGCTAGCTAGATATGTCACAGCTTACCAATTAGCATTGGATGCAAGCTTATCAATGAGACAGACCGCTGAAATTATTTTTCTCTGGGGGAGTGGAGATCAGCGCGCTGCGAAGGTGAGGCAGCTAATTTCGTCTATACTGTGACCAACCTGAATGTTCTCGGTTATGCATTCAAAGTCATCATTGAACTTGCATGCTGCAACTTTGCAGGCTCCAACCCCTGCCGCGCGTACGGCAGCTTTGGTGTGGTTCTTATTATTGAAAAATGTGTCGCAACTGGGGTGAACACTGTCGCCGATGGTAATGGCACGTGCGTGGCAATTGCGGTTGAGATTATATGCGCATTCGATCGCGCTACATTCGGAAACAAGAGGGGTTTCGATGGTAATAGTTTTCATCTGAAATTCTCCTATTGTGAAACAAGAAAGTAATGGGAGTAAGTGAAAATCCTATAAATAATAGAAATTTCAATGGCCTTGCTCAACCATTGTGCTTAACATGGTGCGCTTAGCATATATCGTTGTCAAGCAAAATTGTCATGGAGATAGAAAATCAATTTACCTCGCTATGAGCTATACACAATGTGAATAGAATCAGCAGCTTGACTGTAATTGAGTGACTGCTATCCATAAATTCCAGTACTTCACAGCTTTCTGGAATCTATACCCCTAACGAAGAAAAGAATCGATATCCTCGCGTTTTTTTGTGTGGTAGAGGTTTGATGTCCGATATCCTTGCCTTGTTATAATGCTGGTGTGTTCCGATGGTCTGCTTTTTTATCGATAAAATTTAAACCCAGATTCCTCAGTTGGGTGCAATGGACAATCCGTCCCGGAGCAAAAATACTTAGAAGTGAGAATGAAAATTATAGGAAAGGCTATTATATTCATGGCATTAACTCCAGAACGAGCGATCAATTGAGGAATCTAGGTTAAATAAATCTGGGTCGCGAAGCTTGCGCCGATGTGATACTTTATTGTAGAGATCATCATGTATCGTTCTGAATAACCATAGGAGGAATGAAAATGAAACTACTTATCATTGTTTCACTGACTGTACTCGTGCTTGCATTTATCGCATTAAATTCTGGCGCCTACAACATGGCTGCTACTGATAAGCATTGGGCGATCACAGAAAAGCTGATCGGCTGGGTTCGTGATAGCTCGATAAATGCACGCGCAAAAGAAATCGAAATTCCAGTATTTGATGATGTTATGCTTGAAAAAGGCTTCAAGCAGTACCATGCCATGTGTACCGAATGCCATTTGGCGCCCGGCAAGCAACCCACCGAACAGGCAATCGGCCTTTACCCGCAAGCACCGCTATTTTATGAAAGAGCACCCGTAACTGATGAGGGAGAGAAATCATCTCTTTCCAAAAGATATTTTTGGGTGATCAAGAATGGTATCAAAATGACGGCTATGCCCGCTTGGGGACCTACGCATAATGATGAAACGATGTGGGCAATCACTGCTTTTCTTCAAAAACTCCATGGGATGACTGCTGCACAATATTCCGCACTAGTAGATGCGCATGGTGATGATCTAATGCACGATCATGATCATGGTGACGATCATCATCATTAATGCGGGATATGTGGGGTGACATTTAAGGATCAAGGACGTGCGAAGACTGTAATCAATCAGTTGGCGATGGATTCAAGATGTGTGACGCAGCACTACCACGGAACGGCCTTCCACATTGATCTGGCTTTCTGCTTGAAACGATTCTTTGTTTTCCAGCCAGCCAACGTTGGTGTCGAGCTCCTTTATCCAAAGTGTTCCCCACTCAGTTCCGGGGAGAATAAAAGTTAGCGCTTCATGGTGAGCATTGAAAATTAGGTAAAAATTGTCGTCTTTTACCGGCTCGCCGCGCGGGTAGGGGTTCGGGATCGTTACGCCATTTAAGAAAATGCCAAGGGACTTGGCATATCCCAGGCCCCAATCTTTTTCAGACATCTGCGCACCTTCTAAGGTAAACCAGGCAATGTCCTTTACTTCGCTGCCATGAATGGGCTGACCTTGAAACCAGTGTCTCCGACGAAAAACAGGGTGGTTTTTGCGATATTCGATGAGCTCCTGACAAAAAGCGAGCAAGTCTTTATCCGCATTTTCCCAATCATACCAAGCAATCTCATTATCCTGGCAGTAGGCATTATTGTTACCTTGTTGCGTACGGCTGATTTCATCACCTCCGAGCAGCATCGGCACACCTTGCGATAGGAATAGCGTGACAAGGAAGTTTCGCTGCTGGCGTTTGCGTAACTGGAGTACATTGGGGTCATCTGTCTTGCCTTCCACACCACAATTCCACGAACGATTGTGATTTTCACCATCATTGTTTTTCTCACCGTTGCCTTCATTATGCTTTTCATTGTAGGACACGAGATCATTTAAAGTAAAACCATCATGCGCAGTGATGAAGTTGATGCTGGCGTAGGGCAGGCGAGAGGTTTGCTCGTAAAGATCAGAGCTGCCGGTAAAGCGAGAGGCGAACTCCCCGAGTGTTTGATTCTCACTTCGCCAGAAATCACGTGCACAGTCTCGGTATTTTCCATTCCACTCGCTCCACACTGGGGGAAAGTTACCCACCTGATATCCCCCTTCTCCGACATCCCAAGGTTCAGCAATGAGCTTCACCTGACTGATGATCGGATCTTGCTGGATAATATTAAAGAATACGGAAAGGCGGTCCACATCATGCAGTTCACGTGCTAAAGTGGCAGCCAGATCAAAGCGGAATCCATCCACATGCATCTCCAGAACCCAGTAGCGTAGAGAATCCATGATGAGTTGTAGTACGAAAGGATTGCGCATGTTCAGACTATTACCAGTGCCAGTGTAATCTTGGTAATAGCGTTGGTCGTCAGTAACTCGGTAATAATACGCATTATCGATACCCTTGAAAGAAAGCATCGGACCGAGATGATTTCCCTCCGCCGTATGGTTGTAGACCACATCCAGAATCACCTCGATTCCAGCCTGATGCAATGTCTTGACCATTTGTTTGAATTCAGCCACAGCTGCACCAGGGCGTTTTTGGGATGCATACTCATTATGGGGTGCGAAGTAACCAATGGAATTGTACCCCCAATAATTTCGCAAACCTTGGTCCACCAAATGCTTGTCATGGATGAAGTGATGGATCGGCATGAGCTCGACTGCTGTAATCCCAAGCTGTTTGAAATACTCAATGATTGCTGGGTGGGCTAGAGCGGTGTAGGTGCCTCGTATCTCAGGCGGAATGTGCGGATGCCGGCTAGTGAGGCCTTTGACATGGGTCTCATAAATGATGGTCTCATGCCAGGGAATTTGCAGTCTACGATCTCCACTCCAATCAAAATGGGGTTGATGTACCACGCCGCGTGGCATGTAAGGTGCGCTATTGCTGGTGCTTCGAACTTCACTACCCTTGCCAAAACGGTATGGAAAAACAGCTTCATTCCATTGAATTTGCCCATCGATGGCCTTTGCGTATGGGTCGAGCAGCAACTTGGCAGGATTACAACGCTGACCTTTGGCAGGATCCCAAGGTCCATGGATGCGAAAGCCGTAACGTTGGCCCGGCTCCATGGATGGCACATAGCCGTGCCAGCAATAGCCTGTTACTTCGGGTAAATCAATGCGCTGCTCTTTTCCTTTTTCATCAAAAAGGCACAGCTCGATTCGTTTGGCGATTTCTGAAAATATTGAAAAGTTCGTTCCAGAGCCATCATAAACGGCTCCCAAAGGATAAGGCTGTCCTGGCCAAATTTTCATATTTTTTCTAAATAGATTGATATTTGCGAGTGTAAATAACTTATTATATTAACTCTAATATCTCTCTTCGTGCTAGGGTTATAAATTTCTTAGGTCTGGTGATAATCCATTTTTTTGGACCTTTTCTATTTTGATCCTAGCAGGCTGTTGAAAAACGTATTCGAGGCAGTCGATGATCGGTAAGAACGGGCGAAAAAGGTGGAGTTTATGTCTGATAAATGAGCATTTTGAGCCTGTTTTTAACATCGCAGCAGCAACGTAGAAGTTTTTCAACAGTCCGTTAGAGAGTGAAAGGAACATATACCCATTCAAAATCAAATGTAAAGGGCTCCGATACGTTAAGTTAAGTGGATGGGAGTAGGGGGTGTTACGGCCTTATGCAGTGAGGAGATCTGGGTAGTAATTGTCCATGATCCGAGCAACGTAGTGAATCAGATTGTTTTTTGTTAGCGCATATTCCTTGAGAGGAGATTTGATAGGGCATTTCAAGGTATTAATCAGCATTCCGAAAGCGCTGGCATCCAGCGAAGTGGGTCGATCTCCCAGGAAATATTTTTGGTCGCTGAGAAAAGCGGATAACGCATCGATATCGTGCATGCCGCGTGTAAATATTTCTTCAATGGTGTGTCGTCCCATACCCTGTCCATGAATTTGTTGTTTGATCTTGCGACGATAATAAGTGGCTGCTATATTCCGAATGACAGGCGGTATTCCTCCAAAAATTGCTTGTTTGTTGATTTGCCAATTTGACTGGGTGTTTTGCCACCGGGAATACATAACGACCCAGAATAGATGTTCTTCAAGCAGGCGCTGCATTGCCAGTGAAAGTGCTAGTTCTGCTGCACTCAGCTCTTCGTCCAGATTTTTATAATTTACTTTCAAGTGCTGGATGATAAAAGTTGAATCCCCTAAAATTAGGTTTTTATCCTTGATATAGGGGAGTTTTCCCTTAGGGGCGGTCAAAGGTAGTGCGGGTTTAATGACATACTTAATGTCTGCCATGCGTAAATAGGTTTCAACTTTGCAACAGAAAGGGCTCAAATTGGGGATGCCCCACGTGCGCTTAAATTGATAAAGTTTTAATATGGTATATCTCCCATCAAAAGTATGAGTAAAAACCTAAATTAGTTGCTTGCATTATGCAAGCAACTATACTGCTGTGTACAAAGAAGTGCAATTACTTTTATAAACGATGAAAGACGAACAAAAGACAGTAAATAATAATCTGCCAGCATTCGAGCGATCAGGTTGCCCAATTACCAACGCATTGGATCTTTTCGGTGATAAATGGACATTGCTGGTAATCCGGGATTTAGTGCTAGGAAAAAAGCGTTATCAAGAATTAAGTGTTTCTCCAGAAAAAATTGCTTCAAATATTCTTGCTGATCGATTAAAGAAGCTGGAGGGCGCTGGGATTATTGCTCGCCAGTCCTATCGGCTGAAACCCGCTCGTTATGAGTATGTGCTAACTGAAAAAGGTGAAGCACTGAGGCCTGTATTGGAAGCCATCATCAGATGGGGATCGAGATATTTTCCTGGCAGTGCAGTTTTCCCAAGTTTTGAGCGACATTAACAGGTTGTTGAAAAGTGTATTCGAAGCAATTGATGCAAAACAAAAATAGGAGAGAAATGGATTTTAAGTCTGAGAAATGAGCATTTGGAGCTTGTTTTTTTGCCTTGCAACGGCAACGCAGATAGTTTTTCAACGGTCGGTTTGAGCTATCTTGATGCAGGAATCGCTATCTACAATGTAACTTACTTCAGTTAAAAGTAAGACATGGCACAGCTTAGCTTACTGAGCATCAAACAGGCAGCACGATATATAAGAACCTGTTCAAAGTCTTTTGGTTTGACGGAAAAAGTGTGATACTTGCAGGATGAGAACACGTTATCCAAGCGATATCAGTCGCGAACAGTTCGAGCAGATCCGCCCGCTGCTGGAAAGTGCGCGCAAGAAGACCAGTCCGCGACGAATCGATTTATACGAAGTATTTTGTGCGGTGTTGTATTTACTCAAGAGTGGTTGCTGGTGGCGCATGTTGCCAAGCGAATTTCCGAAGTGGCGTACGGTCCATTCGTACTTTGCTATTTGGAGCGAGCCGGATAAAGATGGAGTGAGCCTGCTGGAGCAGGCACTTAAAAAATCAGGTTGGCGCGGCCCGTATGAGACAGGGGCGCAACGCCTGCACGTCCTATTTGATCATAGACGCGCAGAGTGTGAAGAACACGGATACGGCGAACCAAAAGGGTGATGACGCGGGCAAGAAGGTTTCGGGTATCAAACGCCATATTGCGGTGGATACGCAGGGGTTGCCACATGCCATCGCAGTCACTACGGCGGAGGTCACTGATCGCAAGGGAGCGTTGCAGGCGATGGATCGGTGTAAGACGAACCTGGATAGAGTGCAAAGTGTATTGGCTGACGGCGGTTATGTGGGACAACCGTTCGCTGAAGCAGTGAAGACCACCATTGGCGCAACTGTGCAGATTGCTCGGCGCAGTCAATTACACATGTTTTCTGTGATGCCGAAACGCCGGGTGGTAGAACGCTCTTTCGCATGGTTGGAAAAATGCCGGCGGCTATGGAAAAATTGTGAACGCAAGCTCAACACTAGCCTACAGTTCGTCCATCTTGCTTTCTTGGCATTGTTACTACAAAGACTTTGAACAGGCTCTAAGAATTATGCCCTGATTGCTTGCGAAAAGTTACGGCTGAATCTTAGCGGGTTATACCAACGCGAACGATCGAAGGTGGAGGATAGGAACCGTTTAACGCGCTGATGATGTTTAAGGCGATTCTGCTGAGTCAATAGCATAGTTTGTCGGATGCAGCATTCGAACAGGCGATGTGTGTGCGGATTGATTTTCTGCATTTTTGAGGGCTGTCCTTGTCGGATACAATACCTGATGAAAACGACACTGTGCCGGTTCCGTAACCGGCTAGTGATCAACGCTAAACTGGAAGGTCTTTTGGCTTCTATCAATGAACAGATTGAATCACACGATTTTGATGATGAAAGGTGTGACGGGCGCGGTGATTGATGCCACACTGATTGAGTCAGCGACACATCCCAACAAGACCATCCTGATGGAGGTGGATGCTAAAAGCAAGACCGTTCAGTTTGAGGGTGGCGGCCAGCCGAAGCAGCTATCGATGGCACACACCAGAAACTGACCAATAGATTAATCAGTAAAAAACGTGATATCGTCGAACAGTACTTTGGTACGGCCAAACACCTATTCAGAATGGGACACACCAGCTACTACGGGAACGGTAAAAATCAACGTCCAAGTCGTGATGAAAAGCATCTGCATAAATCTGAGAAAAGCTGTCAATAAAATTTTCGTAGGCGAATCATCAGGGAAGCAGTCTGTCTAAAGAGGGCATAACGAGGATAAATCGCCTAAAGAAGCAGTAAAACTTCACTTGTCTGCTAAGAAATATCGGGTAAAACTGTCATTTAGAATTTTTCCCTTCCCATAGCAAAATTTTCAGGGTTGCACAGAAGGTCTTTTTTATGAATATATATTCGATATAAAATAACCATAGTGCATTGTTTGAGAAAAACCAAACATAAGGAAGTTCACAACAATGAACCAGTTACCCGAATATATCAACGACCTACCCAATATTTGTGGATCGGAAGATCTTGTTGCAAGAGTCATTCGGGAATGCCAAAACGATTCTGTATTCTTGCCGCATAGCGGGATAGATTTCAGCCGCATAAAAAGCGCATTCGCTTGCGCGCTGCACATGCATCAGCCACTTATTCCTGCGGGTGGTGATCATCTCCAGACCGCTGCCATCATCAGTAATTTGCAGTACATGATGGAACATCAGGGCATCGGCGATAATCACAACGCCCCTGTGTTTGCTTATTGCTATAAGCGGATGGGTGAATATATTCCACAGTTGATTCATGAGGGTAAAAACCCAAAAATCATGTTGGAGTACTCAGGTACCCTGCTGCACGGCCTACGCAATATGGGGCGCCACGATGTTATAGACAGTCTTAAAGGAATCACCTGCAACCCTGAATATAATCGCGCAGTAGAATGGCTGGGCTGCCCTTGGGGTCATTCCGTGGCACCTTCTACTCCCGTGCAGGACTATCGCCTGCACGTGAAGGCCTGGCAGCATCATTTTGCTGCAATCTTCGGATTAGAGGCACTTAAGCGGGTGCGCGGTTTTTCTCCTTCGGAAATGGCTTTACCTAACCATCCCGATGTGGCTTATGAATTCGTCAAAACATTAAAAGAGTGCGGCTATCAATGGGTGCTGGTTCAAGAGCATTCAGTCGAGGAGCTGGAAAGTGGCTGCTCGTCGCGACAACCTCATTTACCGCATCGCTTGGTCTGCACTCACTCCAACGGCGCAACCGCAAGCATCGTTGCTATTATCAAAACCCAAGGTTCAGATACCAAACTCGTTGGCCAAATGCAGCCCTATTACGAAGCAAAATGCTTGTCGCGGACAGAATTTGCTGGCAAGAATATTCCGCCAGTGGTCAGTCAAATCGCCGATGGTGAAAATGGTGGCGTTATGATGAATGAATTCCCGTCCAAATACCAGGAGGTTATGCGCGAGTGCTCTTATAGTGATACGCCTAGTGTCAATGTCAGTGAATATCTGGAATACCTCTATTCCATTCAGCTTAAGGAAGAAGATTTTCCCATCATCCGCCCCTTGTTTCATAAAAAGATTTGGGAGTATATCAAACCAGGGGATGGTCCAGACAAACTCCATGCCGCCATTGAAGTGCTATCGCGGGAAGATCACAGTTTTCATATGGAAGGGGGTAGTTGGACCAACGCTCTTTCTTGGGTAAAAGGCTATGAAAGTGTGATCGGACCCATGGAAGAAGTAAGCAAGCTGTTTTACACCACAGCGCTTAAACCAGGCTATGCCACGAATAAACACCGTTATCGTAACGCCCTTTTTCATCTGCTTTGCTCGCAAACAAGCTGTTATCGCTACTGGGGACAAGGTCTATGGACTGATTATGGGCGTGAAATATGCCGCCGCACTTATGAAATCCTTAAGAAGGACTTTTAACAAACTTACCAAAAATTGGATGATGGGTGATCCGCATGATTAAGTGCGCTCTAGCTATAAGGAATAAAAAATGTTTTTAAACCCTGACATTATAAAGATTATTGCAGCACGTCATCACGATCCTTTTGCTATATTAGGCCGTCATGATAAGGAGGGCATGACAATTGTCCGCGCCTTCAAACCCCATGCTAAATCTGTCACGATTGCAGAAAGTGGATTGACTATGCAACGAGTGGGTGACACTGACCTCTTTGAATGGCAAGGTGACGGCCGTAACCTGCCGCAACACTACCGTTTTATCTGGCATGACTATGATAACTACGAACATATTGCTCATGATCCCTATACATACCTGCCTCAGCTCAGTGATTTTGATCTTCACTTATTTGCTGAAGGAAAACATTGGCATGCTTACCGTTTTTTGGGCGCTCATCCACACGAAGTTGACAATGTCAGGGGTACGCTGTTCTCTGTATGGGCACCTAGCGCAGAACGTGTAAGCGTTGTCGGTGATTTCAATCGCTGGGATGGTCGTTGTCATCCGATGCGTGTCCGTCAGGGTTATGGCGTATGGGAGCTTTTTATTCCTGATGTTCATCCCCGCATGCTCTATAAATATGAGATCCGTAATCGGGAGCACGGCACTATCCACTCAAAAATTGACCCGTATGGACGAGAATTTGAACTACGTCCACGCACCGCATCGATCATTGCTAAAGAAACCGACTATCAATGGGGTGACCAAAACTGGCTGGAGCAACGTAGCCGGTTTGATTGGCAACATCAACCCGTGTCAATTTACGAAGTTCACCTGGGTTCGTGGCAGCGTGGCATGGAGGGTGAATTTCTTAACTATCGGGAAATAGCCCATCGGCTGGTGCCTTATGTGATTGAAATGGGTTTCACTCACATCGAACTATTGCCAATAACCGAGCATCCTTTCGATCTTTCTTGGGGTTATCAAGTTACAGGATACTATGCGCCTACCAGCCGATTCGGCTCTCCAGATGATTTTCGTTATTTTGTCGATTATCTGCACCGACATAATATTGGTGTTATTCTCGATTGGGTGCCTGCTCATTTTCCCAAGGATGCGCATGGCTTAGCACGTTTTGACGGCACGCCACTATACGAGCATGGCGATCCACGTAAAGGTGAACACTTGGACTGGTCTACCCTGATTTTTAACTATGCCCGCCATGAAGTAAAAAATTTCCTGCTCTCGAGTGCACTTTACTGGTTGGAACAATTCCATATTGACGGACTACGAGTGGATGCAGTGGCCTCCATGCTCTACCTTGACTACTCACGCACAGAATGGATACCTAACCAATACGGTGGCAGAGAAAACCTAGAAGCCGTTGATTTTTTACGTCAAGTCAACACCGTTGTTCATGGTCAGTGTCCTGGCGTTCTGATCTTTGCAGAAGAGTCCACCTCTTGGCCGCAAGTGACCAAACCTGCCGATAGCGGCGGACTTGGTTTTGATATCAAGTGGAATATGGGGTGGATGAATGATTCTCTGGTCTATTGGTCCAAGGAACCCATTTACCGTCAGTACCATCACGACACCCTTACGTTCAGTATGTTGTATGCTTTTTCGGAGAATTTTATTTTGCCGTTTTCTCACGATGAAGTCGTTCACGGCAAGGGTTCTATGCTGAACAAGATGCCCGGTGATGAGCGTGAACGTTTTGCCAACTTGCGCCTTATTTATACTTATCTGTTTACTCATCCCGGTAAAAAATTGTTCTTTATGGGAACAGAATTTGGTCAGGGACTTGAATGGAACAGTGCTGGAGTTCTGGATTGGTATGTACTTGAGTATGTCTACCATAAAGGTGTGCAGCAGCTAGTGAAGGATTTGAACCACCTGTATCACCATACTACAGCGCTTCATCAATATGATTTTGAGTGGCGTGGATTTGAATGGATTGATTGTAATGACAACAAAAATTCGATTTTAACCTATCTACGAAAGTCAGATGAGAATTTTCTAGTTGTTGCACTTAATCTTACCCCTGTCCTCCGTGAAAATTACAGAATGGGTGTGCCAGAATCTGGTACCTATAAGGAAATTTTTAATTCAGATTCGCATTTTTATGCTGGAAGCAATGTAGGTAATGGTAATGTAAATCTGGCGGCGGAAGAAAAAGAATGGAACGGACGACCCTATTCAATAAGCTTAACACTACCGCCATTAGGCGGAATCATTCTGGAGAAAATTGATTTTGTGAGTTAATTGGGCAATCTCCATCATCATCATGAGGAAGTAACCATGATTACATTGGATCACAAGGTGGGAATATGCTTTTTAATCAGCGAATTTATAAATTACCAGCCACTCTCATTAATTCTTTGTTTAATAAGAAATATTTTTATGACGGATAGATGAGTCATTATCCTGCCTGATTATCACGTAAATTTATGAGATATTCAGGTTAACCTGGATTTCTTCGTGGATCGCCGACTTTCGGGATATCTTATAGCTAATGACTTCTATGTTTTTGACATTGTTTATCGTCCAGGCTAGACCACTGTGCACACGATACGTGATAGCATAACCTTATCTTAAAAATAAAAAGGAAAGGACAATGAGTGAGCCGGCTGTACCAGGATTTTTTGCTCGATTTTTTCTTGCATTCGGTGTTTACTTTCGCTTCCTCTTTAATAAGGAATTTGCTGGTGCCGTCTTGCGCATAGGTAAAGGTGAAATCCCCGCTTTAGTCGGTGAGACACATCCCATGGAAGCTAAGCCTCAGGCAGTGGCGCCGATACTGAAGCAGGCACCACCCGATTCGGCGCTGCAGTTGCTAGGACTATTACAGCAAGAGGGGCGTTTCATTGATTTTATAGAGGAAGATATCGCGCGGTTTTCCGATACGGATATTGGTGCAGCAGTCAGAGTAGTGCACGAGGGGTGTCGGAAAGTCTTGCATGGCCATATGGCTACTGGACCTGTGCGTGAGGAACAAGAAGGTGCACGAGTGACTTTGCACGCGGGCTTTGATGCCTCAGCCATTCGTTTGACTGGTAAGGTGATTGGTCAGCCCCCATTTAGTGGTACTTTGGTTCACCGTGGCTGGCGGGTTAAAAATATCACCTTGCCAAAACTCGCAGAAGGTCATGATGTGAAAATATTAGCTCCGGCAGAGATAGAACTGTGAATGAAGCAAAATATAGCATAGGTATTGATTTAGGCACGACGCATTGCGCCGTGTCATGTGTGGATCTGGCGCAAAGTCAGGGAGAAACGGTGGCGCAAGCAATCATAGGTATACCCCAACTGACTTCGCCAGGTAACATAGAAGAGAAAGTGTTACTCCCGTCTTTTTTATACTTACCTCATCCCGATGAGTTTGCGCAAAATGATTTAATGCTGCCATGGGATAGCGAGCGGCAATATATAGTGGGTGAGTTGGCACGCAGTCAAGGGGTGCGCACACCGATACGGGTAGTATCCAGTGCAAAAAGCTGGTTGTGCCATCCGGGGGTGGATCGGCGCTCTGCTCTTTTACCATTGGACGCACCCGATGAAATTGAAAAGATTTCCCCTTTGCAAGCTTCCATTCACTACCTGCAAGATTTGCGCGATGCATGGAATAACCAACACTCCGATGCACCTTTAGCACAACAGTCGGTGACGATCACTGTCCCGGCCTCCTTTGATCCTGCAGCGCGGGATCTAACTGCTGAAGCTGCGCGGGCGATCGGACTGGATCAATTTCTTCTTCTGGAAGAACCACAGGCGGCATTATACAGTTGGTTACAAGCGACCGGAGGAGACTGGCGTAAACAGGTGAAACCCGGTGATATCATCCTGGTGATAGACGTGGGTGGGGGTACAACTGATTTATCCTTGATTGCAGTGACAGAACAGGAAGGTAATCTTGTCCTGCAGCGTATCGCGGTGGGCGATCATATCTTGCTGGGCGGTGACAATATGGATTTGGCGTTAGCCCATGTGGTCAGTTCCAAACTTGCCAATCAAGGCACTCGCCTTGAGCCGTGGCAATTGCACGGCTTGACTCACGCATGTCGTACTGCGAAGGAAATCCTGCTCAATGATCCCAATGCGGAAACAGTCCCCGTTGTCGTTCCCAGCCGGAGCTCGCGTTTAATTGGCGGTACCTTGCGCACTGAATTAACTCGTGCTGAGGTGATGCAAACCATTGTGGAAGGTTTTTTTCCAAAAGTGGAAGTGATGGCACAATTGATCTCCCGGCCACGTGGTGCATTAACTAAACTCGGGTTACCCTATGCGCAGGATGCTGCCATTACCAGGCATTTAGCAGCATTTCTGACGCGACAAGTGGGTGCTGCTGCAGAATTAACGGGTTTTGAAAATGCATTAGCAGAGGATGCAAGTTTTTTGCATCCGACAGCAGTGCTGTTTAATGGCGGGGTGTTTAAGGCGCCGTTGCTGACTGAACGCGTGAGTGAAGTAATAAATAGCTGGTTACAAAAGGAGAATTCTCCGAATATACGTTTGTTAGAAGGTGCAGATTTAGACCTCGCCGTGGCGAAAGGTGCGGCTTATTATGGTTATGTCAGACTTGGCCAGGGCGTACGTATTCGCGGGGGTACTGCCAAATCATATTATATCGGGGTGGAAAGTGCCATGCCAGCGGTTCCCGGTGTTGAACCTCCTATCCAGATACTGTGCGTTGCACCTTTTGGTATGGAGGAAGGAACGCGTACTGAAGTACCTAGTCAGGAGTTTGGTCTGGTTGTCGGTGAGCCGGTAAGATTTCGCTTTTTTGGTTCATCGGTGCGGCGTGAAGATGAAGCGGGCATAATGCTGGATGAGTGGTTACCAGAAGAAATAGAGGAGCTGGAAGAAATCGAAATCAATCTACCTGCTGAGAATCACTCGCCAGGAGAAGTGGTTCCGGTACATTTGCAAGCGGCTATCACAGAAATGGGTACCCTGCATCTTGAGGCAGTATCACCGAATGGTGAACATTGGAAAGTAGAATTTGATGTGCGTGGAGGCGTGGAAAACAAGCCTTGAGTAAAGAAAAAAATCTAGCCCGCTATATCGTCGGTATCGATTTGGGTACGACTCATACCGTTGCGGCCTACACCGACCTGAGCGAGCCTCAATCCACTCCTAAATTATTTAATATAGAACAATTGGTCGCACCCGGTGAAGTAGCCGCGCAGCCGTTGTTACCTTCTTTACGTTATCATCCTGCAGCAGGTGAACTTGCTGAGCGCGATCTTCATTTGCCATGGCAGTTAAACCGCATCGACCCACAGGAACCCAGGGCGGTATTTGGCGAGCTGGCCCGTGAACTGGGTTCGCGTGTGCCGGGTCGTTTGGTTGCCAGTGCAAAGAGCTGGTTGTCGTATGCGGCAGTGGATCGTATGGCACCGATTTTGCCATGGGGAGGTGCTGAAGGCATCGACAAAATTTCCCCGGTACATGCTAGCGCCTCTTATCTGGCCTATGTACGCAGTGCCTGGAACCATCAATTTCCTGAGTCATCCATTAGAAAAGCAGGAAGTCATCATTACCATCCCGGCCTCTTTTGATGAAGGGGCAAGGACACTGACGGTAGAGGCTGCGCATCTGGCAGGTCTTACCAGTGCACGTTTGGTAGAAGAACCGCAGGCCGCCTGTTATGACTGGCTTGCGCGCCATGAACAGGAACTGAATACCCTGTTAGCGGATACCCGCCTGATTCTGGTATGTGACGTGGGCGGCGGTACCACCGACCTAACTCTGATTAAGGTCACGCTCAAAAATGGCCAGGCGAAACTGACACGTATTGGTGTGGGTAACCATCTTATGCTAGGCGGTGATAACATGGATCTGGCATTGGCGCATGTCGCGGAAGGACAGTTGGCCACCGCGGGTGCGCCGCTGAGTGCAGCCAGTCTGTCGCAACTGATGCAGCAATGCCGTAATGCCAAGGAGCGCTTGTTGAGTGCCAATGCGCCGGAAAAAATCATGGTGACCATTCTGGGCACAGGCGCCAAGCTGATTGGTGGAGCGCGTTCAACTGAATTAAACCGCGATGCGGTGCATCGCATGCTGCTGGATGGATTCTTACCGATCACGCCACTGAATGAGCTTCCACAACGTACCCGCGGTGGCATTGTTGAGTTTGGATTGCCTTACGTATCCGATCCGGCCATCAATCGACATATTGCTGCGTTTCTCACACTACATGCTCAGGCTTCGCGTGAGGCATTGGGTGAGCTTGCACCTCTCGATGATAGTATTCCAATTCCGGATGCTATTTTGCTCAATGGCGGCATTTTTAACAGCACCATGTTATCCCGGCGATTGCTGGATATATTGGCGCAGTGGCGCGGCGCACCATTGCAACAATTGCTGAACACACAACCCGATCTTGCAGTAGCCTCTGGCGCAGTTGCTTACGCCATGGCGCGTCATGGCAAGGGTATCCGAATTGGTGGTGGTTCAGCACGGAGTTACTTTATTCAGGTTGCTGCAGAGCAAGAAGCGCAACAAGCTGTGTGTATCTTGCCGCGTGGGGCAGTAGAAGGTCAGTCGGTCCAATTAACTGAACGTAATTTTGCTTTACGGATTGGTGAGCCTGTGCGTTTTCATCTTGTTTCGTCTATCAGTGATACAACGTTCAACCCAGGAGATGTCATTACCCTGGATGACATCACGTTTACTCCGCTGCCTCCCATCGCCACGGTACTAACTCAGGAGAAGGATGTGGCGCGGCTGCAAACGGCTGAAGTGCCGGTGCAGCTACAAACCACCTTGACTGAAGTCGGTACGCTTGAAATGGCTTGTGTCGCCCAAGACAAGCCTTCACAGCGTTGGAAGCTGGAGTTTCAATTGCGTGGCGGCAAGGGTGGACTAATATCCAGTATGTCCAGTACATTACATCCTCGTTTTGCGGAAGCAACTGAGCTGCTCAGTTTGGTATATGGTCCGCCATCAAAAAAGATCAGCCCCAAGACTATAAAAACTTTACGGTTTGATCTTGAAAAGATTTTAGGCAAGCGCGAGGATTGGGATACGTCTTTATTGCGGGAATTATTCGGCACACTATGGGAATGTGGTCAGCGCCGTCGTTATTCCGCGGCGCATGAAAGATTATGGTTTAATTTGATTGGCTTTTGTTTACGCCCTGGTTTTGGTTATCCCCTTGATGATTGGCGAGTGCAACAGTTATGGTCCATTTATGAGCAAGGATTGCAATATACAACGGAAGCAGCAGTATGGGCGGAATGGTGGATTTTGTGGCGGCGCGTGAGCGGTGGTTTAGGCGAGCCAGCTCAATGTCAGATTCTTGATGATATTGCTTATGACTTGCAACCCTTAAGCAGGCGTGCCCGGAAACGACCACCGGGAGCAAAGCCTCAAGGCTATGATGATATGGTACGCCTGGTCGCAACATTGGAACGTTTACCCGCAGCACGTAAAATCGAAGTAGGCGAATGGTTGTTGGAGCGCCTTCAAAAAGCATCCGAATCACTGCAAACCTGGTGGGCCGTAGGACGCATTGGAGCAAGAGTGCCGTTTTATGGCAGTGTACATAATGTTGTGCCGGCAGAGATTGCCGCTAATTGGCTGCAAATGGTGATCAAACTGGACTGGAAAAAGATTCGCCCTGCCGCCTTTGCCGCTACCATGCTGGCACGCATGAGTGGAGATCGGGAACGGGATATTTCACCAGAGCTGCGCGCGCAAATTATCCAATATTTACAACAAGCAAAATGTCCAGAATCATGGATTGATATGGTTGAGCATCCCACTGAACTCCAGGAGACCGACGAACGGAGTATGTATGGTGGATCTTGCCGCCTGGGCTGCGTCTGGTACATTAACCTGGTGCATTAAAATTGTAAGCGTGCACAGGTGCAATCCCAGAGCCTGCCCTGACACCAAGGGCGCGGCTAATTCCATTTCCAAATCAAAAATGACGCGAAGACGAGCCGCAGACAGTATCAATCATACCGCAAGGTCAAGCCGACAAAGTCAGTTTTGATCTAGAAATGGAATAAGAACGAATTTTAGAAATTAATCCTATCACCACTGATTAGATGAAATTCACGGGTGAAGTGACCCATTTGTCACAAAAAGGGCTAGGTGTAGTTAAAAACGAAGAGGAAGGCATTTCCTATTTTGTGTTTGGCACATGGCCAGGAGATTTGGGTGAATTTGAAGTTATCGATCGGCCGTTGAATAATAAGAAATATGGCTATGCCAGACTTGTTCAGCTCATTAAGCCATCTGACCAAAGGCAGCAGCCTGAATGTGCTTTTCTTGGTGTCAATGAAGATTCTTGTTCGGGTTGTCCCTGGATGATTGCGAATTATGAAAGCCAGCTTGAGCAAAAACGAAATCGTTTGATTTATGCCATGAAGAGAATCGGATTCGATATGGAGCAATGGAACGTACCTCCAGTGCATCCTTCTCCTTTTTTATATGGTTATCGCAATCGCTTTCAGGTGAAAACTGATGGTGAGAAATTAGGTTTTGTGGCTGAAGGGTCCCATAAAATTGCCCCGGTAAGGGATTGTATTGTGCTGAACGATACGTGTAGGAATCTTCTGCAAGGAATGCTCAGGAGTTTGCCGCGCGAAGAGTGGGTACCTGGCACTGGCTATGATTGGAATTTCATCGATCTGGATGATGATTTGCCAGCTGAAAATATTCAGCTCAATCAGAAACGACCTTTTAAGCAGGGTAATAGTGCGCAAAATGAATGGATCAAAATCCTGGTTGCGTAGCAAACTCAATGAAAACCCCCGTGTCGGTAAGGTCATCGAGTTATTTTGTGGCTCAGGTAATTTCACCGAAGTGATTGCTGAATCGGAATGCAGCGAAATCATTGCGTATGAAGTAGGGCTCGATGCCATCAAGCAACTTCGCGCAAAGAATCTGCCCAAAGTGGATGCACGCCCGGTCGATCTATTTAAGCCGTTTATCTGGAAAATCTTGAGAAAAAGTATTGCAGATGCCGATACCCTCGTACTCGATCCACCACGCGCAGGCCTTAAAAACATGAAGGATTTTTTTGAGCATTTTATTTCGTTGAAAGACAATTTACTACATCTCCTGCGATCCTGAGACATTTGCCCGCGATGCCTGGTCTTTCTCAAAAAAAGGCTGGTCGATTGGCGAGATTCAGTTGGTCGATCTATTTCCCCATACCCCGCATGTTGAAACACTGGCGATATTAAGAAAATAAGCTTTTAACAATAATTTACACTTTTAAACCAATCGATTGCGTCTTGAATCGCTTCCACAGCGGGGCGGGATTGATAACCAAGTTCACGTGCCGCTTTTGCGCTGGAGAAAAACATTTTCTTTTTGGCCATATGAATACTATCAACGGTGGCGCGAGGTTCGGTTTTGGTGATTTTGGCGACCATCTCCATAGTATGCGCGAGCGGCAGCATCAGCTTGACAGGGATGCTTCTGCGCTTGGTGGGCTTACCGGTGATGGTATCGATGGTCTGGAGAATTTGCAGCAATGTCATGTTGTCGCCCCCCAGAATATAACGTTCTCCGCATTTTCCTTTTTTATAAGCGAGCAGGTGGCCATGCGCAATGTCATCAACATGGGCAACATTCAGTCCGGTATCGACATAGGCTGGCATTTTCCCGCGCAGCGTGTCGAGCACGATGCGTCCTGTGGGAGTGGGTTTGACATCGCGCGGGCCGATTGGAGTGGATGGATTGACAATGACTAACGGGAACTGATGCTCGCGCACGAGTTGTTGCACCATTTGCTCGGCCAGAAATTTGGAACGCTTGTAGTGTCCAGCGATGGAGGCCAAATCGGAGAGGGTTTCTTCATCAGCGGGTTCGCTGTTTGAATTCCATCCTAAAGTGGCTACGCTACTAGTATACACCATGCGTTCCATGCCTGCTTCTGCGCCTGCAAGAATCAGTGCTTTGGTGCCATTGACATTGATGTCGTACATGATAGCCGGATTGGGGACCCACAAGCGGTAATCTGCTGCGACATGGAACAGATAGTTGCAGCCTGTTACCGCGCGCTTTAATGAGGTGGCATCGCGTAGATCGCCTTCTGCGATCTCGATGGGGAGTTTCATCACATTGCGCCGGTCACTTCCTGGCCTGACGAATGCACGAACCTCATGACCGGCTGCTAGTAAGCATCTCACCACTGCTGAACCAACGAAACCATTTGCACCTGTTACCAGAGATTTCATAGTGGACCTTAAACCGTTACAGAAAATATGAAGTGAAGCTTATTTTCGTTCTCTCCATTCTGTTATTCCATTTATAAATCAAAATTCACTTTGTCGGCATTTCTCTGCCGTATGATTGATACTGTCTGTGGTTCGCCTCCACGTCATGTTTGATTTGAAAATGGAATTAAAAGAGAGCGATATCAAATTCTTCTACACTTTTTTACCCAGAAGATCAACTTCTGGCAGATGTCGTGAAGTAAATGCAAACATTCGTTGCAATGCCCAATCTTGACTGGCTAATGCACTGGTAATCAGCACAGTTGCTTTGACACTCTTGCGCGAAATCTTGACTTGAGCTCACCTTCGAATGAAAGAACGGTTCTGATTGATTTTATTCAGCGTCAGAATGGCCATACCCAGTGCCCACAGGCAGAAGCGGCGTATCCCCGTTTCCTTGGGCGGGATCATGCAGGTATAAGTCAGCGCATTACGTAAATGCGCTTTGGCAATGCCAATCAATACGCCGAGACCCTCATCAAATCATGGATCAGTACATCCTGGTTGCAACTCATTAAGATCAAACCCTTTTTCCCTAAAGATATCTTGCGGTAACCAGCATGCACCGCGCTTTCTATCTTCCCAGATATCTTTCAGGATATTGGTCATTTGTAACCCTTGACCAAATGAAACGGCCAATTTCATGAGAGCAGGCTTATTGCGATTGATTTCTTCCGAATAATCACAGAACAGTTCGGTCAACATTTCTCCCACAACGCCCGCAACATGGTAGCAGTACCGATCAAGGGCTGCTAAATCCTTTAATCCTGCCAGCGATTCGGTATCCTGATAATCAGCCATGCCTTGTCCCATGATGCGGACACAACGCTCCAATGCCTTGCGCTGAATGGGATTGAAGCTATGCGTGATGCGTATTACCGCAGGCGTATTTTTGATCAGGTCATGTTCGGCAGGAATGGTATGATCAGAAAGCAGTGGAAATAATTCTTCTGCAAATGCTTCAGCTGCAACATTTCCACTGACAACTTGGATAAACATTTCGGCAAACTTGCGGGTTTGCTCAGAGGATAAGCCATTATCGTCTTCCACGGTATCCACAATACGGCACAATAAATAAGCATTGCCGATGACTGGATAGAGTGAAGGGGGAAGTTGTGGAATCGTTAGCGCAAAGGTACGGGAAACCCCCTGCAGAATGTGCTCCTGGTAGTGATTATCTTCAATGCTGGCAGGGTGGGCCATGGTATAAGTTGTCATAAATCGATCTAGGCAGCTAACTGTGATAACAAACAACGTGGATTTATTTATACTGATTCATAGCTGATTTCAGTCCAGTATCTTTTTCAGAAGCAATAAGCTGTTCTATTGTTTCTCGTGCACGAATCAAATGGATAGCATGACCATCCACCATGACTTCCGCTGCCCGTGGCCGAGTATTGTAATTTGAGCTCATACTCATTCCATAGGCACCGGCTGACATGACAGCCAGCAAATCATCTTTTGTTAAGCTTAGCTGGCGATCGTGTCCCAGAAAATCTCCTGTCTCACAGACAGGCCCTACCACCTGATAAGTGTTAACTTCACCAGATTTTTTAACGACCGGTAATATCTCATGGTACGCATCGTACAGCGCTGGCCGCATCAGATCATTCATTGCAGCGTCCACAATAGCAAAATTTCGATGGGGAGCATGTTTAAGATATTCGACACGCGTCAGTAGTAAGCCGGTATTGCCCACTAATGAGCGGCCAGGCTCAATAAGTATGCGTTGCTTACGCTGACCAACACGGCTACATAGCGCGGTGACATAATCTTTGATGGGTGGAGGCGATTCCTGGTGATAACGAATACCCAGCCCTCCTCCCAGATCCAGATGTTCAATATGTATGCCTTGGTTCTCCAGACGATCCAGTAGGGCCAGCATTTTGCTACTGGCTTCGATGAATGGGTCGATTTCGGTGAGTTGCGAGCCAATATGGCAATCCAGACCGGTGATGCGAACGTGAGTCAGTTCATGTGCTGCAGTATGATAAATTCGCTCTGCTTCAGCCATGGGAATACCGAATTTATTTTCTTTGAGACCCGTCGAGATATAAGGATGAGTTTTAGCATCAACGTCGGGGTTAACTCGAAGGCTTACTGGCGCAATTTTATTCATTTTCTTCGCCAGCTGGTTAAGATTCAGTAACTCCATTTCTGATTCGACATTGAAACAAAGAATGCCTGCAGTAAGTGCTGCACGCATTTCATCCTGATTTTTCCCCACACCTGAAAACACAATTTTTTGGGGATCTCCACCCGCTTTTAATACTCGTTGTAATTCGCCGCCGGACACAATATCAAACCCACTCCCTAGACGGGCAAGAATATTGAGGATGGCGAGATTGGAGTTGGCTTTGACTGCATAGCAGATGAGATGATCCCGCCCAGCGAAGGCGTGATGGAATTCTTGATAAGCAGCCATCAACGCGGCACGAGAATAAACATAGCAGGGCGTGCCAAATTCTTTGGCAATCTCGATCAAGGACGCCGATTCGGCGAAAAGTTGATCATGTTGATAGGTAAATGATGTAAATTTACTCATTGATTTTTTTGTGTCTCCTCAGACGGTTGTGATGCTGGAGGAGATTCTTTGGGGGGAAGATAGAGCGGCCCTTTTGTTCCACAAGCAGTCAGCCAGAAGGATATGAAAGCAGCGATATACAGTAGGCGCACGTGATGTATATAAAGTTAGAAGTGACGGATATTATCACAAGCGCGTCACAGAGAGGATGTGAAATGAAATTTTGTTAATCCTATTTTGCTTGGTTGAATCTATAAAATTTATCGTCATTCCATTTCTAAATCAAAACTGATTTTGTCGGCTTCACCTTGCTGTATGATTGATACTGTCTGCGGCTTGTATCCGCGTCATTTTTGATTTAGAAATGGAATAAGCCATTGGCTTAATTTGTCCGATACAGTATCACTTGCTGAGATCAAAGCAGCGACTGCACCAGCAGCATCAGCGGAAGGAGCGACTTGTTCGCTAGAGAAGTTTTCTTGAGCGAGTAATAGGCGTGAATTTCGTTCGATCAGGCTTGCACGCAATCGAATGATTGCCAGACTATTGTCTGGTTTATCAAATACCTGAGTAAATTCCACGAGTTCGATGTACAAAGCATAGTCTGCCTTTAAGCCGTCATGACTACTGATAATACCATTACGGGTAACAAGGTGGTCTTTAATTCGCCGGGTAAGCAGTTTTGCAGGTGAGGCAGCCCAACGACTGTTGGCATAGGCATAGGATCGTGCCGGATCATGATAGGCGAGTCGATACTGGATTGCTGAGTTATCCAACCATATAGGAGCATTAATCTCTGCTACGAAAATACTTGTGTTAAAGGGAGTTAAGTTGCTATGTTCTGCAGGACGTTGTAGGCCAAAATCATAGACGGTTGGTGGAGAATTTTTTTGCGGTGTCAGCGTACAGCCAGCAAGCAACAAAAATACGATAACGAATTTGATCATGGCATGATCTTCCGTGGCGGCACAAAACCGCTTTCTCCGGGGCCAGGGAAAGTAGGAGGACTACCAAATAGCAAGCTTTGCGGCTGCTCTTCTAATTTAAGTACCATACGGTTGATATTGTAGGAACTTTCTGTAATGGCCGTGCTGACTTCTCGTAATTTTAGCAAAGTATCAGCGAGTTCCTGGCTATTCTGTGTCAAGCCATCTACCAGACCGTTTTGTTGATTGATTTTTGCCAGGGCTTGATTGATATCTGAAAAGAGCTGATTGGTCTGCTTAAACACAAGTCCAACATCGGAAGTTAAATCAGGTAGTGATTTAATGCCTGATTGTAGCTGATCTGCCAAATTATCGTAACGGCGGATCGCTTGTACAAGACTGGTTAGGATAGTATTGATTTGCGTCTGATTCTGTTCGTTTAAAAGAGAATTGATGCGTTTGATTGCATGGTTGGAATTATTGACTAAATCTTCCAGTGAGGTTGAGAGTTCTTTGACGAAAGAAGGGCGCAAAGGGATACGTTCATGAGGGGGGAGCTGCTCATCCGAAGGTTCTTTACCCTCGATATTCATTTCGATAAAGGCGAGTCCAGTAAATCCCAGTGTAGCTAATTGTGCATAGATATTTTTTGGAAAAGCGACATGGCTACTCACGGCGATACGTATTAAGATTAGATTCGGATTCTGCGGGTCGAACCGAATGTTTTCGACTTTGCCGACAGGGACACCACGATAGCGAACCGATGATTCAGGATTCAATCCTGCCACGGAGCCTTCTTTCGATACCAGAATATAGTGGTCGTGCAGGATCTTCTGGTCACTAAACCACATGATAGCGGCTGCCACTGCTATGCCAAGGATAATTACGAATAAACCCGCTGCAAGTGCATGGGCCCGGTTTTCCATTTACAGTCCTAATGAGATGAATGCTGATAGATTTAGGTATTATGACGCCACGTCAGGAGGTAAATCAGATATTAATACTTATTACTTTGTTCGTGATCTTAGTATTTTACAACACTTCAATACACTTCAATAGGATTTTGATAGACCATTGAGAACTTCTGCACAGTAAGACTTGACACAAGTATTTTCTGCGGTAGTGTAATCAGACTCTCAATTCTTACAGGAAAAAACGATGCTTCAGTCTTTTTTACTGCTAATTTTTTCGTTGATAGGGATCATAGTAATCATTATGGTGATTCCCTTCTTGCGTCGTAACCTTGTTTCCAATTTTCTATTGAAAATTTTCCGCAAAATTCTTCCTCAGATTTCACAGACTGAGCGGGAAGCGCTTGATGCAGGTACAGTGTGGTGGGAAGGAGAGTTGTTTAGCGGTAGACCAGATTGGCACAAATTACTGGCTTACCCCAAACCTGCGCTCAGCCCGGAGGAAAAGGCATTTCTGGATGGGCCTGTCGAGCAGCTTTGTGCGATGCTGGATGAATGGCATATTACCCACGAGCGCTATGATTTGCCACCGCACGTCTGGCAATTCATTAAAGATAACGGATTCTTCGGTTTGATTATTCCTAAGGAATATGGGGGATATGGTTTCTCAGCATTGGCGCATTCTGAGGTGGTGATGAAAATCAGCTCGCGCAGTGGGACGGCAGCAGTAACGGTGATGGTGCCAAATTCGTTGGGGCCGGCTGAATTATTATTGCATTACGGAACTGAGGAGCAGAAAAACCATTATCTGCCTCGTTTGGCGAAAGGTCTTGGAAGTGCCTTGCTTTGCCTTGACCGGACCCGAAGCAGGCTCTGATGCTGGATCAATACCTGATCTGGGTATTGTATGTCGAGGTGAGTATAACGGTCAGCAAGATGTGCTCGGTATGCGTGTTACATGGGAAAAACGTTACATTACGCTGGGACCGGTCGCCACTATCCTGGGATTGGCCTTCAAGTTACGTGATCCGAACAGATTACTCGGGGATCAAGAGGATCTTGGTATTACCCTGGCGTTGATTCCTACTCATACGCCAGGTGTGAATATCGGCCGTCGTCATTTTCCGTTGAATGGGGCATTCCAGAATGGCCCAAATTCTGGCAAGGATGTATTCATTCCGATGGAGTGGGTAATTGGTGGACGTGGAGGGAGTGGGTAACGGCTGGCGGATGTTGATGAACTGTCTGGCTGCAGGACGTTCGATTTCGTCTGCCTGCTACCAGTACCGGTGCGGCTAAACTGGCTGCACGTACGTGCGGTGCATACGGGCGGGTGCGTGTGCAATTTAAGACACCCATTGGTTTCTTTGAAGGGGTGGAAGAAGCGCTGGCACGCATTGCTGGCAACACCTACATGATGGATGCTGCCAGAGTCATGACCGCCGGTGCAGTGGATCTGGGAGAAAAGCCTTCGGTGATTTCAGCTATTGTTAAATACCATTTGACTGAGCGCGGACGCCAGGCGATCAATGACGCCATGGATGTGCATGGTGGCAAAGGCATTTGTATGGGACCGAGCAATTATTTAGCCCGCACTTACCAGCAGACTTCCAGTTGGCATTACGGTCGAAGGCGCCAATATCTTGACGCGAAATATGATCATTTTCGGCCAAGGTGCGATTCGTGGCCATCCCTACGTATTGCAAGAAATCAATGCAGCTAATGATCCAGACAAAAAGCATGCTTCGATTGCATTTGATCGGGCATTGATGGGACATATCGCTTTTAGTCTGCGTAATATCTTTCGTAGTTTCTTTTTTGGTTTGGGCAGCAAATATATCAAAGGGGTACCAGAAGGTGTTTTAAGTGATACTGCTGATTATTACCGGCAATTGACTCGTTTTTCTGCTGCGTTTGCTTTAGTGACCGATATTGCCATGCTAAAGCTGGGTGGAGCACTCAAACGGAAGGAAAGAATATCCGCAAGACTCGGCGATATTCTAAGTATGATGTATTTGTGTTCTGCAACACTGAAGCGTTTTGAAGATGATGGTCGACCTGTTGCAGATTTGCCGCTGTTGCATTGGTCAATCCAGGATGCACTCTATCGTATTCAGCAGACATTCGATGAATTGCTGAGAAATTTTCCAGGAAACTGGTGGATGCAGTGGGATGATGCGAATACTGTGTTCCCATTAGGGAAGCGGTTTGCACCTCCTTCGGATGCGCTTTCGCACACAGTTGCTCGACTGATTCTGGAGCCAGGAGAAGTGCGTGATCGTCTGACAGCAGGTATTTATGTTCCCACGGCTGACAAAGAACCATTAGCACATCTTGAGCAGGCTTTGGAATGTGCCGTGGCATGTGACGTCGATCGAGATAAAATTGCGCAACGCAATTAAGGCAGGCCAATTGTCTGCATCCAATGATAGAAATAATGACCGAGGCGCTGGAACGCGGCATCTTAATCAAGAAGAAGCGGCATTACTCGAAAAAATGAAAGTCTTGCGACGTCGCGTGATTATGGTCGATGATTTTCTCGCCTGATTTTGGGAAAACGGCAAGGACAACATCATAGAAACAGGATGCGAGATCGGATTTCTATGAATCCAGTTGGTCAATATAAACAGGGAGAAAACGTGAGGATAGTCAGCAACAGATGTCATACCGGTAGAAGTTGCTAAAACACTGGATGGTTTGTTCAGAGAGCGAGTGCGTCGTTCTACCTCAATTAGTGGCGTATCGTGATTTTAATGTTGCTGACTGAAAAATGGTGTGATTATACCTGGGCTGAGATGGCACAAGGCGTCGCGTGCTGGCAAACTGCTTTGTCACGTGAAAATTTGTCTCTCTGGCGATCGGGTGGCGGTGATGTCGCAGAAATTGTCCGCAGTGGGTAATGTTCGAACAGGCAGCTATTGGGTTGGGCTTGGTGGTCGTTCCGCTTTATACGGAAGATCGTGCTGAGAATGCAGCTTATTGTCTGCAGAATGCCGGTGTCAAATTGCTGTTAGTGGAGAAACTGGCGCAATGGGAAGCATTTTCTTCAGTAAACAGGATCAACTCAGCGAATTGTCACGCATCGTAATCATGACTTTATCCGAGCAAGAAGGCATTCAAAGTAGAGGATGATCGAGTGATTGCACTGAGTAAGTGGTTGCCGGAGCAGGCGGAGCGTATACCCAGCATCTGATTGACGATCCACATGCACTGGCAACGATCATCTATACCTCGGGAACAACAGGGCGTCCCAAAGGAGTGATGCTCAGTCATCATAATATCCTGACCAATGCATATGCTTCTGCCCAGGTCGTGATCGTGACACCCGATGATCTCCTGCTTTCGTTTTTGCCGCTGTCGCATACATTCGAGCGCACCGCTGGTTATTATGTGCCCATGATGTGTGGCGCCACCATCGCTTACTGCTCGCTCGATTCAGCTAGTTGCAAGAGGATTTGCTCACGATTCGCCCAACCGTCCTTGTTTCGGTGCCACGCATCTATGAGCGAGTGTATGCAGGCATACGCGCGAAACTGGCATGAGGGACCAGCGCTGGCTAGAAAGTTATTCGATTTGGCTGTAGAAGTAGGTTACAGCCGATTTGAGCATCAGCAAGGGCGTGATTCCTGGCATTGGTCACATTTGCTATGGCCATTGCTGGATAAGCTGGTGGCACGGAAATTGATGGATAAACTGGGTGGGCGTTTACAGTTGGCGCTGAGTGGGGGGGCAGCACTCTCGCCTGAAATTTCACGTGTCTTCATTGGTTTAGGATTACCGATATTGCAAGGCTATGGAATGACGGAAACGTAGTCCGGTGGTTTGTGCCAACCGCTTGGATAATAACTTGCCCTCCAGCGTGGGTCAGCCTATCCCGGGCGTGGAAGTCAAGCTCGGTGAGCACGGTGCCTTGCTGATTCGCGGCCCTAATGTCATGCTCGGCTACTGGAATAATCCGGAAGCGACTCGAGCAATCATCTCTGATGACGGTTGGTTGAATTCGGGGGATATTGCCAGTATCGATGAACAAGGGCGCATCACGATTACTGGACGCTTGAAAGATATTATCGTGACCTCCACGGGTGAAAAGGTGCCGCCAGCCGATATGGAAGCAGCTATTCTGCAGAATCCGATGTTCGAGCAAGTCATGATCATTGGGGAAGGACGCTCTTATTTGAGCGCATTGGTGGTATTGAGCAAGCGTGGCTGGGAAAGTGTTGCTGCACAGTGCCAAGTGTCAGCAGACCCGCAGCAACTGGCGAAAAATGAGCAAGCAGAAGAAATCGTGTTGGAAATGATTAGCCAGCAAATCCATGAATTTCCAGGGTATGCCAAAATATATCGTGTTGCTTTAATCCCTGAACCATGGACAGTGGCAAATGAAATGCTGACACCTACTCTGAAATTGAAGCGATCAAAAATTCTGGAGCGCTATAAGACTGAGATAGAGCATTTATATGCTGGGCACTGACAGAAAATGGACGATTTTCCGAATCACCTTTAATTAGTTATAAGCCAACAATGCACAACATTCCGAATGATCCCGGCACTACATGTTTCTTTGCCAGAAGGTCAACCCATATTGCGCACGGTACCGATGCCATCGGATACCAATTATGCAGGTGATATTTTCGGTGGCTGGATTATGTCGCAAGTCGATATGGCAGGCAGCATCCCCGCCATCCGGCGAGCACGAGGACGCGTCGCAACCGTGGCTGTCAATTCCTTTGTGTTTAAGCAACCTGTGTTTGTGGGCGATATCGTCAGCTTCTACGCCAATATCATCAAGATAGGGCGTACCTCGATTACTGTCGATGTATCGGTCTATGCGCAACGTGGTGCACGGGAAGGCGGGCAAGAGATTTGTATCAAAGTGACCGAAGCAGTGCTGACTTACGTGGCTATTGATGAAAATCGGCGACCAAGGGTGGTGCCGCGGGAATAATGCAGAGTACGACAATACTTATCATTTTGATGTTTCGGCAGCAAAAATTCATGTGATGCGCTTAGTTATAGAAATATGAAATTATTTTTTCATGTAATGAAAAACCAATAAGAAAAGTTGGTTTAATTTTCATTATTCCTCATTTCTCATCAAATGATATTTTTGATAGGGAGTTGATACTGTCACTTATTGAAAAAAATAAGAATTCTGTACTTTCTGATATTTTGGCTTGATCATTTCCAGAATAATCAAGAAAATTAGAATATTGGCAAAGAAAACATCCTGGTGTAATAGTTATTGAAAAAAAGAGCGGAATGAAACTAATAAATCACTCAAGAGGTTTGTAACTAAGCCAAAGCAAGATTGCCGCCAATTTTTATTTTTGCCATTTACACATGCTTGTTAAATCGAGAGTGTCTCTATATAAGTCACCAATAAATCATTTCAAAATAGATTGCAAGAATGCCAACTTTACCAAAGCGTAGCCGTATCTACCAGAATCATCATTTTGATAGCACCCGTTGGGATTATTTCGAGTCGCGCGATGATGATATTGTCGTAGCAACATCATACAAGGCGGGCACTACATGGACTCAGGCTATCGTGGCACATCTTCTTTTTTCAGATGGAAATTTCCCAACCGCACCTGCGGAAATGTCGCCATGGTTGGATATGCGCATTATGCCGCTTGAAGTGGTTTTGAACAGACTGAAAGCGCAGGCACACCGCCGCTTCATCAAGACGCATTTGCCGCTTGATAGTATGTTTTATAGCGAAAAGATCAAATATCTTTACATTGCCCGCGATGCGCGGGATGTTTTCATGTCGTTATGGAATCACTATAAGGGTATGAAGGATGAGTTCTTTACGCTGATGAATTTGCTGCCTGGCCGTGTGGGTGATGAGTTGCCGCAACCACCAGATGATATCCATACTTTCTGGCAGAATTGGATAACGCGCGGTTCGTTCGAGTGGGAAACTGATGGTTGGCCATATTGGTCGCATCTTTCCAATGTGCAGTCTTGGTGGAATTTCCGTCATCTTCCTAACATTCAGCTATTTCACTACAACGATATGCTCGAAAATACTGAACGGGAAGTGCGCCGCATGGCCTCATTTCTGGAAATTAATGTGCCGGAGGATGCCTGGGCTGACATCATCAAGGCAGTTTCCTTTGCGGAAATGAAACGTCAGGGGGATCTGTATGCGCCAGGGGGCGGCCATTTCTGGAAAGGGGGAGCACAAACTTTTCTTCATAAGGGGACAAACGGTCGTTGGCGTGAAGTGCTTTCTGACAAGGAAATGACTTACTATGAAGCTGCTTGCGATCGAGCACTCACCCCCGACTGTTATAAATGGCTCGAGAACGGTGGCGTGATCTAATTAATCAGAATCCAACGCTAGATGAGGAGCACTTCTTGAGGCAGTGGCAAAAGTAATGACTCTTAGGTAAATTACGATGATGATGATATTTTTACTTAATCTGGATAAGTGCTGATTGTTGAAAAAAAATTAACAGAAATACAACATTGTTTCCGGACAATGTCAGTCTTGCGCAAACTTGACAAGTAACATGGTCAGAAATATCTTTAATCACCAATTATTTATCACTGTGAGTGGCGTATTTATGAGAAAATCATTCGACTTTAACTGGTCAAATTGCGTAACGCATAGTTTGTCAAGAGATTGACGCAATGCTTATTCACGGGTAGCATTTCCGATTCTGATATGTAAGGATAATAGGATGCGCGAAAAGCTGGTTGTCGGTAACTGGAAAATGAATGGTAATTTGGTTCAGAACCAGGAGCTACTCACTACAATCATTGCCGGTACTAGGGAATTACGGGGTGTTATATGTGCAGTTTGTGTGCCATATCCTTATTTGCCAGCGGTGCAGCTTGCTTTGAAAGATACTCATATATTTTGGGGCGCACAGAATGTCAGTCAATTTGATCTTGGCGCCTATACAGGCGAAGTGGCGGCAGAGATGTTGCTGGATTTTGCCTGTCGTTATGTGATTGTTGGGCATTCCGAGAGACGTTCCTTGTTTGGTGAGGATAACCACACCGTAGCCGAGAAGTTTAAGAAAGCCCAGAGCGCTGGCTTGATACCTATTCTGTGTGTCGGTGAGACATTGGCACAACGTGAAATTGGCGAAACAGAACGAGTAATAGAAGAGCAGCTCGATGCAGTGATTAAATTAACAGGTGTTAATTCGTTGACGCAATCAGTTGTTGCTTATGAGCCTGTATGGGCAATTGGTACGGGCAGAACGGCAACTCCCGCGCAAGCCCAGAGTGTGCATGCATTCATACGCAACAAGATCGCTAAGCAAAATACAGAAGTGGCGGCTAACGTGCAGATTCTTTATGGAGGAAGTGTAAAAGCTAGTAATGCCAGCGATTTATTTGCAATGCCTGATATCGACGGAGGTTTGATAGGAGGCGCTTCATTGATTACTAATGAGTTTATTTCAATCTGTTCAGCCGCACAGCAATGATTTCTAAAGAGTAAAAAATGGAAACAATAGTTTGGTCTATACATCTGGTAGCAGCATTGGTAGTTGTTGTTTTGGTTTTGTTGCAGCATGGAAAAGGCGCAGATATGGGCGCTGCATTTGGCAGTGGCTCAGCCGGAAGTCTTTTTGGTGCAAGTGGTTCAGCTAATTTTTTGAGTCGAACAACTGCTTTGGCAGCTGCAGTATTTTTTATCACTAGCTTGTCACTCGCTTATTTCTCTGGTAGCGGGACTGAGAGCGCCAGTATAATGAAACGTTTTGAAGTGGAGTCTGCTGGGGTAAAAGAGACTGAAAAAACAACAGATGCGAAACCTTCTTCAGAAATACCAGTAAATGATACTGCCTCTAAGGCTAGGGAAATACCTGAATAATTAACATGTTGTTTGTGATTGGATTTAATCTCTGTATCAAGTGAATTTTATTACTGATTCGGAAGTAATTGGCCGATGTGGTGGAATTGGTAGACACGCCGTCTTGAGGGGGCGGTGGCGAAAGCTGTGCGAGTTCGAGTCTCGCCATCGGCACCATTTCATACTAAGAGATTGGTGACTACACAAGTAAATCAATAACGAGAATAACAATTATGTTAGATACAATGCTTGGTAACTATTTTCCAATATTGCTTTTTATTTTGGTTGGGTTATCAGTAGGTGCGCTATCCATGTTGGCAGGCTGGTTGTTTGCACCTAATCGGCCTGATAGTGAGAAATTATCGCCTTACGAATGTGGTTTTGAAGCGTTTGAAGATGCACGCATGAAATTTGATGTGCGCTATTATTTGGTAGCAATATTATTTATTCTGTTTGATCTGGAAATTGCATTCCTTTTCCCTTGGGCAGTTGTATTAAATGAAATTGGTATGTTTGGCTTTATTGCAATGCTAGTATTTCTTAGCATACTTGTTGTAGGTTTTGTTTACGAGTGGATGAAAGGCGCTCTGGAGTGGGATTAATATGATGGACAGCACAGTAGATAAAGGTTTTATAACCACTAGTCTGGATTCTGTAATTAATTGGGGTCGTACTGGGTCAATGTGGCCAATGACATTTGGGCTTGCCTGTTGTGCAGTAGAAATGATGCAGACTGGAGCGTCACGTTATGATCTGGATCGATTTGGAATAGTTTTTCGACCTAGTCCGCGACAATCAGATGTAATGATTGTAGCAGGAACATTATGCAACAAGATGGCTCCCGCATTACGTAAAGTTTATGATCAAATGGCTGAGCCACGTTGGGTTATTTCCATGGGCTCCTGTGCAAATGGTGGTGGTTATTACCATTATTCATATTCTGTCGTTCGTGGATGTGATCGAATTGTGCCAGTTGATATTTATGTTCCAGGATGCCCGCCTACTGCTGAAGCTCTCCTTTATGGAATCATTCAGCTTCAAAATAAAATCAAAAGAACAAATACCATTGCTCGTTAGGTTCTAACATGTCGATTAGTCGTTTGGAAAAACTCGCATCATCTTTGCAGAGTGTACTTGGTAGTAAGCTAGTAAGTTTGAATCAGCGCTTACATGAAATAACCATTCTGGTACGATCACAAGATTTGTTGGATGTGGCGGAAGTGCTGCGCGATCATCCTGATCTGAATTTTGACATGCTTATTGATTTGTGTGGTGTGGATTATTCAGCCCATACTCATAATTCTTTTGCGGGAGAAGGATGCCAGAACAGGCGATTTGCCGTTGTTTATCACTTACTTTCAGTACATCTCAATCATCGATTGCGAGTAAGAGTATTTGCCGATGATGATGAATTACCGATAGTGGATTCGGTAATGGGCATTTGGCCATCAGCTAATTGGTTTGAGCGTGAAGCATTCGATCTTTACGGTATTATTTTTTTCAATCATCCTGATTTACGAAGAATTCTTACTGATTATGGTTTTATTGGTAATCCATTCCGTAAGGATTTTCCGTTATCTGGATATGTAGAGATGCGCTATGATGCTGATCAGAAACGAGTTATTTACCAACCCGTCACAATAGAACCACGAGAGATAACACCTTATGTCATCCGTGAGGAATATTACGGTGAAGGAAAATAAGGTCGACTAAACATGAAATCAAAACATATCTTTTTTGATGCTGGGATTGCTTAGGATATGGCTGAAATACGTAATTACACCATGAATTTTGGACCACAACACCCTGCTGCACACGGTGTTTTACGGTTGGTGATGGAATTAGATGGTGAAGTGATCAGGCGATTAGATCCGCATATTGGATTGTTACATCGTGCTACAGAAAAATTGGCCGAAAATAAGACTTATATTCAGTCAGTGCCTTATATGGACCGACTGGATTATGTTTCCATGATGGCAAATGAACATGCGTATGTAATGGCAATTGAGCGGTTATTGCAAATTGAGGTACCTTTGCGAGCCCAATATATACGGGTAATGTTTGATGAAATAACGAGAATATTGAATCATCTACTCTGGCTAGGAGCACATGCGCTAGATGTGGGAGCAATGACAGTATTTCTCTATGCATTCCGTGACAGAGAAGATTTGATGGATTGCTACGAAGCCGTGTCAGGAGCCAGAATGCATGCGGCATATTATCGACCTGGTGGCGTATATCGAGATCTGCCTGACACAATGCCTCAGTACGAAGTCTCGCAAATTCATGACGAAAAGGAAACACAAAAAAGAAATGAAAATCGTCAGGGATCGCTGCTCGATTTTATTGAAGATTTTACTAATCGTTTTCCGAAATACGTCGATGAATATGAAACGCTTCTGACTGATAATCGTATCTGGAAACAAAGATTAGTTGATATTGGTGTGGTTTCACCCGAGCGCGCCAAAGCTTTGGGTTTTACCGGGCCGATGCTGCGAGGCTCCGGAGTGGAATGGGATTTACGCAAAAAACAGCCATATGAGGTTTATGATCGAGTTGATTTTGATATACCGGTAGGAGTCAATGGCGATTGCTATGATCGCTATTTAGTGCGTATAGAAGAAATGCGGCAATCTACCCGGATCATCAAGCAGTGTATTGAATGGCTGCGTCACAATCCTGGTCCAGTTATAATTGATAATCATAAGGTTGCGCCTCCTTCGCGTGTGGCCATGAAACAAAACATGGAAGAGATGATTCATCACTTCAAGCTTTTTACTGAAGGTATTCATGTTCCACCTGGTGAAGTATATGCGGCAGTTGAACATCCCAAAGGGGAATTTGGTATCTATATTATCTCTGATGGTGCTAACAAACCCTACCGTTTAAAAATTCGTGCGCCAGGATTTGCTCATCTTGCGTCTATAGATGAAATGTCACGTGGTCACATGATTGCTGATTTGGTTGCAATAATAGGTACACAAGATATTGTTTTTGGTGAAATAGACAGATAAATAAAAAAAGAAATGTTAAGCACTGAATCCTTGGAAAAAATAAATCGAGAGATTGCAAAATACCCTGCCGATCAGAAACAATCGGCGGTGATGTCCGCACTTGCTATTGCGCAGGATGAAAAAGGCTGGCTCGCTACCGAAACCATGGATTTCATTGCCAAATATTTAGGCATGCCGGCTATTGCAGTATATGAAGTTGCAACATTTTATAACATGTACAATTTGAAGCCGGTAGGTAAATATAAGCTTACAGTATGTACCAATCTGCCATGTGCTTTATCAGGCGGAAATGATGCGGCGGATTATTTAAAGCAAAAGCTTGGAATAGGATTTAATGAAACTACGGCTGACGGGCTCTTCACTCTCAAGGAAGGTGAATGTATGGGGGCGTGTGGAGATGCTCCAGTTTTGCTGATTAATAACAAGCGTATGTGTAGTTTTATGTCCAATGAGCAAATAGATCAATTGCTGGAGGAATTGCGCAAATGACTCAGTCTGTTCAGGTGATTTTAGCTGGTGTGGATCCCACTGATTCTGATAACTGGAGATTAAAAAGCTATCTTAAGCGTGATGGCTATACTGCTCTCAGAAAAATTATTGCAAATAAGATCTCTCCTGAAAATGTTATTGAAGAGGTCAAAAAATCCGCATTGCGTGGTCGTGGGGGTGCAGGATTCCCAACAGGCTTGAAATGGAGTTTCATGCCCCGTCAATACGAGGGGGATAAGTATCTGGTATGTAATTCTGATGAAGGTGAGCCGGGTACATTTAAAGATCGCGACATCATGCGATACAATCCGCATATCTTGATTGAGGGTATGGCGATTGCTGCTTATGCCATGGGAGTTAAAGCGGGTTACAACTATGTTCATGGTGAGATCTGGGAAACCTATGAGCGCATGGAAGAAGCTGTCGAAGAAGCACGCCTAGCTGGTTTTCTCGGAAACAATATTCTAGGTTCAGAATTTAGCTTCCAGCTTTATAATCATCATGGCTATGGTGCGTATATTTGCGGAGAAGAAACGGCACTACTTGAATCGATAGAAGGTAAAAAAGGGCAGCCCCGTTTCAAGCCGCCTTTTCCTGCAAGCTATGGTCTTTACGGTAAACCAACAACTATCAACAATACAGAAACATTTGCATCAGTACCTTGGATCATGCGCCATGGTGGAGAGAAATACTTGCAGCTAGGGAAACCCAACAATGGTGGCACCAAGATTTTTTCAGTATCAGGTCATGTTAATAAGCCAGGAAATTATGAAGTACCATTAGGAATTCCATTTGCAGAGCTTCTAGAAATGGCAGGAGGAATGCGTGGTGGCAGAAAGCTAAAAGGATGTATTCCGGGCGGATCTTCGATGCCTGTTCTACCTGGCGATGTGATGATGCAAACAGATATGGATTATGACTCAATCGCTAAAGCTGGGTCAATGCTCGGTTCTGGGGCGGTAATTATCATGGACGACACAACCTGTATGGTGAGAGCACTGGAACGCCTATCTTATTTTTATTATGAAGAATCCTGTGGTCAGTGTACGCCGTGTAGGGAAGGAACGGGCTGGCTTTATCGTATTATCAATCGCATAGAGCACGGGAAAGGTAGACCAGAAGATCTGGATTTGCTCGATAATCTGGCTGACAATATTCAAGGACGCACTATTTGTGCATTAGGCGATGCAGCGGCAATGCCAGTACGCGCAATGTTGCAGCATTTTCGAGATGAATTTGTGTATCACATTGAGCATAAGAAATGTATGGTGTGATGAGCACTTAGTCGATGTGCTTCTTTTTTTATGTGTGATTAATCCGAGAGTTTGTAATCGATGATCAATATCGAAATCAATGGTAAGCAAATAACTGTACCCAAAGGTGGCACCGTGATGGACGGTGCAAGACAACTCGGGATTTATATTCCTCATTTTTGCTATCACAAAAAGTTGTCGATCGCTGCAAATTGTCGCATGTGTTTGGTGCAAGTAGAGAAAGCACCTAAACCCTTACCTGCTTGCGCGACACCTGCAACAGAAGGGATGAAAGTTTATACGCATTCTCAGCAGGCAGTAACGGCGCAAAAAGGTGTTATGGAGTTTTTGCTTATCAACCACCCATTGGATTGTCCCATTTGCGATCAAGGTGGTGAATGTCAATTACAAGATCTGGCGGTTGGATATGGCGCCAGTGAATCACGTTATCAGGAAGAAAAACGGGTAGTCACAAACAAAAATCTGGGGCCTCTTATTTCAACTGATATGACTCGTTGTATACACTGTACGCGTTGTGTACGTTTTGGTCAGGAAATTGCTGGAATTATGGAATTAGGCATGGCGGGTCGTGGTGAGCATTCAGAAATTTTATCGTTTGTTGGTAAAACGGTTGATTCAGAATTATCAGGAAACGTAATAGATCTCTGTCCAGTGGGCGCTCTGGTCAGTAAACCATTTCGTTATTCTGCGCGCACTTGGGAGTTATCACGTAGAAAATCCATCAGTCCTCACTGTGGTCTAGGCAGTAATTTAGTCGTGCAGGTAAAACAAGACCGTGTTATGCGAGTTTTACCTCGTGAGAATGAAGAAATTAACGAATGCTGGTTATCGGATAAAGATCGTTTTTCTTACGAGGGGCTAAATTCAGAAGATCGTTTGACTACCCCCATGATCAAGCGTAATGGTCAATGGCATTCGTGTGATTGGCAGGAAGCACTGTTATTTACCGTCGATGGCTTAAAATCAGTAATGGAAAGACATGGTGCAAACGGTATCGGTGCATTAGGATCGGCTCATAGCACCTTGGAAGAGCTCTTTTTACTACAGAAATTAATACGAGCACTAGGGGGTGGGAATATAGATCATCGTGTGCGTCAATCCGATTTCCGGGCTGATAGCAACCTTCAGGGAGTACCGTGGCTAGGAATGCGCATTGCTGATATTTCACAATTGAAATCGGTTCTGATCATTGGCAGCACTTTACGCAAGGATCATCCTCTTCTGGCTCATCGTTTTCGTCAAGCAGTAAAAAATGGAGCACAGCTCAGTATTATTAATCCGATAGACGATGATCTATTAATGAGAATCGCAAATCGTGCAATCGTTGCGCCCTCTGAAATGGTGTCTATGTTGGCGCAAGTACTTAAAGCGATGATTGAAGGCTAAATCTAGTGAAGGGATTTCTGTGCATATCATGCAATTGCTGGAAGCAGTGAATGCCACTGATGAGGCACGAGAAATTGCAAATAGTATGCTGGCTAATAGTCCTGCTGCAATATTTCTGGGGAATATAGCTCAACATCATCCATCCTATGCAGATATCCATGCGATCGCGCAAGTAATTGCAAAATTAGCAGGAGCGAGCTTTGGGTTTCTTGGTGAGGCAGCAAATAGTGTAGGTGCATATCTCGCAGGATTCATTCCAAATCAAGGTGTACTGGGATCTGAAATCAAGCAAGCTGAGCAGGGTTCCCAATTCAATGCGGCACAAATGCTTGGTAATAATTCTAATAATGCTGCGTCCCCTTGTCAGGCTTACATACTCATGAATCTTGAACCGGAATTCGATGCGTATAATCCGCGGCAGGCGATGAAAGTAATTGGCAATGCTGAATTTATTGTTTCTCTGAGCTCTTTTAAGGGCAATGTTACGAATTATGCGGATGTAATTTTGCCTATTGCTCCTTTTACAGAAACCTCTGGCACATTTGTGAATACAGAGGGGCGAGTGCAAAACTTCAACGGTGTAGTTTCACCTTTGGGAGATACTCGTCCTGGCTGGAAAGTTTTACGGGTGCTGGGTAATTTGTTGCAATTAGAAGGCTTTGATTATGAAACATCGGAGCAAATTCGCGCCCAGGTCATTCCGGCTGAAGATGCCATCACAAGATATCTTGATAATGATTTAAAAGATTACGAGGCAAATATATCTTCCGAGGAAATGGCTGGCTTGCAACGCATTGGAGAAATTCCAATTTATCAGACAGATCCCGTTGTGCGACGTGCTGAATCCTTGCAACTGACTCATGATGCGGCGCCACCGAAAGCATGGTTGTCAACTACTTTGCTTGGGCAGCTTAATGTGAGCGAAGGCGAGAGAGTTAGTCTAAAACAGGGTGATGGTGAAGTGCAAATTGAAGTAGCTTGTGATGATGAGCTTCCTTTGAATTGTGTGCGTGTAGCTAGCGCGCATCCCAATACTATAGCTCTGGGTGCAATGTTTGGGGAAATTTCAGTAGAAAAATTATAAAAATACGAGTGAGATTCGTTGATGGACTATACACAACAACTGTTTGAGCAGATGTTTGGTGCTGAATGGGGCATGACAGTTTTTATTCTGGCAAAGAACATTTTCTATATCTTTGCGATTGTTGTGCCATTGCTTTTAGCGGTTGCATATCTCACATTTGCAGAGCGTAAAATTATCGCTTATATGCAGATTAGGGTAGGGCCCAATCGAGTAACCTTTTTTGGAATTCCATGGTTGCGTGGTTGGGGTCAACCTATCGCAGATGCAGTAAAAGCGATCATGAAAGAGATCATCATTCCCACTGGTGCCAACAAGTTTTTGTTTCTGCTTGCGCCTATTCTTACGATCGCACCGGCTCTTGCAGCATGGGCTGTGGTACCTTTTTCACCCGAACTCGTGCTTGCTGATATCAATGCTGGTTTGCTCTATATTTTAGCGATGACTTCATTGGGTGTTTATGGTGTGATCATAGCTGGATGGGCTTCTAATTCTAAATATGCGTTTTTGGGATCAATGCGATCAGCGGCACAGGTAGTTTCATATGAACTAGCGATGGGTTTTGCGCTGGTTTGTGTATTAATGATGGCTGAAAGTCTGAATTTGGGAGATATCGTTAAGGGGCAACAAGGTGATAGTTTTCTGAATTGGTATTTAATTCCTTTATTTCCAATGTTCCTGGTCTATTTTATCTCTGGTGTGGCCGAGACAAATCGTGCTCCATTCGATGTCGCCGAGGGTGAATCAGAAATTGTAGCTGGATTCCATGTTGATTATTCAGGAATGGCATTTACTGTCTTTTTCTTGGCAGAATATGCCAATATGATTTTGGTTGCGACGCTTACCAGTATCATGTTTTTAGGTGGCTGGCTTCCTCCATTGAATATTGCACCGTTTAACTTAATACCCGGGATTGTATGGTTGTTATTGAAAATAGCGTTTATGCTATTTTTCTTCTTGTGGTTCCGTGCTACTTTTCCGCGATATCGTTATGACCAAATTATGCGTCTTGGTTGGAAGATATTTATACCGATTACTTTGATATGGATTCTTTTGTTAGGCGGATTATTGCAGCTACCTGAATCAAGTAAAGAGTTGTTTCCACTGAATCTATGGTTTAAATAAAAGGAGGAAGAGAAATGGAACGTATCAAGCATTTTTTTAAATCCTTTCTGCTGTTTGAATTATTAAAAGGAATGAAAGTTACGGGACGCTATCTATTTGCGCCCAAGATAACGGTACATTATCCAGAGGAAAAAACGCCCCAATCGCCGCGATTCCGTGGATTGCATGCGTTACGTCGTTATCCTAATGGAGAAGAACGTTGTATCGCTTGTAAATTGTGTGAGGCGGTATGTCCCGCATTAGCAATTACGATTGAATCAGAGCAGCGAGAAGATGGAACTCGACGTACCACTCGTTATGATATAGACATGATAAAGTGTATATATTGTGGTTTTTGTGAGGAAGCTTGTCCGGTCGATGCGATTGTTGAAACCCGCGTTTTTGAATTTCATGGTGAAAAGCGAGGTGATTTGACTTATACGAAAGAAATGCTACTTGCATTTGGAGATCGTTATGAAGAGCAGATCGCAAAAGACAGAGAAGCAGATGCACCTTATCGATAAACCTACCAATTAACACTCATGAATTTTCAGGATTTTTTATTTTATTTTTTTTCTGGGGTATTAGTTTTGTCTGCACTAGGGGTAATTACCTTGCGTAATCCAGTATATGCAGCATTGCTGCTAGTACTTGCATTTTTTACTTCTGCTGGAATATGGTTACTTCTTGAAGCTGAGTTTCTGGCTATTACATTGGTATTAGTTTACGTGGGTGCTGTAATGGTTTTATTCCTATTCGTAGTCATGATGTTGGATATTAATCTTGAGCGATTACGCGAAGGCTTTTGGAAATGGTTTCCATTTGGCGCATTACTATCGCTAGTTTTAGCTATTGAAATGGGCATGGTCTTGATGGGAAAGCAGTTCAATCTAGATAATATGCCAGTTCCACAATCCCATGGGGCGGATTATAGCAATACCAAAGAACTAGGGCGCTTGATATATACCGAGTATGTCTATGCGTTTGAATTGGCGGCAGTTATTTTATTGGTAGCAATGGTGGCAGCGATTGCACTAACTTTACGTTATCGTACCGATAAAAAATCCCCGAATCCTTCAAAGCAAGTTGCAGTTAAACGAGAAGATCGGATAAGAATAATTTCTATACCTTCCGAGAGCAAAGAATAAAAATTGTAGCGCTGATATAAAAATAAAACCATTCATTATATATACCTTCAGATTAAAAGGTGGTTAGTTGATATCGTTATCTCATTATCTCGTTCTTGGTGCAATATTGTTTGCGATAGGCGTAGTTGGTATTTTCCTCAATAGAAAAAATGTGATTATTCTATTGATGTCAATCGAATTAATGCTGTTGGCAGTCAATATAAATTTTGTTGCTTTCTCTCATTTTCTCCAGGATGCAGCAGGGCAGATTTTTGTTTTCTTTATCCTTACAGTGGCAGCTGCGGAAGCGGCTATTGGACTTGCAATACTGGTAGTGCTCTTTCGTAATTTGCGTACCATTAATGTGGATGATCTTGATGAGCTGAAAGGCTGAGAAGGTGAGTTTTTGCTTCTTTACGAATACAAAACTGTTTGATAACTGACAATAAATATTTCATAACATAGATGGAAAAACTTTATTTACTGGTCCCGCTGGCACCACTGCATGGGTGCAATCATAGCAGGGCTATTTGGTCGTTTCATAGGCACAATTTGGAGTCATCGAACGACAATCTCATTAGTTTTCATATCTCTAATCGCTTCTTTAATCATTTTTTTCGATGTTTACCAAGGAAATACATATAACGGTAGTGTGTATACTTGGATGGTATTGGGAGAAATTCATTTAGAGATTGGATTCTTAATTGATTTGCTTACCACTACTATGATGGTAGTGGTGACTTTAGTGTCGTTGATGGTACATATCTACACCATTGGTTATATGCATGGGGATCCTGGGTATCAGCGATTTTTTAGTTATATTTCGCTGTTTACTTTTTCCATGCTGATGTTGGTGATGTCTAATAACTTCTTACAGCTTTTCTTTGGCTGGGAGGCGGTAGGGCTTGTTTCCTATTTACTTATCGGTTTCTGGTACACACGCCCCACCGCGATATACGCCAACTTGAAAGCCTTTCTGGTTAATCGGGTGGGTGATTTTGGTTTTTTGTTGGGCATTGCTTTAATCCTGATGTATTTCGGGACGCTTGATTACGAAATCGTATTCGCTCATGCAAATCATATGGCTTCACATTTCATAGAAATCATACCGGGACAATCCTGGATGTTGATGACAGTCATATGTCTGTTGTTATTTGTTGGTGCGATGGGGAAATCTGCTCAGTTCCCATTGCATGTGTGGCTACCCGATTCAATGGAAGGCCCTACCCCGATATCCGCTTTGATACATGCTGCTACTATGGTAACCGCCGGTATCTTTATGGTTGCCCGGATGTCACCTTTATTTGAATTGTCTGAAACAGCGTTATCAACGATCCTGGTAATAGGTGCCATTACTACCTTATTTATGGCGTTGGTTGCCGTAGTACAAAATGACATTAAACGTGTAGTTGCATATTCTACACTATCTCAGCTTGGTTACATGACAGTTGCATTAGGTGCATCGGCTTATTCGATCGCTATTTTCCATCTTATGACTCACGCCTTTTTCAAGGCGGTACTATTTCTTGGTGCAGGCTCAGTGATTATAGCAATGCACCATGAGCAAGATATGCGCCAAATGGGAGGATTAAAGAAGTACATGCCCATCACTTACTGGACAATGTTCATTGCCGCATTAGCAAGTGCAGGCGTGCCCGGTTTTTCTGGATTTTTCTCTAAAGATGCAATTATCGAAGCAGCGAAATTTGCAAATATTCCAGGCGCAGGATTTGCTTATTTTTGTGTACTCGCTACAGTATTTGTTACAGCACTCTATACTTTCCGCTTAATGTTCCTGACGTTTCATGGCGAGGCGCGAATGGATGCCCATACGCGGGACCATTTGCATGAATCACCATGGGTTGTAACAGTACCGCTTATCGTATTAGCTGTACCTACGGTTGCTGCTGGCTGGCTGATAGGAACAATGGTATTTGGTGATTATTTTGCTGGAGCTATTCAGATACTTCCGGCACATGGAGCGATTGCAAAATTAGAAGCAGAATTTACAGGTATCATCGGAATGATGTTGCATGCGTTCTCAACAGCACCATTCTGGCTTTCATTAGGTGGAATCTTCACTGCTTGGTTTCTATATTTATATAAAACAGAATTGCCTGGCAAAATCAAGAGATTATCAGGTCCAATCTATACTTTACTCGACCGCAAATATTATATTGATGAGATTTATTCATGGGTGTTCGCAGGTGGGACGCGTGCACTCGGATCTGCTTTATGGAAAATCGGTGATGTCAAAATCATTGATGGATTTTTTGTCAATGGAACAGCACGTGTAGTTGCTTTGACCGCTTCTATGGCACGACGTTTCCAATCAGGCTACATATATCATTATGCATTTACCATGATTGTAGGTGTCTTCATTTTAATGAGCTTGTGGCTTTTCTATTTCTGAAAAGAAATAGTGTGAGAAAAGAATACAAAGTACCAGATGGTAGTTTTCATGGTGCTCTAAAAAAACAAAAACGCATTTACATGTAAACGAAATGGAATAATCATGCTGTTTGGATTCCCGCTATTAAGTTTAGTTATCTGGTTGCCTATTATTTCTGGCCTGATTGTTTTGGCAATTGGCAGTGATCGTAATCCTTTATTAGCACGCTGGCTCTCCCTCGTAGGATCAATAATTGGTTTTATTGTAGCGCTACCGCTCTATATGCGTTTTGATCCTACATTGAGTACGATGCAATTTGTAGAAAATCATGTTTGGTTTGAGCGACTGAATGTACATTATCATGTGGGTATTGATGGCATATCTATGCCACTGATCTTACTGAATTGCTTTATTACCCCCCTAATCGTAATAGCCGGTTGGGAAGTCATTCGTGAACGTGTTTCCCAGTATCTAGGTGCTTTCCTGATTATGTCAGGTATAGTCAACGGTGTATTTGCTTCTTTGGATGCAGTACTTTTCTATACCTTTTGGGAAGCCTCGCTGATTCCCATGTTCATTATTATCGGTGTCTGGGGTGGCCCCAACAGAGTATATGCAGCGATCAAATTCTTTCTATATACATTGCTCGGCTCACTGTTGATGCTAATTGCCCTCATTTACCTGTATCACATGTCCGATGGTAGTTTCTCAATACTGGATTATCACCAGTTACCACTTGCAATGACACCGCAGATATTAATATTTGTTGCGTTTTTACTTGCATTTGCGGTCAAAGTACCGATGTGGCCAGTGCATACCTGGTTACCGGATGCCCACGTTGAAGCACCCACCGGTGGGTCGGTCGTGTTGGCTGCAATACTACTGAAGCTAGGTGGTTATGGCTTTCTACGATTTTCGTTGCCGATTGCCCCTGATGCGAGTTTATATCTTGCTGATTGGATGATTCTGCTATCGTTGATTGCAGTGGTATATATTGGATTAGTAGCATTGATGCAACAAGATATGAAAAAGCTTATTGCTTATTCCTCGGTATCTCATATGGGTTTTGTAACACTTGGTTTTTTTCTATTGAACGATCTTGGAATAGAAGGTGCCATGGTACAGATGATTTCGCATGGATTCATCTCCGGAGCGATGTTTTTATGCGTAGGCGTTTTGTATGACAGATTGCACTCACGTCAGATTGCCGATTATGGTGGTGTGATTAACAAAATGCCTATATTTGCCGCTTTCTTCATGGTATTCGCCATGGCTAATGCAGGTTTGCCTGGTACGAGTGGTTTCGTAGGAGAATTCATGGTAATTATGGGAACTATAGAAGTTAATTTCTGGTATGCATTTTTTGCTGCAATGACACTTATCCTAGGAGCTTCTTATACATTGTGGATGTATAAACGTGTCATATTTGGTGCTGTGGCAAATGTAAATGTAGAAACATTAGAAGATATTTCTAAACGTGAATTTATGTTATTAGCAATTCTGGCATTCGCAGTATTGTGGTTAGGAGTATATCCCTTTCCCTTGACAGAAATAATGCAAACTACTGTTGGTAATTTGCTGGAACATATGACACATAGCAAGCTATAACAGCTTTAACAATATATTAGATAACTTCCCAGAATTTGAAGGACAATTAATGGATTTTCTGACGCCTGATTTTACTCCTGCTTATCCAGAGATATTTTTGCTGGTAATGGTATGCGTAGTTATGCTTGCTGACCTAATTGTGGGAGAGAGGAGACGTTATATAGCTTTTTTTCTGGCACAATTCGCGTTAATCGGTTGTGCAGTACTCACGTTTACTACTTACTCTTCAGAAACTAACCACACCTTCTCGGGTATGTTTGTCGATGATGCAATGTCAGACATACTTAAATTGATGATTTACGCAACAGTAGCTGTCGTATTGGTCTATTCGCGCATTTACATCGGTGTGAGGGGAATGTTTAAAGGCGAGTTTTTTAGCCTTGCCTTGTTTGCGACACTTGGAATGATGGTCATGGTTTCGGCCAGTCATTTTCTGACCCTTTATTTAGGGCTAGAATTACTTTCACTTTCTCTTTATGCAATGGTAGCTTTACAGCGTGATTCAACAATTGCTACTGAAGCGGCTATGAAATTTTTTGTATTAGGTGCGCTGGCCTCTGGCTTTTTGCTGTATGGCATGTCTATGGTTTATGGCGCTACAGGTACTTTGCATACTGACAAATTATCCGAAATTATTCAAACAGGCGCGATTGATCGTGCAGTATTGGTAATTGGCTTGGTGTTTATTGTTGCTGGGATTAGCTTTAAGCTCTACGTAGCTCCTTTTCATATGTGGGCACCCGATGTTTATCAGGGTGCACCTACAGCGGTAACACTATTTGTAGGTTCCGCTCCAAATTTAGCGGCTTTTGGTTTTGTTATGAGATTGCTGGTTGATGGATTAGGTGAGTTGGTAACCGACTGGCAGGGTATGCTAGTCATTCTAGCGGTAGCATCTATGGTTATTGGTAACATAGCTGCTATTGCACAAACCAACATCAAACGTATGTTAGCTTATTCGACCATATCACATATGGGTTTTGTTTTACTTGGCTTTATAGCTGCTGGAGAAAATGGTTATAGTTCATCATTATTTTATGTTGTTGCATATGTCTTAATGACATTAGGTGCTTTTGGCATCATCATGATGCTTTCACGAGAAAGTTTTGAGTCTGAGAATATCAGTGATCTCAAGGGACTGAATCAGCGTAATCCTTGGCTTGCGTTGATCATGATGTGCTTGATGTTGTCCATGGCAGGTATCCCTCCGATGATTGGATTTTATGCAAAACTAGCTGTTTTGCAAGCTGTATTAGGGGCCGGCTATATATGGCTGACTGTAATAGCCGTGATGCTTTCATTAATTGGTGCATTTTATTACTTGCGTATAATCAAGTTTATGTATTTCGATGCGCCTGAAACCGATATACCAATTTTGTCAGGAACGGATATCAAAGTTTTAATCAGTATTAATGGTCTGGCAGTGATCTTGCTGGGTATTTTTCCTCAAACACTCATGGGGTTGAGTCTTTACGCTATACAACAGTAGATAATGATAAAACATGTAGTAGCTACCAGCCTACTTTTTCTAACTAATTTCAATAATTCGCTGTGGCTAATTGACACTTTGACTAGGTTTAATGTGCCAGCAGCGCTAAAGCGTTAATTTTGTAGAGTCAAATCCCTTTTTTGCAGCGAAAAACTGACTTTAAACAAGCAACACGAGATACAAGGATACGAGATACAAGGATAATAGAATGATCGTTCCTAAAATGGGACGGAATCTTTACCCAAGATCACCATTAGAAGATTAACTGCGTGATCTGTAGAATAATTTTCTGTTGAAAGCCATCAGAGATTTTTTGATTTTATCGAGGATTTCGGATGAAATTAAAATCTGGGTTTATTTCCATAAATTTGGTAAAAACCACCGTCTTTAGACGGTGACTTTGACTTTAAATATGTTGACTCATGCGCGTTTAGCTTGGGTGCAGACGACTTTAGTCGTCTGCACCCAAGCTGCGCTAACCCACCTACTTTTAGTAGGTGGTAGTTTAGTCTCCTGCCATGTTTGGCAGGAGTTTTACTTTATGGTGTGGTATAGCTAATTCGATAAATAGCGCCAGCTTGATCATCAGAAATTAATAGTGCACCATCAGGCATCACGAGTACATCCACGGGTCTTCCCCATGCGTTCCCGTTTTCTAACCAACCGGCTGCAAACACTTCCTTTTTGATCACTTTGTTTTTATCGATATGCACCCATTTTAACTGATGACCTGCTTGTGTTCGCTGATTCATAGAGCCATGCTCAGCAATAATAATCTGATTTTTATATTGGGCTGGAAACATGTTCCCTGTGTAAAATCGCATTCCCATTGATGACACATTTACGTCCAACTCAATTGCGGGTGGAGTTGACCGTTCACAGCTGCGCTTTGCTCCGAATTTTGGATCAAGAATATTATTAGCGTGACAGTAGGGGAAACCAAAATGCATACTTTTACGAGGTGCATGATTAAGCTCATCAGGTGGTACAAAACCACTCATCCAATTCCTTCCTATATCCGTAAACCACAGTTCTTTTGTTTCAGGATGCCAGTCAAATCCAACCGAATTGCGCACGCCTTGTGCAAAGATCTCGTGCTTACTTCCATCGGGCATGAGACGTGAAATGAGCGCATACTTAGATTGATCCGCTTCACAAGCATCACAAGGGGCCCCCACTGAGACGTAGAGTAAATTATCTGGACCAAAGGCAATATAACGCCATCCATGGAAGGATTCATTGGGGAGGCTATCAGTTACAACTATGGGTTGAGGTGGCTGCTCAAGATTTTCCTCAATCCGATCATATCGAAGGATACGGTTTACGCTCGAAACATACAATGCCCCTTGATAAAATGCTACACCAAAAGGCTGTTTAAGCTTACTGGCAATGATTCTAACCTGTCGTTTGTCATTATGATCCGTGATAGCATAAACGTTGCCCGCAGATTTAGATCCGACAAATACAGTACCTTTTTCACCTAATGTTAAAGCACGTGCATCGGGAACTTCTGCCCATAAACTAATGGAAAAACCTGGTGGTAATTTGATTTTTTCAAGGGGCAAATCTGCATCTTGTGCTACAGCTTGTACGCTATTGCAAAAAATTAGAATAAAAAGCGATAAAAATAACGATAATTTCATAGCATGAGTTAATGGGGTATTGTTTTGTTTAGAAATTTCTCTAGTTAATGGATAAAAATTAAGAAACCCTTATATATCTTTTATTAGCAACTTGAAATTTATCAATTCATCCCCACAATATTACCGCATTTTTTAAGGAGAAAACTATGCAGGCTGCAATAAACAAAGAACATATGAGCTTTCAAGCTGAAGCTAAACAGCTTCTAAAGCTGATGATTCATTCCTTGTACAGCAATAAGGAAATATTTTTAAGAGAGTTGATTTCGAATGCATCAGACGCAGCTGATAAGTTACGTTTCGAAGGATTAACAGATGCTGCTTTGTATGAGTCCGATTCTGATTTAAAAATTCATGTCAGTTATGACAAGGAAACACGGACAATTATTATTTCTGATAATGGTATTGGCATGTCCAGGCAGGAGGTTATCGATAATATTGGTACCATTGCTAAATCAGGAACACGCGAATTTTTCAATTCATTAACTGGAGATCAAGCTAAAGATGCGCATTTGATTGGTCAGTTTGGCGTGGGATTTTATTCTGCGTTTATTGTAGCAGATAAAGTGACCTTGATTACGCGTCGTGCGGGCTTAACAGCAGAACATGGTGTGCAGTGGGAATCTACCGGTGAAGGAGATTACACGCTGGAAACAGTTGAGAAGAAAGATCGTGGCACCCAAATAATTTTGTATTTAAAAGAAAATGAAGACGAGCTTTTGAGTGGTTTCAGATTGCAATCGATCATTCGTCGATATTCTGATCACATTACTTTGCCTATTGTGATGAAAAAGGAAGAATGGGTACAAGAAAGTAATGAATACAGGATTACGGATGAAGACGAAACCATCAATCAAGCCAGTGCATTGTGGGCGCGCCCCAAAAGTGAGGTCACAAAGGAGCAATATGAAGAATTTTATAAACATGTAGCTCACGATTTTGAACCGCCACTGGCTTACCTTCATGCCAAGGTAGAAGGTAAACAGGAATACACGCAATTGCTTTATATTCCATCGCGTGCACCATTTGATTTATTTGATCGCGAACGTCGCCATGGTATCAAATTGTATGTTAAGCGCGTTTTCATTATGGATGACGCGGAAAAATTATTACCGAATTACTTGCGTTTTGTACGTGGAATCATTGATTCTAATGATTTACCACTAAATGTTTCGCGTGAAATTCTGCAAGAATCAAAGGATATTGACAATATTCGAGCTGGTTCAGTGAAGAAAATCCTTGGATTGATTGAAGATCTTGCTTGTAGCGATAAAGAAGAAGATCGCGATAAATTCAGAACTATTCTGGAAGGAATTTGGGCAAGTATTGAAGGAAGGTGTGGGCGAAGATTTTGCCAATCGGGAGCGCATCGCTAAATTACTGCGCTTTGTTTCAACTCACAGTGATATTGACGAGCAAACTGTATCGCTTGATGACTATATTGCACGCATGAAAGAAGGGCAAGAAAAAATCTATTACGTGACTGCCGATAGCCTAAAAGCAGCTAAAAACAGCCCCCATCTGGAGATATTCCGCAAAAAAGGGATTGAGGTTTTACTGCTATCTGAGCGTGTGGATGAGTGGCTAGTAACCAATTTATCTGAATATGCAGGTAAGTCTCTCCAATCGGTAGCCAAAGGCAGTCTTGATCTCGGCAAGCTGGAAGACGAAGCAGAAAAAAAAGAGCAAGAAAAAGAGGCAGATGAATATAAGGAGCTTACCACGAAAATGAAAGAAGTATTGGGTGAGCGAATCAAGGATGTGCGGATTACATTCCGTTTGACCGAATCTCCTGCATGTTTGGTAGTGGATAACTATGATATGAGCGGTAATCTGGAGCGCTTGCTTAAATCTGCAGGGCAGAAGGTGCCCAATACCAAACCTATTTTAGAAATCAATCCACACCATCCAATGGTGCAACGGCTTAAATACGAAGAAGCTAAATTTTCTGATTGGAGCAATATTCTTTTCGATCAGGCATTACTTGCTGAAGGCGGTCAACTCGATGATCCGGCAGCTTTTGTCAAAAGACTCAATGACTTGCTTTTGCAAAATGTACTAAGCGGAAAATAATTAAAACAACTGGCGGGGCGAGATTTTATTGATTACCCTCCGCCAGTTTGTCAAAGATTTAAGCGTGTAGCTTGAAGTGGAGGAGAGAATGAGTAAAGCAAAGGCATGCTTGGAGTCCAGATTAATGAAGGATTACCAGGCAAGATTGGTTACTCCATTTGCTGTATTGGGTATCCGTACGGAAGAAGATTGGTTGACCGATATCGATTATCTACCATTGGACATTCCTCCACTCGCTCCAACCAATTCGCTGGCAGAAGAGGTTTGTCGGCAGCTGCTAGCCTATCAGGATGATCCGGCTTTTGTTTTTGATCTTTTGCTTCATATCGGGGGTACTCCTCATCAAAAGCGGGTATGGGAAGTCATTCAGCAAATCCCATGTGGATCAACACGTAGCTATGCCGATATCGCTCGTCAATTACATTCTGCACCCCGTGCAGTTGGACAAGCATGTGGTGCCAATCGTCTTCCTATCATTGTGCCCTGTCATCGTGTCATCGCTAAGAACGGTGGCCTGGGAGGCTTCATGCACGCAAGCGATGGTATGCCACTTAATATCAAACGCTGGCTCCTTAATCATGAATGCGCATGAATTTATCTGATGTAAATGCAAAGTTATTAGATGAATTCACCGATGCACTGTGGCTTGAAGATGGTTTATCACCTAACACCCTGGCAAGCTATCGCAGTGATTTGGAGCAACTAGGCGGATGGTTAGCTAAACAAAGCCAAGAATCACAATCGCTAATCGAAGCAACCCATGCTGATTTGTTGGCATTTCTAGCCAGCAGAGTTTCCTCGATGGTCAAAGCCAGTACGACAAGTCGTGAATTGTCAAGTATGAAGCGATTTTATCGTTTCTTGCTGCGCCAGGGGAAAATCAGAATTGACCCCTCTCTCAATATCGAAAGTCCCAAACTATCACGCTCTCTACCTGAGAGCCTAACTGAGGCAGAAGTTGAAGCATTGCTCAGTGCACCAGATATCACGCAGCCATTGGGCCTGCGCGACCGTGCGATGCTGGAAGTACTTTATGCCACAGGATTACGTGTATCTGAGCTTGTGAGCCTTAGAGTTGCTCAAGTCAGCTCGGATATGGGCATAGTGCGTGTCATGGGTAAAGGTAGCAAGGAACGATTGGTACCTCTTGGTGAAGAAGCGCTTTACTGGGTCAACGATTATGTCAAAAAGGCTCGTCCATGTCTGTTGGATAATAAAGTGACAGACAAATTATTTGTGACAGCCCGCAGTGATATCATGACACGCCAAACTTTCTGGTATCTAATTAAGCGTCATGCACAACGGGCGGGTATCGTTAAATCACTATCACCCCATACCTTGCGTCATGCGTTTGCCACACATCTTCTCAATCACGGCGCCGATCTGCGAGTTGTCCAGCTATTACTGGGGCATGCAGATATTTCTACTACACAGATTTATACACATGTAGCTAGAGAAAGATTAAAGCAACTCCATGCTAAACATCATCCCCGAGGTTAGTCTGTGCTTAAATCTGAGTTCGACATGACGAAAAGGCGAGCCGGCAGATAGTATCGATCATGCGACAAGAGTGAAGCCACAAGCCAGTTTGAAAGACCAGTGTGGACTGGTTTTATGGGTTCAAGTTGCACCTGGTCATCAATGACCAAGGAGAATTGCTGGGAGTCAAAATCACGGCGGGCAATGTGGATGACCGTGATGCCGTACCGGAACTGGCTCGTTCCTTGTTTGGAAAACTCTTTGGTGATCGGGGCTATATCTCGCAGCCACTCTTTGAGCAACTCTGGGAGCAAGGTGTGCAGCTCGTTACCAAGGTACGCAAGAACATGAAAAACAAGCTGTTGCCGCTGTTTGACAAGCTGCTGTTACGTAAACGCTCCATTATTGAGACCGTCAATGACCAATTGAAGAATATCTCGCAAATCGAGCATTCCCGCCATCGCAGCTCATTTAACTTTTTTGTTAATCTGATAGCCGGACTGGTGGCTTACACCTTTCGCGAGAAGAAACCCTCGCTTAATATCAGACTCCCTCAAGCTCTTCCAATCGTGATGTGATGATTCTTATGTCGAACTCACGTTAAATACCCAATATCAACTTCTTTTAATCAGCAACAGAAAAATAGTCGCACTTATCAGTAGCAAAAAAGCTGCAAGTGACCATTCTGGAATGGTAAGAGACAGCAGCTGCCAGCTGACATCTGAGCAATCGCCATTGGCTTCAAACATACTAGGCCACCACTCAGCGATGGGTAATGCATTCAGAAAAGCCTCCTCCGGGCTGATGCCGCACTCAAAGGATTCAGGATAGCGTATCAGCCAGGCATGACGACCCGCAATGATGGCACCAAGCAGAGCAAAGATAAGCATCAGACTGCCATATACTCTGCGCGTGATTTTTGGGGGGTTATGCAGGAAGGCAAACAGTGCAGTCAGCCCGACGCACCAATAAGCGATTCGTTGTGCTACACAAAGAGGGCATGGCAGTAAGCCTTCTACCCATTGCAGATAAAGCGCATAGCCAATCAAGCCGGCGCAACTTAGAAAAATCAATAAGAAGATGATTCGCATCGGCTTGTTTCTCTAAGACATTTCACTTGAAAATAATTAAGGCTACTTAAGTAATAGATGGTTTTATGAAAATAATATTTCAAGATATAGTGATGTCAGATTGTTGGCAGTCGATGATTTTAGTTTTCTTTCGCATACTGCCACTGATTATTTTATATTCGAGTAGACGGCATTCCAATGCACCATTAAACAATGGAATACGACGTGATGCAGTCAATCGTATTAATTTGGGCAAGAGCGGATCGGCGGTAAAAATATAAGCATTCCAACCAGGGAATTTCTTTTTCAGCACATCTCCTAGCTTGGGATAAAGTTGTGCAAGCGTTTGCTGCTCACCAATACGTACTCCATAAGGAGGATTGGTCACGATGATTCCACTTGCGGTTGGGGCAGCGATTTCCAGCACATTGGCCTGTTTCAAGCTGACGACATCGATCAATCCAGCGGCAGTCAGATTGTTGCGAGCATGAGCGAGCGCATAGCCGTATAAGTCACTACCAAAAATAAGCTGAGGAGTGTAAGGGAGTTGTTGAGCCTGAGCTGATTGCTTGAGCTGCTCCCATAATGTCGCATCCAGTAATTTGAATTTTTCAAATGCAAAATGCCGTCCTGATCCGGGTGCAATGCGACAGGCCATCTGGGCTGCTTCCATTAAAAATGTACCACTACCACACATCGGATCAAGTAACGGTATACCGGGTTGCCAGCCAGCAAGATATAAAATGCCTGCTGCCAAATTTTCACGTAAGGGTGCTTCTCCAGCGTTCTGCCTTAAACCGCGTTTAAATAGCGCTTCGCCTGAAGTATCAAGATAAAGGATAAATGTCTGGGCATCAAGAAAACCATGAATACGAATGGCAGGGTTGACGGTATCGACATTCGGGCGCTGACCGCAAACGTTCCGGAATTTGTCACAAACTGGCATCCTTGATTCTAAGTGTGACGAAATCCAGGCTGCGCAGTGGACATTTCATTGCGGCTAAATTGATTCGTATAGACAGTTCCGGGCCAAACCATTTATGCCACGGTAGCGTATGGGTGATGTCATAAATATCCGCTTCATTGTGGTAGGGTTGACTGGCAATTTGCCATAAGATACGACTGGCAATACGACTTTCTAGATTAGCGCGATAACAGATGTGCCAATCGCCTTGGAATGCAACACCACCGTGTAATGTTTGAATGGCTGCTGCACCGAGTTGTGCCAACTCACTGACGAGCACAGATTCAAGGCCGCGAGGACAGGGTGCAAAGAAATGCTGAAATTTCATATTGTAAATCAGTTAGCTGACGCCACTTTTTTTATTTTCCTGTCCATGCCGCATAGGCAAACAACAGCCATGCACTCATGTAAGAAAGACCTCCGAATGGCGCGATTATGCCCAGTCCACGTATTCCGGTGACACTCATGACGTAAAGCGTGCCTGAAAATAATACGATGCCAGTAAACATCAACCAGCCTGACAATTTCAATAGTCGCGATTGTGATAAATTGGTTAATAATACCAATCCAACTAAGATAAGCCCTAGCGCATGGTAAAAATGATATTGCACGCCCAGTTTGGAAGATAACTAGCATATCGGTAGTAAGTGTATGTTTTAAGCCATGCGCGCCTAAAGCACCGAGAAGTACGCATAAAAATGCATTAATCGCACCAAGGGTGAGAAAGATTCTGGGCATTATCAGTTAAATTCCTTTTAAATTGTGAATAAATAAGAATCAAATAAAACTTTATCAGTGAGGTAACATTGCCAAAGTCTGCATCACAATTACCAAATTGTCTATCAACACCTATTTTCCTGTTTCAGTTACCTTAGCTTGGGCCCATCCTTTAGCAAAAGTAATTCGGATATCATCGCCGAATGAATTTGTTTCCAGTCATGCACAATATGTCCATCAGTTGTATAAGTAATGCTATAACCACGCGCTAGTACCGCTTGCGGATTGAGGTGTACAAGGTGTGCCTGTTGGTGCAGAAGATTATTTTCCAAAATTTCGATTCGATGTATACCAGCGCGACGTAACCGAAGCGCCATATCATATTGCTGCTTGAACAGAAAAGAAATATTTGGCGTGCTAGTGTGCATTCGCCGATTAAGCTCATTTAGCTTCCAGTGAAGTGTTTCCATATGTCTTAAGTAGGCATTTAAAAGCCTTTCCTGCAAGTGATGAAGATGTTTCGCTTGATTGAAAATACGATCGCCAGGATGTAGCAGACGGTGCGTCAGCAAATCAATCATTTGCATGCGGCGCTCAATGCCACGTTGTATTCCATGCTGCATGCGATGACCTAAATGACGGAGGTGATTGGAAATCTCTTGAGCGTTTGGAGAGATGATTTGTGCGGCGCCCGTAGGGGTAGGTGCACGCACATCTGCGACAAAATCGGCAATAGTAAAGTCAGTTTCATGGCCAATACCCGTTACAATGGGAATGGAACAAGCATAAATTGCTTGTGCGACAATTTCTTCATTGAATGCCCACAGATCTTCAATCGATCCACCCCCACGGCAGAGGATCAATACATCACATTCCATCCGTTTCATGGCTAAGTAGATTGCAGCGGCTATTTTAGCGGCAGCGCCTTCTCCTTGCACCGGTGCAGGATAAATAATCACGGGTAATGAAGGCATGCGGCGCTGCAACGTAGTTAACACATCATGTAATGCAGCAGTATTGAGTGAAGTAATGATGCCGACTTGCTTGGGGAAAGTAGGTAGTGCTTTTTTGTGAGTCGGGTGGAATAATCCTGCTTGTTCCAGTTTAGCTTTGAGTCGTTCAAACGCTTCATATAATAATCCTAATCCTGCACGACGAATGTTTTCAACAGTTAATTGGAATTCGCCCCGTGCTTCATAAAGTGTTGCCAAAGCGTGAACCTCCACTTGCATACCTTCTTTAGGTTGCCAGTTCAGATACTGATTTTTATGATGAAACATGACGCAGCGTACTTGAGCGTTGGTATCCTTAAGAGAAAAGTACCAATGACCAGAATGGTATTGCTTAAGATTGGAAATTTCACCACTTACCCACAGGAGCGGCAGGGTATGTTCTAGTATCTCCCGTGCGCTCCGATTTAATTCGGTGACACTTAATACTGATTGAAAGCCAATAGGCTGAAAGGAAAGATTCATTTGACTATTTTACAATAATCCACATTTATTCTAATTATTCTTTAGAAAATGAAATATCTTCTGGAAAATAGTATGATAATGCAACATATTGTTATTAAATATTTTTATTAATATCAAGAATTAAACAAATTTAAAAATAATGCTTTAATAAGATTATTTATTTATTTTATTCATAATTTATACACAAACTTATCCACAGAAATTATAGATAAGAAAGAATATTTATATTTTCTTGCTGAAAATACATTGTCACGATACATTATGATTTGATATGTCTTTTTTACTCTTGATTTTTACTATAGTGGGCACATCGAATTAGACGTTCAATATAGACGTTCAATACTCTAGTATTCTTCACAATCTATCTGATTTATTGAACAAAGTATTCTGCAATTGCAAAATATATTAAATGCCACTATCTGGGAGAACGCGTGTTTTCAATTATTCAAGCTGCCGGTTGGCCGATATGGCCAATCATCTTTGCTTCCATTGTCGCAATTGCCATTATCGTAGAGCGTTTATGGAGTCTTCGTCTGAGCAAGGTCGCCCCAAGAGATTTACTGTCAAGAGTGTTACAGGAATATAGTAAAACAGGAATAAACACAGAGATGTTGTCGCGTTTAGAGAACAATTCACCATTGGGGCGCATTTTTGTAGTAGGACTCAGAAATGTTGGCAGTTCACGTGAAATTATGAAAGAGTCCATTGAAGAAGCAGGACGTGGAGTAGCACATGAACTTGATCGTTATCTTACTACATTGGGAACCATTGCTTCCTTGAGTCCGTTAATGGGATTATTCGGCACACTGATTGGTATGATCGAAATTTTTGGTTCCAATGCGCCTACAGGGAGTAATCCTGCACAACTTGCCCATGGTATATCGGTAGCATTGTATAATGCTGCCTTTGGCATACTTGTGGCGATACCCAGCATGATTTTTTACCGACATTTTCGTGCCAAGGTAGATACTCTTGTCATGGAAATGGAATTGCAAGCTTTAAAGCTGGTTGAAGTTGTCCATGGAGAGCGTCAAATTTAAACAAGATAAACATAGTAAGTAAGATATGACATAAGCTAAATTTGGTCAGCTTTTTTTGGGGGGTGCCTTTTACCACAGTATCTTATTGTGTACCTTACTACTTCTGTTTATAAGTTACACTTTCCTGTCTAATGTGTGATTTAAAGGAGTTGTTTTGTCAAATTATGGTTGTTCTCTTGTTACTGGGGGAGGGGGGTTTATTGGGGCACATCTAGTAAGGCAGCTTCTGGAACAAGGTGAGACAGTAAAAGTATTAGAGCTTGAAGATGTCTCTCTACCGAGTGATGTGGAAGTAATACGAGGTTCTGTGACTGATGTTAATACGGTGCGACGTGCTTTAAAAGGTGTGCAACGTCTCTATCACCTGGCGGGAAATCCGGATTTATGGGCGCAAGACAAGCGCGTGTTCAAGCAGGTGAATTACGTGGGGACATGTAATGTATTGTCAGAGGCAGCGCGAGCGGATCTTGAAATGGTGGTATATACTTCTACTGAGTCAATATTGACTGGCAGGAAACAAGGAGATCGCCTGATTGATTCATCAATCAGGCGAGAGTTGAATGAAATGCCTGGGCCTTATTGCCGTTCAAAATTTCTTGCGGAACAAATAGCTTTCGATGCTGCAAGGAATGGATTGCCAGTAGTGATTGTTTCTCCGACATTACCCATAGGACCTGGAGATCGAAGGATTACACCTCCCACACGTATGATTCTGAATTTTTTAAATTGTAAAATACCTGCTTATCTTGATTGTAAGTTTAATATGGTTGATGTGCGGGATGTAGCCAGAGGGCATATTCTGGCAGCTCAGTATGGCCGTCCAGGGGAGCGTTATATTCTGGGCAATGAGAATCTGACTTTGGGTGATTTATTGCTATTGATCGAAGACATTACTGGATTGGTTATGCCAAAATTTCGCATTCCTCACTGGGTGGCTCTAATTGTGGGAGCGTTATCTGAATTGTCAGCTGATTATATTACTCATAAACCTCCCAAGGCACCATTGACGGGTGTCAGACTCGCAGCTCGTTCCATGTTTTTCGAGAGTAATAAAGCCGTGCAAGAATTGGGTTTCCAGCAAAGCTCAATACGACAGGCCTTGATTGACCAAATTGAATGGCTGGTTAAAGAAGGGTACGTGACGGATACTTTAACACTACACAAAAATATTTGATGCATCATGTTTATTGAATTCTGTTTAATCCTTTCTGCCAAGTATTTTAGTGGCTATATCCAGGCCAATCACTTTAGCAGGTTAAAAAACTGGCTCTGGATATGAGACAAAGTCATTTAGCTATTATCTTGTTGTCTTTCCTGGTGATTCTCTGTACAGGTTGCACTTCTACACCAAAAAATGAAAATGAGATGGATATAGCTGATCCCTACGAGTCCACTAATCGTAAATCTTATTGGTTTACGGATGTAATTGACCGAAATATTGTGGAGCCAGTGGCAGATGTTTATATAGAGCATGTGCCTATTGCTATACAGCGTCCTATTGGAAATTTTTATCGAAACCTCGCTTATCCAAATGTTGCCTTGAATGCTTTCCTGCAGGGAAAAATACGCCAGGGATTTGAGGATAGCCTGCGTTTCGTGATTAATTCAACTATTGGTATATTTGGACTTGCTGATATGGCGGGCCATATGGGCTTTAAGGAAAATGATGAGGATTTTGGACAGACATTGGCCGTATGGGGTTTAAATAGTGGCTCTTATATATTTATTCCCGTTTATGGACCAAGTAATCAGCGAGATATAGCGGATTTGCCAGTCAGTGTCTTTACTAATGCATTGTTTTATGCGGGTTATGTAATCAGTGGACCTGCGATGATTCCCATTCTATTTTTAAGAGCGGTAGACAAACGCGCAAGACTCTCAGGACCAATGAAAATTCGTGATCAATCGGCTTTGGATCCTTACTTGTTTGTACGCGAAGCCTATACCCAGCAACGTGAATTTCTGATTCATGACGGTAACCCTCCCACCGATCGTTATAATCATCTTCATATAGACATAGAAGAAGTGGATGATGATGATGATAAAAAGAGGAATGATGTTATTAAATAAATCAGTTTCTGGAGTGATATGCGTTTCTTTTTTGTTGTGATGTGGCAACTGAATATCAGAATTTTGTATTTAAGTTGAATAGCAAAAAAGAGAGGTTTATAAAATAATTATATTTCAATATGTTGAATAGAGGTTTCTAATGTTTATGTCTAGAATGTCACAACAAGTCTTTGACTTTATAAACATAAAAAAGACAGCCCTGATGGGTCAATGGCTGAAATCAAGCAATCTGACCATAGACGAAGTGAATACATCAAAGTTGAATAACGCAATCTCTTCAGCACGCAACACATTATTTGCTTTACAAGAAAAAGATGGTCATTGGTGTTTTCCGTTAGAAGCAGATTGCACGATTCCTGCCGAATACATCCTGATGATGCATTTTATGGATGAAGTAGATATCATTCTCGAAAACAAGCTGGCTCGCTTTATTCGTGAACAACAAGATATGACGCATGGAGGCTGGGCGCTTTATTATGGCGGTGCATTTGATCAAAGTGGTAGTATCAAGGCTTATTATGCATTGAAGCTTGTTGGCGATTCTCCCGATGCGCCGCATATGGTGCGTGCCCGCTCTGCTATTCTGGCGCATGGTGGGGCGGCACGTGCCAATGTATTTACTCGACTAATGCTTGCCATGTATAGTCAAATACCGTGGCGGGGTGTTCCATTCGTTCCTGCAGAGATTATTTTGTTCCCGCGCTGGTTTTTTTTCCATCTCAGCAAAGTGGCATACTGGTCGCGTACTGTCATGATTCCGCTTTCTATTCTCTGTTCCTTAAAAGCTAAGGCGGTTAACCCAAGAAATATCCATGTTAGGGAGTTATTCACGATTCCACCCGAAGAAGAACAGGATTATTTTCCAGTCCGTACTCCGCTTAATCGATTTTTTTTGTATATGGAGCGCTTTGGCTCAAAACTTGAACCTCTAATTCCATCCTTTGTACGGAAAAAAGCATTACATCGTGCAGAACAATGGGTGATCGAGCGGCTCAATGGGGAATATGGTTTAGGGGGAATTTTTCCAGCCATGGTCAATGCCTATGAAGCTATGGCGCTGCTCGGTTATGCGTATGATCATCCCTATCGCCAGCAATGTCGCTTAGCATTTCAGGGATTGTTGGTCGATGAAGGTGAGCGTGCATGGTGTCAGCCTTGCACCTCGCCAGTTTGGGATACCGTCTTGACCTGTCTTGCCTTACAGGAGGATCGCGAAGCTGATCAACGACCTATTCGACGAGCCCTTGATTGGCTCATTCCTAATCAAATACTAGATGCCCCCGGTGACTGGCGTGAGAAACGGCCAGGTTTGCCGGGCGGTGGCTGGGCATTTCAGTATGCTAATCCGCATTACCCGGACCTGGATGATACAGCTGCGGCTGCCTGGGCGTTGCATCAAGCTGGCTCCATTGACTATCAAGAAAATGTGCGGCGTGCAGCAGACTGGCTTGCGGGCATGCAATCAAGGAATGGTGGCTTTGCCGCTTTCGACATTGATAATACTTATTATTATCTCAATGAGGTTCCTTTTGCAGATCACGGTGCTATGCTTGACCCCCCATCTAGCGACGTGACCGCTCGCTGTACCGGTTTTCTGGCAATGCATGGTAATCAGCAACATAAGCAAGTAGTGGAACGTGGCCTGGCCTGTTTATTTAGCGAACAAGAAGCCAGTGGCGCTTGGTTCGGTCGATGGGGGAGCAATTACATTTATGGCACTTGGTCGGTGTTAGAAGCCATGCAGCTGGCCAATGTTGACAAGGAGCACCCGGCTATTCGTCGTGCGGTTCAGTGGTTAAAATCTGTTCAGCGTGATGATGGTGGCTGGGGCGAAACTAATGATACGTATTTCGATCCACAGCGCGCCGGACAATTTGAGCAGAGTACCTCATTTCAGACTGCTTGGGCATTACTTGGTCTGATGGCTGCTGGAGAAGTACACAGCCAGGCAGCTGAGAAAGGAATTAAATATTTGATCAAGACGCAGAGTACTGATGGATTATGGTACGAGCCATGGTTTACGGCGCCAGGCTTTCCACGCGTGTTTTATTTGAAATATCACGGTTATTCAAAGTATTTCCCATTGTGGGCGTTGATACGCTATCGTACGCTGACTGGGAGAAATCCCTCGTGAGCTTAGTAGGCATTGTCACGGCAATGCGCGCGGAAGCAAAATGCATCACTCCACGCCGGTTGCCTTTCAACGAAATGGTCCGACTTAGAGAAGGAACGGCAATCTGGGTATGTGGTATAGGAAACGAGGCTGCCCGACAAGCTGCAGCTGGATTGCGTGACCGAGGAGCATCAGCCCTCATGAGCTTTGGCGTAGCAGGCGCATTGGATGAGACTTTGCGCCCTGGTGATCTGGTTCTTCCTGAACGTATCCATGCAGATTATTCCCACCCCGTTGCCTTGGAATGGCGTGGTCGCATTATGCAGCATCTACCTAAGCACGTGAAAGTCGCGGGAGGCACTTTGGCTACCAGTCGGCAGATATTGACTTCGAAAGACGAGAAACGGAAATTTTCTGCAAAAAATGGTGCCTGTGCGGTCGATATGGAAAGTGGGGCTATTGCCGAGATCGCGGTCAATGCTGGAATACCCTTTGTAGCGGTACGTGCTATTACCGATCCTCTCGAGTTTTCCCCTCCACCCATCTTAATGAATGCAGTCTATCCTGATGGCAGCGTCAATATGCTCCACTTGCTAGAGTTGATTTTGCGCCGATCCGTCAATGTGGGTACCTTGCTGCGTCTTGCGCCGAGTATGCGTGCAGCTTGTGCTACGCTGCTGTCGGTAGTGAAATATGCGGATATCGAACTAGGAGGTACATTTTCAACTCAATATTGAACCTAAAAATCGCCGTTGACCACTTGATTACAGAGTTGGCTGATGACATATAGAGGTATTTTCGAGATTTTCTCATTCACCAGAATGGTGAGGCCGCTACGAGGTGCTTCGTATGTCGCTCCAGGTGCGAATGTGGCGTTGCTCATCGTTGCAGGGGGCGACCCTGCGGCCTCATCGCACCTCTTGCTTCGCACTTGGATCACCGCACGCTCCACCCCGTTCAACGGCGGGTTTTAGGTTGATTTATTTCACAACAACCGGCTTTTGTCCCCTCGGGTAAATCCTATTAGCGGTTGATTGATTCCTCTGCCATAAGCGATCACCTTGAATAATTCACCCATTTCAGCTGGATTGACTAATCTTTGTAATTGATTGGTCAATGGCAAGTATTGGCGGGGAATGTCAGCTGGTGTTCGAGATAGGATCTCGGTAATACCGCAATTAATCAAGAAGTGTGCTTGGGTGGTATAGCCAAGTAACTGCAGATCGCTATCCAATGCAACCTCATTGATCACGCTAAAATTAACGTGACTGGTGATATCCTGCAATCCTGGCAAGTAAAAGGGGTCATCGTGAACATGGTGACGATAATGGCACATCAGTGTGCCCTGGTTGCGCTGCGGATGATAATACTCGCTTTGTCCAAAGCCATAGTCAATCAGCAGAATCACTCCTCGGTGGAGTATCTGCGCCAGGCTGCGCATGAAATATCGATTAGCTAGACTGATTTCACTGAGGTAGCGGAAGGAATCGTGATTCATTGCATCATTAAATGGCGGTAACTCTTGTGCAATTTCAAATAGCTCTCCGGCAATCAAAGGGCGATCCTGCCATTCAAAAGTCTGCTGATTCCAGATAACACCGCGTTCGTAGAGATGATGATCTTGCCATACCACCAAATGAACTGGCATCGCATCGAGCACTTCATTGGCCAGCATAAGTCCGTTAAATTCGTGTGGCAGGCTGGTAAGCCATTGAACGAGTGAAATAAGATGCGGCGCATATTTTTCGAATAATTCGCGTTGCCGCTGCTGTAAATCAGCGCTAACTTCCAAGATAAAGTATTGTCGTGGTAAATGGTTCAATTGCTCCAATTCAAGCAGTAGATCGAGTGCCAGTTTGCCAGAACCTGCGCCAAACTCCAGAATATCGCTATAACCGATCAGTTCAAATACCTGAGCAACTTGCCGGGCCATGGTTTTACCAAATAATGGAGAGATTTCCGGGGCTGTGACAAAGTCGCCGGCATAACCAAATTTGGTAGCGCCAGCACTGTAGTAGCCCATGCCAGGTGTGTAGAGCGTAGCTTCCATAAAATCGGCAAATGAAATCCAACCACCTGCAGCATTAATTCTTGCCTGAATAGTGTTTTGTAACGCTTTACTATGCTGAAGCACGGCTTCGCTGGGGGAAGGTAAAGTAATAGGAGGCATGTGAGTAGAACGATACTGTTTATGGTAGATTGTAAAAAAAGGATTATAAATGTAGCGCATGCAAAAGGGGAATAGTGGATGACTTTGAAAAATAAAGTGATTCTGATTACGGGCGGGGCCAAGCGAGTGGGAGCGGCCATTTGTTGCAAGCTGCATGCACAGGGTGCAAATCTGATGGTCCACTACCGTTCTTCTCAGAATGATGCGCAAATATTACGACAAACTCTCGAACAAATGCGTCCAGACTCGGTTGAATTGATCCAGGCTGATCTACTGGATATTGAGCGCTTGCCAGATTTGATTAAGGAAACCGTGCGGCGATTCGGTAAGCTGGATGCATTGGTGAACAATGCTTCCAGTTTCTTTTCTACACCAATCGGTCAACTTACTGAACAAGCCTGGATAGATTTGATCGGTAGCAATCTTAAAGCGCCCTTGTTTTTATCCCAGGCAGCAGTACCTTATTTAGAAAAGCGACACGGTTGCATTGTTAATATCGTGGATATCCATGTGGAACAGCCTTTGAAAAACTATGTGATTTATAACGCAGCCAAGGGTGGATTGGCTGCGCTTACCCGATCGCTCGCCTTGGAGCTGGCTCCGCTTATTCGCGTCAATGGCGTAGCACCCGGTCCTATTTTGTGGCCAGAGCATGAAGAATGGATTGATAAATCGTTACGCAAAGAGATCATAGGCAGGACATTGCTCAAGCGCATGGGAGATCCTGAGGATATTGCCAAGACAGTATATTTCCTAATCGCGGATGCACCGTTTATTACCGGCCAGATCATTGCAGTGGATGGTGGGCGCAGTATCAATTTGTAATGACTCATTCCATTTCCAAATCAAACAGGGCGCGACGGTGAGCCGCAGACAGTATAAATAATATGGCAAGGAGAAGCCGACAAAGTCAGGTTTTATTTAGAATTGGCAGGATTCTAAAAAGTGGTTCTTAGGATGTTTAGTTATTCGCCAAACGCGTCCCTAATCCATTCTATTACCGGGTCATGATGACCTGTCAGTAGCACGGCATCAAATCGACAGGGAGGTATAGTGTTCAGTCTGGATAGATAGTGCCGGGCAGCACGGATAAGCTTGTTTTGCTTGGTTGTCGTAATGCTAGCTGCAGCACCGCCAAAAGAATTGTTTGATCGCATTCTAACTTCGACGAAAACCAATGTTGCACCCTCTCGCATGATGAGATCGATTTCACCAAAACGGCAACGGTAGTTTTTTTCGAGCAGAACCAGGTGCTGGCGTTGCAGGAACAGGGCAGCCAAGTGTTCAGCGTCATTTCCTTTCATGATGACTTGTTTTTGTAGTCTGGATATGTTGAGGATGTGCGACAATTCGTATTGGAAAATATAATTCAATTTCTGAATCAAACCTGACTTTGTCGGCTTCTCTTTGCCGTATTATTTATACTGTCTGCGGCTCGCCTTCACGCTATGTATGATTTGGAAATGGGGTAAGAAACCGACTAAAATCAAGAATGCTGACCAAAAGCACATTATATGTAGTTGCCACACCGATTGGAAATTTACGCGATATCAGTTTGCGCGCACTGGATGTGCTGGCTGCTGTGGATGTTATTGCAGCTGAGCATATTCATCTCACACAACGCTTACTGGTGCATCATGCGATTCATACCCGTCTGATTACACTGCATCAACACAACGAACGTGCTGCTACCGAAAAAATCATTACCATGCTGGCGGCACGAAAATCGGTTGCCTTGGTAACGGATGCAGGCACCCCTGGCATATCAGATCCGGGTGCGCTGTTGATTCATCATGTCAGAGAACAAGGCTATCGGGTGGTACCTATTCCCGGTGCAAATGCAGCCGTGTGTGCGCTCTCGGCCTCGGGCATAGTAGCGCCTCACTTTTTATTTTATGGTTTTCTGCCGACTAAATCCGGTGAGCGCAAACGCAAATTAGAATCACTGAAATCCTTAACATCCTGCATCCTGATTTTTCATGAAGCCCCGCATCGCTTGCTGGAATGTATGACTGACATGATTGCAGTGTTTGGGGAACGGCGTCAGATAACAATTGTCAGGGAACTTAGTAAATTATTTGAAACAATTTATACCTCTGATTTGAATAATGCCCTGACATGGCTGCAATCTGATGAAAATCAGCAAAAAGGTGAATTCGTATTGTTACTGTCTCCGGCAGCAACGGAAAATGGCAAACAGATCACCGAACAGGTGGAACATACGCTGCATATCTTGATGGAAAATTTACCTCTGAAGCAGGCAGTACAACTGGCAGCCGAGATTACTGGTGGAAACAAGAAAAAGCTGTATGCATTTGCTTTGTCTAAGAAAGAAGCGTTAACCAAGCTATCAAAGGATTTGTGACCCATTTATGGAAACAACTCTAACATTTACCCGCCCTGATGATTGGCATTTGCATTTGCGTGATGGCAAACAAATGCAGGATGTTTTAGCTGATACTGCTCGACAGTTTGCTCGAGCAATCATCATGCCCAATCTTAGACTACCGATTGTTACTGTTGAGATGGCAGCAGCCTATCGAGCACGTATTCTTGCAGCCTTGCCGAAAACTCTGCAGGGACATTTCGAACCGCTTATGACGCTTTATTTGACTGACAATACTCCTCCAGCCGAAATCAGACGGGCTAAAGAGAGCGGTATTGTGCATGCAGTCAAACTCTATCCTGCTGGCGCGACGACTAATTCCGATGCCGGTGTGACGGATATTGCAAGATGCTTTACAACCTTAGAAATGATGGAACAGCTTGGCATGCCCCTGTTGGTGCATGGTGAGGTAACTGACCCTAATATCGATGTATTCGATCGAGAAAGCGTTTTTATCGATCAAGTGCTGCAGCCGCTTATACAACGTTTTCCGAGGCTGCGTACCGTATTTGAGCATATTACGACACGTGAAGCGGTCGAGTTTGTGCGTGCAGCCCCAAAAAACATCGCTGCCACGATTACTGCGCATCATTTGCTGCTTAATCGCAATGTCTTGTTTGCAGGCGGTATCCGTCCCCATCATTATTGTTTGCCTGTTCTGAAGCGAGAAACTCACCGCCTTGCCTTGATTGAGGCTGCGAGCAGCGGCGATGCAAAATTTTTTCTTGGTACCGATAGCGCTCCGCATCCAGTATCGAGTAAGGAAAGTGCCTGTGGTTGTGCAGGCATTTATACTGCCCATGCAGCGATTGAATTTTACGCAGAAGCCTTTGAGCAAGCAGGTGCGCTAGATAAGCTGGAAGCATTTACTAGCTTTCATGGCGCGGATTTTTATCGTCTGCCGCGTAATACGAATAATATTACATTGATCAAAGAAAGCTGGAAAATACCTCAGTGCCTGGAATTTGGGGAAGAAAAGCTGGTTCCGCTGCGGGCAGGTGAAGATGTTTCCTGGAAGCTGTTGAAACTATAAATCTTTTTTAAGCTTGAATTGATTTTTTTAGAAAAAATAAATCAGCATTTTTTAAGAAAATTAGAAAAAACTATACATTGCTTTTTTATCTATCTTTTCCACCATATTTAATCGGTTTTTACTTTATCAGTTTCTTCTGGTAACTTTACATCAAATAATACTTCATCATCGCGGGATGATAGTTTTTTTTCTTCTATGTTCCACCAACCGCCACCTAATGCTACAAATAAGGCAGCAGTATCTTGAAAACGCAGAGCTAATGTTTGTAGGTAATTTAACTTGCTCTGAAAGTACTGACTCTCTGCAATTGATACTTGCTGGTAATTAATAAGACCGGCCTGATAATTAGTCTGCATAAGATGCATTCTTTCTTGCGCTAAATTAAGCTCTTGTGACTGATGCTGCAGCGCTTCAGCATCATATTTCAATGCAAGCAAAACATCAGCTACTTGCGCTAAAGCATCAAGTGTAGTTTGGCGGTATTGTGCGCGTGATTGCTGAAAGGCATCGATTGCTGCTTTACGCTGAAACCACAAAGTACCACCATGAAATAATGGTGCAACAAAGTTGGTGCCAATACTCCAGAAATTACCACTACTTAGAAAAATATCCAGGAGATTTCTATTGTTTTGACCATATGTACCATTTAATGTAAAAGAAGGAAACATCGCTGCGGTAGCGATACCAATATTGGCACTGTTTTGATGTAATTGAGCCTCAGCCAATAGAATGTCAGGGCGTTGCCGTACTAAGCTGGAAGGAAGCGATATTGGCAGATTGGTTGGTAGCGAGAGGTCAGCCAAATCGATCTTTTCTAATTCATGTTCTCCTGGAAACTGACCGATCAATGTGGCAAGCAGGTGCTCGGTCTGGCTGCGCTTTTGCACGAGCCGGGGAAGAGAGGACTCTAGCACCTCGAGCTGTAATCTCAGGTTGACCAGCTTTTCGTACTCAATGATACCTGCTTGCATCTGGAATTCGGTAAGCATGGCTTGCTCTCGCTGTGATTCAATCAATTGCTGCGTTGTTTGAATCTGAGCTTCGTAACCTGCCCGGGCAATCACAGTGTTTACAATATTGCCAATCAGCGTCAAATAAGTAGCCACAACCGTATAATGTTGAATATCCCTGCTGGCACTAAGGGCCTCCACAGTGCGCCGCTGAGCTCCAAACACATCTAACGCATAACTTACATTGGCAGAGAGCGTATAAAGATTGAAAATGGCAGAGGTATTACCTCCGAAGCGGGCTGATGAGAATTTAAGACGACTTAACCCTCCAGCAAGATCGATCTGAGGAAAAAAAATACCATAACCTGCTCGTATATTATCTTGACTTTGTCGCAAGCCAGCCTGTGCTGATTCTAGAGTTGAGTTGTTGGCGATTGCTTCTTTTACAAGAGCATCTAATTTGGGAGATTTGAATAACTGCCACCAATCGGCTGCAATTTCAGCACCTTGCTCAAAATACTGTGTCTGTCCATCAGCTGAAACAATTTCCTGTAATTGTTTGTCAGGAACATAGCGCTCAGTCTCTGGTGGTTGCGGACGAATAAAGTCTGGGCCAACAGCGCAACCTGTAGCTGCCAGTAACCAGATTGTCCACAGTCCGGCCAGCATGCACTTTGCCTTGACATGAAAAAAAAGTTCGTACATTCACGGCTCCTCGATTCTCCAGCGTATGTACTTTTTTCAAGATCCATCATTAATTGTCGTGGATCTTCATATTTTTTACACTTTACAAATGATTCAGTGATATTTCTTTTACTGTAACGAATGCAACCGAATAGAGCTATCAGGATTCATTACCGACAAACTCTAAACCTTTTTATGACACTATTTACTCGCCCGGATATAAACATCTACCAGCTGACCTGGATACAATTGAATATCTTTTGGTTTTTCAAACCGAAAAAGTACCGGTAATACCCTGACATCCACTCGCTCTGTTCGTTGGTTCGATAATTGGATCTTTGGCGAAACATAAGGCTGCAAACGACTGAATTCTAATGGAATACGAATGTCAGTGCCACGAATGAACATTTGTGCATCCATTCCCGAAACATCCGGAAGCCGGTGAATCAGAATCTCATCGACATAGCATCTTACGGCCAGATTGTTTTCTGCATTACCCATGACAATAATGGGTTTGAAACTTTCTGTATAAGTGTCATAGACGCCCTGCGGTGAAATATAGTTACCCGTTGTCGCTCGTATTGACATAATGACACCATCGACAGGTGCTTTGATAGTATGCTTTGCCAGCAGGGCGCTTCCAGCTTGATAAGTTTTGGTTAAGGCGATGTACTGACGCTCCTGATTTTGGATATCGTAACTCCAAGCGCCCGCTTTGGTCAGATTGTAGTTCTTTTGAGCAATCGCAAGACTGGTTTTGGCAACCTTGGCCGCATTGATCGCATTATCCAGACTATCCTTGCTGACCGATCTGGGATTCAGGTCATAGGAGTTTTGCAGTTTTTCCAATTGTGTTTCGGCAGTTTTCAGATTTGCTCTCGCAAAATCCAGTTGCGCTTTAGAAACATCCAGAACTTCCTTTCTCGGTTGAGCTTTTAATTCTTCCAGCAGTGTAAAAGCTGCTTCGGCTTGCGCATGTTGTTGTTCCACTATTGCTTGCTGAACTGAATCATCTATTTGGAGCAAAGGTTCTCCCTGTTTGACGGTTTGTCCTTCAGCTACCAGAATTTGAGTAATGACGCCAGCAACCTCTGGATAAAGATTGATATTCTCACCTGCTGATTGGTAGCTTTCGATAATGCCTGTCGAGTAGATACCCTTGGCGTAAGGATTACGCGCTGGATTGAAAACAGGTGGCTGTGATTTCTTTTGTATCCCAAATAGATAAGCACTCACCCAACCAGCAATAACGCCGCATATGGCAATGACGATAATGATCTGGTTTCTCAATCATTTCTCCCTTTCTCAATACCGACAATCTTGCCATCCTCCATTTTCATCATCCTGTCGGCATACTCAAAAATACGGCTATCGTGGGTAACAATCAAAATACACCGCTTGTCTGTGAGTATGTTGTTTTTTACAAAATCCATGATGCGCCGTCCGGTATCTCCATCCAGCGAGGCAGTGGGCTCATCAAATATCATTAAATCCGGTTGGCTTACCAACGCTCTTGCTAATGCAACACGTTGCTGCTCCCCACCGCTCAACTTGACTGGCGGAAGCTCCGCCTTATTCTTGAGTCCTACGATCTCTAAGTAATATGCTGCTTTTTTGATGGATTCCTCCCAGTTCTGTTTCTTCAGAATTAGAGGAATGGCGACATTTTCAGCTGTAGTGAGGCGTGGAAAGAGATGATAATCCTGAAAAACGAAACCAACTTTGTTTAATCGGAATTCGGCAATCTGATCAGATCCCAATTTCCAGATATCCACACCATCGATCGCTACAGTTCCTGAATTTGGACGCAAAATACCAGAGATCATACTCAATAATGTCGTCTTTCCACTCCCTGATGGACCTACAATAAATAATATTTCACCGAAATAAGCTTCGAAACTGACTTCTCTTACCGCAAAGGCTCTGAGATCACCTTCACCGAACCATTTCGTTAATTCATTAGCTAAGATTGCAGGCTTCACGACATTATTTAAGTTATAAAAAATTGGATTAATTAGAACAGGTAAGGCTTATGGGCGTCCTGTCTAGCAAGATAGCGTTTCCAATTTGGCCCATTAATTCTATGAGTTATATTTCGACTATCCAATTTTGAAGTCAGTTTGATTCAGCTTCTAAAAATGTCGAAAGGCTCAATATTTAAAACCTTTCTTATCCCAATATAGCTTGAAATTCCAGCGATAATGAGAACCATAAAAAACGCAAAAGCCAAGGTGGTAAAGGTGATATTAGCGGAATAATCTGGAACTTTGAGTTTTGCGATTGTGATGATAAGCGTACAAAGACCCACTCCTAATCCATACCCAATTCCCGCTGCAGAGTCCAGCTTGAAAAAGAATCATATAAACGAGTTCCTTTCCCTTTATACCGATCGCCTTCAGTGCGCCAAATTTTTCGAGATTCTCCAGTATAAATGTATAAAATGTTTGTCCAGAGATGGATAGGCCGACCAGGAAGCTCACAATAGTCATAATGAAAATATTGGTTCCTAGTCCAGTTTTATATTTGTAGTAATTGGAAATTTTTTGCATGAATTCTTCTTCGGTAAGTGCTTCATATCCCAGCCGCTTCACTTGATTCTGAATATGGGGAATTGCGTCACTGCTTTTCGGTTCAATCAGAATAAAAGCAATTGTGAATCGTGTTGATGGGATATACTGAATCGCTTTACTGTACGTCGTATAAAGAGTGGGAATTCCGAATAATCCGCTACTTGCTACCTTGGCGATACCCACAATAACACCGCGATGATCGTTAAGCTCAAAATCTGTGCCTACGTGGGGATTTTCTAATTTGGAAATTTCTGTATCGTCAACAACGATAAAGGCATTCTCAGCATAGATATCTTCAATCTTTCCCTCGATAAGTTCGGGGCGGCCGACTAGACTGTTATCATCCAAGCCTAAAACAGTGACGGATTGAAATACGCCACTTTTAAGCTTGACTAATGCTCCGCCGGAATATAACGGGACAGCATATTCAACACCATCAATGCTGCGAACGGCATCAAGCACATAATCAGGCATCGGGATGCTACTAGCAACGTTATTTACTGCTGGATCCAACACCCATACGGTAGCCCCCAGATTGATAACTGTTGAGGAAGCTTTGGCAAGAATTCCCGAGAAAATGGATGTCATCTGTACCATGAGAAATACGGCAAAAGTAATTCCCACCAATAAGGCGGCATATTTACCTTTGTCATTTACAAGCAGCTTAAAGGCAAGCTTCAGAATCCCTTTCATTTACCACCTCCCTCTAATAGACTCATTGTATGAGGCAATCGACATGGATGATGAATCACTGCAACGTGCATCCATCATGGGTAATGAATCTTGGTTATCTTGAGTAAATTATCGCATTTTTTCCATTAGGCGTTCATGTAGCGTTTTTCTCATTTTCTGATAGAAGCGTTCGTTAGCTTCCTCTGGTACGAATTCTTGCATGCACCAATTTACACTGATCGTATCATACTAATCAAAGTGAACTGGAAAATGCCTGAATAACCCAAATTTGGGGGTGACTGATTTTGTTGAGGGTGAGTGGGAATAAGAAGTGATTAACGTGAATTCGGTTGTTTAATAATGCGGTATATACTTCGCTGGCTTTGAGTGTTTTTTGTTAAACACATCACCATTGCCTGAAATCGTTTTCAGATTTTCATATGATCCGGTGTGCATTGGGGACGATCAAGCCAGGAATTGATGCTCGCCTCCTGAATATTCATCTGATTTTTTACATCTTAATTTTCTGATAGAGCCAGTGAAGATTATTGGCTGGCTTGCCTGGGAGGAGGGGAGGCTGGCTGGCTAGAATGTCGCTGGTGTTTTATGCCAGCGACAGACAAAAATTTACATTTGACTTTGTAACCAATTCTGAATACCAACCTTTTGCATGACATCTAATTGTGTTTCCAGCCAATCGATATGTTCTTCTGTATCTTCAAGAATATGCTCAAGAATTTCCCTCGAAACAAAATCCTGAGCTGTTTCACAGACAGCAATTGCAGCAAGCAGCGATTCACGTGAGGTATTTTCCAGAGTGAGATCACAAGTCACGCATTCCTGTGGTGATTCACCAATCAAAAGCTTCTCCTAGATCCTGTAAATTGGGTAATCCATCCAGAAACAAGATACGCTCAATAAGTTTGTCAGCGTGTTTCATTTCCTCGATGGATTCGTTGTATTCATGCTCGTTGAGTTTATTAAGTCCCCAGTTTTTGTACATCCTGGCATGGAGAAAATACTGATTGATTGCAGTTAATTCAAGCAATAGTTGACGATTTAACCAACTAATAATGTCTGCATTCCCTTTCATAGTTGTCTCCTTTAACGGTTGACTCGTAAGATCGAGTAGGTTTAGGTGACAAGGGGTTGGTCCGGAGTTTTTCGTATTAGTGCTTGATCGAGTACTCTTTTTGCGTGGCAGGCACAGATTCCACACTGCTCGGTAATACCCAAACTGGCTTTAAGATCACGCATCCGCTCAGCGCCTTGAAGAACAGCTTCACGAATTGCATGATCAGTAATCCCCTTGCAAACACAAATATACATGAAATACGCCTTTTGTCGATTGATTTGAAAGATGTTTACTTTTACAAATATAAAGCAAATAATATCATTAATGAGAATGATTCGTAATTATATTTGTTTTTGTAGAAAATGCAAACTGATGCTGTTGCCATATATGCCTCTGTTTAGTCTACAGATTCTGGGTTTGTGCTTCCTGCGCCATTTAAAATACGCAGCACAAGATCAGATGTAGAAATGCCGGGTGTATAGTCGATTTCTTTGATCATATGGGGAGGTAGCGTTGCGCATAATTTGTATTTTTCTGTTCGTTCCTTCTCAGAAGCACAGGCAAATGTATAAATTGCAAAGCCATGTTTCTCCATAAACTCTGGTGTTGTATGAACGGGACTCTCAGTAATAACTGCGTCAACATACTTGCAAGCGGAGACGACTGCAGCCCGTTCAGCCTGAGCCATGACGGGGAGCTTTCCTTTATTCTCAAGAACTCGTGCATCTGAAACAACACAAACCGTTAAATGGGTGCCCAGTGCGCGTGCTTCCCGTAAGAAATTGACGTGACCTTCATGAAACAAATCGGCCACCATCCGCGTATAAACACGCGTCTGAGGTCGATTTCTAGGCCATGATGGAATATCCTGCCCTAAACGCGATATTATTCTTTCTAGCCATTGGCGACTGCGCAAAACGGTTACATCATCAGGATCTTTCAGAGCTATTTGGTGAGCATAAGACCATGCTTTGACCAAATCGCCTGATAGCCAACGCTGAGTGAGGCGATAATAAGCAAAGCATCGTACCAGCAAAGTAAATTTTTCCAGATTTAATGCAGATATAACCGTATCCCAATAGGGATTCGGGGTACGCCAATCACCATAGAAGGCAGTTAAAATTTTATCGGGAGGTTGTGGGAACCATATATCCCCATACTCTGTGCCGCGTTTTATTAAATCGAACTTAGGAAAGACTGAAACCCGTTGATATTCTGCCGGGTGATCTGGCAAAGAAAAGCCACCTACGATTTTGTGATCACTCCTGTGCTGTAGACCACATAGATCAAGGGTTATTCCAATTTCTGAGTGCACATAATCGCGGTAATTGCTGTAGTTGAAACCCATTGATACCCTGGACCATCCCATTTTCTCAAGAGCCTTGCAGCATGCTTCCCAGGATTCAATCCATACTGCAATGTCCAGATCCTTATCAAACTCTAGCAGATGACCATTACGGACTAAACCGAGCAAAGTGCCAGCAAAAGGAAAGGCAGGTATGCCTTGTGATGCCAATTCTGCACAGGTTGCCCATAGCAACTGTTCAGCCTTGCCAGAGGTAAAAATATTTTCTGTCCCTGCTTGTTCTTCCGCTTGTTTTTTTTTGGCCGGAGCTTTTCCCGATTTGGCTAGTAACGTTAAATGATGAATTGTGGTGGTAAAGTGAGCATGAGCCGCTGTCAAATCCAATAATAGAAAGCTTGCTGTTCCCATAATCTGCGCCCAGCGTGCTTTCTGGAAATCACCTTGTACATGGTCATAAATACTAGCGGCGTAGGCTGGAACATCTTTTGTTCGTTCAGATCGCATCGCCATGGAGCACCATAATTTGGCAACATCGGGTGACAATGGGATGCTCATGTTTTAATGGATCCAGGATTTTGGCTGCCTCATTTAGATTGCCGGTAACAATAAGATCCTGCGCACGCTGTAAGGCGCTCTTAAGTTTTTCAGTCATAGTAATTAATAATTAGCAGATTTAATTCACATTATTCTTGTATTCTACTGATTATTTGTTAATATTGAGAATTAATCTCATTATTATTTGAATGATTAAATATATTATAGTGATCTATATAATTGGAAAAATCTGTTTTAGTATATAAGGAGATAACAGAATGGCTGTTATTACACAACCTCGCCCCAATCTCAGCAACTCTGGAAATATTTTTGAGATAATCGATGGCATCCAATTTATTGGTTTCGGTTCGGGTGGATTTAACGAAAATGATTTGCTGATTATTGGTGATGAATTGGATAACGTCCTTGATGGCGGACCCGGTCATGACGAAATAGAAGGAGAGGCTGGAAACGATACATTAACAGGTGGAGATGGTAACGATACATTGGATGGCGATGCTGGCAATGATGATCTGGATGGTGGGTTAGGAACCGATAAGCTCTTTGGTGGCGCAGGTGATGATATTCTTCGTGCTGGCCATGGTCGTGATCAATTGACTGGAGGTGGCGACAGCGATACGTTTGGTTTTTATGCATTGGGGCATTTTCGGGTAACCGATTTTACTATTGGCCAAGATCGCTTATTTTTTGATTCTGAGAAGCTTGGAATTAATAGTATTGAACAACTCGTTCCCTTTATAACAAATATTAACCAAAGAGCGGATGGGGTTACGGTGGAATTTGGGTCAGAAGCATCGATCGATCTTGTCGGTATCAATTTAAACGATATTACGGCAGATATGGTTGTCTTTACTGTTTGAGGTATCTTTCCCAATCACCAAGCACATTCAGTTTGTAGCTAGATGTTTTTATATTGAGGAATATTTAATCTACGAGAATTACTGCTTTCTACGCGACAAGCTTGTTGATTTTTTATCTGGTTTGAAAAAAATACCCAGAGCAGCAAGGATGCTGCTCTGAGGTTCATCTGGTTTTAACAAAATGGTTGTACGTGGTGATTTTCTGTTGCAACTGCATAAACTCCAGTCGAATTTGTTCAAACCTAGTATATCGTTTGCCACACGGTATTTCGCCCAGCACACTGCCGACTAACATAATTCGCCATGGGCTATATGTGCTAGGATCAAGAAACAGTGCTAGCTGGCTTATGTGTATGCCACCCAACACTTGCGTTATGTCCACTTGTCAAACAATTATTTCAGTGCAAATAAAATACTAAAAAGTACTGTTTGTCATATAGCCTGAACAGTTATCAGCCTCTCTCTAGCTCCCGCAAAGGATAATGGTACAAATTGAATTTGTGTAAATCTATCTGGAAACGCTTGTTCATCAGCTTTTATATCCTGTTGCTATCTCCACAGTTGGGCGCTTTATTCGAATAAAGGAGGTATTACAAGAACGAATAAACGCTTTGCCATGCGACTAATTGTCGCAACTCAATACCCATTCCAATAATTAAATTAGATAAACTCTGTTCAGATTACATTCATTTTCAAGCAGTTCTGTAACCACAATAGATTTCAAAGACACATTTGAAATAGCAACTGCGACAATTTGTCGCATTGTTATTTATTTGAGTAGACCAGATAATGTTTGTGACTATTCATCCTTCCTTTATAAAAAGATGGTTAGTCACCGGTACTTGTAATTTTCATTTTTAATTAGCAAATTAATCGGGTAACTGGGATGAGTCTTATGGGCTGTTGTCTTGATTAAATCACAATTTATCATATAAAAACATTGGTAAAGGGAGTAATATGAAAAAAAATAAGCTTAAAATATTAACGCTGGCTTTGGCTACAGCCATGCTGATAGGCATGGGGCAGAGTGTACTGGCGCATACCCGATTAGAAGTACCGACTAGACTGAAGGCGTCAGAGTCATTAACAATTTGGTATGGTCATGCCTGTGGTGAGAAAGTGTTATTGGAACGTCAGTGGTTTTTCCTGATGGGATGGATTCAACCATTACTGGTGAATGGTCAACCCCATGTGGTCCATTGACCGATTTTGTGACAAATTGGGGAACTAATGTTCAGCCTCTTTAAATCGGGCTGTATTTGATTTTATGGATGAAAAAACAAGATCCGAAGGCAATGTGGTTGGATTCTGGTCAGGTGGTGGATCAGGTGTGCCGGCTCACATGAATCTCATTAGCTACCATTTAGAGTTGACTGCGCACGAATATTGAGCCGACATCTTGCGCCAATAGTGTAAAAATCTTATGTGTCTATTGCGATATTTGTAAGATTACAGGGTAGATGCAATTTGGTGGAAGTGGAGCGGAGGTTGTCGATTTATGGACGCATAATAACCTGGGAACGCCGTATGATCGTGTGAGTACGGAAGATGATGGACCTGCTCCATTAACGATTACTCGTGATTTAACGAAGAACCCACTGCCTGGATCATGTGGTAGCTGGTGTCGATGTCGAGGTAAAACCTTCTGCTGCACAGATCAATCGTGATATGCCGATCAAGTTCGAAGGTCAGCAAGTTTGGCCTCAATAAACGCTATACCTGGCATTTGCAAACGGGATCGTGGATCCCGTTTGCATCAACAGAAAAGGTCGCTATCTCCGGCGAGTAGAAACAGTTATTTACAAGAAGTTTGGCTAACAATTTAAGAGAACAAACAGAGAAATGGTTTCATAATATTTTTATCAATATAATATGTAGAGATTATATTGAATGCTCTAAAGAGCGAGGAGAAAGTATGGCAAAGAATCTATCAAGTCTGCCAAAAATATTGGTGACTGTTAGTATCATCATCACAACTTGCTATGCTGCTACGATCAATGCGCATGGGGGTGGTGCTACGCTTGATCCTGCAGGTAACAAGGCAACATTTACTGCGCTGGCACGCGTGACCTGCTTTGATGATGGCAATGGACCAGCTGATCATCTCGTGGCCAAAATTAGAGATAATTCTCCTCCCATACCTGGAATGTTTGTCAGTCTTCAGCTTCTTAAAGGCAGCAAGGCGATCAGTGTTACCGATACTACGCCAGGAGATGCGCAATTTAGTGAGCAGGTGAGCCTGCAGGGTGGCAATGGCGTATATTTCATGATGGCGAACAAAACGGTAGCGGGTGCTCGGGATTTTGAAGTCGAATGGCATTGCATGACCGCCAATCAGGTGCATACCGGTACAGATATAGTAGTGGATCAATTCGAATAATCGCAGTTTTGCCCATGTTCCTGTGATATCATTTTTAAAATGATTAAGCAAATCAGTTTATTAATTTCAGTTAGCATGATGTTTTTCCTTTCTGTGGCGACACCTGTCAGGGCGCACTTAGAAGGAAATACGCCACCGCCGCATTGTCAACTGACTTCTTTGGATGGGAAATCTGCTGAAGATTGGAAGGCAATGAAAGGCGAAGTGATTTATGTGGATTTCTGGGCTTCCTGGTGTCCTCCTTGCGTTAAATCATTTCCCTTCATGAGTCAGTTAATGCATGAATATAAAGACAAAGGTCTGAAAGTGATCGGCATTAATATGGATGAAAATCTTGAAGATGCCAAGGAGTTTCTTGCCAAGCGTCCCGTTAATTTCTCTATCGTGGTCGATACCAGTAAACGCTGCGCTCAAGATTTTAAAGTGATGGCCATGCCGTCCACTTATATCATTGACAAAAGAGGTTTTGTCCGACATATTCATCGTGGTTTCCGGGCTGGAGAAGCTGAAGAGTTGCGTGGTTTGATTGAGCAATTCTGCAAGAAGAGATATAGAGCTAGTTTATATTCATTGTGTCGGTATAAAAAATTCTCAATTTGACTTCATTGATGAAAGTAATTCACTTTGTTGTCATTTTCGCCATTTTACTCAGCGTGTTGGGATTATCAGGCTGTGTCCACGTAGCAGCCTGGGAGCGTGGTAATCTTGCTAAACCGCAAATGGCGCTGGAACCTAATCCATTACAAAGCGCTATTCAGGCACACGTTTATGGTAGTCGTGAAGCTGCTGCCAGCATTAATTCTTCGGGGGGTGGCGGTGGCTGTGGCTGTTTCTAAGTCATGCCCTGATGATAGGTTTGAACGCTCCACTCTTAGCTGGTTCAGCTCAATATTCAGTCGAGAAACTTGAATCTAGCGATTTAAAAGTCAATCCGGCTTCTACCAGTAAAACAACGCTGCAAGCATTGACGTCTGCGGCGCTTGTTTTACCGGGTTTGTTACTATCTTCTGCACACGGTGCAAATCCCAGCAGCGACAGCGCCAGTTTTCAATATATCCGCTATGAGGAAGGTAAACGCGATCTTTACAATGTACACAGTAACCTGAAACCCATTACGGTTGATGTGATACATGGGAGTGGCAATTTTACCTTTTATGATCGAGTAAAATTTTCATTCAGTTATACCCAGGATACGTGGTCAGGTGCTACGCCTGTCACTACAGCGCCTTTAGTGGCTAATGGAAATCGGCCGATTCTGCAAAATTCGCCTAATGGGGTGATTACCGTTGGCGCATCTCCTTTTGTCAATACCCGGGTTCTGCTGGATCATAATTTGAATCCACTTAGGCTGACACCTGATACTGGACAAGTCGTTGACTCGCGTAATGTGCTGGTTCTGTCTTCCGCATCGCCTGAAACACGTAATCAGGCAAATTTTAAACTGGGTTATGAATGGGATGAGGCGGCGCTTAATGTGGGAGGCGGGTTTTCATTAGAAAATGATTATAAATCCAGTTATGGCAATATCAGCGGTCGTCTCGATTTCAATCAGAAGTTAACCAGCTTGAAATATGGAGCGGCTTATACCAGCAGTGAAACATCCGCCATTCTCGACCCTGATCTTGTGCCTTATTTGACTACGACCGCTTATGTCAATCAAATAGAGCGACGTAGTGGCTCAGAAATATTACGAGGCGATCGCCAGGACTGGACTGCTAATTTGGGCTTGTCTCAGGTTCTTGGTAAGAACTCGCTGATTGATACCAACATCGGTTATACCCATAGCAGTGGGTTTATGGAAAATCCGTACAAAGTAATGACGGTTATTTTTGTTAACCCGAATGCCATCAGTCCTGATCCAAATATACCCATAATTGGTGATGCGCGTGCCTTGTTGGAGCAGCGACCAAATATTCGCAATCAACTGGCTTTAGGCAGTAAATTCGTGCAGCATATTAGCCCATTGGATGCTGCTCTACATCTGAATTACCAATTCTCATTCGATGATTGGGGAATCAATGCGCATACTTTTGAAGCGAATTGGGTGCAACCAGTGGGTTATGGCTTGACTGTCACGCCTCGAATTCGCTATTACTCACAAGATTCAGCTGATTTTTATAACCCCTTTCTCATTTCCACCCAGGCGTTTCGTAGACCTGCCATCGATGCATCTGGACAGCAAATCTGGGTAAATCCGGATAATCCAAATCAACAATTTTTTCGTAATAGTAATGGTGATTTTCTCGATGCGAATGGCAATCCAATTGATGCAACTGAACTAAATTTGCAGCCTCAGTTGGTTTCATTTGATGCTGCCAAGCTACCTAAAAGCTTTTCCAGCGACCACCGTTTGTCTGGTTTTGGTTCATTGAGTGGCGGCGTTGTGGTTAATAAGCAATTTACCAAAGGAATCGAATTAGAAGCAGCATTTGAATATTATACGCGGGCCAGCGCACTGAAGCTGGGCGGGAGTGGTCACAGCAGTTTTGCTGATTTTGATTTTTACGTCGCCAATGCTGCGATAAAGGTCGATATGGACGCCATTAGTACCCGTATGACGAAAGAGGCTATGCGTAATCATGCCGATCATGATCATAGCGAACAGCATAAGCATGCTCAACATTATGTTCCGGCCAGCATCATGTTTGGCCACATGCTGGATAAACCAGGTGAACTCATGGTGGGATATCGTTTTATGTACTCCCGCCAGACGGGCGATATGTTGCATGGAACACACCATGCCAGCGATCAGGCAATTGTCAATGAAGGGTGTAGCGATGTGACGTTGTGTCGCTTTACCCCGTCAGACATGAACATGAGAATGCACATGCTCGATATCATGTATGCACCCACCCGCTGGTTGAATCTAATGATTATGCCGCAATTCGTGGATATGGACATGAATTTGCGTGAGCTTACCGGGCGCCCGCCACCCACTCCGGGTGTCCACGAGCATACTGGCATTGGTGGACATACAACCGGAGGTGTCGGTGACACTATTTTGATGTCACTTTACAAGTTGCTGGATTTACCTGGACACCGAGTACATGCGGGTTTAGGTGTCAGCGCACCGACCGGAGAAGTGGATTTGGAGCTCAGGCGTATGTTCCAGGCTGATGGAGGGCTCATTCACTTTGATATGCAGCTAGGAAGCGGCACTTGGGATTTCATGCCTAATGTGACTTATACCGGAGAAAGCAATCGCTGGTACTGGGGATCTCAGCTTTATGGCGTCAAGCGAATGGAAAGCAGTAACGAATCGGGTTATCGACTTGGTGACATTTTTCAGGCATCTACCTGGGGAGGTTATCAGTTAACCAATTGGTTGGGAGCTTCAGTGCGAGGCGTTTATACTTACCGCGATAGAATACACGGAGACTTCAACAAATTTAATGCGCGTATCGGGCCGATGGATTTCCCTGCCAATCAAGGGGGACATTACTGGGATATAGGCATTGGTGTGAACGCTTCAGTACCGAGTGGCAAGTTTGCTGGCAATCACTTTGCGTTTGAATGGGTGCAACCACTGCATCAGGATGTGAATGGTTTTCAACTTGAGCGTAAGGGTGGACTATCAGCTACGTGGCATTATAGCTTTTAGTTTATTTTGGATTTAATTCTCCGTTTCTTGGAGTGAAAGCAGGCTGAAAAAATAGCAGATTGAATGCGCAGCTAATTCTATTTCCAAATTAAACAGGACACAAAGGCGAACCGCAGACAGTATAAATAATACAGCAAGGAGAAGCCGACAAAGTCAGGTTTGATATAGAAATGGAATAATATCCCATTGCTTACGGTAAGGCACTCATGTACAGAATGAGTTGCGAATTGCGATTGTACTTAAACTGATAATCAAGCCTCCAGCTTAATCGGAGGCTTGAGCTTCGTAGTACAATTAATGGCCGGACTGGCGCATATGTTTGATTGCTTCGTCAGTATGCTTGGCTGCTTCCTTGGCCTGATCACCTTCAGCACTCTTGATACCTTCTTCTAAATGTTTAATCGCTTCATCCATATGCTTGTGGGAAGCAGCATGGTCATCTCTTGCCTTTTTAGCATGATCTAGACTTTCTTTTGCATGCTTAAGTGAATCTTTGGCGTGACCCATTTCACCATGCGCCTTAGCTTCTCCCGCATGCTCCATCGCTTCAGACGTATGACCTGCATCGTCTGCATAGGTTTGAGCACTTAAGCAAAAAGCTAAAATTCCAAATACAATAATAGTTGTTGATATCGCCTTCATAAGAATTATTCCTTATTTAAGATTTATAATGTCAAGCATTCTGGCTAAGAATCAATCGCACCACTCATTTTCACAAAACTTCCAAGAAAGAAGAAAGTAACCCCGCTTAATATTTTCTTTGATTTAAATATTACATGCATTATTGGAACAAAGTAATACTGCAAATGCATCTATCTCAGTCTACTGATAGGCTGAGCTGATTGAATTTGAAACAATGGCGATTTGCCATTTCTGGTTTCTTCTGTTGAGATAAGCGCAATGTTCGAGTCAATTGGTGTGCTTTCTCCAAATACAGCTGAAAAAACATTTCAACTGTATCGAAATAGAAATATTTTTTCAGCCATTTTTTGGGGAACGACCATTGGATAATAAGCTTTCCAGATGATTTGGGAGTAGAACTTTGATGCTTTTTTATAGTCTCTGAGTTTCCAACAAGTCTGGAGGGAATAGGTGAAGCAGGCCAATAACGATTACGGCAAGCAGCAAGCATGTATCAATGGAGTCTTCAATTCTTTTCATTTGGTTATCCTGTCCGGATATAGCCAAGGTCTATTTAAAAGAGCAGATCGCTCGCTAGCCAGTAGTCGCAGATATACACTCCGACACAAATCAGCAGTATGGCAGATATCTTATGGAAAAACGGAACAAATCGTTTCACGGTTTCGACTACAGCTCTTTCCTTTAAAGATACGATGCTTATAGTCAATATTAATAGGACCGTTCCTACCCCGAGAATATACCAGAGGAACTGTAATAATATCATCCCAAAATTACTGGAAGTCAGCGAGCTTCCGACGACGATAAGAAAGACTGGCAATGCACAGCTCATGGATGTTGCCCCCATGGCCATACCGAATAGAAAAAAGCCTCGAGCACTGATGGTACGGGGATCCCCAATCTGGCTACCCATTTTTATGAAGATATCAAGCGTAAACTGATTGCCCAAAAGCACCCATACTCCAAGTACGATGAGAATGGCGCCGATAATTGCCGACACCCAGGGCATCACGCCGATCAAAGTCGACCAACCGGCAGAAATAAGAATACCGATCAGTCCGTATAGGAGACCAAAGCCTGCAGTAACAACTACCGTAATACCAAAGGCTTTGCTAAGTCGATAGAACCAAGAGCGCTGTTGAAACTGCTGATCCTTGGCGCCGAGATAAAGTGCCAGATATACGGGCAACATCGCAAAGCCACATGGGTTTACCGCAGATACCATTCCGGCGCTAAAAGCATAGCTAACTTGCAGCAACCCTACCAGTTGACTTATTAACTGGCTTACCAATACCTGTATATCCATCATTGCTCCCACCTTCTAAGTTGCTAAGGTTAGGCTCATCTTTCCTGGAAGCATAATAAATAAAATCAGACTCTTACTAAGAGCTATAAGTTCAAAGAGCAGTATCTATGGGCCTGTGTCAGCAACCAAACAATAATATTTTCTCGCAATAAGCCATTCATTATTCATATTAGCAGTGAGTTTATAAACAATTTGCTGCATGAATTTTCTATAATAGTTAAGATTCTAAGAAATTTGTCGTTAAAAAATGACAAAGTAAATAATTTATTATTTACTCATTTTGATTTATCTGAAAGAAATCTGAATGCGTATAACTCGTATCATCTGGTATTTAAATGAAAATAAAGATTCTAGAATTGTCTAAATGACTACCTGAGTATTCTCTTTTTAATGAAACTGTACCGTTTTCCCTTTAAAGCAATGGGCACGCCTTGTGAAATACAGATTTATGCCGTAACCGAGACTAAAGCTGGGCGTGCTACGGATGCAGCAATAGCTGATATTCAGCGATTAGAGTCAATTTATTCCCGTTATCGTGAAAGTAGCTTTTTGTCTGAAATTAATCAGATTGCAGCGAAAGGAGGGAGTATTATTGTCGATAACGAAACAGCCGGATTGTTGGATTATGCAGAAACCTGTTATCGGGAGAGTGATGAGCTTTTTGACATTACCTCGGGTATTCTGCGCCGTGCCTGGGATTTTAAATCAAATCAATTACCGGATGAAGCTGTTATTCAAGCTTTGCTGGATAAAATTGGCTGGCATAAATTGCGGTGGGCATCGCCTGTACTTGAATTCCCGCTTGCTGGCATGGAGATTGACTTGGGTGGTGTCGTTAAAGAATACGCAGTAGATCGTGCTGCTACGATATGTTGGGATAGGGGTATTTATCATGGCATGATCAATTTGGGAGGAGATATCAAGATTATTGGTCCGCATGCGGACGGTAGTCCCTGGCGAGTCGGGATACGTCACCCGCGCCGCCCCGATACCTTATTACAAACGCTGGAACTCTATTCGGGTGCAGTTGCCAGCAGTGGGGATTATGAGCGCTGTATTACTATAAATGGCATCCGTTATGGTCATGTGCTCAACCCAAAAACAGGCTGGCCTGTAAGCCGAATGGCTGCAGTAAGTGTAGTAGGTGATTTCTGCGTTATTGCAGGCAGCGCTTCAACGATCGGGATGCTAAAAGAACAGCAAGGCAAAGATTGGCTTGTTGATCTTGGTTTACCCCATTTGTGGGTAGATGTTGATGGGCAAGTTGGAGGCTCGCTCACAGAAGAATGTTGATTGATTAAAGAGATTATTCCATTTCTAAATCAAACCTGACTTTGTCGGCTTCTCCTTGCCGTATTATTTATACTGTCTGCGGCTCGCCTTCGCGTCATTTTTGATCTGGAAATGGAACTAGATTCTAAAAAGACATTTTAAGAGATGAAGCACAAGGAATCGCACGCAACGATTCCGTAGCAAAAAGACTTTAGAAATGTTCTAAAATTTATAGCCACGATGCAGGGCTACCACACCAGCAGCCAAATTAAAATATTCTACCCGCTCAAATCCAACTTGCTGCATGAGTTGCTTCAACTCATCCTGCGATGGGTGCATACGAATCGATTCGGCAAGATAACGATAACTTCTTTCATCCTGAGCAACGAATTTACCCATGAGAGGGAGTATCTTGAAAGAATAAGTATCATAAAAAGGTTGGAGTGGTTTCCATACTTTTGAGAATTCCAGCACGATAAGTGATCCGCCTGGGCTAAGTACACGCAGCATTTCCTTGAGTGCAATATCTTTGTGGGTCATGTTTCTCAGGCCAAATGCGACATTGACATGATCAAAGAAATTGTCAGGGAATGGTAGTTTCTCAGCATCACACTGGGCTACTGGGATGGCTATTCCTTCATTCAGCATGCGATCCCGACCGATTGTCAACATGGAATTATTAATATCAGTTAACCAAACCTGGCCTGTTTCACCAACTTGCTCGACGAACAACGCGGTCAAATCTGCAGTTCCACCCGCGATATCAAGAATCCGATCTCCCGCTTTTGCGCCACTGGTTTCGACAGCAAATCGTTTCCACAATCGATGCAAGCCGAGCGACATTACATCATTCATCAGATTGTAGCGTGTAGCTACCGAGTCAAAAACATCCGCAACTTTGTGTGCTTTCTCAGTTTCTGAAACGGTTTTGAAACCAAAATGGGTAGATTTTGTCATTTCAAACGATTAATTGAGGATTGAAAAAATGAGTGCAATACATAGCTATGGGTTTGACATGTCCCTCATATTATTTTCACGGCTGATACCAGCATCATTTAGCCGTTGCAAGTAATGTTGCCACATTGCATCTTGATTCAATCCATAATTATAAAGTAAATCCCACGAATAAAGTCCCGTATTGTGGCCATCAGAAAAATTTAACTGGACAGCGTAATTGCCCACAGGCTCGATATGCGTGATGGACACATCCTGTTTGCCAGTTTGCAGAACTTCTTGTCCAGGTTCATGGCCTCGTACTTCCGCTGACGGAGAATAGACGCGAAGAAACTCACAGGGCAACCGAAAAGTCTTACCATCGTTGAAGGAAATTTCCAGTATCTTGGATTTCTGATGAAGTTTTATTTCAGTGGGAATTGGAGTATGTTTACTAAGTCCTGCCATAGACGTTTTTTTAAAATTGAGATTGTTGATAGATAGTAGCTAGGATGCTTGTCACAAAAATGCAATATTGCCGCTATATTATCTCAGAAATTTCTAGAGAATATTTTTTTGAATGGAGTCACTAATGTAATGGCTGCAACAATACTGATCGTGGAAGATGAGCCCGCAATCCAGGAGCTAATTTCATACAATTTACGCACTGCAGGGTATGGCGTTTTGTGCGCAAAAAGTGCAGAAGAGGCAAAGGATATGGTTAACGATGCGTTGCCGGATTTGGTGCTACTGGACTGGATGCTACCCAATATGAGCGGCATCGAGCTTGCTCGCATCCTGCGGCGAGGAACGCGCACCAAGATGATTCCTATTATCATGTTAACGGCTAGGGTGGAGGAAAGTGACAAGATAACCGGACTGGAAATTGGTGCAGATGATTATATTATTAAGCCTTTTTCACCGCGTGAGCTTGTTGCGCGCATCAAGGCAGTGCTACGCCGACGCTTACCAGAAGTGTCAGATGAAGTGGTTGAAGTAGGTGGATTAAGATTAGATCCGGCCTCACATCGAGTAACTGTTAACGATCTGGAAGATGGCGCAAAGTCAGCAGAAATCGCCTTGGGACCGACTGAATTTCGTCTATTGCACTTTCTGATGACGCATACCGAACGCGTGCATACACGAGAGCAGTTACTTGATCGTATATGGGGGGACCATGTCTTTGTGGAAGATCGTACAGTAGATGTTCATATACGAAGGCTGCGTAGAGCGCTCGAAGAAGCAGGCAAAGATGAATTGGTGCAAACTGTGAGGGGAGCAGGTTACCGTTTTTCTACTCGCTGTGAAGTAGGCGCTGAATAAAAGTTGTGCTGCATTGATTTTGAGCATTATCCTTCGGTACCCTTTTAATAATCAGTATTTTTTTCTGTACCTATCTGCTTTTTCGCGCATAATACGCAGCAAACTAATCTTTCCAAAGGCAGTTAAGTGGGAAGATGTTAATTTTTGGAATATCCAAAAGAATTTCTTACCACCGGGATATTGAAGTGTTTGATTTCTGGCGACGCTTTGCTGCTATTATTTTGCTGATAGTTGTTACAGCTATAATATGGGTTGTGGTAGATGCTGTGACAGCATTGGTTTTATTCAGCTTGGTATTGTTAGGATTAACGATACACCATACCTATTGCTTGGCTTCGCTTGATCTATGGTTTCAACGTTTTAATCATACCGCTTTTGATCCATCCACAATACCTAATGTACCCAAAAGCTTTGGTCCGTGGGGGGATGTGTTCATTCGTCTAGCGCGCTTTATCCGACGTTATTACCGAAGTCGACAAAGTCTGAGCAAAGCGCTGGAGCGTTTGCAGCGCGCTACTTCAGCAATGCCAGAAGGTATCGTTATCCTGGATGAAACGGATCGAATTGAATGGTGTAACCCTTCTGCTGAGCAACACTTGGGATTGGATTTGAGGCTTGATATTGGGCAGCATGTGACTCATCTGGTGCGGCAGATGCAGTTTGTAGCATATTTGACTTCCGGAGATTACAGCAAGCCACTGATTATCAAGCAATCACGATATGAGGATCGGGTACTTTTACTTCAGTTTGTGCCTTATGGAGACAAGGAAAAGCTACTGATCAGTCGAGATATTACACGTTTTGAGAAAATGGAAATCATGCGTCGTGATTTCATTGCTAATGTTTCACATGAGTTGCGCACACCCTTGACGATCATAGGGGGGTTTCTAGAAACATTGTTAGATGAAGAAATTAAAGATAGCGAGATGGAAAAGCGTGCCTTGACTTTAATGAATGATCAGGCAAAACGCATGCAACGTCTGGTAGAAGATTTACTGACCTTATCTAAACTCGAGAATGCACAAAATATCTTGCATGAGGAAGAGATCAACATTGCTGAATTGCTGCAAAGCTTGTATCAAGAAGCGCAATCGCTCAGTGTGGGACGCCATCACATTAATTTGAATCTAGTAAGTGATGTTCACTTACTAGGAAGTGTAGACGAGTTACGGAGCGCCTTAAGTAATCTGGTCAGTAATGCAGTTCGTTACACACCCGATGGCGGTAATATTTCATTGAACTGGACAGAAGAGCAGGGCCAAGGCTTATTTTATGTGCAAGATAGTGGTATCGGTATCGGGCCTGAGCATATTCCACGCTTGACAGAGCGGTTTTATCGAGTTGATCGTAGTCGTTCCCGTGAAACCGGTGGAACAGGATTGGGACTCGCTATCGTCAAACATGTATTAGGTCGCCATCAGGCTCGCATGGAAATTATCAGTGAAATAGAAAAAGGAAGTATTTTCAAAGTTTGGTTCCCAGCAAAACGATTGATAAAAAATAAGTTAAGCAGCATTACTATCCATGATACACATGCTATGCCTTCAAATAAAACCATTCCACCGCTACCATAATCTTTCTAATTCCATTTCTAAATCAAACCTGATTTTATCGATTCCTCCTTGCCATATTATTTATATGTTTGCAGCTCGCCTTCACGTCATGTTTGATTTAAAAATAAGATTAGGACAGTTTTCTCAAACTTTCCTCCTCAGCAGCAGTAAGCAGCCTTAAGCAAGGCAAGTAGCCGTCAAAGACAATGCCATGTACTTCCACACGTTTTTGTGAACGGAGTATGCTGACCAGATAATGTACGATGTCGTTGGTAATGGTTTGTCCTGGTACCAGCACGGGGATACCGGGCGGGTAAGGTGTGATCTGATCGGCAGATATTCTTCCCTCTAAAATCTTATTGACTTTATCTTCTTCGTCCAATAGGGGTACTAATTCGCCACCGCAGTAGAATGCATCACGCGGCAGATATCTTAACTCAGTAAAATGAGGGATTTCGGGTGTCTGATAAAGCCGCAGAGGAACCCGGCCTTCGCGTGCGATGCGCATCAGGGCATCATAAAGACGCGAGACTTTGCTGCGAGTAGTACCGATGGTGAGTAACAGGGTAAGCGTATTAAAAGTGGATTTCTCCACTTGAATATTGTAGTGCTCGAACAATTCCTGGATCAGCTCTTCCACAGTAAAGCCGCAGCGTGAAATATCCACCGTTACCTTAGTGGGATCAAGCTGAATATTGTCATGCTTGACTTCATGAGGAAGGAGTTCGGGCAGTTCCAGCACTTGAAATACACTTGTGGAATTGATTTGTGAACGGAGTTCTCTGGCAAGCTCCAGTGTGCGCGAAAGCAATTTGTATCCTTCCAGCATGACCTGCTTGCGGGCTACATCAAGACTTGCAATCATGCTGTATTGGGGGCTGGTGGAGGTGTGCATATTGAAATTTTCACGAAAAAGATGCTCATTGAAATCGGGATCATTGACATGAATCATGCTAGATTGGGAAAAAGCAGATAGTACTTTGTGTGTGCTTTGGGTGGCATAGTCAGCGCCTGCTTCCAGAGCAGTGGGACGAAAAGCGGGGTGAAAGCGGGCAAAGCCATACCAGGCTTCATCAATAATAACTTTGATTCCTTTTGCATGCGCAGCTTCAATGATCGGAGGAAGGTCATAGCGTAGACCATCATAGGTACAACTGGTTAATATCAATGCTTCTGCATCAGCATGTTGTTCGAGTGCAGTGAATAAGGTTTGTTTGGGTACTGGCCCATAAATACTGAATTTTTTATTGACCGATGAGTCTAGATAAACCGGATGAGCACCTGATAGCACCACGCCATGGTGTACCGATTTGTGACAGTTCCGATCCAAAATTAATTTTTCACCGGGGGCTAGTAAGGTTTGAAAAATTACCTTGTTGGCGGTAGAGGTACCGTTAGTAGCGAAAAAGGTACGGCGTGCGCCAAATGCTTTAGCTGCAATTTTTTGTGCTTCCGCGATGACTCCAGTGGGTTCCATCAACGAATCAAGCATGGGTACGGATACCGACAGATCAGCCCGGAAAATATGCTCACCGATAAATTCATAAAAATCGCTTATCCAGGGACTATTACGCAGTGAATCACCAGAAGAATGTCCCGGTGTATGCCAAGCATCCTTTGCCATCAGGACATAACTCTTGAGCTGATCATAGAAAGGGGTTCGCGCCTTCTCTTGCAGTTGGGCATTGAGGATGCGATACATGCCGCGATAATCACGTTCCTCTCGATAGAAATAACCATCCACTGTTTCTGAAAAGAGGGCATCGACTACTTCATCCTGCTGTTCTTGCGCGATCAATATATAAATATTCAATTCAGGACGAAAACGAGAAATTTTCTGGACGAGCTCCAATGCAGTCATCTGCAGATTACGCGCACCCTTCCGTTCACTTTGCAGGGTATATAGCTTATCGTCGACCAACAATGCCTGAATATCCCCATCTTCTTCAATAGCCTGCAGTGCCTCGCGTGCAGTCGTGACACCAGTAGAAGTGATACCCAACGGATTATCCATTGATTTAGCTGCGTCGTTTAATCCCTTGATGAATGCTTTGAGGATCAGTTTTTCATCATTGATAAGCAGAATGCGGCTGATTGGTTTTTTCATGAGATATGCGTCATCAAAATGAGTGCTAAAGGTGATAGCTTAGAACTCCCACCGGTAAGGATTCAATTAGAAATTATTCTCTTCGTTAACAAAAGCTTAAAGTCAGCAACTGTTTTGTTTTAGCGGTCTTCATGCACAAAATTTTTGTTATAAATTTTATTTAGGAGTTTAAACTTTATCTAACCTAAATCAACAATTCGACAATTATTCGACAATTTGCTCATATGGCTGAAGTTCTTGGTGATAAGGGATAAAAATTGTATGCAGATGCATTATTGTTAGCTGACTTCTTACTCCTTAGCATTATTATGTTGCAAAGCTGGATGATCTTATTCCATTTCTAAATCAAAACTGACTTTGTCGGCTTCACCTTGCCGTATTATTTATACTGTCTGCGGCTCGACATCGCGTCATTTTTGATTTGGAAATGGGGTTCGTCCCTAGCTTTTGCCCTATTTGAAGCGGTATGTTTATGCGTAACGCTTCATAAATCTACACTGGAAGGAGTGGGAGTGGAATATTCATCACGTTCGACCAATTCTGGAGCAAGTAAAGAAGGTGAGACGTCGAAAAGAGAAGGAATCTCAAACTCTGCACCTTCAATAACGCTACCCAAAGGCGGCGGTGCCATTCGTGGTATAGGTGAAAAATTTGCTGCCAATCCGGTTACAGGCACAGGTTCAATGAGCGTACCGATTGCCACCAGCTCGGGGCGTTCTGGTTTTGGGCCGCAGCTTTCACTATCTTATGACTCAGGTGCCGGCAATGACTCCTTTGGCTTTGGTTGGAGCCTTTCGACTCCCTCTATCACTCGCAAGACCGACAAAGGCTTGCCCAAATATCAAGATGCTGGAGAATCCGATGAGTTTATACTATCCGGCTCAGAAGATTTGGTGCCGCTGCTGAAGGATGATGGTTCACGTTGGAGCGACACACGAAATATTGAGGGTACCCTCTATCGTCTCCACCGTTACCGGCCTCGCATCGAAGGACTGTTCGCTCGTATTGAGCGCTGGACCAATACTGAAACCGGTGAGATTCATTGGCGTTCCCTCTCCAAGGACAACATCCTAACGCTTTATGGTAAAGATGCTACTGCACGCATCTCCGATCCCAGGGATCCTACCCATATCTTTTCCTGGTTGATCTGCGAAACCCGTGATGACAAGGGCAATGTTGTTCTCTATGAATACAAAGCGGAAAATGGCGATGGCGTCAATTTGGGCTACGTGCATGAGCGCAATCGCGGTACGCGCGATGATACTCGTCGTGCGGTCAATCGCTATCTAAAGCATATTAAATACGGCAACCGAAAAACTGCGCTAGATGATGAGGGTCATCGTCCTCCTTTTCTGAGGGAGACACAATTGGATTGGATGTTTGAGGTTGTGTTTGATTACGGTGAGCACGACGCTAGTGCACCACAGCCAAATGATTCCGGTCAATGGGATTTCCGTATTGACCCATTCTCCACCTACCGCGCAGGTTTTGAAGTGCGTACCACGCGCTTATGTCAGCGTGTGCTCATGTTCCATCACTTCCCGGAAGAAGACGGGGTAGGAGAAAATTGCCTGGTACGTTCTACTGACTTTACCTACTCTCATGAGCAAGACCCAACCAGTGCTCGAAATCCTGTTTATACTTTTTTACAGCAAGTGGCCCAAACTGGCTACAAACGTAATGGCAATGCTTATCTAAAACGCAGCCTGCCACCTCTCGAATTCGAGTACACCCAACCCATCGTGCAGAATACAGTCGAGGAAGTTGATCCTGTTAGTCTGGAAAATCTGCCTATTGGGGTAGATGGCGCGAGCTATCAATGGACTGATCTGCATGGCGAGGGTATACCTGGCATCCTCACCGAGCAAGGAGCTGCCTGGTATTACAAACGTAATCTGAGTCCCGGGAACCTCGATTTGACAAGCAAGCAGCCGGTCGAATTTGCGCCACTTGAGCATGTCATGACCAAGCCCAATTTAGCTCTGGCTGGCGGTGCGCAGTTTATGGATTTAGCAGGGGATGGCCAGCCAGACCTGGTGATGTTGGATGATACCATGCCCGGTTTGTACGAGCATGATGAAGAGGAAAGCTGGCAATCCTTTCGTCCATTTAAGTCGCTGTCCAATCATGATATGCGCGATCCTAACCTGAAATTTATTGATCTGGATGGGGACGGCCATGCCGACGTGCTGATCACAGAAGATGAAGCTTTTATCTGGCATGCATCACTGGCAGAAGACGGCTTTGGTCCGGCACAAAGAATTGCTCAAGCCCTGGATGAAGAGAAAGGCCCTCGATTGATATTCGCCGACGGCACGCAATCCATCTATCTGGCTGATTTAAGCGGCGACAACCTTACTGATCTGGTACGTATCCGAAATGGTGAGATCTGCTACTGGCCCAACCTTGGCTATGGTCATTTCGGTGCCAAGGTGACTATGGATTATGCCCCTTTTTTTGACAATCCAGCTGAATTCGAGTACGAACGCATTCGACTGGCTGATATTGATGGCACTGGCACCACCGATGTAATTTATCTACACCGCGATGGTATACGCCTTTATTTCAACCAATCCGGTAATAGCTGGAGTGAGCCGGTATATTTAAATGTTTTTCCACGCGTCGATGATCTGGTCAACATCATCCCTACTGATCTGCTCGGGAATGGTACCGCTTGCCTGGTGTGGTCATCGCCACTGCAAAGGGATGCACAACGGCCCATGCGCTTTGTAAATCTGATGGGGAAGCATAAACCACATTTGCTCATCAAAACCATCAATAATCTAGGTGCCGAAACGCGGGTGAAATACCTTCCTTCCACTTATTTTTATTTAAAAGACAAACAGGAAGGAGAACCCTGGATCACACGTTTGCCATTCCCAGTACATGTGGTTGAGCGGATCGAGACATTCGATCATATCAGCAATAACTACTTCGCCACGCGCTATGCTTACCACCATGGTTACTTCGATGGCGAGGAACGTGAGTTCCGGGGCTTCGGCATGGTTGAACAGTTTGACACTGAACAATTCAGCTCCCTTGCTCCGATAGGAGGTGAAGAAGCAGCCAGCAATATCGATGCAGCCTCTCATGTGCCGCCTGTTCATACCAAAACCTGGTTTCATACTGGTGTATATCTTGGTCGCAGTCATATTTCCAATTTTTTTGCTGGAATGTTAAATGAAAGGGATGTGGGTGAGTATTACCGCGAACCAGGACTGAGTGATGTCCAAGCGAGACAGCTTTTGCTTGAGGATACCGTGCTGCCTGATAATTTAACGGTCGAGGAAGAGCGCGAAGCTTGTCGTGCATTGAAAGGGTCAATGCTGCGTCAGGAAGTGTATGCGCTGGATGGCACGGATAAAGCAAAGCATCCCTACAGTGTTGTCGAACAGAACTTTACCATCCGGCTTTTGCAGCCGCGTGACAAAAATCGCCATGCGGTCTTCTTCACCCACGCCCGAGAAGCTGTCAGTTATCACTATGAACGTAACCCGAGTGATCCGCGTATTTCCCATGCGCTGACGCTCGAGGTAGATGACTTTGGTAATGTGCTGCAATTGGCGGCTATCGGTTACGGCCGCCGCCAACCGGACCTGACTTTGTCGGTAGAAGACCAGGCTAAGCAGGCTGAAATTCACATCACCTACAGCGAAAACAATGTAACTAATGTCATCGAAGATGCCGACGTTTACCGTACCTCGCTGCTCAGTGAGTCGCGCAGCTTTGAGCTGACTGGACTGCACCTACCCATGGGACAGAACCGTTTTACATTAGCAGAGCTATTGACTGCTGGTGCCGGCGCCGTGCCTATCGATTATGAGCAAAGTCCGACTCCGAGTATATTGCAGAAGCGGCTGATCGAGCAGGTGCGCACATACTACCGGCCAAATGACCTCGGAGCAGTCCAGAACAACAACCCGCTAATATTTTTACCGTTGGGCAATATGGAATCGCAGGCCTTACCGGGCGAAAGTTATCAGCTTACTTTCACACCAGGCCTTTTAAATAACGTCTACAAGCGCAGTGGCCAAAGTTTGCTTCCGGTCAATCCCGCAGATGTGCTGGAAGGTGGGGGGGCTGAGCGCGGAGGATATGTCGATCTGGATAACAATGGCTATTGGTGGCTGCCATCCGGTCGGGTGTTTTTCTCGCCAAATATAACTGACAATGCAGCAGCAGAGTTGACCCATGCCCGGAGCCACTTCTTCTTGCCGCATCGTTACCGCAATCCGTTCCATACTGACGTACGTAACACCGAGACCGTTGTCATCTTCGATGATCACAAGCTACTCATGGTAGAGACACATGATGCGCTCAGCAATACAATTCGCGCACAGAACGACTATCGCGTACTAGCAGCTCGATTAATGACCGACCCGAACGGTAACCGCTCGGAAGTGGCTTGCGACATTCTCGGCATGGTCGTTGCCACTGCCGTCAAGGGAAAGCTCGGACAGAACCTTGGTGATCTACTGGAAGACTTTGATACCGATCCGCAGCTCGCGACGCTGCAAGCCTTCGTCACCGATCCACGCGGCCAGGCAGCCTCCCTGCTGGGCAAAGCTACGACCCGCATTGTCTATGACCTCGATCGCTATTTACGCAGTGGCCAGCCGCCTTTCGCAGCGACGCTGGCGCGGGAGACGCACTTCTTCGACCCCGGCGGTTCAGAGACGAAAATCCAGATCAGTTTCTCTTACTCCGACGGCTTCGGCCGCGGGATCCAGAAGAAGATACAAGCCGAGCGCGGCGATGCACCGCAGCACGGCCCCGACGTAACCCTTCCAAGTGGCGACATACAACCCGGCGACCTGATACGCGACGCGAACGGTAAACCCGTGCAGGCCGATACGCCGCAGCGCTGGGTCGGTAGCGGGCGTACCGTGTTCAACAACAAAGGCAAGCCGGTCCGACAATATGAACCTTTCTTCAGCGCGACCCATCTCTACGAAGAAGAGCGCGAAATGACGGATACGGGCGTCAGTCCCATCCTGTTCTACGATCCGGTGGAACGGGTTGTGGCCACGCTACATCCAAATCACACCTGGGAAAAGGTGATATTCGACTCGTGGCGGCAGGAAACCTGGGATGTCAACGACACCGTACTGATCGCCGATCCCAAGACCGATGCCAATGTCGGCGATTTCTTCCGTCGACTGCCGGCTGCGGATTACTTGCCTACTTGGTATCAAGAACGAATAAGCAAACCAGCGGCAGATCCTGGGCGGCAGGCTGCCGAGAAAGCAGCTATGCATGCTGGAACACCCGCTCTTGCTCATGTCGACTCGCTCGGCCGTACTTTCCTAACCATTGCGCACAACCGCTTCGAGCGTAACGGCGCACTCATTGAGGAGAAATATGTCACCCGCGTGGTGCTCGACATCGAAGGCAACCAGCGTGAGGTGATCGACGCCCAGGATCGTGTCGTCATGCGCTACGACTACGACATGCTGAGCAACCGCATCCACCAGGCCAGCATGGAGGCGGGCGAGCGCTGGATGCTGAACGATGTCGCGGGCAATCCGCTCTATGCCTGGGATAGCCGTGATCAGCAATTTCAAACGACTTACGATCCATTGCGTCGGTCTGTCGAAATGGCTCTTCGCGAAGGCACAGGACCAGAGTTTCTCATTGGACGCACGGTCTATGGCGAGACCCGCCCCAATCCCGAGGCGAACAATCTGCGCGGTAAGGTGGTTCAGCGCTTTGATCAGGCCGGCGTCGTTAACAACGATGAGTACGACTTCAAGAGCAATCTTTTGCGTAGCCAACGCCAATTGGCCGAGCTTGTCGACCCGCAAGGCACTCGAATTCCGGCCTACAAGACCACTGTGGATTGGTCCGGCGACATTCAGCTGGAAGCCGATACCTATACCAGTCGCACCCGCTATGATGCCCTCAACCGTCCGACGGAACAGACCGCGCCGGACTTGAGCGTCTATCATCCTACGTTCAACGAAGCCAATCTACTGGAGAAGGTGGACGTCCACCTGCGCGGCGCGGCGGTGGCCACGCCTTTCGTGCGCAACATCGACTACAACGCTAGGGGCCAGCGCGTGCTCATCGAGTATGGCCATCAGGTTAAGACCGAATATGAATATGACGTCTTGACCTTCCGCCTGACCCGCCTCAAGACTACGCGGTTGAGCGACCAGGCGCGGCTGCAGGACCTGAATTATACCTATGACCCCGCTGGTAACATCACGCAGATTGAGGACGCCGCTCAGCAGACGATCTACTTCAACAATCAGGTGGTGACGCCCAGCAATGACTATAGCTACGACGCGGTTTATCGCTTGGTCCAGGCAAGGGGGCGCGAGCATATCGGCCAGGCTTCCCAGCCCCAGACCACCTGGAACGATCAATTCCGAGTGCATTTGCCACACCCAGGCAATGGGCAGGCCATGCGCCGCTATACCGAAGAATACCTCTACGACGAGGTGGGAAATTTCGAACACATGATCCATCACGCCCAGGGCGGAGACTGGGTGCGCGATTATTACTACGAGGTGGGTAGCTTTATCGAGCAGGGAAAGTTCAGCAACCAGCTAAGGCGTACGGTCCTCCACCCGAACGGGAATCAGCCGCTGGAAGAACACCACACCCACGACGCTCACGGCAACATGACGAGCATGCAACACCTGACCTTGATGCAGTGGGATTTCAAGGATCAGTTGCGGGCGACCGCGCGGCAGGTGGTGAACGAGGGCACGCCGGAGACTACCTACTACGTGTACGATGCAGTCGGACAGCGCGTGCGCAAGGTCACCGAGCGGCAGGCCGCTGCTGGCGTGTCGCCCACACGTATGAAAGAACGCGTCTACCTGGGAGGCTTCGAGATCTATCGCGAGTATGTCGGCAATGGAATTAGCTTGAGCCTGGAGCGGGAGAGCCTGCATGTAATGGACGATCAGCAGCGCATCGCGTTGGTCGAGACGCGCACGGACACGTCCCTTACCCGAGCAGCTCATCCGCTACCAGTTAGGCAATCACCTCGGCTCGGCTTCTTTGGAGTTGGATGATGCGGGGCAGGTCATTTCCTATGAGGAGTATCACCCGTACGGCAGTACGTCATATCAGGCGGGGCGGAGTGTAGTGGAGGTGAATTTGAAGCGGTATCGCTATACGGGAAAGGAAAGGGATGAGGAAACGGGGTTTAATTATCACGGGGCGCGGCATTACGCGTTGTGGTTGGGGAGATGGGTGAGCACAGATCCTAAGGGGCTGGTCGATGGGACTGATTTGTATCAATATTCGTTGAACAATCCGGTTATATTATCTGATGCTACGGGAACAGACTCTAAGCGGACTTATCAACTTGGTTTGGGGCTTGACGAAAGCGGGCTCGTTTGGGACCCCCGGGCAAGCTCTGAAGCTAACACCAACCTTGCGATGCTTACCATGGGTGGCCTTGCTGCTCTTACCGCAGAGGATAGTCCTTTATGGTGGAAAGGACTGGTTACCTTTGGAGCTTTGTACCCAACGGTATTTAGTCATGAAGGCGGACATTACCGCGAGGGTTTAAGGCAAAATGCGGATCCCGACATGAAATTCTTTTTGGGTGTGTTTCCGTACAAAGTTACAACACGTGGAGCCTCCAATCTGCCAATAATGCAAGCCGGCGGTGTGAATCAGAATATGCTGAATGCCCGTGAGATGTGGAGGAATTTTAAGCTGAGTGGGGGCGAACGAAGTTTTGCAGAACTCGGAGCATATTGGGAAAACCAAGGATATCTAACATTCTACAACATCAGAGCAATTTTTAGTAACAATGCCACTAATGATATTAATAACTACCTCAAAAGTACTGGCGTCGAGCGGGGAGGTATTCTTGGTTCTGCACTTGCAATAACTGGCTTAAACGTTCTTTCAGAAGTCTTCGCCGACAAAATAGAAGGAGTATTTGGAGGTAAAATTGTAGCTCCCCGTTTTGAGGAGTATCTGACTTCCACTGGCGAGCCTCTTCTTGGGATTCAAACAATTGTAAGGTCCGGTGGAAGCTGGCCTTCATTGGAATTAAATCTAGATGCCACCCCAACTTTTGGTGATTTTACACTTGGGGTAAAGGCTCATGAAATATCCGTTCCATACGCTAAGGGCCTTTCATTCAGTCCTTTCATTTCCGTAAGTGATGGAGGCATCTCGGGCGGGACAGACTTGACATATGATTTTAATTCTCGATTAGGTATTAAGTTGACAGGAGGGTATCGTGATAGCACTGATCCTCTTAATGCTGTCGAAGGGAAGGCCCCAGGATGGTACGGTAAACTCAACGCAACCATTAAATTCGGAGCAAGATAACATGCAACCCTCAAGCGGGACAGGGCATGTACCCCGTTCCGAACGTTTATGTAAGTTGGGCAGGTAACGAAACGTTTCGTACGGGGAGATCCCCTATACGGCTAAAAGAGTTCGGCGCGATGAAATTTAAGGTTTTGCTGAAGAACGAATGCCATGCCCTCGCGCCGTGTTGCTGTCGACCTGAATACCGGGGTATACGAGGGTAAGGTTTTTTGGTGGATAAGCTGATAGGTTTTTGCAATGCGTGCTAACACTGCAAGCAGTTGGGCTATTTTAAACGTTCCAGACGGAAAATTCGGTGTCCGGATCTGAGACCGGACGTTCGCAATGTGGCCACAAAATTAATATCGATGCTTGCATGGTCTTACCCGATTACATGCATGGTGTTAAGACCTTGCCGCCAGGTAATGATAGTGATTCTTATCACTGGATAGCGCTTAAGGCTTGTCATGAGCCTGGCGAAAGATGCGCTTGGAACAGGCTCTTTCCTGCAACAAGCTGAGCTCGCAGATTCAGATTGCACAGGGTAAAAGAGGCATATGACATCGGCTAACTAATGTATTGCGACAATTGATTCGGACAGGAGAATCCGGCATGAATGATACTAACAAAACGTTTCGTATTACGGGCTATGTGGTCGACTCAAAATCGCATCAGGCTTTAGCGGGTTTACGCGTTGAGGCCTGGGGTAAGAATCATATATTGAATGATCTGGTGGGTTGTGCTGTGACTGATCAGCAAGGTGTTTTCCGAGTAATATTCGACGAATCTCATTTTCGTGAAATTTTCTTGGATCAGCGCAGGGATCTATTCTTCAAGGTGTTCCATGAAAATAAACTCATCAAGAGCACTGAAGATTCAGTGTTGTGCAATGCAGAGAACATGGAAACCCCTGTCGTGATCGAGGTTGAAATGGGAGCTGCCGAGTCTCAGCTGGAGGAGGTGTTCATTGTTCAAGGACTCATCCGCTATCCGGATGGCCAACCGGTTATGTCGGGGCTCGTCATGGCATTCGATAAGGACTTGCGCAGCGAGGAATACCTGGGTGAGGCGCTAACTAGCAAAGCAGGCCACTATCAGATTACTTATCATGCTAGCCAGTTCCGTCGCAAGGAGAAGAAAAACGCAGATTTGTTGGTTCGTGCCTATCTGGGAATAGAAAATGTTACCGAGTCAGCCATTATCTTCAATGCCCAACCGGTTGAGACAATCGATCTGGTCATCGGCGACGGTGAATACCGCGGCCCTTCCGAGTACGAGCAGATCGTCGAACAACTGATGCCACTGCTAGATAACGTCGCTTTCACTGAACTCAGGCAAGATAATAAAATCCGCGACATTACTTTTTTGAGTGGAGAAACTAGTCTTCCGATTGAAAAGCTTTTCCGCTTCGCGGCGGCCCATCAATTGGCGGAGGAGAGCCATATCGAGCCCGAATTCTGGTACGCTATACTCTCGACACCTTTCTATTCGACCTCTGACGATCAAAACCTGCCGGATCTGCTGGCGGTGGTACTAGCCGGACTTCCTTCCCTTGACGCTACGGCCGTGCGTAAGGCTTTGGTTAGTGCCTTGAGTCAAAACCTCATTCCTCTTGGAGGTCAGGATAAGATAGACGTCTGGATAAAGGCCTTTTTCGATTTTGTCGCAAGGCAAACCGTGAGCAGCGATGGCGCCGTCCTTAAAGGGGTGCTCGAAGACGCCGGCATTCGTGATGCTGCCCGTCAAGAAAAATTTGCTGGCCTTCTCGGCGATTACCGAGGGTTTACGCCACGATTGATCGATGTGCTGAAAAAAGAGGGTTCCTTCGAAGACCGTGAGATCGCTAATTTGCAAACCACTTTCCAGATTGCAGAACTGGCACAAGGTAACTTCTCGGTAGCCCGTGTTTCAAAGAAAGTCTATGGCTTTGATCAGCCCAGTCAAGTACGACTGCTAGCCAAGGTGAGTGAAGAAGAGTGGATTAAGCTGGTGCGCGATCATGTAGCCTCTGGCGAGCTGCAATTACCGGTAGATATTCCCCTGCCAGATCTGCCGCTAAAGGCTGACGTGCGCCCCGCTGAAGCTTATGGTAAAACCTTGACGCAACAGTTCCGGGAAGCTTTTCCTACGGCTGCTTTCACGGGGGGCTTAGAACGGGTAATGAGTAATGGTGGGCCGAAAGGATTGAAGCATCCTGAACTCATCAATAGATTCCTGCAAGCACACGAACAGTTTGAATTTCTAACAACAGCCATAGATGACTTTTTTGAAAGCAAGCTTCGTCCAGATATGAGCGGGTTAGAACGGAATGAGGAGTTGAGGCTGGAACTCAAGGGAATTCAGCGGGTGTTCAAGCTCGCACCCAACTTCGAGGCGACGGATAAATTGCTGGCGGATGATCTGCATTCGGCTTGGAAGATTTACCGTATGGGGGAGGCGGAGTTCGTGCGAACCTATGCCGATCGTCCTGGTTTTAGCCGAGAAACTGCGCGCCTTACCTATAACCGTGCTGCTCAAACTCATGCCGCCGTAGTGACGCTGGTAGGCGAATTGCAAGCGCTGGATGCCGAGGGTTTGCCTAAGGCATTGCTCAACGGCAACGAGGTAGTGTCCAAGTTCCCCAACTGGAACAACTTGTTCAAAGCGGGTGATCTATGTGAGTGTGAGCAGTGCCGCTCAGTCTTCAGCCCTGCAGCTTATTTTGCTGATGTGTTGATGTTCCTCAAAGAACGTAAGGCGAAGAACCCGGTACAGACAGTCAAGGATATCCTATTCCAGCGCCGCCCCGATCTGGGCTACCTGGAGTTGAACTGCGAGAATGCCCATGTGACTTTGCCTTATATCGACGTGGTGTGTGAAGTGCTGGAAGACGTGGTCGATGCGTCGCATGAGAACGATTTAGAGCTGGTAGGTTTGAGCACAATTCCCGCTGACACTGCTGCTGCAAAAGCTGCCGTCGCTCAGGCTTTTAAGGATGCGTTTGCTGATCAGATCAATGTTGGCAAGGAAAAAATCGACCTCGGCGATGATTTCACGCTCACACAGGTCAAGCCTACTGACCCTAATCTTTGGGTGGTGCACGGTGATGCCGTCAGCTACCTGTTGAAGAAAGAAAGTACACAGAACTTCTCCGCCGAAATCCTGTGCAATACTAAAGCAAGTACTGACGAGCTGCGGGCCCATCCCCAGTATGTTAACCCTAAAGCTTATGGCAAGCTAAAAAAAGCATTTTATCCCTTTACATTACCTTTTGACCTGTTCATTGAAGAAGTGCGGGCAGCTTTTCAAAAAATCGCATTGAAGCGTTGGGAGCTTATGCGCACTCTCAAAGGTACGGTTGCGCCGAACAATCCGACTGAGGTTCACATCGCTGCCGAATACTTCGGTATTTCGGTTGCGGTTGACGACACTGCGCCACCATCTGAAAAGGACGAGAAACGCATCATCCTGACCGCCGACGTTGCTGATCAGCACGAGTATTGGGGTGAATCCGCGGCTTCCTTGATTGCCAACGTAAGCAAGGTTGATGTGTTTCTCCAAAAAACTGGTCTGGAGTACCCGCAACTGCTTACCTTGCTCGACCTGAAATTCATTAACCCCATGGGTGATATCGCCGTCGTCCACCTCGACTCGACATGCGATACTGAGCAGAAACGCATTGAAACCTTGGATGCTATCAAACTCGACCGCATCCAGCGCTTTTTGCGGCTGTGGCGTAAGCTAGCCGATTGGAAGATGTGGGAGCTCGACCTCGTCATTCGTCATCCTGCCATCGGCAATAGCAGCCTGGACGAAGCATTCCTAGTCAAGCTGATGTACTTTACAGAAGTAAAATACAAGTTGGGCAGCAAGCTAACGGTGGAGCAGACCACTGTCCTGTTTGGTGATCTGAACACCGTTACACGGTTCACCAAGCTTCATGAAAAACGGGAGGACGCGCTCTATCAGAGTCTGTTCTTAAACAAGAAGCTCATTCATCCACTCGATTTGGCATTCCAGCTCGACCCCAATTCGGGTAATCTTCCTACCGGGCAAACGATCACGGCTCACCTGCCGGTTGTGCAAGCAGCACTAGGCGTGCGTGACGCTGATTTGCAGGTTTTCAAGCATCTAAAGAACCCCTCCGGCGCATCTTACATCAACGATGACCTCAATTTGGCCAATCTGTCCTTCCTCTGGCGCCACGCCTGGCTAGCCAAGCTACTGAAACTCAAAGCAAACGAGTGGCAGATCTTATTGAAGCTACTCAACGAGGACATTGCCGCATTTAGCAGTCCTCAAGCAGCTTGGAATTTCCTGGAAAAAGTCGGGCAACTGAAGAAAACCGGTTTCAACATGGATGAATTGAACTGGCTGCTCTCCGCAGACCGCTCTGCGAAAGCCGCCGTGAAGGAAACAGACGCCGCCAAGTTTTTGTTCGAGCTGCGCAAAGCGCTGCAGGCCGTGCGCAGCGAGTACGATGCCTCAAAGTACGCGTTCCTGACAGCCGCGCCGCCCACGGACGAGGAGCAATTGGCCGGACTGCTGACTACGCTTCTGCAACAGCTAAATCGTGATGAACCGGCAGTGACCTTCTTCCTGGCGACATTGCGGGGTAATGTGGCGGTGGAAAAGAAAGTGGCAGGTCTGGGAGCGCTCATTTTCCCTGCTGGAATACCCGTCAAGTATGACGCAACAAGCGAAATCTTGCGCTTTACCGGCGTAATGACCAGCGCCCAACAGAATACGCTAAACGGTCTGTCCGCTGACTCAGTATACCGTGACGCCATTAAAGATCTGTTCGAGCGGCCGCGGTTGGCGGTGAAATTTTACGAACCCGTGTTTACCGCGCCACTCGAAATACTGCCCCCCGCAATAAATTTTCAAACACAGCTTTCCGCTGATCTCGCTGCCAAGGTCGTTTACGACGCCGAGTATCGATTGCTGCGCTTCACCGGCATCATGACCAAGGAAGAACATGCGGCACTCGAAGATCTTGTCTCCAACACTACCCCTTCGGATCCGATGAATGTTGCTTATCGCAATGCCATAACTAGCCTTGCCACACAACCCCAGGCTATTGTTTTGCCGGACGAGCGTATATGGTTGAGTGACGCTGACCTTGATACCACGGTTCCCGCCAATGATACTTTTGCCAAGCGTTTCGCAAATGCTACCAAGAAAGCGCTGGCTTATCTGTCCAAGACATTAGCCAAAAATACTGTGGTGCAGCAGAGTAGTGACACACTCGGCTTAACCACAGCCATGGTACGGGAAATCATGACCCGTTTCGAATTGAGCCCCCCCGATACCATTCTTGAATTTTTCACCGGTGCGTTCGCCACATCGAGCGGAGCACTGGACTACGAAGACCCAGCTTTTAAGGATGCTTTCGATACCTGGTACTGGCTGAATAGGGTTGCGGCGATTTTGAAAAAATGGAAGATCAACCTGGAGGAGCTTGAAACCATCATCACTCTGCAAGCTCCGGCAAAACTGCTCGATTTCAAGAGCCTGCCGCTCGACAGTACTGATCCGATTGCTCCCATCGACACTTTCCTGCGCATGAATCGGTTGTTCAAGCTGCGCGACACCTTGCCAGAAACGGGCATCAAATTACTCGATATCTTAGGGAAATTAAATGAAGGTGCCTATGCTTCTGCCAATGAATTTGCCGCCGACGTGCCGCTCCTCAACGACAACGACGCCTGGAGTGCAACTGACGTTGAGCATCTTATTCAATCACTCGACCTTGCTTATCCAACTGACTACCTACTGGCGGAAAGCTGGGAGCGCTTGCGCGATGCATTTCGCTTCCTCGATAAGCTCAATGCCGGAGCGGATAAGGCAATCATTTTCGCCAATCCCATCGTCGGTGAAACGGAAAGTGATACGCTCAAGCAGTTGCTCCGCTCCAAATTCGGTGCGGATACTTGGCTAACCCTCAGTACGGAAATACAGGACGTGCTGCGCGAGCGTAAGCGCGATGCCCTTGTGGCCTGGTTGCTTCATCACTTCACACCGACAACGCCACCGTCACCCTCCGGTAAATGGGAAAACACCAATGATGTGTACGGCTACTACCTGCTCGACGTGGAGATGAGTTCTTGTCAATTGACTTCTCGCCTCGTCCAAGCATCCGGTTCGGTGCAGCTATTCGTACAACGCTGCCATATGGGCTTGGAACCTGATGTATTAGTAAAAGCAGATGGCGATGACGGTGACAGTGCCTGGCGCTGGTGGGAATGGATGAGTAAATACCGGGTTTGGGAGGCTAATCGTAAAGTATTTCTCTATCCCGAAAATTGGATCGAGCCGGAACTGCGCCGAGATAAGTCCTCCTTTTTTAAGGATCTGGAGAATGAGCTACTGCAGAACGAGGTGAATCAGTATACGGTCGAAACGGCTTTTTTGAATTATCTGGAAAAGCTGGACGAAGTCGCCCAACTTGAAATCGCGGGTTTTTACCAGGAAGATGATGCCGACCGTACTATTCTGCATGTTTTTGGACGCACGAAGGGCGGCGAGCCGCATATTTATTACTACCGCCAGTACGACTACCGCCGCTGGACTGCTTGGGAAAAGGTGGACTTGGACATTGCAGGCGACTACCTCATTCCGGCGGTGGTGAACAAACGGCTGTTCCTATTTTGGCCGGTATTTACGGAAGTGCCGGATGAAACAGAGAATAATAAGCCAGTTCCGATCCCACAGTCAGGGGCTAGCGAGGCACCCGTTAAGAGAACAACGAAACGGCTCAGATTGCAGATGGCGGTGAGTGATTACCGGCAAGGGAAATGGACACCGAAGAAGATATCAAAAGATTTTTATCAGAGTGGCTGGATTACTGAGGTCGATATTGTCAGAAAGTTTTATCACTTTATCCCCGTCGACCGTAGCAACATTGATGGGCGATTCATTATTAACTTTGGTGGATATAGCCTTGGTAGCGATGGATACGAGCAGGCGGAGTTGCATGGTGCGTTTGAGATTACAGGCTGCAAGGGGGTGCCTGAACTCACGGCCGACATGGGCACCTACACGCCCGCTCCTTCAGCCAGAATGGGCTTCAGTAGGGCAATATAATAACCCAGCTAAATCCTATCCAGCGTTCATGAAGTGGATTGAACTGGGAACGCCTGATGAATTTGGCCATACCGTTAGTCGTCACGACGAACCGCAGAACGATTTCACCCTCTCCAATTCATTCATCTATCTCCTTCAAACGTCGAAGATCACCAATACACCCAATACCATCATGGTTCCCCGGGAATGGAGTGGATTTTCTACCCCCATCCTGATCCAGACGCCCAATATCTTCAAAATGTCACCGCCCTGGCATCTTTCTTACCTGGATAAATTCTGGCTTGATTCCTTTGATCTGTTCAATCTTGCATCGAATCCAATCTCCCTTAGATCAAGATTCAATTTTGCAGGCAGTTGGCTTCCGTACTTCTACGCTGATAAAAAGCGCACGTTCTTTGTCCTGCCCTCGCTCAAATTGCGGACGGTAGACGTAGACACGCTACACGGAGGTGCCGCAGCCACCCGACTTTACTACCCGGAGGTCAAGAAAATATTCCGGCAATTGCAGGATATTTTCCATGGTCAGGTACAAACCGTTGTGGACGGCATCGACCTCTCGGCCTTGACTCCTGACCAACGAAAACAGTTGGAAGAGGGTCTTCGCCTGCAGTTCCCCGGAGAGGAAGAGCAACCACGCTATACAGACAAAAAGGTCCTGGAACTGTTGACACGATTCTTGATGAGGTATTTCAATTATTGGCTCGGCTACTGGTCGTATTATTTGTTCCTGTTTAGGCAGTTTCACTTTAAGAATTTTTATCATCCCTTCGTCTGCGATTTTGCCAAGCTGGTTAATAACCCTCTCCAGGGTATCCCTGCCTTGATGAGCCGGGAAACCCAGTTGAAAAATTCCGAATTCCGGTTCTTCGATACCTACCAGCCGACCCAATGGGTCGTCGAGCCGACCGGCGACCCAAACAATCCTTATTCGGAGCTTTACCCCAAGGAGGACGTGGACTTCACGCCGGATGGCGCCTACTCGCCCTACAACTGGGAGTTATTCTTTCACGCACCGCTGATGATCGCCAACCAGTTGAGCAAGAACCAGCGCTTCGAAGAGGCGATGCAATGGTATCACTTCATCTTCAACCCTCTGGGCTTGGAAGGTACATTGCCGGATGGCACGATAGCAGGAGCACCCCAGAAGTATTGGATCACCAAACCGTTTTTCCTGACTACCGATGACGAGTACCTGCAGCAGCGCATCGACAGCATGCTGCGCATGTTGGCGGGGGATACCACTGTACCTGGCTACACCGCACAGTTGAAAAAGAACCTTGAAGACCAGGTAAGAGATTGGCGGGACCATCCCTTCGAGCCACACCGCATCGCTCAGTATCGGACCGTCGCCTACCAGAAAACGACGGTGATGAAGTACTTGGATAACCTCATCGCCTGGGGCGACTACCTGTTCCGACAGGACAGCATGGAAAGTATCAACGAGGCGACTCAACTTTACATACTGGCGGCGGAAATCCTCGGGCCGCGCCCACGCAAGATTCCGCCTCAGGTAAAGCCGCCTTTAGAGTCTTTCAACGAACTGGAAGACCAGTTTGACCGCTTCTCCAATGCCCTGGTGCAGGTAGAGAATCTGGTGCCGCCCATGCCCGGTGATGGTCAGAACGGCGAAGATGCAGCGCCGCTGCCCATGCTCTATTTCTGCATCCCGCAGAACGATAAGCTGCTCGGCTATTGGGACATTGTTGCTGACCGGCTCTTCAAGATCCGCCACTGTATGAATATCGAAGGTGTGGTACGGCAATTGGCGCTATTCGAGCCGCCGATCGCGCCCGCTGCCTTGGTGAAAGCGATCGCCGCCGGCGTGGATATCAGCAGCGCGCTCACTGACTTGAATGCACCGCTGCCGCTCTACCGCTTCAACGTGCTGTTGCAAAAAGCCAATGAGGTGTGCAACGACGTGAAGGCGCTTGGCGGCGCCTTGCTCTCTGCACTAGAAAAGAAAGATGCTGAGGCGTTGAGCCTACTGAGGCAGGGTCAGGAGATCAGACTGCTGGAAGCGGTGAAAACGGTGCGAGAGAAACAGGTTGATGAGGCGAATGACAATCTGGAAGGAGTTAAGAAAAGTAAGGAACTGGCCCAAATCAAGAAAGATTATTACGAAAGCCGGGAGTTTATGAATATAGGAGAAATAACGGCAACCGCTTTAAATTCCCTTTCTATGGCGTCTCATACAGCCGGTACTCTTGCCGACACGTTGGCAGGCGTGATGTTTCTCATTCCAGATTTCAGAATTGGCGGGTCAGGATTTGGAGGTAGCCCTCATTTTACATCTGTACCACCCACGGGTGATAAACCGGCAAAGGCTTCGGAGCGTGCAGCCAACGGCTTGTACAATATAGCAACTATTTTGGACAAGAACGCAGATCTTGTTGCTACCCTTGCTAGTTATCAACGTCGACAGGAAGAATGGGACTACCAGAAGGATCTGGCCGTTAAGGAAATCGAACAACTCGACAAGCAAATCGCCGCTGCCGAACTGCGCGTCGCCATTGCCGAGAAGGAACTCGATAACCACGTCCTCCAAATCGAAAACGCCAAAGCCACCGATGACTTCATGCGTTCAAAGTACACCAACGAGGAGCTGTTTCAGTGGCAGGTAGGACAGATTTCCGGGGTGTTTTTCCAGAGCTACAAGCTCGCGTATGATTTGGCAAAACGCACGGAGCGCTGCTTCCGTTTCGAGCTCGGTTTGCAGGACAGCAACTATATCCAATTCGGCTACTGGGACAGCCTGAAAAAAGGGCTGCTGTCCGGTGAGAAATTACAGTATGACCTGCGCCGTCTTGAAACGACTTATTTGGAACAGAATCGACGCGAATTCGAGTTAACTAAGCATATCTCGTTGCTCACGCTTGACCCGCTCGCCTTGGTGAAGTTGAAAGAAACAGGACGTTGCTTTATTAACCTGCCCGAGGAGATCTTTGATCTCGACTACCCAGGTCACTTTTTTCGCCGCATTAAGTCGGTGAGTATCACGCTACCGTGCGTCACTGGACCTTACACGACTGTTTCTTGCACCCTGCGTCTATTGAAAAATTACATCCGCATCAATTCCAATCTCACGGACGGTTACGCCCATGCTCAGGACGACAGCGGAATCTGGACGGACGACCCCCGTTTTGTAGAAAGCAATATCCCAGCCAAATCAATCGCAACTAGCAATGGGCAGAACGACAGCGGTGTCTTTGAATTAAGCTTCCGCGACGAGCGCTATCTTCCCTTTGAGGGAGCGGGCGTAATTAGCGAATGGTCTTTGGAATTATTTAGTGATCTTCCGTTAAATAATCCTGATCCTGGAAATCCTGATTTCGGGAGGCCATTACGTCAATTTGATTACAGCACGATTTCTGATGTTATTGTTCACATCAAGTACATGGCGAGAGAAGATGCTGGACCATTTAAAAACGGCGCAATCGCTTATCTACGAGAGTATTTCAGCAAAGATGTTACAACGCATTCTGTACGATTGTTTAATTTGCGTCAGGAATTCCCGACCCAGTGGCATCACTTTTTGAACCCGAACAATCCGGCAAACGGAAATATTTTTGAGTTGGAGATGGCGCCGAGTCTTTTCCGTCTCCTAGATCAGGGAAAGACCCTGAAGGTTAATACGATTTGGTTACTGGCACAATGCACAGATGCAAGCAACTACACCGTAGTCATGACGCCACCGCTGCCTGAGCCGCCGCCAGTTGGATCTAATGCTTTTAACCTTTCCCCAGACGACCTATATGGCGGCTTGCACTTCAATAAAAAGGATGTTTCTGCTTTAGGGGTTGAGGTGGTACCAACAGATCCGTCAGTGAAATGGCAACTAAAGATGACCGGCCCGGGTCCTGGCGGTAACTTACAGAAAAATGAAGTAAAAGATGTTCTATTGATAATAGAATATACGTGGGAGTTAAGCTGATGAAAATCAGATTTCTATTTTTTTCAAACAATTCAATCTAGCCCGGATTTTTATTAGGAAAATTTTCTAATGGAAAATCTGGATTTAGGGAGGAAGCGAGAAATTTCACGGGTGAGAGCTTTTGGGGCAGGTAGTTATTTTGTATCGACGATAGGATTAGATGAATAAATGGTCAGAGAATATATCCATTCGATACCAAGAGAAGGATGATGAATTTAATGATCAGCTCAATCCTGGTCTGGTGTGTGATGCCACTTTAAATAACGTAATTTTTTGCTTCTTTGAAGTATTAATAGAAAGTGGCTTCCCCGCAAATGCCGTCAGGCTGTCATCTTGAACCTTGAGGTTCAAGGTGGTCGCAAACCGGATGCATCAGGTGCCCCTTCTTTGAGGAGCGCACAACAGCATCACCTTAGTTTACAACCTGCTTTAAGAATTGGTTCAAAGAGTATTAGCCTTAACAAACACCGCAGGGAAAATCTGTATTGCTCAAATGAGCTTTAATGAAAAAAGTCTTAACTTATTTTTTTATTCGTCTTCTTTTTCTTTTCTTGGCAGCAGCTCATCTAACTTATTTTCTATTAGCTTAATTTTACGCTTAAATTCATTCATGTCAAAACTTTTGACTGGACGCATGGTAAGCAGCTCATGAGTCATATGAAGCGCTGCTACAATCGCAATCTGTTCGGTTCCCACTATTTTTCGTTCGTTTTTTATTTGCAGCATTTTTTTATCCAAATAAGAAACCGCCAGTAATAAACCCTCGCGTTCTTCTTCAGAGCAATTAATGCGGAATTCTCGTCCCATAATAGTAACGGTGATTGTTTCAGTGTCCATATCCATTTTCAGGAGGGTTTTTTAAAATAACCTGTAAACGATTGATAGTAATATATATATTTTAGGAAGCTGATTATTTGTGTGGTGATTGCGTCAACTGATTGATGATGAAATCTGACATTTTCTGAGCAGATATCTTTATATCATTTTACAAATTGATCAATTTTATCATCAAACAATTTTAAAATTCTGCATTCATGAAGTCACTATAGTTTTACAAATACAATAAAGTTAAAGTCAATCATTAATTGACCTTAATTCGGATATTTCAACGACCAGCCTGTACTATAATGCAAAAAATAATAAACAAGTGCTTCCGAATAGATTTACGCAAATCCAATTTGCACCGTTGGCTTTCTTGGGGGGCGCTGGCTAAGATTGTATTTTTATATTAAAAAATTGTTCCTCGATTCATTTTAACCGCCAGAATTGCGAGAGGAGAATGTGCTATCAGACTACAAGGCAGAAGGAGAAGGATTAATTAAAATGACACAATTGAAGAACTGCTCTTAACTAAATAGGCACAATGTGGCAAATTCTAATTATGTAAATGAAATCCTGGATGTCATTATCATTGGTGCAGGGAGTGCCGGATTGTCTGCGCTGCGAGAAGTAAGGAAGCGCACCGAACATTTTGTAATCATTAATGATGGTCCTTGGGGAACGACATGCGCACGTGTTGGATGTATGCCATCTAAGTTATTGATTGAAGCGGCCAATGCCTTTCATCGACGTACTACATTTGATACTTTTGGTATTCGTGGTGCAGATCAGTTGATGTTAGATATGGCTAGTGTCATGCAGCGTGTACGTGAGCTTCGTGATGATTTTGTAGCCAGTACCTTAAAAGCAATTGAAATACTTGGACCGCGGGCGATTTCAGGTCGTGCGCGCTTGCTTAGTCCAAATCAAGTACTGATTAATGATAAAAAGTTACGTGCCAAAAATATTATTATCGCCACCGGCTCACGCCCAATTGTCCCCACAGAGTGGCATGTGCTGGGAAATCGTTTATATACTACAGACACTTTGTTTGAACAGGAAAGATTGCCAGCAAAGTTAGCGGTAATTGGAATGGGGCCTATTGGTGTGGAGATGGCACAAGCACTGGCCCGCTTAGGGGTAAACGTAACTGCATTCGGTAGCAATAAGCAGATTGGCGGCTTAACTGATCCACACGTTAATGAGGTGGCGTTAGATTTACTTTCACAGGAATTTCCACTCTATTTGGGAGAAAGAGCTGAGGTAGTTTTTGAACCAGGAGAAAATCGCGTGCGCATTCGAGCGAGTGGAGTAGACATCGGGGTTGATGGTGTGCTTGCAGCACTCGGCCGTCGTCCTAATCTTGATGATCTCGGACTCGAAGCGCTAGGCGTTTCGCTCAATGAACAAGGATTACCACCTGTTAATCCCACTACTATGCAACTAGCTGATCTTCCGGTGTTTCTAGCTGGCGATGCTAGTAATTATTTGCCATTGCTGCATGAAGCTGCAGATGAAGGACATATCGCAGGATTAAACGCAGTACAAGAAGAAATTATTTGTTTTAAACGTCGTACCCCGCTTGGCATCGTGTTTTCTGATCCAAGTATTGCAGTTATTGGAAACAATTTTCAATCGCTTGATATTAATGATATCGTAATCGGTGAAGTGCGTTTTGAACATCAAGGACGTGCCAGGGCTGCACAACGTAATAAAGGAATGCTACGTGTTTATGCAAAATCAGGAAGCGGCGAGCTACTGGGTGCAGAGATTTGTGCACCAGCGGGTGAACATATGGCTCATTTATTGGCGCTGGCAATTGATCAATCACTAACGGTTTGGGACCTATTACGTATGCCATTTTATCATCCGGTTCTGGAAGAAGGGTTACGTACGGCATTGCGTAATGTGGCTGCCAAATTGCCAGCAGTCAGCGAATCTGATCTTGCTTCATGTGATGCTTTCAATGTGACTGCACTTGATTGATTCATAATTGTCAGGCAGCGATACCGAATAGACCACCTACTATAGCAGTAAGCCCCATGGCGAGTGTTCCCCAGAAAGTTACCCTTATTGCCCCTTTCAAAATATTTGCACCCCCCAAATAAGCCGCCAGTGCACCTAAAATAGCCAGAGAAAAAAGAGAACAGCTGGCAACAATAAGAATAATCTGAGATGTGGGTGCAGCAAAAGTTGCTATAAGAGGCATTGCAGCACCAATGGTAAACATCACTGCTGAGGTAAAAGCCGCTTGAATGGGTTTTGCGGTAATACGCTCATAAATACCCAATTCATCTCTGAGATGGGCTCCTAACGCATCATGAGCCATTAATTGCTTAGCCACTTGCTTTGCTAGCTCCGGTTGAATTCCTCTTTTGATATAGATCTCTGCTAATTCCTGGAATTCAAATTCATGATCTTCCCTGAGATGGGATTGTTCGAGTGCAATATCGGCTTTTTCTGTATCTGCCTGCGAGCTGACAGAGACATATTCCCCGGCTGCCATCGACATAGCTCCAGCAACAAGACCTGCTATTCCTGCCAAAAGAATATCTTCCCGGCTTGTGTGGGCTGCTGCTATTCCAATAATAAGGCTAGCTGTGGAAACAATACCATCATTAGCACCTAGTACGGCAGCGCGTAACCACCCGGTACGGTGAGAGCGATGATCTTCTTTATGGGCCATGAATATTAATGAAATTTTTTATTAGGTTGAGAAGCCACTACAGTATAGCAATGATAATGATGCTATGTGGCTATGGCTGGCCTGAACGTGCCGCTTTGCAATAGCAGTGCCTGAATGATCCTATATATAGCAATTAAGTATTGACTTTCTTCATATAAACCTTCAAATTGTGAGTGTAATTCGCTCATTATTTTTGTTCTTTATGCTATAAATCTAAGCAAAGTTGATTTACCATTTTCAATTGTTGTAAGGAGGTTTGTTGCAATGGACAAGGAACTTTCTTTTGATGATATTGATGTTGATGATGTAGTCGATGACATCATGCCAGTTAGCCGGGTTATGAAGATAATTGATGAAATTGAATTCCTCAAAGAGGATGACGAAGAGATTGAAATAACGCTCGATTCTCTGGGATTAGATTAATTTTATTAGAAGTGGGTAGATAAGTAAGAAGTTATCTGCCTTGTATCGCACATTCTTAACTTTTTCACCTGTCCGCAGGGTGAGAGTAGTATTGTTTATTCATCATGCGGTGTGATGAACATTGACGGATAGCGCAGGCTTATTCGCCGCCGGGGTCAATGCAGCTCCTTATAAGATGCAATCGTCAAATTGTGATTGATTCTTTCGAAAAATATTCTCATGCATAAATCCAGAGGCAACTAGACGCAGAGCAAAAAAGATTGGTTTACCCGCTGAGACCTTTATGTACACAGGGGAAAGGGAGAAAACCAGTATCAATATCACGCTCATCGACTATGATGCACATAGCTTTGAGGAGCATACACTCAAACGAGTAGATGAGTGCTTACCCTATAAACTTAAGCCTACCATCACATGGATCGATGTCGATGGTGTGCATGATCCTGTTATGCTTGAGAAATTGGGTGAAGGTTTTGGTATCCACCGACTCGTTATCGAAGATTTGATGAACATCGTGCAGCGACCAAAGTGTGAGGATTTTGGTGATTACCTATTTATCGTTCTCAAGATGCTTTCCTATGACGAAAAGGAAAACAAAATCATTCCGGAGCAGGTCAGCATTATTCTTGGACAGAGATTCCTGCTGTCTTTCCAGGAGGATAGTAAAAGAGATACTTTCCAATTAATTCATGACCATCTGCGTAATGGAAAAGGGAAAATAAGGAAGATGGATACCGACTATCTTGCTTACTCGCTGCTGGACGCATTGGTGGATAACTATTTCATTATTCTCGAAAAACTTGGCGATAGAATTGATCTGTTGGAAGAGGAGTTGATAATCCGACCTGGTACAACTGTTATAGAGCAGCTTTATCAGTTGAAGCGGGAATTCCTGTTTTTACATAAGGCGGTGTGGCCGTTGCGCGAAGTCATTTCATCTCTGGCACGACGGGAGTCGCCGTTGATTCATGAAATGACGACTCCCTATTTGCATGATGTATATGATCATGTTGTGCAAGCTATCGACAGTGTCGAGATTTACCGGGATATGCTCACGAGCATGCTCGATCTGTATATCTCGAATGTTAGCTACCGAACGAACGAGGTCATGAAAGTGCTGACGATTATCGCTACCATTTTTATGCCATTAACCTTTCTTGTCGGAGTGTATGGCATGAATTTTGAATATATGCCTGAGCTTGGATGGGAATATGGTTATTTATTAGTATGGGTGATCATGATTGGATTGGCGGCAATCATGATCGTCTACTTTAAGAAGAAGCGGTGGATATAGTTTTTCATAGTTGATACTAATTTCATTTCCAAATCAAAAATGACGCGAAGGCGATCCGCAGACAGTATAAATAATACGACAAGGAGAAGCCGACAATGTCAGGTTTGATTTAGAAATGGAATAAGAATGCGAGCTTAAGTTCTTCTAAATACTAAGGCGCTACTGCCATCATATTCTGAGTAAGTTGAATGTTCCCTTGCTTGGTGAAATAAGCAACCTCGCTTGCAATATCTTTACCTAACAATATTTTTAGATGGGTTTCTTCACGTAGTTCATTGTTTTCAATCATTTTAACTTGACCTGGCATGAGTTGGCTGATTCGCTCAGCATGCGTATGAGCATTGGTGCGGTAATGTATCTCGGTTTGGGGCTGCTGGAATGTTGGATGATTGGTAAGGCGCGCGTTGTCAAATCCATATGATTTCAGAAAGGCAGCAATATCTTTGGCCATTCCCGTTACGCCATTGCCATTTGAGATTTCGATCCGTTTATTTTGTTTAACAGCAACTGAATTTTCTGGAACGGATTTTTCTGCCTGATCATCAGTGAGAGGAGTCAGATAAATAGGCGAGGTTGGAGGTGAGGCGGTAACGGGTATTGAAACTGGTTTGGATGCAGCCTTTGAAACTGGTGCTGCTATTGATGATGTTTGGAGTTTTTCCTGCTCGACTCTGAATTCATAAACGTTGGGTGCAACTTGCACGAGTTGCTGCTGACTGGAATTTTGTCGTACTGGTATATTTTGCGGGGCACTCGCGGTAATTTTTTCAGGTTTTTTTGCTATAGGTGAGAAAATTGCCATTCCCTCTACCATTCCCATACGTTTCTGTGCCATAGCCAGATTCTGACGTGCTTTATGATTATCTGGATCAAAATTAATTGCTTCCTGGAATGCTGCTACAGCTTCGCTATTTTGCCCTTGGATAAGATGAGCATAGCCAAGATTGTTATAAAGATAGGTCGCTGAAGGTGCAATTCTGATTGCTTTTTGGAAATGCTCCAATGCTAATTGATGCTGCCCTTGTGTGGAATAGATAACGCCTAAGCCATTGTGAGCTTCTACATAATCAGGATTGATAGCAAGTACTTTTTGATAAAATTCAATCGCTTTTGTATAACTGGTTTTCCTGTGATGGTACCGTCCCATATGATAGAGATTCTCTACACTCGTGTCCGCATGCCGCACATTCATCACTGGTTTGATTTGCAATGCAGAGTATTCTTTATTTGAATATAAGGACGAGCAACCAGTCAAAATAGACAGACAGCTGAGTGCCCATGCAAGCCTTTGTTTGTTAATGCTCATAATTTATTTTCCCGTGGTATCCGTCGTATCTGTCTTGCTACGAATTGCAGCTAGATTGGCACGCGCTTTTTCGTTTTCTGGTTCTAATCGCAACGCTTGCTCAAACTCATTGATGGCTTCAGGTCTGCGTCCCAGCAAAAAATAGGTATAGCCCAGATTATTACGTAAATGAGATGCCAGAGGCGCTAAAGCAACCGCTTTCTGCAGATGTTGTAGCGCTGGCTCAAATCTACCCTGGATGGAATAAATGACTCCGAGCCCATTATGGGCTTCAGCATAATTAGGATCAATTGCCAGAATGTTTTCATAGGTAGTGATGGCTTCTGGGAACCGGGCCTCATTCTGATATTTGCGCCCTAATTGATACATTGTCTCAAGATCATGGGTGATCTGAACGCTTTCTTTTACATCATTACTTGTTGATCCCATCTTGTTTTTGCCAGGTTGAGTGGCGCATCCTGCTAACAGGAAGATGCAGGCAAGTATCCACGGCAGTTGTTTAAAATTGAACACGAAAAATCTCCTTTATTGGGCTGTACCGGCAAGTGTAGGTAGCAAAATACGATAGATGTTGATCATAGCAGGTCCCATGAGCACGACCAGCAGAGAAGGAAAAATGAAGAAAATAAGCGGGAACAGCAGTTTTAGAGCGATTTTTGCAGCTGCTTCTTCTGCACGTAAACGACGTTTAGTGCGCAAGGTATCTGAGTACACACGCAAGGAGGCAGCGGTGCTTGTTCCAAAGCGGTCCGCTTGAACGAGCATGGCGACCAAGGCCTCAATTTCCTCTACTCCAGTTCGCAGGGCAAGATTGCGCAGTGCTTTCTCCCTGGATGCGCCCGCGCGCAATTCCAGACCCACAAGAAAAATTTCATCAGCCAGAATTTTGCTGCTCAGCTGTATTTCTTCTCCCACTTTGGCCAGAGCAGCATCCAGCCCTAGCCCAGCTTCGACACATACTGTCATGAGATCAATCGCGTCGGGAAAGCTTTCAAACAGTTCGCGCTGACGCACAAATATTTTACGTGCCAACACGACATTAGGTAAATAATAGCCTATAGATGCAAGCATCAGCAGCACCATCGCAGCTACTTCCGTGCTTAACTGTAATTTGCCAATACCTGCTGCAAGTAGAAAGATTCCCGGAAATACTAGAGCGAGTAACGCCTTAGCGGCAAAATAAATGTAGGGTGCGCCACTGGATCGATAGCCAGCGTGCATAAAACGGGCTCGTAAAGCAGATTTTTCCCAGTCCTCCTCGGGCAATGCAAGTTTCGCCAATGGTTTCGATAACTTTACAACCTTTTCTTTCCACGCCTCATCTGCTTTATCTCCATCCAGTACGCTATCCTTGGCAGCAATCTGTTTCAGGCGCGTGCTGGTCGCGCGGGGTGAAAATACGAGCATCACTGGCGTAAGCAATGCCGGCAACTGCAAGAAAAATCATGATCAAAAAAGCAGTTTGTGCAGAAATCATAATTTGGTTACCTCTAGAACTAATGGAAATGAAAGAGTAGCTGAATCATATTAATTTTTCAGTTTTATTTATCTACACAACGTGACTTATACACGAATCTTGATAATGCGTGACATGGCATAAATACCGAATAGCATCATTACCGCTGCGGTTGCGACGAGCTTATGTCCAGCTGGATCTGTCCATAATGGATCCATAAAACCAGGATTAACGAGATTAATCATGAGTGCCTACTGCAAATGGCAGGCAGCAAAGAATCCAGGCAGATAATTTTCCTTCCGCTGACAGGACGCGAATTTGGCCTAATAATTTTAGTCTTGCACGAATCAATCCACTGATTGTGTCGAGTAATTCCGTCAGGTTGCCGCCACTTTCGCGTTGAATAAGCACTGCAATAACAAAGTAACGCAAATCAGTGATGGGTACGCGTGCGGCAAGATTCATCAGGGCATTCTGCGTGGGAACACCGAAATTGATTTCATCAAATACCAGACGAAATTCGGTAGCAGAGGGTTCAACGCCTTCAGTCGCAGCCATTTGTAATGCACCCGGAAAGGCATGTCCTGCTTTCAAGGCACGCGACATGAGATCGATGGTTTCCGGCAATTGCTGTTCGATTAAATTTAGACGCTTACGTTTGGCTCTGCATACATAGAAATAGGGAATCAGAGCTCCACCTGCTGCACATAGCAACATGACTAGAAATGGCCAGTTCAGTAATACAGCAATTGCCATACTTCCTAAACCGCTCATGGCGCTGTAGCTCAGGAATTGCGATATCATCATCGGCAGGCCGGATTGTAGCAACAGCTTATCCAGGCTATGGATACGCGGTAATTTCAGCAGCAGTCTTTGCAGGGGAGGGGAGTTGCTCAATAAGCGTTGCTTGAGCAGGGTTGTATCTGGCTTCATCGCTCCAGCCAGCAGAAATTTGCTGTAAGCGTTTCTGGAGGCGTTTTGCCTCCGGCCCCTGGTTCGAGCGCCAAGCCAGATAGCCTCCTTCCAGCAATAGTACGACTGCAAGAAAAGCAAGTGCTATGAATAGAATAATAAAGGTAGTCCATGTCTGTTCCTTATTCGTATCTTCTAGCAGGATCAAACAGATCGTCCCGCAAGGCTACACCAAATACACGTAAACGATCAGCAAACTTTGGACGGATACCCGTTGCACGGAAATGCCCCTGCACGGATCCATCTGCCGCTACACCTGTTTGCTCGAATGTGTAAATTTCCTGCATGGTGATGACATCGCCCTCCATACCGGTAATCTCCTGAATGCTTAGGATTTTGCGTTTGCCATCTGGTAGACGTGAGACCTGAATGACTGCAACGATCGCCGAACTGATTTGCTGACGGACTGCCTTGGGCGGTAAATTGAGTCCAGCCATGCCGACCATATTCTCGATCCGGCTCAGCGCATCGCGTGGTGTATTGGCATGTACCGTGGCCATGGAGCCTTCATGACCGGTATTCATGGCCTGCAGCATATCGACTGCTTCAGCGCCACGCACCTCACCGATGATGACCCGGTCAGGGCGCATCCGCAGACTATTTCGTACCAGTGAGCGCTGGGATACTTCACCTTTGCCTTCCACGTTAGGCGGGCGCGTTTCCAGGCGAACCACATGCGGTTGCTGCAATTGCAGCTCGGCTGCATCCTCGATCGTGATGATTCGCTCTGAGGAAGGAATAAAACTGGACATGATATTGAGCAATGTCGTTTTACCGCTACCCGTACCACCTGAAATCAAAATGCTGCATTTTGCCTTAACCAATCCGCTGATGATTTCAGCCACTTCGGGTGTCATTGATTTGTAGCTTATCAGATCGTCCACTTTGAGCGGAACAACGGAAAAGCGCCGGATCGAAACCAAGGAGCCATCGAGAGCCAGTGGTGGAATAATCGCGTTGACACGCGAGCCATCCGGCAGCCGTGCATCGACCATTGGACTCGACTCATCCACCCTGCGCCCAACCCGCGAAACAATGCGGTCGATAATTTTTCTCAAATGGTTTTCGTTGGCAAAATGAATGTCGGTGATTTCCAGTTTCCCTCGACGCTCGACATAGACCTGACGATGAGTGTTGATCAGAATATCCGAGATGGTGGGATCAGCCAGCAATGGCTCGAGTGGGCCGAGCCCAAGTACTTCGTGTTGAATATCCTGAATGATACGCTGACGCTCGGTGTCATTGATCGGAGTGCGTTCCTCGATCAATAGCCGTTCCACCAGAGCTTTGATTTCTGCTAATAAGCGATCTTGCGGCAGACTTTCCATGACGGCCAGATCCATCCGGTTGAGCAGTTCTTCATGGATGCGGGATTTCAATTCATGATAGGCCGTGTTCTCTGCAAAGCCGCACGGTTATTATTGACAGCCATAGGCAGCGAGCTGATTGGATACGGCGCATTGCTGTTTGCTACTATACCTTGAAGACGATCTCGTATTGACATGATGTATGTTCCCTAAAAATTGGTAAATGATTTTTCATGGGAGGTGTTGTTTCTGCGCTAAAAAGGAAACAGTTTTTTCAGCAGTCCGCTATGCGCATTACTTTTGCGTCAGCTCTTGCGTGATTTCCTGTAATGATTTGGCTACCGCACTGCGCCGCGCCAGCTTGCTGACCGGTATGCCTTGATTGACCGATTCGGCGACGACTTTATAGTCGTTGGGAATGACTTTATACACTTCCAGCTGCAATGTGCTGGCCACATCATCCAGGGTAATGTCGTCTTTTTTGCCATAAGCGGTTCACGATCAACCGGATTTTGTCAGGGGAATAGCCTAACGAGTTGAATGTGTTGATGACGCGCTTTGCATCACGGATGAAAGGTAATGTCTGCTGTAAAATCGGAAAAATCAGGTCAGCCTGATCCAGGCACTGAATTGAAATGGCATCGAACAAACGTCCGATATCCAGAATCACAAAATCGTAGTGTTTTTTGGCGACCTCAATCAACGGCTTGATATGCTCCGGTTTTATTTCTGCCGCTTTCTCGGGCTCATCCGGGGCGGGCAGCACATCGAAATTAGGCAGCACATGAATCGAGCTGGAAGAGAGAAATGAGCCATCCAGCCGCTGGATTTGCTGGGTCACATCCGCAATGGTAGTGGTCGATGCTCGCTTCGTGTACGAACAGAGAGGCATCGCCAAACTGCAAATTGAAATCGAGCAGGATCACCCGCTTGTTCTCCTCTGACGCCAGGTTATAGGCAATATTGCTCGCAAGAAAGGTCGCGCCACTGCCACCCTTGCAGGGGATAAATGCCACTATTTTGCTCTCATGCATCGGCGTTTTGGCGAGCATCATTCTTTGCTGGAAGCGCTCGACTGCATTGATCAGCACATTTTGGTTGATAGGGGTAGGGACGACCTCACGTACACCTACACGCATGGCTTCCAGCAGAAATTCCTGCGGCTGGGGAGGACATAGCATGATGACGCCCAAATCAGGAAAGCGCGAAGTGACCTGACTTAGAATCTGCTGCTCCCCCAGAGTCAAGTCGAATGCCCTCCAGCAGCAGGAGATCCGGATGTACTTGTTCGATCACGGCCGGGATTTGTTGAGCCCCTCCCGTTATCGCTACCAGATGGCTGTGGCATGTTGGATTGCGCCAAGATATTTCTGGATATCATTCAAACATTGTTGATCTTGTGAGATGGTTGCGATTTTCATTTGCTTACTCCTTTTATATTCTCTGTTTGCTGATACAGATATTTTGCTTTCCAAATTTTTATGTTGGCTTCGCCTTGTTGTACTTGTCGTTTGCATCGTTACATCGTTCGGCCTGAGCTTGTCGAAGTCCGATCTTTATTCGATCAGGTGGTTCGGAAAGCTTAATGCGAACGGTAAGAATTCTGCCGGAGTGGTCTAGCGGTGATTTTGAAATTGATTTTATTCATAATGAGTTAAGCGCAATCCGGATTGGCGCTATCCATACTCTCACGCGGAAGTGTCGTGCTAAACGACGGCATGTTGATGCTCAGTGGCACGAATGGAATCACGGTGGATACCGTTAAGCCGGTGATACCGACAGTGACTGATCGTGCAGGTGTTACTGTCACAGCCACCGGGTAAATAATCGACGGTGATATTGCTGGGACCCAAGTACGCCTAGCATAGCCTGCATTTTTGTTTTAATCGCGGCTGCATCCTGATTGCACACGACTGCCAGGCGCGCACCCAACCGCGTCGCTTCCGTAGCTGTGTTCCAGTAAAACAGCACCCGGCTCATTTCCATGGCACCAATCAGTACCGTAAATAGAATGGAAGCGATCAGAGCGAATTCAACAGCCGCTACACCACGTTGATTAAAGCGATTGATCGATGCGGATCTTGAATTAAATCGTTCGTTAGCTTTCATGATTGCCTCATCGTTGCACGTAATGTCATCAAATGTTATTGATCCCTGGCCTCCACCAAGAAATGTGCGCGGATCCAATATAAAATTAAAGGTATATCCAGTAATTTTTACTTCCACCAGCGTAATCGGTGTACCTTCTGCCGTTGTGGTATTGATAGGATTGATGTTTACCATACTGGTAGCCAATCCTGGGGCGAGGGTCTGTCCGGTGCATTCGGTATTGCCGTATACCGCGAGGCATTTGGCTTCGGTTTGGCCTGGGTATAGTTGGTCGATGGCGGATTGTAGTGCGAAAGATACCGCACCGAATCACGGGTTGCTTTGACGAGCGTGTTGTACTGATAGATTGCACGGCCAAATTCTGCGGCTCCCAGTGCGAGCATGAGCAGCGGAATCAATACCAGAGCAAATTCCACCGCAACTGCACCGCGCATCGCTTTATGCATGTTCTGCATGTTGCCAGGAAATTTTTGAAGTGTGTGTCTGACTTGATTCATATATTTACCTCACTAAAGTCGGAACCAACGGCCCTGCAGCACTGGGCCCTCCTGGCACACCATTGGTGGCGCACGGACTATTAGGGTCATTTGATCGGCCCAGGTATTCGACGAACATTCTGGTTGAACCTGTTTGGGTGCTGCCACCTTGAGCGTTATTGATCGGGTGGAGCATCAGGATACAGGCCCACGCATTAACAGGTGCTGTGGAACCACTTACGAAACCACTGCAATCAATTACAGGAACGGTAGCTAATCTGCGATCTTCACCATTTGCCTTGAGATAAGAAGAGTTCTCAATAGTGCCATTTACTTTCAATCCGGTGCTGCTACCATCATCGTCTTGATAGGATGAATTGCTTGCTCTTTGATCCTGAAAATCAGCGAATGCATTAAATTTGGAAGTCCAGTTTTTTTCGGTATAGGCGTAGCCGCTATAATCAGGTATCGCATCACCTACTTTGACACTACCTTGATAGATACCAAAACGGCTGTTCCAGTCATTGGCCAGCGAGGATTTGACACCTGCTTCGCCAACTTGTGTTCCTGTAGCAGGAAGATTGCATACGCCGGGGCCTGTCAACTGCCCGGCCAATTCGGAAGCGCCGCCTGCATGGCGGGGTATAATCCACCCATATAAAATTTCCTGTCAGATTGCCTTCATCGGTTTTACTTCCTTTGGGCCCCAACACACTTTCCAGCCATGTTCCGACCGGCGTACTGGGTGGCACATCTATTGCTACAGACGCCTACAGGAATAGCACAAGAGGTAATCTGTGATGGCCAAGTAGTGGCGACTGCACTGACGGCAACTGTTTGGTCGCCAATGTCAGCACCAGGCAGAAGATTTAGCACCTGGATGAACCAGTTGGCGATATCTGTCTGACTGGCTTCACATTTTGCATAGCGCATATTGATCGCTCCGGGACCAGTAAAAGCGGTCTGATAGCTTCCTGTCAAAGTTTCACTGAATGTCACGCTACTGATGGCAATTTGTTCCTTCTGGAAGAGGACCTCGTGGTTCTCGCCGGTGGTCACACCGGCTGCCTCAGCGAGCACGAGCTGATTGGTATTGGCGCCTGTTAACTCACGTGCCGCAGCCAGTGCGCAGGCGTCCGCACTGTTTTGCAGCTCGGTCTTGGCGACAAATAGTTTGCCCAGATCAAGCGCCAGCCCAACAAAGCCGGTCAGCGCGACCAGTGACAGTGCGACGATGATAGCTGCGGCACCTGTTTCTTTCCGAGGAAATCGATCAGTTCAGGCTAATGGATAATTCATTTGAACAGTTATTCATCAGCTGTTCTCCTCGTAAATTTCTTGCGGATCATGATTCCGCGACCTAATTGCCATTACCGCCCTGACTGCCGCCACCCCCGCTGGAGTTTAAAGATGAGGGAACTCCTCTCGGTAGCAGTAATGGGTTTCTGAACGAATTACGGTAACTATCAAAGATGGCATCGCCAGCCTGTCCATCGACGCCTATGACAGGCTCGGTATTGAGTGAGGCTTCCGGATTGATGGTTTGCTGGGCTTTGGCAATATCGACTGCTTCACCAAAGTGTGCATCCCAACGCGGGGTAATGGGTATACACCCCGCTGTTAGGACAGCAATGACGAGCAATGGGCCGGAAAGTGAACTTGAGATATTTCCTGATATTATTGTTTTCATATCATTCTTCTCCTTATTTCATCTGAAAACCACCATGCTCGATCTGCGGAGAACTTACCCGTGCAGACTGGGCTTGATCGGATTTGCTTTCCATACTGCCATGAATCAGGAATTCACCGCGGTCAGGTGAGCTGAATGCATCGGTCGGTAATGTGTAATCGGGTTGCAATGGTTTGATCAAACGGGGTGTGATCACTATCATGAGCTCTGTTTTCTTTTGCTTATAATTGCTGCTGCGGAATAGCGTACCGAGTACCGGTACTTCGCCGAGTATCGGGAATCGTTTGACCTGCTCTGTTAAGTTATCTTGTAGCAGACCCCCGATAGCAAGTGACTGACCATCACTCAGTTGTACCGTGGTCGAGACACGCCGCGTGGTAAAGGTAGGAATAGCCAGAACCTGCCCCAATCCGGTGGATGCCACATTGGTAATATCTACCAGTTCCGACACTTCCGGACTGACCTTCAGATTGATACGACCTTCTTCCAATACTGTCGGCGTGAAATGCACGCCTATCCCGAATTCTTTAGGCAGGAGTCTTACCTGATTTGCGCTGGGAACAGGAATCATGATTTCACCGCCAACGAGGAAACTGGCCGCCTGCCCGCTGATCGCCACGATATTGGGCTCAGCCAGAATTTTGATCAGTTCATCCTTCTTCTCGGCATCCACGAGAAAAGCGGTGGCTTCATCAAAGGTGGCATTTGAGACTCTGGGTAAACCCAAATCGACATTTGCATTCAAATTCTTAGCCGTCAGCAAATTCGCAGCGCCGCCACCAATCACTCCTGCCATCACCTGTGTCCAGGCGCTGCCGGCTTTTCTCGCTGCCCGGGCAAAATCAAAACCCAGTTTCTCCGCTATGGTACGGTTGACCTCGGCTACCTTGACTTCCAGCATGACTTGCTGATTATCGCGCACGCGCAACAAATTGACGATTTTGATGCTACCCAGGCCAGCACCAGCACCGGCTGAATTCTCGTCAGTTTGTAATCCTTGCCGCAGAATCTGCATTCCTTGCTGTCCACCTTGTCCCCCTTGCCCACCTTGCTGGTTGTCGCCTTGCATGCTCATCATCATGCCCAGTACCGAGGTACGCATATAGGTATCCGCCAGGGCAACTGCGCGATCAGCCTTGATGGTGTTGGCTACCGTGCCGGAAAGAATCAGTGAATCACCGGCAGCTTTGACATGAATGTCTTTTTCATCCGGCATGATTTCATGTAGTTTGTTTTGCAACGCAACGGCATCCATCAAGACGGTCACATCGACTACTCTGGTTTGTCCGCTCTTTGCCCACAGAATGATGTTGGTGGTGCCGATCATCTTACCCAGGATATACACCTCACTCGGGTTGATCAGGGTGACGTCAGCTACGCCTGGATTACCGACCGATATGCGTGAAATCGGTGAAGGTAGTCTAAGTAGAGTAGATTTACCTAGCGTCACATCCATGGTGGATGCCATCTCAGTGCATATCGTATGCTCTGAGATTGGATGGAATCGATGCGACATTTTGTGCCAGTGTCGTGGAAATACTGATTGCCCACAATGTGACTATCCAAAGTAAGATCGTGGTGAAATCAGATTGTCGTTGCGATAGTCATTTAATTCCCCTTTTTTAATGATGCGTATTGGTTTTTTGCAGGCCCCGGATGATTTCAACCGAAGGCTTAGGTGTGCCAGCAGATTTGTAGACGATTTTGGTTTCTGGTTTGGCTTCTGCTGTAACAATTTTTCTTCCAAGCAGATCATTGGTGCGTACCCCATTGGTTGCACCGAGACTATTGTCTATTTGGTTACGTAATACCAGTGATAATGTGCCGACGCTGCGCGCCAGATCGAGTTTTTCTGCTTCCTCGGGAGTGACTTCAAGCGTAACCGCATTGACAACTTTGGGCTTGGTTTCATCACGGCCGAGGTCCTGCGCCACGGCCAGTACCAAAATCTGTTCCAGAACAATCTTAGAGATGGGGTTTTTATAATTATCTTCTTTAATATTGACTAGGATATCTACCAGATTACCGGGCAGAGCAAATCCGGCTACGCCTACCACGTCGTTCACACGCACAGTAATAGCACGCTTACCATCTGCAATGACCCCTGATAACCCGCCAGCAGTGCCTTCTGGTGCGAGTTTGGCCTCGATTAAAGGTTCTCCTCGATGCAGATTAACCTTAATGACACGACTGTCTAACTGCTTGATATCGTTAAATGAGCCACCTGGGACACTGCCGCTAGGCCAATCGATTGTTGTCAGCAAATCAGGTGTGAGCCGTGTACCCACATTAATATCCTGCGCAGCAACCACGATCCTGGAGGCATCAATGTTTACTTGCTGATTGATCCATTTTCCTGCCACTATCATCGCAGCGACTCCTAACAATAATGAAACTATGATCATCCCTATCCCTCGTGCATTTCTCATTGGCATACCTCTTGTTTGTTAATCGGGTTATTAGCTTGTATAGAAATCTACTACTCACATTGATCGCTACGTTGGGAAGTGCTTTCTTTCCCTTGTTTATCTAATTGACATATTTGATTGCAGGATTCTTTATATTTATCATTACGGCCGATCACTGCATTTCTTCACAAACTCTTGAATTTTTTTTCAATATTTCTTAATTCATTAGCTGTCTGGACTTCCAGTAAATTGAATATATTGAAAATTTGTTTTCGTAAAGATTAGAAAGCACAAGTAAAACCACTTTATTTTCTTGTTGTTAAGCCGTCACCCAATGAGTCATTGCAAGAAAGAGCAGGGTCCCAGCTGCAATTGCTACACCGTAAGGTAATTTGCCGGCGGATTCTGGAAGTGTTTCGCTTGCGGAAATACTTGCCATTGATAGAACCGGCAAGGCGCATGAGCAGCATGAGCTTTAAATTTTCCAGTAATCTGGATAAGCCTGCCTCGCAGTAGTACGACACCAAGATCGCCATTACGCCACCTGCCAGTAAAATATATAACGTGATAATTAACATGCTGAGCGGACCAACAAAAGCACCAATCATGGCCATAAGTTTGATATCGCCCGCACCCATGGCACGCAACAGATAGAGTGGAAGCAACACCACTAAGCCTACCCCCAATCCTGCTAGCGAAATCAAGAAACCAAATGCGCCCATTTCCTGTGGGAGTAGGGTATTGAGATAACACACCGATAATAGCACCCGGAAGAACGAGTATATTGGGTATACGGTAATAGCGGATATCCTGCCAGACGGCGATTAGTAGTAGTATTATCAAAGTTCCAGTGATCAAAGGATGCATTCAAATTTCCTCATCGTGACTTTTCTTATGTCAGTGCAACTCGATTGTTGCACTGATATAAAAATAAAATTATTGCTGATTTGAGACCGGTTGACACAGCTTGAAACACAGCAAGCAAATCTTGTCCGACTATTTGCACTGTACCAATAATTACAACGGCGATCAGGGCAGCGATCAGGCCATATTCAATGGCGGTGACGCCTTCTTCGTTGTTCAAGAATTGCTTTGCGGATTGAATCAGTTTGTTCATGGTATTTACTCCAGTTAAGGTTAAGTAAAAAGAGCTTTATGAAAGTGACATTGCTTTGTTACGCCACGGTGTAATTGTGGTGTCACTGATATTTCTTGCCTATTGGACTGTGGTACATCGTCCTTTGGTACGATCTATAAAAATTATGCTGATTTGAGACCAGTTGACACTGCTTGAAACACAGCAAGCAAATCTTGTCCGACTATTTGCACTGTACCAATAATTACAACGGCGATCAGGGCAGCGATCAGGCCATATTCAATGGCGGTGACGCCTTCTTCATTGTTTAAGAATTGCTTTGCGGACTGAATCAGTTTGTTCATGGTATTACTCCTGTTAAGGTTAAGTAAAAAGAACTTTATGAAAGTGACATTGCTTTGTTACGCCACGGTGTAATTGTGGTGTCACAGATATTTCTTGCCTATCGGACTGTGGTACATCGTCCTTTGGTACGATCTACAAAAATTAGCTTGCTGATTTGAGACCGGTGGACACTGCTTGAAACACAGCAAGCAAATCTGTGTCCGACTAGTTTGCACTGTACCAATAATTACAACGGCGATCAGGGCAGCGATCAGGCCATATTCAATGGCGGTGACGCCTTCTTCATTGTTCATGAATTGCTTTACGGATTGAATCAGTTTGTTCATGGTATTTACTCCTGTTAAGGTTAAGTAAAAAGAACTTTATGAAAGTGACATTGTTTTGTTACGCCACGGTGTAATTGTGGAGTTACAGATATTCCTTGCCTATCGTCCTTTGGTACATCGTCCTTTGGTACATCGTCACTTTGGTACGATCTACGAGCAGCCGCGCATCGTATATAAAGAATGGGTGAGCAATCTTGCTGTTCTAACTCTAACAAAACTATTTATTCGGTGAGTGTGGTTTGTCTGTTTAATTATCAAAACTGCAGAGGTAAAACGGAGCGCACGTTACTGTTCTTTCTTCTTTTATCTCATGGAGTCAAAATATGAATGCATTATCAAGAATCATAGAATCGCCGAGATTTAATGTTTACAGTGGTGCGCTATTGGCCACGCTTTATGGATTATTTGCTTATGCACATTTCAGCAGGTTTCAGGAAACCGATGAGTGGGCATTATTGCTAGTTGTCATTGCTGAAACCTTAGGAGCAATATTCTTTATCTGCCGTAGTAGTCCGCAAACTGTTTCGACTACGCCATCAGACTGGCTGGTGGCGATTATTGGCACCTTTGCACCACTCTTTTTGCGCCCAGCAGAGTGGGGGATTCTCCCTGCGGCCAGTATTCTGATAATGGTGGGTACCATGCTGCAGATCATCAGTCTGATTTCCCTCAATCGAAGTTTTGCACTTGTAGCAGCTAAGCGTGAAATTAAAACAAACTGGATGTACCGTATCGTGCGACATCCGCTTTATGCGAGTTACTCAGTGTTATTTGGTGGCTATGTATTGATGCATACCACGTTTATGAATCTGTTGGTTTATATAGTGACGATGCTATTTCTCTGCATAAGAATTTTTCGCGAAGAAAAACATCTTGCTCAGGATCAAACTTATCGTACTTATATGTTTAATGTACGTTACAGGTTGATTCCGTTTGTGTTTTAAATCAATAAATTGAGGATTTGAGACCGTCACTGCATCGGTGAAAATTTTACTAAGCATCTGCAACATATACGGCGCAATAACCATTGGATATTGCGCCGTATATCCTATGAATGCAAATCTGGTGCAATGCGCTAAGCTTATTGCACCCTACGGTTCCCTAATTTTGCTTAACCGGATAATAGTGACGACAGGTATTTTTTACGAGCGAGCAAATGTAGCATCAGGCGGAGATGGTGGGATAATCGCTGTCATTATCTTCAAATACCTGATGATTTGTTGTGGTAGTAGTGGTATCTTTAACGAGCAAGGCCAGCTTGATTCGGTCTGAAATGGCCAGCTTGCGGAATATTTCAGTCAAGTGTGCCTTGACGGTTCGTTCGGTAATATCCAATTGTCTGGCAATCTGCTTGTTGCTTTCGCCGCGGCCTACCAGGATGGCGATTTCATATTCACGTTTTGTTAAATTTTCAAGCAGGTTATGCATTGCACGCTCAATGTGTTTTTTCTCCTGCATGGCCATGGCCAGCTCATCTTGCATACGTTGAACCAGTTGGCGCCGGATCCATAATTCACCTCGCCAGACGGCTTCAACTGCCCGCTTGATTTGTTCGGATGAGATCGTATCCAAGCAAAAGCCTTTAATCCCTGCCTTGAATAGCTTCCATTCTTTTTCATCAGAAATACCGGGGCTAAATAATATGATGCGTGTTCGTGGGCTGAACTTCAGCAGGTTTTCAATCGTTTGAGCGTTATCTAGTTCTAGTAAGTCATAATCAAGTAAAAGGATGGGGGGCGATCTTCTTATCAGCTCATTTCTGAGGGTATCCGGATTTGTCAAGCAGTATAAAGTAGAGATATCTGATAATCCTTGCTTCCAATGAATAAGTTTGTCTTCAGATGAGCTGGCAAATAAAATCAAGATAATTACTCCTGTCTGACTCGATTAGGGTCGTGTTGTCAAGGTCGATTTAAAATTAACACAGTCATTTCAGTGAATCTCGAATTAATCTGATATGCCAGCATCAAATGCTATTTACATGATAGGATAAAATTATCATTTTATCCTTCGTCATATTTGCTACTCGCCAATGCTTTAATTAGAAGCTTATCCCCGCAATTGACAGGATGCGCACATACGGCACAACACGAGATCGGATAAAGGGAGGCGTGTGTAAGTTGGATAAAGGTCGTGTTCCACTGGTAGAACGGCAGGTTGCTGATCACAATCAAAATACCTTTTTCATAGTGTGTCGCAGTGAATTGAAAAATACAGGTTTGCTGATTCTTAGCTCATGGGCAGGTAAATCAACTTCGTCAATGATCATCAAGCTTTTTAGCTATCTTGCTTCAAGTCAAATTATATTTTCCAATAATTTCATTTGCATAGAAATTTTTTCATCATTACGACCATTTCCAGAATGTTGTCATTTGCTCATACCGATACAGCATTTGCATACATCATACTGCGTCTATTTATATTCGGCAATAACGGATGTCACTTTATAACGACATTTTTTATTGCTGAATTTAGTTATTAAAAATTAGTAACATACGGAGCAATGTCATTTGACTATCTTCCCTTATTCTATATCTATTTTTTTAATTCTATTTCTAAATCAAACCTGATATTGTCAGCTTTTTCTTGTCTTGGATTTATACCATCTGCATTTTTCCTTTGCGCCATGTTTGATTTCAAATGGAATCAATGGAATAATGGAATCAGATTTATAAAAGGAAGTGTAGTAATGGCGCGTAAGCGCCGGCTGTGGTGTTGCCTTTGGAGTTTGTTTTGAATGGGGCAGACACCAATAGCAATAAGTGTTTCAGTAGGATTAATCTGCTAATGTCTGTCAAAGCGCGCTAACTTCGTATGCGTTTTATCCGCAATGTCGGTATGCGCGAAATAGGAAAGTTAACTCGGGGTGGTCGGCTGCGGAAGTACCTTCTTGTGAAGAATAAGTTGCTTTTCTAGCGTCCTTTATCAATGAGTCTAAATGGCAGGTAGCCAGGAGGGATAAAGATGAAAAGGTTATTCGTTTTAGTTAATCTCATTGGACTATTGTTACCCATTACTCTCCACGCCCAAAACCTGGGGGTGTTTTGCTGGAGACTGAATCCTTTTGTTGATGTTTTGTGTTTCGATATTGAAGATAAAGGATTTGTTTTTGAACTTACAGGTACCCAAGGAATCGCCACTTTTCAAGTTTCATCGCATGGTGCAGCTAATTTGAACTCTTCCACTAATCGATATCATCTAGGATTTACCTCCCATTTCCCTAACGGGTTTCATGGCCAATTTTTTGTGTCGTTAAATACACAATCGCTTAATGGCACTTGGACAGACAATTTTGGAAACAGTGGTGATTTTTTCTTCCAGGGAGTTGGACCTTTACCTCCTGGACTATCAGACGGTACAGGTGGCGATTATTTTAGCCATATCACTTCTTCACGATAGGTTTATTTTTTCGGTTGTTTTTCTTACGGAGCCATGAAATATCCTAAAAGCGGTTTTTTTAGGATAATTCAGGCTGACTGCTAATAGGCGTGTTTTCTCATTTCTATCTAACCCGTAAAGCTATCCTTCAATTATTTCATAATCATGCGTGATATTGACAGCGCTCTTGAGCATGATGGAGGCTGAACAATATTTTTCTGCGGAGAGATTGATCGCGCGCTCTACTTGTTGAGTATTCAGGTTTTTTCCGGTGACGATAAAGTGTAGATGGATATCGGTGAAGACCTTGGGATCTTCAGAAGCGCGGGCGGCATCAATTTCCACGACGCAATCGGTAACTTCCTGGCGGCTTTTCTGCAGAATCAGGATGACGTCAATAGAGGAGCAGCCACCGAGTCCCAGTAAAATCAATTCCATCGGGCGTGGCCCCAGATTCTTCCCACCGATATCCGGTGCGCCATCAATTATTACGGAATGTCCACTTTCTGTTTCACCTCTGAAGCTAATACCATCCAGCCATTTAATACGTGCTTTCATATTTTTCCTGTGTTTTTATTAGGAGAATTTAGCGGTTAATCGCGTTGTTATTCCATTTCTGAATCAAATCTGACTTTGCCGACTTCTCTTTGTCGTATGATTCCTGCTGTTTGCGTCTCGTCTTCGTGGCATGTTTGATTTAGAAATAGAATGAATGCATAAAAGACTGGCGCGTTGTGAGGCGCAAGCCAAACTGCAGCAATTCATTCCAAATATCACCTTGGGCAACACCCTTGATGATTCTGTCTATGCTTGCTGCGTGTAATAGCGCTTGTAACAGTAATCGAGGGGGCAAGCGTTTTACAGCGACCGTCATGATTTTTTGCTGCTGATTCCAGACGCGGCTGTCTTTTAACGCTTGTGCAAGTGGCTTGCCTGCATCAAGTGCCTGATGAATGAGCAGCAGCGTGCGTATAGGTTCAGTGAGTGTACTCAGAATCAGGGGAGGGGGAGTACCTTCACCTTGCAGTCCTTCCAGGATACGGGCGTAGCGCACAGTATCTGCTGTCAGCATGGCCTCGGGCAGACTAAATACATCATAGCGCGCGACATCGAGTACAGCATTCTTGACTTGCTCGAAAGAAAGCATCCCAGGTGGATAGAGTAAAGCGAGTTTCTTGATTTCCTGTTGAGCCGCCAGAAGGTTGCCTTCTACCTTATTTGCGAGAAATTGCAAGCTATCTGGTGTAATTTGCTGCCCTTGGATATCGAGACGTTGCTGTATCCAGTTGGCTAGCCGGGAGTGTTCTATCGGATCAACTGCGACCATCACACTCGAATGATCCAGCGCCTTAAACCATTTGCTTGTCTGTGTTTGCTTATCGATTTTAGGCAGCATGATGAGCGTAATGGTATCAGCAGATGGGTTCTGACAAAGTGCTTCGATAGCGTTACTGCCTTCTTTGCCAGGTTTGCCCGCAGGGATACGTAGATCAAGTATTCGCCGTTCTCCAAACAATGACGATTGACTCTTGCCAGCGCTGTATACTCGACCAGTCGAAGCGGTGATCTACCGTAAATATATCGCGTTCTGTGTAGCCGTTTTGTCGAGCATGATTGCGAATCGCATCCGCCGCTTCCATCGCGAGCAACAGTTCATCGCCAGTGATAGTATAAAGTGGCATGAGCTGTTTTTGTAGTTGACGAAACAGTTGATCAGGGGTAATGCTCATAAATCAGTTTGCGTTTGCTAGAAGTGCACAAGAATTAACACTTTTTAAAAATAATTATTGAAGTTTGACTGCGGCCATTCGTCGAATTAACTGCTGCACGGCATCTACCTGCATATCTTTATATAGCATTTCCTCCTCTGCCGCTTTGGCCAAAACCTGCGCATCTAGGAAAGGTAGTACGCGTGTCAGAATGATATCATCCACGGGTGTAAGTGCTTCGCCTTGAGAGTCGAGCAAGCGCGCAGAAACACGATAGATCAACTGAAATTCCCTGACACGTCCACCGGTCGAAAGAGATAATATTTTCTTCTCGTTGACCGCACTGATGATCTGAAGTATTGCCTGAGCCTTTTCTGGTTTTTCGACAACTTTAGTCGTGGTACTGACACGAATGGCTCGCTCCATATCCAGCCCGATAGGGTGGCCGGGTGGTGCAGCGACATAAATAGTCTCAAACGGGAGAGTAGAGATCTGTCCACGCAAACGGAAGCCGCAGGCGGTTATGGCGACCATAAGACTGAAATAACAAGAAAGGTACGGATTGGTTTCATCATGTGGATACTAATTATTTCCGGTATAAAGCCATCGTTTGAATCTATTCGGCCATCAATAATTCAAAGCGTTACATTGTCCTCTAAACGACGCCCTCTAACAGACTGTTTAAAAGCTATCTGTGTTGCCGCTGCGGTGTTAAAAACAAGCTCAAGATAGTCATTTATCAGGTATAAACGCCGCTTTTTTTGCCTGTTTTTGCCTATCATCGACTGCCTCGAATACATTTTTCAACAGCCTGTTAAACGACAATATTGACCAATCTCCCTGGAACAACAATTACTTTTTTCACTGACTGTCCTGTAATGGTTTTCTGAATATGCGCATGATCCAATGCAATGCGTTCGATAGTTGTACGATCTGCATCTTTGGGGACACGTATTTGCGCACGTAATTTACCATTGACCTGCACGACTAACTCGATATCATCCTGCACCAGCGCAAGAGGATCAACTTTGGGCCACGATTGATCGAGCAATTCCGTGTCTGGCCTAAGTTTCCGCCAAAGTGCGTGACAGATGTGCGGGACGATCGGTGACAGCAGCAGGACAATACTTTCCAGTGCTTCTTGCATGAGCTGTCGTGCAGTTAAATCGGTATCCTGTAGTTTAGCCAGCTCGTTCATTAATTCCATTACAGCAGCAATGGCAGTATTGAAGGTATGGCGACGATCGAGATCATCAGTTACTTTGGCTATTGTCTGGTGAAGCTGACAACGCAACGATTTGAGTTCGGCTGGCAGTGTTTCGGCGAGGGACTGTCCATCAGGTACATCGCCTCGCTGTAAGTGGCTATAGACTAACCTCCACAGGCGTCTTAGAAAACGGAAGGCACCTTCTACGCCCGTATCGGACCATTCTAGTGTTTGGGTGGGAGGGCTGGCAAACATCATGAACAATCGCGCCGTATCCGCACCATATGATTCCACTAATTCCTGTGGATCAACCCCATTATTCTTCGATTTTGACATGGTGCCAATGCCACCCGATTCAACCGGTTGATTATCAGCACGCAGCACAGCGCTAAATCGTTTGCCTTGCTCGTCAAACTGAATGTCAACTTCCGATGGATTGAAATAGCTGATGCGACCTGCAGCCGTTTTTCGGAAGAAGATCTCGTTCAATACCATACCCTGCGTCAGCAGGTTTGTGAAAGGCTCATCAAAGGAGATCAATCCAAGATCACGCATGACTTTACTCCAGAATCGCGAATAAAGCAGATGCAAAATGGCATGTTCAATTCCACCGATATACTGATCTACCGGTAACCAATAGTTTACCCGCAAGTCAGCCATGGCGGAGCCCTGATCCGGACAGGCATAACGGATGTAATACCAGGATGAATCGACGAACGTGTCCATGGTATCGGTTTCACGGCGAGCGGCTTGGCCGCATCGGGGGCAGGCACATTCATGAAATGATGGCGATTTTGCCAGTGGATTACCCGATCCATCTGGCACCATATCTTCCGGCAATAACACAGGAAGCTGATCATCCGGCACAGGAACGACACCGCAATGACCACAATGAATCAATGGAATCGGACAACCCCAGTAGCGCTGGCGAGAGATACCCCAATCACGCAGGCGATAACGCACGCGTTTTTCTCCTAATCTTTTTTGTTCCAGGGCGGTTGCGATCGCATCGACTGCAGCTTGAGATTCGTGTCCAGAAAATTCCCCTGAGTTAATGGTAACACCATATTCAACATAAGCCTGGCTAAGCACTGAATCGATTTCGCTATCTTTAGGTCCGATCACCACCTTGATTGGTAAAGCATATTGGGTGGCAAATTCGAAATCGCGCTCGTCATGCGCTGGCACGGCCATGACAGCACCTTCACCGTAACTCATGAGTACGTAATTGGCAATCCATACCGGAAGAGACTCTCCCGTGAGTGGATGAAGCACGAACAACCCCGTATCCATACCCTTTTTTTCCTGGGTAGCAAGTTCTGCTTCCATTGTGGCGCCTTGTTTACATTCTTCAATGAATTCAGCAAGTTTTGCATTATTCTTCGCCGCATAAAGTGCAAGGGGATGTTCAGCGGCAACTGCGACATAAGTTGCCCCCATCAAAGTGTCTGCCCGCGTGGTAAACACTTTCAAATCTTGAGGTGTGCCAGATTTTTTATCGGCAGGAAAAATAATATCAACACCGTAGCTTTTACCAATCCAGTTGGCTTGCATGGTTTTCACGCGTTCAGGCCAGCCAGGTAGTTTGTCCAGATCGTTGAGCAGTTCATCAGCATATTGGGTGATAGCCAGGTAGTAACCTGGTATCTCGCGCTTCTCTACCAGTGCACCAGTACGCCAGCCGCGCCCGTCAATAACTTGTTCATTGGCAAGTACTGTTTGATCGATGGGATCCCAGTTCACCACCTGAGTTTTTTTGTAAGCGATTCCTTTTTCCAGCATGCGTAAGAACAGCCATTGATTCCATCGGTAATAGTGAGGATCACAGGTTGCAATTTCACGATTCCAATCGATACCAAAGCCTAGGCTTTTCAATTGCTTGCGCATGTAGGCAATGTTATCGTATGTCCATTGGGCTGGTGGGACACCATGTTGCATGGCAGCATTCTCAGCGGGTAATCCAAATGCATCCCAGCCCATAGGTTGTAAAACGTTATATCCCTGCATACGGCGATAGCGAGACAATACGTCACCTATTGTGTAATTACGAACATGTCCCATGTGCAGCTTACCCGAGGGATAGGGAAACATCGACAAACAATAATATTTAGGCATGCCAGGGTTTTCCGTCATATTGAATGCGGCGGTCTTTTCCCAGTATTGCTGCGCGTCTTGTTCGATTTCCTGAGGGTGATATTTTTCTTGCATGTGACGAATTTCCTGGCAATAGACAAAAATCATGATTATACCGTGAACAATGCGCTTGATATGCTTCAACTGCTCATGATAGCCTCAGAGCGTGTGAATAAATCAATTGTGCGTCCCAATAATTGCGTTGAGCGGGTACTTTCCCTGCCTATCAATTTGATATGTGGTTACGCTGAAACTTCTTGAACTCGTTTTCTCGGTTCTGCGTTCTGTCTGCCTTGCGCTTGGGGCGCTCGTAATGATTTCTTCATAAGCTCTCATCTCAAAACTGTGAACACTTATTGAGGAAATTTTCAAATGCTGATTCATCTATGCTTAAAAATATTTTTACTCTTGTTATCCGTTTTATTTCTGACTGCATGTGCTACAACTCCAACTGGTAGAACGCAGCTGGCTTTTATGCCAGATGCAGAGGTGGATAGCATGGGATTGCAGGCATTTGAGAATTTGAAACATGAAAAACCGATCAGTCGCAACGTAGAGGGCAATCGGTTTGTGCATTGTGTAGCTAATGCCATTGCACGAGAAGTCGGTGGTGAGTGGGAAGTTATTGTTTTCGAGGATCCGTCGCTTAATGCATTTGCACTACCAGGTAGAAAAATTGGCGTATATACTGGTTTGATTAATCTGGTTGAAAATCAAGATCAATTGGCTGCGATCATCGGACATGAAGTCGGTCATGTTTTAGCCAGACATAGCAATGAACGTCTGTCCCAACAATTAGGTGCCCAAGCTGGAATAACCTTGATTCAGGCGGTAGCAGCGCCGCAGACAGCTATGGGTCAGACTGCAGTCAGTTTACTGGGGATCGGCGCGGAGTATGGGATCATCTTGCCTTTTAGTAGATTGCATGAAAGTGAAGCCGATACGATCGGATTGGATCTCATGGCCAAAGCGGGCTTCAATCCTGCGGAAAGCATTACATTATGGTTAAAAATGGCGCAAGCAAGCCAAGGCCCTCGTCCTGTCGAATTTCTCTCGACGCATCCCTCCCATACTACGCGTATTCAGGATCTGCAAGCACGCTTACCACAAGCACAGCAGCTACAACAACAAGCCAGAGCTGCGGGCAAGAATCCGCGTTGTATGAAATGATGATTCCAGACGTTGGTAGCATATAGCTATCTTATTGATATTGGTTGTGGGGGAGGAAGCACGCCCGGCTTGACTAGTCCGGATATTTCGCCAGGACACGGGATGATGGTGAGGGGATTTGCGAGAAGCTTTACGTATCCCGCGACTATTGGCGCGAAGCGGGAACGTAAAGATGCAGCAAATCTCCCACCAGGGCCCGCGAAGGTCAACAATACAAATTGGATTTGCGTCAATCTATCTGGAAGTACCCATTTATCAGCTTTTGCATTATGACAGGCTGGCCTGGTGAAATATCTGGGATAAATTCTTTCCTATTTATATTTTGAAGTGACTACCTGCAAATTAATGTGGAAAGAAGGTATCATATAAAGTTAATGTCTGTGAGCTTGTAAAAAAAATCAGCTGCACGTCTTGATAGCTGCGTTGGGCGGTATTTACACTTACTTCGACTTCGCCTATTTTTTGGTATATGTTTGGTATGTGATGCAATCACGTCAAAACGTAGTTTCGAAAAAACCAAGTTTTAGCGAAACTTGTCAAACTCGTTTTCTTGTTTTGCTCTCAGCCATGCGCTAAAATTTTTTTACAAACTCTGTGGCCTGGAGATCATCTGGAAATTTAGCATTTTTGTTTATATTTAAGGAGATAGTAGTAAAATGTCGCAAAAATATCCCGTTATTGCCGTGACTGGTTCATCCGGTGCTGGCACATCCACGGTTAAGAATAGTTTTGAGCATATCTTTCGTCGAGAGAAATTAAATGTCGCTATCGTGGAAGGGGATAGTTTCCACCGCTACGACCGGGAAGCCATGAAAAACGCAGTTGCAGAGTCAGAGAAAAGCAACGGGCGTGCTATCAGCCATTTCGGACCAGAAGCAAATGAATTTGAGAAATTAGAAACATTATTCAAAGAATATGGTGAAACAGGGTCGGGTATGACTCGTTTGTACCTTCATAATGAAGAAGAAGCTGCTCCTTACAATCAGAAAGCTGGTACCTTCACTCCTTGGAAACCGATCGCAGCAGGAACCGATCTTTTGTTTTATGAGGGTTTGCATGGGGGTGTAAAAAGCGATACCGCCGATGTAGCAAAATATGTGGATTTACTCGTGGGCGTCGTGCCCATCGTCAATCTTGAATGGATACAGAAAATCCACCGTGATACCAGTGCGCGTGGCTATTCTGCAGAAGCCGTAACGCAGACTATTCTGCGTCGTATGCACGACTATGTGCACTATATTACCCCGCAGTTTTCACGCACACATATCAATTTCCAGCGAGTTCCCACAGTCGATACTTCCAATCCTTTTATTGCCCGTGACATTCCGACGTTGGATGAAAGTATGGTGGTTGTCCGTTTCCGTGATTACAAGAATGTGGATTTTCCTTTCTTGTTAAATATGATTCATGATTCATTCATGTCACGTCCAAATACCATAGTTGTGCCGGGTGGCAAAATGGGCTTGGCAATTGAATTGATTCTGACACCATTAATTCTTGATTTGGCTGCAAAAAGTAAACAATAATTCTTCAATCCCTGCCTGGGGAAGGTAGTGAGTTTTATGATAATTTATCATTTACCTTCAGGCAGGGAACACCAGCACTGCTTTCTGAGTCATGATTTCCTTACTTTCTGGATTGAATCCAGAACAACTTGAAGCTGTCACACTACCGCATCAGTCGGCATTGATACTGGCCGGCGCTGGTAGTGGTAAAACACGGGTGCTGACAACACGTATCGCCTACCTGATCCAATCAGGTCAGGTTAGTCCAAACGGTATTCTTGCTGTTACGTTTACTAATAAAGCAGCCAGAGAAATGATCGTGCGTATTGCTGCGATGCTGCCTATCAATACGCGCGGAATGTGGATTGGAACTTTTCATGGTTTGTGTCACCGTATGCTGCGCGCACATTATCAGGATGCTGGATTGCCAAAGACGTTTCAAATTCTCGATATAGGCGATCAGCAGGCGGTTATCAAGCGATTGCTGAAGGATCTTGCTGTAGATGAGAAAGCATTTCCACCTCGGCAGATCCAATGGTTTATCAATCATGCCAAAGAAGAGGGGTTGCGTGCTTCTCAGGTTGAAGCGCATGACAATTTCACTCGCAAGATGCTCGAATTTTACCGTGTGTATGAAACATTGTGTATGCGGGAAGGAATCGTTGATTTTGCCGAACTCCTATTACGGTGTTACGAATTACTGACTCATAACGAGATTCTGCGTAATCATTATCGTGATCGTTTCAGCCATATCCTGGTAGATGAATTTCAGGATACCAATCGATTGCAATACCGATGGCTCAAATTGCTGGCAGGTGGTGATTCACCCAAATCTGCTGCCGTATTTGCGGTAGGGGATGATGATCAAAGCATCTATGCATTCCGCGGTGCTCATACTGGGAATATGCAGGATCTTGAGCGTGATTTTGCTATTCAGAAAATTATCAAGCTGGAGCAAAACTACCGTTCCCACGGCAATATTCTGGAAGCAGCCAATGCCTTGATAGAACATAATCGCGGGCGTCTTGGCAAGAACTTGTGGACTTCTGAAGGGCATGGTGAGCCCGTGCGTGTGTATAACGCTGTGACAGATTTTGATGAGGCTGCCTTTATCGTTGATGAGATCAAAGCACTTCATTCAGAGGGGGTTGCGCTTTCCGATATCGCTTTGCTTTATCGATCCAATGCACAGTCACGCGTATTGGAACATAGTCTGTTCAATGCTTCGTTGTCTTATCGAGTTTATGGCGGCATGCGCTTTTTTGAACGTCAGGAGATCAAGCATGCACTTGCCTATTTGCGATTGATTGCACATCCTGATGATGATCATGCGTTATTACGGGTGATCAATTTCCCGCCTCGTGGCATTGGTGCGCGCACTTTGGAACAATTGCAGGATGAGGCGAAATTGCATCAAACGAGCTTATGGGCAGCAGCCCTTAACAAGTGTGGCGGCGAAACAACCGCTATCTCTGATGAAGGCAAGGCCAAAAAAGGACTTCCAAGCTTTGTTGCTCTGATCATGACGATGCAGCGTGCTTGTGTCAATTTTCCGTTACCTGAGACTATCCGCTACATGCTGACTCACAGTGGATTATTGAGCCATTACGGTTTGGAACGTGATGGCGCAGAGCGACTGGAAAATCTGAATGAATTAATCAATGCAGCGACCAGCTTTGTGCATGAAGCTGAAGATGACAGTCTGGTGGCATTTCTTTCCCATGCCTCACTCGAAGGAGGTGAGCATCAGGCAGATCATCATCAGGATGCCTTGCAGCTTATGACTGTGCATGCAGCTAAGGGGCTGGAATTCCATACTGTATTTCTAAGCGGACTGGAAGAAGGGCTGTTTCCGCACGACAATAGCCGCAATGAAGTAAATGGACTGGAAGAAGAGCGGCGTTTGATGTATGTGGCGATGACACGTGCACGGCGACGGTTATATCTGAGCTTTTCGCAAAGCCGGATGTTGCATGGTCAGACACATTACAATATTGCTTCGCGATTTATTAATGAAATACCAGATCATTTGCTGAAGTGGCTGCAGCCACTATCCAAAGTTAACAGCGAGTCTTTTCGATCTGCTAATGAGCAGGCAGGATTTACCTTTGGCAGGAATTCATGGGGGCAGTCTGCTGGAAAAGGAGCGGTACAGAAAAGATTGACTGCAGATTCAGCAGAACAGTCATCCGGCTGGCGCATAGGACAGAATGTTTCGCATGCAAAATTTGGAGCCGGGGTAATTATCAATTATGAGGGCCAAGGCCCTGACATGCGAGTTCAGGTTCAATTCAATCGCGCAGGAACCAAATGGCTCCTGCTGGAATATGCCAAACTGACACCTTTGTAATCGAAGATCAATCTGCGGGGCTGACTAGGCTGATTAGTATCTTCTTTGCATTCTTCTATCTCTTCTTTTTCTCTGTAGCCTCTTTGTCGGTAAGCATGGATTCAGGATGGAAAATATCCTGATAACTGACATAGATGGAGGCAAATACAGTAGGGATATAGATAAAGAGCCCTATTCCATAAGGCATGATGGCAAGCAAGCCCAGTATGATGAGCACAATAAAATAGATCTGAATGGGAATAATATTTTTCAAGCAGGCAAAAAAGCTTTTTCGTATGGCAATGAAGGGTGGCATATTCTCGAACATGACCAATAAAGGAGCAAACCAAATTGCCATCATGAGTGGAATTGTCAGCAGTAATCCAGCGATTGAGGCAGATAAAATGTTATCCATCACACCCATCAGCTCTTGCTCATCAAATCTTTTTCCATAGAGCAGCATATCGACCAGCTCGCTTCCTCCTATCATCATGAACACACCGATTATCAGAACTTGTCCTATTAGATAAAATCCTCCTACCGTAATCAGCGGTACGGTATTCTTTCTGAAACCAAGAAATAAATGACCCAGTTCTAATTGATCACCCTGTTCCAGGCTTTTGCAGCCTGCCATGATTCCAGCCATAAAAACGGGAGAAAGGAGCGTGAAAATAAATTTCCCTAGCACAGGCAGAAACTCCAGTGTGGCGGCGATTAATATGAGTGTGAAACACAGTAATATCCAGACAAACGGGGATAAGCGAAACAAATAAAAACCACTCAGTATCCATTGCAACCCTTGTTTACCACGAACCTGTCGAGCTTCTATCAATTTGTTTTCTCCAATAAATTTTGTTAGTTGATCTGAAAATATAATAATTTGCCAGAAATATTCACCTTTTTTAGGGAAGATGTGAATATAAAATAGGATGATCCCTGTATAGAATCCTATGCTTGGGAGGAATGATATTCCATTTATTCCACCTTTCCTTTCTGGTTATTCCATTTCTAAATCAAACCGACAATTTGTCGGTTTTACCTGCGCGCCATGCTTGATTTAGAAATGGAGATCAGGGTTAATGATCAAGCAGCTACATAGATTATTTTAGTTGATTAGTTAATCCAGATTTGCATCAATTTGGAATGATTAGCCAGATGATATTTCAGAATTTCTCTGAAATGCGTTGGATCTTTCTTATGAGTGAGCTCTCCTTCTCGAGGCAAATGGTAATCATACAAACGTGATATCCAGAAACGCAATGCGCCAGCACGCAGCATTCGCGGCCATGCCTTATGCTCCTCATTAACGAGGGGGCGTATACGGTGATATGCTGTTAAAAGTGCCTGTGTGAGCATCTCGTCTAATACGACTATCTTCAGATATACACCAGTCATTGATGGTAATAGCAAGATCGTACAAGAATGTGTCATTACAAGCAAAATAGAAATCGATAATGCCACCGATTGATGTATCAGTGAATAATACATTATCGCGAAATAGATCAGCATGGATCACTCCCCGCGGGAGAGCCTCTGTTTGATGTAATACTTGAAATTGCAACTCTTCATTAAGTAATATTTGTTCCTCTTTCGTAAGAAACGGCATCACTTCTTTCGCTGCAGTATTCCACCATGCTAAACCTCGTGGATTGGCCATTTTTACGGGGTAAGATAAGCCAGCCAAGTGCATTCTGGCTAGCATTCCCCCAATCTCGGCGCATTGTTCGGCAGTGGGATGTGTCAGCGATTTACCGGGTAAAAAGGTAACGATACTGGCCGGTTTGCCATTCAATTCACCCAGCAGTTTTTGTTCGCGCGTAGCAATCGGATTGGGACATGGAATACCTCGATGCGATAAGTGAGCCATCAGATTGAGGTAGAAGGGGAGTTCTGACTGCAGTCAGTTTCTCAAATAGCGTCAGAATGTATTTACCAAGCGTTGTTGTAACCAGATAATTGGTATTTTCAATGCCAGATGAGATACCTTGAAGATCGATCAGTGTGCCGATGGGATAATCTTGGAGCCAGATTGATAGTTGTTCCTTGGTAACCGGAGTAAAAACAGACATGAATAAACAGTGGAAAAAGCGTCAATAAATAGATTTATGCCTCACGTAGCTATTATTTTCTCATGTTGATCTCGTTTGGTTTCAAAATCTGTAAATTTCCCACATCGGAACGTTTACACCATAACCTTCAAGATCACCTCGATGGGGCTCACCCACGGGACTGCGTTTATTTAAAAGATAGAATGGTTTGCCAATGCGAGGAATGACTTTGATCATATATAGCTGACCATTGATCCGATATTCCTCCACAGTTTCTTCTTTACCTTTTTTAATCGTCACTTGCGGTTCCAGTGAGGAGTCGATCCCCAGATCAGGCAGTTCTGGTTCCTCACGTGGCGCTAAATCAGGCAGTTCAGGAAGTGGTGGTCGATCAGCTGGTTTCTGAGTAGATTGCGCAGAGACTGACAACGTAAAACAAATAGCACACAAAAATAGAGTAGTCTTTATAGGTTGCATGCTGATTCCTGGAGAATGGTAACGTTCATTCTATCTTAAATAAAGTAGATTATTACAAATTGAGTTGAATTTCCTTTTCAGCAGCTGTGGGTTCAAAGCCAGAAGTTTCATAATATTGAAAGATTGCGTTGACAATCTCGGCGGGCTCATCAATGATCTGAATTAAATTCATATCTTCTGGTAAGATATAGCCTTCATGGATGAGCACTTGCTGAAACCAATCAAGCAGACCACGCCAGAAATCCGAGCACACTAAAATGATAGGCATTTTTCTGGTTTTGCCAGTCTGGATAAGTGTAAGTGCTTCCATCAGTTCATCCAGTGTACCGAATCCTCCAGGCATGACGATATAAGCTGTCGCAAATTTGACAAACATGTACTTACGGGCAAAAAAATGACGGAACGTTTGACTGACATCCTGATAAATATTGCGGTGTTGCTCATGAGGAAGCTGGATATTAAGACCGACACTGGGAGCCTTACCATAAAAGGCGCCTTTGTTGGCAGCTTCCATAATGCCCGGGCCACCACCCGAAATGACTGAGAAGCCTGCATCCGACAATTGCCGTGCAATGACTTCAGTTAATTTATAATAGGGGTGATTCGGTTCAGTTCGTGCGCTCCCAAAGATACTGACTGCTGGCTGAATAAATTCTAGGCGCTCTGCACCTTCCACAAACTCAGACATGATTCCAAATACGCGCCATGACTCTTTAGTCGACCAGGGTTTCTCAAGAGACATAACAGCGCTTAGTTTTTCTTGCAAGCTCATAGAGGTCCTTTTTTAGATGAAAACGCTTTTGCTAGTTGATGGTTCATCTTATTTATATCGTGCTTTTCATGCACTACCCGATTTACGCAATCGACAAAATGAACCAACTGGTGCAATTTACGGTGTACTTAATATGTTACGTCGCTTGCACAAGGATTACCAAACAGATTATAGCGCGTGCGTGTTTGATGCAAAAGGCAAAACTTTTCGTGATGATATTTATCCGCAATACAAAGCACATCGTCCTCCCATGCCGGCAGATTTGTCTGAACAAATTGCGCCATTGCTCGAATGTATTAAGGCAATGGGATGGCCTTTACTGATAATTGAAGGGGTTGAAGCAGATGATGTGATCGGGACTCTTGCTAAAAAAGCGGAGCAATCAGGTATGCAATGCATTATTTCAACGGGTGATAAAGACATCGCGCAATTGGTAAATTCTGGTATCAGACTCGTTAATACCATGAGCAATGAGATTCTGGATGAGGCGGGGGTACTGAAGAAATTTGGTGTAATGCCTGCGCAGATACTCGATTACCTGGCGTTGGTAGGTGATAGCTCAGATAATATTCCAGGGGTTGAGAAAGTCGGACCTAAGACTGCAGTGAAGTGGCTGACACAGTACGGCAGCTTGGATAATATCATCGCGCATGCCAGTGAAATAAGCGGAGTCATCGGAGAGAATCTGCGCAAAGCAATACCTTGGTTAGAGATATCACGCGCATTACTGACGATTAAGTGTGATGTGAATCTTTCAGCCGATTGGCAAGATCTGGTGGTTAGACCACAAAATACTCAAAAACTGGTAGCGCTCTTTGAATGCCTGGAATTTAAAACCTGGTTACGCGAGTTGCAGCAGAATGAGCAATCTGGCTCTGCTCTGTCAGATCCATTAACGGCTGCACAGCTATATCCAAGCAGTGCGGTATCCATGCCCAGTGAAATCACATCAGTTGCTTATGAAACTATTCTTACCGAAGATCAGTTGAACAAATGGCTGGTGCATTGCGATGCGGCACCATTGGTTTCGCTCGATACTGAAACGACTAGTTTGAATCCACTGCAGGCGCAGCTGGTAGGAATTTCGTTATGTATTGAGCCAGGTCAAGCAGCTTATTTGCCGCTTACTCACTGTTTTCCTGGTGCGCCACAACAATTACATATCGATTTTGTGTTGAACAAAATGAAATCCTGGCTTGAGAATCCAGCAAAATTGAAAGTTGGACAAAATCTGAAATACGACAAGCATATTTTTGCGAATCATGGCATCAGCCTGAATGGTATTGCGCATGACACCTTACTGCAATCGTATGTGCTGGAGTCCCATCATCCGCACAATATGGATAGCATGGCATGGCGTCATTTGGGTGTAAAAACGATTACCTATGATGAAGTAACGGGTAAAGGTGTCGGCCGGATTGGATTTGATCAGGTCATGCTTGATGAGGCGACGCGCTATGCAGCAGAAGACGCTGATATTACGCTGCAATTGCATCAGTGCTTATACCCGAAGATGACATGTCAAGCACAACTCGACTATATTTATCGCCATATCGAGATGCCGTTACTCAATGTGTTATTCCAGATTGAGCGTAATGGCGTGCTGCTGGATGTGGACCTTCTCCAAGCACAAAGCCGTGAGCTGGAAAAGCAATTACTGGCACTGGAACAGCAGGCTTGTTTGATTGCCGGGCAAGTATTTAATTTGAATTCAACCAAACAAATCCAGGAAATTTTATTTAACCAGCTTAAATTACCAGTTATCAAGAAAACCCCCAAAGGCTCACCATCGACCGATGAAGATGTTTTGCAGCAACTCGCGCTCGATTATCCGCTACCTAAAATTCTGCTCGAATATCGTGGTCTGGCTAAACTTAAATCGACTTACACGGATAAATTACCATTAATGGTGGATAGCAATACTCGCCGGGTACACACCACTTATGCGCAGGCAGTCGCCGTAACCGGAAGATTGGCTAGCAATGATCCAAATTTACAAAATATACCGGTCCGCAGGCAGGAAGGCCGGCGTATCCGGGAAGCATTTATAGCACCTCCTGGTAGTTGTATTATTTCGGCGGATTATTCTCAGATTGAATTGCGCATCATGGCGCATATTTCTCAGGATAGTGGATTGCTTAAGGCATTTGCTGCTGATGAGGATATTCACTGTGCCACTGCAGCAGAAGTGTTTGGCATATCGGTGGATCAGGTTAATCATGAACAGCGTCGCTATGCCAAAGTAATCAATTTTGGACTTATTTATGGTATGTCTGATTATGGTTTGGCAACCCAATTAGGGATTGAGCGTAGTGCCGCGCGCATTTATATCGACCGCTATTTCGCCCGCTATCCCGGGGTCGCTGAATATATGCAGAGAACACGACTGCAAGCAAGGGAGAAAGGATATGTCGAGACTGTATTTGGTCGTCAATTATGGCTGTCGGAAATCAACAGCTCCAATCACAATCGCAAACTGGCAGCGGAGCGTGCCGCTATCAATGCGCCCATGCAAGGAACTGCAGCAGATATCATTAAGCTTGCAATGATTGCCGTGCATGAATGGCTGATAAAGGAAAAGATGCGCAGCATACTCATCATGCAGGTTCATGATGAATTAGTTCTGGAAGTACCCAATGAAGAAGTCGATATTGTAAAACATGTATTGCCGGATTTAATGGAAAATGTCTGCAAACTAAATGTTCCCCTTCAAGTCGAACTAGGTGTGGGTAATAATTGGGAGCAGGCGCATTAGTCTTTATGAAAATAGCCATTTTGCATTGCTTTCCCCAGAGGTATCTTGTAAAAATCAAGTCACTATGAATCAAATCAAAACTTTTAGCGATCGGCGCTTACGCTTACTGTCACATATGCAAAAGGGTGTTGCCATCATTGCAACATCTCCTTTAAGACTCAGAAATCGGGATGCTTTTTATCCCTATCGTTTCGATAGCTATTTTTATTATCTAACAGGTTTCTATGAGCCTGAGGCTGTATTAGTCGTCATTTGCGAGAATAGTCAGGGAAATGCAGAACAGATACTGTTCTGCCGAGAAAAAAATGAGGAACGTGAGATTTGGGATGGATTCCGTTATGGACCCGATGCTGCGCGTGAAGCATTTGGTTTTGATGCAGCTTATCCCATAACCAAATTGGATGAATGGATACCCAAATTACTTGAGAATCAACCAACTATCTATTCCATGCTAGGGCAAGATGCGGCATGGGATACACGCCTCATCAACTGGATTAATCAGGTAAGAGAAAAGGTACGTAGCGGCGTATCAGCACCCCACGAAATACGCGATGTTTGTCACATTCTGGATGAAATGCGCTTGTTTAAAAGTGAGGAAGAACTCTTGCTCATGCGCCATGCGGCAAAAATTTCTGCGGGAGCACATTGTCGAGCGATGCAGAAGACTAAACCTGGCATGTATGAATACGAGATCGAAGCCGAATTATTGCATGAGTTTCGTCGGCTGGGTTCGCAAGCGCCGGCTTACTCGCCTATCGTGGCAGGGGGCGCTAATGCATGTGTATTGCATTACATCGAAAATAAAGCACAATTACAATCGGGTGATTTGCTGCTTATTGATGCTGGTTGTGAATTTAATGGTTATGCAGCCGATATCACCCGTACCTTCCCGGTAGATAGAAAATTTACTTCGGTACAAAAAGATATTTATCAGCTCGTGCTCTCTGCTCAAATGGCAGCAATCGCGGTAGTCCAGCCCGGGAATACCTGGGATATGCCTCATCAGGCTGCTTTACAGGTGCTTGCCCAGGGATTTATCGATCTGGGGCTATGCCAAGGTAGTGTGGACAGTGTGATTCAATCAGAAGATTATAAGCGGTTTTACATGCACCGTACAGGACATTGGTTGGGACTGGATGTCCATGATGCGGGGGAATATAAAAAGAATGGTCAATGGCGCTGTTTATCACCCGGGAATGACTTTGACGGTGGAACCAGGATGTTACATTCGTCCGGCGGATAATGTTCCGCAGCATTTCTGGAATATTGGGGTGCGTATCGAAGATGATGTGGCAGTGACAGCTGTTGGTCATGAAGTGCTGACTATCGATGTACCTAAAACGGTCGCAGAAATAGAGGAGTTGACACAATGAATGATAATCACAGAAAAATAATCATCAATAGGATAATTGATCATAAGCAGTCAGAGTCATCGCAGAACGGATCTACCCCTGGTTCACCTTTGCAACGCTGGCTATTTTTCTTGGCACTTATTCCTTTATTTATTGGGGCAATGTTGCTGGGGATAGTCTTTTTTTCGATTTTTTTTGCTTTAATCGTGACAGTGGCTGCAGTTATAGGCATAAGATTCTGGTGGCTGCGGCGCAAACTACAAAAATCTGGAAAGTTTGAGGGAGAAGAAAAGTCGATTGAAATCGAAGATGCTGAGATTATTGAAACTAAAACTAATAAATCTGAACGCAAATAGTTCGATTGTAAGTCAAAAAAGCTTTACCGATTTTTCCTCGTCATATTGCCCATATTGCTTGTTCTATCTGTGATTGACTAAATCAACCCCCAGCAAGGCTGGGGTTGATCAGAAACCAGTCCTTTAAAAGACAGGGTTAATTTTTTTAACAAAGTAGCTGCTTTTTTTGACTATTTGCTACACTTGTTCGACCTTGGCTTCAGCCATAGTGACACTTTCTGCTGCAGGTTTCTCTTCAGTTGCAACTTCACCTTTGCGACCAGAAGGATTGGTAAATTGATCGTTCAATGACTGGATATAGTCATTGGCTTCGCTTCTCACTTGAGCAAGAATATTTTGATTTGAGTCATTCCAACCGGCAGGCTTTTGTAAAAACATGGGTCGATAAGCCGCTGTACTCTTGATGAATGCCTGAGTATATTGCTTGCAGGCAGTATGATCATGACCAAATTCTGCAGGGAATTTTTTGATCATATTGTCTGCGACCTTACTGCGAATGGTGAAATGAATATAGCCAATAACACCCACTATTACGCCAAGACCAACAAGTGAGGGTGTTTCATAGGCCATAATACTGTCAGCAAATGTTTTCAATAGATTCCAGCTATCGGTTAACCAAAAAGCAACACCACTTAGAATCAGCAATGTACTGAATAAGATGCTATCAAACAAAATTACTCGTTTTTTCCAGTTTTGGAGCATGTCGGTAAGTTTATGAATAATCTGATTACCGATAGTTTCAGCCGTCTGCTCAAGCATGCCGGCTATACGGTAGGATCGCTCTATTTCAATTTGCTGCATGCGCGTATTGATGTCCGCCATATCTTCTTCGCGTTTCTTCTCATAACGCTCCTGGATGAGGGGATCTTCAATCGGTGTAGCGGCTTCAGGATTATAAATTCGGTAAAACTTGCCAGCAAATAAACCTGCTTGCGCCAGGGAACGCTGCCAGGCAGAAACGACTTCTTCAGGATTGTCTTCTTTTGCGGTTACATCCATTTGATTAAGGATATAAAGGAATTTATTGGAGTCAGCACGGTTAATGGTGCCTGATACCAGATATTCCAATGTATCCTTCATGGCGCCTGGTTCGGGATGACGTGCATCAAAGAATACGAGTACAAGATCGGATAAATCTATGATATGTTGCGTTAGACGCAAAGTAGAGTTACGTTGACTATCTGCATCAAATCCGGGAGAGTCAATTAAAATCTTGCCACGGATCTTTTCAGAAGGGCACGTTTTTAACTGAATGTAAGCATCAATACGCTGAGATCCAGCTTCTGAAATCTCTGCAATACTTCGACTGATTTGGTAAAAAGGGAAACGTGGATCAGCATCCAATGCTACGCCCGGTAATGTTTTAACTACATTGTCGCTACTATAACAAATAACCGTAAATTTATCGTCGACAGCTTGATTGCCCGTGCGTTGTAAATGTAGGCCTAGATAAGAATTGATAAAAGTTGATTTGCCAGCTGAGAATGTTCCCAGTACTGCAATCATCGGCCACCAGGTGACATAGGTTGCATAAGATTCGTTTCGATCCAGTAAACCGATATCCTGGGCTACGCGATCTAATTTGCGAAAACTGTGAACTGCCTTAGCCAATACCGGATTATCAGGATGTTCTGCAGCAAGATGTTTTTCGAGGCTTTCAAGACGCTTATAAATATTTGTTGAGCTTTGTGCCATAGCAGTCCTTATTTGATTCGTTAAATAACAAAGAGTCTAATTAATTAATTATTATAGCGTTTAATCTGACTTTGATCTTATTCTATTGTGTCTCTCATGCCTTTACAATCAGGCACAAAAATAGTGAAGCTTCATACCGATCCTTTATCTTATCTCAGCAAGTAATTTATCCATCATCTGCTCTGCCTGGCGCAGATATCCGCTTCCAAACAGATTCAGATGATTTAAAACATGGTAGAGATTATAAAGTGTTTTGCGAGTACGGTAGCCAACTTCAAGTGGATAAGCGTCTTGATAGCTCGCATAGAACTGGGCCGGGAAGCCTCCGAAAAGTTCAGTCATCGCAAGATCAGCTTCGCGATCTCCATAATATACGGCAGGATCGAATAATACAGGTCGTCCAGTCGAATCAAACGCGTAATTGCCACTCCATAGATCACCATGCAATAAGCAAGCATTGATGCGTGTTCCCGTGAAGAATACGTCGAGATCGGCCATAAGCCGCTCACCCTGAGCTTGTAGTTTGCCTTTATAGCCGTTTATCTGAGCAAGCTGGAGTTGATATCCTAATCGATTTTGACGCCAGAAATGAATCCAATCAGAAGAACGGTCATTTTTCTGTAAAGTTGAACCAATTGTATTATTACGAAACCAGCCGAACTGATCAGAGAAAGTACGATGCATATTGGCTAGTCCAATACCTAATGCTTCCGCGTGTTGATGGGGTGTATGCCTTAATTCCAGGTATTCTAGTACTAGCCAGGCATTGAAATCATTACTCCCCCAGCACTTGGGTTCAGGAACACGCAAGGTGTGAGAATTTTGTATTTCTTTAAGACCAGCCGCTTCTGCTTCAAACATCGGTAGCTTACTTGCTTTGTTCAGTTTGACAAAATAGTGTTGCTCATTGCCTTGAATATGATAAGTCTCGTTGATACATCCGCCACCAATAGCACGGACATTTTCCAGAACAAAATGAGTATCCAAAGAACTATCAATCTGTTCTGCGATCTCTAGCCAGGGAGACTGAGAAGATAAGTTACTGGTTGATCGAATCATGATTCAACCTAAATACCGCAATTGGACGGGGTGGAGCGCGTGGTGATCCAGATGATGCGAGGCAAGCCGCGATGAGGACGCAGGGTCGTCCCCTGCAACGACGAGCAACGCTGCATTCGCGTCTGGAGAGACATACGATGCTCCACGTAGCGGTATCACTATTCTAGTGAATGAGAAAGTTTCAGAAATGCTTCTATATGTCATAGGCTTAACTCTCCAATCCAGCAGTCAATTGCGGTTTGTAGGTTCAATGATTGGATAAATCTTTTCTCGCTTGCATAATCGCTGCACGTACCTGCGATGGCGCTGTTCCGCCTGGATGGTTGCGGCTTTTCATTGAGCCTTCGAGCGTTAAAATTGAGAAAATATCTTGCTCAATGATCGATGAAAACTGTTTCAATTCAGACAGCGAGAGTTCGCTTAAATCACAACTTTTATTTTCAGCAAAACGAACCGCTTTAGCGACGATTTCATGGGCATCACGGAAGGGGAGACCCTTCTTGACCAGATAATCTGCCAGATCGGTTGCGGTGGCATAGCCCCGCATTGCTGCATGACGCATGACGTCATTATTTACGGTTATACCAGAGAGCATATCCGTATAAATACGGAGTGTATCTACCAAGGTATCGACAGTATCAAATATTGGCTCTTTGTCTTCCTGATTATCTTTGTTGTAGGCAAGTGGCTGAGATTTCATCAATGTTAGCAATGCAACCAGATGGCCATTAATACGTCCCGTTTTTCCCCGAACCAGCTCAGGTACATCAGGGTTTTTCTTTTGTGGCATGATGGAGGAACCTGTACAGAAACGATCCGCCAGTTGAATAAAATTGAAGGCAGGACTTATCCAGATGATTAGTTCTTCAGAAAAGCGTGAAAGATGAGTCATGATCAATGCTGCGCAGGCACAAAATTCTATTGCGAAATCACGATCCGATACGGCATCGAGTGAGTTTAGGCAAATACCATCAAAACCAAGCGATTGCGCGACCATATCACGATCGATGGGATAACTGGTTCCCGCTAGCGCCGCCGCCCCCAGAGGCAATTTGTTGACACGCTTGCGACAGTCTAGAAGTCTTGCGACATCTCTGCAAAGCATTTCATAATAAGCCATTAAATGATGACCAAATGAAACGGGTTGAGCTACCTGGAGATGAGTAAAACCAGGCATCACTGTCTCAATATGTTGTTCAGCCAGATCCAACAGAGCCCGTTGCATGGATTGGATAAGATTGCCAATCTCATCAATCGAATCCCGCAAATAAAGCCGGATATCAGTTGCCACCTGATCATTGCGGGAGCGGGCAGTATGTAATCTTTTCCCTGCATCACCAATCAATGCTGTCAGACGTTTTTCGATATTAAGGTGAACATCTTCTAATTCGATTTGCCACTCGAAGCTATTATTCCGAATTTCTTCAAGAATCTGACTGAGTCCTTGCTCGATAGCAACCAGATCAACTGGGCTGATTACACCCACCGATGAAAGCATTCGTGCATGAGCCAGTGATCCTTGTATATCGTATTCAGCCAATCGTTTATCAAAATTTATTGAGGCAGTATATCGCTGTACCAATTGAGAAACAGGTTCATTGAATCGTCCTGACCAGGTTTTGGCATTATTTTCCACTGCGGCTTTCTTCTCCATTTAGAATTGGTTTATTGGGTTGGTAAAGTTTTACGTTCAAGATTAACAGGCTGTTGAAAAACTATCTACGTTGCTGCTGCGGTGTCAAAAACAGGCTCAAAATGCTCATTTATCTGGTATAAACTCCGATTTTTTCGCCTGTTTTTGCCTATCTGCTTCGTATACGTTTTCCAACAGCCTGTTAAGAAGGTCAATATTTTACTTCTGACAAGCTCGCTGAAATGATCTCAAGTATTCAAGTATTATTGATTATCAATTCAAAAACAAAGTAATTCAATTTACAACATACTTTACCCATCCATACAAAATATTATGAACTTTTCTTTTCCTTCATTCCGGAATAGTGGATAATTGGAGCTTTTCTTTCCTGTCACATCAACAAGGAGCTATTTCATGACAGATCAGTACAAACAACAAAATGAAGGTGATCAAAGCGGAAAAAGCAAAATTGAGTGGGCTAAACCTGCCTCACTCATGAACATATTGAGCGAGAAATTTGCCCCTATTGCCAAAATTCAGCACATGCAATTACCGGCATGGTCGCTTTTAGTTTTTTTTGGGATATTATTATTGGTTTTTGCATGGAAACATATTGCGGTTAGTCAAGCTGAATCCCGCGTGGAGAAAGAACGTACTGAAATGGCTCAAAACCTTGAAACTGAGCGTTCAATAATGATTAGGAAAGCACGTGAATATGCTGACAGTCAATATAACAAGGAAGAAGAACGTTTTGGTCAAGTTCTGTCATGGTCAGTACGAGGTGAGTTGATTCGCAACAATCTTGATCAGATCAATCAATACCTGAATGAGCTGGTTAAAATGAAAGATACGGAACGCGTTGTTTTGATCAGTGATGATGGCAAATTACTGGTATCAACAGATAAAAAACTGGAAGAGGCAGAAGGAAAAGATCTCTATCCTGCTGAAGTGCTTCAGAAACGAAAAATTACCATTATGTCAGATGTTAATGGTAAGAAATTGCTGATCGTTCCAGTTATGGGGTTGAATTCTCGCTTAGCTACAGTGGTCATTAGCTATAAGCAACCTGCATTAGCTGGCAGCTAATTTTACTTCAAATTCTCATAATCTAACCCCAGTAGCTTATTACTGGGGTTTTTTAGTTTATGCGTGCAATCATTGCACCCAGTTGCACTAATTTTTGCTCAATGCGCTCATAGCCACGATCAAGATGATAAATTCGATCAATAACTGTTTCACCTTGCGCAATCAATCCTGCTATAACCAAGCTGGCTGATGCACGTAGATCAGTGGCCATAACATTCGCTCCATCAAGCTTAGGTATGCCATGCACGATGGCAGTGTTGCCTTCTACCGTGATCTCAGCATTCATGCGCCTCAATTCTTGAACATGCATGAAGCGATTTTCAAAAATAGTCTCAGTAATGATGGCAGTGCCATTAGCTATACTGTTGAGTGTCATGAACTGGGCTTGCATATCTGTTGGGAAAGCAGGGTAGGGTGCCGTTCGCAAACTTACTGATTTAGGTGGTTTGTTCATAGTGAGATGAATCCAGTTTGCTCCTGAATTAATGATGGCACCTGCCTCCAGTAGCTTATCGATGACCGCGTCCAGCGTATCTGCTCGTGCACCTTTAAGATGGATTTCGCCGCTACTGGCAGTAACGGCAGCTAGGAAAGTGCCGGTTTCAATGCGATCAGGCATGACATCATGCGTGCAGCCATGCAATGCCTTGACACCTTGAATAGTAATGACATCTGTTCCTGCACCCTCAATTTTTGCCCCCATTTTAATCAGGCACTGCGCTAGATCAACAATCTCAGGTTCACGTGCAGCGTTTTCCAGTATCGTTAAGCCAGAAGCGAGGCAAGCTGCCATCATGAGATTTTCGGTGCCGGTCACAGTGACGATATCCATCACAATCCGTGTTCCAATCAACTTTTTAGCTTTGGCATGAATATAGCCATGTTCAATTATGATTTCTGCACCCATGGCTTGGAGACCTTTAATATGCTGGTCTACAGGGCGGAGGCCGATGGCACAGCCCCCGGGCAGGGAAATGATGGCTTCCCCCTTATGAGCAAGTAATGGACCAAGTACCAGTATGGCAGCACGCATGGTTTTGACCATTTCATAAGGGGCGGTTGGATTGGTAAGATGGGCTGCAGATAACTCCATTTCTGATTGATCGTTTGTTAAGATAGTGACGCCCATTTGTTTCAACAAGCTCACCATGGTCGTGACATCTTTGAGATCAGGGACATTTCTGAGTCTGAATGTGTCATTTGTCAGCAATGAGGCACACAGCGCTGGTAATGCGGCATTTTTTGCACCAGAAATACTAATTTCACCACAAAGTGGTTTGCCACCATGAATAACAAGTTTTTGCATGGATTTGTTTGAGTATCAGAATGATTGTAATAAATATTGATTCATTGAAAATTGACCAAGCGCTTAGAGCTTGTGAAAGAAAATCGTAGCGGGTGGCCAGGTAGCAAGGCGGACGGAACGCAGCTATCGGGACACACAGCAGATTTTCTCACAAGCTTTTGGACGAGAGTCATTAACTGAAATTATATTATCTTAATATTCGAGGAGATAGAATGAATAAACAAATAATCCAGACGGCTGATGCCCCGCAAGCTATTGGCACTTATTCACAGGCAATACGAGTGAGTGGAGGAGAGACTGTCTATTTTTCTGGTCAAATTGGGCTGGATCCATCGACTATGCAAATGGTAGAAGGTATCGAATCACAAATCGTGCGTGTCATACTCAATATGAAAGCAGTGGCAGTGGCAAGCGGCGGCAGTCTGGGTGATATCGTCAAATTAAATGTTTATTTAACGGATCTCGCCAATTTTGCCAAGGTCAATGAAATCATGGCCAATTATTTCAACCAGCCCTATCCTGCGCGAGCAGCAATTGGTGTGGCATCGCTGCCACGAGGCGCACTGGTAGAAATGGATGCTGTGATGGTATTGTCTAAATAATAAAGCGATAGCCGAGTCATTCAGGCAGGAATGTAATAACGAGGGGCAAGCAAGCGACTCACTTGAACGCGCTGAAAAACGATCACTTTTCTTCTATCAATCCGCAGCTGCAGCAAAAGCTCGTCAGGTTAGGTATTCGTAATGAATTAGAGCTGATTTTGCATTTGCCTATTCGCTATGAAGATGAGACAAGGCTTTACCCCATCAGGGATATACCTGATGGTAAGACGGGCCAGGTGGAGGGAGTCATTATCCATTGCGAGATCATCACGCGTTCAAGGCGGCAGTTGGTGTGCCAGTTAAAGGATTCCAGCGGAATCCTTTTTATCCGCTTTCTTAACTTTTATCCCAGTCAAGTAAAAGCCTATTCGATAGGAGCCCGGATAAGGGTATTGGGCGAAGCACGTACCGGTTTCTTTGGTTCAGAAATGATTCACCCCAAGTGCCGGATTGTGCATGAGAAATCGCCGCTTGCTGACACCTTGACACCTGTTTATCCAACAACAGCTGGTGTTACTCAAACAACTATTGCCAAACTGGTTCAACAAGCGCTAAGTAAGGGTCATAGCAGCGAATACATGGCAGAAACGCTGCCAGAAGCAATATTGATGCAGTATCAGTTGCCAGGATTTAGAGAAAGTATTTTTCTTTTGCATCAACCCCCACCCGATATCGCCATAAGTTTACTACAATCTCGCACCCATCCGGCTTGGCGTCGAATCAAGTTCGATGAGTTATTGGCGCAGCAATTATCCATGCGCATGCATTATCGTCAGCGGCGAAGTTACCGAGCACCTGCTTTACAGGAGAAGAACCATTTAATCCAAGCACTGCTCGCAACGCTTGCTTTTGATCTGACTGATGCCCAAAAAAAAGTGCTTGCTGAAATCAAGCGCGATCTCTCAACTACAAGCCCCATGCAGCGCCTGTTACAAGGCGATGTGGGCAGTGGCAAAACGATCGTGGCTGCACTGGCAGCATTACAAGCAATCGAAAATGACTACCAAGTTGCCGTCATGGCGCCAACCGAGATTCTTGCGGAACAGCATTATCAAAAATTTTTGAGCTGGTTCGCTCCGCTCGGTGTCACAGTCGCATGGTTATCCGGTAGCCAGAAAAAGAAACAGCGTGATCATGAGCTGGCCCAAATCGCTGCAGGTAACGCCATGGTGGTTGTTGGCACGCATGCCTTGTTTCAGGAGCAAGTCCGGTTTTTTCGATTGGGATTAGTCATTGTCGATGAGCAGCATCGATTCGGTGTACATCAACGCTTGGCCTTGCGGCAGAAGGGGAGTGAACCCAACTGGCTGCCGCACCAATTGATGATGAGCGCAACCCCTATCCCGCGTACGCTTTCGATGAGCTATTATGCTGATCTGGATGTATCGGTCATCGATCAACTGCCGCCAGGCAGATCACCGGTCGTTACAAAGCTGATCGATGAAAGCCGACGTAGTGAAGTCATTGCGCGTGTGCGGGAAGCATGTCATGCAGGTAAGCAGGCTTATTGGGTCTGCCCATTGATTGAAGAATCCGAGGCATTGCAGCTTAAAACAGCAGTCGAAACCTATGAGTTGCTGAGCCAGACTTTTCCTGATTTAAAAATCAACCTGGTACACGGTCGATTGAATGCACAGGAAAAATCGGCCATCATGGCCGCATTCAGCCGGGGAGAAGTTCAGTTACTGGTTGCTACTACCGTGATAGAAGTGGGCGTGGATGTACCAAATGCTTCATTGATGGTGATCGAGCATGCAGAGCGCATGGGATTATCACAGCTTCACCAACTGCGTGGTCGTATTGGCCGTGGCAGTGAAGCGGGAATATGCGTGTTGCTATATCAGAAACCATTGTCTCAGATTGCGCGTGAACGCCTGCGCATCATTTTCGAACATAGCGATGGATTTGAAATTGCGCGGCAGGATCTCAAACTGAGGGGGCCGGGAGAATTCCTGGGTACGCGCCAGAGCGGCGTGCCGATGCTGCGCTTTGCCGATCTGCAACAGGATATGGATTTATTGGAAGCTGCAAAGGCTGTAGCTGAAACCTTGTTGCGTGACTATCCAGCAGCTGCCCAGCGTCATCTCCAGCGCTGGCTAGGAGATAAAAATGAATATCTGCGGGTATAGCATCTGCGGTTGCAAAGGGTAAGTTTCCGGTTCTTATATTTGTGAATTGAATACACCCTGTAATATTGAAAGCTAGACCGATTAATTGCTTTTAAATACAATCAGTTATCATGATAAGAGCCATAATTCTCGTTCGAGATCAATGCGGAGGGACAGCGCACCAATTTCTGTGTTATCGTGTTTCTGCGCAGCTCAAGGGGCAATGTTAGGGCATATAAGCCCCACTTAAACCAACCTGACGCGCTATGGATGAAACCAAAAACGGTGATTGGCAACAGCAAGAGGATATAGCAGGCAAGCTAGGTCCACTCGGATATGCCGCAGCCGCCTTGCTTGCAGTTCCTGTGGGCGTGGTGGCATCGGTCGAGCTCATCTACTCGAGCTCGTCTACATTTGGTTTGGCTTCACTGGAGAAGATTCGTCATCGGAAATCAATCTAGTGACCTTTCTCCTGATGTTTGGACTGGTCTTTAGTTGGTCGTTTTAACGCATCCATCAAATTGCATATGTGGTCCAGTGGGGTTGCCAGCATGGCATGCTTGTGGCGCTTCTCATTCCCATCGTGATCATTGCTGTCTTGCGTAGGGCGCAACAAGCGCAGCACATTGCACCATGATTAACATAATACTACACTAGAATAATTACTAGCCGTAGTCGACATATTCAGATTACTGCACAATGATCATTTATCATTGTTCAAAAAGGAGGCCATGGTATGAGCAATTATGTAGATGGATTTGTGATTCCACTTCCGAAAGGCAAGATTAACGATTACAAACGTATGGCTGAGCAAGCGAGCCAGATCTGGAAAGAGCACGGTGCGCTCGATTATTGGGAGTGCATCGGCGACGATCTGGAGATCAAGGATATGATTTCTTTTATGAAGATAGCCAATGCAGGTCCTGATGATACCGTAGTATGCGCGTGGATCGTGTTCGAATCCCGTGAGCATCGTGACGCCGTAAACGCAAAGGTTATGGCTGATCCTCGCCTGAAGGAAATGTGCGATCCAGCTAATCAGCCATTTGATTACAAGAAAATGGCATACGGTGGTTTCAAGACGCTGGTGCACGCTTAAGCAGGAGCCGCTATGCGGCGGACGCAAGGCAAGCTGGAGGAGTTCATCTAGCGAAGCCAGTGATCATTGATCAATCTTAAATTCAAGGAACGACCATGCCAAACATATTTATCGAGCCTTACCTGTTTTTCGGTGGACGTTGCGAAGAGGCTCTCGATTTCTACCGTACAGCACTCGGTGCCCAGGTGGAAATACTGTTGCGCCACAAAGACAGCCCTGAAGCTCCACCGCCTGGCATGCTGCCACCAGGCTTTGAAAACAAAATCATGCACACAACTTTCCGTATCGGTGCAACTACATTGATGGCTTCCGACGGATGTCAGGAAGGTGTGAGTTTCAGCGGCTTTTCCCTATCGCTTAGCGTACCGACAGAAGCGGAAGCTGATCGCGCTTTTGCCGCACTTGCCGATGGGGGTCAAGTGCAGATGCCGCTGACCAAGACGTTCTGGTCACCGTGCTTTGGCATGCTCACCGACCGCTTCGGTGTTAACTGGATGATTTCTGTCGCGACCAATCCGTCTCAATAAGGTAAAGGAATTGACGGAGACAGCGCTTAATTTTTATGCTTCCTGGGAGATGCAAACAGGAAATGGCATGCTCCTGCATTTAAAACATTTTTGTTTTTGAAGATGATAGCTGCTTCGGTTATGGATTCTAAACGGGTAGGTGCAATCAACATGGCTCTTATTAGATTGAACCAAGCATTCCTAACACCCTGTCTATCAGGGATGAAACGCTATTACTGCCGGAGTAGTTGGTTCCGCATGGTGTGGTTGCTGCCGATTTTGTTGCTCGCATCCTGTGCCATGGGGCCTGACTATGCACGGCCTCATATCGACATTGCTGACAATTTTCGTATGACTGAGACGGAAGGGCAGTCTATTGCCAATCTTCCCTGGTGGGAGCTTCTGCATGATGAAGAACTCCGGCGGCTTATTAACCAGGCTTTGCTGGAAAATAAAGACCTTAAACAAGCTGTGGCAAGTGTTGAAGAACTTCAAGCTCGTCTGAATATCGCGCGCATGGATTTTCTACCCAAAATGGACATATCAGCTAATGCCCCAGTGGCTGGCAAGCTCGGTGGATTCGCTCCTCCCGGATTTCCGTCATCTTTTAATTATTTTGGCCAGACAACCCTGAATTGGGAATTGGATATCTGGGGCAGGATCCGTCGCTCCAATGAAGCTGCTCGTGCGGATCTCCTTGCGCGTGAGGAAAACCGCCGTGCCGTCGTTCTGACGTTAGTCAGCGCAGTGGCGCAATCCTATCTTGATCTTTTGCAATTTGATATGCAGTTGGATATTGCCAAGCATGCATTGTTTTCGTGGGAAGAGTCAGTCAACATTTCCCGGGCACAGTTGCAAGAAGGGATCATTTCCCGCCTCGATCTGGATCAGTTTAAGGCAGAGCGCGCTAATGCCGTCGCCCGGGTAGCAGAGCTTGAGCGATTAATGATTCAGAAAGAAAATGAACTCAGTGTGTTGCTGGGAAGGAATCCGATATCCATTGTGCGTGGGCGTTCTCTGACAGAGCAGCTAATACCACCTGAAATACCGGCCGGTCTGCCTTCCGAATTGTTACAACGACGTCCTGATATTCTTCAGGCAGAACAAACTTTAGCAGCTGCCACCGCTAGGATTGGGGTAGCCAAAGCGGAACGATTTCCCAAAATTTCATTAACAGGTTTCCTGGGTGTGGCAAGCCCGTCATTGTCCAATTTATTTCTTTCTGATTCCAAATTTGGTGTGGGTGGAATTGGGCTGGCAGGTCCACTACTGAACGCACAAAGCCTGGGTTTTATGCAGCGCGCTGCGGAAGCGCAAGCGAAACAGGCATTGGCACAATACGAACAAACCATCCTTGTCGCATTCAAGGAGGTGGAAGATGCACTTGTGGCAATTCGTACCGCCAACGAGCAGCGTAAGGCACAGCAAGAGCAGGTCGAGGCGCTTCGCTCAGCTTTAAGTACAGCTGATCTTCGTTACCAGGGCGGAATTACCAGCTATGTTGATGTGCTTCTGGCCAAGCGCCTTCTGTTCGATGCCGAATTCGCGCTCATGGCAAGCCATCGGCTTCACCTAGTATCAGTCGTTCAGCTTTACAAAGCCTTGGGTGGGGGATGGCTGCCGTGATGATAAAAAGCTGTTTAAGAAGTGAAGCTGAGTTTTTTAATTTATCTATGATTATCCTAAAAACTGCAGCTGACTACTTGATTGGAGCACTAAATCCATGACATATAGGGGCATTTTCGAAATTTTCTTATTCATCAGAATGATGAGGCCATTATGAGGTGTATCGTATGTCGCTTCAAGCGCGAATGCAGCGTTGTTCTTCGTTGCAGGGTTGATCCTGCGACCTCATCGCGCCTCGCTTCGCACCCTGGATCGCCACATGCACCACGCCGTCCAGCTGCGGGTATTAGGATTATCATATCGCTTATCTTTTAAAGACCCTTTCTTTAATAAGAATAACTAAAAACCAAGAGTGGAGTCTGAGTCTATGTACCAAATGATCCAAGGGTTAATCGTATTAATCGCTCGTGCTGGGCATGCTGTGACGAGCATGAGTATCGTATTATGCCTGATCCTGTTTGCTGGCTGTGCTGAGAAATCCCCCGCCAATTTATCACCGCCTATTCCTCAAGTGGAAGTCATTACTGTGACTGCACGAACGATTGAAGATGAACCGGAATTTATTGGGCAGACTGAAGCTTTCCGCCCGGTGGAGATTCGATCGCAGGTAAATGGCATCATTAAAAATGTTTTTTTTACGGAAGGCCGAGATGTTAAAAAAGGAGATCGGCTATACTTGATTGATCCCGTGCCATTTAAAGCCAATTACCTTAGCAGCAAAGCAAAAGTAACCGAGGCCCAGGCCCGGCTGACTCTGGCTAAACAAGATTTAGCGCGTGCGAGACCGCTGCTTGAAAAACAGGCTGTCAGCAAAAAAAATGTTGATGATGCGGAAGCAGAAGTGCTGGCGGCCAAAGCTGCTCTGGAAGCTGCACAAAATGATCTGATCAAAGCGAAGTTCGATCTGGACAATACCCTGATCACTGCACCTGTGAGTGGCCGCGTAGGTCGAAGTCAGTTCTACGAAGGACGGTTGATTTCTGCCCAGACTACCTTATTAACGACTATCGATCAGTTAGATCCCATGTATGTCAATGTAAGCGTTCCTGAAAGTTATCTGCTGCGCCGCCGCCGCGAACTTGCCGAGCAAAAAATTCAGAGGCCCGATATTTTTCAATTACGGGGCATGATGATTTTTTCTGATGGAAGCGTGTATCCGGAGGAAGGCATGCTTGATTTTGCCGATATCGCTTTACGACCTGAAACAGGCACGCTGCAAGGTCGATTCAGATTTTCCAATCCAGGAGGGAAAGAAGCGCCAGGGCGTTCTTACTTTTTTCCTGGCCAGTTCGTCAAGATTCGCCTCAAGGGTTATATTCGAACAAATGCTATTCTCATCCCTCAGCGTGCTGTGCAGCAGGGAACGACCGGCTCATTTGTCTATGTGATTGACAAGGAAGAGAAAGCAGAGCTGAGGCCAGTCCAGGCTAGCAATTGGCATGGCGATGAATGGTTGATCGATTTAGGTTTGCATGTCGGAGAACGCGTGGTGGTAGGCGGGTTTCATCGCATCCTGCCAGGGGCGCGAGTAAATGTTATTGAGATTCAGAAAGAAAGCATTTCTTCTCCGATTCCTTCCGAAGAACATGTCACGCATAACATGCCATGAGTTCACACTTTTTCATTGATCGACCTATTTTTGCATCGGTCCTCTCTATCATTATTGTCGTACTCGGCTTGGTTGCTTTACAGACTTTGCCGATTGCGCAATTTCCTCAAATTACCCCTCCCATGGTGCAGATCGATGCGGATTACCCTGGTGCCAGTGCGGAGGTGGTAGCAGAAGCCGTAGCACGACCAATCGAAGTGCAGCTGCCCGGTATCGATAATCTTCTTTATTACGAATCAACAAGCACGAATGATGGGCATATGACGTTGAAGCTTACATTCGAGATTGGAACGGATATCGATATTGCCCAAGTACAAACACAGAACCGGCAACGTCTTGCCGATCCCCAACTTCCTGATGAAGTCATTCGCCAAGGTGTCACCGTAAAAAAGACTTCACCCGATTTGTTAGCGGTCATTGCGTTGAGCTCGACTGATCCCAAGCATGACAATGTTTTTCTCTCGAACTATGCGTTGCTGCGGATTATAGATAATATCAAGCGGCTGCCAGGTGTGGGGGATGCCATTATCTTCGGTGGGCAGAACTATTCCATGAGAATCATTCTCGACCCTATCCGTATGGCGCAGCTCAATCTTACCCCAACTGAAATTGCAGCTGTTGTTCGCGATCAGAATCGCGATTTTCCTGCTGGCAGAATAGGTCGTGAGCCCTTGCCTAAAGCGACAGAGCTTACTATTCCGGTCATTACACGTGGTCGTATGAGCGAGGTCAAGGAATTCGAAGACATGATTGTGCGTGCCTATCCGGATGGTTCTATGGTGCGGTTGAGCGATGTCGCGCGTATAGAGCTGGGGGCACAGTCCTATGATCTTGAGGGAAGATGGAATAGCAAACCGAATACCTTTCTTTTAACCTTTCTTTCTCCAGGTGCGAATGCACTCGATACAGTAAAACGGATACGTCAGGAAATGGATCGAGTGGCCAAAAGTTTTCCTGCAGGTGTATCGTACGATATTCCCTATGACACGACTATATTTATCGATGTTTCCATCAAAGAGGTGGTGAAAACCCTCATTGAAGCAACGCTGCTGGTTATTCTGGTTGTTTTTATTTTTCTGCAAAACTGGCGAGCGACAATCATTCCAACTGTCGCGGTTCCGATCTCACTCATTGGTACACTTGCCGGGATGGCGGCACTGGGGTTTTCAATCAATACGTTAACCCTTTTCGGCATGGTACTGGCAATCGGTATCGTGGTGGATGATGCCATCGTAGTGGTAGAAAATGTCGAACGCCATATGACCAAAGGCGGGCTGACACCCCGCGAAGCGGCAAAAAAAGCCATGGAGGAGGTGACCGGCCCTGTGATTGCGATTGTGCTGGTACTGACTGCCGTGTTTGTACCGGTGGGTTTTTTGGGAGGGATTACCGGTGAATTGTACAAGCAGTTTGCAATTACCATTGCGCTCTCTGTGATCATTTCCGGCTTCGTGGCACTGACTCTCAGCCCTGCCTTGTGTGCTCTGGTTCTTAAACCAGGTCATGGTGCTCCCGGGGGATTCTGGAAAATATTCAACCGGCTGTTTGATTGGGTGCAGGTACGTTATGTAGGCGCTGTTGGGACTATCATCAAGCGGTCGGTGATGTCCATGACAATCTTTCTAGCGTTGCTATTCGTTATCCTTGGTTTGTTTAAGATTACCCCGGGGAGTTTTCTGCCGGAAGAAGATCAGGGTTATTTTATTACTGTCATTCAGTTGCCGGATGGTGCTTCACTGGCACGGACAACCGAGGTTCTGAATAAGGTGGAGCGTTATTTCCAGTCGATTCCTGCCGTTCACTCGACAGATACGCTGGCTGGTCAGAATTTTGTGTTCAGTACACGCGGAACAAATCAGGCAACGATGTTCGTCCCGTTGCATCATTGGGATACGCGCAAAAATGCCGAGGAGCAGGTGCCTGGTCTGATTGCAGGGGCTTTCGAGGAGTTTGCCAAAATCCCTGAAGCCTTAATCCTGGCATTTAATGCGCCATCGATCAGCGGATTGGGCACCACAGGAGGCTTCACGGTCCAATTGCAGGACCCCAGCGGAGGTGATTTTGCCGAATTTGCAGCAACTGCTCAGGAATTTGTCACGCAAGGCCATGGCACATCCCAGCGATCGCGGTAGCGGGTACCAATTTCCGCGTCAGCTCGCCCCGACTCTATGCCCAGGTAGACCGCGAGCGGGCTAAAGCATTGGGCGTGCCTATTTCTGAAGTGTTTGATACCATGCAGGCTTATTTCGGCAATCTGTATATCAACGACTTTGTGAAATTTGGCCGTATTTACCGGGTACAAACCGAAGCCTTACCCGAATATCGCTCCAGCCCGGACGATATCAGCAAAATCTATGTGCGCGCTCGTAGTGATAATACGCAGTCCATGATTCCGCTAGACTCCGTTGTGACCACTGAGTTCAGCAGCGGGCCAGACCCGGTTACTCATTTTAACGGCTTTAATTCAGCACTCGTTCTAGGAAGTGCTGCACCCGGTTATAGCTCAGGACAAGCGTTGGACGCACTGGAGCAAATATCGCATGAAATACTGACACCGAAAGGCTACACGCTCGATTGGAGCGGCATCTCCTTTCAGGAGCGTAAGGTCGGCGGGCAAGCCGTGATGGTATTTCTCTTTGCGTTGCTCATGGTCTTCTTGGTGCTGGCTGCCTTATATGAAAGCTGGTCTATCCCGTTCGCTGTTATTCTCGCGATACCTTTTGGTATACTGGGAGCACTGCTGGCTATCTGGACGCGAGGTTTGAGCAATGATATTTATTTCCAGATCGGGCTCATTACCTTGATTGGGCTTGCCGCTAAAAATGCGATTCTGATCGTTGAGTTTGCCAATCAACGTTATGCAGCTGGCCAATCTTTAATCGAAGCTGCGCTTGAAGCGGCACGCCTTCGATTCCGGCCTATTATCATGACATCCATGGCTTTTATTCTTGGTGTGTTTCCGCTAGTGATCGCCTCTGGCGCTGGCGCAGCGAGCCGGCATTCCATCGGAACGGGTGTTTTCGGCGGAATGTTGGCCGCTACCTTTCTCGCCATCTTTTTTGTACCGCTCTTTTTCGTACTGATTAGTAAGAGGACTCGCGGCGCTAAGCATTCCATGCCTGAAACCAGCCAAGTTGAAACGAATCATGTTGAAACAAGAGATTCTTCTACTTCAGAAGAAAAATCAGAGTAACGATTGGTGGCTCACTTCCATTTCCAAATCAAACATGACGCGAAGGTGAACCGTAGACAGGATAGATAACGGCAAAGAGTAGCCGACTAACTCAGATTTGATTTAGAAATGGAATGACATATAACAACTTTTGCAGAGAGCATTTTTCTGGACCACTTCAAGGTGGATGATTTCGAAATAGCCGTTGTGATGATTTTTGCGCCTGAAGCACTGTGCTTAACCTGACTATTTCACCAGGATGGATCTAATGAAATAGTCAGGTTAAACAATAGGCTTACTTGGTTTTGCTGTTGGCGAGAACGTATTCAGCCAAACGATCCGCTGGCTCGCCCGTGATGTTAGGGAAGGCAGTCATGCCCATACTGCCTGTCTGTACTTTTTTGATGATGGCGTCTTTATTTGCCACGGCAGGATTCAACACCAACACACTCCCATCAGTATTCGGTTTGTGGCATTTAGTACAGTTCAGGCTGAATATCTCCTCACCGCTGGCAGTCGCCGCGGGTGTGTAATTATCGGTCTTGGCACAACCAATCAAGCTTGCCAATCCCACTGTTGCTAAGAGTAAAGTTACTTTTTTCATAGCTAGGCTCCGGTTTTTTTCTCAAAATTATTAATTTGAAAGATACGCTGCAATTGAACAAAGGGGAACATTACCTCTTGGCACTCCCGCTGGTCAAGGAGAATATTACCTTCTAACTCCATTTCTAAATCAAATCTGACTTAGTCGGCTGTTCCTTGCCGTATTATTTTCCTGTCTGCGGCTCGCCTGCGCGTCATGTTTGATTTAAAAATGGAATAATCAGTATTTCTGGGAAGAATAGGAAAATGGCTCTTAGCTAAATTTTTGCCTAAATTAAGCAAGTCACCACAATTAAACTTAAAGAACATAGTTGGACGGGTGGAGCGTATGGTGATGCAAGTGCGAGGCAAGGCACGAGTGTACGATGCTTCCTGTTACCGGCCGCAGACGATAAAAAAATGGACCATTAGGATCATCATTTGGGCGGACGTAGCGATTAGTTTGATGGTCTCGCCAGGTGGTGTGGATGAGCGTAGCAATTCGAAAAAACGAGCCTCGCTATCCAGTTCCGGGAAATAGAGGTAAGCCAAGAACAGATGTTCATACAGCCAATGCGCTACCAGCCTACCGCGTTTGTCCTCTCGGTTGAACAGCGTTTCCCATATTTTGATGGCCTCTTTCCCATCTTCGCTGAACGCGATGGGCTCATCTGGAATTACTGCACCCTATTGCAGCCATCCAGCCAGAAGAGCATATTCGCGGTCAGTGAGGCCGCTAGTGGCAAAAGGCATGCCCTTCTTCAATGGATGATCGCGGGTATAGTCAGCAAATTCTTCGCTGGAGGGGCAATGATTTTTATGTGTGATACCGAGCTCAATCGAATCAGGTAATTTGCTGTTGGGCGGGAAAGATGCTGCTTTGCCAGCTTAATCATGTCCAGCATCAACGATGATGCTCGTTCATTTTCTGCCTGCAGGACGGAATAAAATCCCCGTTCACGCCAGCCGCTGATGGCAGTTTCATCAATACCCAGTTGAGTAGGGGGCATGGCTTGGGTGCGTCTACCATCGTAGACTTCCTTATAAAAAGTGCCGCGCAGCAACGATTCCGTATTTTTCAGCTTAAGTTGGCACGGTGCAGAAACAGCTATGGCATGATAAGCACTTGGCTTCAAAAATCAGCTTGATATCTTTGGTAAAGGAGACTGGATGCTCAGTCACTTTAGGCAATGTGACGGTAGTAGTTACCGATTGCGGTCGGATATTGAGTCATTGTTGTTCTGACACGCAGGTAACAAAAAGAGTATGCTTAGCATGTACAGAAATGGATGAAACACACGCCTCGGATAAACTCCGGGTTATCTTTATATAAGATATAAGACCTTTATTTATCAAATTGTTATCATCAATTAATAGCTTCTGAAAACGAAGTTTCGCTAAAACGAAGTTTTGCTGAAAAATCGCAGCGAATGATCAGAAAGCAAGGTGGACGTAACGCAGAAACGACAAAACGAGCTTTCGACGCAGTCACATGCCAAGAAAAGAGATAAAGAATAAGCATCGCCCGATGCGGTTTTCCGGGTTGTGCAATAGATTTATTCCCAATCTCTGAGAAAGTGCAATAGAATCTCTTATTATTCTACTGGTAAGGAGGGTACTATGTCCTTTCACCTATACCGTATCAACGAGCTTTTTTCAAACTCAGACGGTGCTATTCAGTTTATAGAGATGTCAGTTGGTGATTTTAATGGGGAATCATTCTGGATCAATCAGAGTATTTCAGTTACGCAAGGTAGCTCAACCAACACTTTCAGTTTTCCCGACAATCTTCCTAACACCTTTACTGCCAACACGACCGTACTCATCGCAACACAAGGTTTAGCTAATCTTGGCATCGTAACACCGGATTTCGTTGTTCCTAACGGATTTTTGTTTCCCACTGGTAGCGCAACGGTCAATTATGCAGGTGTCGACACGGTCACTTACAATGCGTTACCACTTGATGGTACGCACTCAATCGACCGCAATGGTGCCATCGCGATTAACTCACCCAAAAATTTTGCGGGAGAGACTGGAACCGTTCAAGGTAATTTAATTGTCGGTACCGATGGTACCGACAATCTTACTGGCACTGCTGGGAATGATTCTTTGAACGGCCTTGGCGGAGATGATTTTCTGGATGGTGGAGCTGGTGCTGATACTGCGGTCTATAGCGGCAGCAGCTCGGCATTTGGCATCAATACAACTGCATCCGGCTTCAGTGTGAGCGGACCGGAAGGTAACGACACGCTGATTAACATGGAACGGTTCGATTTCCAGGATAAAAATCTGGCATTTGATCTTGGTCAGGGTCAAGCTGCGGGCAATACCGTGCGCCTCATCGGAGCAGCCTTTGACGCACAGAACATTACCCCAGAATTCGTGGCCATCGGCTTACAGTTATTTGATAGCGGTCAATCGATGCTGCAAGTCAGCCAACTGGTTGTCAATTCACCGCTGTTCCAATCGCTAGGTAGGTTCGTCCAGTAATGTCGATTTCGTCAACTTGGTTTACCAAAACGTAGTCGGTGCACCGCCCTCGGCAGAGGAGCGAGATTTCTATGTTGGCTTATTGCAAGGCAATGGAGGCACCATGACTCAGGCTGAGCTGTTGGTGTTAGCGGCAAATTCCGCTGTGAATGAGACCAATATTAATCTCGTTGGCTTGAGTCAAAGCGGAATTGAGTACGCTGGTTGAAGTATCCGGTTTGAACTATCTGGTTTGAGCTACTGATGGAGTGACTCAAAATAATTTTTGCGCTTTTAAATGGACTACAAATTATTATTCACTGTTTTTGCTGCTGTGTTTATTGCTGAGTTAGGGGATAAAACTCAATTAGCCACCATGCTGTTTGCTGCCGACAAGGAAGTAAGCAAAATGACCGTATTTTTTGGTGCTTCATTGGCGCTGATATTGACTTCGGCTATAGGTGTGTTGCTGGGTGGCGTGATTGCCCAATATATCAGTGCAAAACATCTGCACTATCTTGCCGGGGTTGGATTTATTGGCATTGGTATATGGACGCTGTTGAAAGCTTAAACATAAAATTTGTTAGGTTTAAATATATCAGTCTGATTATTTTTCGATAGTGAGCCAGTCAACAAAATTCTTGGCAGCCGCGCTTTATGCAGGGGTGGCTGCATCAGTATTCTCGACTGTCGCTCAGATCCTGCTGTGGTGGTTATTCTGGGATGCGCTGCCTACGATTTTATATCGCGATGCACGTTTTACTGCTGCGATCATTCTGGGGCAGGGGGTGTTGCCTCCGCCGGCAACACTGGATTGGCAAGTGATGCTGATTGCGACAGGAATCCACTTTGTCCTTTCAATCATCTACGCAATAGCACTGTCCTGGTTGATTCGTCCTCTTACCTTGAAAGCTTCGTTGATCGCGGGTGGTTTATTTGGTGTAGGAATATTCATCGTGAATATGTATGGTTTTGTCGGCATTTTTCCGTGGTTTGTTGAAACGCGGGATTGGATTACGATGGCTGCGCATATAGTGTTTGGTATTTCTGCTGCTGCAGTGTATAAGGTTTTAGCCAGGTAATTCCATTTCCAAATCAAAACTGACTTTGTCGGCTTCACCTTGCCGTATTATTCATACTGTCTGCGGCTCGCCTTCGCGTCATTTTTGATTTGGAAATGGAATAAGGACTATGTGAGCGGCTACGCATGAATTTCATTGGATTGGTCTAGGTTCAGCAATGGATGGGATAGCAAACGCTGGGTCATAAAATCAAGCAGGATTTTGACCGCTGCGGGTTGATGTTTACGAGTGGGATAAACCAGAAACAATTGATCGGTCTCAACAACATACTGCTCAAGGATATTTACTAATTGGTCGGTCAATACTTCAGCATGACACATAAATGGTGGCATTAAGGCGATTCCCGCGCCAGCCACTGCAGCATCTTTCATCACACTGTAATGATCTACGCTCAGCTTGCCGTGAAGTTGAATCTCAATGCAGCTATTCGGTGCTTTTTTATGAGAGAGGCAGCTGGCTTGAATAGTTTGCTGGTGGGTATGGCGAAATAGAATGCTTTCATGTTTTATCAGTGCCTGCAATGTATCCGGACGACCATGCTTCCCCAGATAGTAAGGGCTCGCGTAAAACCTGAGCGGCAGCTCACCCAGTTTCTTGGCGACCAGGCTCGAATCCTCTAATGTCCCTGCACCCATGCGCAGCGCCAGATCAAATCCTTCCTCGATTAAATTGACCAGGCGTGAGGAAAGATCCACCTGCACATGCACTCGCGGGTAAAGCTGCATAAAATCCGCAATCAAGCTACCCATAAAAAACATGCCAAATTCTACCGGCATGGTGATTTTCAAGTGACCTTCAGGTTGCTCATGCATATTTTTAATGCGGCACAGCATCATCCCCAATTTGCTGCAGCGAAGCACTGGCCTGCTCAAAGAGCAGCATACCCGCTTCTGTCAGGTGTAAGCTGCGTGTGGTGCGCTGAATCAAGCGAACGGCCAGATCATCTTCCAGGCGCTGGACTGCTCGACTGACTGATGCTTTGGGCTGGTTCAGTTTGCGCGCAGCTGCACTGAAACCGCCTGCGCGGATGACTTCTTCAAATATGGTCAAGTCGTTGAGATTAATGTGGGTAGGGAGCATAATTGTTCCATTATTAATAACAGTTTTTCTCATTTTAATATACTTATCTGTTATCTGGAACAGTAGTAAAGTGTCGACTTGATCATTTACTTCTGGAGAAGCAAGCATGTTTCAAGTAATTCACGATACCGTAACCCGTTTCTTGACCCAAGCTACCATAGCCAATGTATTATTTCTATTGGCGCGCGTATTGATAGCGTATATTTTTATCATGGCCGGCGTTAACAAGCTGGGCGTGGGCTATGAAGGCACAACTCAATATATGACCAGCATGGGAATACCCTCTTTTTTATTACCTTTAACTATCGCACTTGAACTGGGAGGCGGTGCAGCATTGATACTCGGCTGGCAAACACGTGCTATGGCGCTCTTACTGGCTGGATTTTCGGTTGTCACAGGCATTATTTTTCATGGTGGTTCAGCCGAGCAGATCCAGCAAATCATGTTGATGAAAAATATCAGTATGGCAGGAGGCCTGCTGGTACTTGCCCTGACCGGCGCGGGGCGCTTGTCGTTAGACCGCAAACTGTATGGTGATGGCGTCTAATTTTTTACAGAAAAAGGAGATCATCATGTTAGAACTTAGACCTGCAAACGCGCGTGGTATTAGCAGCCTGGGGTGGTTAAATTCGCAGCATACGTTTTCGTTTGGTGATTATCAGGATCCTGACCAAATGGGTTTTTCCGATTTACTGGTGATCAATGAGGACCGCGTGCAGCCTGCGCGTGGCTTTGCCCCTCACTCGCATGAGAATATGGAGATTTTTTCCTATGTGCTGGAGGGTGCGCTTGAGCATCGTGATTCGATGGGAACCACCTCAGTCATTCGTCCAGGAGATGTGCAAATAATGAGTGCTGGAACGGGTATCACCCATAGTGAATATAATGCTTCAGCGTATGAGCCAGTCCACTTTCTGCAAATCTGGATAGTACCTGATCGGCTGGGGATGAAGCCACGCTATCAGCAACACCATTTTGATGCAGCTAAAAAACGAGGATGTTTGCATTTGATCATTTCACCGCATGGTGAACATGGATCACTTTCGATCCATCAGGATGTGCAGGTATTTGCAGGGTTATTCGACGGTGATGAACAATTTACCTTGCATCTGTCGGAAAACCGCTATACCTATGTGCATGTCGCCCGTGGCTTACTTGAACTGAACAACCACCCTATGGGTGCCGGTGATGGGATGCGGGTACGAGACGAACGTGAACTTTTCTTTAACCATGGTCAGGCTGCGGAAGTATTGGTATTCGATTTAAAGTCCAAAGAACTGCCCTATGAGAAATAATCCTAAAAGTGTTTTTAGGATTATGGTAACAATGGAGTAATCTGGATTCCTCAGATTACTCCATTTCTAAATCAAGCTTGAGGTGAAGGCGAGTTGCAGACAGTACTGGCAAATGGCAATAGCCCTGCGTCGATTTCCTGGACAGAATGCGCTCTGGGAATGGTAGATAAGGGGGATTTAAACAAGCGATAGAGTGGGAGCAGTAGCAATTTATCAGCAACCTTCATCGACTAAATGAAATGCGATTGCTGATCGAGGATCGTCATAACGATTCGCTAATATTCGATCCGCTGGTATTTGCGCCAAACTGGGTTTTTTCGACACCATCGCCAATGGTGGTCTCATCGGGCCATCAATTTTCCATGGTTCTTCGGTTGTGTTTATAGCTTGTCCCTGTTGTGGCTGCAAAGCATTTGGGGCAGCAACTTATTAGTTAAACAGGATTCGATTTGCTGTGACAATCAGTCACGATATCCATCACTATTATGATCTGCTATGCTAATGGCATTGTGGGTAGTATCATCACTCGACAAAACATGAGCTAAAGGATCATTGATGAAAGTATCAACCAATTTGTACCTGGGAGGAATTGCGGCGATTTATGTGTTGTGGCTGTGTTGTTGGCTGGTTTTGGGAGATCAGGCTTTCGGGTTGAACTTTTATAACTGGGATCAGGGGCTGGTGACCGTAGCAGCGGCGCTTGCAGCCTTCATGGCTGCATTGAAGGTGGTCAGACCTTATGCTGTATTTATGGCTATCCAAGGCGTTGGCCTGATCCTGCTGACGATCACTTGGCTGACGTGTGATCCGAATGGAATTCATGATTTTTTGCGTTTTGCGCAATCCGGGCTTCCCAATTATTCGGATATCAGTTATAGCGGATTTGTTTTTAGTTGGGCATGTGCCTGGGGTTATCTGGCGATAGAGCTGTGGCATCGTTACCCGCCGACAGTGTTGACCAAAGCAGTTTTTTCTCTCTTGTTTTTTGGCTTGGCATTGATTCTAGTGAGCTTTTATTACCCTCAATATAACTCGAGTCTCAACACCATGGCGGGGCGGCTCGATGCAGTGACTGCGGGTCTTGAATTTCTGGTGTTGTTGATCGGTCTGGGGTGTATTTTATTGAAGGCGCCGTTTGTCATTAACTGGTTGCTGCTGGCAACAGCCTTGTTGATAGCAAGTGATATGGTCTACAGTGAGCAAGATGTGCCGGCAGGTATTGAAGCTGTCTGGATGTTTGGTCAGTTTTTATTATTGTCTTCCTATTTGCTGCTATCCGAGATCAGGAAAGAAAGTCTGGAAAAAACCAATGATCTGCATTTCCACGATGACAAGATCAGGCGCTCAAGGTCCGATCTCTCAGGGATTCTCATTCTGCTTTCCTTGGGCGGATTATTGATGATGGTGGTGCTGGGTCTGATTCATATTCACGTGGTATGGAAAGCTTTTTTTGCGGTTTTGTTTATCGTTGCGCTAGTGGTAAGCGTGGTCTGGTTAACAGATCATTTTGACGATAGCGTGCAGTATCTTAAAAAATACACAGAGCGCTTGCATCAGAACCGGTTGGAGCATGAAGACTGGCGGACTGAAAGTGGACGAATCTACACTACATTGCAGTCTACTGGACTCGGCGAATATCTTGATTCACTCAGCCGGTCGGCACGTCTGCTTAAACAGGATGTCATTTTCCTTGGGCCAGAAAGGCTTTATCCCGAAGTTGTAAGGAGCGCCGAGCCAAGCCAGATAAGCTGTTTTATTGTCATGCCATTTAGCCTTGAATGGTCTAATGATGTACACCGTATCCTGTCTAGCGTTTGTAAATCGTTAGCCGTTCAGCCGATGCGCGGGGACGATGTGTTTAAGCCTAGCGACATTCTGGTTGATATCTGGCAAAGTATTAATGTCGCAGATTTCGTTATCGCCGATATTTCGGGAAGAAATCCTAATGTACTTTATGAACTCGGTATCGCTCATACCCTCGCCAAGCCAGTGCTGATTATTTCAAAAAATGCTGATGATATCCCAATCGATCTTAGCACGCGCCGGGTTATTATTTATGGTCAGAATGGAGCGTGCTGGGAAGAAGATCTTGAAACAAAAGTGGCTCTGGCACTCCAGGAAATCATCCAGGCTTATTCTTTAGATGCGCCAATCAAGTTAACGTAATCGCTGGCGATGGTTATTTTTTACTTATTCATGCCTTTTATCTTTGTCGAATTCTCAGCAGTTGCTTCAACGGTTTGCACGCTTTTGTCATAGATCACTATCCCTACCCGGTCGATATGCGCAATTAGATCAATGTTGATAAGTGCAGCTTGTAGGGTGCAATAAGCGCAGCGCATTGCACCGGATGGTAAAGTGAGGCACATACGGCGTAATGCAGGCTAGTTATTGCATCCTACGCAGGTTACGCGGGGTGGATTTTAAAAAAACCACCAGGTTTTCCCGGGAAGTTTGGATGGCAGTACATACGGCGCAATGCCCGCTGGTTATTGCGCCTTACGCGTCTGGCATGTTTTTGTCATAGATCACTATCCCTACCCGGTCGATATGCGCAATTAGATCAATGTTGGTGAGCTGGTTATATTGCGATAGATCCACGGTGTAGGGGAGATATAAATCGTCGATCTGATCTTCGATTTGCATCATTTCAGCAAAATCGAGTATGCGACCCTTAATGGTTAAATCGATATCCGAGCCAGAACGGTAATTGCCCTTGGCACGAGAGCCATAGATCAGCACTGAATCAATCGTGCTGTGTTGCCTGAAAACACTGTTGAGTTTATCTAGTGTAGTCTGTGACAAACCCAGTTCGGCTGCTACATTTGTATTCATGACAGATATTTTTCCATTTCTGTTTGCAGATCTTCAAAACAGGGGAAATAATCATTAATGATTACCGTCACCAGTCGATCGGCTGTGCCTTCGTCATAGGTGTGTGATGAGATATTTCTGCCTTGAATCATAGACATCCATTGTTCACCGTCTTTGATCAGCTCCACTTTGAAAGCTGCGCGTGTCGCATCTTTTGAGCCTTTAATATTTGGGTTGCCTTGATCCTTCAGAAAATCCTTGAGCACATTCCATGCTAACTCATGTGTGAACTCAAAAGCTTGTATGACACCTTGTTTCTCCAATTGCGATAGGGGTCGTTGTCTGCTGAGTGCAACAGCATCTTTGAGCTGGGTTAGGGCTTTTTTATAGTTGGTAAAGCGTTGCTGCCAACGCACATCAGGGTGATTTATCATGTTATTCCACTATGTGTTCTTAATCGCTTGAAGAAGAAAGAATAGTTAACGCAATCAGTATAATTATTTGGTATGCTGATCATTATCGATCATTTTATATCGCAATGAGCCACAATCAGAGAAAGCTACCATGAGCAATGACACCTTCAATCTCGATAAAAATCAATTGATCCAACGCGCTTTCGATCAGATGGAGCAGCATATACAGGGTGCTGGTTATTCCTTACGCCAGAAACTGGCCTTGACTTGCCGCATTCTGTTCGATAATGGTCATGATTCTGGCCTTGCTGGCCAGATCACGGCGCGTATGGAACAGCCGGGTACTTTTCTGACGCAGCGACTCGGCATGGGATTCGATGAGATCAGTGCAGGTAATCTGTTGTTGGTTGATGAGAATCTGCAGGTGCTGGAAGGGGACGGCATGGCTAATCCTGCCAATCGCTTCCATGCCTGGGTCTACCGCGCGCGCCCTGATGTGCGCTGTATCATCCATACCCATGCGGTGCATACGGCAGCTTTGAGCATGTTGGAGGTACCTTTGCAAATTTCTCATATGGATAATTGCGTACTCTATGATGATGTGGCTTTTCTTTCCAAATGGCCAGGGGTGCCCGTAGGCAATGAGGAAGGTGAGCTGATTGCATCAGCATTGGGCAATAAACGGGCTTTATTGCTGGCGCATCATGGCTTATTGGTGGCTTGTGGCAGCATTGAAGAAGCTTGTCTGCTGACGCTCGCATTTGAGCGGGCTGCGCGTATGCATTTGCTGGCAGCTTCTGCTGGTAAGATTCAGCCGATTGATCCGGAACTCGGGCGTGAAGCACACGATTGGATTTTGCGTGCGCAACGCAATGCAGCTGCATTTGCCTACTATGCACGCCGCAGCCTGAAACAGCAACACAATGCAGATTGCTTGCGAGAATGAAGCCAATTCAATTCACTTCCTTGACACAACGCTTCGCGATCTGGTTTGCACTTGTCGCGCTATTACCCATACTTCTGATTGGCTATAGCCTGTTACGAACGTTTGAGGCCGAGATTCACAAGTTAGCTATCCAGCAGGTTTCAGCCATCGCCGATAAAAAAGTTGAGCAAATTGACGAGTACTTCACTGAGCGCATGCTGGATGGCAACGTAATCCAGGCCGCTGAAACTACCTATCAAGCAGTGATTGAATTTACCGAGGTTTTTAGTCAGTATGGTGTGGATTCTAAAGAATATCGTGATTTAGATGCCGTTTACCGCAATCACTTTAAACGGTTTATTGAAAGAGCAAATTATTATGATGTATTCCTGATTTCGACGGATGGCTGGGTGGTATTTACCTATGCTCATGAATCAGATTTTGCTACTAACTTGAATACTGGCCCTTACCGGAATACAGGTCTGGCTCAAGTATTTCGTCACGCATTGGATAAGCGTGCGAGCAGTATCTCAGATTTCGAGTATTACGAACCTTCCGAAGGAGATATTGCAGCTTTTGTTGCAGTTCCCATTATGATTGAAGGGAAGTTAAGTGGTGTATTTGCACTGCAGATATATAGTGAGCATGTATTTAAAGTTCTAACTAATAATGTCGGGCTTGGAAAGAGTGGTGAAACTGTCGTTACGCGTCTTGAAAACGAACATACCGCACTGGTAATGGCGCCTTTGAAAGACGAGCCGGATGCAGCCTTAAAGCGGACCATTTCTCTTGATGATCCTATTTTGTCAACTACCATCAAAAACAGTTTGGATGGTCAGGCTGGTGGTGGGTTATTTATCGACTATCGAGGTAAGGAAGTCGTGGCCGCGTGGCGTTATCTTCCACGAATGAAGTGGGGAATGGTGGTCCAGATTGATGTGGAGGAAGCTTTTGCAGCCGTCCGCCGGGTACGTACCATTGACTTTGTGATTCTGTGTTTGACCCTTATTCTTACCACGTTAGGTGCAATGTTGTTCAACCAACGCGTGGTGATGCCCCTGAAAAAACTCAATAAAGGGGCGCAGGCGATTGCGTTGGGAGATTTGCAACAGCGGGTACCAAGCAAAGGGTGGGATGAGATAGGGAAATTAGCAGACGCCTTTAATACCATGACTGAACGGTTGAGTACGAGCTATCGTGAATTGGAAGATCGTGTAGTAGAACGGACAGCCGAGCTGAAAGAAGCCAATGACGAATTAGCTATCAAGGAAGAAGAGACGCGCTCAGTGGTCGAGCACATGGTGGATTGTGTCGTCACGACTGATGAAAGAGGCGTGATGCTGTCTGTCAATCCAGTAATGGAGAAATTGTTTGGCTATACCTCTGAGGAAGCAATCGGGCAGAATGTGTCTATTTTGGTTCCTGAACCGGATCGAAGCAAGCATGACTTCTATATGGAGCGGTATTGCAAGACCGAGCATGGTGGGCAAGAATATACAGGTACTGTAGGCCGCCCATATTTAACGGGTACGCATAGCATTGGCCGGGGACGCGAAGTAGAAGCCGTGCACAAAAATGGTGAACGGATTTCTACCTATCTGGCAGTCAGCGAATATTTCGTGGGTGGAAAACGCCATTTTACTGGTGTGATGCGTGATATCCGCGAGCATGTAAAGATCATGAAGGATTTGGAGAATGCTCGGCTGGAAGCGGAGCAAGCTAATATGGCTAAATCAGCTTTCTTGGCAGTGATGAGTCACGAGATTCGAACTCCCATGAATGGTGTGATTGGGATGATTGAAGTTTTGCAGCAATCAAGCTTGACCAGCTATCAGATGGAAATGACCAATCTGATCAAAGAATCGGCGTTTGCCTTACTGGAAATTATTGAGGATATTCTTGATTTCTCAAAAGTTGAAGCTGGCAAGATAGAGATCGAGCTTACACCTGTTCCATTAGCGACAGTGGTAGAAAAGGCATGCAGCATGCTGGAGCATCTGGCAGCAAGCCGTGGGGTAGAGCTGACTTTATTTACCGACCCGACTATCCCTGAGGAAGTACTCGGTGATGCGCTGCGTCTACGCCAGGTGATGGTCAATCTGATCAACAATTCGATCAAATTTTCCAGTGGTCAGCAGCGGCCGGGGCGAGTGTCAGTTCACGTGAGCATGACCGAGTCGAGTCCCGAGCGTGTCCTTATTGCATTTCAGGTAACAGATAATGGTATCGGCATGAATGAAGAGACACTGAACCGTCTGTTCACACCCTTTAGCCAGGGAGATGTATCAACCACCCGGCGTTTTGGTGGGACTGGCCTAGGGCTGACGATTACACATCATTTGGTGGAATTGATGGGAGGAGAAATTACCGTTCATAGTGTTCCGGGTGAAGGTTCCACCTTTATCGTGCATATACCATTTAAGCCTGCACCGATTAAACCAGCTAGCAGTCGCGAGAAAGCGTTTAATCTAAAAGGACTTTCATGTCTAGTGGTCGGTAGCGATGAGGGGATAAGTAACGATCTGGTTGCCTATTTGAAGTTTGCCGGGGCGAATGTTGAGCGCGTGATTGATCTTGCTACGGCGCGTGAGCATATCAAGACGCTTTCCCACGGGCAATGGCTACTCGTGATTGATGCAGGTCATGAGGAGCCACCTGTAGATGATTTGCGTTTAGCTTTCCGTACCCGAATAATGCTGGAAACGGAGGAAAAACCTCATTTTGTCATCGTTAAACGGGGACGGCGTCATCACGGACGCATCGAGCCAGACGGATCGGTTACGCTAGACGGGAATATTCTATATCGGCAAGCATTTCTTCAGGCAGTTGCCGTTGCCGCAGGTAGAGCAAAACTGGAAGAAGAAGTGGCTGCCCCGCAAGGGATTAAAAAGATTACGCCCCCCTCCCGTGAGGAAGCCTTGCAACAAGGTAAATTGATTCTGGTAGCGGAAGATAATGAGATCAACCAGAAAGTTATTAGACAGCAACTGGCTTTGCTGGGGTATGTAGCGGATGTGGCACCAGATGGACAGGAAGCCTTGCAGCGCTGGCAAAGCGGAAACTATGCTTTGCTTCTCACTGACCTGCATATGCCGAAGATGGATGGCTATCAGCTTACCCAAAATATCCGCAGAGCCCAGCAAGGCAAGACTGCTATTCCAATTATTGCGCTAACAGCCAATGCACTCAAGGGTGAAGCCGATAAATGCCGTGCTATCGGCATGGACGATTATCTGAGCAAGCCAGTCCAGTTGCAACAACTCAAAGTCACGTTGGAGAAATGGATGCCTGCACCCGAACATAAGCCAGCTGCGCTTGCTGAGCAAGCTGCGGGCAGTCAAGCAACTACACCGGTAGATGTGAGTATACTCGAAGCATTAGTGGGTAATGATCCCGCAACCATTCGAGAATTTTTGCAGGATTTCCGTGCCAATACCAGCGAAATTGGCGAGCAATTGCGAAGTGCCGCTCAAAAGAATCAATTCGATTTAATCAAGGCAGCCGCGCATAAACTCAAATCATCGGCGCGATCAGTCGGAGCAATACAGCTGGGCGAATGGTGCGCGAAAATAGAGCAAGCAGCCAAAGATAGCAATGAAAAAGAATTAGCCAGTTTGCTGCCTCATTTCGAAGAAGAACGGGAGGCGGTCGATAATTATCTGGCAACACTGGATAAAACATAATAAAAAATAATAGGAATATTAATAATGAAAATTCATGAGTACCAGGCTAAGGAGATTTTACGCCGCTACGGTGTAAAGACACCGTCAGGAATCGCAAGCTTCACTGTGGATGACGCTGCTGCCGCTGCCGAAAAACTAGGTGGTGACAAATGGGTAGTAAAGGCACAAATCTATGCAGGCGGACGAGGTAAAGGCGGGGGAGTCAAATTAGCGCGATCGCTGGCAGAAGTACGGTTACTGGCGGAAGGCATGTTGAATAAACCACTCATCACGCCGCAAACGGGTCCAGCCGGACAAGTGGTCCATCGCCTCTATATCGAGCAAGGTGTGGACATCCAGCACGAATATTATGTGGGAATCGTGATAGATCGCAGTCGCCAGCGTGCCTGTCTGATGGCAAGCTCGGAAGGGGGCATGGATATCGAACAAGTTGCTGCGAGCATGCCAGAAAAAATCCATAAAATTCTGATTAACCCCATAGCAGGACTGAGTGATCAGGAGGCCGATACCTTAGTGCGCAAAATCGGCATACCTGCATCCAGTCAACTGGCAGCACAAACTTTACTGAAAGGGTTATATCAAGCTTTTGACGAGAATGATGCCTCGCTGCTTGAAATTAATCCGCTCATTGTAACAAGTGACGGTCAGGTGCTTGCGTTGGATGCAAAAATGAATTTCGATGATAACGCGCTATTTCGCCATCCCGATATTGTTGCTTTGCGCGATCTGGATGAAGAAGATCCGACAGAAATTGAAGCAGCCGAGCATGGTCTCTCGTATATTCCACTCGATGGTAACATTGGTTGTCTGGTGAATGGCGCAGGGCTTGCGATGGCCACGATGGACATCATCAAGCTTTATGGCGGTAATCCCGCTAATTTCCTGGATGTGGGAGGTGGGGCGACCGTCGATAAAGTGACCGAGGCATTTAAAATCATGCTGTCTTAATCCAAAATTGCGGGCTATCCTGGTCAACATCTTTGGTGGAATCATGAAATGCGATGTCATTGCGCAAGGGGTTACCATGGCAGCACGGGAAGTAAAATTAGCGGTGCCGTTGATTGTGCGCCTGGAAGGAACCAATGTGGAAATGGGTAAAAAAATTCTAGCTGAATCGGGATTGCCGATTATTTCTGTAACGACGATGGCCGATGCTGCTGAGAAAGCAGTCAGTGCAGTAGCATAGGAGCAAGGGGAATCCAGATCATGTCTATCTTGATTAATAGAAATAGCCGAGTAATGACCCAAGGCATTACGGGTAAAACGGGACAGTTTCATACCCGACTGTGTCGTGAGTATGCTAACGGACAGCAATGTTTCGTAGCAGGAGTCAATCCCAAAAAACCGGGTGAGCAGTTTGAGGGAATACCTATTTTTGCTACCGTGCAGGAAGCCAAGGAGGCCACGGGTGCGACCGTCTCAGTCATTTATGTGCCGCCTGCGTTTGCTGCGGCAGCGATCGATGAAGCAGTAGAAGCGGAGCTCGACCTGGTTATTTGTATCACGGAAGGCATACCTGTGCGCGATATGCTGCGTACCCGTTATAAGATGGAGGGGCGCAAAACGCTGCTGATTGGACCAAATTGCCCTGGCATCATCACGCCCGATGAGATCAAAATTGGCATCATGCCCGGCTATATTCATAAGAAAGGGCGCATTGGTGTGGTTTCACGATCAGGCACGTTGACCTATGAAGCCGTTGCGCAGCTGATGGCATTGGGATTAGGGCAATCCACCTGCGTCGGTATCGGCGGGGATCCGATCAATGGATTGAAACATCGCGATGTGATGAAACTGTTCAATGATGACGCTGAAACCGATGCGGTATTGATGGTGGGCGAGATCGGTGGAACTGATGAAGAAGACTGCGCGCGCTGGATCAAGGACAACATGAAAAAGCCGGTGGTTGGCTTTATCGCAGGCCTGGCAGCACCACCCGGCAAACGCATGGGGCATGCCGGTGCAATTATTGCTGGCGGTCAAGGAACGGCGCAGGAAAAAATTGCCGTCATGGAGGAATGCGGGATTCGTGTCACCCGCAACCCGGCAGAAATGGGTAAATTGCTTAAATCGGTATTATAACTACAAAGACACGGATTTAATTCCATTTCCAAATCAAAAATGACGCGAAGGCGAGCCGCAGACAGTATAAATAATACGGCAAGGTGAAGCCGACAAAGTCAGGTTTGATTTAGAGATGGAATAAGAAATCATTTGGAGAGAATAAAAAGGAAGTTAACGATGTATCGAATTTCAGCTGAATCTTTAATCGCTATGTTTTTAGTCGCTTTGCTGGCAAGCTGTGCCCCGACTCAACCCCTACCATCACCCGCGAAGCCCACAAAACCTGTGCCTGAAGCACAGCCGACCCCGGCGCCAACGAAGCGTCCGGCTGGCCCTTTACCACCCAGTGCACGGCCAACTTATAATCTGGGCGGTTATCCCCCTGCCACCAAGGAAGGCTATATTGATGGTTGTGAAACTGCGAAAAAAACCCGTTATGGTTACAAGGATGAACAACGCTATCGTAATGATGGGCAATACCGCATGGGATGGGATGATGGGTTTTCGATTTGCCAGGGTAAACGTTAATTTAACCTAAAAACCGTTTTAGGTTAAAAGCAATACCACGCAAATTTATTCAGGGCACCTCTAAAAATTCAGAGTTCTAAACAAGACAAGGCGAGAACAAAAAATGTTGACGCAGCATATAACTGATATGTAAGGAAATATTTTTTGTGAACAACGAAGTATTGTGACGAAACGGGGTAAGCAGGCAATCCGCGAAGCGGATGCTCGCAAATATGAATTTTCAGAGGTGCCCTTCAATCTTTTTCAATTGGGATGAAGCTATCCTTGATCAGCTTGAAATCTAAATCAAGAGCGATTCTTTCTTTTTTATTAGCGATAACAGCATTATTCGCTTTATCCGCATGGTCGGCCGATATGCCGGACGCTGTCCGTCAGGCACTAAAGCAAGCAGGGATTCCTGAGACGGCGGTCGGCATTTATGTAAAAGAAGTAAGTGGCAAGCAGCCAGTTATTGCTGTTAATTCAGATACCGCCTTGAACCCTGCTTCGGTGATGAAGCTGGTGACCACCTATGCGGGGTTGGAGTTGCTGGGTCCTGCCTATAGCTGGCGAACGGAAATCTATGCGTTGGGTAAGGTAGAGGATGGAGTCTTACGAGGTGACCTGGCGATCAAAGGGTATGGTGATCCCAATCTCAATCTGGAAAATTTCTGGCTATTGGTTCGCCAGATCCGGCAGGCCGGTTTGAAAGAAATTACAGGCGATCTGCTTGTGGACAACAGCTACTACAATGTGACTGTGGGTGATCCTGGCGCTTTTGATGGTGATCGCTATAAAACCTATAATATTTTCCCTGAGGCACTACTGGTCAATTATCGCACCTCAGCATTGCATCTGATGCCCCAAGCGGAAAATAATACAGTACGAATCGTGGCTGATCCTGCTTCGGAATTGCTCGATTTGCAGAATAATCTGAAACTGACTCGCGGTAATTGCGGTGACTGGAGTAATCAATTGCGTGTCGAGGTACGTGAACGGCAAGGCGATAATGGTCGAACTACCGTTATTCTCAGTGGTAACTACGCTATGCAATGTGGTCAGAATACCTATCATTTGAGCCTGCATGAAAACCCAGCCTATATTCATGATTTATTCAAAAAATTATGGATACAGCAAGGCGGCTCATTTAGTGGCGCCGTGCGCAATGGCGTCGTGCCAAAAGGAATAGCACCGCTCAAAGTGTATCATTCGCCACCGCTTGCGCAAATTATTCGCGGAATCAATAAATTCAGTAATAACGTTGCTGCACGACAGCTCTATTTGGCACTGGGGGATACGACGATTCCGTCAAATGACCACACTTCTGTTTCTTTAGAGCAATCTGATCAAGCCATCAGACGCTGGCTGTTAGCCAAACGATTAAACTTACCTGAATTAATTCTGGAGAACGGCTCGGGCTTATCGCGCAAGGAGCGGATTAGTGCTAGCCAAATGGGAGAATTGCTGGTAGCAGCATTCCACAGTCAGGTGATGCCGGAATTCATCTCATCATTGCCGATAGCCGGGGTGGATGGAACCATGAAAAACCGCTTCAGAGGGACACTGGTTGCAGGAAGGGCACATATGAAAACGGGTACACTCAATGAAGTGGCGGCGATTGCTGGTTATTTATTGGATCATAAAGATCGCCGTAATGTGGTCGTTTTCTTTGTTAATCATCCGCAAGCAGCTAACGCACGCTCAGCTATGGATGCACTGATCAGATGGGTGTATGAAAGAGCATAAAAATCATATAATGCTGGTATTTTATTTGGTAGCGAACATTATTCCATTTCCAATCAAAGATGACACGAAGGCAAGCCGCAGACAGTATAAATAATACGGCAAGGTGAAGCCGACAAAATCAGGTTTGATTTAGAAATGGAATTATAAAGGGGAGAAAAAATGATATCTGCACGAATGAGCGCTGCCTTCCAGTTATTGCTGCTGGTAGTGGGTATCAGCTAGTGCGTTTCCAAGCTGGGCGGATAAAGCGAATGGAATATTTTCAGCACAGCAATCATGCCCAGCCTATGTATCCAAAAATAAACTGACCAACCCAGATCATGCCGAACTGCAGGTAGGGGAGAATTACCAGACACTTGAGGTTAATCGACCTGATCGTCCAAGCTGGTATCGAATTGTCGTCCCGAGTGCTCATCCTAAAGAGCGCTGGGTCAGTGCTGACTGTGGTCAGTTCCAGGCCGAGCAGGGAGTAGGAACAGGGACAGGGGCAGGAAGTAAAGTTTGTAACACTGCTGGTCGAGCAGATAGTTATGTACTCGCGCTCTCATGGCAACCTGCATTCTGTGAAACTAAACCGCAAAAATCAGAATGCCAGATTACCGATTCCACCTCTTATCAGGCACGCCATTTTACTCTGCATGGTCTATGGCCCAACCAGCGGCAATGTGGAGAGCGTTATGAATTTTGCGGTGAGGTTCGTGCTAAGAAAGATAGATTTTGCGATTACCCGGCAATTAAATTAGATTCAGATTCTCAGACTGCATTAGCAGAAGTCATGCCCAGTGTAACGGCGGGTTCTTGTTTGGAACGGCATGAGTGGTATAAGCATGGTACCTGCCAGGCCATTTGGTCTATGGAAGAATATTTTGATCTGTCAGTGGATTTAACCCGCCAGTTTAACGAAGCAGGCATGGCTTATTTCATGAATCGCAAAATCGGCCAGCAAGTGCGTACCGAGGATTTTCTTAATCGTATCGCTACGATTCTTGGGCCAGCAGCACGAGAGCGGGTGAAACTGAGCTGTGAACAGGGAATGTTAGTGGAAGTGCAAATCAACTTAGTTGCTGATCTGGCGCCAGGCAAAGATCTCGAACAGCTGATTGCACAAGCGCCAAAACAAACTGCTTCTTCCTGTAAAGAAACATTTTTCGTGGATCCTATAGGCTTTCAACAATAAATAGTAAGTCTGTAGCACAAGATGTATGAATGATCCAAAGCGTGAGTGGGGTGCAGGTAGTTGCAGTGTTTTGCTAACTCTAGCTCATATTGGAGAAAATGGACCGTTCAGCAATATACAGAAAGGAGATTACAGAAAATTTTTTAATTTTTGGCTCAACTACTGGAATCTCTGGCCGTTATATATATTATTCAGGATAATAGCTAGATGAGCATCTGTAAATGTACCCGATTAACCTTACTGAATCGCCAGCTGATTGAGCTGTACAATCAAACACAACAATGGAAAGTTACATATCTAGTAGAACCTTAGCGAATTAGTCGATCAATAATTTAATAGGTTCTTAAATGGGAAAAACAACAAGAGCTTGCTTTAGGCACTAACGCGAATAAGTGCCTGAAAAAATAATCCGGCAAGATGGAGAAATTTATCTGGCACATTCGCAACAAGATTGTCATATTTAATGCTTAAACTTGTAAATATTAAATGATATATTTATTAAATTCTCTTGCTTGCCCTGGCAAGCGCTTTAACCCTTCACAAACAAACCATAAAAATCTAACAGGAATACTGTTGACAATCACGCAATACTTCAAAAAATACTTCAAAAGTTGTAAAGAAAATTTAACGAGCATATACAAACACCAGGCAGACGGAACGCAGCTACGGAAAATAAGCTTTGCGAGTTTCGGTGAAAACACATATTACATAGAGAAGAAAGTAGCGAGTGCTGGTCAACATAACGATTGGAGTACACAGTAGATTAATTAGCAAAACTTCGTTTTTAAGCCGCTCATTGAAAGATATGATTAATCTTGGTACTGAATAATACACACTGACAAAATTATGCATACACACATTCACCCCATTATCCTTTCCGGTGGCAGTGGCACCCGGCTGTGGCCACTTTCCCGTGCTGCTTACCCCAAACAACTGATCTGTCGCTTGTAGATAAGGAGACCATGCTGCAAGCCACGCTTGCTAGAGCAACCAGCTTGCCTCGAACGCAAGCTCCCATCTTGGTATGCAATTCAGAACATCGCTTTCTGATCAGAGAGCAATGTGAAGCGATAGACATCAAACCAGCGGCTATTTATCTTGAATCGGTCGGACGTAATACTGCTCCAGCCATTGCACTCGCCGCATTTCATCTTGCGCAGACGGATGAAAACGCCGTGATGCTCGTTCTGCCAGCTGATCATGTCATAGATGATCATACTGCCTTTGCAGAAGCAGTGAAGACAGCAGCACATGCTGCCCAGGAAGATTACCTTGTCACCTTTGGCGTGGTGCCGCACGCGCCAGAAACAGGTTATGGCTACATCAAGGCTGGAGAAGCTATCTCGCTTGCGACACCTACTTCACTTACAGCCTGTCGGGTTCAATCTTTTTCTGAAAAGCCCGACCGTGAAACCGCAGAGGCTTATCTAAAAGAAGGCGGCTACAGCTGGAATAGCGGCATGTTCGTTTTTACCGCTAAACGTTATCTGCAAGAATTGCGGCAACACCGGCCAGATATATTCGCTGCCGTACAAAAAGCTTGGCAGGAAAGAACAGCAGATATTGGCTTTATCCGCCCCTGTGAGAGCGCATTTTTCGCTTGCCCATCGGATTCCATTGACTATGCTGTGATGCAAAACACGGAGCAAGCCGCGGTCGTGCCTGCACAATTCGGCTGGAGTGATGTCGGTTCCTGGGATTCCCTCTGGGGGATTGCTCCTAAGGACGAGAACGGCAACGTTGCCAGTGGTGATGTCTATCTTGCTGATACCAAAAATAGTTATATCCGCACCGAAAATCGTTTGGTTTCCGTGATAGGTCTTGAAGACGTTGTCGTCATCGAAACAGGCGATGCCGTGCTGGTCATGCATAAGAGCAAAGCGCAGCTCATCAAGGAAGCTGTGCAACATTGCAAAGCAAATGACCGGAAGGAACACTTGGAACACCCTCGCGTGCACCGCCCTTGGGGTTGGTACGAAGGCATCGATCAAGGAGAACGCTTTCAGGTCAAGCGCATCATGGTTAAGCCAGGAGAAAAACTCTCACTACAGATGCATCACCATCGTGCAGAACACTGGATTGTGGTCAGTGGCACCGCCAAGGTCACAGTAGATGGCAAAGAAATTCTGCTCACTGAAAACCAATCAACCTATATCTCTCTCGGCCACGTTCATCGGCTGGAAAACCCGGGAAAAATACCTTTGCATTTAATTGAAGTTCAATCCGGTTCATATCTTGGAGAAGACGATATCGTGAGGTTTGAAGATAATTACGGCCGTACAACCTAATTCTATATCCAAATCTAAAATGACGAGAAGGCGAGCTGCAGACAGTATGAACAATACGGCAAGGGGAAGCCGACAAAGTAAGTTTTGATTTAGAATTGGAATAAGTATTTAGAAAAGGCGTCTAGAGAGCAAATGAAAAGTATCTGTATTACCGGGGCAGTTCAATCTGATTTACAAATCGTTGCCAATATTCTGCATCAAGCCGGCATGAAACAGCCAGAATCGGTTAAGAACGACAATTCTGTCAACATAAGATTCTGGCATGAGCAAGTCATGACCCAGGCAA
>CAWFHT010000025.1:0-181934 GCA_963815685.1 uncultured beta proteobacterium
CATGGCATCCCGCAATAAGTTGATGTCGGTTGGAAAATGCACATTGGTTTCAACGACAAAGGAATCGCACCGCCCACGCAGGGCTGCGTCGCCCTTTTTTACAAGTGCATGCCCTCCTTCAACAATGAGCTGGTTTAATTTGTCCAGCAGCTCCGGCGTAAACAGGCTGACATTATCCACCCATGTTTGATAGGCATATTGTTTGTCTTCTTCATACAGACTATGTCCCAACATTTTACGCAACGTCTTGTGCTGGTTAACCAATTCGTGCAGACGATCATAATCTGCATTTAAGTCCAGCCGTAATACGCGACAAACCAGAATACGCCACAGCGTCATACCAGGGCGGCCATTGCGCTTATCCACCTTAGGGGAAATTTCATTTTGCAGTAAGGCAAAAACTTTCTGGCGCAATACCGCATTCAGGTACAGGTGCTGTAATCCGCGCAGTATCTTCGGAATATCATCTCGTGATCGCAAGTCGAATTTGATTTGGGATACGTCGATTTCACCTAATTCCATTTGTGCATTTCGGACTACGCGCATTTGATTTCCTCTCGAAGTTTGTTTCTGAGAACGATTTTTCTCACCGATCTTAATCGAAGTTTGAGGTTGTTTTGCTTGAAAATGCGCTAAAACTAGCAGATAACACCCCTTTGACTCAATTTCCCGGAAATCTTGATTCCTGAAATTAGATGCAACCTTTTGTTCTTTATCGAATTTAGCAGTTCTCGGGCAAGCACTAATTAGCGGTTTTAATAGTGTTTCTAAATATTCAATGCTAGATAGCAAATATTTTGGCTTTGTTGCAACAACGTTCTTACCTTGATCTATCTGATAGAGAACGAGTGTCGGGAATAGGGCAACTATCAGTAGGGAGATGCCACAGATTGTTATGTTATAAGCTATCGAAAACTATTTGCTCGGCTCTCAACGTACTCATTCAGCCATCAAACTAAGCAGGATTGATGTGTTTATACACAATCTAGATAGTCTATTTTAATGTACTAGGATAACGATGTTGACATAGCAAAAGCTTTTTCGATTTTGTTTATTTGCTGGGGTGCATGCTATGAAACTAAATTTGAAGGTATTGATTAGTGGAAATGAAAATAGAATGGAAAAACCCTATTGCTTCTAACCCAGCGGTACTTATTGGTAAACCTGTGGTGAAAGGAGCACGACTTTCTGTTGGGTTTTTGTTAGAACTCAAAGCAAAAGGCTAGTCAGATGGCAGATTCTAGAGAATTATCGGCGATTAACTTTAGAAGATTTTCAAGCGGTATTTGCTTGTCCTGCTGCGCTTGTAAAGGATAAAAAATTTTTGCTATTAAATAGGGTTTATTGAATTCGCTGATGTTTATATTCGCCGTACTCGGGGTGGGCCGTCCTTCATACCGTTTCGCCCATTCTGAATTTAATTGTGGCAATATCGAGAAAAGCTCATTTAAGGATAATTAGATTTTCGTAATTGAAGACGCATTACCTACTACCGTAATCCTTATCAGAAAGGTGCAAGCATGAGTAAAGTAGATGAAATTTTTTTTCTGATTAATGAAGCGCCCGAAGGTGGCTATATTGCACGCGCATTAGGTGAATCGATTTTTACCGAAGCAGATGATTTAGATAATCTCCATAAGTTGGTACGCGATGCCGTGCATTGTCATTTTGATGAAGGTGAAATGCCCAAAATCATTCATCTGCATTTTGTACATGAAGAAGTGATTCCAGTATGATGCAAGGCAAATGTGGCTGATGTTTATCTGATTAAGACTTTGTGATCATCCCTAATAGGGTTATGTAGGAGCAATCCAAGTGATTGCCATTGCCCTTGGGCGAATACAAGATTTGCCCCTATGTCCTGACCCATCCCTATTTCTTATAATATAAACGATGCTCCTCACGTCCGGGAGTGCAAGCCGTATTATTTTGTTTTACCTACCTCAAAATTCTAGTGAGGCAATCCTGGTCCGTGCTCATTCGAGGATAATCAGATTTTTATAATTGAAGACGCATTACTTATAACCTTAATTCTCATTTGAAAGGCGCAAGAATGAATAAAACAATTGATTATTTGGTCGAAGAAGCGTCTGAAAGTGGCTATACTGCTTGTGTGCTAAGTGCCTCGGGTCGTTCGTTTTCAGGGAAGGGAATGAATCAGTTCGGATCAAACAAGGGATAAAGGTAAATCGCCAAAGGAAGTTATTAATGAAAGTTGAAGTAACCGTTGAATTAGACATCAATTTATCTAAAGCTAGTCTGGCAGACATCAAAAACTTATTGGAAGAAATGATGAATCCTATCAAATTCGAGGCTTTGGAAGCGGTCACTATTAAGGATATAAAAATAGATATTTAATCTAATAGATCGTTCCAGTAAATCCTTTACTACTCACAGCTCAGTCCGGACGGCACTTTTGTAAACGTTATGTTGGAATGACCTATTTGTTTTGATCGCAACTACAACACAACAATCATGCTAGTACTGCACTTCATCACGGATAATGCTGTCCGACCGCTGAATCCTTCATTTTTAGCTGGAAGAAATGCTAAGATATACATGTCATGAATGAAATATTTGAAGTAATTCAACAATGGATTCCAGCCCATATCCTGATCGGTATCACTATAGCTTCGATTATTGGCTTTATTGGTACCCTGATTGCCATTCCAATCATTCTGATCCGCTTGCCAGCGGACTATTTTGACACGCGCACCCCACGCCACTGGATGAAAGATCATCATCCTGTGCTACGAGTAACTGGTTTAATCGTTAAGAACCTGGTGGGTGCTGTGTTCGTTCTAGCTGGGTTTATTATGCTGTTCGTACCAGGGCAGGGTGTGCTGACCATGCTGATTGGCATTTCTCTGCTGGATTTTCCCAAAAAACGTGAGTTGGAAGCCAGAATTGTTAGTCAACACAGTATATTGAAAGCAATTAATTCCATCCGCCACAAATTTAATAAACCGCCCCTGATTCTGGCACCTCATTCTTAACAGGATGCTGAAAAACTATCTATGTGGCTGCTGCGGTGTCAGTGTTAAAAACAGCATCAAGATGCTCATTTATCAGATATAAACTCCGCTTTTCTCGCCTGTTTTTGCCTATTATCGACTGCCTCGAATACGTTTTTCAATAGCCTGTTAATGGTAGTTGAAAGAGAAAAATAATTTTACGCTTGCCCAGCGCTTTTAACTACTCGCTTTTTAACTACTTTCTATCAGCTCGGAAAGCTTTATCAATAAAAGAGTAGCTGAATTTCTTATTTTATTTCTAAATCAAACCTAGCTTTGTCGGCTTCTTCCTGCCGTTAAAAGACTGCATGAATGTTTCTGATAGCGTTCACTGGCAGGGTGAAGCTGCTACGTACCAGAAGACCATTTCATCGAGCAAGTTGTATAAATGGATTCGGAATAGATGGACATTATATAGTCTATGATAATCTATTTTATTATGTAATATATTGTAAAATATGTTAAATAATGTTGTAATAAAAGGACATTTATGAGGACATTATGCCTGACATCGAATTGACTCCAGACTTGGAACATTTAACGCGTCGCATTGACATCGATCGTTTTGGTCCGTTTGTTTTCGAGGTAGGGGTTGAAGCTGCTCAGATTAAACTGGCACTTCAGCGGGCTGAAGATACTCATGACCGTTTTATTGCCTCACCTTTTTCTCAAGTTGCTAATCAGCTGGAGCGAGAAGTAGTGGTCAGCAGTGTGTTTGGAACGAATACCATCGAAGGAGGCAAACTGAGTGAGGATGAAACTGCGAATGCTTTAATGCTTGATCCAGGGCAGGTGAAGGAGATTGAACAGCGTCGCGCCGTGAATATCAAGGCTGCTTATGACTTATCGCAACAGGTTGCCCGGACCGCAGGTTGGTCGCTGAATCGGGAATTCATTCTCGAGGTGCATCGCCTCATTACACAGGAAATTCCTCATCCCAATAATCAACCTGGCAAGCTTCGCAATAACCCCAAGCATCATATTACTTATGTGGGTGACGAGGGCCACGGTGGACGTTATAAGCCACCTCAGTATGGTAAGGATATTGATCGCCTGCTGGATGCGCTCATCGGCTGGCATGCGGAAATGGAAAGATCAGGCGTTCCTGTGCTGATTCGGGCGCCACTGGTGCATCTCTATTATGAGCTCATTCATCCCTTCTGGGACGGTAATGGTCGTGTAGGCCGGGTAATCGAAGCAACATTGCTGCAGGCGGCAGGCTATCGCTATGCGCCGTTTGCCTTGGCACGCTACTACCTCGCCAATATTGATACCTATTTCACGTTATTTAATACTTGCCGCAAAGCTGCGGAAAAAGGGCAAGCGGGGCCTAATCATATATTTGTCGAGTTTTACCTGGAGGGTATTCGTCAGACGATCAACACGCTGCAAGACAGGGTAAACCAGATGACGGCACTGCTGCTGTTTGAGAGTAAACTTCACCGGCTGCTTGAGGAAAAACGAATCAATGTGCGTCAATATACGATTGTTTCCCAGTTGCTGGGCAGGCGCCGCGCAATGCCACTGGATGAAATCCGTCAAGCATTCTGGTGCATAAGCTTGTATTTAAAACTAAATGATAAGACACGGCAACGAGACTTACGTCATCTGCGTGAAATGGAATTGGTTTTCCTTGATACCCATAATAACCTTTGGCCAGGGGTTATCAGACCGCAAAACATCAAACCGTTAGGTAAAAAGCAGATGTGAAGTTTAATTCCATTTACAAATCAAACCTGACGCGAAGGAGAGCCGACAAAGTAAAGTTTGATCTGGAAATGGAATTAGCTGACTGGTTTCAGTCGGTTTGGCTGAATGTCTGTCTTATTCTTACCGGCAGGCGTGCAGACAAAGTGAGGCCGCGTACCAGCAGGAATACATGCAAAGCGAGCCACAAGCCACTATTGGCAAGATCACGCAGCCACCACCATGCCACCAGATAAGCGCCTAGCGAAACCAGCATCATCAGACTCATGTCGCGTGACCAGGTAGCGCCTATGAATACACCATCCATTTGGAAGGCAAGCACTCCAGTGAGTGGTAGCAGGGCTACTAGCAGCAGGTACTGTGCTGCTTCCATTTGTACTGATTCTAGCGTAGTAATGAGAGCGATCATTGTTTCACCCAAGATCCAGAGAATCAGCGCCAGCAAGCTTGCCATAACGGTATTCCAGCCTAGGGTCAACTTTAGGCTGCGCATGAAGCCGTCGCGATAATTTGCACCGATGGCGCGACCGGCAAGTTGTTCTGCGGCAGATGTCAGTCCATCCAGGAAATAACTGGCAAGCATGAAGAAATTCATCAACACGGCATTTGCTGCAAGCGTCTGTTCGCCTAAATATGCCTCCTTGTGCAGTAAAGAAAGCAAAAGCGAACAGTAGCGCAAAGGAACGCAGCATGATATCAAGGTTGAGATTGGCAAAGCGCCAAAGTGCAGCCCGATCTAGCAATCGCTGCCAGGACGGTCGTGTGCTGCGATCAAGCAATGGATAGCAAATCAGCAGGCCGAGCAGGAAAGCCAGCAATTCGCTGATGATAGTTGCGGCTGCGACCCCTTCGACACCTAACGCCAGATGCAAACCAAGAAAGATGGAAAGAATAATATTGCTACCATTGAGCACAATCTGTAACAGCAGTCCAGTACGTGTCTTTCCCAGTCCTATGAGCCAACCTAACAAGGCGTAATTTCCTAGTGTCACTGGTGCACCCAGCATACGGATCAGAACATATTGCTGTGTGGTTACAGCAACCGTTTCGCTTGGTTCCATCAGATATAGACCGAGTGCTAACAGCAGTGGGGTAAGCATGAGCAGAATGAATCCGCTGGAAACACCTATTATCAGTGAGCGCAACAGCGTTGCCTGAATTTCAATATCATCCTCCCGGCCATAAGCCTGGGCAGTGAGACCGGTAGTGCCAGAGCGCAGAAAGTTAAATGTGGTAAAAATTACATCAACCAAAATAGCGCCAACAGCCAGCCCACCAATCATGAAAGCTTCTCCTAGCCTGCCCACTACAGCCGTGTCGACTATTCCCAGTAGTGGTGTCGTCAGATAAGCGAGGGTCATCGGGGCGGCAAGGCCGAAGACCAGACGGTGGTTGACAGTAAAAGGCCGAATTGGATGAGTCATGGTATTTTAATTTGAATGAATAGTCGTCAGGCAGAGAGCATCCCCAACAGTGCTAACAGGCTGATGAAAACTATCTACATTGCCGCTGTGGTGTTAAAAACAGGCTCAAAATACTCATTTATCAGGTATAAACTCCGCTTTTTTCGCCTGTTTTGGCCTATCATCGACTGTCTCGAATACATTTTTCAACAGCTTGCTAATTCATTCCATTTCTGAATCAAGCCTGATTTTGTCGGCTTCTTCTTATCGATTGTTTATATTTGTCTGCGGCTCACTTTCGAGCATGTTTGATTTGGAAATGGAATCGGAAGTGTTTTGCTTATCTAATAAAATAGCACAACCTGAAATAGTATGGCGCGTGATTGTGACATTGTTGTTGTCATTGTCGCCATTGTTCCTGTCAGGAACAGCGATTAAACGGTTACAATTCTGGATTTCTTGCTAACAATAAAAATACTGATAAATGCCAATTATTGAACTGACTCCGCACCAGCTTCGCCTGACGATTGATCCTGATTTACTTGGATTTACCGATACTTCAGAACTGGTCGGTCAGCCACTCTCCTGGATCGGGCAGGAGCGTGCCGAGAAGGCTGCTTACTTCGGACTCGAAATGGAACAGCCTGATTATAATTTGTTCGTGCTTGGGGAAGTAGGGAGTGGACGATCTTCATTGCTACGGCAGGCGATGGCGAAAGTGGCGTTAAACAAGCCTGTTCCACCTGATTTGTGTTATTTGCATCACTTCGGTGTGCCAGAAAGGCCCCTTGCCTTGCGTTTACCGGCGGGAGAGGGGCGTTTGTTGTGCCAAAAGTTGACACAGCTAGCAAAATATCTGCAGACAGAAATACCTCGATGTCTTGAGGAGCCTGATCTCAAGGCGGAAAGCAAACGGATCGAGAAAAACTTTAAACTGGAAGAGGCTAAAGCCTTTGCAGAGCTTGATGCATTTGCTGAGAAACATCATTTTGCCATTCAGCGGGAAGCTGGTCGTATGGTTTTCACGCTACTGGATAATTCTGGAAAAATTTTAACTGAACCCCAAGTGTTGGCGCTACCTAAGGAGCGAAGAGTCGAAATTGAGGAAGCAGAGCAAGCCTTGCAGGCTGAAATTGCACGCTATTTTGAGAAGGTGCGCCCCCTGGAACGAATCAAAGATGAAGCCCTGATAACGTTACAGCGTAATAAGGTCAAGTTGCTGCTGGAAGGTGAATTAAAGGCAATTCGCAGTATGCTGAAATTATCCGCAGAAGACAGAAGCAAATTCGATCGCTATCTGGTGAAGATGGAAGAAGATATTATCGAGAATGTAGCGTTGTTCAAAATCTCTGATACTGACGAAGAAAAACGCAAGGAAGAGATTAGAATCCTTATTAACGCGCTATCAGATTAATCTGGTGGTAGATAATCATGATTTGAAGGGAGCGCCGGTCATTATTGAAGAAAGTCCGTCTCTTCGCTCACTGTTTGGCAGTATCGAGTATCAATCGGTAGAAGGTGTTTTGGAGACAGATTTTACGCGCATTCGTGCTGGCAGTTTGCTCAAGGCACATGGGGGATTTCTCATGCTGCACCTCGATGATTTGTTAGTGGACAGCCTGCTTTGGGAGAAATTATGCCGCCTGCTGCGCAGTCATCTGCTGCAAATTGAAGAACCCGGAACGATCTTGAACTCAGGTTCCAGCTGTTTCGCTGGAACCAGAAGCAGTGCGGATTCGGGTTAAGATTATTTTGATCGGCTCGCGTGAACAGTACTATTTATTACAGGAAGAGAATCCAGAACTTGCCAGGCGTTTCCGCATCAAGGTTGATTTTGCGGATAGCTTTCGTATCTAACGCGCAAAGTCGTCATGCTTCCTCCATTTTTGTGGCGCACGCCTGTCATGAAGCGGGTTTGCCCCATTTTACCGCAGCTGCTGTTGCGCGCTTACTGGAAGATTGTCACCGGGCAGCTAACGATCAATCCCGTCAGAGCGCTATTTTTAGCCGTACAGAAACACTGGTGTTGGAGAGCGCAGCTCAGTGCAAAGTCCATACCGGTTGCCTGGTTGATGTGGCTGATGTCGAGAATGCGCTACAAGCACGTATCCATCGGCATAATTATCCGGATCAATGTTTGCAGGAGTCGATCGCAGATGGGGATGTCTCGATTGTGATCGAAGGAGAAAAGATTGGGCAGATTAATGGGTTGACACAAATAGATTTGGGGGATCACTGTTTTGGTGCGCCGGTGCGGATCACTGCGCACACGTTCGCGGGTGAAAATGGGGGGGTGTTGAATATCGAGCGCGAGGTAGGGCTTTCCGGGCCGATACACGATAAAGGCATGTTTATCCTGCAGAACTACCTAGCGGCCTTGTTTGCGCATATCGCACCGCTTGCACTCAGTGCTTCTATTGTATTTGAACAGGAATATAATGGAATAGAAGGAGATTCTGCCTCGTGTGCAGAATTGTATGCTTTGCTTTCTGCATTATCAGGCGTGCCACTCAAACAGGGAATTGGCAGTGACGGGTGCAATTAATCAGTATGGTGAAGTCCTGCCGGTAGGGGGCATCAATGAAAAAATAGAAGGTTTCTTTAATGTTTGTGAGACAGCGGGGTTGGATGGGACGCATGGGGTGTTGATTCCTCATCGCAACCGCAGGCATCTCATGCTGTCACATCATGTAATCGAAGCAGTTACTCAAGGCTTGTTTCATATTTATACTGCAGAACATATGAGTGAAGGCATTGAGTTGCTAACCGATTTCCCGGCTGGCTTCGCGCCTGAAGCAAATCTGAACGAGGTGATTCATTATCCTCATGACAGTGTGTTGGGATATGCGCAAAAAGCACTTCGTACTTACCGTCATTGCTTGCCAGCTTACCCAGCACACTAAGACAGAGCGCAGGCGGTTTGGGTCTGCTGAAAGATAAGGCTGCGGATCGCGATTATTTGTAGTGAGTGCGCCATAGGGTTAACTTTTACAGAAGGAGGAATTGATGCGTATTATTTTGTTATTCGTGTTAATTTTTTTTGTTCAACCTGTTTTCAGTTGTCAGGATAGCTTACTCGATCAGAATTTTAGAAAGCTGGCAGGTACTGAGGTAGTGAACTTGTGTAATACTTATTCTGGTAAGGTGTTGCTCGTGGTGAATACTGCCAGCAAATGTGGTTATACCCCTCAATACGATGGGCTGGAGAAATTGCACGAGACATATGAGAAACAAGGATTCGCAGTGCTTGGCTTTCCTTCCAATGATTTTATGGGGCAAGAACCTGGCACAGAGGAAGAAATACAGGATTTTTGCCGGTTAACTTATGGCGTGAAATTTCCTATGTTTGAGAAAACAACCGTCAAGAAAGAAAATGCTCACCCATTCTTTCAGCAACTGGCAGAAGTTTCCGGCACCTATCCCACCTGGAATTTTCATAAATTTTTGATTGGTAGGGATGGTAAGCTGATCAAGCAATTTAGCCCCCATACGAAACCTTTTGATCCGGAAATCGTGGCAACGATCGAGCAAGCGCTCCAGCAAACGTCAAAGTAACTAACTCAACCGTCAACTTGAGCAGACCTATGCTAGCCTGGTGAAATATCCAGGCTAGCTGCCTAAAGGTAAGGTGCTATAAAAAATGCTATAAATTTAGTTAGTCAGTGTTCTACTCTTCTCTCTCTCTCTGGCTATTCGAAAGATGCAGTAGGATAGCCAGCTTCTTTCCATTTCGGAATTCCTTCCCGATAGTAATAGATTCTGCGCCATCCCCATTCTGCTGCCTTTTTGCTGGCTTTAGCGCTGCTCAGGCAATGAATTCCATTACAGTAAAAAACAACAGCTTGATCCTTCTCGGCAAAGACATTCAAATCGCCGGGAGTGAAAAGTTCACTATTGACATCCAGATGCTTGGCCCCTCGGATATGTTCATAATTGAAATATTCCAATTTACGCACATCGATAAAAATATAGCCTTGATCATATAACCGTTTGGCGGTCGCTGTGTCTACGGTAACCGCTCCAATTACTTCTTCAGGTGCGATATTTTCTGTAGCGATGGCGCTGACTGCAGGCAGAAATAAGAACAGCAAAGCAAATAAATATTTTTTCATGTTATTTCCTATATTATTTTCTAATAAAACGAAAATAAACCAAATTCTTGCCGTAATTTCTGGAAATACTTTATAGAACATCACATAAGCGACGCTCAGACTTGAGCAGTAAATTCAGCGTTTGCTTACAAAGATATCGTATTAATGGTTTTCCTCCAACAAAATGATGCTTGAGCGGGATTGTTGGTTCATTTGTTGGGAGAGCGGAGTACTTTCCTCTCAATACTGTAAACAGCGCTAGAAATTTTCACATCTCACTTCTGACAAATTTCGTATTCTTCAATGGGAATATTTATCTGAATCGTGACGGTTTTTCAGGGGGCAAGTTCAGGGATGCAGGAGTTTATTGATTTCTTTTTTATAACATTAGATTGTCATATGAAAAGGGTACCGTGACATTTCAGGTTTAAACCTGAGCCCATTGTTCTTTGAAATAACCTTTCACATGAGGAAATAATGAATCTAAAAACGAAAGCGATGATTACTGCACTGGCTGTGACAAGTCTCTTGTTATCAGCGAATGGTCACGCAAATAGCGATTTTGGCAGTAAGGTTGAAAATTTATTAAATTCGCAATCACAAGAACTGTTTGGTATTCAGAAATCGCTCACATTATCTGCTTCAGCTACTTCTGGGGATTACAGGACCGAGAACCAACCTGCTTCGGAGCAGCTATTGCTAGCAGAGGGGTTGAAGGCTGAATATGTCACACGTAATGCAGGTAATGCGACTGATATGATGGTTCTGTGGCCCAAGGAAAAACCAACTCATCTGATTACCTGTGTAGAAGGCAGTCGCCAGGATCTGGGGTTAGGAAAATTCAATCCTTCGGTACAAAGGATTAATTTGCAAACAGGAGTTGTCGAAACTATTCTGCGTGGCATGACAGCATGCGACGGGATTAGGGCAACAGTATGGGGCACGATTCTGGTAACTGAAGAGACAAATAGTGGTAAAGCCTATGAAATAGCTGATCCATTATCTACAACGGAAAATACGATCGTTAACCGGGCAACGGGCGATATTGCCGGTAATACGGCTGCTAATATCATTATCCGCAATGCATTACCTACAATGGCATGGGAGGGTATTGGTATTCTTGATTCAGGCGTTTTATATGCAGGTGATGAATTGCGTCCGGGAACAGCTGCGCCCGATAGGGATGGGGGAGCGCTGTTTAAATTTATTCCTGATATACCGTGGAACGGTCAAATGGGGATAGAGAATTCCCCATTTGCTTCGGGTTTACTTTATGCATTGCAAGTAACCTGCAATGAAGGGAAGCAGCAATTTGGTCAAGGCTGTGAGATAGGCAAGGCAACCTGGATAGGTCCGATCGATCCTTTAAATGCTCGTGCCGCTGCAGTGGAAAAACAGGCAACTGGCTACTATCGACCTGAAGATCTGGAACTTGATCCTGTTTTTGTAGCGCCTGAAGAGTTTGGATCAGCTGTTCGTTTTTGCTGGACCAATACGGGCAATGAAGAAGTAGGAAATTTTGCTGAAGTAATGTGTGCAGTCGATCTTGAACCAGATACGGCAACAGTAAGTGAAGGTCAGAATCGTCTGGTAGAAGTTAATCGTTTCATTGAAGGTGATAGAGATTTTAATTCTTTTGACAATCTTGCTTTCCAATCTAAAACAGGCAATCTTTATGTAATTGAAGATCATGAAAATGGTGATATTTTTGCCTGCCTACCCGATGGTGCGGATAGAGATATCAAATCGGATGGTTGTATCAAAATTATGTCAGTCAAAGATAGCTCAGCAGAGCCAACCGGCTTTCTTTTTTCTGAGGATGGTGAAACAGCCTATGTTTCAATTCAGCATTCCAGTGATGCCAATATGCCTCATTTCGATGGTTATCCGACTGACGATGTGCTGAAAATTACTGGCTTTAAAATCAGTAAAAAAATAAAATAGGCAATTCCAAGACAGTGATTTATGCGATAAAAAGAAAGCTGCGTTACCGCAGCTTTCTTTTTTAGACAAGATTGAGATATTTTTGAGTTATCCTAGAAATCGCGGTTGCAAGAGTGAAACTACTGCAGAGCAGTTGAAAACAACTACCGTGTGGCATAATGTATGTGACCATCTCAAACAGACACTTACCGCTGTCGACCTACCCTACGTTCACCTCTTGATCCACTAAAATCATGGGCAACTGCGCTTTTTAGGGTAATTTGACTGAATCAAAACTAGAAGAAGACACGCTCACTCCTTAAGAAATCGGCTCATGCCGATCCCTTCCCGGCTACCCAAGATGGGTAACCAGCGAAGCCATCTTGTTCCATAAACGGTAAATTGGGCGTGCGATGCCGCTGCCCGCCAGCGGTTATTTATGCAGCCACACTCGCATCAGCGAAAGTAGTTGCGCGACATCAACCGGCTTGGTGATATAGTTGGATGCGCCGGCCGCAATGCATTTGTCACGGTCGCCTTTCATTGCCTTGGCGGTCAGCGTAATGATGGGCAATTGCTTGAAGCGTGGTATGCGGCGGATCGCCCGCATCGTATCGTAGCCATCCATCTCAGGCATCATGATATCCATCAGCACGATTTCAATCGATGGATTGTTTTCCAGAACTTCGATGCCATCCTTGCCGTTTTCGGCAAACAATACCTTCATCTGCTGTCGCTCCAGCACCGAACTCAGCGCAAAGATATTGCGCAAGTCATCGTCGACAATCAAGACCTGGCGTCCGGTCAGTCCGTTATCGGCAGCCTGGCTCTCATCCAGCATGCGCCGCTTCGGCTCGGGCAGGCTGGCTAGAGAACGATGCAGGAATAGCGCGGTCTCATCCAGCAGGCGCTCCGGCGAGCGGACATCCTTGACCACGATGGTTTTGGCGATACGCTTGAGCTTTGCCACTTCCTTGCGCTTGAGTTCCTTGGCGGCGTAGATCACGACCGGCATAGTGCGCAGGCTTTCATCCTTGCTTATCATATCGAGCAGGTCGAAGCCATTCATGTCCGGCAGGGTGAGGTCCAGCACCATGCAATCGAAGAAATGCCCGGATTGGAGCTTTTCCACCGCCTGCTGCCCGGTTTCGACAGTGACGATATGCACATCGGACTCGCCAATTAAGTCAATCATGGCGTTGCGCTGACTCCGGTCATCCTCCACCACCAGCAGGCTGCGCTTGTCATAGGACAGGAATTGCTGGATACGGATGAACTCATCCTGCAGCCGTTCCAGACTCACTGGTTTGGCCAGGTAAGAGATGGCGCCGAGCCGCAGACTGCGCTCGCGTTCCTTCTGGTTTGAAATGACATGAACTGGAATATGGCGGGTGCCCGGATCGCGCTTCAAGCGATCAAGCACCGACAGCCCATCGGCCTCGGGCCGATCGATATCCAGCAGGATCGCCGTCGGCAGGTAATCGCGCGCCAGGGTCAGCGCAGAATCACCATACGCGGCCACGATACCCTTGAAATTCTTTTCGTGGGCGCAATCCAGCAAGGTCTTGGCCAGGCGCGGATCGTCTTCGACGATCAGGATGGACGAATCGCCGGATGCAATCAGCGCCCTGTCATCCAGGGTCGCATCTCCTGCCGTGGTCATTGCCGCTGGATTGGCGATGGAGTGTTCCGGCTCGGCCGGTTCGGCATGGTCGAACGCTTTCTCGGGCGTGTAGATGACATTGGTGGTCAGCGCTGCCGCCTGCGGCGGCGACTGGTTCACCAATTTATCATTGACGAAAACATTGCTGTTGTAAGGCAGGAGCAAGGTGAATGTGCTGCCGACTTTAAGTTCGCTTTGCACCCGGATTTCTCCCTTCAGCAGGCGCGCCAGTTCGCGGCTGATCGATAGCCCCAGGCCGGTGCCGCCATATCTGCGCGCGGTGCTGCCGTCCGCCTGTTGGAAGGCTTCAAAAATCAGTTGCAGTTTATCAGCTGCAATGCCCACTCCAGTATCGGTCACGGAAAAGGCCAGCACCGCAGCGGCTTGCGACAGGCTCGAATGATCGGCGCTCCAGCCCTCCCGTACCGGCGCTATCTTCAGTGATACATGGCCATGGGCGGTGAACTTGAATGCATTGGACAACAGGTTCTTCAGTATCTGCTGCAAGCGAGTGATATCAGTCATCATCGAGAATGGCAAGTCCTCAGCTAGCTCCACCGAGAAACTGATGTGTTTGGCTTCGGCCATATGGCGGAAGGTCCGCTCCACATAATTGCGCAGGTTCTGGAAGCTGTATTCGCTGACTTCTAGCGTAACCGTGCCCGACTCGATCTTCGACAGGTCGAGAATGTCATTGATCAGCGTCAGCAAGTCGCTGCCTGAGCTGTAAATGGTCTTGGCGAATTCGACCTGGTTGCTGGTCAGGTTGCCTTCGGGGTTGTCGCTTAACTGCTGGGCCAGAATCAGCAGGCTATTCAAGGGCGTGCGCAACTCATGCGATATATTGGCCAGGAATTCCGATTTGTATTTGGACGACAGCGCCAGCTGAGTCGCCTTTTCCTCAAGCGCGAGTTTGGCTTGCTCGACCTCGCAGTTCTGGCGTTCCACTTCAATGTTTTGCTCGGACAACAGGCGCGCCTTTTCCCCCAATTCATGGTTGGTTTGCTGCAATTCCTGCGCCAGTGATTGCGACTGCACCAGCAGGCTTTCGGTCCGGCTGTTGGCTTCGATCATGTTGAGCACTACGCCTATCGATTCCATCAACTGGTCGAGGAAGGAGAGATGGGTTGCGGTAAAGCGGTCCAGCGATGCGATTTCAATCACCGCCTTAACTTGTTGGTCGAACAGGATAGGCAGCACGATGATATTGATAGGCGGCGCTGCACCCAGGCCGGAAGATATTGTGATATAGTCGCGCGGAACATTAGTGAGCCAGATGCGTTGCTTTTCCAGCGCGCACTGGCCGACCAGCCCTTCGCCCGGCGCAAATGAAGTCGGCAACCCCCGGTCGGGGCGGTAGCCATAGCTTGCTACCATGCATAGCCGCTCGCCCTGCTCCATGGAATCCATCATGTAAAACATGCCGTGATGTGCCGATACCAGCGGCGCCAGTTCGGACAGGATCAGCGCGGTCACCGCATCCAGATCGCGGTACCCCTGCAACAGGCGGGTGAAGCGTGCCAGGTTGGTCTTGAGCCAGTCCTGCTGTGCATTCTTTTGCGTGGTTTCCTTGAGATTGCGGATCATCTCATTGATGTTGTCCTTGAGATAAGACACTTCACCGCGCGCTTCCACCTGGATCGAGCGTGACAGGTCACCGCGCGTCACCGCGGTCGCCACCTCTGCAATCGCGCGCACCTGGTTGGTCAGATTGGCTGCGAGCTGGTTGACATTCTCGGTCAAGTCCTTCCAGGTGCCGGCCGCGCCCGGCACGCTGGCTTGCCCGCCCAGCTTGCCTTCGGTGCCGACCTCGCGCGCCACCCGCGTCACTTCTGATGCAAATGAGGAAAGCTGGTCCACCATCACATTGATGGTATCCTTCAATTCCAGAATCTCGCCCTTCACATCTACGGTGATCTTTTTCGACAGGTCGCCGCGCGCTACCGCAGTTGTCACCGCTGCGATATTGCGCACCTGGCCAGTCAAGTTGCCGGCCATTGAGTTCACCGAATCGGTCAGATCCTTCCAGGTGCCAGCCACGCCTTTGACCTGCGCCTGGCCGCCCAGTTTTCCTTCGGTACCTACTTCACGCGCCACTCGCGTTACTTCTGAGGCGAACGAATTCAACTGATCCACCATCACATTGATGGTATTTTTCAATTCCAGGATTTCGCCTTTCACATCCACGGTAATTTTTTTCGACAGGTCGCCATTGGCTACCGCAGTCGTTACTTCCGCGATATTGCGCACCTGCCCGGTCAGGTTGGATGCCATGAAGTTGACATTGTCGGTCAGATCCTTCCAGGTGCCGCCTACTCCTGGCACATAAGCCTGGCCACCCAGACGTCCCTCGGTGCCGACTTCACGTGCAACTCGAGTCACTTCTGATGCAAACGAGTTCAACTGGTCCACCATCACGTTGATCGTGTCCTTCAATTCCAGGATCTCACCCTTCACATCCACGGTAATTTTTTTCGACAAATCGCCATTGGCCACCGCGGTCGTCACATCGGCAATATTGCGCACCTGGCCAGTCAAGTTGCCGGCCATTGAGTTCACCGAATCGGTCAGATCCTTCCAGGTGCCAGCCACGCCCTTGACCTGCGCCTGGCCGCCCAGTTTTCCTTCGGTACCCACTTCACGCGCTACACGCGTCACTTCTGCTGCAAATGAGGAGAGCTGGTCCACCATCACATTGATGGTATTTTTCAATTCCAGGATTTCGCCTTTCACATCTACGGTGATTTTTTTCGATAGGTCGCCGCGCGCCACCGCTGTGGTCACTTCCGCGATATTGCGGACCTGCCCGGTCAGGTTGGATGCCATGAAATTGACATTGTCAGTCAGATCCTTCCAGGTGCCGCCTACTCCCGGCACATAAGCCTGGCCGCCCAGTTTTCCTTCGGTACCCACTTCACGCGCTACTCGCGTTACTTCTGAGGCGAACGAATTCAACTGGTCCACCATCGTATTGATCGTGTCTTTCAGTTGCAGGATTTCGCCGCGCACATCCACAGTGATTTTTTTCGATAGATCGCCGCGCGCCACCGCTGTGGTCACTTCCGCGATATTGCGCACCTGTGAGGTAAGATTGCCAGCCATCGAGTTCACACTGTCGGTCAGATCCTTCCAGGTGCCAGCGACTCCAGGCACATGGGCTTGGCCGCTCAGCTTTCCTTCGGTGCCGACCTCACGCGCCACCCTGGTCACCTCCGAAGCAAATGAAGAAAGCCGGTCCACCATCGTGTTTGCGGTAGAGGCTGCGCGCAGGAACTGTCCCTTGAGCGGACGCCCGTCAACATCCAACGCCACTGTTTGCGACAGGTCGCCCTTGGCGACCGCGCCAATCACGCGCGCCATTTCTGTGGTCGGGCGAACCAGATCGTCAATCAGTGTATTGACGGCTTTGATTTTGGCAGCCCAGCCGCCTGCCACATTCGAGACCGAGACGCGTTGCGTGAGCTGCCCTTCACGTCCAACCACACGGCTGACATTAGTGATGCCTTTCGCCATTTGCTGATTTATTTCGATGATATCGTTCAGCGTATCGGCGATCTTGCCGGGTAAGCCGGTCCAGTCGGACGGCATGCGAATAGAAAAATCACCCTTTTTGAGGGCGGCCAATACTTTTAGCAAGAGTCTTTCATCCAGCTCTTCAGTTAAATCTGCCATCATATCCATCAAGCGTGCCTTGTTTTTCATTTGGTTAGAGTGTATACCTCAAACGAAACAGCGGGTGAAGCTTCACCCGCCAAACGATTCATATGCTGGTTGTTTGCAAGAGTTGCTGTGCCAGCGCATCGGCCGGCAGCGGCTGCCCAAAATAAAAACCTTGAAATTCATCGCATCCGAGCGATCTCAGTATCGCCAGTTGTTCCTTGGTTTCCACGCCTTCAGCCACCACGCGCACTGCAAGCGCACGCGCCATATTGATGATGGCAGCCACGATGGCGGTATCGCTGGTGGTTTTCCCCAGGTCGCGGACGAAGGACTGGTCAATTTTCAGGATATCGATCGGCAGCGCTTTCAGCACCGAAAGCGATGAATAGCCGGTGCCGAAATCATCGATAGCGATTGAAATACCGCTTTCGCTAATTTCGCGCAACACAGATGTCGTCATTTCCAGGTCGCGGATCAAAAGCGATTCAGTGATTTCCAGTTGCAGCGACGGCGAGGGAATACCGTATTTGTGAAGCATCCTGCGGATTGCGCCGGGGAGTCCCGCATGGACCTGCGGAATCGCGATATTGATTGCAATCGGTAGCTTGCCCAGGTCCGGTTCATTATCGCGCCAACGCCTGGCTTGTTCGCAAGCGGCATTGATGACCCATTCGCCTATCGTTACCAGTTGCCCGCTGTCGGCGGCTGCGGAGATGAAATCGGCTCCAGTAATCAGTTCAAGGCGCGGATGATGCCAACGCAGCAGCGCTTCGACGCCGACGACCTGACCAGAAAGAATATCCACCTTGGGCTGATAGTACAGCTCAAATTCCTTTCTTTCCAATGCGTGTTGCATTTCCTGTTCAAGCTGTATGCGCTCAAGCAGGCGCTTGTTCAATTCTTCGTGGAAGAATTGCACGCTGCCGCGACTTTGCTGCTTGGCATGGTACATCGCCAGGTCAGCATTTTTCATCAAGGTCTGCACCGTATCCCCATCCTGTGGAAACAGGCTGATGCCGATGCTGACCGAGGTCTTCAGGCTATGTACGCCGATGGTGCATGGCGGCGTATTGGCTTGCACAATCTTCTTTGCCACCACCGCCGCGTCCTGATAAGATAGCAAGCCTTCCATCAGCACCACAAATTCATCGCCTCCCAGGCGCGCAACCATATCGGATCCGCGCACAGCGCCGCTAATCCCCTTCGCCACCTGTATCAGCAATTCATCGCCGACATCGTGGCCGAGCGTGTCATTGATGGTTTTGAAGTGGTCCATGTCAAGGAACAGCACCGCCAGGCTTTTCTTTTGCCGCTTGGCGCGCACCATCGCTTCTTTCAGATGTTCCACCAGCGAGCGGCGGTTCAGCAAACCAGTAAGCGCATCCCGAGTCGCCAGGCCATGCGCACGTTCTTCCGCTTGCCGGCGCTCGATGATCTCGGCCTCCAGCGTAGCATTAATTTTCTTGAGATCCCGCATCTGCTGTACCTGCAGATCGCGATTGAGCTCTTCCAGCTGCTCAGTCTGATATTGCAGTTGCAGGTTTTTCTTGGCAAGTTCGACGAACACTAACACTTTGTTTTGCAATATCTGGGGAATCACGGGAACAAAAAGGTAATCAACCGCACCTTTCTGATATCCCTTAAGGCGATTCATTTCGTCAGCGTAATACGCAGTGACAAAAATAATGGGAACCGATGCTGAGCGCGGATGGGAGTGAATGATTTCCGCGGTTTCGAAACCATCCATTCCAGGCATGCTGATATCGAGCAAGATGACGGCGAACTGCTGATGCAGTATATGCCGCAAGGCTTCTTCACCGGATTGCGCAGTCACCATGTCAAAGCCATTTTCTTCCGCCGTGCGGGTTAAGAGGCTTTCCAATGCAAACAAACTGGCCGGGTGGTCGTTAACGATGAGAACTTTTGGGCGGAGCACGTGATTGGTCTTTTTAATTTTCTTGGTAAATATAATAGGATGCAATGTAAATGCCAACTAGATTTACTAAGACAATTTGCTGTCAGCTTGCCATTCCGGCATTATAAATAATTCTAGACTGAGAGTGGAGATCAATGTTCCCGACTCAGAACCCCAAAATTCATATCCAGGCGGAAATTTCTTTTTCAAAAGCTGGAGCCGGCTTGCTTCAGGAAAACAAGTTCTTCTTCAGTTGATGGGCGCCCCAGTAAGGAGATGCTGGCAATGAAGAGGGTATCCTGCAAGATGCACTGTATAAGCAGATTATAACCATATTCTTGCATCGATTGGGCGGGCGTAAGCAGGGAGGGAGTGATGAAAGCCGTGTTACCTACGTTTTCCGGCTACCCTCGCAAGGCGAGATGCTTATTACTCCAAGGCGAGATACTTATTACTCAGGAAGATGAAATTGGCGTCTAGAGCAATTCTATCGTGATTGAGCAGATTCCGAGAATACCTTCGATGAATTAAAAAATCAGTGGGGCTGGGGTGGGCTCAGCACACATGATTTACATGTGCCAGCTCTCAGCGCGCGCAGTAGCACTCATCTATAATTGGTGGAGTTTGTTTGTTCGTCTGGCTAGCCCTGAGGTTCGGCGCGAAGCTATAATCAGCCGACGGTGGTTGATGTCGTCAATCGAGCGGCGAACCGAGCATGCCGGTCAGAGCACCCTGACACTGACTGGTTTGCATGCTCATTTCAAGAAGGCAAAACAGCAGCTCACGCAAATTTCTGCACAGCTTCAAACTTGAGCTAAAACTACTGCAGATTAGTTGAAAACAACTACCGTGTGGCATAACGTGTGTGACCATCTCAAACAGACACTTACCGCTGTCGACCTGCCACACGTTCAACTCTTGATCCACTAAAATCATGAGTAACTGCGTTTCTTAGGGTTATCTGTTCCAGGATAATGCTATTGCACCGAATGCAAGCTACCGCGCTTTTTTTCTCCAGAAGTTATTACATGAGCAACTTTCATAGCACAGTCTGAGCATATAAGAAAGTATGATTATTTTGATATGTACATGCCTTCCAGGCATCTTTTTAATTAACAGCCTATAAAGAATAAAATCTTTTCTATTACCGAATAGGTTCTAAATGATCAACAAAATTCTTCGCAGCAGCATACCAGCTAAAAGCTTCAGCTCTTGCTCGTGCTTCCTCCCGGGAAATTTGCAGGGCTTTTAAAACGGCATCTTCCAGATCATTTGACATGACCCCTCCGCCACTATTACCAATAACCTCTAACGGACCATCAACAGGATAACAAGCGACAGGTGTGCCTGTTGCCATCGCTTCAAGTAAAACCAATCCAAAGGTGTCCGCTTTGCTAGGGAATACAAAAACATCAGCACTGGCATATAACGTAACCAGTTCATTACGTGGCAATATTCCCAACCAATATACCTCAGGAAAGCGTTGCCTGAGTTGCTTCTCCAGTGGTCCCACACCGCTAACTATCTTACTTCCTGGAAAATCCATTTCCAGGAATGCTTCAATATTTTTCTCATATGAAATACGGCCCACAAATAATGCGACAGGTCTTGGTATAGTACCTAAGGTTGGAAAAAAAATGGGTCGATTATGATATCTAAATAAATCAGTATCTACTCCATGCGTCCAAGGTTTGAGATTCTGGAAACCTCGCTTTTGCAAACCAGATAAAACAGATTGTGTAGGAACCATCACACCTGATGAAGGGTGGTGAAAACGTCTAAGTAGAGCATATCCCCAGGAAACGGGAACTTTGACCGATGCATTAAAGATCTCTGGAAATTTTGTATGAAATGCAGAGGTAAAAGACCAGCCTGATTGCAAGCATAAGGAACGAGCTGCCCAGCCCAGCGGACCTTCAGTAGCAATATGAATGGCATCAGGACTAAGCGTCTTCAGCATTTGCGACATTACCTTTTTTGGGCGAATAGCCAGATCAATTCCTGGATAACCCGGACAAGGACGAGTACTGAAAAGATTTGGGTGAATGATTTTTACACTATGATTGAGTTTTTCGAGCTCTTTAACCAGCTCTATCAGAGTAGTTACAACACCATTAACTTGGGGGTGCCATGCATCCGTTATTAAAGCAAGTCTCATGCTAGTGCCTCATCTTTTTCTCTGGACTTTTGCCGTAGCAGGCATATTGTCAGGGATAACCAAAGCATCATCCACTATAGTCGAACTTTGATTCTCCAGCTCTCGCTGACACTGAGGCCAGTGAACGAGTTCGATTCGTCCATCGAAGTGTTCTATTAATGCAGAAAGGCTCTCGACCCAGTCTCCATCGTTACAGTATGTAATACCATCGATATCGCGTATCTCGGCGTGGTGTATATGCCCACAGATGACACCATCGAGCCCACGACGACGTGCTTCCATAGCAACGGCTTGCTCAAAAGAAGTGACATAGCTCACTGCTGTTTTAACTTTGTGTTTAAGATAGCGAGAAAGTGACCAATATGGCATACCTAATCGAGCGCGGAGCGAATTCAAATAACGATTAAGCTTTAAGGTTAATTCGTAAAGATTATCACCGACGTAAGCAAGCCATTTAGCACACTGCACTACGCCATCAAAATAATCGCCATGCATTATCCAGAATTTCCGACCATCAACAGTCTCGTAGATAACTTCTTCTACTACTTCTATACCACCAAAAGAATGACCCAAAAACTGACGGGCAAACTCATCGTGATTGCCTGGCACATACACTACCTTGCAACCTTTTCGGACACGACGTAGTAACTTCTGTATGACATCATTGTGAGCCTGTGGCCAATACCAACGTTGGCGTAACTGCCAGCCATCGATAATATCTCCTACTAGATAAAGCTGTTCGCTGGGATAAGCTCTCAAAAACTCCAACAAAGCTTGTGCCTGACAACCTGGGGTACCAAGATGAATATCAGAGATAAAAACCGTACGAACTCTGGGTTTAGTAACTATTGCTGAGGAATCTTCGTTGTCTAAGATTGAAGCTTTTAAAGCATTAGCATAAAAATAACCATTGAGCTTATTCATGATTACCCCAGAAAATGTTTGCGGTAGCGGTTTGGTAGATCTTTTATTTGCAATAACATTGGCAAATCAGCAGTATTAAAGTTAGGATCCCATGCAGGCCCTCCTAATACTTTTGCCCCTAAGCGTAGATAACCTTTAAGCAGGGTAGGGGGATCAATTTTTAAAGTTTGATCTAAGCAATCAACTGGTAAAGGAAAACGTGGTCTGACTTGATAGTGAGTATCCACCACATACTGATCCCGAACCTGGCGCCAAATACTTGCAGCTGCATCCCCCGAACATACTCGCTTATTGTCACCTAAACTCATATTCATCGGTATGCTAACGCAACCTATCAGATAGCTTAACTTCTTAAGTACCATAAAGTTTATCAATGCTTTCCATAACGCTTTGATAACAATTCCATTACGATAATCTTTGTGCACACAACTTCGGCCTAATTCAGCCATATGCTCTCGTAACGATTGCAAGGAAGATAGATCAAATTCACCTTCGATGTATGTTCTTCCTGCAAGCTGAGCTTGTCCGGGGGTCAATACTCGGCAAGTTCCAATTACCTGCCAAGTTTCACGATCTCGCACGAGTAAGTGCTCACAATAATCATCAAAATCATCTATATCAAAACCAGGAATATTAGTTGGAAGAATTGCACCCATTTCATCAGCAAAAACTTCGTATCTTAGCTTCTGCGCTTCACGAATTTCACTTTGACGTTTTGCCCATGTAGTCACGATATTTGATTTTTTCACTCTATCTGTAGAAATGAGTGGCGCAGCCCTGGGAGCTGGAATTATTTTTTGTGGGAAAATATATGACTCGATATTAAGTGGCGCAATCATGTTTGACTCCTTTTATTAATGTTAGGTTATTGGATTATTTGGCTCACTAATTACCTAGCATTTTTTAGGAATTTCATGAATTTATTATGTCGCTTTTATGAAATCCCTATGAGGGGCTTATTAATTTCAGTCAATTTTTTAAGCAATTGATGATTATGGTAGGGCTGTCTAAGGGTAATTCCATTTCTAAATCAAACCTGTCTTTGTCGGCTCTCCTTGCCGTATTATTTATACTGTCTGCGGCTCGCCTTCGTATCATATTTAATTTGAAAATGGAATAAAGTAATTAATCCGGATATTTCACCAGGCCGCTCTGTACCATAAAGTAAACGCTGATGAACAAGCGCTTCTGGACAAATTTACGCAAACCCAATTTGCACCGTTGGCCTTCGCGGGTGCTGGCGGAAGATTTACGGCATTTTTCCATTCCCGCTTCGCGCCAATAGCCGCGAATATTGGTGTGGCGCAGAATACGTTTTTCTCAACAGCCTGCTAAGCGCATGGAGGCAGAGCCGTTTGAATCAATACTCTGATTGGTTTTTGACTGATATTGAATTTTATTGTGCTTCCTGCTTCAATATCGCGGTTGCGGAAATAATCGCCATCTACCTGCAGAGGGTAGGACGGTTCGTGTAATGCAAGCGAGATGTTTTCTCCTGAAAAATACTGCAGGGGAAACCCTGCAGGCTTGTGTTGAAACATTCGCAATGCTTTGATCAATTCATGTTGACGCTTTGCCCCAGGTAAAAAACCAAGAACAAGCTTTTTTACAGATGGGCTAGCGGTAGGAACAAGTTGTAAATTTCTTGCATAAGCTGCGCTATTAGCCACAATGACATAGCCTGATTTGCGATCAATGACAGCTTGCCCATTAATATGGACCGTCACGATAGGATGGTGTAAAGAAACCAAGGCGTTAAATCCGCTCCAAACGTAAGTCGAATCATTGATCGGTCCTTTTCGTTTGCCAATCCGCTTGACTGTTAGCGAATCAAAACCCATCGAGGCCATAATAAAGAATGGTTTTTCGCCTTGAATCCCATTGCCGCTGATCAGGCCATAAAATTGCTCCAAGCATCTTCCATAAGTTATAGCTTGCAGCAAATCCTCTGGGTTTGCACTCATTCCATAGGAATGGGCAAATAGGGATTCGTTTCCACCGGGAACCATATAAACGGGGGTATCTGTTTTACTAAGCAAAGGAAGGAGTTTTCTGACTGTTCCATCCCCTCCGATCACTACTATAAGATCATGTCCCGTCATGGCAGTCTCAAGAAGTTTGTAAGATTTCATTTTTTTCTTTGACTCGCAAACTTCCACCGCAATACCATGATTAGCAAGGAACCTCCCATATTCATCGGCTAATAACTCTGTATTGCCCGCACTAGAAATAGGATTGAAAATAATCAACACTTTTTGGGGTGAGGGAATGTTAATCAGTGTTCCCTTTTGCAGAAATGAGCTTTCAATTTTCACGGAAAATTAATAATTAACTAATTACTTTTTTAATTGAGTTTTTTAATAAGTTAATAAGTGAATTAATCACGGCGGGATCTTATTGACTAAAATTGGGTTGATTTTTTTCAAGTTAATAACTTCTAAAATTAGAATAAATCTTGCGTAATTTTCCTGAATTGCTAAAAAATTCACCTAATCTGCAACAAAAAATGCAAAAAATCATGAGTTAAGTAATTTATTCTGTAAGTATCATGAAATAAATTACACCCTTCTTTAAGCAGGCATAAACAACACATTAGTTAAAATCAATATAAGCCATAAAATATTAATGCTAACGGAACGCTAACAGTTGATGATGACAAACAAATGACGGTATTGTTAAAGTTTCGTGTATTAACGATAAATTGAAATGAGAAAAAAATTCGGTATTTTTCTTTATCAGAAATACGTGTTTCTACTTATTTATTGTTTCTTATTGGTAGTCTAAGATAAACCATTATCTCGGCTATTGATCTTTCTTGCATCTTATAACCATGCAGAGTAAATCTTGTGAGCAGGCATAAGCAGATGAGAGAAAAAGAGATAACGAGGGAGGTCAGTCAGGATTACGTTGCAATGGATAGAACAGCGATTGAGTAATTTATGCAGGTTTCATCAATCGCTAGTGTTATGGAAACTGATTGGCCAAGCTTTCAAGAAATTTTACCGCTTTAGATAAGGAGAACTATCATGAAAAGTGCCCAGCAACCACCTTCATCGCTGCAAAATGAATCAAATGCCACGCGACCATCTTCAACTCAGCCTAGTATCGTTGCTCGATCTGATCTACTTGCTACTGTTGAGGATTGGCTTGGTAACTTAGGCATACGTATAGGAGAATTATCAGTAATGAAAGTCGATTTATCAGAAACTGATACTGAATACGCTATTCTTGCAGATATCCCCGGTGTAAATAAAGAGGAGATAAAAGTTGATTTAGAAAGTAACCGTATTTCCATCCAGGTCGAAAAAAAGAAAGAGGTGGAACAAAAAGAGGGTGAAAAACTCATCTCTAGAGAACGCTCCTTTGAATCTATTTTCCGTTCTATCAGGCTAGATGAGGAAATAGATGTGAACAAAGCTCAAGCCAAGTATGAAAATGGTGTGCTAAGATTGACAATACCAAAGAAACATGTGAAAGCTATCAAGCAGCTTGAGATCAAGTAATTAAGGAAATTTTCCTACCAAGATTACAAAGCGTTCATTCAGGAGGCTCCAATGCCAGCAAAGCAAATCCTGTTTCATGATGCTGTTTACACCAAGATTGTCAGGGGGATAAATATTCTAGCCGATGCCGTCAAGGTCACACTTGGCCCGAGAGGCCGCAATGTCATTCTCGAACGTGCTTATGGTCCACCCTTGGTCGCTAATTCTGGTGTTGTGGTGGCGAAGGAAATCGAGCTTGAAGATAAATTCGAAAACATGGGCGCGCTGATGGTGAGAGAGGTTGCCAGCAAGACATCCAATGTGGCAGGAGATGGCACCACCACCGCGACAATACTGGCGCAGGCGATTGTCCGCGAGGGAATGAAGTTTGTTGCAGCAGGAATGAATCCTATGGATTTGAAGCGCGGAATTGACATAGCGGTTGCGGCTATAGTGGAAGCACTTAGAGAAGTATCCAGACCCTGCATATCCCGGAAAGAGATTGCTCAGGTGGGTGCTATTTCCGCCAATGCCGATACCGTGGTGGGCGAGATCATTGCTGAAGCCATGGAGAAAGTAGGTAAGGAAGGTGTGATTATGATCGAAGATGGCCAGAGCCTGGAGAACAAGTTGGAGATAGTAGAGGGAATGCAGTTTGACCGTGGTTACCTGTCTCCCTACTTTATCAACAACCCAGACAAGCAAACGGCGGAACTGGATGATCCCTATATCCTTCTGTCTGAAAAGAAGATCAGCAATATCCATGATCTATTACCGTTGCTGGAGCAAGTCTCCAAGGCTAATCGGCCGTTACTTATCATTGCAGAGGATGTTGAGGGAGAAGCACTGGCGACGCTGGTGATCAATAACATCCGCGGCATTCTTAAATCCATAGCCGTTAAATCGCCAGGATTTGGTGACCGACGCAAGGCTGTGCTGGAAGATATTGCTATTCTCACTGGTGGTGCCGTGATGGCCGAAGAAACCGGTTTTTCCCTTCAGAAGATTACGCTGAATGATCTCGGTCAGACAAAACGTGTTGAAGTGGATAAGGAAAATACGACTCTCGTTGGCGGGGCAGGGGAGATCAAAAAGATCCAGAGCCGTGTCAAAGAAATCCGCAAACAGATTGAAACAGCTTCAAGCGGTTACGACAAGGAAAAACTACAGGAGCGTGCTGCCAAGCTCGCTGGCGGGGTGGCAGTAATCAAGGTTGGTGCCGCTACCGAAACAGAGATGAAAGAGAAAAGGAGCAGGATTGAAGACGCTATGCGTGCGACCCGCGCTGCTGTGGAAGAGGGCATCGTGCCGGGTGGCGGTGTTGCATTATTACGGGCCAGAACGGCCATCGGTGTACTGAAGGGCAGCAACCATGAACAGGATGCCGGTATCCAGATTGTAGTGCGGGCTTTAGAGGAACCTTTACGGCAAATCGTCACCAATGCGGGAGGTGAACCATCCATCGTGCTTGCCAAGGTATTGGAAAATACCGGTAACTTTGGCTATAACGCCGCAGCCGAGGTATATGGTGATCTCTTGGAAATGGGAATTCTCGATCCCACCAAGGTGACACGTTGTGCCTTACAGAATGCCGCATCGATTGCCAGTCTGATACTGACTGCTGATGTCATGATCGCTGACTTACCCGAACATCAACTGGGCGCATCAAATATATTGGATAAAACTAGCGGGATTTGACTCTTGCAGGAAGAATGGTCATTTGTGTCCAATTAGTAGCCTAGAAAAAATAACTTGAACATTTATGCGGTGGTGTCTATCGTTGACGCATAGATAGCATGGCGAAGATTGCAAACAAATACCTTTCATGGTGAATGGAATTACAAAATTAAGCCTCGAGTATCCGTCAATATAACATGATGTGTTCAAGTTATTTTTTCTAGGATCCTTAGCATCAAACGATGAGGTGACAGCCCAAGATATTGCTAAAATCAAGTGAAGAATATTTATCCTAAAAACCGCTTTTAGGATTATGAAATTTGCGATCAATCAGATTTGCAACCATTGTTGAATCTGTTCCCGATGTTGCGCATACCACATTCTGCCAATTTCTAATGCCTTTTGCTGGAATACTGGATTATTTGCAGAATCCATATTACCTGGCATATCATAGTTTTTTAGATAATGATTGATATATAACACACGATCACCCAATATCTCCTCAGTAATTTTGACATTTGCAATCATTTTTTCCCTAAGAATTAATGAAGCTACCCCTTTTGCTGACCATTGAACTCCGCCATATCCACAGGCTTTTATGCCATTTATAGCGAAACTGCGCCAGCCTGATCCAATGGAAAGTACTTTTATATCGTATTCCTTCCAAAACCTTTTAGCATGAAGATAGACACTAAGGCCAGGATTATTCATACCTATGCCTCCATCGATTCGCCAGCTTCCATCTTCCATTTGTACTGGAGGATAATAGGCTGGTGCAGCCGTGCAAGCATCTGCCACCTCGCTAAGAAGAAAATCCGGCTGACTCTCATTGGTGAAAATTTCTAATTGATCCCGATTAAGGTTGAAGCTGGGAATCAATATTCGTTTGTTAAGTGATGAAAGCCTTAAGTTTCCTAATGCCTTTTTTAATACCAGGCTTTTGGGTTCGCCTTTATATTTGGGGCGAATTTGCAGTAGATTTAGCAATCTGCTCATCCTATGTTCTGCCATCATTTTTTCTAACATTTTCTCTTGTAGAACAGTATGGATTATCTCTTTGGCAGTCAATGTCCGGCCCAGAATTAAACATGCAATCAGTCCCCCGGATGATGAGCCCGCAACCATGTCAAATAAATTGTAGGTTGAAGAACTGCTATCCTCTTCCAGACAAGCTAATACGCTAAGTTGAATTAACAAATGGCTACCGCCTCCATCTAAACTCAAAACATATTTGTGTTGCACAACAGATCTCCCGGGATTTATGTTACTACGTATGAGAAGTATGCTATTAGCTGCGAGGTGGATGTATTTTTGAACTCATGGCTGCTGGATTCTGCAGTACAGCAAAATTTTTCAAGGGGAACTATACTTTTCATTATTACCCTATAAATCGCTTTTAAAAAATTGAGTAGGGAAATGAATTCTAAAAAGAATTGATTAAACTTTCTTGAAGTTTATGTTAAATATGGATGCAATCTTTGTTAGGAAAACATGATCTATCACAGATGAGATAGTTTGCCGAGAACGAGTTTTTATGCCTGCTACTAATACCACTAATACCTTGAAACAGTTATTACCTGAGCTACAACAAATTGAAGCAATGATTCATTTGGGTGATAGAACAGGTCTAAGCAGTCAAGTGCTTTGTCATGTATCCTGTGATGATGGTATCTTGCCAATTTATGCCATAACACTCGGTAACAGGGCACGAACTATTCCTTGTATTACCTATGTTGCAGGCGTCCATGGGCTAGAGCGCATTGGAACACAAGTCGTTATTGCTTTTCTGGAAGCTCTGCTGGAACGCTTGAAGTGGGATCAGGTTTTGAGTGATATTCTGCAGCGGGTATGCATTAATTTTTTACCGCTCATCAATCCGGTTGGTATGCTTAACTATACTCGTGCGAATGGGCAAGGGGTTGACCTGATGCGTAATGCCCCAGTAGATAGCCAGGAAAAGACCATCTGGCTGGCAGGGGGGCACCGGATTTCATCTTATTTGCCATGGTACCGTGGGAAGGCTTCTGAAGGGATGCAGCCTGAAGCACAAGCGTTATGTGATTTTATTACCCGGGAGGTTTTTTCTGCCCCGTTCAGCCTGGTTCTGGATTGCCATTCCGGTTTTGGTACGCGTAATCAGATCTGGTTTCCTTATGCCAGAAGCCGACTTGAACCTATTAAACATTTAAAAGAAGTTTTTTATCTGCGTAAGCTTTTTATGCAGACTTATCCCTATCAAGATTATCTTTTTGAGCCACAATCACAACATTACCTGGTACATGGTGATCTTTGGGATTTTCTTTATCTGAAATCGTTGGCAAGTGATCATATTTTTCTGCCATTAACGCTGGAAATGGGGTCTTGGCGATGGATTCGCAAGAATCCGATGCAGTTACGTCAATTACAGGGGCTTTATCATCCGATAAAGCCACACCGGCTTAACCGAGTGTTGAGGGGGCATTTAATACTGATGGAATTTTTGCTACACGCGACTTTATCTTATGAAAACTGGCTTATTAAGAGCGACTCACTGGAATTAGAGCAACAAGCGCGAGCGCTGTGGTACACATGAAATATCCCGAGCATTTTGTATTGATTCGAGGGCTGTTGCGTGAAACAAGACACTGGGGAGGGTTTACCGAGTATCTGCAGCAACAGTTCCCTCATGCGAATATTATTATGCTGGATATTCCTGGTAATGGTCGGTTGCATGATGTTACTAGCCCAAAAACGATTGCAGGCATGACAGAAGCATTGCGCGAGAAAGTGTCCAACAACCAGCCGCTCAGACTGATTGCACTTTCCATGGGAGGGATGATTGCGATTGATTGGATGATGCGCTATCCGGATGAAGTGGAAGCGGCCGTTTTAATCAATACCAGTGCCAGACCGCTTTCACCGTTTTATCACCGTTTACGCTGGACGATTTATCCCCATGTTATAAAAATGATTTTTCGGTCATCTTTGCAAAAGGAATCGGATATTCTGACTTTGACTTCAAATCGTCACAGCCACAACAGTAAATTGCTTGCGACCTGGCAACAATGGCAACAAGAAAACCCAGTGTCAACTGTCAGCGCGAGAAACCAATTCCTGGCTGCGTTAAAATTTTCGGTAACCTCCAAACCGAAGCAACCAGTACTTATTGTAGCCAGTCGGGCTGATCGCCTGGTGGATTATCGCTGTAGCCTGAAATTGGCGCAGACTTGGCAAACAAACTATATGCAGCATGATACGGCTGGCCATGATCTATCACTGGATGAGCCAGAGTGGCTGGCAAATATCATCAAGCAATGGTTTAACTCTGATTTTCTTCAACTGCTAGAATTTAAATAAACCCAGATTTTTCATTAGAAAATCTCTGTAATAGAAAATCTGAGTTCAATTCTTAGAGTAATTTTTACGTCATTTCTTAGTCATATTGATCATATATCTTATCCAGTATTAAATTTGTGTAATTGGGAGAAGGTATATGCTTGATGTTGATGTCTTGCTGAAAGATTACTTTCAGAATGTGGATGAGACCATTGATCAACCTCTGATGAAGGTCGCTTCTTCTGTATTAAAAAAACTTTTCCATCAGGATGAAATTAACTTTTTTATTGAAACTCACCAATATCTGGAAGGATTAGAATTCAATGATGCCGTTCTTGAACATTTTAATTTTACCTTTCAGGTTTCTAGCAAAGACCGGGCTTATATACCTGACCAGCGTCGTGTATTGATTGTCGCTAATCATCCGCTTGGTTCTCTGGACGGATTGGCGCTTCTTAAATTGATATCAGAGATCAGAACTGACGTTAAAATTGTTGCGACTACATTGCTGAGCTGTATCGATCCCCTGCAAGGCTTATTTCTCTCGGTTGATAATTTATCAAAAACAGCGAAGCACCGCGATAGTATGCTGCAAATTGTTGAAGCACTGGAAGCAGAACAAGCTGTCATCATGTTTCCTACTGGAGAGGTCTCACGTATCTCTCCTCTTGGGATCCGTGATGGCAAGTGGAAAACCGGTTTTTTATCTCTAGCTAAAAAAACAAATACACCGATTGTTCCTGTATATATTGGCGGTAAAAATTCCATGCTTTTTTATGGTCTTTCCAGTATCTATAAACCGTTGGGTACCATGATGCTGGTCAATGAAATGTTTAATCAAAAAGGCTGTGAAATTTCATTCAGGATTGGCAAGCCTATCCCGTGGGAATCCATAGCAGCAATGGATATGCCCAAAAAAAGTATTGCGAAATTAATGCGCAAACAGGTTTACTTATTGGGTAAGAAGAAGAAAAAGGAGCTATTTAAGCCCATTGAGAATATTATCCATCCAGTTAAAACCAAGCTCATTCGTAAAGAACTAAAAGCTTCACAATTAATAGGTAAAACACAGGATGGCAAGCATATTTATCTATTCGATTACATTTCCAATTCCAGTGTAATGCGTGAAATTGGACGTCTGCGCGAATTATCCTTCCGCCAGGTGCAGGAAGGCACGGGTAATTCTTTAGATATCGATAATTATGATCGCTATTACCGGCACCTTATTTTATGGGACGAAGATGAGCTGGAAATTATTGGTTCCTACCGAATAGGGGAAGCAGCTAAGATTCTTAGGAAATACGGCGAAACGGGTCTGTATACTGACAGCCTGTTTAAATTTGATCAGTCTTTCATTCCCTATCTTGAAAATGCTATAGAACTGGGGCGTAGTTTTATCCAACCCAGATATCAGGGAAAACGTAGTCTGGATTATCTCTGGTATGGGATTGGCGCTTATCTTTATCTGCACCCAGAAATACAATATATGTTTGGGCCTGTTTCCTTGAGCACTTCATTGCCTGAACCCGCACAAAAAGTCATTGCAAGTTTTTATACAGAACTTTTTGGCAACGACAAAATGCTTTCCGTTCCCAGACTTCCATTTAATTTTATACAGATTAAGGACTTTATACCATTTAAAAAGGTATCAAGCGAAATTGAATACAAGTATGCATTTGCCATTCTTAAAGAACAGCTGGATAGTTTAGGTGTAAAGATCCCTATACTATATAAGCAGTATGTAGAGCTATGTCATCCAGGAGGCTGCGAATTTCTGGGTTTTAATATTGATCCTGATTTTTCTAATTGTGTGGATGCTTTGATTCTTGTCCACATCGATAGCATTAAAGAAAAAAAACATCAACGCTATATTGAAAGTCATGCAAGGGTTATTGAAAATCTTAGCTTTGCATAATAAGTTATTTATAACTAATTGCCATTTCGAAATCAAATTTGACTTTATCGGCTTTCCAGTACTTGCGGTTCAACTCGTGTCAGTTTTGATTTAGAGATGGCATAACTCAATATTTTGGTTTTCCTAAAACCGTACCTACCCAAGGCTTCAGTCGGTTAAGTACTGAACCTAGGATAAGCCAGCCGCTGTGAGCGTGTGCTTGATATGCTCTCAGTATTTTTTGTCCAAGCCTCGAGCTGGGATGAAAATTGTATTAACTTAAAGTGGTTTTTAAGTTAAAAGCACTTTGCCTTAATAACACACCGCATGAGAATTACAGCATCTCGTTCGCGAGATTTGCCAGCGCTGAGCGTTCCCCTTTTTCAAGCCGGATATGCGCGAACAAAGGGTGCCCTTTTAAACGATCGATCAGGTAAGTAAGGCCGTTTGATTGTTCATCCATGTAGGGTGTATCGATTTGGTTTATATCACCCGTGAACACTACTTTTGTTCCCTCACCGGCACGCGTGATAATCGTTTTAACTTCATGGGGTGTCAAGTTTTGCGCTTCATCAATGATGAATATGACATTGGACAAGCTTCGTCCACGGATAAAAGCCAGCGCAGTGATTGAAAGCTTACCGCTTTCTTCCATGTCATCCAAAATTCTGGCTTTCTTTTCAGTAGTGCGGAATTGGCTTTTGATGTATTTCAGGTTATCCCACAATGGCTGCATGTAGGGAGAAATCTTATCCTCAGCGCTACCAGGCAAGAATCCGATCTCGCGATTACTTAATGGAATAATAGGTCGGGCGAGAATGATCTGATCATATTTATTTTTTTGCTCAAGTGCAGATGCTAGCGCCAATAGCGTTTTTCCGGTCCCGGCCACACCTTGAAGAGCAACAAGCTTGATATGGTCATTCAATAATGCATTTACAGCGAAAGCCTGCTCGGCATTTCTAGGTTTGATATTATAAACATACGTTTTTTCGACCCGTTCTATCGTATCCAGAGCTTCATTGTATCGTGCCAGAACAGAGTCACTACCATTTTTAATGATGTAATAACCATTGGCAATTTTATGTTTGCCGAGGAGATCTCCTTCGTTAATGCTGCCTTTCCTAAAAAGCTCATTAATCATATTGGAAGAGATATCTTCGATCACTGGAAAGCTAGTCGAAATATTTTTGACGTTTTTTACTTTGCCAGTTTCATAATCTTCTGAAGGTAGCCCTATGGCCTTGGCCTTCAGGCGTAGATTAATATCCTTGGTGACCAAAATAACTTTGGCAGACTTTTCGGAATGAGCTAGCGTCAGCGCAGCATTAATGATCTTATGATCATTCTTTCCTTTTCCATAGATCTCTTCTGCATCCATTCCATTAACTAGATTGGACATTACAATTTTCAGTTTTCCTTTTTTTGTTCCCAGCGCGATCCAGTTGTTAAGACCATGATTTCCTGAAAGCTTATCCAGAAATCGGATGGCTTCTCTTGCTTCAAAGTTTTTTGTTTCATTTCCTACTTTAAAGCGATCCAGCTCTTCCAAACAGGTAATAGGAATGGCTACATCATTTTCTTCAAAATTTTTGATGGAGTTGTGATCGAAGAGTAAAACAGAAGTATCCAATACATAAATTTTTTTAGCACGTTTCGCCATAGTTTTGATGTGATTGATTATCGCTAGAAGGGGCTGATCCTATTTCTAAATCCAAACTGATTTTATCGGCTCCTCCTTGCCATATTATTTCCACTATCTGTGGCCCGCCTTCGTGTCATTTTTGATTTGGAAATGGAATAAGAAAATATACACCTCTTCTTGTCAAAAAAAGCAGATAAAAACATTTTGCCCAAAATCCCGGTCTTTTTTAATTTTCTTAGCTTCAATGGGTGCCTGCATAGAAGTGCTTGACATTCGAACTTGAATCGTAACTGTAGTATTGCTCAGTCAATTTTATGACTCTCTCTGCCGATGTCCGTTAGTATGATTTTAGAATAGATTTTGATCTAAATCACTTATTAATCAACGCATTTTCAGTAATTTTTTCTCTAGCAATTCGTCTGGCGATGAAGCATTGTTTAATGTTTTTTATATGCGTCATTAAATTGTCACATGAAAGAGATATCGTAATGTTTCAGGCTTAACCCTGAAGATATGATTTTGATAGACTTTTTATATAAGAAAATAATGAATATAAAAGTAAGAGTAAATATAGCGACATTGGCATACTGTTATCTGAAATTGGTTGTGCAAATAGTAATTCTAGTGGTCTCTGGCATGGTCCTGAGCATATGATTTGAGAAAGCTTTGCAGGTAACTAGATAACATGAGTTCAGGATAAGAAGAGCAGCAAAAGCAATCTGAATCCCCTATGGTGAAGCAGTTTTGATAAAAGGTTTCATCACAAGAGGAGTGAGGTTTTGATGCATAGTATAGTAGTGGCTTTTTGTGCAATTGACGACTTTTGTAAAGGATTTGGGCCGTGGTAGGGGCAACGCTTATCGCAGTTATCGCTGAAACGGCGCCGGCGATGAGGAGAACTAACTATGTCTAAGCGAAGTCATGATAACCATGGCAAGGTTTCTTTAGTGAAGTTTTGAAGTATCAGCGATGCTATTTTCCAAGTAATGAGCTAAAACGGCTTTGTTGAGCTGCTATAAAGTGGCTTGTGGTACCTTTGTGCTGCTAAAGCGAGCATTCCGCCATCGCAGTCCATTTAACTTCTTTGTTAATCTGATCGCTGGATTGGTGACTTATCCCTTTCGTGAAAAAAAACATCAATTTAATATCAGATTCCCTCAGGCTCTTCCAGATGTGGTGACGTGATCCTTATGTCCAACTCACATTTTTTAAAATTCTGGAAACTCGGTCAATTTTAAGGCGGAAGCTTTTAGTTTCAATAGTTTCCGTATTCTTTGCCGCTAGAAATCGCTTTAACTTTTCATATGCTTTATCAAAACACATTTAAGCTACTGTATCATTCAGTTCGTTAGGTATTTTTTCTTCCCACAAAAGATTTTCTAATTCGACCTCCTGAACAACCTTCTCAGCCAATTCATTAATTTCCTTCTTTGAGTTTTTTTCCAAATGACTGAGAATATATGCAATACCTATAGCCACCACTTCATTTGTCATCTCGTTTAGACTAATACCCATACGTCTTGCCATGGCTTCGAGCATTGAATAATTAGCTAGTTTCAAATACAGGAAAGACTGGGAATTTGGCTCACGGTTTGCGCAAACTGTAGAAGATGGAGTATTCAACATGTGTAAAATTGGCCCCAAAGAATGCACCGAAGAAAAATAATCAACTGGCCTGTTCTCGATTGATAATTGAGTAGCTGAATTTGTACTTTTAATCATTTAATAATCCTTTCTATAACAAGTTATTGCTTATTGATCGGCATAGGTACGAGGTTAAATGCTTTCACAACCTGATTCGTAAGCGTATTTTAAAAATACCCGGCAAAGGTTATGCAAGTGGTATACACTTCGCCAACTGCGTCTCCCTTGATGGTTTAAAATAGGTAACTACCTGATGGGAGGAAGTTTAGCTAGTAGCTACCTATGGCTAGAAATCGATTCCATGATTTTCTGACAATTCCTAGATGGCTTTTATAATACTGATGGATTATTGCAGAAATATGAAGATAGACGATTTTTGTACTAACGAGGTAGGGTTGACTAGAAACGATTTTTAAATTAGCTCATCCCTGCTTTCATAGAAAGTTGAATGCTTCCGTTAACAAACATGGAGGTTTTATGTATAAATAGCGATACATCCTCAAAGGCCGTTTTCTATATCTCAGTGTGTCATTAACTTATCGGTTCATTTATTTGCTGGTGCTGTTGTTTTCCCTTACATTACCTTTAAACAAGCGACGATTTTTGTAAAGAGTTTGAGCCGTGGGGAAGTAGCACTTATGTTTACGTAAATACTCGATCATTGAAACCGTCAACGACCCATTGAACAACATCTCGCAAATCGAGCATTCCCGCCATCGCATCCCATTTAATTTTTTGTTAACCGGTAGCCTGATTAGGGGCTTACGCATTCCCTGAAAAAAACTCTTTAATATTAGGCTTTCTCAAGCTTTTCCAGCTGGAAGGCGATAATTCTTATGTAGAACTCACGTTAAAATATCATGTCAGGAAGCGCCCCCCTGACATGACTGCGATCTTTTACTTGGGCGCTTTCATCATCAACAGTTGACCACCCTCTACCAGTTCCGGATCGAGTGCGACGCCATTAACGGTACTGTAGTGTGCCTGTCACATCTAACAGGAAATAACGGCTATTCTTTGTGTCGTAGCCAGGAACGCCGTTAAACATCTCAGTAACTTCTATGATGCCGGAGGACTCTTCGTCAGATTGCTTATTGCCCGCACCATCAATGTCGGCTGAAGCGTCAGAGATGAAGCGCTCGGAGTCATGTTGAGCAATGGTTGTCAGATTGCCGGTAGTCGGCTCGAATTTCCAGATCTTGCCGAGGTGAACCTGATTACCAACGTCTTCCTGAATCCAGACATTGCCGGCACTATCGACCGTCATGTTATCCATCATTTGTGGACCACTCACGGCCCCGTCGATCAGCACCTTGATTTCACCGCCTAATTCTGGTTTAGTGATGTCTTGAAATGTAGCGCTCCACAAACGGCTATTACCATCAAATTGGTCAGTGGTTACAAAATAGAAACGATTTGGGTTTTTTGTGTTCCATGCACCGTCTTCGACGCGATTGAGACCAGTACCGCCGGATGCGACCAAGTTAAATTGATCAGTATGGCCATTCGGGATGGTAGCCTCAGTTACATGAGAACCAATCAGAAGCTGATAGCTGATACCGTTGGTCAAACCGGCCATTTCAACTGGATTACCGGTTTCTTGCTTATTACTGACATAGAAGTAGACCTTGCTGGCAAGACGGCTGCCGTCATCCAATCCAGCCACAATGGTTTTATCCTGCTCATAGGGGCTGGCTACCAAGTTTTCCCAAGCTGCTTTGCCCAAAGCGGGCAGTTCATAAGAGATGCCATGTTGACGGCCTTCCGCTATATGGGCAAAGGCGCGGCCGACAGCCATCAACTTCTTCGCCACTCATGAAGATGCGCCCCTCGCTAAAGCCTTTACCGGTGTTGCTGTTGAAGAAAGCACCTGGCATTGGGAGATCGGCGGAGCATAGACGATTGATGGCAGTCTGGTCGGGATTGGTCAGTTCAAGTTTCTTAATCAAATCCTCGCCATTAAGTACTTTGAGATCGTTCTTTCGAATTTGCCACTTGGACACGAACGCGCCTTTGTCGCCATGGTTACGTACCACCCCGGCTGTGTTGCGCAATTCATGATTCATCAGCACGGTGATGGTGCCATCGTTGTTGTCGTAGGCACCCAAACCATCCGGAATGCCGACCATGCGATAAGTCTCGTTGCCTTTATGCTTGAGCCTGACGCTGTCGCTTACCGTCAGAATAGAAGTAAATTCTACACCGTTGGTTAAGGGTGTCAGATAAGGGGAGACAGAGCTAGAAGGTCCGGTAACACCCTCGGCAACAGTATACATTGAAGAACCAGCAGCCAAAGCAGCAACCACAAATATAAAAGAAGATTTATTTTTCATAACTGTATTCCTAGCAGAATAAATTAAATTTTGCCGGATAAATCAGAGAGTACATGATTAAATCCATCTGGCGCTGTGAATTCTGGTTTAAGAACGTTACGCTTTTATTAACGACACGTGAGTTCGACATAAGAATCATCACATCACGATTGGAAGAGCTTGAGAGAGCCTAATATTAAAGAGTTTCTTCTCAGGGAATGCGTAAGCCCCTAATCAGGCTACCGGTTAACAAAAATTAAATGGGATGAGATGGCGAGAATGCTCGATTTGCGAGATATTGTTCAATGGGGCGTTGACGGTTTCAATGATCGAGCATTTACATAAACATAAGTGCTACTTCCTCACGGCTCAAACTCTTTACAAAAGTCGTCAACTGCAAAAAAAATCGCTATCGCATCCATCGGAATCTCACTCCTCTTATGATGAAACCCTTTTTCAAAACAGCTTCACCATAAACGATTCAAATTCCTTTTGCTCCTTTTCTTATCTTGAACTCTCGTTAGATACGTATTAATACGTATTTTTTTTTTAAAGGTCCGTATTATGGATATTACTTTTGGTATTCGACTCTTATTTCATCTAATCTTTTTTAATTAACACTTGGAAACGGGTCGAGTCTGAAAGGGCATAGCGTGAACTCAAATCAATATCTCACTACGAATAAAATGAAGACGATGAGGTAATTCATACTCTTTCTATAGTTACTGATTTGAGAAACGCATTGATTTAAAGAAAAGGTCGCTTTTCATAGATGAGAGGAGAACGATTATGACAAGTACTAAACACCACTCTTCATCTCAGCCAGATGAAACAGGTGCCAAGAAATCACATTCTACTCCACACGGCGAGAGAACAACCACACAGGCATCAGGTGCCAAAACGTCACCTTCTACTTCGCATGGCGAGAAAACAGCTCCACAGCTTACACAGCCATCTCCTCGTGAGATAAGTGCCAAGCCACTACCTTGTGAAGAGACTACTATAAAACCATTATCAGTTCTGCCCAGTAATGTCACTGATGTACTTGTTACGCTTGGAGATTGGCTCAATAATTTAGGCATGCATATAGGAGAGATTCCAAAAATGAAAGCTGATTTAACTGAAAATGTTTCTGCTTATACGCTTTATGTAGATATTCCTGGTGTAGATAAAAGCAACATAAAAGTTCAATTGGATAGTAGCTGTGTTGTTATTAATGTGAAAGAAGGGAAAAGGTAGGTCAAAAAGAAGGTGAAAAAATAATTTCTTTCGAACGCTCTCAGGAACCTGTTTCACGTACATTTAAAATGGATGAGGAAATCGATGTGAATAAGGCTGAGGCAAGATATGAAGACGGTGTACTGGAATTAACCCTGCCAAAAAAACATGTGAAAGCTATCAAGGAACTCGAAATCCAGTAACTAAGGAAATTCTCCTCCTGGAAAAAGAATAATTTTTCTTGTTTGTTTATTGATGGCAAGAGTAGGCGTACTTATTTCTGTCTGGGAATATACAGCCGTGCTTAAGTGAAGTTATCTGAGCATATTGAAAACTTTCAGTTAGGCAATTCCATAGTTGGGAAAGCAAGTCTGGGTTTCAGGATGGTGTATGCATTGGGGCTTGAGGCTCGATTGTCATAATTATGTAACAAACGCAGTATACAGTATAGCCTTATCGTAAGTGGAAATCTACTTGCCCATTCTGAAACTGATCAGCGTATTTTTCCGAAGGAGAAAAATGTTTAGAAAATCATTTATTCTAGCAGCTTTCCTAATGGCTTCTGCTAGTTCAGGCTTTGCTCAAGCTGCGCGTGATTATATTAATATTGTTGGCTCCTCCACGGTTTATCCCTTTGCCACTGTGGTGGCTGAAACTTTCGGTAAAACAACCCGTTTTAAAACGCCAAAAATTGAATCCACCGGCTCAGGCGGCGGTTTTAAGCTTTTTTGTGGAGGGATAGGGGTTGAGCATCCCGACATTACCAATTCTTCCCGTGCGATCAAAAAGTCAGAGATCGACGCGTGCGCTGCAAACGGTGTAACTGAAATTATCGAAGTGAAAATTGGCTATGATGGCATTGCCATTGCCAATTCCAAAAAAACTGCGCAATTGCGATTCTCACGAAAAGATTCGTTTTTAGCACTGGCCAAGAATGTGCCTGATCCCAAGGGCGGCGAAAAGTTGGTGCCCAATCCCTTTAAGACCTGGAGAGATGTCAACTCCAATTTGCCGAATATCGCCATTGAAGTGCTCGGTCCGCCACCCACCTCAGGCACCCGTGATGCATTTGTCGAGCTTGCCATGGAAGGAGGCTGTAAAAAATTTAATTGGATTGCAGCAAAAGAAAAAGAGGATGAAAAGCAGTACAAGTCAATTTGTCACACAATCCGTGAAGATGGTGCTTATGTCGAGGCGGGTGAAAACGATAACCTGATTGTGCAGAAGCTGGAAGCAAATCCAAATGCATTGGGTATTTTTGGCTATAGTTTCCTGGATCAAAATTCTGACAAGGTACAGGGGTTAATTATTGACGGGTCGCGCCTTCGTTTGACACGATCGCAGATAACAGCTATCCCATTTCCCGACCGCTGTTTTTTTATGTGAAGAAAGCTCATGTCGGCATGATTCCAGGAATCAAGGAATATTTGCACGAGTTTACCAGTGAAAAAGCCTGGGGCGAGGAGGGCTATCTGTCAGACAGAGGGCTGATTCCTATGCCAGCGGCTGAACGTGCTGCCGTCGCTCAGGATGTTAAAACCCTACGGGCCAACGTGGACTGTAATTAACTGGATGAAATCGTGATGCAGTTCTATACCTGCACCACCCTTGTTGACTTAAGATTGCTATGCATACGTTTACTCTTGTTTTGATCATACTGTTGCTGATGGCGGTCAGCTTTTACTTTGGACGCCGGCGTGCATTAGTCGGTTTCGAGGGGAGATATGCGGACGCTGAACTCATTGCCCGACTACTATGGCTATTACACAGCGCTGTGGTGCGGTGTTCCGGCGCTCATTATTTTCACTTTCTGGCAGTTTTCTGAATCAGCGGTTATCACCAATCTTGTTATTGCAGGTCTGCCTGAAGATGTCACATCACTTTCAAAACAGCAATTAAATCTTGTCATCAACGAAATTCGCAACCTAGTAAGCGGCAACATTGTGGCAGGCACGATATCGCCAGAAATCGCAGCAGCGGCTGATCACTATCGTGAAATGCAGACTATCAGCAATACGGCATTATTTGTCGTTATGATGGCGCTCGGCGTGGGGGGCGCCAGTTATGCCTTATCCCGTGTTGATCAGCAACATAGAGCGCGTAACAAGGTTGAGAATACGATTCTGGTTTTTCTGATAGCTTGTTCTACCATCGCGATCTTTACCACGCTGGGTATCGTGTTGTCTGTTTTATTTGAGGCGATACTTTTTTTCCAAGCGGTACCTGTTACGGACTTTCTATTTGGATTGGAATGGAGTCCCCAAACCGCCATTCGGCCCGGCCAGGTTGGCGCATCGGGTGCATTTGGTGCCGTCCCTTTGTTTACTGGCACTATGCTGGTATCAGCCATTGCCATGATGGTCGCGGTGCCCATTGGTTTGATGTCTGCCATCTATTTATCTGAGTATGCATCACCGCGTATGCGCGCCCTGAGCAAACCCATGCTTGAAGTTCTTGCGGGTATTCCCACGGTCGTATATGGATTTTTCGCGGCGCTAACGGTTGCTCCCTTTTTTCGAGGTTGGGGTGAGTCACTGGGACTGGATATTTCATCTGAAAGCGCCTTGGCTGCAGGTGTGGTGATGGGAATCATGATTATTCCGTTTGTATCGTCACTTTCTGATGATGTGATCTATGCAGTGCCCCAATCATTGCGGGATGGTGCTTATAGCCTGGGAGCGACGCAATCTGAAACTATCAGAAAAGTCGTGATACCCGCAGCGCTTCCCGGAATTGTCGCCGGTATTCTGTTGGCAGTATCGCGTGCGATTGGTGAGACCATGATTGTGGTGATGGCAGCGGGCCTCGCAGCAAATTTGACCGCCAATCCATTAGAATCCGTTACGACTGTAACCGTCCAAATTGTGACTTTGCTGGTTGGAGACCAGGAGTTCGACAGTCCGAAAACATTGGCGGCATTTGCATTGGGGCTGGTGCTTTTTGTGGTAACGCTAATACTCAATGTAATTGCATTGTATGTGGTGAAAAAATATCGGGAGCAATATGAATAAAATAGCCTCCTCCAGACCGAAAACGATTGATCTGGTCAATGCAAGCCTGCCTAAACGACACTTATCTGAAAAGGTGTTTCGCAGTATCGGCCTGATATCGATCATGATGAGTCTGATGTTTCTTTTTATGCTGTTCTACACCATTGTGTCAAAAGGCTACACTGCTTTTCAGCAAACATTCATTCAACTGGAAGTAAATTTTGACGAACAGTTGCTCGATCCGGAAGGAACACGTCACCACGATGCGCTTTCTCTGCCGACTATAGTGGTCTGGTCAAAGCAAGTTTGAGCAAGCTGTTTCCTGATGTAACTAATCGTAATGAAAAGCGCTTGTTATATAGTCTCGTTAGCACGGGTGCGGCTTATCAGTTGAGGAAGGGGGTGATGGATAACCCTGCTCTGATTGGGCAAACCCAACAGGTATGGGTGCCGGCGGATGATGAGGTCGATATGTTAATTAAGGGACATACCCTGCGAGATGTGCCCGAGACAGAACGCCGTTTGCGCGATGTGCAGATTTCATGGCTTGATCAGTTGGAAGCCAAAGAAAAGCTGGCGCTTAAGTTCAATACGGCATTTTTTACCAACGGTGATTCACGTGAACCGGAGTTGGCTGGAATATGGGGAGCATTGATGGGATCGATTTATACGCTGATCGTCACCTTGATATTATCGTTTCCAATGGGCGTTGCCACAGCAGTTTATCTGGAGGAATTTGCTCCCAAAAATAAATGGATAGATTTAATCGAGGTTAATATCAACAATCTCGCTGCTGTGCCATCCATTATTTTTGGATTGCTTGGTCTGGCTGTGTTCATTAACTTCATGAGCTTTCCTCGTTCAGCGCCACTGGTTGGAGGATTGGTACTCGCCTTTATGACCTTGCCTACAATTATCATTGCCAGCCGTGGAGCGTTAAGATCGGTACCGCCTTCCATACGTGAAGCGGCCCTTGGTGTGGGCGCATCAACAATGCAGACAGTCTATTTTCATGTGTTGCCGCTTGCTATTCCAGGAATGCTTACAGGAGCGATCATTGGCATGGCTCGTGCATTGGGTGAGACAGCGCCCTTGTTAATGATCGGCATGGTCGCTTTTATCGTTGATATTCCGTCAGACATATTTGATCCAGCGTCGGCACTTCCAGTACAAATCTTCTTATGGGCAGACAGTCCGGAACGTGCATTTGTTGAACGTACCTCAGCAGCAATTATCGTGTTACTGGGATTTCTTTTTGTCATGAATGCGCTGGCGATCATTTTTCGCAAGAAATTCGAGCGTCGCTGGTAAAGTTATTTAGGAAAGGGTTTTTGATGACCGATATCGCTAAAATAGCACAGCAAAGCAATCAGAGTGAACGCCGAAAAGGAGAACGAAGAAAACACGCCAGAAATACACTTCTCAAGAGCCACAGTTTCCCGCAATAGCAGGCAAACTGTGGGAGAGGTTACTGTCGCTGATCCTCGTATACGCTGCACGGATGTCAATGTTTTTTATGACGACAAGCATGCCCTCAGGAATGTGACAATCGATATAGGTCGCGAAGAAATTATTGCTATGATTGGCCCATCCGGTTGCGGAAAATCCACTTTTCTGCGTTGTCTGAATCGAATGAATGACACCATAGAATGCTGTCGTGTGACTGGAAGCATCATGATGGATGATCAAGATATCAATGACAAGTCAATTGACGTGGTGCCGTTGCGTGCTAAGGTTGGAATGGTTTTCCAGAAACCCAATCCCTTTCCGAAATCCGTATACGAAAATATTGCATTTGGACCACGCATTCATGGCTTGGCCAAAGACAAGGTCGAGCTGGATGAAATGGTGGTGACAAGTCTGAAAAGAGCGGGGCTTTGGGAAGAGGTCAAAGACCGTCTTGATCAGCCAGGAACGAGCTTGTCCGGTGGGCAGCAGCAGCGTTTGTGTATCGCGCGTACGATTGCAGTCAATCCTGAAGTGATTCTCATGGATGAGCCTTGTTCTGCGCTTGATCCAATCGCGACTGCCAAAATTGAGGAGTTAATGGATCAACTGTGTACCGATTATTCGATCGTTATTGTAACGCACTCCATGCAACAGGCTGCGCGTGTGTCACACCGTACCGCGTATTTTCACCTCGGCGATCTAATCGAGGTCGGTACCACCGAGCAGATTTTCACCAATCCCGCGCATCAATTGACTGAAGATTATATTACTGGCCGTTTTGGTTAAATGCTTAAAGTGAATCAAGGAGAATGAACATGGCTACCCGACTTGAAGGTCATACCTTTCGCCGTTTTGATGGCGAGTTGTATCGCCTTCATACTGAGATACTGCAAATGGCTGGTCTTGTTTATGATCAGGTCCAAATGGCGCTAGAATCTTTTCAGCAACAAAATCTGGATATCGTACGTGTGATCACCGAACGAGAATCTCAGGTAGACGCTTTGGAAAAAAGTATAGACAGTATAATTACTGAAATACTGGCAAAACGCTAGTCCGGTAGCGCGCGATTTGCGGGTCATCATGGCTTTCTCAAAAGCGGTTACCGACCTTGAGCGCTTGGGCGATGAGGCTGCTAAAATAGCCTACATAGCCACCACCCTGTATAACAACGAGCACTCTAACCCAAGTAATTACTTGCTCCGCGACATCACGGGTAATGGGTAAATTTGCATGTACTTTATTAAAAGAGGCGATTGAAACTCTGGATGTGCTTGATCTGGAGAGAGCTGAAAAACTGTTAAACAGCCATGATGATCTTGACGAAGAATTCCAGGCAGGTTTACGAAGACTTGCCACATATGTGCTAGAAGATGCACGAAACGTTGGGCACATCATCAGTATTGTGCTGGTCATGAAATCACTGGTACGTATTGGTGAGCACGCGCGTAATTTGGCGGAGTATGTAGTATATATGGTTAGCGGAGAGGATATTCGACATACCGAGATTGAACAGACTTGAACCAATACTGAATAGTTTGGTCTAGAATTTTTCTCACGGTACATTCATTTATCTTCAGTATCGCTATGCTGGTTCTGGTTTTACTAGAATAAGTGATGAATATTCAACTAAAGAGCCGTAATTGGCCGCTTGTTTGGAAAGGGCTGGACTCATGACAAATAGAGGCATTGTCGAAAATCTCTCATTTACCAGGTAAGAAATGACTATAACCCTGCAACTCACACCTGAGGATGTGAAGGCACTCGGTGTTGCCTATCAGCATCTGGAGCATCCCAGCATGGCTGCGCGTCTGACCAATTTTGTCGGCCTGCCCATTGAGCGCAGCCTCAAGTTGCTGCCCAAGACTTGGCACGAGAATCTGCGTCAGGGCATGAACCGTACTCTGCTGACTGCGCTGGAAAGCGTTATCAGCCCCCTCGATAGTCAGTCTGGTATAGCTGCGCAAGAAGGCTACCATAAGCTATTGGCGGCTACCTCAGGAGCTCTAGGTGGTTTCTTTGGTCTGCCTGCTGTTATTGCCGAATTGCCCGATGTCTACCATCATTACTTTACGGGCTATTGCTGACATCGCGCGCAGTGAGGGTGAAAATCTGGGTGATTTGCACACCCGCCTTGCTTGCCTGGAAGTCCTGGCTCTGGGCGGTCGCACTGAGGAGGATGACGCTGCAGAAACAGGCTACTATGGCATCCGTATAGCCTTGGCTCTGCACTTATCCAAGGTCCCGGAAAAGGTCTTGGAAAAAGGCATCCTTCAGCCATCTCACCCAGCCATGGTGGTATTGATCGCTGCTATTGCTGCCCGTTTCGGGGTCGTTGTTACCGAAAAGGCTGCTGCTCAGATGGTGCCCATCCTGGGCGCCCTGAGTGGGGCACTGGTGAATGTTATCTTCATTCAGCATTTTCAGGATGTTGCTCGTGCTCACTTTACGGTGCGCCGACTGGAGCGCAAATACGGTCCCGACCTGGTACGGCGGGAATACGATATTTTCAGCCGGGCAGAGCGGAGATAATTAGAAAAGGTTAGGTCAGAGGATAGTTGCTAGACTATAAAGGTAAGCTGAGAGAAGTAAGATGTATGTTCTGTAGCAGAAACGCAGCGCCCGTCTAGCCTAAACAAGCTGTTCCTTTTGTGATTGCACTAATACGCTGTAGTTGTTGTCCAACCAGTAATTTATTTCTAATTCAAGGTTGACTATTATCGGCCTTTACCGGCTTCTGGTTGCTGTATTATTTATCCTGTCTGCAGCGTCACCTGGCGTCAGGTTTGATTTAGAAATGGAGTAAAGCCATCTGTACAACAAAATTTTATATGATGATCAGCCATACAGAATCTAAATCTACGCCGCAAGTCTCACCTTGTTTGGGTAAACAATCCGTTAAAATTCGGATAAAATCTGTTCATACTTTCGTGCCGGGTAGAGCGCGCTATCACGTAAATATCTTACACCGTGCGAGTGCGTTGGGGCAGCAGCTGGAGCAGCAAATGGGAGCGATCTCAGGCATTATGGCAATTAGAGTGAATAGCTTGACTGGATCGGTGGTGATTGTTTACGGCAAAGATATCGCGCTGGATAAACTGCCTTATTTGCTACTTGAAGCCTGCAAGCAAGCGATTAAAGGTCTTCGCTTTACCGGATCGCTAACCAAAACTGATACCAAAGCGTTAATCAATTTCAAAGCCTATTTCGATTCGCTGTGGAAACATACGCAAAACTTATTCGCTTCAACGCAAGACATCTCCGCAAGCCCAAGAGCCGCCTCAAGACAATACCGATTGGCACGTCCTTGATGTAAACCGTATTCTAGAAAAACTTCAGGTAGATGCGCGCCAAGGATTGAATAAACATGCAGTGCAGCGCACGCTGCAACAGTATGGCTTGAATCAATTGCCGGAGATTGCCCGACGCTCACCACTTAGCATGTTTCTTGGTCAGTTGTTCACGTTGCCGGTAGGACTACTCGCAGCATCTGCGTTAGTCTCGCTGGCAACAGGCGGGATATTGGATGCAGGCATTATTGTGGGCGTGGTGCTGATTAACGCGAGTATCGGTTTCTTCACGGAAATGCAGGCGGAAAAAATTATTAGTTCACTGACAAAAATTACTCCGCGGCATGCGCAAGTGATACGTGATGGCGAAATGCAATCGATACCGCATGCGCATGTGACTGTGGGTGATGTGTTGGTGTTGCAGCCGGGCGATTTTATTGCAGCAGATGCGCGTGTGATTAAAACCAGTCAGCTCACCGTGGATGAATCAGCCTTAACCGGTGAAAGCATGCCCGTTTCGAAAAATACGTTACCCATTGCCAAGCAGGACACGCCACTCGCTGACCGGCACAACATGGTGTATATGGGCACCATGATAACCGGTGGCAATGGCGTAGGCATTGTTATCGCGACCGGTGTTAACACTCAGATTGGACAAATACAAAGTCTCGTTGGCGAAGCGCATGCGCCTGAAACTCCCATGCAGCAGGAACTCGATCATATTGGTACCCAATTGGCGCTCACTAGTGGTGCGATTTGTGTGGGTGTATTCGCCCTCGGCATGTTACGTGGTTATGGTTTATTGCAAATGCTGAAGAGTTCAATTTCGCTGGCAGTAGCAGCAGTGCCGGAAGGATTGCCAGCTGTGGCCACGACTACGCTTGCACTCGGTATCCGCAAGATGCGCAAATATAACGTGGCAGTCCGCCATCTTGACGCAGTCGAAACGCTCGGTTCGGTGCAAGTATTTTGTCTGGATAAAACCGGCACCTTAACTTTAAACTGTATGACGGCTGTTACAGCTTATGTGGGCGGTAAGCACTATTTTGTGTCCGGCGAGCAATTGTTCGTGGAGGATAAACCTTTTGCCGGATTTTCTGATGACAGCTATCGGCGTTTCTTAGAGATTATCAGTTTGTGCAATGAATCAGTGCAACAGAATAGCGGGCAGCAGATTCGCATGAATGGCACGCCGACAGAGAACGCCTTGCTGGAGCTTGCCAGATTGTAGTGGTTTGGATATTGACGCGCTGCGGCAGCACTACCCTCACTATAAAATCAAGTACCGCGCCGAAAATCGGCCATACATGTGCACTTTTCACCGTTTGCCGCGAAAACGGCATTTGATTGCCGTGAAAGGTAGTCCGCAAGAAGTATTAATGTTATGTGATTCTTATCAGGATCAAGACGGCATACATCCCATAGACGATGCGTTTCGTGTAGCGATGAGCAACATTAATAATCAAATGGCAGGAGATGCACTACGTGTGCTGGCTGTGGCTTACGCTGAAAGGCCAATCAGACCAATAAAAGACGAAGAGGCGCCTGTAAATTTGATATGGCTTGGTTTGGTGGGAATGACTGATCCTTTACGCACCGGTATGCCCGATTTGATGCGCTTGTTCCACCGCGCTGGCATTCATACCGTCATGATCACCGGAGACCAATCCAGTACCGCCTATGCAATTGGCAAGCAACTGAATTTAAGTAACGGCAAGCCTCTGCAAGTTCTTGATTCCACCAGCTTGGAAAAACTCGATCAGAAAATATTGAGTGGCTTGATTCACAATGTGCATGTGTTTGCCCGTGTCAGCCCAGCCAACAAACTGCAAATTGTGCAAGCCATCCAGAAGAGCGGCAAGATTGTTGCAATGACAGGGGATGGCATTAACGATGGTCCCGCGCTAAAGGCAGCTAATATCGGGGTTGCTATGGGTGGCGCTTCTTCCGATGTGGCGCGTTCAGTCTCAGATGTCGTATTGGAAGACGACAATTTACATACCATGGTTGCCGCTGTGGAACATGGGCGTGCTATTTATAACAACATCCGCAAATCTATTCACTATCTGATATCCACCAACATGTCCGAAATCGAAGTGATGCTGGCCGGTATTGCAGTGGGGGCGGGTGAGGTGTTAAGTCCGAAGCAACTTCTGTGGATTAATCTTGTAACTGACATATTTCCTGGACTTGCTTTATCCATGGAAGCGCCAGCAGCAGATTTAATGCGGCAGCCGCCACGTGATCCTCAAGAGAAAATCATCAGACGCCAGGATTTAATACGTATGGCGCGGGAGTCTACAATCATCACCACCGGATCTATGGCAGCATATGGCTACGGATTTTTACGCTACGGTATTGGTCCGCAGTCTAATACCATACTTTTCAACTCGCTGACACTCGCTCAATTGCTCCATTCGATTACCTGCCGCTCGGAAAGCCATTCCATATTTAATCGCGGCACATTGCCGCGTAATCCCTATTTGAATTATGCTATTGCCGGGTCTGGCCTATTACAAGTTATGGCAATGTTGATTCCAGGTTTGCGCAGTGGACTTGGTTCATCGCCACTTAATGTGCTCGATTTGCTGGTCGTCGGAGGAGGAGCTGTGACACCCATGCTGATCAATGACAGTTTCAAGCATATCATCCAACCTCAAATACACAGCCCACATGATCAAAGTGATACATGCACATCTATCACTAATGTTTCACAAAGAAATAAGGAGACGGCAGCATGACAGCAAACTTCATATTTACATCCGCGTCGGTGACTGCTGGACATCCTGATAAGCTGTGTGATCAAATCAGCGATGCTATTGTTGATCAATTCCTGCAACACGATCCTTGTTCGCGCATAAATGCAGAGTGTGCAGTCGCGAGTGGTGTGGTATTTATTGCGACGCGGTTTGCATCGCATGCGGTGGTGGATATTCCTGAGATTGCTCGCTATGTGATTGAAAATGTGGGTTACAATCAGCCTGATTTTAATGCTAAAGACTGTACCATACTCACCAATTTCGCTGAGTTGCCTGCGGATGGATGTAGCTTAGGTGACGAGACTCAAATGAGTGATGTGGAGTTAGACAACGTCACTGCAGAAAATCATGCAACTGTGTTTGGCTATGCCTGTAAGCAAACACCAACCATGCTACCTATGCCAATCTGGTTGGCACATCAATTCGCGCGGCAATTGTCGCAGGTGCGTGAAAGTAAACTTATATCCGGTTTGTTGCCCGATGGAATGTCGGAAGTCGCAATTGAATATATAGACAACAAGCCGAAACGCATTCACAGCATGGTGTTGGTTGCTAGTCACAATGAGATTCACTGCGAGAATGCCCGAGATTTAAATGCTGCATTAATCAAACATGTGATTGATCCCATCGTCGAGCAAAACGGTATTGGTATTGATGAAGACACCAATATTTATATCAATCCACAAGGACCTTTCTTCGGCGGTGGGCCTAAAGTACATTCCGGACTTACGGGCAGAAAAGTAGCTATCGATGGTTACGGTCAATATTGCCGTATGGGCAGTGCTGCACTGAGTGGCAAAGATCCCTTGCGCATCGACCGTACTGGGAATTATATCGCCCGTTATGCAGCGAAAAATATCGTCGCGGCAGGTCTAGCGGAAGAATGTGAAGTGCTGGTGAGTTACTGCATAGGCCAAGCGAGACCGGTCACAGTTCAAGTCAATACCTTTGGTACTGGCACTATCTCAGATCATGACATTGCAGTGCGTTTACTCGATGTCATTGATTTTCGACCTGGTGCTGTGATTAAACAGTTCAACTTGCGAAACTTGCCGGCTAACAGAGAGGGTTTCTACCGGAAGCTTGCGGTGTATGGCCATGTGGGGAGGGATGATATCGAGCTGCCTTGGGAAAAAACAGATTTAATCAATTTATTATCCGGCTAGGGTGCTAGAACCTATAAACTCGTTCCTTTGCTAGCGAATAGCTTGCATTAGGCAGTATTCGAAAATTTGCAATGATTAATTGATTGCCCTTTTCGCAATGTTATGGTTTGTTAGGTCTTATCATTTGAATGGCATACCAAAACAAGCTGATCGCATTGCCAAATACAGCGCCTTGTGTAAGCTGCCGTGCAGCAAACATTACGAAACTAATAAATAGCACGGAACGTAAGTCCAGAAAACCATTACTGAATTCCTTTAAAGTAGAATCTAATGATGCAAATGTGCTTGAGGCTTTTTGCGCAGCAGTTTGTTGGTCAGTTGCTGTAAATACCTCGCCAGATTGTCCGATCTGATAATCTTTGGATTCGAAGTCAAGCAAGGGATGGTTTCTAATGTGCCCAATCAGTGTGTCTTGTTCGATATCTTCATATAGCAACAAAACACTACCGGTTAAAACATTCGTAATAACCTGTTTTACACCATTAAAACCACTACAATCGTTTCGCAATTCTTCAAAAAAAGAAGTGTCACGGCGTTTTGTGGGTACTCGGAAACGAATTCTTCCTGGAGTGGTATGAATGATTTGAGCGGGCAGTTTCATAAAACTAGGATGATGGAGAGATCGTCTTCTTTGGAACTACTTCAGGCTCTGCTTCAGCAATGTCTACGCTATCCTCGATAATTTCCTCGGTTGCTACCGTTGCAGATGTTGCTTTCGCCCGTTCCTCATCAATTTCTGCCCGGGCTTCTGCGACCAGATCTTCAACAACTTCTCCCAATTCGGCAACGGTTTCGCGGCCTTTATTAAAAAACAGGATGCCGGATTTAATTGCTGCACGCGCTAAAGGTCTTGCAGCTTGCACAACGACGGGTAGTATGACTGGCGCCAGAACGACTGCAGCAATGCCTATTGCAAAGCCTTTTCCAGTATTGTTTTTAAAAAAATTCTCAATTGACATCATCACCTCGAAATAAAAAGTGCGCTGTGTTCGTTCGGTGAATTAAAAATATTATTTTCAGCATAAACTTAAAGACAATACGTTGTAGGTTAATTTTCCCTATTTCACCAAGCGCTGCGCGAATTTATACATATCAATGAATTATACTTATTCATCCAGGTACGGCCGTAATTTTTCCGTATCCAAATCTGGAAATAATTTCTTCAAAGTTACTAATAAGTGATTAGAATTTTTTGCGTCCTTAATGGCACACTTATCGTACTTGACTAATACACTGCCTGTCAGCACATTGATTTCTACTCCAGTGATACACAATGTATTCGACAACTCAGTTTCCACTTCTTTTGCAAAAGGTATATTATTTTTTATCTTCTCAACTTTTAGGCGCACACGCCCTGGCAAGAAATGCATGATTTTGATGCCTGGAAAGCTGAGCATAATTGATCCTTTAATGATTAACCCAATTAAGAGCAAGTGGTTCAACTAGATTGTTGCCGATTGCATGCATTTATACAATGATTTCTTATTGTTAATCGTTCACAATCGATATATCGTATGAAATCATGGTATATAAGTAGACAACTCATTGTCAATTTATATGCTCATTAATGTGTTTGGTTTTCAATCCGAGTTTAAGTACTTTCAGCTTCGATTAAAAGAGCAAAAGGACGTTTAATTTTGTCTATAGACGTCCCCGTACAATACTTTGTAAAGAAGGGGAGGGCTCTGCTTGATGATATCGCCCCACGCCTTACCTTGGCTGGAGTTCCTGTTCTGCCTGATAGTAATCGGTTATGCCGGCGTCAAGCTGTCGGTATTCGGCGATGTGATCGCCGACAAGACCGGGCTGGGTGGTAGCTGGGTTGGTGTGATAATGCTGGCCACTGTCACTTCGCTGCCTGAGCTGGTGACGGGCGTAATTTCCGTGAGCGTCGCTGGACTGCCGGACATCGCCGTAGGCAACGCTTTGGGTGCCTGTGTCATCAATCTCTTCATTTTCGTGCTACTGGATTTTTTGCATCGCGGCGAATCTGTCTTTCAGGAATCGAGTCAGGGACACATTCTCTCGGCCAGTTTCGGCGTATTGATGATAGGTTTTGTTGGCTTCAGTCTCCTGCTATCCCACAACGGCTATCAGCTAAGTTTCGGGCATGTGGGGCTTTACACACTTATAATAGTAATCATGTACGGTGTGGCGGTGCGCAGTGTCTTCCACTACGAAAAAAAACACGTAGCAGCTTTTGCCGATCATACGCCAGATCGGCGGCCAGACCTGAGTCTCTTCCAGTCTATAGCACGTTATGCGGTCGCCGCTATGTTAGTGGTGGTCGCGGCCATCGCGCTCCCCTTCGTCGGTGAGCATATCGCGCAGGATATGGGCTGGCACCGGAGCTTCGTGGGTACGGTATTCATCGCCTTGGCTACCAGTATTCCAGAGACTGTGGTTGCCATCGCTGCTATGCGCATTGGCGCGCTGAATATGGCAGTGGCCAGTTTATTGGGCAGCAACTTGTTTACTATATTCATCCTTGCAATCGACGATGTGCTTTATACTCGCGGACCACTACTGGCTCATGTTTCACCCGTACATGGTGTTTCGGCATTTTCCGCGGTCATGATGACGAGTCTTGCCATTATCGGGCTTTTTTATCGGCCCAACGGTCGTGTTCTCCACACTGTCGGCTGGACGAGTCTCTTTATGTTCGTTGTCTACCTGTTCAACACGTATATTCTCTATCTGTATGAACATTGATGCTGGGCAGTGAAATAGGGTGTTCCTCCCGACTACGTTTAGTCAGATATGTCCAGCACGAGCTGCGCTCTGCTGCTGAGGATCATGTGCGCTGTCCGTCATCACTTCTTCTCAAGGTGGTAAACTTGTTGATTAGAATGGTTTCTGTCACTCGGATGACCAGGCACGATAAGTGGAGGAGTTCTGGGTCATGCTGAAACATCTACCTTAGAAAACAAGCATACTTACGATTAGGAAATACACCATCAAACTCAGAATATCCTGGATGATCGTCGCAAGTGGACCACTTCCGTAGGCAGGATCAGTGCCTAATCGCTGCAGTAACCATGGCAGGAATATCCCGATCGTTGAGGCTATCGAAGACGCAATGATCAGCGATAGTGAGACAGCTATCGCTAAATTGAAATCAGCAAAAAACACCCATACGAAAGGAAAAATTAGCAAACCAAGTATAGCGCCAATAATCATGCCAGTGCGTGACTCACCTCCCACCAAATGACGCAAATCGGCTTGAGACAGGGATAAACCGCGCACTGCAACAGCTTCACTTTGTGTTCCTATTGCATCGGCAATGTATACCAGACCTGGGACAAAAAATGCGATCGCAATATTCCGGGTAAGCTCCGCTTCGAATGATGAAACCAGCAGTGCTGACAGCATCGAGCCAAGCAAACCGACGATCAGCCATGGTAAACGGTGGCGCACGCGCCGTAGTGGCGGCAATTCGAGAGCCTCACGTGCGATATCGGACTCACGTCCGATACCAACCAAGCGATGTAAATCCTCGACGTGTTCGCGCCGCAGGATATGCATCAGTGCATCAGAAGGGACGGTGCCTAACAAAAAGTGATGATGGTCGACGACGGCCACAGCATTATGCCTATGATGCAAAGCGATCGATGCCACCCGTTCCTGATCAACTTCTGGATACACATATGGCGGATTTTTGTGCATGACATCATCGAGATGTGCATCGGGTGCGGCCGCAAACAACTCGGAAATCGATATGACGCCGACCAACTTGCCAGCCGGCTCGGTTACACATATCAACTCAATATTTGCGTAAGCTTGCTTAGATAGATTTGCACAGACAGCGGCAACGGTTTCGGTTGGAAGTGCGCGTGGTACGGATGCAACCAAATAGCGACCAGCTGCTTCAAAATGTTGGCGAAATATCGATAACTTATGGCGAGTGGATTCTGTTTTGCGCTTATTCATGATCATCCGGCATCCAGGTGAAATAAGATTTAATTTGCGTTAAGAAAGTACATACAGGGATAGCGATATGAGAATGGCTCAAACGCTTTGATCTGCATAATTCTGGCTTTGTTAAATTTACAATTCTATCTAACTCTAATGACTGATCAGCATTATAAGGAGACCGCTCGCCATGAAACCCAGAGGCAACCATAAATATAACTTGTTCGTGAGTGGGCGATTTTCAATCCACTTGAATAGCAAATGACCACCCGCGATACTGATACACAGGGCAAGAATCATCCCAAATAAATTAATGCTGGGTTGGTGAGGTAAAAAGCGAAAGAATACTGCATTAATGATCAAGCATAATGGGAAATGAATGAGGAAGATGGAATAAGAAATACGGCCAAGGTAAATCAGAAAATTTGGGATGAGCCAACTTTCCAGAACATCAAATGGTTTGGCTAAACCTAGTATGAGCATTACCATGCCAGCAACCGCGATGCGAGAGCGAAAGTCCACTAATAAGGCTCCTATAACCAATAAACTTAGCAACATTAGCCAGAAAAAATAGTTTGGTCTGCAGGAGATCCAGTAGACCAAAATGCCGAGACCATATGAGCCAAAAAAATAGAAAGCAGTTTCATCCCAATAATTGTCTCTATTGAACACGAATAGTGAAATCGCGGTAAATCCAGCAATCAAGATTGAATTGATTAATTTTAGATCGAGGTTGCGGTTTTCGATTCGACTTGTGAACCAAAGCACAGTGACAACAAGTATATACAGTTGAAAATCAATCGCCACATACCAAATACCTGCGGAGAGCACTTCCTGATTGAGAAGATCCTGCAACAAAAATATATGCGCAAGGAGCTGGAAAAAATTGGGTGTATTGGGGATAGAGTCATGAATCATCCATGCTCTTGCCAATGTTGCACATCCGATTGCTAAAGTGAGTGCAGCAAGATATGGCATGACCAGCCGAAGATAACGTTGTTTGATGATATGAAATGGATCAGTGATAAGAGATATTCCCTCGGGTACAAGTTTTCTGGCTGACAAGAATCCTGCTGTGACAAAAAAAACTTGTACAGCAATTCGTCCATATTCGCGAAGCCAGCTAATCAGACCGGGGATTAATGGATATGCATAATCCGACATTGGACCATACAATGCCAAATGATGAGATACAATCAGCAAACATGAAATCGCCTTGAGCGCATCAATAAGCGGCATTCTTGGTGAGCAAGCTTGCATTGATTTTACCGATGCAGGAGAAAAAAAGATGATTTTGTCATTGAAATAATCAGCTATTATTTGTAATAAAAAGAATGAAATATCTTACGTTTTTTATCTGACAGCACTACTTCTATAATAAGCTAGCATGTTAATGCTTTTTATTTCAAATCGTCTTTCAAGACTAGACCGTATTTAGATTATTTATTCCTAAAAAGAATCGAAAATTTTTTGATACTATGTTGCCTAAAAATTGATTCTAGTTCTTCATTTAAGGTAAACCATTCTGGCTACGCAACAAGAATTTTCAGATTTCTTGAGTGAGGTTGAGTTACGTGCATATAAACAAGCGCTATTTGCAGTACTTGATGAGCATGTGGCATTGGATATTGTGCAGGACTCAATGATGAAGCTCATCGAGAAATATGCGGATAAACCACTCGAAGAGCTGCCTCCTTTGTTTCAGCGTATTTTGCAAAATACCATTCGTGATTATTATCGAAGGCAGAAATCCAGATCAATGTGGATCACTCTATTTTCGTCTTTTACATCCGATCATAATGAAAAAGAAAATGAAGATTATGATTTACTGGAAACATTACCTGTATCTGAAGACTCTTGTGGGGGTAACGATCCACATAAGGAACTTGAGCAATCACAACTCATCAATTTAATTGAGGAGGGGCTTGAAACATTACCTGCGCGTCAACGAGAAGCCTTCCTGTTGCGTTACTGGGAAGGAATGGATGTTAGTGAAACCGCCAAGGTGATGGGTTGTTCGGAGGGAAGTGTGAAAACACATTGTTCTCGTGCAGTACATACACTTGCTACTCTACTGGAGAAAAAAGGAGTCAAATTATGAACGAAGAAGATAGAACGGGAAAAGAGGTAGCCAAACTATTGAATCTTAGTTTAGGTGATATTGATCAGAATACACTTTATCGGTTGCAAATGGTACGCAGAGCTGTTCTGGAGAATTATCAACCAAACAAGAAGATATTTCATGTCGGAGCAGGAATTTCTGCACATAGTGGGTATGGTTGGTTTTTTGCTCACACCAACAAATTGCTTTTCTCATTAGTTATATTGCTTATTTTGATGGTAAGTCTTTATTTGAAATCAAATTACGATATTGATGAAAATGCTGCAATCGACACGATGCTACTCGCTGACGATTTACCAATTGATGTTTATCTTGATGATGAGTTTGATTTATGGCTCGACTCCACTCGATAGTGGCATTGTGTATATGTGTTACATTTTCTACGGGAGCTTTAGCAGAATCAAAGCAGCCTTCATGGGCGGAACTTAAACCTTATCAGAAAATAATCTTGCATCCTCTTGAACAGGACTGGGATACGTTGGAACCAGATCAAAAAAAGAAATGGGTGAAGATTACTAAATATTATTTAGAGAAGACGCCACAGGAGCAACAGCGGATACAATCTCAGATGCGCAGCTGGAGTGCTTTGACTCCTGAACAACGAAAGCAAGCTCGGGAACGATATAAAAAAATAAAGAAATTACCGACTTACAAACGTCAGGAAGTCAAGCAAAAATGGCGCAAACCTGAGGAGTTACCAGAAAATAACAGCAAGTAGTATTCATCCATACAATTAAATTAAGCTCTGGTGATGACTACTTTCTCGTAATGATTAGACAGTAGACCTTGAATGAGTTAAAAAGGGCTCATATTTGGGTGCAGTGGCTATAAGCTTTATCTGTGAAAAGTATTTTAACTAAACCATTTTTGACCTTCCCTTCTTTTTGATTGTACTTAAGCAAATGCAGGAAAATTTTTATCCATTACATAATGACGCTACGCTTACGCTTCCTTCCGTCTGGGCTTCTCAAGTTGAGGCATGTTTGACGAATGAAGAAACTGTATTGGCCTGGCTAGAAATTGATCTTGATACTCAATTACATTTTTCCTCCGGGATAGTCGTGGTAACTAATCGACGACTTATAGCAAAAATGGCAAAAGAAGAAAGTTGGCATGACTGGAAGTATCAACAAGGTTTGGTATTGGCGTGCCGTGATTATGCCGGTGTAGGCAATCTTGAACTATTTGATGCGCATGCGCGGCTTGCTCATTGGTGCTATACATTGAGCAAGGGGGCTCGAGCGAGTCGTCTCATCGCGCAATTTACCCAGCTACTTAATGCCGGGTTAACCAGGGAAACCCAGATACAGCCCATAGCAGCTAAGTGCCCAAAATGTGGAGCAGCTTTAATCAATGATCAGGAAACTTGCCCGGTATGCGATCAGGATGTTCATGCTGCTCCTTCCACTTGGACTTTGTTTCGTTTATGGCGCTTTGCGCGAGCCTTATAAATGGCGCTTACTCACCGGCTTCCTGCTGATGCTAGGCAGTACGGCGGCCACGTTGGTGCCTCCCTATCTGACCATGCCTTTGATGGATAACGTGCTGATTCCCTATCAGAATGGTAAGCCGATCGACGTTGATCTTGTTACCATGTATCTTTCCGGTTTGCTGGGGGCAGCTTTTCTTGCCTGGATACTGGGTTGGTCGAGAACTTATATGCTGGCAAAAATATCCGAGCGGATAGGTGCGGATTTACGGACGACGACCTATGAGCATCTTCTTAAGCTTTCTCATGAATATTTTGGTGGTAAGCGAACAGGTGATCTGATGGCGCGTATCGGTGCGGAAACAGACCGTCTCAATCTTTTTCTTTCACTCCATCTGCTCGATTTTGCCACAGATGTGATCATGATGAGCATGACGGCCATTATTCTGTTTTCGATCAATCCCTGGCTGGCACTGGTGACACTGTGTCCGCTGCCAATTATTGCCTGGTTGATTCATCTGGTTCGCGACAGATTGCGCACTGGTTTTGAGAAAGTCGATCGGGTTTGGGCAGAGGTCAATAATGTGCTGGCAGACACCATTCCTGGCGTTCGTGTGGTCAAAGCTTTTGCGCAAGAAAATCGGGAAGTGGCGCGCTTTCGTGCGGCTAATCAGCATAATCTGGAAATTAATGATCGGGTCAACAAGATTTGGTCGTTGTTTACGCCTACCGTAACGCTATTAACTGAAATTGGCTTGCTGGTAGTATGGATTTTTGGTATCTGGCAAATATCTGAGAATCAGATTTCTGTCGGTGTAATGACTGCTTTTCTAGCTTATATTGGTCGTTTTTATCTGAGATTGGACTCAATGAGTCGGATAGTTTCAGTAACGCAGAAGGCTGCTGCTGGAACCAAACGTATTTTTGATATTCTTGATCATGTTTCCAGTGTGCCAGAGCCCATCAAACCGGTTCATTTACCCGTGATTACAGGCCGCATTGAATTGCGCAATGTCGGTTTCCGCTATGGAACACGTAATGTCACGCGAGATATCAGCCTGGCAATGGAGCCCGGGGAGATGATTGGCTTGGTTGGACATAGCGGTTCGGGTAAAAGTACACTCATTAATCTGATCTGCCGTTTTTATGACGTGAGTGAAGGTGCAATTCTGATCGATGGGATAGATATTCGTTCACTGCCTGTAGCAGAGTATCGCAAACATATTGGTCTGGTGCTACAAGAGCCATTTCTTTTCTTTGGCACGATTGCAGAAAATATTGCTTATGGTAAACCCAACGCAACGCGCAAAGAGATTATCGCTGCGGCTCGTGCTGCGTACGCGCATGAATTTATCCTGCGGTTACCTCATGGTTACGACTCTCTGGTAGGCGAACGTGGGCAAGCGCTTTCGGGGGGTGAGCGCCAGCGTATTTCGATTGCCCGTGCCTTGCTGATTGATCCACGCATCTTGATTCTCGACGAGGCGACCTCTTCTGTCGATAGCAAAACCGAGAAAGAGATTCAAGAAGCGCTCAATAATCTGGTCCATGGTCGTACAACGATCGCCATCGCCCACCGTTTGTCTACCTTGCGTGAAGCTAATAGATTAGTAGTGCTTGATGGGGGAAAAATCATCGAAATGGGTAATCATGCTGAATTGATGGACCGTCAGGGATTTTACTACCATCTTTACCAATCTCAGTCGCGTAACGTTGATACGGAGCCTCGTTTGCTCGAGTTGGATACCGAAAGGGGTGCCAAGGGAGAGCGGACATGAGTAGGCCTGATTATCAACTGAGTCGAAATGCCTTTGGACGGCTGAGTTTTCGTGGACAAGGATCAGCAGGTACATGAAGGTATCGTGCCAGTACGAGCATTTCCAATTACAGCATCTGATCAGGGCATCGCGCTCGTCAACGCGCAATGGTCAAGAATTAGCCTGGATCGAATGTCTGGCTGAGTTACCCGAAGCATTTCGTATCTTGCTCGAGACAGAGCTTGCTAATCGTGAGTTTATGCCAGAGATAAAGCATATTGATAAAGTATCCAGTTTTGTCACGCCGAGCACCTGGTGGGTTAAAACAGATCGAGGGGATACTACCTTCGTGCTCAAGGGTGAAGAAGATATCCGCCGTTTATCGTCTACTGCCTTGTTGATCACTGATAGCAATGGCATTCATTTCCTGATTCGCAATCGTTTGATACTTGATCGTCACAGCTCCAAGTTGCTGGATCGTTTTCTTTAAATTTTGACAACAATGCTATTTATCTAAAATTCTTGAACGATTTTGGTAACAACTCCGCCATCGGTTGCTGAGCAGGTTTCCGATTGAATAATAAGCCAGCAAATTGTTACCAAACTCTTTCCATGCCTGTCCGACTTATTGCCTATCGCGTCAAAGTTTGCAATTTGGGTGAAGAAAATCGTTATTCATTTAAACCTAAAAACTGCTTTTAGGTTTAATGCCATACCGCCAGTTATTTTAGAAATGTAATTGTTTGTTGTATGCATAAGTCATATAATTCTTCATACAACATTTGATGTACGTGTTTACACGTATTGAGTTGCTTTCTATTTTTCGGTACTTTATGTCATAACATTGGCATGAAATATCAAGCTGAAGACTATATCTACGTTTTTCTGTATCAAAGCGCTTCTCTGTATCTGAACTCCTCTGTATCTACGTTCCTATTTATAGGGAAAGAACGTAAATCTTTATATTGATGTAAACCGATTGACGCCAGTTGCGTTAATAGAAGTGTTACTCATTCCCAATTTTCAACTTATAACTAATGTCAAATAATTCCAATTTGGAAAGCAGCAGTAAAAAAGACCTTAAGTTTCTTGAAATCCGCCATTTAAATGGGCCCAATATCTGGACCTACTATCCTGTGCTTGAAGCGATTGTCGATATTGGTGAACTTGAGGATTTTCCCTCAGATACCATTCCTGGCTTTTATGAGCGCTTGTCTTCGTGGCTGCCAACTCTGATTGAGCATCGCTGCAGCTATGAAGAACGCGGTGGCTTTCTGCGCCGTGTCAAGGATGGGACATGGCCTTGCCATATTCTTGAGCATGTGACGCTCGAACTGCAAAATCTTGCAGGTATGCGCGGCGGATTTGGTAGAGCGCGCGAAACTTCGACAAGGGGCGTCTATAAAGTGGTTGTGAGTGCCTGGCATGCGGAGATTACACGCAAGGCTTTATTCTTGGCCCGGGAGCTCATTCTGGCGGCAATGGGATTTGATCCGCATCAGCAGTCTTATGATGTGAAAGGGGCTATTGAGCATTTGCGTGACATGGTCGATTCATTATGGCTTGGTCCTTCAACCGCTTGTATTGTGGATGCAGCAATGGCCCGCAATATTCCAGCTATGCGATTACTTTCAAAAGGAAACCTCGTTCAATTAGGACATGGTGCACGCAGTCGGCATATTTGGACGGCTGAAACAGATCGGACACCTGCCATTGCTGAAAGCATTTCACGTGACAAGGATCTGACCAAAACATTGCTTCGCTCCTGTGGAGTTCCTGTTCCGGAAGGACGTATGGTTACCAGTCAAGAAGATGCATGGCAGGCAGCTATAGAAATAGGCTTGCCGGTAGTCGTCAAACCATGTGATGGCAATCACGGGCGAGGTGTGTTTATCGAGTTAAACAAGCGTGAGGAAATCGAATCGGCCTTTCCCATCGCATTAGAAGAAGGAACTGGCGTACTGGTCGAACGCTACATTCCGGGAACTGAGCATCGTTTACTCGTTGTTGGGGGGCAACTCGTAGCGGCGACGCGGGGTGATTCGGTATCGGTCATCGGTGATGGTGTCTCTACTATAATTGACTTAATTAAAAAGCAGATTAATTCAGATCCACGGCGAGGAACTTCTGAAGACCATCCACTCAACATTATCCGTCTGGATAGTGCAGCCAAGATGGAGATTGCTCATCAAGGCTATACGCCTGATTCTGTTGTGCCAGTTGGAGTCAAAGTACTGATTCAACGCAATGGTAATCATGCTTTTGATGTAACGGATGACGTTCATCCAAGCATTGCCAAAACGGCATCCTTAGCAGCGCGTGTGGTGGGTCTGGATATTGCTGGTATCGATCTGGTAGTCAGTGATATCTCATGCCCACTGGATGAACAAGGCGGTGCAATTGTTGAAGTAAATGCTGGTCCTAGCCTGCTAATGCATATCAAACCTGCTGTAGGGAAATCCCGACCCGTTGGTCAGGCGATTGTAGATCATCTTTTTCCGAATCAAGACCATGGTCGTAGTTCCTATCGTGGGTATTACCGGCAGTTATGGCAAAACCACGGTTGCTCATCTGATTGCCCGATTACTTACGCTTTCAGGTAAGCGTACAGGGTTAGCATGCAGCAGCGGACTCTTATCTCGATCATAAGCAAATTGATAAAAGTGATTGTGCCAAGTGGCAAGCAGCTAATCGCACATTAATGAATCGTACGGTTGAAGCGGCGGTTTTTGAGAACGGCTTTGATACTATTCTGCAAGAAGGATTGGCTTACGATAGCTGTCAGGTAGGTGTCGTGACCAATGTTGAGCCGACTTTATATTATGGTCGGCATGACATTGAAACACTCTAAACAAGTTTTTACTGTGCTGCGTACCCAGGTTGATGTCGTGTCGCCGACCGCAGCTGCGATCGGCGATGTTCTGAAAGAGGTGGTCTTGCCGACAGGAGTAGCGGTTCTCAATGCAAAAGATCCTATGCTGATTGAAATGTCGGAATTGTGCCATGGTGAAGTCATTTACTTCAGCTGTGATCCAGAGTTACCGGCTGTCAACGTACATCGCCAGCAAGGGACAGGTCCCACCCAGGGTAAACGAGCTGTCATTGTTCGTAATGGAAGAATTGTATTGGCTAATGGATCTGATGAGATGTCATTAATCAAACTGGCTGAGTTGCAGCCTGCTGTGGGTGATCGCGCAGTGAGAGAAATAGAGCATGTATTAGCTGCAGTAGGCGCTGCCTGGGCACTTGGTATTTCGCCTGGGCTTATTCGGCTGGGTATTGAAACATTCGGATTCGGCCAAGAGAAAAGTAAAACTCAATATCAGGATTTTCCAGAGAAACAAGAAATTTAAGGAAATTTACTATGAAAGTGATACAAATCCGTGCATTGCGTGGTCCCAATCTGTGGAGTAAGCATACCTCTATTGAAGCAACGGTTGTTTTTAGCGAGAGCGAATGTACTATCGACAGAATCACAGGTTTTGAAATGCGCCTGCGTGAACGCTTTCCGGAAATTGCACTGCTCCAGCCCGCCGGTCGTCATAAAATGGCGACTGTGGCCCATGTTCTTGAATTTGCCGCACTCGGTTTGCAAGTGCAAGCAGGTTGTCCAGTTACATTCAGTCATACTACTCAGACATCGGAAGCCGATACTTTCCGGATTATCGTTGAATACAGTGAAGAAGCAGTGGGAAGACTTGCTTTTGAACTCTCTTTAGAATTTTGTCATGCTGCAATAGAAAATACACCCTTTGATTTGTCCAAAGCGTTACATCGCTTACGGGAGCTTTATGAGGATATCCGTCTCGGACCAAGTACCGGTGCTATTGTGCGAGCAGCTGTCGCGCGTGGTATTCCATACCGTCGCTTGACGAACGGAAGTCTGGTACAGTTTGGCTGGGGAAGCAAGCAGCGGCGTATCCAAGCTTCTGAAAGCGATTTAACCAGTGCAGTTGCAGAATCAATTGTGCAAGATAAGGAACTGACTAAAGCGCTCTTGCTTGCGGCGGGAATTCCTGTTCCTGTGGGGCGACCAGTCATCGATGCTGAGGATGCATGGGCTGCTGCCTGCGAAATTGGTGCACCAGTGGTTGTTAAACCACAGGATGGCAATCAGGGCAAAGGTGTGACAGCTAATCTCGTTGATTATGAACAGATCAAAGCAGCTTATGTGAAAGCTGCTGAAATTAGTGACAATGTGCTGATTGAACGCTATGTGACCGGGCATGATTATCGTATGCTGGTTGTGGGCAAAAAGCTGGTGGCTGCCGCGAGGCGTGATCCCCCCCAGGTAGTGGGGGATGGTGTTCATAGCATTTATCAATTAGTGGAACAAATCAATCGTGATCCACTGCGCAGTGAAGGTCACGCAAATTTACTGACTAAAATCCACTTGGATGAGATTTCACTGACTCATCTTGCTAGCCAAGGACTGACAGCAGAATCTATTCCGGCTAAAGGCATGCGGGTAGTGTTGCGCAATAATGCCAATTTGTCCACAGGTGGCACGGCCACGGATGTAACGGACGATGTCCATCCGGAAATTGCAGCAAACGCGGTCGCTGCTGCACAAATGACGGGGCTTGATATCTGCGGAATTGATGTGATTTGCGAGAGCATCATGCGACCGCTGGAGGAGCAAGGCGGTGCAATTATCGAAGTCAATGCAGCGCCTGGTTTGCGTATGCACTTGCAACCTTCATATGGTAAGGGGCGTCCAGTAGGGAAGGCAATTATCGATAATATGTTCGCGCAAGGTGATGATGCGCGTATTCCGGTTGTTGCTGTAACAGGCACTAACGGCAAAACGACAACGGTGCGCTTGATAACCAGTATTTTTGAAAGTAACCAGTTGCGTGTTGGTATGACGTGTACTGAAGGGGTCTTCGTCAATGGACAATGTGTCGATACCGGGGATTGCAGTGGACCTAAAAGCGCCAGAAATGTTCTCTTCCATCCTGATGTCGATGCTGCCGTGCTAGAAACCGCGCGAGGTGGCATGCTGCGCGAAGGATTAGGTTTCGATCATTGCCAGGTAGCTGTAGTAACCAATATCGGCCGGGGTGATCATCTCGGTCTTGCTAATATCAATACAATCGATGAATTGGCAGCCGTTAAACGACTTGTCGTTGAGAATGTCTCACCTGGGAGAGGTACCGCTGTGCTCAATGCAGATGATCCTCTGGTTGTCAAAATGGCTGCTCATTGCCCAGGTGCTGTTATATTCTTTTCTCGAAATAGCCATAATCCGGTGGTATTGACGCAACGTGCGCAACGTAAACGCGTCGTTTATCTTGAAGATAATTTCCTTGTTGCATCAGAAGCAGAAGTTGAGCAACGGATATCACTGAGCGAGATCCCGCTTACCAAAAATGGTCTCATCAGTTTTCAGATTGAAAATGCTATGGCAGCCATTGCGGTGGGGTGGGCGCTAGGGCTGGATTGGGCTGTTATTCGTGCCGGTTTAGCTAATTTTATCAGTGATACGCAGACTGCACCAGGGCGATTCAACCTTTTCAATTACCGGAATGCAACATTGATCGCAGATTATGGGCACAATCCGGATGCGATGGAAGCGCTGGCAAGTGCGATTAATCGCATACCCGCAAAAAGACGAATGGTCGTCATCAGCGCTGCGGGTGATCGTCGTGACGAAGATATTCGATTACAGACCCAGATTCTAGGTGAGGTGTTTGATGAAGTTGTGCTTTATCAAGACAAATGCCAACGTGGACGTAACGACGGTGAAGTACTGGGATTGTTACGAGAAGGGTTGGAGAATGCCAAGCGTGTGCGCAAAGTGAGCGAAATACATGGTGAGTTCAAAGCGATTGATACGGCACTCACCAATCTGCAAGCAGGCGAACTTTGCCTCATCCTGGTTGATCAGGTGGAACAAGCGCTTGGGCACATCCATAATCGGATTGCTAACGCCTGCTAAAGTAATGATTAAATAATGGAAGAGCTTGCTACCAAGCTGGTACTAATAGATTGCACGATTTTTTATGGAATTGCGGTACTGCAGAATTGTTTTGTCCCTCAAAGAGGATAAGTCGGAATTTGGCCGTAAGGCAAAAGGGGTGCCGATATTTTTTTGATTCTCAGAACAAAACGCAGCTTGTATTGTCGGATTATTCTAAAGTACCAAATAAAAGAAGCCATATAAAAATGGAAGGTGATATCTTGCTTGGATAGCAAAACGACAATTAATTATTATATTTTAACGGGAGTTTGTTTTGATTAAGCAATCAATACAATCGGTTATTGCAGTTTGCCTTTTATTTGTGACATTTTATGCAAGCATAGCTATGGGGCATGGGAAAGTTGCACTAGCAGAAGATGCCTGTGCGCGTCATGCGGGTGGAAATATGGTGCATTTAAGTGCATATCAGCCACAGCATGACCAAAAGGAGCAATACTGTACAGAGATTCCAGTAGCAGGAGATACTTATTTTGTGGTGGATCTGGTCGATCAGCCCCTGCGCGATATGCCTGTGAGTTTAAAAGTTTTTCGTGGCATTGATAATGAGGGTGAGGCAGTTGCCCAGGTAAAGGCTGATTATCATCCTGAGGGCGTGATCAGCGGAATAGGTAAGTTAGATAAAGGACTCTATTCAGTAGTGGTTACAGCAGAAGGCATCCCGCCTTTGAAATACTCTTATCAACTTCGCGTGGAAATGATCGATTATGAAAAGGTAGCACGTGCCTGGGCAGGTCCTCTAACAGCACTGTTATTCTTATCTTGGCTAATGTATCGACTGGTACAATCGGGACGCTGGCGCGAATGGTTTAGTTCTCGTTACCAATAGATCAATCAGGTAATTAAACTAGATTAAAGGTCATATAATAAGCAAATTAATTGCCTCCGTTAAACGGAGGCTTTTTTATGCTGTGCCAAGTGAGACCAGAAACTTGTTTCACCATTATGCTATGTTGATTTCTGACTTCAGTTACCAGCATCTGCCCCGATAGTATTATTAATAAGTCTCGATATTGATCTTTCCGGCACCGAATTGGACACCACATCAAATACACGCGAAAACTTGGCTAACTCTTTTAAGGTATCAGCTATCACCTGGGATTTGATCCGCATTTTGACACGACATCATCGCGCGGCATGCTAGTCCAGGAGGAGCGCTACGCATTGCCAAGGCGTCTCTTCTGAAGCTGAATGATTGTGCCAGCATTTCAGAGACCGCTGCATAACTGACTTTTTGGATAGTTTTGAATTTTTAAGTGATTGATTTTATGAATCACACATACGCAGAAAAACTCTAAAAACACAGTTATACAGAGGTCTCTTTCATGAAAACGGATGCGATTGCTCATGTCTGGCACTGGCAAAGATACCCGATCGCACATTGAAGCGTCGTTTTAGAACTCAACTGAATTAACGCTTATTGAATATTATTTGCAGAATCTACGAGTTGAACATGCAAAAACACTGCTTAAGTATATCGATACATCCATTGATGAGATCAGTGTTGCTGTCGGCTAGTAAGATGCATCCTTTTTTTGCCGTTTGTTCAAACGCAGTACAGGCCTCACTCCAAGCAGTACCGGCGAATATTCCAATTAATGCTGATTGCATGATATTTTCTTTTAATTAGCACCTTGCCGAGTCAACTTTTGTTGAATCAATAAGCGAATGGCGCAGCGCCAAGCTAACTGCTTTTGGCGCTGCGATATTAGTTGTCTATGGCTGTCAAAAAGGTTGAGCGCAAGAAGAACTGTCAGATGGATCACATTTTGAATTAGAAGATACTCACGGAGTGCTCGCATCCGCAGTTATAATGAATGTAACTGGAGACTTTTATCCCAAAAATCAGGAGGTCACGATGAATGGCTATATTAAGTGGTTTGACCAGTTGAGTAAGGATGATGTTGGCATTGTGGGTGGTAAGAATGCCTCATTAGGCGAGATGATCAGCCATCTTAGCGAAGCAGGTGTCAATGTCCCGAATGGTTTTGCCACCACTACGCATGCCTATCGTGATTTTCTGGCGAGTAATGGTCTCACTGAACGCATTAAGCAATTACTGGATCAACTGGATGTCAATGATATCAACGCGCTGACCACAACAGGAAAAACAATTCGTGGTTGGCTACTGGCTGCCTCATTGCCCGATGCTTTGCTGCAAGCAATAACTCTGGCCTATCAGCAGCTGGTGGCTGATAGTGGTGATGCGATTTCATTTGCAGTACGTTCGTCAGCAACGGCTGAAGATTTGGCTGATGCCTCATTTGCAGGGCAACAGGAAACTTTGCTGAATGTGCATGGCCTTGATCAAATTTTTGCGGCGATCAAAGTTGTGTTTGCATCGCTATATAACAATCGCGCCATTGCTTATCGCGTTCACCATAAATTTCAGCATGACAAGGTACATCTGTCCGCAGGAATTCAGAAAATGGTGCGTAGTGACCTGGGAGCGAGTGGCGTGGTGTTTACACTGGATACCGAGTCAGGATTTCGGGATGTTATTTTCATCACGGCAACTTATGGTTTAGGAGAAACCATTGTGCAGGGAAAGGTCAATCCAGATGAATTCTATGTTTTTAAGCGAGGGTTAGAGGCAGGTCGTCCGGCCATACTTTCGCGACGTTTAGGTACTAAAGCCATTGAAATGATTTATGACGAAAAAGGTGAGGAGGGCTCAACTACGGTAATACGCGATGTTGAGATAGAGCGCCGTCAGCGATTCTGCTTATCTGATGCGCAAGTCGAAGCGCTGGCACAGCAGGCATTACTCATCGAGAAGCATTATGGTCGTCCAATGGATATTGAATGGGCTCTGGATGGACTCGATAAACAGCTTTATATTGTCCAGGCTCGCCCAGAAACAGTTGAAAGTCGAAAGAGCCTCACAGCGGAGCATTTTAAATTGAGTGAGCAAGGAAAAATATTAACCGAAGGCCGCGCCATCGGGCAAAAAATAGGGCAGGGGGTGGCGCGTCTGATCATGCATACTGACCAGATGCAAAGTCTTCAAGCAGGGGAAGTGCTGGTTACCGATATGACTGATCCGGACTGGGAACCAATCATGAAACGGGCATCCGCCATTGTTACCAATCGTGGTGGGCGCACGTGTCATGCTGCGATTGTGGCACGCGAGCTAGGGATTCCGGCAGTGGTGGGTTGTGGCGATGCTACGACACAACTTAAGGATGGAGTGGAAATCACCATTTCCTGCTCTGAAGGAGATACCGGTTATGTTTACGAAGGATTGCTCAGGTTTGAGCACACGACTGCCGATATCGGCAAGTTGCCCGATCTGCCTGTTAAAATCATGATGAATGTCGGTAACCCATCCCATGCATTTGCCTTTTCCCATTTACCCAATCAGGGGATTGGGTTGGCCCGACTGGAATTCATCATTAATAATATGATCGGCATCCATCCGAAAGCATTGCTGGAGTTTGAGCAATTACCGCAAGAATTGAAAGACGAGATTGGGCAGCGAATAGCTGGTTATGCTGATCCAGTCAACTTTTATGTGGATAAACTGGTGGAAGGTATTGCTACATTGGCAGCAGCCTTCTATCCTTACCCTGTGATCGTACGCACGTCCGACTTTAAATCCAATGAATATGCCAACCTGCTCGGGGGTAATCGTTATGAACCGCAGGAAGAAAATCCCATGATTGGTTTTCGTGGTGCATCACGCTACGTAGCAGCAGCATTTCGCAATTGTTTTGAGCTGGAGTGTCGGGCGTTGCTTAAAGTACGCGATGAGATGGGTTTAACCAATGTTGAGGTCATGATCCCATTCTGCCGTACTGTGGAAGAAGCCCGGCAAGTTACGGAATTGCTTGCTTCGCAGGGACTTGCACGGGGCGAGAATGGTCTGCGTCTGATCATGATGTGCGAGATTCCTTCCAACGCGGTGCTGGCAGAAGAGTTTTTGCAATATTTTGACGGTTTTTCCATTGGTTCGAATGATATGACTCAGTTAACGCTGGGGATTGATCGCGATTCCAGTCTTGTATCCCATTTGTTTGATGAGCGCAATCCAGCTGTTAAAAAGATTCTAAAGATGGCAATTGATGCCTGTCGTAAAGAGGGAAAATATATCGGCATCTGTGGCCAGGCACCCTCTGACTATCCCGATTTTGCGGTTTGGCTGGTGGAACAAGGAATTGGGAGCCTATCGCTGAATCCGGATACCGTTGTGGATACCTGGCTGCATCTTGCTAGGATGAACAAACAGTGACCAAGCAGAAGCGCATTGTCTTCTATTTGTCAGATCGTACCGGCATTACTGCGGAAACGCTTGGGCACAGTTTGTTGACCCAGTTTGACTGGATTGAATGGAAAAAAATCAATGTGCCTTTTCTGGATTTGGTGGAACGAATTAATTGTGCTGCAGAATGCGATGGTTATCGACCATTGGTTTTTAGTACCTTGCTTAAAGTGGACATCCTGAAAGTAATCCGACAGGCAAACTGCCGAGTGTATGATTTTTTTGAAACATTCATTAGCTCAATCGAGCAAGAACTTCAGCAATCCTCTGCCCGAATGGCTGGACGCTCTCATGGTCGTCAGCAGCCTCTATCGTATTTCAAGAGGATTGCGGCAATCAATTACGCGCTGGTGCACGATGATGGGGTTAATCCGAAAAATTTTACCGAAGCTGACACTATTCTGACGGGTGTGTCCCGCACTGGTAAAACACCTGCCTGTCTTTATCTAGCATTACAGTACGGTATTGCTGTCGCAAATTATCCGCTCACGCAGGAAGATATGCCTGCTAACCAGCTTCCCAAAGTGCTTGAATCAATCAGAAACAAGCTCTTTGGCTTGACACTCTTAGCGTGCATAGCGGAGATCTCTTTGTTGATGGCGATTTCATGATCAGATCTGCAAACACTATGCATATTCTCCATTTATTAATAAAAAACCTTGATAATTTGTTGAAATTAATTACTTTTGGCGAGAATACCTTAGGGTCTGTCCTCTATGCTCTATGTTTATCATCAATTCAGACGGCTCATTATTGAGCGAAAGCAGGCAGGGTGTCTGTTTTGCCCACCCTGCTGCTAATGGGTTTAAAAACTTTAGTTAATGTTTGCCTTTCATCAACCAAAGTAATCGACGTGGAGTTTAATCTGGCTTCTGCACGTACTGTGTTCGAGACATCGACCCTCCTGACTGACCGTGATCAATATTTACTTGGTCGGTTGTTAGCGTGCAGTCAGCTGAGTTACTTTTTGAATTTGAATGGTACTTGTAGCTGACTCCATCATATGTGCTTGAGCCATTAGCGAGATAACTGTCGGAATACTGTCCATTCGCGCTGCAAGTCATTGTAATCGTTTGGGGTGGGGTGCCCTGATAACAAGTGAGCTGAGCAGAGTCCACTTGCATACTGCCTTTAGAAACACTGGCGGATACATCGATCGTATTTGCCAAAACTGAACCATACCCATAGCAATAGAAATACTGTTCATTACTGAACCCGCTGACTGATACATAGCTATTATCAGGGAAGCGCTGGTCGGATGATCCATACACAGAGAGATATTCATATGTATCAGGGTTATAAGTATTCCCGCTTAGGTAAACTGATTTTGAAGAAGTGGCACCATCACCGTATGCAGTCGTGAAAGCGAGCATCGCGCAGATGGCGAAGACCTGTTTGAAAATTTTTTTATTCATTATTGTTTCTCCATATAGCTTTTATGAACGAATTGTTCTAAACCAGTAGAATTTAAGGTTCGATTATTTCGGCATCTATGACACCTCCTTTAGCTGCTCTTGCTTGTTGCACTGTTAACATAGTTTTGTTGATGACTGCGCCAGCTGTTGAGCTGGCGCTTACAGTACCTTGTGTATCAAATAGGCTGCATTCTGCTGCAGAAGTACAAATGTCAACCTCTGCGCGTGCACCCGTTATGAATACTGCTTAAAAGTGATTTTTATTTGTTACATCATGGAGTCACTGAGAAATATCACGCTTTTGCTGCCTCTGGAACTTTGGTATTAGCTTCGAGCAGCAGGGCCTCCAATTTCTTCTCAATGAAATTCATGAAAGTTATTGCATGATGGTTACTTAAACGGTTTTTATTGCTGAAAATTTAGCGTTATTTAGAGGATGAAAGAAAGCGTGATTCTAATCAGTCTGTTTTGCTGATGATTCTTTGTCATTTACCAGATGAAATTGGGCATCAACTACTCATGTAGTGTTACTTGATCTGGTCAAATATTTTGAGATAACCCAACCAAGCGAATTTATCCAAGGAAATGAGGCAGCTCACTGGGGACTATACTCAGCAATTTAATCGTACGCACAATCGTGTTGGACACGTTTATCAGAATATTTTTAAAGCAATTTTGGTGGAAAAGGAGAACTATCTTCTTGAGCTTTCACACTCATATTTGTATTGAGCCCAGTCCGGAGGGTATAGTTAAAAATATCGACTATCGATCATGGAGCGGTTATCCAGCTATGATTGGAGGAAGCAGTAGTCCGAGTGATTGCAAACGGATTGGAGACTGGAGGCGATTCATAAAAAACAAAGGTAGATTATTGCTGCCCATGTGAATTTTGTTAGAGCGAGGGGGATTACCGAGTATTTGGGTTTTTAAGAGGAAGATCTATCTGGGTGACGAGGAGTTTGTCAAAGAAATGCAACAGCATGTGAAGTCCGATAAAAATCTCAGTGAAATCCCACGTGCTCAGAGAAGAGCAAGAACCAAATTGCTTTCCTATTATTCATCCTTTAGCAATAGAATTGAAAAGATTGCGACTGCATCTCAAGCAGGTAATTACACAATGATGGAACTGTCGGAAAACAGCATTGTCCGATATTTTGTTATGTGCTCTCGGAGTGACCTGCTACACACAAAGCGATGCTATATTAATCCCAAGATACCTATGGCAATTAAATAGACAACTCCAAGATAATTTAAAAAATTTGGCACTAGCAAATCCTTCTCAGCAGTGCTAATACAGATTAGGTTGAGATATTTATGAAACCTCCTGGAGGGAAAATGACACCAATAGTTTAAAGGTAAGATTGTGTATTATCTGTACGGTACCACACATAATCAAAAAACCGCTTTAGGATAATTCTACTGGCGGTGATTGAGTTGAATTGCCAGCAGTCGCTACGGCTGGCAGAGACTTGATAACCTATTTAGTAACTTGAAGATCAGATCGTTCTGAGTTTACAGAACAGAGTGGGTTTAATTCATAATCAAGGCCCTTAGTTTTCTACCAACTTAATAAGTTTATTAGGGCTATATCACCTTACTTTATTGATAGGAGTAGAAATTATGATTGAAATACTGAGCCCTCGACAAAACCAACTCCTCAACGCTTTACCCTCAACTGAATATGAACGTCTTCTACCTCATCTAGCGCCGGTCCAGATGAGCTGTGGTGACATTCTTTATGAGCCAGGAGAAAAGTTACATTTCATCTATTTCCCCACGAATTGCATCATATCGCAGCTTCACGCGATGAAGGATGGAGGATCTTCGGAAACCGCCGTTATTGGCAATGAGGGTGCAATCGGGGTTACCCTATTCATGGGCGGCGGAATCATGACGAATCGGGCTTTAGTGCAGAGTGCGGGTTACGCCTATCGGATACGGCAACCTTTGTTTATGCAGGAATTTAACCGCCACGACGCGCTACTTCATTTATTGTTGCGCTATACCCAGGCGCTCATTGCTCAAATGGCTCAAACGGCAGTTTGTAATAGGCATCATTCGGTAAGCCAGCAACTTTGCCGCAGGCTGCTGCTCAGCATTGATCGGCTTCCTTCAAACGAATTAACCATAACTCAAGAATTGATCGCCAATATGCTGGGTGTACGCCGTGAAGGTGTGACAGAGGCTGCTGGAAAATTACAGCAAGCAGGATTGATTCATTATAGCCGCGGGCACATAAAGGTGCTGGATCGATCGGGACTGGAGGCGAAAGTCTGTGAATGTTATCATGTAGTCAAGAATGAATTCGATCGGCTTCTGCCCCTGACTCAGCATTGATCGGCTTCCTTCAAACGAATTAAGAAATTAACCATGACTCAAGAGTTGATTGCCAATATGCTGGGTGTATGCCGTTAAAGTGTTACAGAAGCTGCTGGAAAATTGCAGCAAGCAGGATCGATTCATTACAGCCGCGGGCACATTAAGGTGCTGGATTGCTCGGGACTGGAGGCGCGAGTCTGTGAATGTTACCATTTAGTCAAGAATGAATTCGATCGCCTCCCACCCCTCAGGATGTCCTGAATTTTAATAATAGAGATATTCAATCTTTAAACTTCTCTTTCACTTTCGCGGCACCCTCTCGAACAGCATTCCTTAATGAATTCCAAGCATCTTCTACACCGTCCTTAATGTCCTCCCATGCATCCTCACTTGCTCCTCCCAACTCTTTCAGCTTGACTTTCGCATCATCAATATATTGCTCAAGTTCTTCAGTGCGCTTCTCATATTGCATACGGATCTGGGCATCGGCTGCAGTACTCTTCGCTTCAGCTTTCAACTCCTTCAATTTAGCCTCTGCTTGTTCTATCTCGGCTTCTAGCTTTTGTTTGTATGCATTTATCTCGCTCATAATGTCTCTCCTTTGTCTATAAATTTAGGATTGATTCTTAGGCTTCACGATAACCTTCACCAAAATTAATAACCCGATAGCTCCTGCTATGGCTGCCAATATTGGTCCGATAAGTACCATTAGACCAAACAAGAAACCGCCATCAATGGTGCCAATGATTCCAATGATAATGTTACTCAATAGGCTGGTTAAACTTCTCTTTTGCTTTGGCAGCACTATCTCCAACAGCAGCTCCTCCCAGCTCTTTCAACTTGGCTTTCGCAGCATCAATATATTGCTCAAGTTCTTTAACGCGCTGATCATATTGCGTACGGATAGTAGCATCGGCTGCACAACTCTTCGCTTCGGCTTTCAAGTCCTCCAATTTGGCCTCTGCTTGTTCTATCTCGGCTTCTAGCTTTTGTTTGTATGCATTTGTCTCGCTCATAATATCTCTCCTTTGTCAATAAATCTAGGATTGATCCTTGGATTTATATATGATGAGCTTTACGTTACTACTAATGTCTAAAAGCGACAGTGACATTGGATGCTGACTTTCAAAAATACGGTGTAGTAACGCATCCTTATTAACCACACTCTCATTCATCATCTAATGTTTTAATTTTGGTATTTTAATTTTGGGGCCAAAATTAAAAGCTGTCTGTGCGGTGCCGCACATAATGAAAATACATTCTGCTTTCAATATTTCAATGAGCCTGACCAGCAGAAAACAAATAGCCACTTTGCTCTTTTATTCAGAAAATAAATAGCTTATAAACCTTTTGATAAAGACCCAATGTAACGACTAATAAATAGATATGCAGATATGCGCTTGACTTGCGCATTTTCAATTTTTTTACTAATCCACTACCTTTTTTCAGTGGCTGGTGTTTTAGTTATTTGGTGCAGCTACAATCAGATCGCTTTGCACTGATTCCACCCCTTCCTGGCTTTTGGCCACCTCTATAGTTCTGTTGATATTTTGCTTGGAATCGGCCATGCCAGTCAGCTGCATAACGCCATCAACCATCATACGTTGTATTTGGGGCACTTTAAGCAAGGAATCATTTAAAATTGACGCCTTAACCTTCATGGTATTAATCGAGTCATCGATGTATTTACCGACCTATTTCATTTTATCGGTTATCGTCTCTTTTGCGTCGTCAAGCTTTCTTTCTGTTTTCTCTTTCGATTGTTCAATCTTTTGTTCAGCATTCTCAACCGAACGATCTAAATTTTTTCCTGCCTTTTCTGCTGGTCCTTCTTGGCAACCAGTCAGCCCGAAAACTGCAGATAAACTACTAATCATAAGAACTCTTTTAGCTGAAATACTTAACTTATATTCGCTTGTCGTTTTCATAAGTTTTCTCCTTAAATTGTTAATTGTTTTTTAAAATTGCATTTCGTTCACATAATGAGCAGAGCACTCGGCCTGGCAAAACCGACTTTATCGGCTTCTCTTTGCCGTATTACTTATAGTGTCTGCGGCTCGCCTTTGCGTCATTTTTGATTTAGAAATGGAATTAGATCAATCGCAACATGTGCAAGACTTGATCAAATTCAGGCGACAACATCAAGCGTAGTCTGTACGGTAACGTACATGAGCATTTTGTATGCAAAGACGTCAAGTTTTATATTACAAAAACATTGAGTTCTTCTTCGGGTCATTGGAATTGAGGAATCTACAATGGCGATGCCACTAAGAACAGATCGCGGACGAATTCGGGTTGCATCATGCTACTGTCACTTGGGTTGTTAAAAAGCAGAAAAAAGTTGGATATTGCATCGCAAGACCTGACTCTGATGTCCGTGTCAGGTTTGTGCTATTTCTGTAAAACATGTTGCAACTTTAAAACAGCTTGGTAGAAATTATCTAAAGGATTTTCTTGACAATAATTATCCAGCCAAAGCATTAATGCTTGTGGGTCCCGCCCCGCCTTAATATCGCGGTTCTCATTGTAAATCTTGACGTCGTTTTGGTATTTGTTAACGGCGGTGAGATAGCCATTAATCCACGTAAGATAAATATATCGTTGTGTTTCGTTATGTTTGGACTCAACAAAGCTACCGCATGAAACAGATGCTTCGCCGTAACCAGCTATAGGGGTAGCCGACGAATCTTTGCTAATTGCTTCTGGTGTGTTTAGCAAGAACATTACAGTGACAACGGACGAGACCGAAATTATTTGTTTTGTGTCCAATGTACCCCCTATGGGAATCGCAATCTATTATTTGACATGAGCGGAGCTGCAAAGCGGCGAAGCCTCTTTGTGGACGTCCGCTCGATGGAAGGGTTAGGTGTCACGGTGCGACCTGCACCACTTGGGCGAACTGCGGCTTGTAGAGAAGGATTCGATCGAAGGGCGACTTGGCGAGTCGAGCCTCGGTCGGCCACTCAAGGTGTTGATCCTGCGCCCAATCCATGAAATCAACAACTAGCAAAAGCCAGTACGTGTCGCACGGTTGATAAGCCTTCGCCTTCTCGCTCTTCTCGTTAACCACTTCGCGAAGCCGCTCAACAGAAAGGCAGGGAACGCTGTAGCATTGCACTGGCCGCCACTTCGGATCAGGGTACTCCTGCGCGTTATTGTATACGAAGCGCAGTTGCGGAATGTGGTTGAACAGCAGGGGATTGACTGGGCGCGATGGCATGCTCTCCACCCTCTTGGCCAATTTGGCCAATGCTTGTGCAACCGGATCAACCTCGCGAATAAGTTGATCCGGTCGAAAATCCACGGAGATCTCGATGGGTTTGCCCCCTGCAGCCCGATGGAGTATCTGGGCTCGTTCGAGCGTCTGCAGCCTGTGATTGCGTTGAACCTGCTCGCTCGCAGGATCGGAGCCTGAGGCGATATACAGGTTAGTGATCTCGATCCCAGTCACCTTGGCGCCACTAATGATCACGTCCGGTTTGTCGGTGTATTGCAACTCGCCGTCAGGCAGGCGATAGTGCTCGCGAAATTGCTCGAAGTAGTACCGCTCAATCATCTGATTGCTAGGGTGGCTCATCTTTGACACCTGACTAGAATTAGACTTCTGAAATGACGTGATATATTGTGTCAAAAATGAGATTTAACACGGCATGCTGCATGCTAATTCCCTGTGTTTTATGTAAAATGCATTAGTTTAGCTTTCATCATAACAAACATTGTTAGATCCATAAATATGATGAATAGATAGCGGCTTCATTGGAGCTTTTCTGATCTTCTCGCAGTTAAACGCAGTGTGGCCATATACATAATAAAGGGTAGTGCCTCTTATCCACCTGGGTTTCTATAAAATCTTAGTGAGTGTTTTAACGACGATTTTTAGTTTTTTGATGGTTTACTTGATGATCGATATGCCCAGATCAGCAATCCTATACCTGCAGCAATCATCGGCAGTGACAGCCATTGTCCCATACTGACACCCAAGGTTAATATCCCCATGAAACCATCATCGGGTTCGCGGAAAAATTCTGCAAACGAGCGGAATGTGCCATACCCGATCAGAAACATGCCGGAGACAGCTCCTAGTGGGCGTGATTTACTTGAATAGATCCAGAGCAGGATGAATAAAGCGATCCCTTCCAGCGCAAATTCGTAAAGTTGAGAAGGATGACGCGAAAGATTGTCGACGTGTGGAAAAATCATGCCCCAGGCAACATCAGTGGGCCGTCCCCATAATTCGCCATTGATAAAATTGCCGATGCGGCCTGCTCCCAACCCTAATGGTACCAGCGGCGCAATGAAATCAGTCACAGTAAACCATGGAAGTTTATGCTTATGAGCCAGCAGCGCCATCGCCACGATGACACCAATGAAGCCCCCATGGAATGACATGCCGCCTTGCCAAATCGCGAATATTTCCAGCGGGTGTTGTAAGTAATAACCTGGCTGGTAAAACAATACGTGTCCTAGTCTTCCTCCCAGGATGACGCCAAGGACGCCATAGAAGAGTGCATCATCGAGGATAGTATTGGTGAATACTGCCTGCTTATTTTGCTTAATGCGATAACGACCAAGCAAAATAAACAGAGAAAAACCAAGCAGATACATCAATCCATACCAGTGAATGGAAAGCGGGCCAATGGAGAGTGCAACCGGATCGAATTGAGGATGGATAAGCATAGGTTACGAGCTGATTTACGGTAAAATGCACATTATACGGTAAGTAAGCATGTCGCTGCAGTGCGCAGCTTGTTAATCAATTAGATTGCATTTTTGGTTTTTCAGGAGAAATCATGCCAGACAATAAACGTAGTCAAGCCATCACTCAAGGAGCAAAACGTTCACCCAATCGTGCCATGTTGCGGGCAGTGGGTTTTGGTGATGGAGACTTTGATAAACCTATCGTCGGGGTCGCCAATGGATTTTCTACGATTACACCCTGCAATATGGGGCTTAATGAATTGTCCCTCAGCGCTGAGCGTGCATTGAGAAAGGCCGGGGCAATGCCGCAGATGTTTGGCACGATTACGGTTTCCGATGGTATTTCCATGGGAACCGAAGGCATGAAATATTCGCTCGTATCACGCGAAGTGATCGCTGATTCCATTGAGACGGCTGTGCAGGCAGAAAGCATGGATGGCGTGATTGCGATTGGTGGTTGTGACAAGAACATGCCGGGTGCCATGATTGCACTGGCGAGAATGAATGTGCCCGCTATTTTTGTCTATGGCGGTACCATCAAACCAGGTCATTACAAAGGGCGAGATCTGACGATTGTGAGCGCGTTCGAAGCCGTGGGACAGTATACGCGCATAGAATCGATGACAAGGAATTACTGGAAGTGGAGCGGCATGCCTGTCCTGGTGCGGGTGCCTGTGGTGGCATGTATACTGCCAATACCATGTCGTCGGCGATCGAAGTAATGGGAATGAGCTTGCCTTATTCATCGACCATGGCAGCAGAAGATGAAGAAAAACGGCTCAGTGCAGCACGTTCTGCAGAAGTTTTGGTCAATGCAATCAAAAAGCAAATTTGTCCACGCGATCTGATCACACGGAAATCGCTGGAAAATGCCATCTCTGTGGTGATGGCAGTGGGTGGATCGACCAATGCAGTGCTTCATCTGTTAGCGATTGCGCATGCTGCCGAGGTGGATCTGAATATTGATGATTTTGAGGAAATACGTGCAAGAGTACCTGTTTTGTGCGATCTGAAACCGTCTGGGCGCTATGTAACAACTGATTTGCATCATGCAGGTGGGATTCCTCAAGTCATGAAGATGTTACTGGTGCATGGTTTGCTGCATGGTGATTGCATGACGATCAGCGGTGAAACAATAGCGGAAGTATTACGCGATGTGCCTGAGAAGCCACGCGAGGATCAGGATGTCATCAGGCAATGGGACAATCCTTTGTATGCACAAGGTCATCTGGCCATCCTCAAAGGAAATTTGTCGCCTGAAGGATCAGTCGCCAAAATCACCGGCGTGAAAAATCCAAAAATTACTGGGCCTGCGCGTGTGTTCGATTCTGAGGAAGCATGCATGAATGCCATCCTTGCCAGGGAAATTCGAGCAGGAGATGTCGTGGTAATACGTTATGAAGGTCCGAAGGGTGGGCCGGGAATGCGAGAAATGTTGTCGCCCACGTCGGCGCTGATTGGTGAGGGTCTAGGGGATTCAGTTGGACTGATCACGGATGGAAGATTCTCCGGCGGAACCTACGGCATGGTGGTGGGACATGTTGCACCGGAAGCCATTGTTGGGGGAACCATTGCACTGGTGAAGGAGGGTGATTCCATTACTATTGATGCGAACACAGCGCCTGTTGCAGCTTAATGTTTCTGAAGAGGAGCTCGCACGACGCCGTGCAGCATGGCAACCGCCTGAACCGCGTTATAAACGCGGTGTGTTGGCAAAGTTTGCAAAACTGGTATCGACTGCCAGCCGGGGAGCGATTACCGATTAGAGAAATGACTTAGAGGTTGTGAAAACGAAGTTCGTAGCTACATATCAAATAAATAGGTGAGAAGCGAGTACCGCCCAACACAGTGATTGGAGTGTGTAGTAGATTTATTCATAACTTCTCAGCGGGGAATCACATTACTAATCCTATTAACGCATGATTTAGTTATTTATTGAGCAATGCTATGCCCAACCATCTGGCAGGTGAAACAAGCCCTTATCTGTTACAGCATGCAGATAACCCGGTAAATTGGTACCCATGGGGAGAGGCGGCACTCGCACTGGCGCGTGCTCAAAATAAGCCAATCCTGCTTTCTATCGGTTATTCTGCATGTCATTGGTGCCATGTCATGGCCCAAGAGTCATTCGAGGATCAAGAAGTGGCAGCGGCGATGAATGAATACTTTATTAATATTAAAGTAGATCGTGAGGAGCGCCCTGACCTCGATCAAATATATCAGACAGCGCATTACATGCTTAACCATCGCCATGGCGGCTGGCCATTGACCATGTTTCTTACGCCAGAACAGAAGCCTTTTTTTGGGGGCACTTATTTTCCTAAAGAGCCTGGTCATGGTATGCCTGGTTTTCTTGAGTTACTGCCAAAGATTGCTGAGATATATCATACGCGCAGAGAAGATATTGAACAGCAAAATAGCGCGCTACTTGAAATGTTTGCTGAGACTTTACCAGCTATCAAGTATCAATATTTCTGCATCTTCCCGCCATCTTGTCGAGCAGGCAAGCTCCCAGCTGCTAGAGAACTTTGATCGAGAGCATGGGGGTTTTGGTTCTGCACCAAAATTTTTTCACCCTGCAGAGCTGAACTTCTGCCTACAGTGGTATTTTTCTGAAGGGGATAAGCAAGCCTTGCATATTGCAGTTTATACTCTGGAGAAAATGGCTAATGGGGGCATTTACGATCAATTAGGAGGAGGATTTTATCGTTATAGTACCGATCAGTACTGGCGTATTCCCCATTTTGAAAAGATGCTATACGACAATGGACCCTTGTTACAGCTCTATGCCGACACCTGGCTTGCAACACATAATTCCTTGTTTAAACAAATTGCCCATGAGACAGCTGCCTGGGTGATGCGGGAGATGCAATCCGGGCAAAAGGAAGGGGGCTATTTCGCGACCCTGGATGCAGATTCGGAGCATGAAGAAGGAAAATTTTATGTCTGGGATAAAGATGAAATCGCGCGTGTTTTGACAACTGATGAATATGCTGTAATTGCACCTTACTTTGGTCTTTCGCGGTTTCCCAATTTTGAAAATAAATATTGGCATCTCGAAATCATTCAATCTAGTGCAGCTATAGCTAATGATATGGGTATGAGCCGAGAGGAAGTGCAACAGTGGATTGAATCAGCGCGGTGCAAGCTTTTCAATAAACGGGAGCAGCGCGTTCACCCTGGTCGTGACGAAAAAATTCTGACTAGTTGGAACGGTTTGATGATCAAGGGTATGGCGCGAGCAGGCAGGATTTTTGAGCAGAGCGAATGGATAAAATCCGCCATGCTGGCGGTAGATTTTATCAGCACCACTCTCTGGAAAAATAACGGCTACTGGCTACCTTCAAGGATGGCAAGGCGCGCCACAATGCATATCTCGATGATTATGCCTTTTTGCTTGACGGTTTGCTGGAGCTCATGCAAATGGAATTTCGTCAGTCTGATCTGGAATTTGCTAGAGCATTGGCAGAGGTATTGCTAGATCAGTTCGAAGATAAGCAGTTAGGGGGATTCTTTTTTACGAGTCGCGATCATGAAAAGCTAATTCATCGACCTAAGGCTGGTCAGGACAATGCGATTCCGTCTGGCAATGGTTTTGCAGCGATATCGCTTCAACGACTTGGTCATTTGCTCGGAGAATATCGTTATTTGCAATCAGCTGAACGTACACTTAAATTGTTTTCTCCTGAAATGCGGCGACATCCAAGCGCCTACTGTAGTTTATTGGTTGCGTTGAAAGAATGGCTTACGCCACCTCAAATTGTTATCTTGCGTGGAAAAGGCATTCTCCTCAGTAAGTGGCATCGAGCACTGGCATTGCAGGCGCCAGCTACGATTGTGCTGGCATTACCGATGGAGCTAACTGGATTACCGCAAAGTTTGAATAAACCCTTACCCGTAGATCAAGGTGTCAATGCCTGGGTTTGTCAGGGCGAGAAATGTTTACCAGAAATCACCGACTTACAGGAATTGCTGCAAGTCTGCAAAGTTAAGGGTAGAATGGTATTCCCTTTATAATTCAAATAAGGAAAAAATAAGATGAGAAAAGTGTTGTTAGGAGTAATGGCAGCATCTGCTGCATTATGGATTGGCAATGTACAAGCAAATGCTGAATTGGCAAAAAGCAGTGGTTGCCTAAACTGTCATAATGTTGACACCAAATTGGTTGGCCCAGCACTTAAAGATGTTGCTGCGAAATACGCAGGTCAAGCTGATGCAGCTACTTACCTGGCAGGAAAAATTAAAAATGGTAGCAATGGAGTATGGGGAACCATTCCAATGCCGCCTAACACAAATGTTAGCGATGAAAACGCTAAAACTCTAGCAGAATTCATTCTGACGCTTAAGTAATACGAATCTTGGAGGGAAGGCCGGTGCGCGTGAAATGCGCATCGGCCTTATTGTTTTTATGCCCTGATAAGATGCTCTGTATAATTCTAAAAGGTTTTTAGGATTATTTTCTTTGGAATGAGCTTCGTTCGAAAATAGTGTTATTCAAGGAAATATATTTTGGGCAATGACCATCGAAAAAATTATCTTTGGTGCTGGCTGTTTCTGGGGTGTGGAAGCTACTTTTCGTAGCGTCCATGGCGTAGTCAATGTCACGTGCGGGTATGCCGGCGGCCATACTCGTCATCCTAGTTATCAGGATGTTTGCTCAGATCAGACAGGTCACGCAGAAATCGTGCTGGTAGAATATGATCCTTCATTGGTTTCCTTTCGAAAATTTACTTGATACTTTCTGGCGTTGCCATGATCCTACTATGCTTAATCGTCAAGGACCAGATATAGGTTCTCAATACCGGTCAGCTATATTTTTTTATACACTGGGACAGGAAGCCGTTGCGCTAGCTTCACGGGATGCAGTACAACGAAGCGGACAGTGGCGAAATCCGATCATAACTGAAATTTTACCTGCTCCTGAGTTTTATCCTGCGGAAGAATATCACCAACGTTATTTAGAAAAACATGGAGTGCATTAAAATAACTTTAATAGGTTCTTCAGATTAAAAAACATCAAGAAACGACTAAGAAGCATACTAAATATTGATTCACTTTAATGGAAATTTTTTTCTCAAAATGTAGGAGAAATTCAATATAATTATGATATGAGTAGCTTATTTATAATCAGTGCTCCTTCAGGGGCTGGTAAGACCAGCTTGATTAAAGCATTGCTTCAGACTCGTATTGGTTTGAGTCTATCGATTTCACATACCACTCGCCAACCACGTCCCAATGAAATAAATGGTCAAGATTATTTTTTTATCAGATCGAGACATTTTTAATCAAATGATGGAGCGAGGTGAATTTCTTGAAAGTGCAGAAGTTTACGGAAATTTATATGGCACCTCGCACCATTGGGTTAAGGAAACAATGGCATCAGGTCAAGATGTTTTGATGGAGATTGATTGTCAGGGAGCGCAACAGGTACGGCAAATTTTTCCTGAGGCAGTAAGCATTTTTATTTTGCCTCCTTCTCTAGCATCGTTAGAAGCTCGCCTGAAACAGCGTGGACAAGATGATCCAGGGGCAATTGGCGCGGCGTCTAAAAGCAGTCCGCGAAGAAGTAAACCAAGTGAACAAATTTGATTATGCTGTGATCAATAATGAATTGGACGAAGCGCTCAAAGATATTTGTTGTATTATTCGGGCAGAACGCCTCAGAATGATGCGTCAGCTTGTCAAACAGCATGCGCTGTTAGCACAATTTGCCTAAATAATATTTTATTGGTGAAATTTTTTAAGTAAAAAAGAAAAGGAATAAATTATGGCTCGTATCACCGTTGATGATTGTTTAAAAATTATTCCCAATCGCTTTGATATGACAATGGCTGCGACTGCTCGAGCAAGGCAGATAGCAATTGGTTCTACTCCGATGGTAGATGCTGCTCGAGATAAACCTACTGTTATTGCGCTACGTGAATTGGCTAAGGGGAAAGTAGGTCTTGAAATTCTTAATACCATACGTTAAAAGATAAGCGATAAGAAGATTAAGCCATAACAGAAAAAATTGAAGTAATCTATATATTGGAAGTAACAGATTTTCTGGCGATAGAACATGTAGCATTATCAAATTATTTATTAAATTTTTTATTTCACTCCTCTGGTCTTGCATAATACAAAAATCGCTATAAATTCAGCGGTATTCTGGATATATTATGCTGATTATTATCTCCAGCGAATTGATCAGAAATATTTGTAATTCTAACATTGTAGTTGCAAATACAGAATTTAGCCTGCTATTTGTAAAATAAAGTTGAATTAGTACCGCAAAAAATTGGGAAATGCTTATATGTCAGAGCTTTCATTATCGAACTCTCATGTAATAATGCCTGAAGCTGAGTCGTTATTTTCTGAGGTATCGAAATATTTTAAGCCTGAAGAACTAGCTTTACTCAGGGGTTCGTATTTTTTTAGTCAAGGTGCCCATTCTGGGCAATTCCGTATGACTGGGGAACCTTATATTTCTCATCCCGTGGCGGTTGCTCATATCCTTTGTGAACTCCATCTAGATGTCATCACGCTTGCTGCTGCATTATTACATGATGTGGTTGAAGATACGACTATCTCCAAGGAAGAAATTGCCGAAAGATTTGGCGTATCAGTTGCAGAGCTTGTAGATGGCGTCTCTAAATTGAAGAAGATTGAATTCCAGACTAAAGCTGATGCGCAAGCTGAAAATTTCCGTAAGATGTTATTAGCTATGGCGCAGGATGTAAGGGTCATCCTTATTAAATTGGCTGACCGCTTGCACAATATGCGCACACTGGAAGTTTTGCGTCCTGAAAAGCAGCGTCGCATCGCACGAGAGACTTTGGAGATATATGCGCCTATTGCTCATCGCTTGGGTTTGAACAGTATTTACCAAGAATTGCTGGAGCTTAGCTTTCGTTATTTCTATCCTAATCGTTACAAGGTGCTGGTGAAAGCAACTAAAGCAGCTCGTGGCAATCGTCGCGAAATAGTGAGCAAAATTCTTGATGCGATAAAAAATCGACTTAAAGATATAGGGGTAGATGCCATTGTAACCGGGAGAGAGAAGCATCTTTATAGTATCTATAAAAAAATGATTGAGAAGCATCTGAGCTTCTCGGAAGTACTGGATATTTATGGCTTTCGTGTGTTGGTGAAGGATATTTCTTCGTGTTATCTGGCATTAGGCGCCTTACATAGTTTGTATAAACCCATTCCTGGTAAATTTAAGGATTATATTGCGATTCCTAAGCTTAATGGCTATCAATCACTTCATAATACATTGCTGGGGCCTTATGGGTTGCCCATAGAAATACAAATTCGAACCTATGAGATGCATCGGATTGCTGAAATGGGCGTAGCTTCCCATTGGCTCTATAAAAACAATGGTGCAGAGGTAAATGAGCTGCATCTAAAAACTAATCAGTGGTTAAAAAGCTTACTGGAAACCTTAAGCGATTCTTCCGATTCAATTGAGTTTCTGGAGCACCTCAAGGTCGATTTGTTTCCTGGTGAAGTCTATGTGTTTACGCCACAAGGAAAAATACTTGAGTTACCAAGAGGTTCTACAGCAGTAGATTTTGCTTATGCGATACATACAGATGTAGGTAATTGTTGTGTTGCAGCCAAAATTAACGGGGAGAATATACCATTGCGCACTGAATTAATGAATGGCGATCGTGTTGAGATTGTAACTGCGCCCTATGCTAACCCCAATCCTGCTTGGCTCTCTTATGTTGCTACAGCAAGGGCGCGTTCAAGCATTCGTTATTTTCTTAGAACCATTCAATATGACGAGTCAGTAAAGTTAGGTGAGCGTTTACTCAATCAAGCTCTATACTCATTTGGGATCAACCCTGATTCTATCACTGACACACAATGGGAGAGACTTGTCAGGGACAGCGGTGCTAAGTCAAAAAAAGCCTTGCTTGCCGATATCACCTTAGGAAAACAACTTTCGGCCGTCGTTGCTAAACGATTAGTAGTACCTGAAGAATCCATATCTGAAGTAGCTAGTGCCAGTAATCCCGTTGTGATTCTTGGGACGGAAGGTATGACAGTACAGTTTGCTCGATGCTGTTACCCCGTTCCTGGGGATACGATCGTTGGATTGATTAAAAAAGATCAGGGATTAGTGATTCATGTCCATGATTGCTCAGTTGTGATGAGAATTCAGAGAAAATCCGAGAATGTATTGGATGTGACGTGGGGCAAAGAGATAGCCAGAACTTTTGAAGTAGGCATTAACATGACAGCGGTAAATCAACGTGGCGTGCTTGCTAGAGTTGCTGCAGAAATTGCCAGAGCTGATTCGAATATCGATGATGTCACTATGGAAAGTGATAAAGATTACACCACGATGCAATTCATTCTGCAGGCTAGGAATCGTCAGCATCTTGCTCAAATCATGCGAGGTTTGAGGCGTATTCAGGAAGTTGTGAAACTTGGTCGAGCGAAGAATTAGGCGTTTTTTATTATCTAAAAAGCTCAGCAAGCTACCATTTTATAATGATTTTTAGGGTAATTTAACCTAAAAATCGTAGTTGGACAGGGTGGAGTGGGTAGTGATCCCGGTGTGAAGTAAGGCACGATGAGACCGTAGGATCACTCCCTGCAACGAAAGGTAAAGCCGCATTCGCACCTGGAGCAACATACGATGCACCTCGTAGCGGCATCACTATTTATCATGGATTTAGTTTTCCAATAAAGTAGTCAACCGAGATTCTTTTAGGTTTAATTCGAAGCTCGCTCCTTTCGCGCTTTGTCAATTAATTCATTCAATACCTGAATCGTGTCGCGCGGTGTACCGCTCATCTTTCCACTCGTTAAATATTTTCCTTCAACTACTAAAGCCGGTACACCGGTTAATTTATATTGCCTCATCATTTGCGAAACCCTTGCTACCTGGTTTTGAACGGAAAAAGAATTATAGGCATTAATAAATTTTTCGCGCTCAATTCCTTGTTTCTCAATCCAATCAAATAGTGCGGCTTCCTTTGACAAATCAATTTTGTCGCGATGAATAGCTTTGTATACCTTATCATGAAGTTCTTTTGTAATACCTAACACTTCCATCGCATAGAAAGTTTTTGCTGCAGGCGTCCAATTGGCACGGAAAATTGCTGGAACATATCGAAATTTTACATCCTTGGGAGCATTCTTGCGCCAATTATCTATATGTGGATGTAATTCATAGCAATGTGGGCAGCCGTACCAGAAAAACTCAATGACCTCAATACTTCGCTGATCTTCGGTTGGCTGAGGACTCGCGAGAACAATATAATCGCGCCCTTCAATGATTTCTGCATGCGCAATCAATATCCCTGAGAGACTAAGGGTAATGAATACTAGGAAAAATTTAAATAATTTATTCATATTTTATTGTGCTCTTCTATAAATTGTTTGGCTAACGGCTATCCAGTAATAAAATTTACTGAATCAGGATTGCTATGGCGTTTTCTTGGGAACTCTGACAAAGCTGGCTTCTATTCCATTTTCTTGTAATGAAGCACGTATTTGATCAATTTCGGTGATTTTTGCATAAGGACCTATACGTACTCTATATCGCGTACCTTTGTCAGAAGATTCTGCTGTTTGAACAGAAGCAATTACGCCGAGTAATGCCAGTTCTGCTTTCATTCTTTCCGCATCACCTGGACTTTTGTACGAGCCAATCTGTAGGAAATAATCACTTGCCGAACTCGCATCATTTATTACGGCAGGTGGTGTTTGCCGCATCCCTTGATTGAATGGTTCTTCGGCTAAAGGCTCATCTATACCTGGAAGTATATTATAGAAATCAAAACGAGGCTTATTTGCACTGACCTGAGCATTTTCCTTGTTAGCGCTATCATTTTGTGAATTTTTGGCAATACTTTCGTGAGATTTAGTTTTGGCCGATTTTTCTTCAGTTAGGAACGGGCTTGGAGCTTGATTGATGAGTGCCCATACGCCTATTGCGCTTGCTATTCCAAGCGCATATCCGATAAAGAATCCTAGAATAAGTGAACCACTGCTTTTTGCGGTTGCCATACCCTTGGATTTGTAGTCTCTGCTCATGAAAATTCCTATACTATATATGATTTCTGTTACATTTTGCTGGGAGCGGTTACTCCTAATAATTTCAACCCATTTGCTAGCACCTGCTTAATAGCTGCAATTAATGCTAGTCTTGCTAATTTAAGTGATTGTTCTAACACGAGAAAACGAGTTGAGTTATAATAACTATGGAATTCGCTAGCTAATTCCTTAAGATAGAAAGCAATCAGGTGAGGAGCGCGTTCCCTTGCCGCTGCTTCCACTATATCTGGGTAATCGATCAATTTTTGTAGAAGCATCAGTTCTGGCTGACTCGTCAACAAATTGGTATCAACAGTCGAAAGTGTAGTTTCATTTTCCCCCCATTGAGTTAGTACACTATTTATGCGTGCATGGGCATATTGCACATAATATACTGGATTATCAGTGGATTGTGATTTTGCAAGATCCAAATCAAAGTCCAAATGTTGATCGCTTTTACGTAATACATAAAAGAATCGCGCCGCATCATTGCCAACTTCTTGACGTAATTCCCGTAGTGAAACAAATTCTCCAGAACGGGTAGACATAGATACTTTTTTGCCATTTCGATAGAGCACAGCAAACTGAACCAAAGCAATCTCAAGTTTGTCAGGATCAAGCGCTAATGCTTCAATTGCACCTTTTACTCGCGCAATATAACCGTGATGATCTGCTCCCCACACGTTGATGATATGAGCAAAATGACGTTCAAATTTGTTGAGATGATAAGCTATATCGGAAGCAAAATAAGTGTATTGCCCATTTTCGCGTTGTACTACACGATCTTTTTCATCTCCAAAATAAGTAGAGCGAAACCAAGTAGCACCGTCTTGCTTATACAAAGTATTTTTTTCATCAAGTAATTGAATAGCACGCACTACCATGCCATTATCAAATAGCGATTGTTCTGAAAACCAGGTATCAAACTCCACGCCAAATTCCATTAAATCATTGCGGCAATCACCCAATTGTTCGGTCAGCACAAAATTGTGGATATAAGCGTAATCTTCTCCTAACGTTTTTTTTGCTATAGCGATCAGCTGATCTAGCTGTTCATCAGCTGCAAGCCTTGCTTCAATTTGGACAAGTGCCTGTAATATTAAATTAGATTGGTGAATATAGCGATTGCCATGCGCACTATGAATTAACTTGGCCATGTCAGCTACATATATACCCTGATAAGCATTTTCTGGAAAAGGAAAGGTATACCCGCAGAGCTCAAGGTAACGTAGCCAGGTTGAGAGTGCCAATATATCCATCTGTCTACCCGCATCATTAACATAATATTCTCGAGTGACAGAATAACCATTAGCGGCCATAATGTTTGCCAAGCTGGCACCATAGGCTGCACCACGGCCATGCCCAACATGTAGAGGTCCAGTAGGATTGGCAGAAACAAACTCAATTTGAATTTTTTTCCCTTCTCCTGAATTATTATGGCCAAAATTATCGCCCTGTAATAACACACCAGATAAAAACTGCTGTTTTGCTGAAATTTTCAAGAAGAGATTGATAAATCCATTGCCCGCAATTTCAGCTTTTTCTAGATAAGGTGAATCAGGTAACGCATCAATAAGTGCTGTTGCGATTTCGCGTGGGTTTTTGTGCAAATACCTGGTTAATTGCATTGCTAGATTACTTGAATAATCGCCATGATTAGCTTGCTTGGGGCGCGCTAATTCAATATTAATTTCGTAATTTTGAGGAAGAATCTTTTTGATAGCCAGAAGCAGTAATTGGGAGAGATGGGTTTTATAATTACATTGAGTTGATACTGTCATGATGAGAAAATCAATTTAATAAGGCGCTATTATAACGAGGAAGAGACAAGCTAAGTCTATCGTATTAATGGTTTGTACCCTAGGTGCAGTAACTATTATATTTAATTTGCTTATCTCGTATTTTCTGGGTTTAGTGTTCGCTAGCAGGTTATAATGTGATGAGTTATAAATTTTGCTCGGAAAAATAAAGGTTATAAGCATGAATGATTCAATAGTCAATCAAGAAGCAGTAACACTAGATGATTGCATTCAGCATGCGAAAGTGGTGCTGAATGCACAGATCTCGCATATCAAAAGTAAACGTTATGATTTTGCTCCTCAATTCAAGGAGATGACAATCCAGCTTTATCTGATTGGCGTGATGTGGCAGTTCTATGAAAAGCATGATTCTGCAGAAATGGCTCGTGAGAAAGCATTCTCAACGCTATGCTCAATGATGATTAAGGATGGCATCAAACCTAAACGAGCACAAAAACAAGTGGATTTTCTAAAGAAAATATCTAAGCTGGAAGATGGGGATGATGCTTTGGCGATAGCAATTGGTCGTGAATCAAAGCCTGGAGATGAGAGTCTGGCTGAGGTTTTTGATCATTATGTTGATGAGACTGGAGTTTCTGGTTCTTTATGGCGGCATTATGATCTTGGAAAAAAAATTATATTATTTGGTGGATTATTGACGGGTTTTGCTGGAGTATGGTTTGTCACAATTTTTATGCCTGAAAGTAGCGATATTTTTATTTTAGCTTTTGGTTTGCTGACAGCATTTCTTTTTGTAACTTCAGTATCTTTAATTGGGCTACTGATTCATCGTATTAAATTCAAGAAAAGAAAACATCCAGAAACACCACCTGCTGCATAATAAATGCAGTTATGATTCTTGTGGTAATAATAGTTGGAACCTAAAAAGATCTTTTTTTGCGCAATTATTCAATTTAGCCTGTTTCTTGCAAAGTAATGAGTGCTGATATCATTGATGGCAATGCAATTGCGAGTAAAATCCGTGCAGAATTAAAAATACGTGCTGAGCATCTTGCAAAGGGGGGTATGCAGCCTGGTTTGGCTGTTATTCTAGTAGGCGATGATCCAGCTTCTGGTATTTATGTGCGTAACAAGGCCAAAGCCTGTAGAGACTCAGGAATTCGCTCTGAGGTTTACAATTTTCCTGGTAAAACGTCTCAAGAGACCGTGCTTCAGCAGATTCATGCATTAAATGCAAATCCTGAGATTCACGGAATTTTAGTGCAGCTACCTTTGCCACTACACTTTGAAAGTCATCGAATCATTGCTGCTATCGCGATTGAGAAAGACGTGGATGGATTCCATCCTTGTAACGTTGGTGCACTCGTAACTGGCAACGCTTTATTTTTTCCTTGTACACCTTATGGTGTCATGATGATGTTAAAAGAGCGCGATGTATTAATCGAGGGACAGCATGCGGTCGTTGTAGGGCGCAGTAATATTGTGGGTAAGCCGATGTCATTGATGCTTCTGGAGAAAGGGGCGACAGTCACCATTTGTAGTTCTAAAACAAGAAATTTGGCTGAACATACTCGGAACGCAGATATTTTAGTAGTGGCTACCGGGAAGCCACGTATGATTACTGCTGAAATGGTCAAGTCAGGCGCAACTGTGATTGATGTTGGGATCAACCGTATAGATGATGGGACATTAAGCGGTGATGTGGATTTTACTTCGGTAAAGGAAAAAGCCGGCTATATTACACCCGTTCCGGGAGGAGTTGGACCTATGACGATTACCATGTTAATGAGTAATACCATTGAAGCGGCTGAGCGCGCCAGGGCGGCTATGTGATTTTTGTCTAAAACTGACCAATATATTATTTCCAAACTGAAAGACGGAGCTGCTACTCAATATGAATTCACAGGATATTGATCCACAGGAAACACAGGAATGGCTGGAGGCATTGGAGTCTGTTCTTGTCAATGAAGGGGCGGAGCGCGCGCATTACTTATTGGAGAAATTAGTTGAAAAAGCGCGGCGTTCTGGCGCATACCTTCCTTATAGTGCTAATACGGCTTATATCAACACAATCCCAGTGGGCAAAGAAGAGCATTCGCCTGGGGATCACGCCATAGAGCATCGTATTCGTTCTTATGTACGCTGGAATGCTCTGGCAATGGTCGCTCGCGCCAATCGAAATACAAATGTGGGAGGACATATCGCCAGTTTCGCCTCAGCGGCGACCTTATATGATGTTGGTTACAATCATTTCTGGCGAGCAGAGAGTGAGGAGAAGGGTGGTGATCTCGTTTATGTTCAGGGGCATTCATCGCCTGGAATTTATGCCTATGCATTTTTGCTGGGAGTATTAACCGAGGAGTATCTTGATAATTTTCGTCAAGAAATAGGTGGTAAAGGACTGTCATCTTACCCACATCCATGGCTGATGCCTGATTTCTGGCAATTCCCAACCGTATCAATGGGATTGGGTCCGCACATGGCGATTTATCAGGCACGCTTTATGAAATACTTGGGTAGTCGCCAATTAGCTGATACCGAGGGGCGTAAAGTCTGGGCTTTCACAGGTGATGGTGAAATGGACGAGCCTGAGTCGCTGGGAGCAATTTCACTTGCTTCACGCGAAAATCTTGATAATTTGATTTTTGTGGTGAACTGCAACCTCCAGCGCCTTGATGGCCCTGTCAGGGGCAATGGCAAGATCATACAGGAATTGGAGGCAACGTTTAGAGGAGCGGGTTGGAATGTTATCAAAGTAATCTGGGGTTCTTACTGGGATCCTCTTCTGGCAAAAGATACCAAAGGGCTTCTCCAGCAACGCATGATGGAGTGTGTGGATGGTGAATATCAGACTTTCAAAGCCCGAGACGGTGCTTATGTCAGAAAGCATTTTTTTGGTAAATACCCTGAGTTACTCGAAATGGTTGCTAATATGTCAGACGATGATATTTGGCGACTAAATCGGGGTGGGCATGATCCTCACAAGGTTTTTGCTGCATATGCTGCTGCAGTCAAGCATCAAGGGCAACCTACCGTGATACTTGCCAAGACTGTCAAGGGGTATGGAATGGGTGAGTCGGGTGAGGCGCAGAACATCACTCATCAGCAGAAGAAAATGGGCACGACCTCACTCAAGGCATTTCGTGATCGATTTGGTTTGCCTGTCCCGGATGACAAGATCGACGAGATTCCCTACCTCAAATTTGATAAGGATTCGCCGGAATTTACTTATATGCAAGACCGACGTAAAGCCTTAGGTGGATTTTTACATCATCGTCGACGGAAGGCAGAAGCCTTGCAAATACCCTCTTTGTCAGCATTCGAGACCTTATTGAAAGGTGGTGGTGAAGGACGAGAATCTTCTACTACTATGGCATTTGTGCGTATTCTTAATATTATGACTAAGGATAAAAATATCGGTAAGCATATCGTGCCTATCGTCCCGGATGAGTCACGGACGTTTGGTATGGAAGGAATGTTTCGTCAACTCGGTATTTGGTCATCAGTAGGGCAGCTTTATATTCCTGAGGATGCTGATCAGCTTATGTTTTACAAAGAGGATAAGCATGGTCAGATTCTCCAGGAAGGCATCAATGAGGCTGGCGCTATGTCTTCCTGGATTGCAGCAGCCACAGCATATAGCACCCATCATGTGCAGATGATTCCTTTTTATATTTTTTATTCCATGTTTGGCTTTCAGCGTGTAGGGGATCTTATTTGGGCAGCGGCTGATATGCGCTAGTCGTGGTTTCTTACTCGGCGGTACGGCTGGTCGAACTACGCTGAATGGTGAAGGTCTGCAACATGAAGACGGCCATAGTCACCTTGCTGCTTCTGCTATTCCCAACTGCATATCTTATGATCCTACTTATGCCTATGAACTGGCGGTGATCGTCCAGGATGGCTTGCGGCGTATGTATCAAGAGCAGGAAGATGTGTTTTACTATATTACTGTGATGAATGAAAATTACGCTCAACCTGATCTTCCTAAAGGAGTTGAGCAAGGAATATTGAAAGGAATTTATTTACTGCGTGAAGGTAGTAAGCGTAGTAAGGGTGCACGTATCCAGTTGCTTGGTTCGGGGACGATATTACGGGAAGTGATTGCGGCAGCAGACATTTTGCAAAAGGACTATGGCATTGTTGCCGATATCTGGAGTGTCACCAGCTTTACTGAATTACGGCGTGAGGCGTTAAGTATTGCGCGCTGGAATATGCTGCACCCGAATGAATCTGCTAGATTGTCCTATGTAGAAAGTTGTCTGAAAGATCGTGAAGGACCTGTGGTGGCTGCAACTGATTACATGAAGATTTATGCAGATCAGATACGAGCATTTATACCAGGTCGCTATTGTGTGCTGGGTACGGATGGGTTTGGGCGTTCTGACACGCGTGAAAAACTCAGACATTTTTTTGAAGTGGATCGCTATTACATTACGGTTGCAGCACTTAAGGTTTTGTCAGAAGAAGGTAAGGTCCCAGCAAAACAAGTTTCTCAGGCAATCAAGGCGTTCGGCATTGATCCGGATAAACCAGATCCTGTTATGCAATAGACGGCGGGTATATTGATTGCCCACAACATTGTGGTCTTTTGTTGCTGATTGATAGATTAAATGTAGATTGAGGATAAGGCGTGAGTGAGATCAAAAAGGTAAGGATTCCCGATATTGGCGACTTTAAGGATGTGCCGGTCGTAGAAGTTCTTGTCAATGTTGGGGATAAGCTCAAGGCAGAGGATTCGCTTATCACGTTGGAATCAGATAAGGCCACGATTGAAGTTCCTTCACCTTATTCCGGTACTGTCAAGGAAATTACTGTCAAAGTAGGTGATAAGGTATCTGAAGGCTCTGAAATCCTTGTCATGGAAGTTTCTGCCGAAGAAGAGAAGCCGATTGCTACTGAAGCTATTTCTGAAGAAGAGAGTAAAACGATTACTCCTGGAACCATCCTGAAGAAACAGCAAGGGATGCAAGACTGTGAGCGCTAAGCCTGAAACAGCAGTTGAAATGTCTACTCCAAGTCTAGGAATCTTACCCAAGCAAGCCATTACAGTTACCTGCACAGTATGCAGAAGTGGATCAGTCCAATCTTATGACTGCGGCTAAGCCCCATGCTGGGCCATCGGTTAGACGTTTTGCCAGGGAATTGGGTGTGGATTTAAGCAAGATAGTTGGCAGCGGTCCAAAACAGCGTATACTTAAGGAAGATATCCAGGCTTTTGTCAAACGAGAGTTAATGAAATTACAAAGTCAGGTTTGGGTGGTGGACTTGATTTATTACCATGGCCTCAGGTCGATTTTGCGAAATTTGGACCAATTGAATTAAAGCCGTTAACTCGCATTAAGCAAATCTCAGCTGCTAATCTACACCGTAATTGGGTCATGATTCCACACGTGACCCAGTTCGACGAGGCTGATATTACTGATCTAGAAGCGCTCAGAAAAGAATATAACGAAAGCCAGCAGAGAGAATGGGATCAAATTAACCATACTTGCTTTTCTCATGAAAGCTGTGACTGCAGCATTAAAAAAATATCCGGAGTTTAACGCCTCATTGGATAGGCAGTAATGAAGAATCCTGTTCTGGTACTCAAACGCTATTATCATCTAGGATTTGCGGTAGATACACCTAATGGTCTTGTCGTGCCTGTTATTCGGGATGCTGATCAGAAAGGTGTGATTGCGATAGCTGATGAGTTAGGAAAACTTTCTTCACTTGCGCGAGAAGGAAAATTAAAACCGACTGACATGCAAGGGGCTAGTTTTACCATTTCTAGTCTTGGCGGGATAGGTGGTACTGCCTTTACGCCTATTATCAATGCTCCTGAAGTTGCGATCCTGGGAGTCTCAAGGGCGAGCTTGAAACCAATTTATCGTAATGGCGAGTTCATTCCTCGTTTGATTCTTCCTCTGTCGCTATCTTATGATCACAGGGTTATTGATGGTGCATCAGCTGCTCGTTTTACTTCACATTTGGCGAGTATATTGGCGGATATGCGTCTTGCTTTATTTTAAAGTTTCTGATGATAGCATTATTCAGCTAGCAGCACATATTTCTTAACATCTCTTCCTCTGAATTACTTCTTAAACGATGTCTGATGAAACATTTTCCCTGGTTGGAATTTATGGAGGGACATTTGATCCAGTCCATTTCGGACATTTAAGGGTCGCAGAAGAGCTTATTGAAATTTTACAACTGGATGAAATTCGTTTTCTTCCTGCAGGGCGTCCACGCTTGCGCAATGAACCTGTTGCTTCGCAGCATCACCGTAAAATCATGCTTTATGAAGCTATTCGTGATAACAGAAGATTTTATCTGGATGATCGAGAGCTCAGGCGTTCTGGAGAAAGCTATAGTGTGGAATCGCTGCGTGAATTAAGAGATGAATTCAAAGGAGAAAAGGTAGCATTCTGTTTTATTATTGGAGTAGACGCATTCTTGAAACTGCCAAATTGGCATCTTTGGCGTGAGTTGTTTGAATTAAGTCATTTGGTAATTGTTAATCGTCCAGGTCATATTTCTTTTGTGAATCACGCGTGCTTACCACCAAAGTTACAGGATGCATGCTTAGATCGCTGGACAGATGATGTAAACGCCTTGAAGCGTGTATCATCTGGATTTGTTTTTACAGCAGTGACCACATTATTGGATATTTCTTCGACAACCATCAGAGCCTATATCGCAGCAGAAAAAAGTGCACGTTATCTGCTTCCCGATAATGTACTGAATTACATTGGCACACATCATGTTTACACGAGGGAAAATGAAAACAGATGAGCTATTAAGGATAGTCATTGCTGCATTAGAAGATTTGAAGGCGCAAGATATTCTTGTATTGGAAGCAGGAAGAATTACCTCATTATTTGACTACATGATCATTGCTAGCGGAACTTCAACTCGCCAGACCAAAGCGTTAGCTCATCATGTGCAGGAAAAAGTAAAAGCCGCGGGAGGTAAAGTCTATAGTATCGAAGGCGAGCAAGCTGGAGAATGGTTATTGGTAGATTTAGGTGATGTCGTGGTGCATATCATGCAGCCTGCTATCCGTGAATACTACGATTTGGAATCGTTATGGGCAGAATCCAGTGCAGTCAAGAAAAAAAGTCCTTTGAGGTAATGAGTAGCAAGCGGATCTAAATAATGAAACTCTATATCCTAGCCGTAGGAAATAAAATGCCCGATTGGGTAGTCGCTGGCTTTATGGAATATCACTCAGCGCATGCCAAGGGAAATACCCGATTCATCTGATCGAAATTAAACCAGAGAAACGAGGCAGTAAGCAAAATGAACAGTTGTTATTTGCCGAGAGCGAACGTATCCAGGCAGCAATACCATCGACTTGTTACATTGTTGTCATGGATGAGCAAGGTAAACAGTTCACTACAATTCAGTTAGCTGAGACACTGATTGATTGGATGAGAAATGGGAGAGATGTTGTATTTATTATTGGGGGTGCAGATGGATTACATCGTGATATCAAGAGTATGGCTAATGAAATGCTGTCACTTTCCAGGACTTACACTTCCCCATGGTCTAGTTCGTGTATTATTGGCAGAGCAACTTTATCGTGCTTTATCAATTATCAGGCAACATCCTTATCATCGTGTGTAGCTTGCGGTAGATGGTTTATAAGTTGTAGCGAGTCTACTGTCTAAAAAGAAGTTATTAAAGAATAAATTGAAAAAACACTCACTCTATAAACTTTAAACATCATGACGTTTGCTGGAAATTATATCTATCTGGCTTCTCGCAGTCCCCGTAGAAGGGAATCTGCTGAAACAAATTGGGGTAAGACATAGTGTGTTGCTCATGCGAGAAACTGTATCTCGAGCTGTTGATATTGATGAAACACCCCTTCTGAACGAATCTCCAACTGATTATGTTTATCGTATTACTCATGCCAAGGCGGAAGCAGGGAGGATACGTCTGATACAGCGCAAGTTGCCATTATTTCCTGTCTTAGCTGCTGATACGATCGTTGCATTGGATGGATGTATTTTCGGAAAACCTAAGGATGCCGCTCATGCCGAGGAGATGTTGACTGCACTTTCAGGCAGAACGCATCAGGTCTTGACTGCTATTGCTCTGAATTTGCAGGGTGATATCAAGCATCGTTTGTCAATTACTACAGTGCGTTTTCGTGATATTGGTAAACGAGAAATTCAAGCATGTATTGCAGGTGGCGAGGCCTTTGATAAAGCAGGGGCTTATGCAATTCAAGGTATGGCAGCAGCCTTTATTGTTGAGATTTTTGGTAGCTATAGTGGGGTCATGGGGCTACCATTGTTTGAGACAGCTCAATTACTGGAAGAGTCCGGAATAAAAGTATTCCCCTGAGAGTCTAGAAAAATAGATTGTGCTATACCTTCTAAATGAGTAACGAAATTCTTGTCAATGTTACACCACAGGAAACACGTGTTGCTGTTATAGAGCAAGGTGTTGTACACGAGTTACATATAGAGCGAGCGAGCAGCCGGGGAATTGTTGGTAATATTTATAATGGCCGGGTTAGCCGTGTACTACCAGGTATGCAATCCGCTTTTATCGACATCGGTATGGAACGAGCAGCATTTCTCCACGTAGGAGATATCAAGGAATTAAGTTCAAATGGTACAGAGGATAGACCCATTGAGAGATTGCTGCACGAGGGGAACAATATCCTCGTTCAAGTGATTAAAGATGCAATTGGTACAAAGGGAGCAAGACTTTCTACCCAAATCAGTATTGCTGGGCGAATGCTTGTTTATTTACCGCAAGAATCCCATATTGGTGTTTCTCAGCGTATTGAAGATAATGTCGAGCGTGAATTATTACGTGAGAAACTGCAACATATTCTTCCAGTTGATGCCAAGGGAGGCTACATCATACGAACGATGGCTGAAGCGGCAAGCGAATCGGATCTGCATGCAGATATAGAGTACCTGCATAAGCTTTGGCATGATATTCAAAATAAAGCATTAACAGTTAGTGCTCCTGCTCTACTTTATCAGGATTTAGATCTAAGTCATCGTATGTTGCGCGATTTTGTCGATGATGATACTTACCGCATTCTGGTAGATTCATGCGAAACTTACTTGAAACTGATCATTTTTGCTCAAAACTATATGAGCAATGTTGCAAGCAGAATCGATCATTATACTGGGGAACGTCCCCTCTTCGATTTATATGGTGTCGAAGAAGAAATTGAACGATCACTTGCTCGGCGGGTTGATCTCAAATCAGGTGGTTATGTCATTATTGATCAGACCGAAGCGCTAACTACCATGGATGTCAATACGGGTGGCTTCATTGGTGTGCGTAATTTTGATGACACCATATTTAAGACCAATTTGGAAGCAGCCCAAGTCATAGCGAGACAACTCCGTTTACGAAATTTAGGGGGCATCATCATCATCGATTTTATCGACATGGAGGATGAAGAGCATAAAAAGGCAGTATTGGCAGAATTCAACAAAGCTTTGATGAAGAGACAGGACACGTATGACGGTCAATGGTTTCTCTGCCTTAGGTTTGGTAGAGATGACAAGGAAGCGCACGCGTGAAAGTCTTGCCCATATTTTATGTGAACCATGTCCAACTTGCCAAGGACGAGGGCAAATCCGGACAGCACAGACGATCTGTTATGAAATCTTACGGGAGTTGTTACGTGAGTCACGACAATTTGAAGCTAATGAATTTCGTATTCTTGCTTCGCAGCAAGTGATCGATTTATTTCTGGATGAGGAATCACAAAGTCTGGCACAGCTTGCTGATTTTATTGAAAAACCTATTAGCTTGCAGGTAGAAGCCTCTTATACACAAGAGCAGTATGATGTTATCTTGATATAAATCTATGAATAAATGCTGAGATTATCGCTGGGTTACAAGGATTACCGAGCAAAGGATAAGCGTTAATCTTAAAGCCTTTGCCCGGAGTTATAGCTTATTTATGCATAGCAACGTAATCGACGTGAGAATTTTTCCAGAACTTCAATTCCACTTTCTTCCGCACGATGGCACCAATCTTCGAGTTGTTTAACTAATTCATCTTTCGAAGCGGCAGAGCGTTGCCATATAGCTACAAGTTCCTCGCGCATCGTATATACCTTATCAAGATTTTTGGTTTTACTTAAAACCAGATTCAGTTTGATACGTTCATCTTCTTGCAAGGTTTTTGCATCTGCCAATATCCAGCGTTTCAATGTGTTTCCATCTATCCCATGATGGGAAGCGACTTCTCGTAAATGCTCCACTTCCTTCTTAAGTATTGCTTGGAGAGATTGGGTATATTTCGCTAGCACCTCATAACGATGTGCAATAACAGCTTGCAGAGTATCGAAATCACACTTGGATTTGGTTTTGTTGATGTTAAGCTTAGGTGCAATTTTCTTGACGGTTGCTAATCCCATCAATTCTAGTATACGTATATACAGCCAGCCAATATCAAATTCAAACCATTTATTGGATAGTTTAGCTGAAGTAGGGTAGGCATGATGGTTATTGTGTAATTCTTCTCCCCCAATTAGAATGCCCCAGGGAGCGACATTACGGCTGGCATCTTCTGCTTGGAAATTACGATATCCCCAATAGTGACCGATACCATTGATGACTCCTGCAGCAAATACAGGTGTCCACATCATTTGTATTGCCCAGATGGTAATACCAATAGGGCCAAACAGAATGAAATTGATAATTAGCATCAACCCAATACCAGTCGCACTATATTTTGTATAAACGTTGCGCTCTATCCAATCATCTGGCGTCCCGTGCCCGTACCTTTCCAAAGTTTCTTTATTTTTTCCTTCTAAGCGATAAAGTTCTGCTCCTTCAGTCAATACTTTTTTAATTCCAAAAATCTGAGGACTGTGTGGATCATCTAAAGTTTCACATTTTGCGTGATGCTTGCGATGAATAGCAGTCCATTCTTTGGTGACCATACCGGTAGTCAACCATAGCCAGAATCGAAAGAAATGACTGGGGATAGGATGCAAATCCAATGCTCTGTGAGCTGAATGCCGATGGAGATAAATTGTGATGCCTGCAATCGTGATATGGGTAATTACTAACGTAACAACGATATATCCCCACCACGGTAAATCAATTAGTCCAGATAATGCTGAAACAATGTCTATGTCCATAATATTACTTTTATTCCTCCTTTAAAAACGGGCCATGGTCGAATAATGCAATCTAAAGAGATGTATAAGGTTAGTCAAGAAATTTCGTGACAATTATTACAAAAGTTATGCAATTTTTTTACAAAATTGTTCAATAGATATCCTGGTAAAAATTATTTAATAATCCTCCACTTACCTGGGAGAAGATTTGCCAGTGTGTACTTGCCAATAGTCGTTCGAATCAAACGTAGGGTAGGGAATCCGATCGCTGCCGTCATATGGCGTACCTGTCGGTTTTTACCTTCAGTCAGGATAAGTTCTAACCAGGAAGTAGGAATATTTTTGCGAAAGCGTATAGGTGGATTTCGTGACCAAAGATGAGACGGTTGTTGTATTAGACATACTTTTGCGGGTTGGGTTCTATAACCTTTCAACATTATTCCTTCACATAATTGTTGGATATCTGATTGATCGGGTATACCCTCTACTTGCACCCAATATTTCTTTGGTTGCTTGAATCTTGGATCACTGATTTTATGCTGAAATGCTCCGCGTCGGTGAGTATTACTAATCCTTCACTATCGGCATCTAGTCGTCCAGCTGGGTAAAAATCAGGTATGGGAATAAAATCTTTTAATGATTGATATCCAGCCTGGGATGTAAACTGACAAATTACTCCGTACGGCTTATTGAAAAGAATCAAGTGTGCCATGACTCAATTCCAGCGAGAGAATGTATTATTATGCTTGCACTATATCGGGAGAGATGACGGCACGCAGGATGGTATTTTCATTATCGGCACTTTGTTTATAGCTAAACCACCAGATTGCTCCTTTTTTGATGCTAAAGCCAGCACGGCTTGGGCAGATCAATGAAGCTGCAACATTTCCCAAGGTGGGTTGATGACCAACTACCAGAATCGTACCTTCTTCGTAGGGCCAGTTAGTAGCGGCAAGTACTCTATCAACAGTGGTACTCGGTTCCTACTTCCTGCATAGTTTCAAAATCATTACTGAGTGCCAAAGCCGTTTGCTGAGTTCGTTTTGCAGGACTGACCATGATGCGCGCGTTCCTGGGTAATCTTGGTTTAAGCCATTTAGCCATATTGTGAGCTTGTTGTAATCCTTTCTCAGTCAGTTTGCGTGCAGCATCAGGGAATCCATCTTCTGCTTCCGCATGGCGCCATAAGATAAGTTCCAAATTGTCCTCCTTTAACAAAAATAACGGCTAATGCTGATCGATCAAATGGTTTCCGCCCAAAGATCATGCTCGTCAGAATGTGTGACACGTACTTTTACTACGTCACCCTGTTTTAATGATTGGCCATTTTCAATATAGACCAGTCCATCGATTTCCGGTGCATCAGCATAGCTGCGTGCAACTGCACCTTGCTTATCTGTTTCATCAACCAGCACTTGGATAGTTTTGCCTATTTTCTGTGCAAGACGTTGTGCGCTAATTTTTTCCTGTAACGCCATCAAACGCGCTAAACGCTCTTGTTGCAATTCCGGCGGAATATGATTGGGTAAACTATTGGCGGCTGCACCGTCTACTGGGGAATACATGAACGCACCGACTCGATCCAGTTGAGCTGCCTTTAGAAAATCCAATAGTTCTTCAAATTCTTGTTCTGTCTCCCCTGGAAAACCAACGATAAACGTACTCCGCAGCGTGATATCAGGGCAGATCGTGCGCCATTGCTGGATACGGGTAAGCACATCTTCACTATCAGCAGGGCGTTTCATAAGCTTTAAAATACGCGCATTTGCATGCTGAAAGGGGATATCCAGATAGGGAACGACCTTACCATCTATCATCAGCGGAATGATTTCATCGACATGGGGATACGGATAGACATAATGCAGGCGTACCCATACACCCAATTCCCCCATAGTTTGGGCAAGTTCAGTGATGCGTGTTTTAACAAATTTACCTCTCCAGAAGCCACTGCGGTATTTCAGATCAACGCCATAGGCGCTGGTATCCTGTGAAATGACCAATAATTCCTTAACACCGGCATCCACCAGGTTTTGTGCTTCCTGCATGACATCGCCTACCGGACGGCTGACAAGATTGCCACGCATACTGGGAATAATGCAAAAGGTACAGCGGTGGTTGCAGCCTTCGGAAATTTTTACATAAGCATAATGTTTAGGTGTCAGCCTTATCCCCTGTGGCGGTACTAGATCAACATAAGGATCGTGCAATTTGGGTAAATGCTTGTGAATGGCCTCCATGACCTCATCGGTTGCCTGCGGGCCTGTGACAGACAGTACATTGGGATGTGCTTGCTTCACAACATCTCCTTTCGCACCAAGGCAACCGGTGACAATGACTTTACCGTTTTCGGTGAGCGCCTCACCAATAGCATCGAGTGATTCAGCAATGGCACTGTCGATAAAGCCACAAGTATTAACCACAACTAAATCTGAATCTTCGTAGTTGGGTGAAATAAGATAACCTTCTGTCCGCAAACGCGTCAGAATGCGCTCGGAATCAACAGTTGCCTTTGGGCAACCAAGCGAAACGAAACCAACGCGTGGAATTTTATTGTGCATATTCATTTGCTTATTGCTAAAAGTGAAGATCGACTGATTTAAAGTTATAAAAAGCAGGATAATCAAAGATAAAAACTTATTCCATTTCTAACTCAAACCTGACTTTGTCAGCTTTTCCTTGCCGTATTATTTATACTGTCTAGGGCGAGCAGCATCATGTTTGATTTGGAAAATGGAATCACATCGGTATCTTTTGAGGATAGGTGCACTATTTTAAAACAAATTGACCGTTAAATAAGCTGATTTCGAATGAGCAATTTTTTTAAAAAGTAGAAGGTTTGAGCTAGTATTAATAGGTGTCCCCAATTTATGCAATGTAATAAAAGCAATTCGAGCATGATCAAAATTATAAAGTGGTAGCGGATAAACGGGTGATGATAGTTGTCAGGCTTATCAGTCGCGCCATAGCGGAAACTCAGGTAAAGCTTTAAAAAAAGCAAGGTCGTGGTTGGGCCATAGTTGCGCATTCTCGATGAGAGCAAGTGCTTTAAGCTTGCGGATACTAGCAAGTGCTTGCTCTACGTTATTCTGCCAGCAGTAGCCAGGTGCAATCTCATCGGATAAATTCTCATTCAGATCGGCCGCATCACCACAAAGAATGACGGGGCGGCCTTTGGGCAAGCGTATGAGCAGTGACATGTGCCCTGCAGTATGACCAGGCGTAGTAATAGCCTGTACTCCTGGAGCAACTTCATATTCACTTGTTTGTAAATACCACTGATCCGAATTAACCAGCTCATCTGCAAATACTCCGCTATCTAACCCACTCTTGGCTGCTGTCAGCTCATCCCGATGGATGTGAACCTCACATCCAGGCAGATCACACAAACCGCCTGCATGATCGAAATGCAGATGGCTGATAAATACTAAATCAATATCGGAAGACGTTAAGCCTAATCGTTCAAGATAATGTGGAACACGTTGGTCTGCCTGCATTCTAGGCGTTTCTATAGTAGAGGGCATGGAAGCAAAATAGCGTGTACGAAGAGCGAGGTTGGTCAATTTCCGATAATCGCACCCTACGTCATACAGGATGCGCCCATTGGGTGTCTCAATCAGATAAGCCAGAATAGGTGCTTCAATCCACTGCCCATGGCCACGATTACGCGTTGAAATGGTTTTCTCATAGCATATGCTTCCGGTGAATAACGTCCAGATTTTGAGTGCATGGGACATTTTCTTGGTAACCGTAGCCGATAATTCAGTCAGGAAAGCTCTGAATAAGTTGCCGAGCAAGATGAAATGCAAGGCAGACGGAGCACAGAAAACGAGAAAACGAAGTTTCGGCGTAGCCACATATCAGATAGATAAGCGAAATCGAGAGTACCGTCTAACATAGCAATTCGCACGTGCAGGCACCTATTCGGGGCTTTCTTAGCGTGCAATCGGTTTATATCTGATCCGTTTCGGTTTTGCGCCTTCTTCACCCAATCGTTGGCGTTTGTCTGCTTCATATTCCTGATAATTACCGGCATAGAAGGTGACTTGAGAATTGCCTTCAAACGCCAGAATATGCGTAGCAATACGATCCAGAAACCAGCGGTCGTGCGAAATAACCAGCACGCAGCCTGCAAATTCCAGCAGTGCATCTTCCAATGCCCGCAGTGTTTCTACATCGAGATCATTGGATGGCTCGTCGAGCAGCAGAACGTTGCCGCCAGAAATCAATGTCTTGGCTAAGTGTAACCGCCCCCGTTCACCCCCCGAAAGCTGTCCTGCCATTTTCTGCTGATCAGGTCCTTTGAAATTGAAGCGGCCAATGTAAGCACGAGATGGCGTTTCATATTTGCCGACAGTGAGGATGTCGTTCCCATCTGAAACGGCTTCAAAGACAGTCTTATTGCTATCGAGGATATCACGCGACTGATCAACATAAGCGATTTTGACCGTTTCGCCGATTTTGATTTCACCCGTATCAGGTTGCTCACGACCGATAATCATGCGAAATAACGTTGATTTACCTGCGCCATTGGGACCAATAATACCGACAATAGCACCGGCCGGTATTTTGAAGCTCAAATTATCAATCAGCAATCGATCGCCAAATGCTTTGGAAACATTGTTAAATTCAATGGCTTCGTTACCCAGTCTATCAGCCACCGGAATAAAGATTTCCTGTGTTTCGTTGCGCTTTTGATATTCCTGGGAGTTGAGCTCTTCAAAACGGGCAATCCGCGCTTTAGATTTGGCCTGCCGTCCCTTAGGATTTTGTCGTACCCACTCCAGTTCCTTTTTAAGCGCTTTCTGCCGGGCAGATTCAGAAGATTCCTCCTGTTTGAGGCGGATTTCTTTCTGTTCTAGCCAGCTTGAATAATTGCCTTTCCAGGGAATGCCTTGACCACGATCGAGTTCCAATATCCATTCGGCGGCATTATCCAAGAAGTAGCGATCGTGCGTTACGGCTACTACCGTGCCAGGAAAACGCACCAGAAATTGTTCCAGCCACTCAACAGATTCAGCATCGAGATGGTTGGTAGGTTCATCCAGCAATAACATGTCCGGCTTCGATAATAGCAGCTTGCACAGTGCTACACGTCGTTTCTCACCACCAGAAAGATTGTTTATGACAGCATCCCATTCAGGGAGACGCAACGCATCTGCGGCTACTTCCATTTGCTGGGCAGTATCACCCCCACTCGTTGCAATGATAGCTTCCAGCCGTGTCTGCTCTGCAGCCAGCACATCAAAATCTGCATCCGGTTCAGCATAAGCCGCGTAAATTTCTTCCAGTTTCTGCTGAGCGCTGAATATATCGCCTAACCCTTCCTGGACGGCTTCACGTACAGTCTGTTCCGGGTTAAGCTGTGGTTCCTGCGGTAAATGCCCAATCTTGAGATGGGGCATTGGCGTAATTTCACCTTCAAAATCCTTGTCTACACCAGCCATAATTTTTAATAACGTGGATTTACCTGAGCCATTTAGGCCCAGTAATCCTATTTTTGCACCGGGAAAGAAACTGAGTGAAATATCTTTAAGAATCGTGCGCTTAGGTGGAACAACCTTGCTTAAACGATTCATGATCAAAACATATTGAGCCATAAAGTGTAGGAAAAGATATGGATTATTAAGAAGTTGAATTTAATCGTTACTCTAAAATAAAATCTGGGCTTTTTGTTGCTGCCAGGTAGCCAGATACCAAATAATGAACTTCGCAACTTCGCCTTTGCGTCTAGCTGCTAAATTGTATATTTTACCAGCCCATCTACCGGGAGTTAATTTGATTATTACTCGTTTGTTGGCTACTCTCCATTAAATCCAGATTTTCAATAGCTTGGAATTTCTGAAAGATCTAAAGGAAGTCATTAGAGTAAGCAATTGATTATCATGTAAGGTATATTTTATTCAGGGTATATAGGTAATTACTATGTTACTAATATTACTAAGCTTTTGGTCGATGGTGTTGATATGCGAACAGACCCAATTACCGGCAACGTTTACTCTTTATAGTCAATAAGATGATGACATTACGGCGAGTACGTCGATCCAGCTACAGGTGCTATTTATCAAGGTTTTTTTGTGAGCTATTTTCTCGACTTGCATGGGACTCAATACCAATATTAATATTATTATCACCATGAGATTCACAGATACCATAAATGTTCCCCATTTTGGATAAAGACTTAGAAGCTGTTTGGAAACTCCTGGTTTAAGCTAATCTCCTCAACATAATACGAGTCATAGCGATGTAAATCCAGGTTTCGTCGGTGCTTGTGAGATGTTCGTAACTTTTACTGAGCCTTCGTGAATGATTCAGCCAGCTGAAGGTACGCTCGACCACCCGGCGATGGGGCAGCAATACAAATTTCCTGGTTTCTTTGGGGCGCAGCACTACTGCCAGACAGAATTTAAATCGATCTGCAACCCGGTCCACAAGATTGCCGCTGTAGCCACCATCTACCCAAATCTTTCTCAATTTTTTGCAACAACCGGGTAGATGATGCAATAGTAAGCGGGCGCCGTCACGGTCCTGCACGCTGGCGACAGTGACTACCACCGTCAACAGTAACCCCGGTGTGTCCACCAGAATGTGGCGTTTACGACCATTGACCTTCTTGCCAACATCAAAACCTCGTTGTCCAGGTACCGCAGTACATTTGACGCTTTGGCTGTCCAGACAACCTGCCGTCGGGTGTTTGTGGCGCCCATCTCTTTCGCGCAACCGTGAACGCAACAAATGATGAAGACGTTGCCATGTCCCGTTATGTGACCAGCTATAAAAATAGTAGTAAACCGCACTCCAAGCCGGGAACTCACGAGGCAATTGCCTCCATTGACAACCTGTTTTTAGAACATACAGCATTGCATTTACTACCTGACGCATACTCAACTTTCGTGGCCTTCCCACTGCTGATACCGGCAGGTGAGGTTTCAAGTAATGCCACGCTCCATTGCTTAGGTTACTCGGGTAACGCTTTTTGCGCTTTTTGTTGATTCATGATACCGCCTGTTTATAGCAAAAATTGCTACATTAACGCCAAAATTCAGGATTTCCAAACAGTTTCTTAGATAGGTTAATGAAATCAACCCTATATTAATGTTGATTCCTCAGAGTCCGATCTCAGTTAAAGAATATGCAATATAAGGATTAATCCTTACGTGTTTGTACGTATTTAATCGTTTCCAATTTTAATTTAATCTTTCAGTCATTAATATTTAACAATTTGAGCTGGATTGTGGGATATATGAATGTTTTTATAAGACAAAAGGGATTGCCAGATGAGGATATGTTATGAGTGCAGAAAGCCAGTTGATAGAGATGGGGTTAAGTTCGATCGAGGAGAACATCTTCTAGAGCTATCGGCTACAGTATGGCTAATCAGAATATCTGCTAGCTTAACAGCTCGCAAAGAAAGCAATCTCACCTCTCAGCGTACCATCGAATTAGTAAGTGATCAGATTAATGCAGCGAAAAAAGTTATTCATCTGATGAGTAAAATTTCCATATGGCCATTATCAATTTTATTTCACGCTCGATTATCTACTCTCTATTAGAATAGAAAAGAAAGAGACTTAGATGGGTCTTGAGATAAAGAACTATTGTGACATACCATGGGGTGAATCGTTTGAGTAAACTACTAACCGCCATGTCTGAGGTTATCAAATTCCTTTTAGAAGTAGTATTTGAACATCCTGCTCACCCAATTCTGATTAATACGGTAAAAGCCATTATTCATCTTGGCTTTGAGGAGAAAATTCGGGGATTTCTCCTCAAAGAGGAATATTGAATTAAACAAAAACGAGCTACAGGGAGAGATATTATGAGAGTTCTGGTTTATTTTAGATCAGGTGCGAATCAGGTATTTATTGTTCCTCAAGATATTCCTGCTATTGAATTTCGACGAGTCGCGGAAGCTGTGGGAGGATGTTTTCATAGAGTAGAATTCGTCCAAAAAAAGGCGAAATTACAAAAAATGAATACGTTCTCGTATTAGAAAAATAAATTTCTTCGATTCCTTATTCCATTTCTAAATTAAACCTGACTTTGTCGGCTTCTCCTTGCCGTATTATTGATACTGTCTGCGGCTCGCCTTCGCGTCGTGTTTGATTTGGAAATGGAATTACTCAAAGAAGCGATTGCCTAATCGGGTTAGTTTATAATGCTTCAAATACCCCAGCTGCTCCCATCCCACTGCCTACACACATCGTAATCATGCCATATTTCAGATGGTGTCGACGTAAGCCGTGCAGGAGTGTCGCGACGCGGATTGCACCTGTTGCGCCAAGTGGATGACCGAGTGCGATAGCCCCTCCCAGAGGATTCACCTTGGCTCGATCCAGCCCTAACTCATTGATAACAGCGAGACTCTGTGCAGCAAATGCTTCATTCAGTTCAATCCAATCAAGATCACCCAGTTTCATACCCACTTGTTTCAGTACCTTAGGAATCGCTTTAATTGGACCAATCCCCATTATCTCAGGTGGAACGCCTGCTACCGTGTATCCAATAAACCGTCCGATTGGGTTTAAATTGAAGCGTTGTAATGCGGCAGCACTCATGAGCACTACCGCACCTGCGCCATCAGACATCTGTGAACTGTTTCCTGCCGTGACCGAGCCGTTGGCTGCAAAGACTGATTTTAATTTCGCAAGTGCTTCTAAACTGGTGTCGGCGCGAGGTCCTTCATCGGTGTCTTTCACAGATTTCACAGTCATGACTTCGTGTGAAGTTAAATCCGGTCTTTTTTCTTCGATAGGGTAGGGAGCAATCTCCTGTTTGAATTCGCCTGTTTCGATTGCTTTCAAGGCTCGGGTGTGGCTCGTCAGCGCAAACTCATCCTGTTGTTCACGAGAGACTTTCCATTGCTGAGCTACTTTCTCGGCAGTGATGCCCATTCCATAGGCAATGGCGACATTTTCATCGTGTATGAACATAGCTGGATTCATGGCGACCTTGTTGCCCATCATTGGTATCATGCTCATACTTTCAGTGCCACCCGCAATGAGTCACGTCCGCTTCTCCCAGGCGGATACGGTCTGCAGCCAATGCAACTGACTGCAACCCAGACGCACAGAATCGGTTGATTGTCATGCCAGATACGCTGTTGGGCAATCCAGCCAGCAACAACGCCACACGCGCTACATTGATTCCTTGTTCCGCTTCCGGCATAGCACAACCGGCGATCACGTCTTCGATTGCAGCCGGATCGAGCCCTTCACATTGTTTCAACACTGCTTGGAGGACGTGGACAAGCATATCATCGGGGCGAATATTTTTAAACATTCCGCGTGGGGCTTTGCCGACGGGTGTGCGTAAAGCAGCGACGATATAGACATCCTGAGTTTGTTTGGTCATGGGTTTCTCCATCAATCTTTAAATAGGGATTTAATCACGACAGTTAATTTCTGAGTGGTTTCCCTGTTTTTAAGGTGTGCGCGATGCGTGCTTGAGTTTTCTCTGTTGCCAGCAATTCAATGAATGCTTTTCTCTCCAGCCGGAGAAACCACTCTTCATCTACCAGACTGCCCGGCGTCAAATCGCCTCCACACATGACATGGGCGATTTTGCTGCCGATCAGATAATCGTGCTCAGAAATAAAGTGCCCCTCTAGCATATTGACTAATGTTCCTTTGAATGTCGCAATCCCGGTAGATCCCGCTACTGGAATTCCGCGCGGCATCAAAGGAGGTCGATAACCTGACTCTGCCAGAGCAAGTGCTTGAATTTTTGCTGCATGGAGAAGTTCAAAACGGTTCATGATGATCGGATCAGCCGGGAGTAAATAACCCAGTTCTTTTGCTTTCTCAGCACTTTTTGCAAGTTGAGCCATCGCGACTGTCTGGAAGTAATGTTTCAGCTGGGGAAAAGGATCATCATCTATTGCATTTCGTGCTGCTCTCAACGCTAGTTCTTTACATCCCCCGCCGGCAGGTAGCAAACCCACCCCTGCCTCAACCAGACCGATATAACTTTCCAGGGTAGCAACAGTTCGATCGCAATGCATTACAAACTCACAGCCTCCTCCTAAAGCAAGTCCATCGACTGCCGCCACCGTTGGTATCATGCAGTATCGGAGATGCTGCGATAGCTGCTGGAAGCGCGTGATCAGCGTTTCTACTTCTGCGAGTTTGCCAGCCATTAATGCATCTGCTAGATCCAGGCTTCGCGCAGCTTGCAGAATGGTCGATTGAGCTGTTTTCTTAACTTTCTTCATGAATTGATCAAAAGCGGAAGGTGGTTCCTCGCTTTTGGGTTTCTCTGTGGCGGGTTTCTCTGTCGGCTTTTTGCAGATTAGCGCCTGCCGAGAAAGGAGGCTCGGTTTGCCAAATCACGAGTGCACGCCAGTGACGCTCTGCTTCCTCGATTGCCCGCTGCAATCCATTGAGCACTTCGATATCGATCGTGTGCATCTTACTTTTGAAGCTGACAATCGCTATTTCATCTCCAGTATGCCACATGCGTATTGCATCTGTTTCAAAGATGGTTTCACCATATACCCTATCTTCACCCGCCAAGTGATCAGGAAATGCTTGTCTGCGATATATCGGCAATGTTGATCGCGGTTGCATCGCATGTATTGCAGGTGCGTAGGAACCTTGCGTGGTATGTACACCTGGCGCTGCATTTTGCCCTACCTCTTGTACCCAGGTAGGGAGGGGGACGTTGCTCATGCTTTTGCCATCGGCGATATCTTCATTGATCCAGGCAGTAATCTGATTCCAGCCAGCAGTTTGCCAGATTTCAAACGGCCCCTGATTCCAGCCAAACCCCCAACGAATCGCGAGATCGAGATCACGCGCATTATCTGCGATTGCAGCTAAATGAACAGCGCAGTAATGGAATAGATCACGATGTATTGCCCACAAAAATTGAGCTTGTGGATGTTCGCTGATTCGCAAAGCTGCAAATTTTTCGACTGGATTCTTTTGCTTGAGTAGCGACTCAACATCGCTATCCAATGTTCCTTCAGAAAGATGGTAAGTATTTGTAGCTAGATCGAATACTTGAATTTCTTTATTAACTTTTTGATAGATTCCTTTCCCTGATTTCTGACCGAGGGCACCTTGATCGATCAAGGTTTGTAACCAATTGGGAGTGATGTAATAGTTATGCCAGGGATCATCGCTCAGTGCTTTATGCATGGTATTGATGACGTATGAGAGAATATCCAGACCTACTATATCCGCAGTGCGGAAAGTGGCGCTCTTGGGGCGACCAATGAGGGAACCCGTCAACTTGTCAACCAGATCAAAGCCTAAGCCAAATTCTCTTGCATGATGCATAATCGCCAGCATGGAAAACACACCTACACGGTTAGCAATAAAGTTAGGTGTATCTTTCGCACGAATGACCCCCTTACCCAGATAAGTCACTAAAAATGCTTCCAGATCATCAAGTATTCCAACATCGCTCTCCTTGCAAGGAATCATCTCGACCAAATGCATATAACGCGGTGGATTAAAAAAATGGATACCGCAAAAGTGATGACGTAATTCCTCAGGAAAAGCCTGAGCCAATTGATTGATCGATAGACCAGATGTATTGCTGGCAAAAATGGTATGCGGACCAAGATGAGGCGCAACCTTAGTATACAGATCGGTTTTCCAATCTATACGCTCAGCGATCGCTTCGATGACCAGATCACAGTCCGTGAGTAAGCCCAGGTGCTGATCATAATTGGCGGGCTGAATACAAGTTGCTTTGGAAACTACCGATAGCGGAGCAGGCTCAAGTTTTTTTAGTTTTTCGATTGCTTTCGTTGCAAGCGTGCTAGGATCGCCAGATTCAGTGGGCAGCTCAAATAATAGTGTTTCAATGTTAGCATTTACCAAATGCGCTGCAATCTGCGCTCCCATGACTCCTGCCCCCAGTACTGCGGCCTTGCGCACAATAAAGCGATAGTTACTCAATTTTCTCCCTCCGCCTGATCTGGTTATTGGATAAAGCTGCTAATACAGCACATTTCCGCATAATTCCTTGATTACATCTTATTCAGATGACTATTTCAAGCTTTCTGTTCAAAAGATTACAAGCATGAACCTCAAAGAGCAAGCGGGAATTGTTTCATTTTTGTAAAGATTGATGTCAATTACTTAAGCAAAATTAAGGTATAAGCATTTGTCATCTGTTTTTTTATTCTTTTCAGATTGTTCAGCTTGTATTCATGATTTCCGGGATAAAGTGATCACCAATAGAAGAAATTCTGATCAATAAAAAACAATTAAGGAGGTGTAACATGAAAACGAGAACTAAAATAGGCATACCAGTAAAATTATTATCTGGAATGTTGTTAAGTATAGCTTTAGCGATTCCCATGGTAGTTGAAGCTGGAAGAGGACATCACCACCACCACCACCACCATCATCATCATCATCATCGCCACCATCATCATGATCATCGCCACCACCATCATAATCATCACAATACACGGAATATTTATTACAACCAACCCTACTATTCTCCCGCTTATTATCCACCCGTTTATGGTGGTTATTACGGTGTAGCACCGAGAAACTTTTTCCTTGGCATTAACACGGGAGATGCCCGTTTTATGTTAGGCTATTAAGAATCATGTCCGGTAGTAGAAAACGTTATTCTGCCACCGGTTGGCTTATAGCTATTAGAGAATGATGACATATCGATATTGCTTGCTGATTGCTGTTTTTTTTTTATTTATCATGCCTGCGGCCACGCTTGCGCAGAGAAATTCTCTTTATAATCAACCGAGCAATCAGCACACGGAAATTTCCCAACAGCAAGCAGTTACCATTGCACAGCAACATATTCCAGGGCGCCTTCTATCTGTCCAGCGTGCGCCTGATAGTTATCGTGTCAAGATTTTAAGTAGCAGAGGAACTGTGCGCATTGTGACAATAGACGCTAATAGTGGCGCAGTTACTGCTACTCATTAGAATAGAGAACATCTCCATGCAATTCTGCCCACCTGGATTATCGAGTAAAATGAGCTATGTATGATCACGCTTGCAGATTTTTCGGTTTAACACAATATCTGACTATTTAAGCTACCCGATTGACATCATGCGAATCTTGCTTATTGAAGATGAAATCAAGCTGCAAAAGCAAATTAGTCAGCAACTGGAGGCAGATGGATACATGGTCGATACTTGTGATAACGGCGAGGAAGGTTTGTATATTGCAAGTGAATATCCATTAGATGCAGCTATTGTTGATATCGGTTTACCTGGCTTATCTGGCCTTGAAGTTATTGCTGCTTTACGAAAGCGAGGAAGCTTGCTGCCCATACTGATTCTTACAGCACGCAATAGCTGGCAAGATAAGGTTAAAGGTTTGGAGATGGGTGCTGATGATTATCTTGCCAAGCCATTTCAAATGGAAGAGTTACAGGCTAGACTCAAGGCACTTCTGCGCCGTGCAACTGCCATTCCGAGTACAACATTGAAGTCTGGACCTATCACACTGGATATGACCGAACAAACGGTCAAATTAGATAATGACATTGTTGATCTGACTACTTTTGAATATCGTTTGTTGGAGCATTTAATGCGTCATCAAGGTGACGTTATTTCCAAACAAACACTTACTGATTATCTTTATTCCCATGATGATAATCATGATAGTAATGTGTTAGAGGTTATGATTGGACGTTTGCGCCGTAAGCTTGATCCTGACGGAAAGCTTAACCCAATAGAAACGTTACGTGGACGTGGTTATCGCTTTGCGATCAAATCCTCATCATCATGAGATCACTCAATGAACGTATTTTATTCAGTGCCTCATTAGTGCTTTTTATCTTTATTGTGGGTACTGCGTTGACGCTGGATCGTGCCTTTTACGATAGCGGTCAGAGGGCGCTACAAGATCGGATGCTTGGCAAGCTTTTTCTGCTGATGGGGGAGGTTGAAGTTGACGAGAATGGTAGTTTATCCATGCCAGAAGAGCTGCCAGCTCTGATTGAATTTGAGCAACTCAACTCAGGCGTTTATGCATTTATTACTGATCAGAAAAATGCCCTTATCTGGAAGTCGTTTTCTACTTTGAGTATTCCTATACCGTCACGAGCCCCTCTATTAGAAGGTGAGAAAAAATTCGAGCAGATTATGCTTAATGATGAGCCACACTTCATCTATAGTTTTGCTGTAGCTTGGGAAACAGATGGGGGTGACTATCCGTTTACTTTTCATGTAATCATGGAGAGTACATCGCTTGAGGCGCAAATAGACAGCTATCGTAGAGACTTGTGGGGTTGGTTGGGAGTGATGGGATTTTTATTATTGATTATGCAGATGCTGGTGTTGCATTGGGGGCTTCGACCGATGCGACAGGTCTCATCTGAGTTGAATGCCGTTGAATCAGGAGTGCAAGAAAGTGTGCAAGGGGTCTATCCAGTCGAATTAAAACGTCTTACCGACAATATCAATTCGCTGATTCAACACGAACGAAAACATCAGCAGCGTTACCGCAATGCGCTAGCTGATCTAGCGCACAGCCTTAAAACACCTTTGACCATCCTACGAGGTGCAATCAGAACTGAAAGGCTTTCAGAGAATATGCAAAATGTTCTCGATGAACAGATCGACCGGATGGATAGTATCATTCAGTATCAGTTACGTCGTGCTGCGACAGCTGGCAGCTCGCCTGGAACAAGGCTGATTGCATTACGCCCAGTCGTTGAGAAAATTGTTAATACGGTCAATCGTGCCCATTATGAGAAATGCCCAGAGATTGTCATTGAAATTGAACCTGAGTTTAGTTTGAGGATGGATGAGGGCGATTTAATGGAATTGCTTGGGAATTTAATTGATAACGCTTTCAAATGGTGTCGGCAGGCAGTCACCATATCAGCCCAGTGCGCGCACGATGATATCGTGCTCAAAGTAGAAGACGATGGCCCCGGTATCAAGCAAGAAGAAATAGGCAGACTCACCGAACGCGGAGTCAGGGCTGATCAAGCGATGCCAGGCCACGGTATTGGCTTGGCCATTGTGCGGGATATTGCTCAGGCCTACGATGGTGCCTTATCTATCGAGCCGGGCAGGAACATTGGAGCATCTTTTATCATCAGAATAAAGCGTTAATATAAATTCTTGCAAATCAGGCTCTTTCAGTCTTAAATGGTGAATCTTTGATTGATGCGCCATGCTCGTCTATTTGGATTCTCCGTGCTGTAATGCGTCAGATAAGAAAGGATATGAGATAATTACGAACAAATACTTTAATAAGTAATAAGAGACCATGAACTATCCACAGCGTTAAGTATTGTTGATTTCTGAATTGAAAAAACAGAGCCTAGATACCGTCCAGCCTTCTTCCCGTTAAACCAGTTGAGAAACCAAGCATGCCTAGATTTATCGCATTGATTCCTGCTGCAGGCACCGGCTCGCGCATGAATAATCAGTTGCCAAAACAGTATTTATCTTTGGCTAGTAAACCAATGATTTATCACGCCTTACACACGTTATGCAATTCCTCGCATATCTTTAGAGTATTTGTTATTCTCGCCCCAGATGATAATGAATGGAGCCGTTACGATTGGTCATCCTTTTCTGACAAACTGGCCGTGAAGTATTGCGGAGGGGCAACGCGCGCTGACAGCGTATTGAATGGATTGAAGGCAATGCAAGCAGACGCATCTATCTGTAATGATGATTGGGTCCTTGTGCATGATGCAGCACGCCCTTGCCTGACTGTTTTTCAACTTGACCAACTCATTGATGTACTAGCATTGGATGAGGTTGGCGGCATATTGGCTATCCCAGTTGCAGATACCTTAAAACGCACCGATCCAAATCAACGTGTGATGTGTACAGAATCAAGAAATGGCTTATGGCAAGCGCAAACACCGCAAATGTTTCGCCTGGGTCTTGTTAATGGATGCGCTGAGTAAAGTGAATAGTGCCGCTATAACGGATGATGCAAGCGCCATCGAAGCTTTAGGTCTTCGATCCCAGATTGGTGCTGAGCGATGCTTATAACTTCAAAGTCACTTATCCTCAAGATTTGGCGTTAGCAGAACTTATTTTGCAAAAAAGGGAAACAAAGTGATGAATATAAGAATTGGTCAGGGTTTTGATGTGCATCCACTGGTAGAAGGCCGTGATCTGATCATTGGTGGCGTAACGATTCCTTACGAGAAAGGGCTATTGGGGCATTCTGACGCAGATGTTCTGCTGCATGCACTGTGTGATGCATTAATCGGTGCAGCTGCATTAGGTGATATCGGCCAGCATTTTTCAGACAAGGATGCACGTTATAAAGATATTGACAGCCGCGTGCTATTACGTGAGGTGCACCGGTTGTTGATCAGCAAGCGTTACAGGGTCATAAATATCGATGCAACCATTATCGCTCAGGCGCCTAAAATGGCCCCACATATCTTGGCAATGGTTACTAACATTGCCCAAGATTTGAATATGTCTACCAGCGACATTAATATCAAAGCAAAAACTGCGGAGAAGCTTGGCTTTGTGGGTCGGGGTGAGGGGATTGTGGCTGAGGCCATCTGTTTGATCACGAAAACTGACGACATTTGTGATTGAAGCAAATATTTCTCCAGAAGAGACCATAAAAGTTTTTTTTGCAGTCTGGCCTGATGCCGCTGCTCAAGAAAGACTGAGCGAGCTAGCCAGCCAATTCGCTGGCTTTTGTAGAGGTAGGGAAATCAGTCCCTCCCTGATCCATCTCACCTTGGTATTTATTGGAAATGTAACTGGTCAGCAACTTGAAACACTGCGCCAGGTAGCGAATAAAGTCAAACAATCAAGTTTCAATTTGACTATGGATGAAATTCAGTACTGGCAACATAATCGCATTGTCCATATTGGCCCAAGCCAATGTCCCGCTAAGCTTTCTGCATTGGTAAACGATTTACAGAATAGATTGTCTCAGGCAGGTTTTTCGCTTGAAAAACGCCGTTATATTCCACACATTACTTTAGTAAGAAAAGCTTTATGCAGAAATTTGCCAAATATGACGACTTCGATTACCTGGCACGTTAATGAATGGACGTTAGTGCAATCCAAACAGACCGATCAGGGCACTGTTTACATGTCACTTGATCGCTGGCCTCTGGAAGAAACCTGAATGCGGTATCACATTGTTCTTCGTAAAAATACCTTTAGTACCTAATGAAAATTTTAGCGCTCGATACTTCTACTGAATATTGCTCACTGGCACTCTGGCTGGACGGTAACGTGCTGAGCAAAGAAGTATTGGCAGGGCAAAAGCATACTGAGTTATTGCTACCGATGTTGCAAGAAATGTTAGCTGAATCCGGGCTGGCTTTGACACAATTAGATGGCTTTGCTTTCGGTGCCGGTCCAGGATCATTTACAGGATTGCGGATAGCATGTGGCATAGTGCAAGGACTGGCATTTGCGACAGACCTGCCTGTTATCGGGATTAGCACGTTGGAAGCGATGGCGCAAAGAATTGGCGCAAGCCACGTCATGGCTGCGCTGGATGCGCGTATGGGTGAAATTTATTATGCTGCTTATATTCAAACGGCTGATGGCTGGTCAATTATACAAGCACCTATACTCTGCTTGCCCCAGCATATACCTCAGCTTCCGGGTGAGGGCTGCTGGGTTGGGTGTGGTAGCGGTTTTGATCAGCATCATGAATTGCTAAGCCATCTTTACAGCAATAGTTTGTGTCGAATTGAGCTGGGTTGTTATCCGCATGCCCAAGAAATTGCGCAACTCGCTGCTCCAAAATTGATGAAAGGATTAGGCATTACTGCCGAAGAGGCTGCTCCTGTTTATATACGAAACAAGGTGGCTTTGAAGGAAAGCGAGCGATGAGTGATTCCTTGCAACAAACATATCAGATCAGGGAAATGTGCTTGGAGGATGTGCATCGTGTCATTCTCATTGAACGTGAAATTTTTCTTTTCCCTTGGTCAGAAATGAATTTTGCTGATTCGATCAGAGCAGATTACCACTGCCGCGTGGTAGAACTCAACGAGTTGCTTATAGGTTATGGTATTATGATGACAGGTCCAGATGAGGCCCATATTCTAACAATTGGCATTTCAGCTCAATGGCAGCATCAGGGCTGGGGTTGCAGGATGCTACAGTATTTCATTGATCTTGCCAGCCAACAGCAGGCTATAGCAGTATTGTTGGATGTGCGTGAGTCCAATATTGCTGCGGCCAATTTGTACCGACGATTAGGTTTTAAACAAATCGCGATACGTAAAGGATATTATCCTGCCATGTGTGGGCGTGAAGATGCACTGGTGATGAGGCTGAAGTTATGAGTCAACGACGCAAGCAGACACTGCACGAGCTTGGTTTAACCCCTATTTGGCGCCGGAGGGCAGAGAGTGCTCAGGGCGAGTCAGTACCATCGACTTTGATGAGTGATCAGTCTGTTTCAGTAGTCAATGCCACAAAAGCAGTAGCTAATGATCGAGAAGCGCAAATTTCAAGGATGGATTGGGCGAAGCTCAAAGCTGCAGTTGCTTGCTGCACGGCATGTCCGCTATGTCAGTCAAGAACGCAAACGGTGTTCGGGGTGGGGGATAAACAGGCCAATTGGTTGTTTATTGGAGAAGGACCCGGTGCGAAAGAAGATGAAATAGGAGAGCCATTCGTCGGTCAAGCTGGTAAATTGCTTGACAATATGCTGATGTCTATTCAATTGCGGCGCGGTGATGGAGTTTATATCACCAACATCGTAAAATGTCGACCACCTAATAATAGAAACCCTGAGCTTAGCGAGGCTGAACAATGTCGACCTTACTTGGAACGACAAATCGTTCTGATTAAACCTAAACTTATTGTTGCATTGGGAAAGATTGCAGCACAGAATTTATTGCATACCAATGAAAGTATTGCCAATCTGCGTGGCAAGTTACACTCCTATGCAGATAATCCTTTGATTGTTACTTATCATCCAGCTTATCTGTTACGTTCGCTCGCAGACAAAGCCAAGGCGTGGGAAGATTTATGCTTTGCCAAAGCAACCATGCAATCATTGTTAACACAATGATTTTCTCGGTAAAGCAGTTACCCCATTTCTAAATCAAATCTGACTTTGTCGGCTTCTTCCTGCCGTATTATTTTTATACTGTCTACAGCTCGCCTTCGCGTCATTTTTGATTTGGAAATAGAATTACATGATAATCATCAATGTATTTTATGCATACCAATCAGATGAAGTGAGTCCTGCTTGCTTTGATTAAACAGGTGCCATTTACGGATGAGAAGCATAGTTATAGCCACAAATAAACCAAATAGCGCAATCACAACGTAAATATGGACATCCAGCATGATGAGCAGCGCATACAGCAATATCATAACAAGAATACTGAAATTCTCGTTGAAATTCTGGACCGCGATCGAATGACCGGCACCCATTAAAATATATCCACGATGCTGTAGTAGGGCATTCATTGGTACCACAAAAAAACCAGCTAGCCCACCGATCAAGATAAGCAACACAACCGCAATCCATAAATCTCGCACAGTAATCATCGCCATAACAACTATGCCCATGGCAATACCGAGTGGAATGACTTTTACTGAATCCCGCAGAGAAACTAATTTAGCTGCTAAAACTGCTCCGAGTGCAATGCCAAGTGCCACTACGCCTTGTAATTGTGCAGCTTCATTGAGTGGAAAGCCCAGTGCAATATCAGCCCATTTCAAAACAATAAACTGCAAAGTGGCGCCTGCCCCCCAGAACAAAGTTGTGACAGCAAGCGAGATCTGCCCAAGCTTGTCGGTCCATAATAATTTGACACAGTGTGCAAATTCGTGAATCAGGAATGAAGGATTATTTTTGAGTATTCGATGATCGACTCCTGTATTGGGTATGTATAAATTAAAAGTGGCTGCAATCGCATAACATACTGCAACAAGCAGAATAGCTACTTCTATGTGTGTATCTATGCCTGTATCAATAAAAGGAAAATCAAACGATAGTAAGGCAGACGAAATAACCGGGGTGATGAGAAGTCCGCCAAACACTGTGCCAAGTATGATAGATGCTACAGTTAATCCTTCAATCCAGCCATTGGCAATGACTAATTTTTCCGGTGGCAGCAACTCAGTCAATATGCCGTACTTTGCAGGAGAATAAGCTGCTGCACCCAGCCCCACTATAGCATAGGCACTGAGCGCAAAATACTGGTCTATCGCGAAGAACAAAAGGATACAGCCAACGATTTTAATCGAGTTGCTGATAAGCATGACCCGCCCCTTAGCCATGGAATCAGCAAATGCACCAACAAAGGGTGCCAGCATGACATAGAACAGCACAAATACAAATTTGAGCATGGGGGTAAGAAAGGTGGGGGCATGTAAGTCAGTCAATAGCGCGATCGCTACTACCAATAATGCATTATCAGCTAATGACGAAAAAAATTGTGCCGCCATTATTGTATAGAATCCGCGCTCCAAGTTTCCTCCTTAAATAACCTCGATTTAAAATCTTTCCTGTAATACCTATCAGAAAATAGTAGTTTATATCCTAAAAAGAATAGTGCCCGTAAACTGAATAATACCTTTTACGTATCTCATTTAGATGAAAATTTTATTTCGTCTTAGTAAGACGCAAAATGTCAATATTATAGCGATAGCTACTCCAAATGATGGCTCCGTGACACTAGGCTGTTATGGATTGCTGGCTATATTTTCGAGGTATTCTACTCTTACTTCAGTAAGACCATGTAAACCAATCTTTTTAGCCGCACCATGTGATAGATCAATCAATCTGTTTCTTTTGAAAGGACCGCGATCATTGACAATGACATCTACAGCACGTCCATTACGAAGATTGGTAACTCTTACTTTAGTGGGCAAGGGGAGGGTTCTATGCGCAGCAGTTAACCCTTGCGGGTTAAAACGTGTACCCATCGCAGTTCGATTACCTGATTCCTTGCCATACCATGAAGCTATTCCTTTTTCACGATAGCCTTTCGCTGAGGATATTGGGTAATATGTCTTGCCTCCCACATTGTAGGGCCTATTGTACGGTGCATTTTTATAGGGTGCAGTTTGCTTGCTCCGGGATGCTGATGGGGAGGGAGTTTTTGTGGAAGTAGAACAGCCACTGAATAAAAAGACGAACAGCAATATCAATATCCCGGTAGTGCTTGAAAGCGGTAACTTGCTAGTCGTTGGCATTTCTATAAGTTTGATCACATATAGTTTATAAACTGGAATTGTTTCTGTTTTAAATAGACTGAATCTTAATTCTATTATCGTCATCATCACCTTTGTTATATTTTTTAAAGGTTGTTCAATAGCCTTTGATTCCAGCTAGAGAACATTTAGCTCAGATTGAACGTATTAGATTAGCTTTTTTTCAGATTTCACACACTTTCCCAACTTATGAAATTAAATGGTGTAACTTATTGCAATGAGAAACACAAAATTTAATATCATAACAATCGTTTCTCGTTTGACCAAATATGTTAGAGCTAAATTATTTATAGCTATACTAGAAGGTCTATGCTTACCCAATCTTCTTGAAGATTGATGCCACGGATATAAAAAAATAACGAAAATAGTCGATTAAGTAATTTAGTGTCTATGATGCAGAGGCTGGAGAAGGGTAATTAATAGGTGTCACTTTGACAGTATTTGCGCCAGATACCATGGTAAATATTAATAGTATCATTCTAGTCTGCTTGATACAGTCAGGAACTGAGCTCACCTTGTAATCAGGCAAATTAACCCAATAAACGCTACAATATTCCTTTGATTATATATTTCGGATTGTAAACGTATGGAAGCAGAACAACTCAATAGCCTGATTCATCACCTCACTGGTCTCAGTGATCGAGAAAAAGCATTGCGGAGGTATCTTTGACTTCGATAATAAGAAGTTACGCCTGACTGAAGTCACGCGGCAAGCAGAAGATCCAGCAGTCTGGAGCGATACGCAGCGCGCTCAGGAGCTAGGGCGCGAGAAGAAAACACTGGAAAGTGTAGTATTGATGCTTGAGGCGATCGACAGGCAGTTACAGGATGCCGATGAATTACTGCAGATTGCGAAAGAAGAAAATGACGAAGCAACCTTGCAAAGCATTGTGTTCGATGTAGCACAACTTGAGAAGAAAGTAGCGGATATGGAGTTCCGCCGCATGTTCTCAAATCCTATGGATCCCAGCAATTGTTTTGTCGATATTCAATCTGGTTCAGGGGGTACAGAGGCCCAAGATTGGGCAGCCATGCTGGAAAGAATGTATTTGCGCTATTGCGAGCGCCACGGTTTTGGGATAGAGGTGCTTGAAGAGTCTGTGGGCGACGTTGCAGGGATTAAAAGTGCTACGCTCAAAGTGACAGGTGATTATGCCTATGGCTATTTACGAACCGAAACAGGGGTACATCGCCTGGTGCGTAAATCGCCGTTTGATTCAGGCAACCGCCGCCATACCTCTTTCGCCAGTGTATTCGTTTATCCGGAAGTTGATGATAGTATCGAGATTGACATCAATCCGGCAGATTTGCGTGTGGATACCTTTCGAGCATCGGGGGCGGGCGGCCAACATATCAATAAGACCGACTCAGCTGTCCGGATTACCCATCTTCCTACCAATATCGTGGTGCAATGTCAAAGTGGTCGGTCCCAGCATCGGAATAGAGCCGATGCCATGGCTATGTTGAAATCACGTCTCTACGAGGCGGAATTGCGGAAGCGTAATGAGACCAAGCAAGCGGTAGAGGACGCTAAGACTGATATCGCATGGGGATATCAGATTCGTTCTTATGTGCTGGATCAGTCGCGCATTAAGGATTTACGGACTAATGTTGAAATTGGCAATACGCAAGCTGTACTTGATGGCGATTTGGATGATTTTATCGAGGCCAGCTTGAAGCAGGGTGATGATGTTGCCTGATTAGTTTTGTAAAATAGTGAGATCGATTGGCAATCATGAGTTTCGCAAATTACGTGGCAAGCTGCCTATAATTTAGAGTTTGAGCTCATTTTAAAAAAGCACAGACCGCAATCTAGCTTCTGTTAGATTGCGGTCTGCTTACGGAGGAGTATCACACGTTAATTTTTAACTGAGTGATCAGAGATCAAAGATGATCATCCCTGCAGTAATGTCATTAAATTGAGGTCAACGAGATGAATAGGCCCATCTGGGCCAAATTCAACAGTAGTACCATCTACTCTTTGATCAATATTTATTATAAATGGGACGAGTTTCCGCCGGATTTCATCTGCAAGATATGGTTACAATTTATAATGAAACAACTCGCGGTAAGCCCTCTACCTGCCAGCGTCATCTAATCCCGGCGCCAAATAAAGCGAACGCGATTTCACCCGTGTATCGAACTAGCGGATTCAAGATTGAATCCGCCTCTCTTTAAGTATGCATCCTCCCTGCAGTTTTATTTAAAGCTTCAACTTAATCAGCCAACATAAAAATCTTCATTAGTCAGCGCAAGTCCACCTGTTAGTTGGGCAAATTGCTGGGCGCTAGCGTCACCGATACCATCGGCGTCATAGCTAAGAGCGCCAGTTTGCGCGTTGTAAATGACTCGATCCGTACTATCGTGTGCTTGAGTACCGGTATAGAAAGCTCTAGCGCTGAGAAAGTCCCTACTGGTCAGGTTGGTAAAAATGTCGTTATCCAAATAGATGATATCGTTGTCCGGTGTAAAGTCCGTAATTTTGTCGACGGTACCGTCTAAATCCCTATCGAAAACAAAAATATCTCTGCCCGTTCCACCTGTTAAGGTGTCAGTATCTGGTCCGCTCCATAGAATGTCATTGCCGCTGCCGCCATCGATTGTGTCTTTGCCCTCGTAGCCATGAAGTTGATCTGAACCGCCCAAACCTGAGATGACATCATCGCCAGATGTTCCTTTCAGCGTCTCTGAACTCGATGTGCCAGTGATCGTGTTAGGTTGAGGAACCGACGTAGGCTGCGGAGTGGAAGTAATCGTGTCAGGTTGAGAAGTCGGTGTAGGCCGCGGAGTGGGCGTGCCGCCGCTCAAGACTGGGTCAACAAGATCCTGCTCCACATTCCTGTTGTCGATGCTAACTTGATAGTTCGTTGTGGCTATCCCACTACCAGCAAAATTGACAGTATAGTTGCCAGAAGCAAGCTCCAATTGGTAGCCGCCAGCTAGGCTTGTCTGCGTCGTTGTGGTGGCGCCGGTTGTATTATTTTTGGCAGTGACGGTGAGGTTACCTAATCCTTCATTGATATCGTAGAACTTATCGCCATCCAGATCGTCGAATGCGACCCCCGTCAGAAAAGGATTGGTTGCCGTTTTGGCAAAATCCTGCGTGATGAAAGCACCTTCGAATCCGTCGTATGGACCGATTTCTAGGCCAATTCCAATTTCACGGAAATTGTCATTTAAGATATTGGCTCTATGCCCAGGTGAATTCATCAATGAAATGTGCATTTGCTCTACTTCATCTACAAAATCAGACGGTGAGCGGGTGCTTCTCCAGGCAATATTCTCTCCCCAGGCCCAAGAGCCAGAGAATACGTAATTTGCTGCCTCCATGCGATCACCTGGACTTGATCCGTCTACGCCAGTATGAGAAAATGTGTCTGTGTCAATCATCCAGCTACTATGATGCTCTGCTGCTGTATTTAGATTATCGTCGAAGGCGAGAGGTTGAGCGCCAACCTTAGCCCGTTCAGCATTGACGAGTTGTAGCATGTATTGTTCGTAGGCATTGGCTTGTGACATAAGTAAAGCTCCGGTTTTCTAGTTGGTAGAGATTAATCAGCAGAATGATTTTTAAAGTAACGCTGTCTTTTTACTTTTTGGGATAAGTATTTTTTAAACTGAAAATCATCTTTTTATTGATAAAAGGAATATTAGAAGCGGTGATCGTTTTAAGCTCGGTCATTGATTAATTTCTCACATTGGAATTTATAAAATTTCACGAACTAGTGAGGCGAATGCTTTTAATTTATAAATGTTATCGACACTTTTTTTGTCCACTTTAGGTGACAAAGCATAAAGCCTGATTTCCCGCTGTCCCACGGCGTTTCTCGTGTGGACGATCTGCACGTGATCAGTAGAATTATTTACGTCATCAGGGATGGTCTACAATGGAAGGACGCGCCCAAAGAGTACAGGCCGCACAAGACGCTGTATAACCGCTTTGTGCGCAGGAGACGGGTAGGTTGTGTTCAACCGCATCTTTGCGGAGCTGGCGAGCAAGGTGGGAACACCGAATCGGCTGATGATTGACGCTACGCACCTCAAGGCGCACCGCACAGCAGTCAGCCTGCTAAAAAAGGGGATGCTCCCCGCTGTATCGGCCGCACGAATGGCGGCCTGAACTCAAAACTTCATGCCGTGTGCGACGGCAGCGGTAAGCCTGTTGCTCTGCTGCTGTCCTTGCCAAAAGCAAAAGAACTGCTGGCGAATCGTGGTTACGATGCCAACTGGGTTCAGAATGGCCCTCGTAAAAAAAAGCAGCACTCCCAGCATCCCGCCAAAAGAAAACTGCAAAAAACTGAGCATCGCCGCAATCGTCATCTTCTATTTCAACTAATGAGTCCTGAGCCTAGCAGCATGGAGAAGGGTTAAGGAGGCTTGTTTACTCCTCAAAACAGAGAGTTGATTGAAATCAAATTAGCACTTCATTGAAAGATCAGTCAATTTCTTCCAATAAATCTTTAATCGTCTAATTAGATATTACAAGACAGTCAGTGCCGTCATGACTTTGGATTGATATATAGTTAGCAATCCTGACAAAAGTAACAACTTTGTTGATGTTGATGTTAAAGGTTTAGAAAATATACGAAAACCATATGTTACTTTTTAGACCAACATGGAGGAAGCTGTGAATACTATTTCATATTTTGAAATCCAATCCGCTCATCCAGAAGCTGCAGTGAAATTCTATCGAGAGATTTTCGGGTGGCGGTTTACGAAAGATGAGGATATACCGATTCCATACTGGCGCATTGAGACTGATGGGATTCGAGGCGGTTTACTTCAGCGGCCAGCTCCGACGCCACCGCAGGAGTGTGGAACAAACGCATACGTGTGCTCAGTCGAAGTGGTAGACATCGACACGTTAGCTGACAAAATAGAATCGCTTGGTGGCCAAGTCGCGTTACCGAAATTCGCGGTTCCTGGCGTATGTTGGCAAGCGTACTTTATTGACCCTGATGGAAACACGTTCGGACTCTTTCAGCCCGATTCCGAAGCGCGCTAGTAGGATTCTCAACATCGCAAATGAAATGGCGTCTGCCTGGTAGAAATAAATTCAAGTGCCTGGCAAGCGGTTGCAGATGACGCAACGCTGCGTAAATCTCACCAAAATCACGGCACTAGAGATTAAGATGCTTGGTTGGAGATAACTAACTATGGAAACGAGCGAAGAAATCTTCGCATTTGATAGTGGCATTTTATCACTGTGATCGGCATGAGCTTGGCTGAATCGGAGTGATTTTCTGCAGTTATGAAAGCTGCTATGGCACCATCTTTTGAGTTGAGCGTAGCGGTCAGGTTGGCCAGCACAGATTTAGCATCTGCGCTTTCATTCTGACCTGTGAGTTTGCGTAGGGCAGCCAATAGCTATTCTAGTCGCATATCTTCTTCAATAGATAAAAATTTAGCTGCTGCGACCCCGTCTACACCATCCAATGCAGAATTGTTAGCGCAGCATGTAACAGTTGCGTGACCGTTCGGTCTTTTTGTTATGAACAAAAATAGGGGAGAGGTAGCGGTACTCACCAGCTTCGATCATCTGGCTTGCGCGTTCGGTCCATTCCACATCGATGGCAAACAAACCTTCCACTTGTCCTGAGCCTGTCGAAGGACGCCACTCTAGATCGGAAAACCAATCGGCGGCGGGGGTGGGTTGACCGTTTTGTGCAGAGAGCAGCGTCTGGTGTTCGTCGTCTACCACCGTTCGGTTTACACCGCTTTCAAATTTCCCAATCAGGTCTGCTGTCAAGGTCTCATCGATAAACCAGTGCGGTGCATCAAAAGGTCGATCGTCGGTCGAGCGGAATTTGCCAGCAGGAAATAACTGGATTTCACGGCTGGGTGTTAAGGAAATAGCGCACGCGGCCAGGCCGATAGAAAGGTGAACATGACGGGGTTATTTTCGATTCATGCCGCTATAGTAACGGCGGCACTGAGGGGGTAAGGAGGTAGTATTTCCTCCTTAAAGCATAGAGTTAGCTGAAAACAGATTAGCACTTTATTGACAAGTTGGTCAAACTGAAAGAAAAAAGATATGAGACAGCCAGTGCTGTCATGATCTCCTGAACTGTATATCGCTCTATTTAGAATGATATACAGTTAATAAATCTGACAAATGTAGCAACTTTATTGCTATCAATATCAAAAGCATGGAAGATAGATAAAAGCTATGTAATTATTTATTGGGCATAAGGAAAAATGAAATCTTCCCTAAAGTTAAAAGTACAGAAAGCTATCTCAAAAATAGAATCTGGGAGCTTTGACGAATTTGTGATTGACAGCTTGTTTTCAGGTCTTCGCCAGTATTCTGGAAATAGACGAGTATTCAGAGTATTTATAGAGCTAGCAGACTTCGTTGCACATCCTGATAAGAGAAACGAAGGTATTATAAATGAATCATTAGGGTCTGTTGACATTTCACATAGGTAGCCACAGATATCCACACGCCATGGCTACCATACTCTCGTAATTTCGCTTCAATTTGTCGTATCGTGTCGCTATTGCCCGATACTGCTTTAGCCGGGCAAAAGCATTCTCCACCAAATGCCGGTATCTATATAAACCCCAATCCATATCTGCATTACCCTTTAACGAGTTGCGCTTTCTCGGTATCACAGCCCGAGCTCCCTTCTGCGTTATCTGTTCCCGTATACATTCGCTGTCATAGCCCTTGTCCGCAACAATCGCTTTTGCGTCAGGCAACCTGGCAATCAAATCAGGTGCTGCAGAACAGTCATTGACTTCTCCGCCGGTGATTTCTAACTCAACCGGCAAGCCATAACCATCGACCGCTAAATGGATCTTTGTGGTATTGCCTGCACGGCTTTTGCCAATAGCCTGCGATTCTTGACTCGCTGCTCCCGCACTATGCTGATGCGCTTTAACATAGCTGCCATCAATAAATTCCCATTCCCAATCCGGATCAATAGCCAATGCTTTGAAAATATTGAGCCATTTCCTGCTCAATGACCATGCATTGAACCTAAATTCCTCTTTTAACCCGAACTGGAAGTCAAATAAACCTAAATTCCTCAGTTGGAATTTATGATGAAAATAGCTGTAATCTAATACTATCAATGGTTCCCGGTTAAAAATGTTAACTGCTCCTCAGTTATAGTAAACAAGCTAAAAGCAAGGCGTGACAACACTTTTAGCAGATTTTGATTATTTCACTAAAATCTCGCCTGATTGGTGATGCCATGGATCTATGAAAGCACCTTAATCAGTAGGGTTCTTGAGCGATTTAAGAGATTTCAACTGAGGAATTTAGGATAAAAGGTTGGCAAATCGAGAACTGGTGGATTTTTTGGTCTGGTAGCAAAGATTTTGTCGATAATGTAGCGTACCAAGGTAGGCCATCGCTCTATTTTTGGCAACTGAGGCGCATTTGCCAGAATGAAATCAAAACCCTTACGGATACTGCTGATCATTGTTTTGATTTGATCACCCGCCTCATGAGTTAATGTAAGCAATAGTCGAGATTGACCTGCATGCCGAGTCAGACGAGCAACCCCATTTAGTAGCAAAGGGCGACTGGTAATCGCTTCCAGATGTGTTTTGGGGTGTGCCAGGCGAACATACCAGCTCCACCAGTTATAAATGAGCGCGACTGCTCGTGCTGAGAGGTTACAGCGCTCCAGGTCATGAGTGGTATAGCCACCCCAGCCCCATTGGTTTTTCAACTCATCGAAGCCGTTCTCACAATCTGCCCGGTCGCGGTACAACTGACCAAGAGCTTCCAGGGAATAATCAGCGTTGGTCACCAGAACAGCATATTCCCACACTTTGATCTTATCTGCATGATCAACAAAGTGCAGGGTTCCCTGTTGACTATCTGCGTTCACTTCAACCGCCAGATTGTCTTTGATCTGACGTCGTAGCACCACTATCCGTCGCGCGCGACTCCAGCCAGCCAGCCGGACTTGATCTTCTACTGCGTCACAGCCTTGCCCCACAGGCTGCCACTCGTTTTGCTGCCATTTCCGCTCGATCAAACGTTTAATCCCCGCAGTCTGGCGAAGTTTGAACAGATAACGCTGATTAATCTGTTCCATTTCAGCCATCACCCCTTCATTGCCAAAAGCATTGTCGCCACGCACCAGCGCAGGACGCTTTTCAGGAGCAAGCCCTTCGATTAGCTCCCGCAGACGAGGTAGGCTATGTTTGGCAGCATGAGATTTACCGCTTTGCACTTCGACATCAAGCACCAGACGAACATTGCTGATCCAATACGTATGCAAGGTGTGGCTTGGTCGTCCCGGCTTTCCGGGATTGTAGCCGATCTCAGCACCTGTTTGATGACCATACAACAGCTTGACGCTGCTATCAGCGTCAAGAATCCAGGTAGTATTCAAGGCTTCACCAGTACTCTCGCTGAGCGCTGTATCCATCCAGATCGTACTCTTCATCAGTTGAGCCAGGCAGACAGCGCGTTGCGACTCATCGCAACGTTTGGGTAAACTTGGCGCAAGCGCGCTCAGTGCGCGGCGTAAGCTCTCATCGCTGACAACCTTGCCCATGCCAAGTATCTCAGGAGCTACTTCGTCTCCTCGTAGCCCGGCGATGTGAGCATAACGTCGCTGCCCATCAAGGATGGAGAGCAACCAGGTACCCAGTAAATCAACCACAGCAGGCGCATTAGGACTCGTGTAAGGAAGCGGGCATCCTTCTACCCAACGGGCAAATAAGCCGGTAACTTCCAGGAACTCAGCAAAAAATGCTAACTGACCCATGGCTGTGGCACTTCCGTTTTCATCCCAGCGCACGTGAAATCGACCACCAGGAGTCGACAAACACATCTCCTCTGCAGATTGCTTCATCTCCTGCACGGCGTTATCCACCGCCTTTACCACTGCTTTTTCCTCAAAATCCTTTTCACCCATTGGGTGACTCCTTCATTCAACCTTAAAACCTTTACAGTACTATGTTCGCAGCTGTTTTTATAGGTTCAACTGAGGAAAATAGGTTGAATCTTTTATAGATGGAATTCCAGCAGCCGAACGCCTTGGGCAGGTCTCGCCACGGACAGCCAACCCGCATTCGATACAGTATTCCTTCTACCGTCATGCGCAGATTGCGCTTGTTATAAATCGCTTCTTGAAGCAGAATCTTCTCTAGCTTCGACCAGAACTCATCATTGAGCATCAATCGGGGCATCGCAAACTCGTTTTGTTGGTGTATAGGAACCCCAATATTACGAGTTTGTTTCTATCTATGAAATACTTATCTTAAAACGTCAACAGACCCTAGAAGCTTTTTACCTGAGTATCAAATATTTCATGGAATACGTATCTTCTAAAACGACACTGGATTTATCTCAGCCATTTCCGAAGTATGTAGTTAAGCTGATGAAATACCAGATAGATAAGTGTAGAGCTGACGATTTAAAAGAGAAATTTAATGTAACGAAAGATCGACTGAAAGATAGAATCGATACGATGTTTTCCATTGACAAAAAAAGTGGTAAGGCATCTGTAAAAAATGAAAAAGTACTGCGTAATAACTTTGCGGCACTTCAGCACATTCTATCCTTTATAGGCAGTCACCCTGCATTTGAGCAAGAAACTATACTATCGGAGCTTGTTGAAGTTATTAAGAGTAATAGTTTAGAAATAAACGAAGACGTATTTCTTGCGCAATCTGAAAAGATAATCCTTTTTTGCTCTTAATTATGCATGAAACAGAATTTATGTATGGCGCGAAAACTCCAGGCTGCTGCATGATTTCGTGTGAAAAAACATCAATATTACATAATCAGCGCATTGTTGATTCTAAGGGCAATCTAGTTGAGGTAGAGGAATCTTTCGGTTGTCTTCAGCTTTTGGGTCATGTGATTGTTCCAAAAGACGGTAAAGATTTAAAGGTATGTTACCCAATTCTAGTGACAGATCTTAAGGTTGATTCAGTATGTGATGAATCAATATTTAGCATAGAACCGCTCAATAATGGACATCCAAATATGTTATTTAAAAAGGTAGTATTTGAACAAGAGCTAATTCTCAAGGAGAACGGGCTGTTGGGAGCTAAAAATGCCTAACAAAGAGTTGCTAGTGACAAACCTACGCTGCACTTAGGTTTCACCCAGAGCGCGGCGTTAGATTTTCTTTTGGTGTGATTCTATGTCAAGAAATAAGCGTGAAAAAATAAGTAAAGAAGACTTACTCCTCCACCTTCGAGAACAGATCAGCTTTTTGTGTCAATCTTGCAAATCTTATGATCAAGGCAATCTTTACGAAGGTAAAAGGCTTGCTCATTCCCTCCGTGTACTTCTACACGACAAAGGCATGTCTAAATCTCTTCTAGGCCAACTTGGTCTCAAAAATGTTAGGTACTTCGATACAGCAGACAGATTCGATCCAGATAATCTTGTTGGCTATGCTGGGCTGCTTACATTCAAATTTCGAAATTCGGAGGGATATCGACCTTGGGTGGCACCCAAAGGAGAAAGAGAAAATTCTAGGATGCTTACATTCTCTGATTGGTGGAACACTACGGTGATAGCAACTCCCAAAAAAACCACGAGTATACGCTTTTGTCGAAGAGAGCTAGTGCTTAACATTGCAGAAACAGACGGCGGGAGTCATGTCGATGACTCCATTGAAATTGAATACGCTGCTTTATCCAAATGGAATGCAATCGGTATAAGCACCGAACAGAGCGGAGTCGTAAAACCAATAGAAAACCCATTATTGCCGTGTATTCGTCAAATTGCACATGAAGTCATTCTATTGTTATATAAAAAGTATCCAGAATATTTTGAAGTTGAATACACGTTTAACATACCGGAACTTCCTCCAGGTGGTGGGGAGAAGACGGGAGTAGCAACGGAAGGTAACCTTATATTTGGAGGGCTATAGATACGAAGTATTCGGAAATCTAACTACCGCATTGAGTTCGCCTTTCCATTCATTGGTCGGGGTAGTAACACAAAAGGTGTCTACCATTGAATTTGTGGATGACACCCATTATTAAGAAGCGTAGTATAACTTATTGGTGGGGGTGTCATCCACAAATTCAATGGTAGATACCTTTTACAGATGCCTTTCTAGCACGGACTTCGCCTCCTTCCAGTCGGCACCTTACACCCAACATTAGGTTCCAGCAATGAGAAAGCAATATCATTTCAGGAAAAGTGAGCTCGGTCTCCTAGCTTGGGATATACACAGGCTTATTGATCTTACAAAACACAGCGGTCAATTCGAAATACCAATTTCTGAAATCGAAGAACTGAATGAGTCATACTGGTTTGATGAGGGAAGTCCGACTTGTAAGGACTTGTTGACCCACATGCTTCTTATCGAAGCAGCCGATCTTAGCTATCCAATAATCCTCTGCCCTAATGGCCGATTGATGGATGGCATGCATCGCGTTGCAAAGGCGTATTTGGCTGGCCATACCCACATCAAGGCAGTTCAGTTACAAGTATTGCCTGAACCTGACTACGTCGGTGTAGGCCCTGACAATCTTCCTTATGATGAGGTCTAATTCCAATTCTATTTCATAAGTGAATTTATAATCCAGGGCCATGCAACGATAGATTGGACACATTCACGATCTTTTTCCATGTCGCGCATTGCTGCTTCCAGGTGATTTTCAAGTGCGTCCAGGCTGTCGAATACACGGTTGTGGAATGATTTCTCCCGGAGCTCATCCCAAAGATTCTCCACAGGATTGAGTTCTGGTGAGTAGGGTGGCAGCATAAGTAAGCGCAGATTATGTGGAAGCTTGAGGGTGTGACTGCGATGCCATCCTGCCCCATCGAGCACCAGGATAATCCGGTCATTGGGGTGACGTGACGCTACCTCATTCAGAAATAGCTGCATGCAATGGCTATTAACCTGAATATTGCACGAAGGGAAGTGGCAAATCCATGATAATTCTTTATAATTCAGTTACCTATGCTGAATAAAGAAAAGGAATTGCCAGTGACAAAGTGTACCCGGGAATCGTTTAATTTTCCAGATGTAAAAAAGCGTACTGTTGAAGTGAATTTCCAGGGTGGCGATATTACTTCAGATGGTGGCGTCATGTTATTGCGGCAGGTGGATAAGCACATTGGGCTGAGTAAAGCGGTTGCTCAGGCGCTGGAAGATAATCGTCGGCAGGCAAGCTGTCAGCATGATAGTTTGGCGCTATTGCGCCAACGGGTTTATGCGTTGGCATGTGGCTATGAAGACCTCAATGATCATCAGCAATTACGCCATGATTTGGCGATTCAATCAGCGGTTGAACGCGAAGAGATATTAGCGAGCAGTTCTACCTTATGCCGCCGGGAGAATCAGGCGAATCGACTAACAGCCTGGCATATTCATCAAGTAATGATAGAACGGTTTGTGGCTTCCTTCAAACGAGTGCCCAAAGAACTGATTCTAGATTTTGATGCTACTGATGATGCGGTCCATGGCAAACAGGAAGGCCGCTTCTTTCATGGTTATTATGATCACTACTGTTTTTTGCCACTGTATGTATTCTGCCAAGATCAACTGCTGGTGAGCTACTTGCGGCCAAGCAATATCGATGGGGCAAAACATGCCCGGGCTATTCTATCATTGCTGGTAAAACGGCTCAGGCAAAGCTGGCCTGCAGTTCGTATCATTTTTCGAGGTGACAGTGGTTTTTGCCGCCGCAGAATGCTGGCATGGTGCGAGCGCCATGATGTAAGCTATATCGTGGGTATCGCCCAAAACAAGCGATTGAATGAGATCACTGCGCAATGGCAGCAAGCAGCAGAGAAGCAATATGCCACATCAGGTGAGAAAGTACGCTGGTTGGGTGAATTTCACTATGCTGCCAAGAGCTGGCAGCAGCTACGGCGCATCATCGTTAAAATCGAGCCTACTGAGAAAGGCAGTAATCCACGTTATGTGGTCACCAATCTGACCGGTAAACCGCAGCTTCTCTACGATAAGATTTATTGTTTACGCGGTGAAATGGAAAATCGCATTAAAGAACAACAGCTTGATCTGTTTGCCGACCGCACCAGTTGCCATCGGCTTTAGGTCAAATCAATTTCGTCTGCTTCTGTCCTCGCTAGCTTACATCCTGCTGGAAACCATAAGGCGCCTTGCATTGCAAGGCACAGAACTGGCTCAAGCCTATGTGAGCACATTACGCCTCAAACTAATCAAAATCGGTGCCGTCATCCTACGTAACACTCGCCGTATTTGCTTTTTACTTGCAAGCAGCTGCCCCTACCAGAAACTGTTCTTCCAAGTCGCAGCTAGACTTACTTCTGGATAATTCATTTCCAGGATTATGCACTACCGTTCACCGCATAAAATAGCTATGTGGTGGATGCGCTATGCCTATTAACTGAAGAAATTCCCATTTTTTTGCCATAACTCCACCAGAAAACATAAAAAAGCATAATGCTTAACAACAAATTCTGACTAGAAATACGATTCATCTAAATTAAAAATGAATTTCTGGCAAATTCGCTCTTATTTTGGATGCTCGTGCAATATCCGGGTTAACCTGAGGCAGGATAAGCGTATCCAACTCTCCATTAGCGACAGAGACAGCAGCATAAGCATAGACATATTGCCGGGTGATCATTGCCTGGCATAGCGGGCGTATAGGTTTGGGGCACCAACATCGACGTGTATCAGAAACACGCCCAAAGCGGGCTTCATCCTGAAACATCAGACGCAGTTGCCCTTCTGCTTGCCATTCCCGGTCAATTTCTATGAGGGTATCGCGAAGTTTTTTTTCCACTCATCCTGAGCGAGCACGTCTGCTTTGGGGTGGCGCTTGTCAGGAGCAAGCTTGCGCCAGCCATGACGGTGCAGCAGGTTGTAGGTAGCTGCGAGCGATGTCTTGCGCTTTAAGCGTGCATCCAATGCTTGCTTGATTTCGCTCACAATCAAAATGCCTCCTGTCGATGCTTTTTCTATAAAAGGCGCTAGAAAAGCAACTTCTTCTTCACGCGAAAGATTTTCGCGCCGTCGTCCACCACGGGTAGGCTTGGCTGTATCACGTATGCCGCCATTGCGGATAAGACGCATTCGAAGCTGGCACGCCCAGCCTATTGAAGTACCTATTGCTGTAGCTGTCTGCTCCATTGATAAGCCAAGTTCCAAAGGTAGCACTACAGCCTGTGCTTGTCTTAATTCTTCTATTGTACTTGCATTAACCAGTAATTCCTTTGCTTGCACCAAAACTTCTTTACCACTCGCTACTCGTGCCATCACCATATCTCCTTTCATAAGCTGCTTATATTATTTCACTTATGAAGTAGAAATGGAATAATATCTTATTGTCTGGCTCGCACCGATTTCTATCGATAGGTCGCATACTGGTGACCTCAATTGTTAAACCAAGCTTAAACTCATATCCATGAATAGCGATTGGACGTGATTTAACGCATAGTTAATGCGAGTCAACTTTTTAAGAGCCCATAGTAGCCATAAAGGGGAACAATCGCTTAAATCCCCGTTTTTTTTGATGTGCTCATTTGCTGCAGTTTTTAAATCATCCGGCAGACGATCGATCTTGTCAGCCAGCATCTTTTGCAGATTTGCCAAACGATCTCCTGGTGGATAGTTGAAGCCGGGATCGGACCCGCTTGGGTAATTGCTGCACTTCGCCAGAGCGTTTGCTGATATAGGTGCTGGTTTCCTTTTCTAGTGTCTCTGAGACTTTCAGCCATCTGTGTTCCACCATGCTGCCACTTAACGCAGTCACGCTGCATTTGCAGCGATATCCTTTGACAGGGTAGTGCGCCCCTGTCAGAAAGGATCATCCGCCGGTAACACCAACCCATCCCAAGCTGAATACTTCAGGTGCGGATGCTCAGAGTTTGGATGCAAACATTAGAGCTATTTTTAACTACTGAATCAAGGTGTTGATACTTCTTGGTACCGTTTTCCTTAAAAAGTTATTTTCTAGAAAAATAATACCCTCTACTTTTTCTCCTTAGCGCGTGCCAGTGCCAAAGCAAGTGCGCTGACAGGCTCAGGTTTACGGGAGGTCTTTTGCTGTGAATCACGCGATTGCTGCTTACGTGGTTTCTGAGGCTGAGTTGTACGGATGTCAGCGCTGGGGGAGGGAGTGTCTGCTTGGTCGTCCAAACGCATGGTCAGGCTGATGCGTTGCCGGGCTGTGTCGACTTCCAGCACTTTTACCTTGACGATCTGACCGGGTTTGACGATTTGGTGGGGATCCTTGACAAATTTGTTTGCCAGGGCTGACACATGCACCAGACCATCCTGATGCACGCCGATATCGACGAAGGCGCCAAAGGCGGCTACATTGGTGACTACGCCTTCGAGGATCATGCCGGGTTGCAGGTCTGTGAGCGTTTCGATGCCCTCCTGAAAGATGGCTGTTTTGAATTCAGGTCGTGGATCGCGGCCCGGGTTTTTCCAATTCAGTCAGGATATCCTTAACAGTCGGCAAGCCAAAGGTATCATCGGTAAATTCTTTGGGAGAGAGGTCTTTCAATACTTCCGCTCTGCCCATGACATGTTCAATGCCCTTTTTCAGGCGTGCCAGGATACGCTCGACTACGGGATAGGCTTCGGGGTGCACAGTCGAGCGATCCAGCGGATTGTCGCCGTCGTTGATGCGTAAAAAACCTGCGGCCTGCTCAAATGTTTTTTCACCTAGGCGCGGCACTTTAAGTATCGTTTGGCGATTCGGGAAGGGGCCATGGGCGTCGCGATACGTCACAATATTCTGAGCCAGTACACGATTCAGACCAGAGACTCTTGCTAACAATGGAGTCGATGCTGTGTTGACGTCGACACCGACTGCATTCACGCAGTCTTCGACGGTGGCATCGAGTGAACGTGCCAGAATGCGTTGATTGACATCGTGTTGATATTGACCGACACCAATTGACTTGGGTTCGATTTTTACCAGCTCTGCCAATGGGTCTTGTAAGCGCCTAGCGATGGACACAGCGCCACGCAGACTCACATCCAAATCGGGAAACTCGGCTGCCGCAAAGGCTGATGCGGAATAGACCGAAGCGCCGGCCTCGCTGACTACGATTTTGGCCACTTTGAGCTCCGACTTTTGCTCTGCAACTAGTTTGATGACCTCAGCAGCCAATTTATCCGTTTCACGACTGGCGGTACCATTGCCAATCGAAATCAATTCGACACCATGCTGGATGACCAATTGTGTGAGAACTGCGAGTGCTCCCTCCCAGTCACTGCGAGGCTGGTGGGGGTAGATGGTACCAGTTTCCAACAGCTTTCCAGTGGAGTCTACAATCGCCACTTTGCAGCCTGTTCGGAAGCCAGGGTCAAGGCCAAGGACAGCTTTCGGGCCTGCTGGGGCGGCAAGCAGTAATTCACGCAGATTACGGCTGAAGATCTTAATGGCTTCTGCTTCAGCTGCTTCGCGCAATTGCAACAATAATTCGGTGCTGAGATGCAGGTGTGCTTTGACACGCCATGTCCAGTGACAGACGTCTACCAGCCATTTGTCCGCGTTGCGTCCCCGATTCTCGATGCCAAAATGGGCTGCAATCATGGCGATACAAGGGTGCGGTACAATAGCTTCAGCCGCTTCATCCAGGCTGAGGTCAATTTTGAGTATTCCCAATGCGCGGCCACGAAACAATGCCAGCGCGCGATGCGAAGGGATGGTGCGGATCGGTTCCGAATAGGCATAATAGTCGCGAAATTTTTCCTCTTCCGCCATTTCCTTGCCCGCTACGACAGTGGAAGTCACAATGCCTTCATTCCAGAGTTTACTGCGCAGGGCAGCGAGTAAGTCAGCCGTTTCAGCGAAACGCTCAGCAAGAATATCACGCGCGCCTTCGAGAGCAGTTTTCGCGTCTGGAACGTTGATCGCTTCCACCCCTTCAGCGGCTGGCTGTACTTTGATGTATTTCGCTGCTTCTTGCTCTGGAATTAGTGTCGGGTCGTGCAGTAACGCATCGGCTAAAGGCTCCAAACCTGCCTCTCGTGCGATTTGGGCACGCGTGCGACGTTTGGGTTTGTAAGGTAGATAAATATCTTCCAGGAGTTGTTTCGTTGCAGCTTGTTCGATGGCAAGACGCAGTTCATCGGTGAGTTTGCCTTGCTCCTCGATCGAAGCCAGAATCGTCATCCGCCGGTCTTCCAGTTCGCGCAGATATTGCAGGCGTTCCTCTATGTTTCGTAATTGCGTATCGTCCAGATTATTGGTTACTTCCTTGCGATAACGCGCAATGAAAGGCACCGTTGCGCCGCTATCGAGCAGATTGGCTGCCGCTGCTACCTGCGAGGGGGTGATGCCGAGTTCTGTGGCAATGAACTGCACGATCTTTTGCTGTGTTCCATCTGAAATCGTTTGTGTTATTGATGAGGTCATAGATTCTGTTTTGCTGGGGGAGGTTTAAAAGCTGTGCGTATACTGATAACGCTCTGTTCGGTTGAAACTTGCTTCGTTATTTATCCTGAAAACGTTGCTGAATTTCCTGAATTTTATCGATATTGTTGAGCAAGGCATCGACACAATCCCGATCTAATTTATCGTCAGCTAAATGCCGCAGCATGGTGAAGGCTTCTTCATTTGTCCAAGCTGCTTTGTAGACGCGACTTGAAGTCAATGCGTCGAACACATCTGCTACTGCACTGATTCGGGCCTCAATTGGAATCTCCTTGCCTTTCAGTCCCTTAGGATAGCCTGTGCCGTCGATTGCTTCGTGATGATATTCAGCGATATTACGCAGAATATTGACATGACCAAAAGCGCCAAGATTAAAGTCTTTGAGAATAGCATCAATGATTTCCCGACCTTTTTCTGGATGGGTTTTCATGATATCGAATTCGCGTTCATCCAGTTTGCCTGGTTTCCGCAGGATACTGTCAGGAATGCCGATTTTGCCAATATCGTGCAAAGGCGAAAACATGAAAATGTGCTCGATTTGCTCATCACTGAGATGATAACGGAAAGCTAACTCACGTGCTATTAAACGTGCGTAATGGGCAGTCCGATCGATATGTGAACCCGTTTCTACATCGCGGTAATGCGTCATGCTGCGGGCTACTTTAACAGCAGAAAGCAGCGTGCGAATTGTCGTTAGCTCATTGATGACCGTTAGGGCGATCAAATGGCCATAAATATCGAGTTGGCGCAAGATGGCGGGTCCAAACGGATGGGATTCAAACGAGTTGAAAAATAAGAAACCAACAAAAACGCCATTTTGATAAAGTGGTAGGGTATAGCTTGCTTTATAGCCTTTGGCTGCTATCAGTTCTGTATGCAGATGGATGCCTTTCTTGAAGATTGCCAGGTCTTGTACGAGACGTGGACGACGGTGCTGCATGATTTCACGTAAGGAGGGTGCGCTTTCAAGCGGTGTTTCATATGCGATTAAAGGATTTTCGCCGCCTGTGGTGCTATGCGTATAAGTCTTAAGTATTCCAGTTTTCTCTTCTAGTAATGCAATAGCTAGGCGATCAATAAACGGAAAATCTTCACGAATCAATTGATGTAAGAAGCCTAATTTATCAGACAGGGGTTGGTTTTCATGCAATTGGGCAAGCGCATCCTGATGTGAATATAAATCCTCTTTCTTTGAAGTCATTGTAGCACTCCTTGTGATGTCGCCCTTCGGAATCTGCTGTGATTCTAACAGTACAAACCATTGTGTCATAAGAGAATAACTGATCAAAAGGTAATAATTCTGTCATCAAGCAGTTCTATTATATTAAGACAACTGTTTGGGCGGTTGTTTTATGTCAAATAAATGGCTGCAACAAATTGCCCTGCGGCAATTTGTCACATTCCAAGAGTGTTTTTTTCTTTCTACAATGCAAATCACGTGGTTGATTATTACTGTAGCAATGTAATAACTGCAATCAAGGAGATGGAGATGTTTTTTAAACATAAAGTAATTAATTTGTATCAAGTTCTACTGGATAAGTTTCATATGAACTTTACCGGAACCAGAAAGCAGTCGTTAACGACAGACCAGAATAGCGCGAATAAGACCCTGGTTATTGTTAATCATATTGTCGCCCGAGGATACGGTCTGGCATCGAAGCAAGTCGCCAAGGTTTCAGCAAAATTAATTAATAGTGGAAGGTGAGGTAATAGCTACGTGATTTCTCACCAGTTGAGTAGAAAGAATTATTTATTTGACAGGAGTATGGAAAACATGTGCTGTATTGACATGTTTACATAAGAGCTAATGAAAATCCCAAAAAGAATTGAACCACTGGTTGAAGAAGGTCTTATTGATTCAGTTATTTGCCAACTTATGAGTGGCAAAGAAGCCATGGTATACGTTGTCCGTTGTGGCAGCGAGATCCTGTGTGCCAAAGTTTATAAGGAAACAAACAAACAAAATTTTCGCCAGAGTATAAGCTATACCGAGAGCAGATTGGTTAGAAACGGTAGACGCATGCGTGCTATTCAAAGAAGAAGTTATTTTGGTCGTATTGCACAGAAAGAAGCGTGGCAAAGTACTGAAGTAGATACCATGTCTCATCTGGTTACAGTTGGTGTGCCGACACCAAAATATTATAACTTTTTTGAAGGGGTGTTATTAATGGAGCTTATTACTGATAGCAATGGTGATGTAGCTCCCAGGCTGAATGATTTGACATTGAGCGCTGAGCTGGCAAGGATGTATCATGAGTTTTTAATTAGACAGATTGTCCGCATGCTTTGCCATGGTATCGTTCATGGTGATTTATCTGAATACAATGTGTTAATCGGTAACCAAGGCCCTGTTATTATCGATTTTCCTCAGGCGATTTTTGCAGCCAGTAATCACAATGCACAGAGAATATTTAAACGCGATGTTGATAATATCACTGCCTATCTAAGTCGGTTTGCTCCAGAACTTGCACATACCGATTATGGTTCCGAGATTTGGTCGCTTTATCAGAGGGGAAAATTGCATTTGGGAGTTAATCTGAGCGGAAATACTGAAGAGAAAACTAAATCAGTTAATGTAAGCAGTGTTTTGGATGCTATTAACGCGGCATTAAAAAAGGAGATGGCTTGGCAAAGATACAAGCAGGAACGCTGGACAAGTCGTCAACTACAGTATTGATATTAACTATAATCTCGACACTAAATTAATATATAAGAGGTATGAGCGTCATCACTAAAGGCTATGATGTTGATCCAATCATAGCCTTATCAAACGAATAATGAAGCATTATAATTTGACGGTATTGGCATTATCTGCTAATCTATTCAGTTCTGGCGCGGGGTGGAGCAGTCTGGCAGCTCGTCGGGCTCATAACCCGAAGGTCGTAGGTTCAAATCCTGCCCCCGCAACCACCGTTATCTTACTCAAGGCGGCTAGTCCGTCTTGTTTAATTTCAGCCCATAGCTCGCCGTTTTCCGGTTTTAATTCAATTTTTCCCACGATTGCTTTGATTGCTTCGCGTGCGGATATGACATCATTGATGTGTTCCAGCTTCTGCACTAGCTTCCTGTAAATTTCTCTTGCTCGTGGGAGTATCTGCGTAGGTTGCCAGGCTTGGATATCTTTGAGTTTTTGTTGTGATGCAGCGAATCGGGCTTCGGCTTGTTCCAGTGCTTGCTTTGTACTGTGGGTGATGATGCCTTGGCGGATGGCGAGCATGATGTTGTCGATCTCGGTCTGCGCTTTGGCGCCTTCCTGTTTCGCCTGGCGTGGGTCGGGGTGTTGGTCTTTGAGAAGTCGTCTGACTTCCTCCTCAAATAATCGATAAGCTTTTTCTGAGAGCAGTTCTGATTTAATGCCTGCAAGTAGTTTGCCTTCAAGAGTAGTTCTAGCTACTTTGATCCGATTTGAGCAGGTGGCATCGCCTCGATCTTTATTAGTCGCGCAGCCGTAGCGGTAGTAATCAACGATAACGTAGGCGCCTGAGCATTGTCCGCATCGGATTATGCCTGAGAGTAGGTACTTAGGGCTGCGTCCGCCGCTAACGTTGCTTTTTAAAATTGCGCGTTGTTTGGCGGTTTTCGCTTGGGTGGCGAGTGCTCTTTGTCTGGCTGCATTCCATAGTTCATCGTCGATGATTTTAAGCTCTAGATATTCGGTGATGATCCATTCCGATTCCGGTCTGAGAGTGCGTAGTCTGCGGCCGGTTGCCGGATCCTTGACCCATTTGGATTTGTTCCATATTTGCCTACCATTGTAGAGTGGGTTACCTAGCATGCCGACGTGCTTAGCATCTGGATAGATGGCGCTGACTGCCCATTTGCCGCCCCTGGGCAAGGGCACGTCCATTTTATTTAATTCTGCTGCGATTCCTCTTGGACTGTAGCCTGCGACATATTGTGCGAAGATCCAGCGCACGATTTGCGCTTGCTCTTCGTTAATTACTTTCTTATAGCCTTTGCCATCAAATGATGAGCTGAAACCATAGGGTAAACCGCCAGCGCTGTAGCCGTCGAGTGTTTGGCCTATCAAGCCTCTATGTGTTTTCTCAGCTAAATCGTCCAGATACAGTTCGGCCATCAGTCCGCGAAATCCGGTCTCCAGTTTGTAGCCGGTGCGTGAGGTATCGAGCCCATCTGAAACGCCAATCAACCGTATGGTTGGGTAGTATTAACCATCGGTGGCGTGATTGGCTATGCGTTAGCGTTATTTTAGGGAGGCACAATGCAAGAAAATGACCCAACAAATTGGGGTGCGGCAACTTGGGGGCTAGCGGTAGGCATGTCGTTTTTCGGTGGACTTGTTAGCTGGTACTCGAAGTTAAGAGCTGGGCGCACCAGGGTATTCAATCTGATTGAGTTAATAGGGGAGGTTGTTACCAGCGGATTTGTCGGGCTAGCAGCTTTCATGGTTCTGTCGTCTCTAAATTATCCGGTTGGTATCTGTGCAGCTGCTGCTGGTATCTCTGGCAACATGGCTACCAGGCTTCTATTTCTGATAGAGCAAACAATAGAAAAAAGATTCGCGGCATTAAATAAGGACTAACCGACATGTGGAATTACTACGAAATAACAATGCTTGCATTAACCATTTGGCGCGAAGCTGGGCAAAGGAAAACCCGAAAAGATTTGTAGGAAAAATTGGGCGATTGAATTTTTATAATCTAGATAGAGACATGGAGCAATAATCATGTGGAATTTATTATTCCCAGCAATAACGCCAATCATTAACAAAGTTCTAGACCTGATCCCGAACGAAAATGAACGAGCCAGAGCAAGAGAGCAACTAGAAAGTGATCTGCAGAAAGCGATCAATCAAGCAGCTGCGGATCAGCGCGACATTAATAAGGTTGAAGCTGGCCACACGTCGATTTTGGTAGCTGGTTGGCGCCCTGGCATAGGGTGGGTCTGTGTGCTAGGTTGTGCGTGGGCATTCTTTATCCAGCCTATTGCAACTTGGTCTATTCAGGTTTTTGATTTACCTGTCAATTCGCTACCGAACATCCCAACTGATTACCTGATGGAGTTGGTTTTTGCAATGCTTTGGTTCGGGACGTTGGGACAATTGAAAAGTCAAAGGGCACTGCTAAGTGAAATTGTTCGCTCTGTATGAGCCGAGGTTCGAATATGCCGATTTTATAAAGGGCAAAGAAGCTTGTCGTGCATCTCAATGATTATTATGCGATCATGGTGTGTGAAGTGGGGGACTTTGATCGCATAGTGTCGTGTGTTGCCGCTGTTCCGTATCGCCACCGCGGCTTTGAGTGCAAGTGCCGCCTTCTCGGCTAAATACTCATCGTCATCCTTTTCTCAAGATGACAGTATTACGCGGTGATCTCGACCAACTCGATGGATGGTGGGATGACCGGTATGACTTCCTTTGTCGGTGTTGTTTTGACCGGCCAACCGAACACCTCGGTCTGCGAGTCGTCTTTCGTCGCGAGGCGGAACAATAAGTTGTAGGGCGCTTCATTCAACACCGACAGAAGTTTCGTGACGTCGTTGACGATGATCGCGTCCATGCCGAGGTCGAGCGTCTTCTTCATCGACGCTTTGCTGTCAAGCGTCCAAAAGTACGTTTTCTTCAGTACCTGATCGCGGTCACGTAGGTTAGAGTTGTACGACATAGGCGCGAGCCAGTCATGCATCGGCGAGAAGATGTCCTTCGCGAAGACGCCAATACCGAGAAATGTCGCACCGTTCGCAGTTCCGACACGATACCAAATGCTCGGGTCAGTTTCCTTCGATGGCCCTTCATTGATCAACGAGACGTCTCGAGCGCCCGCCATACCGGCATCGGTAACGCCCTGATAGAAACTGTCTGCCATCGCTGCTTCCTCGACCGAGAAGAACGCCTGATTCGCTCCGATGCCGTAGCGTGTAGCGATGACGGCGAGGTAGTAGCCGTAGCTGTAAGCAATGATCTTGTCGTCGGGCTTGATGTCGAACATTAGCATCGCCACGGTGTCGAGGATGTTGTTGTCCTTCACTGCCTGTAAGTAATCCTCGAGCTTTACCCACGTTGGCTGGCCGTTGTGATGAACCCAGTAGACGATATTGCCGTCAACTAGCTCGGGCGAGATGTCGAACTCGATCGCGTTGGCCCCCGCCTGCGCGGCAGCAATCAGTTTGTCGATCGTGTTGCAACGGTGCGCGATGGCCCAAAACGGCCGCTGCCCAACTGGCTGGATGAAAATCGCGCCGGTTTCGAGCGAGGAGCTATCATCGGCGGCGATGACGTCGACGGTGACTTGACCGTCGCGCGGGATCGTCATTAGAACCAGCGACCGCTGCCAGTCGTCGCTGTCGAACGATTCGCCGTAGACAATTACTTCATCCAGCAACTCGTTGTCGCAGTAGATGCGAACAGTTGCGATCTGTCCACCGTCGGAGCGGTCGTGGCGTAACTGGATGAGCGCGCTGTAATCGCCTTTCGGTAACGGCGTCGTTATATTGAACATGTAATCACCGGGATTCTCTTTTTTCCAGATCCAGCCTAGGATGTCGCGATATTCCGGTTTTCCGGTGCTGCTGTGGTACTGATCGAGGGGCAGCGCGGAGGTGATGAGCGGTGGATCCCACGGTGCGCCAATAATGAAGGTGTCGGTGAACGACTCGTTCGTCGTGAGGTAGAGGCGATCACTGTCTCGACCCATGCGCTGGTTGTAGGTCTGGTTGATGAAGTAGATACGATCGCCATACGCAACATCACCATCCCCGGCCACGCGGTAGATCGTCCAGTTCTCCTTCTCCCAGCCCTCGCTCCAATAATAGAGGGCAGGGGTTGACCAGGCGCCGAGAAAGACGCGCTGATCGTTGTTGATGTTGAGCGGCTCGTTCGATTCGATGGTAACGGTGTCGCCGCTGCGGATACGGCCGCCGCCGGATTTAATAAAGGAGAGAGATGCGGGTGTTGACGCAAGGCGCGGATAGCACTTGTCACGCGTGCCGGTGAACGGCTCGATGGGACTGTAGTACGTGCCATCATCATGCAGTAGCGTGATTTGATAACCAGAATCGATCGGGTCACCGAGAGCAGCGAGCTTTTCGGGCCGTTTGATGGGAAGTCGGGCGGACGCGGCGGAATGAGTTGGATCTGTCATGCATTTTCTCCTTGTGAATAGAGGTGATGGAAACATACTGTTTCCCTAACCGCCTCTGTCGATACATTGTGCGAGGCGGCACTACTTGCTAAAGATCGCGACCTCATGACGATCGAAAAGACACAGTGAGATGCGTGACGGATTCTTCGGGAATTGTGTATATATTCTTTTTTATAGTAAGCAAGAATATAGGTAAGTGGATTCTTTCAAACTAGGAAATAAGTGGTAAAAATAGGTTTATTCGATGGAACTACAAATATTCTGACAGGTGCCACAATTCCAAAGAAATTGTGCTCAATTGGCAGCATAAATTGATGGTTATTTAGATTATTTTTTAGCTTTCAGGCAAAAAATCCTGGTGGAAAGGTCAGTTTAATCATAAAGAGAGCTGAGAAAGGTGAGCTTGGAATCACTCATTTACTGGCTTGATTAACTGTTCTCCCTGATTACTTATTCTTCCCACTGCAGGGGATACCGCCCATAGTTGCATTTGTTCAGAAGAAAACGGTTTCAGAATAGATAAAAGGTCGTCATCGGATAACTGTGAAGTGGTCAGCCAAGTATCCCAAGCTTCTCGAGGGAGGATCGCTGGCATACGGACATGGATGGAACGCATCAATTCGTTGCTGATAGTGGTGATAATCGTGCAGCTATCGATTACCTTTTCATCAACCGTTGCTGTTTCCCATATACCAGCAATAGATAGTAGATTGCCATCTTTGGCTGACGCGTAAAAGGGCTGTTTTCTTTTTCCATCTGCTAACCGTTTCCATTCATAAAAACCAGAAGCAGGAATGAGACAGCGTTGTCGATGAAATGCGTATTTGTATAGCCGCTTGGCTGTAAGCGATTCGAAACGTGCATTTATTAATAAAGGTAATTGCTTTGGATCTTTGGCCCAATGAGGAATCAATCCCCAACGCATCATCGATCCAACCCGGCCATTGTCACTGTCACGAATGACCACAATATCGGTCGTAGGCACGATGTTATAGCGTGGTTCGATCTCCGGCATCGACGACGCATGATACCAGTCAATCAGTTTTGAACGTGGATAAGCCAAGGCAAATCGTCCGCACATATCTCGTCACATTTTGATTAGTTAAATGAGTGTTTTATACTGTCGGCATCATCATGTACTAAAGACTCATCATGACAACCATCGTTCCCTTTGTGCCTATGAGCGCATCCACGCTGCCCCGCTTACAGCGCGCCGAGATTGACCCTGCCGTTTGTATATTGCCGTTATTGCAGCATCGTATCCGTGCTGGGTTTCCATCTCCTGCAGACGAATACATTGAAAAAGGGCTCGATCTCAATAGTTACCTTGTGCGCAATAAAGCCGCGACATATTTTTTTCGAGTGGTGGGTGATTCCATGACGGGCGCGCATATACACGATGGTGATATGCTGGTAGTGGATCGTTCGGTCGAACCCAAGCACGGGCATATTGTGCTGGCGGTAATTAACAATGAATATACCGTTAAGCGATTGCACGCCTATGGTGGTGTGATCGAACTGCACGCCGAGAACCCTGCTTATCCACCTATCCGTTTCCAGGAGCATGAGGAGTTGCAGGTGTGGGGTGTTGTAGTGGGAACGGTTGCACGCTTTGCTGTGTAATCATGGCTACGGGCGGCACTCCTATCAGTTTTGCATTGGTGGATGTAAACAACTTTTATGTAAGCTGTGAGCGTGTCTTCAATCAGAACCTGATCAATAGACCCGTAGTGGTACTCTCCAATAACGATGGCTGTGCGGTGGCCCGCTCCAATGAAGTGAAAGCGCTTGGCGTCAAAATGGGTACACCATGGTTCGAACTCAAGGATTTGGCAAAGCAGCATCATATCATTGCACTTTCATCCAACTATACTCTCTACGGCGATATGTCAGATCGGGTAATGACGATATTGCGTGATTTTAGCCCCCATGTTGAAGTTTATTCAATTGACGAGTGTTTTCTGGGTTTGCAAGGCTTGGGCAAACTCTGGCTGACACCTAAAGACATGGGCCAGTCAATACGTCAACGGATACGTCAATGGACCAGCTTGCCAGTGTGTGTAGGCTTTGGAGTAACCAAGACATTGGCGAAGTTGGCCAATCATATTGCCAAGAAGCAGCCTGCTTTCCATGGGGTATGTGATCTCGCAGCTATGCCACCCGCACAATTCGAGGCTTTGTTATCGGCTATTGAAGTGGGTGAAGTATGGGGTGTGGGGCGTCAAATAACTCAGCATTTGCATGCATCCGGTATTAAAACTGTGAAAGGGTTACGTGATACGCCACCTTCCTGGTTGCGTGCCAAGTTCGGGGTGGTGATGGAGCGCGTAGGTTATGAGCTGCGTGGCATATCGTGCTTGGCACTGGAAGAGGTGTCAGTACCCAGGAAACAGATCATCTCTTCCCGCTCGTTTGGCCAGCTAGTTTATAGCTTGCCTGAACTCAGTGAATCCATTGCCGGTTATATGAGCAGTGCGGCAGAAAAACTGCGACGGCAACATTCGGTCTGTAATGCAATCCAGGTATTTATCCAGACCAATCCCTTCCGTGAACAGGATAAGCAATATAGTAACTGCATGACCGTGCCACTGCCCAATGCCAGTAGTGATACATGCTTGCTGGTCAGGGCAGCGCTCTTTGGTCTTAAGCGTATCTACCGGCAAGGTTATGCCTATAAAAAAGCAGGTGTGATGCTAACCGGCATTGACTCTGCAATAATGCATCAGCAATCATTGTTTATCCAGCATGGCACAGACGACAAATCAGCAAGATTGATGAGTGTGCTGGATCAGATAAATCAAAGATATGGACGCGATACCTTATCGGTCTTTTCAACAGGTAAGAGAAAATCATGGACCATGCATCGGGAAAATGTGTCACCTTGCTATACAACGAACTGGAACGATGTCCCGATTGCATACGCACATTAGATAGAATCAATTCGATTCACAATATTGTTTTCCTAAAAATTAAGATTTACGGATTCATCTCAATTTTAGAGACCTCTGCATAACTGGCTTTTTGGATAATTTAGTATTTTTAAGTGATTGATTTTATGAGTCACATATACATAGAAAAACTCTAAAAATACAGCTATGCAGAGGGCTCTTTAATAATCTTATCAACATACTCATCCCATGCAGCATTTGCTAGAAACTCAGCATCTTTAACTGGAGGTTGACTTAATATATCACGGTTGCCTGTACGACAGCTTTCCTCATATTTATTGGCGCACCATGTAGCTAAGAATGATGAAATAAATTGTGTTTTAAAAGATTGTTCGTTCATATATACCTCTAAAAATTAAATAAAATCCTTTCCGCAAAAAATATAACCACCTATCTTAGAATCTTGTGTTTTGATAGATGTTTCAATTCCTATATAATTTTTATTCTCAATGGTGTTGAATTACGTACGTAGCGGGCCCCCGCAACCAATCATTACAGTTGTTACGTTCTTGTAACTAACTAGAAATAATGAAGTTTATAGAAAACCTTGCGGTTGTTTGTTCGTTTTGGCAATTCGATCAATTAACCATCCATCACACGCTCATTATAGTGAAATGGTAACGCGAGGAAAAAAATGGCTTCTGTTCGTAAATTCAAAAGTGAAGTGGCAATTTTCAAGTACAAATCAGATTGCTTGGTCTGTCACCAAAACTTTTTCCAAAAAGAAAGATGCTGCAGCATTTATCAAACAGATCGAGGGCGACACAGAGCTCCACCGCCAGTTAGGTAGAGCAACTGCAATCATTCCAATGTTCCGGGAATGGTACAGCATTTATATGAGCCAATACTCTGGTAAAGACCCCAGCGCCGTAGGGAGGCTAGATTGGTGGTGTGGGCAGTTTGGTGATAGTCCTATCACCAAAATTGATGAATTTATGGTTGATGATGGCCTTATCAAACTGAAAAAGAGAGTTCTAACCGGTTCAACTATAAATCGATATAAATCTACACTCTCGGCAATTTTTATTCATTTGGAACGTTATTGAAGCAATTTAGCGAATTGGAAAAATCTAATCGCGACAAAGTGGAGTATCGAATCTCTGGGCAACTCTTTCTAGATGGATTAGGCAGTACCCCCTTTCAGTGGAAAGGCGAAATATCAATACCATTTAACGGTGCTGGCGATTAATACATCTGGATTTTTGAAATACCCCAACAGTTAGCGCAAGTTGGACAAAATAGCCCTTATGATTAAGAGGCAGCTTTATGGTATATCGTCAACACGGAGTGCATGTCTATCCGTTTATTCTGCGATTGCAGCGAAAATCAGTGCGCTTAGTTTGCTAAACCTATTGCAAATTTCTTAGAATTTCTGCTCCTACACCAATATCTGTTGTCTCACAGGTATGAGTTTGACCTACGCTCCCGACAACAGGTATTTGTATACTATTACCGCATTCTCGGAAAAGAATATTAACTTTAATCGATTCCTGTTGAAAAGGAAGATTCCCAGTTACTGCTATTAGATTCTGGGAAGTATCCGATACGATACCATCTCCATCGTGGAAATCAACTAAACTAGACAAAGTAGGTTGGCCTGTTCCAATTATCGAAACATAAATTACATTGGATGGAAGGGGGTGAGTGGCTAAATCATTAAGAATGTTTAAAGTTGAACTATTTGGTTGTAGTTCCTCGACTGCAATACTATTGGGGTCGATATTCAAATGAAAAAGTTCGCAGATACCGACGAATTGAGTATTACATGCCTCGGCCCAGAAGCTTCCTTGATGCGGGGCTCCAATAGTAATAAGTTTCGCGACATCCTCCCGATACGGAATTGGAGTTACTGGATTGAGTACTCTTGCTAATCCTTGCAGATATTCTCTTGCAGCAAGCCCACCCGTGCTATGCCCAATCAGAAGAACCTTTGTCGCTTTGGGGTTTTTATCTAAAACCGCTTTAATGATTGCTGCTAATTCACCTCCCTGAACATCTAAAGACAGCCCTTGATTATCAGAGAAATTTAACGTGTAGAAATCGCCCGCGCCACCCGTACACCTAATAAGCTGGCTTGGATCCGATGGGCAACTAATATTAACCGTTTTTGTGTCATGATTGTAAGAAGGTATTCCACCGAATGTCCATTTAGCATTATTTATTAGATAGTCTCTATATGCTACCCATGTCTCTGCTGAAGAGGCTAAGCCATGAATAAAAATAACAGGGTATGGCATCGCTCCACATCCTGACTCTTTCAGGAAAGCGGATAAATCACCGATGTCTCTTGGTGAGACATCGGTCGGTCCTTGGTAGTATACATGATTATCTGCAGATGAAACGCCCACATAAGAATTGGTGTTGGGGTAATAGCGATAGGTATAAGGGCCGGAAAATTGCACCTCTTGCAGCGCTGGTGAAAATAAACTGGGGTAAAATGTTTGCGCCCAGTTTAACAAACATTCTATGTTGGGCATCGTTGTGGTATTAGCTTTTACCGAGGAGTCAATAGCCGCCGCTGTATTGCAAAACGCCATGAGAATTACCAATCCCAGTACGCGTACTAGCAAAGGGTTGCTTTTGCGTTGTTGGTTGTTCATAGCATTCTCCCGAAGTAAAGAAACAGAATAGCCAATGATGAGCAAATTGTTTTGCCCGAAAACCAGATTACGATGCGATACAGTTATCACATCTTTTGGAAAAGTATAATCGTGAGGCTAGCCGCAGTCGATACGGCTTTAGCATTCATTTCTTTCAAGTGCAACGCAGAAAGAAGAATATATGCTAAGCGGATCTAAGAATGTTTATGCCTATCATGCGGTACATACGATCTAATAGGGTGGCGACGAGCTGATCGTTTCCAGGGGTGGCTTTTCCTGCTAACTCGCACATCCCCAGCTCGAACCCCGGTCGGGGAGCCAAGCATGTTACAAAAATGATTGTGTCAATTTTGTGCCATACTAAGCTAAGAAGCCGGTCGTTTCAGACCGTATGATGCTGATTTGTAGTTTGGCTGTCATTGTAAGTGATTGATTTATATACTAAGATAATTACAGATCAAGTTTCGTAATTAATAGCTCAATTAAAGCGTGCCGCCTGGTGTTTCTCCGCATAAGCTATCAGTGACCAGTGAGGTGTTTAACGCTTTGAGTGGTACTACCATAGTGGCTTTTCCGCCCGAACCTGTCTTTCTGCCCACATCTATTAAGCCTTAAGCATCTTCGCTATTTTGTGGTTTTCAGCCCACCACATAGATGCCCCGGCTTTAATCAAATGTATTACTGGATGGAACTAGATTATTAATGCAATTTTTAGCGCAAATTAGAATAACAAGTAATCTTCCTTGAATGATGATTTGAGTGGCTTCTGCTTGACTAACTCGGCTATCTGCTCTGCCTGGTTAGCTGGAAGTGATTGTGGTTAAGGATGATAACTGCCAGTTTTGCGGATGGTAGGGAGGATTTCATCCATGAACATTTCTTCAAACTTTTCTGCTTCCAGTTTTTTCGAGCGGATGATTAAGCGGTAGAGGCTGTCTTCGTTGATGAAAGTTAGTTCCTGTTTACGGTGCATGCTGTCGATGGAGTATCGTTTCGTTACCCCCGTATTCGCGGCAATGATCCTTTATTGCCTTGCTATCATTTTATCATCCAATATTTCGCAAATATCCTTGGCACAAAACCACGGCTCGCCGTGATCATCGACAAAGGTGTGGATATTGGTGGATTGGAATGAAAAAACGATGGGTGCAAATACGCTGTGTTCTTGCTTAGTCATGATCTTTGGCTCCTTTGAAGGGAGTTGACCATCAGCGACATGCGGGTAGTCGAGCGCTTCAAACCTGGCCAAAAAAAGGTGGAGTGATTTCCCTTGCGGGTGTTGTATTCCTCTCACGCTCGACCATAGAAAACTATGGGCTTAAGAAACCGCTGCTTTCTGGCGTGGATGACCGCTTTAGCTCAAGTATAGGTGTTTGAAGCACCTGAGCGGAAGGAGAGGGCAGATGAACTGAGTTTGTCAATATCATAAATTCGTCATAAATTTGTTGTAGCATTCATATTTATTTTATAATGTTGCCAAATGACAACAATAAATAATCCTGCTGTGAAATGGGTTGTGTATCCAGGGGATGAAGGTAAAGTCTCATATATCGAAGAACTATGGGACGCACCCTGTACGCTGCCAAACGAGGGCGACTTAATCATTCGGCCCTTCCTTATTGATCCTGAGACACGTGATCCAATTCCTGTGCGGGTTGCTGAGATTCGAGATCACCCTGAAATGCAGCCTCATACTCTCGTTTTCGTAGTGACTCCTGCAGACCAAAATCATTAGGAGTCAGCTTGTGTTCTCCGATTACGACCAATTTCATATCAGTCGTTCACATCCAGTAGATAATCGCTAGCATCAAGCATGTTCGATGTATTTGGCATATCGTCCTGGTGACAAGATCAGTCATATTTTTTCTCTTGGCCAGGCGGTTATTTGTTCGTTGGTCTTAAGTAATGCGATTTGTAATAAATTGTTTTGTTTCATGTAGTTGGTATATCTGTTTTAATTTGCCAATATCATAAATTTGTTGTAGTCTTCGCATTCATTTCACAATGTTGCCAAATGACGACAATGAGTTTTCCGGCTGTAAAATGGGCTATGTATCCATGGGATGCAGATAAGGTTTTATATGTCGATGAGTTATATGATCCATCCCTCTCACCGTATTCATTGCCAGCGGTAGGCGATTTCATCATTCGACCTTTCATTGTTGATCCTGAGACATATGAACCAACTCTCGTCCGTGTTGTTGAGATTCAAGAGCATCCTGAAGAGCAACCATATACTTTCGTTGTCGTAGTGATTCCAGCAAGCCCAAATCATTAGGTGTGAACTTGTGCTAACCGATTGCGATAAGCTCCATTTATGTCGTTCACATCCAGTAGATAAACGCTAGCATCTGGCATGCCCGATGCATATGGTATGCCATCCTGGTGACAGGTGATGATGATCTCTTGGCTGGCTAGCTGTGTATCTGATTGTTCGTCAGCAGGGAGTTCAGTTGCCAACGCCAGCGCGACAATCAATAACAGATTGCTCATTACCAAAATGGTGGTGATTTCTTTGCCTGCCTTGGCTGGTGGTTTGGCGAGCGTTTAGTTTAAGATCCTGATAGTTCATGCTGCCTTCCTTAATTATGTTGTTGCTCATGTTGTTTTTTTCCTTTTTAATAAATCCGATTAGGCGATGCTGCCAGTCCCCCAGAATCCCCGGCTGGCTCAGGGAAAAAGGCGGCGCTTCTGGTGCGTCAGGAGTAACTTATTGTTGTGTTGGCAGAGAAAAATTGCCTGTAGGAAATTATTAAATCAATACCTAAGGATATTTCTTATGATTAAAATACTCACTCGATTAACTCAAGAAATCTCTATGAACGGATTTAAGAAGTGGTGGGGCAGGGGTTGGCGATGGCTGGAAGGTAGAATCAATGCGCACCCATCTGTTCCGCCGTCAGATTTTTATAGGCTTTGAAAATCAGATCAAACTATTAGAAAAACAGATTGAATAACGTAATGAAGAAATTGTACGCTAGAAATCAAGGCAGATTTTTACAGACGGCAAGTTATCCTTAAAAGCCGCTTTGGGATGTTGCTGTAGAGGAGTTTTCCAGATAAGATGATATTCAGTTTCTTTTCGATCCAGCTGCGCGTTGTTCAGATGTAGCCGTAAGATTGTTTGCAGAGTCGTAGGTTGACATACAATCCGGCTTTCGTTACATTTCTAAATGAAGAAAAAGAGCGTTTATTTTTTCTTCTTCTCCTCCTTTTTCTCAATATTTGACAAAATCATCTCACATCCTATGGCTTCAGCAATCAATTCCGAAGTAAAGAAGCTTTATCAACATTGCTGGGTTCCCAACTTAAAGATCCCGCTGTTCTATGGGATATGGGCTGCACTTGGAGTAATTGCGTGGAACTCAAGCCACTGGGCGTTGACTTGGCTGTGCTATTTAGCAATGGGCTACATACAGATGGGTATTGTGACCTTTATGCACGATTGCACGCATAGTACTTTATTTAAAGTGCGCTGGAAGAATTGGGCATTTGGAATTTTTGCGATGATCCCACTTATCATCTCGTTTATTTCCTTTAAGGAAGATCACCTTCTTCATCACCGATATAACCGTACTCCAAAAGATCCGGATGCGTTTACGATGGGAAAGCGAGGAGTAGGTGACTTTATTCTCTTCTACGCATATGCAGTTGTAGGAGTATTCTTAACTGCAATTCAGTTTACATTGATCTTTCCGCTTCGGATGCTTCGCGGGAAGAAAGCGCTGATCCATTGGAGTGAGATCGTGCTTCATATAGTTGTGATGTGGATCATATATGATTGGGCTGCATCTCAAGGAATCGAGAATCAAGTTTTTGATGTATGGTTTTGGCCACTTATTTTCTTTGGTTTTTTCAATAGCATTCGATTCATCGCGGAACATTATGGCTGCCCATGGAATGTGGGACAATTGGCCGGAACTCGTACGATCATTAGCAACCAAGTAAATTCATTTTTTTGGAATAACATCAACTATCATATTGGGCATCATGCCTATCCGGCAGTTCCTTGGTATAATCTACAAAAACTTCATGCATTGATGCTACCTGAGATTGAGCGAGTCGGTGCACCGATTGACCGCAGCTATTTTATGATTTTCTTTCACGCACTCAGACACGGTCCTGAAACTGAAGGGTGAGTTCACTTTTCAGTTTTTTCATTCATTGATAACAATATCGAAGATCTGGGAAAAATTACCTAGACGTTGCCACAACAAGTGGCGAGGGCCATTAATTGAATTAGAACTTCAACGTTAAGATAAAAAAACAAGGTTGAATAATATAGGGTTGAGTGGCTGAGGATTATTTCTATATAGGGAATATAATGGTTTTACCCGAGACGGGTACTCACCGCCCCCTAGACGGCCCGCAAGTGGGTTCCAAGTCAGGGCATCCCGTGGGATACCCTGCTAGTCAGGATTTGGTTGGAATTTTGCTTAACTTTCATTTGTAAATCAAACGCTTCCGTCAAAAACTTTCAGAAAAGAATGGTAAGGCTACGGAAGTTTTTTAACTGGCGGTAATTCGAATCTGAATGGTTCTTTCTTACCGTTAACAATATCATCAGTAAGTTGGCAAAGATAATTGAGTGTAATAATTGAATAACCCGGTTCAAGTCCCTCAATCTCACTATGCTGATTTTCCAGTATATGGTGAACAGCAAAGAGTGAGCCATATTCAAGAACAAGAGTCGTGTTATGTTCAATGACACACGGTGCAACAATTATCTTATCTTGATAGTTTAATTGCTGAGGTATTGGAGCAATGGAATAGTTTCGACGCTTGCATAAGAGATCACCGTAAGTTTCATAATCGACAAGCAGTACGCCGGAGTAATTTTTTTCATTGCAAAACTGGCTAAGGACTTCGGAGTAATCACGATTTAACTTAGCTATGATGCTGCGTTGTAGTTTTTTCATTATTAGCTCCTTATAAAGTTGTCGCTGCAGTTGCTAGTTGCAGAATTTTTTCCAGGCCATCCATGTTGAACGGCTAGGCGACACGTGTATGATGGAATAACAAGGCACTCATCACTGTGCCCATAACAAATAAAGCTTGTCTTGTTTGATATACAGGATGAAACTTTAGTCCAATCTACTTGATCCGATACGACGGTATTGGTTACACGTATTGGTTTTGCTGGTTGGTCAGAGTTGTTCTGATTGTTTAATGGTATTGCCTTCGGTGCTTCAATCTCTTTGATTTCTTTTTGTGCAATTTGTTCTTCTTGTGGCTCTAGTCTCGCCATGACGCGATCCATTAAGACATAGAGCAGTTGGGAGCAATAAGAATTGCTGCGAGTGATGCCCATAATTTTAAAGGTATGGTTTTGCTAGGGTGACGAGTACTCACTGCCCCCCCCTCGTTCTGATATTCTCTTTTTTTGCAAACCTAATGATTATATTTCATGAGCTATAGCACATTGTCCACATTTTCCGTGGAAAAGACTGTGCATAACAGCTTTGTCTTGACTATCCATCGCGAACAGAATTCATAAAGCGATAGATAATATTATGGAAATTTTATCGTCGCTAAACCAATGGATTTCATTTTTGACGACATGCCGCATAAAAGTGACATAGCCTTAAATATTTCCATTGTTTTATGTTATTGCGAGGGAGGTTGCGGGGTTACTTGTAACCAGCCTTCTGGGCATTCTCTGATATATGGATAGTATCCTTCCGGGTTCCGGCAATAATACCAGTAATTTATTTGTGGCTGGGTAACTTGAGGTTGCTGTTGCATATAAACTGTTGGTGCTTGAGGTACTACCACGGTTGGCGGGTAAACATAACTAGGTGGATAGTAGAAAGGATAACCATAGCCGTAAGGACCGTAATCATAAAACCCGGGGCCAAGGTAAAAACCAAAATTAAAATGACTGCCCCCATGACCTCCATGGTGATGCCCATGTCCACCATAGTGATGTCCATCACCATGGTGCCCGCCTCCATGATACCCATCGCTAGCCCAAATCGCATCATTTGGTGAAAGAGTGCAAAGAGCGATCACCAGTTGCATGAATTTATAATTTCTCATAGGCGTTTGATTGAAAATTAGCAATACAGTTACAGTTCAAACTCAATTTCAAATACCTAATTTATCATTAGTTATATACGTTAGCTTCAATTTTAGAAGTATATAGAGTGTAAGAATTTCTAGCGTTGTTTACAGTATTCCGGAGAATACTGTAAATGAACATGCACAAACATATAAGACTCACGCCACTTGACCGTCAGGAGCTGTGGCAGCTTTGACCTAACTCGCTGCTGGCAAGTGTCTCAACTTGCCGAACGCTTTCGAGTCTCAAGACCCACGATTTACGCCGTTCTCAAGCGGGCAAGGCGCAAGGAGTTTTTTCCTCGCGACAGTACTAATCAACGTTTTAAAACAATCCAATACGGCCTCAAACGCTTAGCCAAAGTCGAGCAGTCCATCCAGGAGCGCTTGAAACGCGAGGTAAAGCGTTATAACAAGTCTTATCCCGGCGAACTCATGCATTTCGATACTAAACGCCTGCCTTTGCTCAAAGGCCAATCACCTACCCAACCCAGGGAATACCTGTTTGTCGCGATTGACGACTTCTCCCGAAAACTCTATGCAGCCATCTTGCCCGATAAAACCCAGAATAGCGCAGCCTGGTTCCTTACCGAAACCGTCATCGCCCAATGTCCTTACCAGATCGATTACGCTTATTCTGATAATGGCAAGGAATATAAAGGCACTGACAGTCATGCTTTTGTTAAAGCCTGCAAAGCCCACGGCATCGGCCAGAAATTCACTCGAGTCAATCGACCCCAAACCAACGGCAAAGCTGAACGCGCTATCCGCACCCTCATGCAGATGTGGCATGACATGACTAACTTTAAAGACTGCACCGGCCGGCAAATCCAACTCGGCCGCTTTATTAACTTTTATAACACTGTCAAACCACACAAGAGTTTGAATAACTCAACTCCTTATGAAATACTCCAACTTTATTTTAATCAACCTCTCTGTAAACAACCCTGAGATTTCTTACACTTGGGGTATTTGTCTACCTTGTTGATAATTTCTTTTAATTTAGCCGACTAAATGAGAATTAGCTAATGTAGCTTTTCATGCATTAAATTTATTTTTATGTACTTGGCTGTAAGTTAAGGAGTCAGAGTTATGTATAAATCAACTTCAACATTGGTAGGAACAATAATATTGACTGGTACTTTCATGTTTGCGAGCATGGTATTCGCTCAAACCACTGGTGGTTCCGGTGTCGCTGGTGGTGCTGGTGGACAAGGCGCCACTGGCGGACAAGGTGCCACTGGTGGGCAAGGTGCGACTGGTGGTCAAGGTGCCGCTCGTGTTATTGGTACCCCAGGTACTACTGACCAGCTCGCTTGTTATCAGTGGGATATTTTTCCGAATGAGCGATTCAATCTCAATGTCAAAACCCATAGTACTCTCTCAAAAAGAACTGGAGAACTGGAAGTGGAGGAACTGGCGGAACAGATTCTGGCCATGCCCAACAAACAACTTGCAGTGTCCATGGTAAGCATGTAGTTCTTGATTTCATGGCAACGGTAGAAGGAACTGTAGTCACTGCTGGCGAAACCTCCGGCACTACCGGTACGACGGGAGCTACCGCCGGTTCGACGGAAGCTCATCTGGGTCTTCTTGCCAAATGGGTCAGAGGAGATGGGAAAACTGATTTCGTTCGGTCAGTGACGGTGGACTGCACAACGGATGAAGTGAGCTCAACGCCAAATACATGGACCTGTGAAAGTAGAAATGAGTTCGATGTTTATCATGGTTTTTCCAAGCTTACCAAGGTGGATGAGACAAAAGATCAAGCTTGCAACACTTTTGAAGACGGTAAACATCGTGGAACCGCAGGTTTAACTGCTGATTCCGTAAAGGAGGGTCACTCCAGTGTCATAAATACGAATCCGGGTCAGAATCCGAATCCGAAACAGTATGCATAACTATCACACACAGGAGCATGTGAATTGTTTAGTCTCGCATTCCAATATTACAACTTAGTAAGGTGATAGAGCGGTGCGCCGCAAATCAGCGAATTTCTACCACTTTTTCTTTGGTAATAGAACGTATCGGGTCGTAGCTTAAGTAATAATTTACGAATTTCGAGACAGATATACAAAAAGGCCGCACATGCGGCCTTTTTCATGGTTTTTGTTTTGTTTGTAAGTGTTAAATTGCATTAGGTTCTGCTGACATTTGAGCGAAGCAAAATCAATGCTGAGACAAACTGTATAAAACTCATGTAATTTTTAGCGATTTTTTTATAGCATGAAGATATTTTTCTGTAATGCTTATTTTTTATTGAAAAACACCTAATCACATGACGCTCTTTATACACGAACTCCAGAGTTTTGAGATTCTGAGTCCTGGCATTAGCCAACATTTGATTTTTTTAAACTTTTTCTTGTAAGAATGTGTCCTATCAATGCATGCCTAAAATTTAGGTGTGTTCCAGTACACTTCTGCTGACGTCTTCTCACAACGTCATATAGTGGTTGTGTTTGTGTATATGTATTGTCCCTTTGCGGTGCATAGTTTATTTTTACTCTTTTTCTCGCTATGCACCGCATCTTAGTTGATTTCTAATAAATCGGGTACTACTTGCCTTATTGCGGAAGTAATGCAAGAGGCAATAAACAGTAAGGAGGTCAAGATCCAGAAAGCGAGGCAACACAATATAAGTTAGACAGAAGATTAAGCATTGAGAGCTCGGTTCGTTTATCGCGTGATTCATTAACAGGACGCATTAATAAACCTAAGAGGATTAAATAATGAATACTACTAAACTCGTTCAAACAGCTTCTGTTATGATTTTACTTGGTATCATTAGCGCTTCCGGCTTTTCACAAGTTGAGCGCGTGCCAACAGAATCTTCGCTTCCACCAGTGCAAAACCAAGGTGAAATAGTGTTTATGACTGGAGGCATTGGTCAAAATGAATCCCATGCGATATTGAAGGAAGGGAAAAAATGGCCACTCATGCTTGAACTTGCCAAAGCTGGTATGACTCAGGCGGTATATATTAGCAATGTCCAGATTGCCATCAGGGATGCATCCGGTTCCACCGTGCTGGAAACGATGTCCAAAGGACCTTACCTGCTTGCTAAACTTCCTCCAGGAAAATATTCGCTTGATGCTACTTACGAGGGGAGTACCCTGCATCGTGACTTATATCTACAAGAAAAAGAAGATCATAAAAAAATTACGCTGCTTTGGCCCGCTCCAAAAAGCGAATAATATAAAGCGACTTAATAACCTGGTGTTCGTTGTTGCTCACGCTTTTCTGGCCAGTGCTACCAGACATTTATTTCTTTGAACTGTTTTTATTTAAAGTAACCTAAATCAATATGTCCCTAAATTTTAGGTGTGTGGCGGTACATTTCTGCTGGTGTCCTTCCATGCCATCATGTGCAGTTGTGTACCTTTGTTCTTTATTTTTTAATTTGGCTCTCATGCGGTGCATGGCATATTGTTTCTTGTCTCCTTTCTCATAGTCATGTATCGCGCCTGCGTACTGCATCTTTGAATCTGCTCCTATAAACCTAGTGCCACTTATCGCTGTGTTCTGTCATCATTAAGCCAATTGTCAACTCAATACTACAACATCATCAAAGCTAATTTGGGCTTGATGAACCCCCACCAAAGTTATAGACGCAGAATCTCCAAAGTTAACAATAAAATCATCACCCTGAAAATGCATATCAGTCACAAAGCTCATCAATTGTTCCCTGGAAACTAATCCGTAACCTGTATCAAATACTAATTGATCTCCTTGGTCATTGTGAAAATCTTCAATTCTAAAATGGCCGGCATGCTTAATAATAAAATCATCAGCCAATAAGCTTCCGTGGTTGAACTGACCATCTTGTTCAACAATTGGGTTTCCTTTGATTTTGGCAGCAATTTGCCCTTTTTCAATGGTGTAATAGAATGCATCAGATATTCCCATAATGAATGGATCTCCTTTTATTGTTATTAATTTTTTAAATGGATCCGGTGTTGATCTTACAAACCGACCCGCTTGGCAGTCTTGCAGTGATGTAATGCATATTTTGGATTTGATCTAGGCTGACGGTGATATTGCCGTGATTGTTATTGATTGATCCAAGCGTAATTTCTTCGTGCCTCTGGTAGAGATAAACTTTCACCATTTGCTTGCCATCCCGCAAATTCACTACAACGTCATCACCTGGCTCTGGTGCATGATCCTGATCGATAACTATGATTTCACCGTGTTTAATGCGAGGGTACATCGAATCTCCCTTGAATTTTAGCGCATAGTATCTTGGGTTATCAACCGGATGCATAACGCAGCTGGTGGCGAAATCTTCCGGGTATTGCTGAACACTTAGATGCTCACCGTCTCCGTCTTGTATCTCCCCAGAAATAGGTATGGGTTTTGCGTAGAAAATTCCGTGTCGAAAAGGTTCAACATTGGATTGTTCAAGCCATCCGGGAAAGGCTGTTTCAATTTTTTCAACCATGTCCTCGCCTATATTCTTCCCTCCCATTTTTCCTGGCTCAAAAAGCAGTCTAATTAAATAGTTGTAATTTATTCCACTTCTTCTTGAAAGCTCCCCTTGCTTCTTCTGCATTGATCATTGAGCAGCTTAAGCAAACATTTTCTCCTGTATTCGAATCTAACTTCTTTATTCATTTTAAAAGCATGCCATGCATTTACCTTGCGGTAAATTTGTCTATCGGTATTGATTATAATATTAACCCATAGGTAAATACAGCAAACTCTGCCATTACTTTATGCGACCCAATGCGGCGATTGTGGCACACACTGATCTTAGTCGAATCAATGAAGCTGATCCCACTGCATTGCCCAAAGCGGCTGGTCAGAAAACAGCACAAAGGCACCAGGCTATCTTGCAGCAACTCCACAAAGCGGTTGTAGCTCACCAACCCTGGAAAATAATACCGCTGATACCTCAACACGTAATTCAGGTAATAGTGCTTAAATGTCCGATAACCGGATAGATGAAACCCCACCATGATGGTCATGACTTCGCTTAGACACAATGCTCCTTGCCGCCGACGCCGTTTCAGCGACGACTCTAATAAGCGCTTCTCCCAACGCGGCTCAAACTCTTTACAAAAGTCGTCATTCGCACAAAAAATCGTTATAGTATCCATTGGAATCTGACTCCTCTCATGATGAAATTCTTTTCCAAAACTACTTCATCATAAGGAATTCAGGTTCCTTTTACAGCTTTTCTTATGTCGAACTCACGTTAATATATCTTCAGTTATTACAAAGATCATTTTTTTGGGATGCAACTAATTAACTTCATTAAAACATTACATCATGTCATCGTTGGAGGAGTCGATACCCACAAAGACCTACATTTCGCAGCGGTAGTCGATGCATACGACCGAGTGCTTGCCAGCAGCTCTTTCTCAACAACGCGGCAGGGTTATCAATCAATGTTGAATTGGATGCAGTCCTTTGGTGAAGTCAACCGTATCGGGGTAGAGTGTACGGGGACTTACGGTGCAGGTCTGCTCAGGTATCTACAGCAATTTGATATCGAAATTTTAGAGGTTACTTCACCTGATAAAACAGACCGGCGCAAGCGCGGTAAAGACGACGCGATCGATGCGGAGAATGCAGCCCATGCAGCATTCGCCGGGATACGCACCGTGACACCTAAAACGCGTGATGGCATGGTGGAATCGTTACGCGTTCTCAAGGTATGCAGGAAGACCGCGGTTGCAGCACGTCGTATTGCACTGCAGATGATCCAAATGAATATCATCTCTACACAGAGTCGATTCGTGAATCACTGCGCACCATGACTCGAATGCAATTAATCGGTACCCTTGCCGCCTGGCGAGCAGATCTGGGTGGGTATCGTGATGTTTCAACTGCATACAAAATTGCATTGAAATCGCTTGCACGTAGATATTTGGAATTACATGATGAAATTGCGGACCAGGATGTGATGATTTCAGTCATTGTTGATGAGCTGGCGCCCGAGATGATTGCAGGCCAGGCCATCGGCTATGAATCTGCTGCACAACTACTGATTACTGTGGGAGACAATCCAGAACGATTGAAGTCTGAGGCGAGTTTTGCTGCGCTGTGCAGTGTAAATCCTATTCCAGCCTCATTAGGCTGGAGTGGTAGAGGCAGGCTTAATCGTGGTGATGATAGAGCAGCAAATAGCGCGTTGCATATTATTGCTATCGGGCGACTAAGAACAGACACTAAAACCAAAGAGTACGTTGAGAAACGTATAACACAAGGTAACACGAAACTTGAGGCACTTCGCTGTCTTAAACGTTATATCGCAAGAGAAATGTATTTCATTTTGAGAAAGTAGAATAATTTTATTAATAGTACACGAATTGATGCTTGACAATTAGAAGGGCATCCGTGGCAGTCAGTATGCAAGTCAAAAATATCAACAATTGCTTGAAGAACGTGGCATGGTGTGTTCAATGAGCTGTAAGGGAAACTGCTGAGATACTCAGTTTAATATGTCATGGAATGCGAATGGTTAACAGGCTGCTTATCAAACCTGAGATTCTACTAAAGCCGATATACAAGCATATATTGCTTACTATAATGCTTACCGCATTCATACACCCATTGGGGATATGTCACAATAGAATTTGAAAAGGATCTTGGGCGATTTCCGAAAGCAAACATCCCCATCAGGCAGGCCGAATCAGAATGTCCCATTTGGGCAAAAGCGGGTTGCGCTCCAATCTGGTTTCGATTTCCCGCATGACTTTCTTGGATAGAGAAACGCCTTTCTGGTAGAGCCTGCGGCTCAATTTTACTAACGGGTGGATATACCTTTCCAGGTCATGCTTTTCGCCCATTCCAGCATGGTTGCGGTATCCACCAGTTGGGCTCCATTCCAATGCTGTTCCAAAATTCCCCAACACCGTTCGATGGGATTATACTTGCTGTGGTATGGCGGGTAGTACAGCAGCTGGATGATTTTGCCGGTAGCATCGGCGAACTCCACTATGCGCTTGAGGAACCGGGTACGCACCCCGCTGCTTTCCGGGCCATTGTCCACTTTGAGTTGGATGTGTGTCATCACGACCTGCTTTTCCTTGGGGATGGCCTGCCACCAGTCCTCCAAGCCATCCATGATGAAGTCACTGGTCTTGAAGGAGCTTCCAAACGTCAGATGCAACTGCCCACTATCCTCTTCCACGATTCCAAACGGAACCTGCTTTTCCTCGCAGCCCATATCGTGATCGGCGGCTTGGGTGTCACCGCGGGTTTTCCCACCCCGTGAGTATTCCCCGATCTTCACAGTGGCCTTGCAGTCGATGCTCAGGCGCATGACCTGCCCAACTTCCAAACACGCCGGGTCCGCTATGGGTTTTCCGTCCTTGTCCGCGATATTGGCAAAGATGGCATCCGTTTCCGGGAGTTTTTTTGGGGTTTGGCCTTGACCACCTTGCGTAGGCGGTAGCCATTCCGGTTCAGCACCTCCGCCATCGTGCCGGGCGATGGTAGGCAATCCTCCGGAAAACCTTGGGCGCGTAACCGATCCAACGCCGCCGCCACGGTCAGCCGAGTATACGATAGCGCCGTACGGAAGGTCGGGTCTTGCTGACAGTGCGATTCCGCCAATGCCCATAGGGCTTGCGCCACGTCAGGGTGCTTCTCCTCCCAGAGGCGGTTTCCGCAGTACGCTGCTTGCGCCCCCAGGCAAATCACGCCCGTGCGCTGTTCATTCAGCCCGAGTTCGATCGTGTCGCGATTCCAGCCAAACACCCGTTCCGCCTGGCGGGGATTGCCCCGGCAATATTTCAACGTCATCGCCGCCTGAAAGGACCGGCGTTCCGGTCCGAGCATTTTCGAACTTGCTAGTCTCAGGTCTTCGATTTGGGACGTGCTCAGGGGCGCAACAGTCGGGGCAGAGGCGGACAGCATGATCAAGCTCAGTGGTTAAACAAGTGGAAGCCCAATTCTACCTCAATGGGAATAGCCTTTTTCGGAAATCACCTTAGCAAAGTGTCCGGTTTTATTTGACCATTACAGAAGTTATCCTTTGTGAATGTGAGTAGGATATATAAACATAAATAAAAGCAGTTCTTAGGATCGCCTTTAATAGCTTGCTGGGATGATCAAAAATCACTATATTTAGCGGGAAGTTTCTACTGTAAGTATTTGTAGCCCCCATGTTACATGAACGGGGGAACATTTTAGCGAGATTTTCATGAGAATTCATAAATTGTCTCCGCTTGATGCAATTACAAGTCTTAAAAGTACTGCAGAAGGTCTGAATTGGGCTGATGCTGAACGACGGTTACATGAATACGGCCTTAACGAGATCGAGAAAGTTACTCGCAGACCCCTGTGGCTGCGCCTGATCAAGGAATTCACAACTTTTTTTTCGCTAATCCTGTGGATTTCTGCGGGTCTCGCATTCTTTGCTGAGTGGAGCGATCCAGGTCAGGGCATGGCAAAAATAGGCTACGCTATTGTGATAGTAATCCTAGTGAGTGGACTGTTCTCCTTCTGGCAGGAGTATCGCGTCGAACAAACGCTAACTGCGTTGTGCAAACTGCTGCCACAACAGGCTCAAGTATTGCGTGGGGGCAAGGTCACACAGGTGCTTGCAAATCAGTTGGTGCCAGGAGATATTGTCCACTTGGAACAGGGTGATAAGATCCCGGCAGACTGTCGTTTGATCGAGGTATTTGGTGTGCGAGTCAATAATGCAGCTGTGACAGGTGAATCGTCGCCCAAAACTCGCGAGGCTGGTCCAAACGATACAGAACACTTAATCGACAGCAAGAATATCGTCCTTGCAGGCACCGTGATGGTGTCCGGTCAGGCCAAGGCTGTTGTTTTCGCTACCGGGATACAAACCGAATTCGGTAAAATTGCCCATCTCACCCAAACGGTGGGGGAGGAAATTTCGCCGTTGCGTAGGGAGATTGCACACTTAAGCCGTTTGATTGCACTTCTCGCGGTGCTGATCGGTCTTTTATTCTTCGCACTTGGCTGGATGATTGACATCCCATTCTGGAAAGCTTTTATTTTTACGATCGGAATAATCGTCGCCATGGTACCGGAAGGTCTGCTCCCTACGTTAACGTTGGCGCTCGTTCTTGCAACTCAACGTATGGCAAAACGAAATGTCCTCATTCGCTATCTTCCCTCGGTTGAAACACTCGGCTCCACGACTGTAATTTGTACCGACAAGACCGGTACGCTAACCCAAGGTAATATGATAGTTCGGCAACTCTATCTAGGCAAAAAGTTCCTTTCGCCTACCGAGTTAAACGAAAAAAAAGACCTTTTAGATTTTTACCAGCCTTTTTTCCTGACAGCCCTGATGTGCCACGATCTGAAGGTAGCAAAAAATCACGGAAAATCGACTTTTCTTGGTGATCCTATGGAAGTCGCTCTAGTAGAAATGGTGTCGAACCTAAATGCTGAGTTTCCTACTTATCCTAAGTTGGACGAGATTCCATTTGAAGCAGACCGCATGCGATTGTCCACCGTTCATCAAACATCAGATGGAGCTGTCCTTTACTGCAAAGGTGCCCCCGAGTCGGTGTTTCCTCTTTGCCAGAATATTATCATCGACAACAAGGTTCAGCCCTTTGGCGCTGAAGAAAAGGCAAACATCGCTCACGTTCAGGATACGATGGCGCAGAAGGGTCTACGAGTGCTAGCGCTTGCTTATAAAAAATTGACTGTTAATTATGATCGGGAGAGATTGGAGGAAGATTTAATTTTTGTCGGACTGGCGGGACTGGAAGATCCGTCTCGGCCCGAAGTGCCGGAAGCGCTTCAAAAATGCCAAGAAGCTGGAATCAAGGTAATCATGATTACTGGCGATCATCCAGGAACTGCCATATCGATTGCACGAGAAATCGGACTGGTTAAATCCGATAATCCAACTATTATTACTGGTGAGCAGCTCAGATGGCTCTCAGATATCGGGCTTCAGCTCGCCTTGGATGCTCAAGAAATCATCTTCGCGCGGGTTGCCGCCAATCAGAAAATGCGTATTGTCGAGGCATTGAAGAAGAAAAAACAGATTGTGGCTGTCACTGGCGATGGTATAAATGATGCACCTGCTTTAAAGGCTGCTCATATCGGTATTGCCATGGGCATTACAGGCACGGACGTGGCTAAGGAAGCAGCCGACATGGTTCTGCTGGATGACAATTTTGCCAGTATCGTGAATGCAATTGAGGAAGGGAGAGCAGTATTTGAAAATATTCGCAAATTCCTTACGTACGTCTTGGTCCATAATGTTGCTGAGTTGATCCCATACCTTGGTTTTCTACTCTTCAAGATTCCACTGGCACTGACACCTATTCAAGTGTTGCTCATTGACATGGGGTCCGACTCACTTGCCGCTCTCGGTCTTGGCGCCGAACGACCCCATCCTGACGTCATGCGTCGTCCACCTCGTCCCCAAAGTGAAAGACTGATGAACTGGTCCTTGGTTTTCCGCGCTTATTTCTTTTTGGGGTTAATTGAGGCAACTGCTGCCATGGCTGTCTTTTTCATTGTACTTAACGATGCCGGATGGATGTATGGACAAAACCTCATGGCGCAAGATCCCTTGTACATGCAAGCAACTACTGCTTGCTTGAGCACCATAATCGTAATGCAAATCGTGAATGTATACTTGTGCAGAAGTGACACTCGGTCACTCTTTTCAACTGGATTTTCCGGCAATATGTTGATTGTTATGGGTGTATTACTGGAAATTGTAACTCTCTTGTTGATCAACTATATCCCCTGGGTAAATTCTTTCCTCGGAACGGCATCAATTGGAGATGAAATATGGGGTACTATTATTCTTTTCGCGGCAGTTATGCTATTTCTGGAGGAGCTCCGAAAGTGGCTTGTACGCAAAAGGTCGAGCAATCATTCTTCCAAAAGCGGCATCTGATTCTACCCCAAATCATTTGGTTGATTTGATCTGGTTTTATTCATTTGATACACGTCATCTTCTTGAAGATAAGAAAAGAATTTTTTTTATTTTATAGCAAAACCAGTTAGGAATGATTCAAAGAAATCTCATTGCTCCATCGAGCACAAATGGGCGCAGGCCAAAGCACAACGTAAGCAACAAAACCAAACCAAACAGTCGATATGTTCTTCAAATGTGATTTCAAATTCAACTGGCAAACCATAACCATCAACCACCAGATGAATCTTTGTGGTATTTCCTGCGCGGCTTTTATCGATGGCCTGCGGATTCTTGATCTACTGCTCCCGTACTATACTGGTGTACCTTAACATAGCTGCCATCAATAAATTTCCACTCCCCATCAGGATCAATGGTCAGCGTTTTGAAAATCCTGCTCCACTTGCTAATTAACGTGAGTTCGACATAAGAAAAGCAGCAAAAGGAAACTGAATTCCTTATGATGAAGTGATTTTAGAAAAGAATTTCATCACTAGAGGAGTCAGATTCCAATGGATACTATAGTGATTTTTTGTGCGATTGACGATTTTTGTAAAGGGTTTGAGTCGCGGTGGGAGCAGCGCTTATTAGAGTTGTCGCTGAAACGGCGTCGGCGACGAGGAGAGCTGTGTCTAAGTGAAGTCATGACAATCATGGTGGGGTTTCATCTGTCGGGTTACCGGACATTTAAGTACTATTATTTAGATCACGTATTGAGGTATCAGCGGTCTTATTTTCCAGGGTTAGTGAGTTACAACCGCTTTGTTGAGCTACTGCAAGGTAGCCTGGTGCCCTTGTGCTGTTTTCTGACCAGTCGCTTTGGACGCTGCAGTGGAATCAGCTTCATTGATTCAACCAAGATCAGCGTATGCCACAATCGCCGTATTGGGTCGCATAAAGTAATGGCAGAGTTTACTGCTCGGGGAAAGACCAGTGTGGATTGGTTTTATGGGTTCAAGCTGCACTTGGTCATCAATGATCAAGGGGAATTACCGGGAGTGAAAATCACGGCGGGCAATGTTGATGACCGTGATCCGATACCAGAGTTGACGCGCTCTTTGTTTGGGAAACTCTTTCGGTGACCGAGGCTACATTTCTCAAACGCTCTTTGAGCAACTCCGGGAACAAGGCGTCCAGCTCGTTACCAAGGTACGCAAGAACATGAAAAACAAGCTGCTGCCGCTGTTTGACAAGCTCCTGTTACGTAAACGCTCGATCATTGAGACCGTCAATGACCAATTGAAGAATATCTCGCAAATCGAGCATTCCCGTCATCGCAGCCCATTTAACTTTTTTGTTAATCTGATAGCCGGGCTGGTGGCTTACACCTTTCGCGAGAAGAAACCCTCGCTTAATATCAGACTCCCTCAAGCTCTTCCAGCTGTAGTGTAATGATTCTTATGTCGAACTCACGTTAATTAATGACCACGTATTGAATCTTTTATAGATAGAATTCCAACATCCAAAAACCTCGGGTAAGTCCCACCAGGGGCAACCAACCCGCATTCGGTATAGCATACCTTCTACTGTCATGCGCAAATTGCGCTTGTTATAAATAGCTTCCTGAAGCAGAATCTTCTCCAGCTTCGACCAGAACTCATCACTGAGCATCAACCGGGCATCGTAAACTCGTAATATTGGGGGTATAAGGACCCCAATATTACGAGTTTGCTTCTACTTATTAAATACTTATCTCAAATTGTCAACAGACCTCAACATTCCCAAAATTTGTGAGCGAGCTTGCTCATCTTTGACCGGGAAAAGCCGGTTGGCTCTTCGAACCGGGGTATTCCCGTCAAATATGCATGAGCGTATATATTTGGCCAGGGTAATACCCTGGGCTAGTTGCTCAAATTTTTGTTGCTCTTCTTTGGTGAAGCGGATTGAGAAAGGGGGGGCTCCCATTAAATTTATCTTTAAGGCCTGCCATTTTACACATCATCTAAAAATGGCCGTCAGAACGCGATTAAAGCTAAAACCTCCTATTTCTATTTGATATATGGTAATATCGCGTTCTGAAAGGCCGATTGCGGATATAGCAGGTTAAGATGGTTGTGCACTCCCGCAACTACTGAATTATTGGTTTAAGTTACTCGGAAGATTACTCCAAGAATTTACAGGCCCTTTGCTGAATATTGGCAAAGGGCTTTTTAATAGAATCTTTAGCGCCGTAAATCATATATAAATTTTGGTTTCTGCTGTGACAGTGGTTTATCAAGAGATCTATTGAATAGTTTATAAAAATTTTAACCGGGCTATTGTTATTTACCAATCAGCAATGTTGATTGATGTAAAATTGTCTTATGGCGGGCCTCCCCGCATTGCAGGGTAGTGAACCTGGTCAGGTCCGGAAGGAAGCAGCCACAGCTATTTTTTGCAAGTGCCGGGGGTTCGGCTCGCCACCCTAACTGATAGATAGGTTATTGATAATCATCTACTCTTTTTCCTTCATTTGATTGATATCGTGTCTCAAACTCAAGTTCTTGCTCGGAAATGGCGCCCAAGAAACTTTTCTGAATTGACGGGGCAAGATCATATCGTTAAAGCAATTACTCATTCACTTGAGCAGAATCGATTGCATCATGCCTATTTGTTTACGGGAACACGTGGAGTCGGTAAGACAACGATTGCTAGAATCTTAGCTAAAGCATTGAATTGCGAATCTGGCGTGACATCCATGCCCTGTGGAGGATGTCCGGCTTGTATGTCTATTGATAAAGGAAATTTTGTTGATCTGATAGAATTGGATGCAGCATCCAATACCCAAGTTGACAATATGCGCGAACTCCTTGAGAGCGCAAGCTACGCGCCTACTGCCGGCCGGTATAAAGTTTATCTCATTGATGAGGTGCACATGCTTTCCAGATCGGCTTTTAATGCCATGCTCAAAACTCTGGAAGAGCCTCCCGAACATGTCAAATTCATACTGGCAACCACCGATCCACAGAAGATTCCTATCACTGTATTATCGCGTTGCCTTCAGTTCAATTTGAAGCAAATTCCCTCCTCTTTGATTGCAGTGCATCTGGGGAAAATATTATCGCAAGAGCAGATTGCATTCGATTCTGCATCCTTGCAATTCTTGGCAAGAGCTGCCCAAGGAAGTATGCGAGATGCGCTGAGCCTACTCGACCAAGCAATTGCATATGGCAATGGTGTTGTCGAAGAAGCTGATGTCCATGCTATGCTGGGCGTAATAGACCAAGAATATTTATACGACTTGTTAGAAGCGCTAGCGAGAAAAGATGGCGTAAAAATGTTATCGATTGCTGATGAGATGGAAGCGCGCAGCTTATCATTCGATAGTGCTTTACAGGAGCTCGCAATCATACTTCATCGTCTTGCATTAGCACAAATTGCGCCTCAGGCGATTGATGAGACATTGCCTGAATGTGAGCGAGTTTTTGCATTGGCTAAACATTTTACAGCTGAAGATGTGCAATTGTATTACCAGATCGCGCTTCATGGGCGTACATGATTTGAATCTAGCGCCGGACGAATATGCAGGTTTTACAATGACTTTAATGCGGATGCTGGCATTTATACCCGAGCAGATATTTCCAGGAGAGATTTCTAAGAATTCTGGAAAAGAGGGGAATATTAGGCAAGAACCCATTCAAGTAATGAATCAGGCTACAAATAACAGCCAATCGATCCAGAAAAAAGAGACTGAGATTTCTAGTTCTTCTAATGAAGGCTGGTTATCAATCGTAAATCAGTTGAGCTTGAATGGAATGACTAAGATGCTGGCGCAACATTGTGAGGCTAAGCTCTTCACAACTGATATGATTGAGTTATGTGTGCCGGAAATACATAAGTATCTGTTAGAAAAGGCTTATCAGGATAAGCTAAAAGCTGCATTAGAAAACTATTTTAAGAAACCAATTAAAGTTACGTTTTCGATCGGTACTATTACGGGGATGACGTCACTAGCCGTGCAGGAGCGTGAAAAACAGGCAAAGCAGTCAGAAACGATTGCGGCAATGGAAGCAGATCCCTTTGTGAGAGAAGTAGTAAAAAATTTTGATGCGAAACTAATCATTTCTTCGATTAAACCAATTGAATAATGGAGACAGAGTAATGATAAAAGCGAATTTAGGCAATTTAATGAAGCAAGCGCAGCAGATGCAGGAAAATATGAAAGCAATGCAAGAACAGCTGGCGACGATAGAAGTTGAGGGTCAATCAGGAGCGGGTATGGTCAAAGTGGTGATGACTTGCCGCTATGATGTCAAGCGTATCCATATCGATAATAGTTTGATGGGCGATGATAAAGAAATGCTGGAAGATTTGATTGCTGCTGCAGTGAATGATGCGGTGCGTCGGGTAGAGGCAACCTCACAAGAAAAAATGGCGAGTTTAACAGGTGGATTGGGTTTGCCTCCCGGCATGAAGCTGCCTTTCTGAGTAAGAGATCGAATGCATCAAATTAAATCTTGGATTGTTTATTTTGTTTATTGAAATTCAGCACCTCTCTTAATCAGATTATTCTTATTGCGAAGTAAAGTAAATGTATATCAAGCGAGGCCTCAGTGCGAGGAAAAAGCAGGCTTTGGCACCGCTGAGTGACAATACTGCCATCAAGCCTGACTTAATGGTTACCCATAAGCTCCATAAGTTATTGGCACAAAGCGGTTTGGGTTCTCGGCGTGAGATGGAAGCCCTGATCGCTTCAGGTCAGGTCAGTATCAATGGCAAGGTTGCAAAATTGGGAGATCGAGTAGGGTCAAGAGATCTGGTGCGTGTGAATAAGCGTATTATACGGATCAATACCAATGACCGTTTACCGCGCGTTATTCTCTATCATAAGCCAGAAGGTGAAATCGTGAGTCGTCATGATCCCGAAGGGCGTCCCTCAGTTTTTGATAAATTGCCACAATTGAAATCATCTCGCTGGGTTGCTATTGGTAGATTAGATTTCAATACCAGCGGGTTGTTGATATTTACCACTAACGGTGTCTTAGCAAATCGGCTTATGCACCCACGTTTCCAAGTTGAACGTGAATATGCGGTTAGAATTATTGGTCGTTTGACTCCAGAACAAAAGAGCCAATTATTGATGGGGGTTGAACTGGAAGATGGATTGGCAAAATTAAGTGATTTGTCAGAACAAGGTGGGGAGGGTGCTAACCGTTGGTATCACGTGATATTAAAAGAGGGCAGGAATCGGGAAGTGAGACGCCTGTTTGAAGCATTGGGTTTAACAGTCAGTCGGCTAATTCGCGTGCGGTTTGGTCCGATCCATCTGCCTCCCAGATTGAAGCGCGGCATGTGGCATGAACTGGATGAAAATGAAACTGCAAACTTGTTAGACCTAGTGAATAGTACTTCTTCCTCTGGCGTTATTGCAAAACGTGGTAAATTAAATCACTGCGCTTCAACATGAAAACAAATTGATCACCTGCGCTTGTTTCCAGCCAGGTAAAAGGCAGATGCGGGAAGGATTGCTCAAGGATATCTCGATTATGACCAATTTCTACGATCAATAGCCCTTCTTCGGTCAGATAATTGGCTGCTTCACTCAATATTGTTCGTATTATTGTCAATCCATCCGAACCGGCTGCAAGCGCAATTCTGGGTTCATGGCGATATTCTTCAGGGAGTGCTGCCATCGATTCAGCATTGACATAGGGTGGATTGCTAATGATCACATCATAGCGTCTCCCAGCTAATTCATTAAATAAATCAGATTGAATCGGCTTGATCGCGTGCGCTAGATTATAACTAGCTATATTTTTAAACGTGACCTCCAACGCTTCAGCAGAGATATCCACTGCATCAACACTTGCATTTTCGAATGCATGAGCTAGTAATACAGCCAGACAACCTGAACCCGTACACAGATCCAGTGCTGCATGAATGGCATCGGGCTGTTTGACCCAGGGTGCCAGCCGGGTTTGCAATAATTCAGCGATAAACGAGCGCGGGATAATAACGCGTTTGTCGACGTAAAAACTGAAGTCGCTTAACCAGGCCTCATTTGTCAAATAAGCAGCTGGGATTCTTTCTGTTACACGTTGTTCTATGCGATAGATGATTTGTTCGCGCTCGGGCCGGGTGATGTGTGCGTCCAGAAACAAGTCTAATTGGTCAGGAGTAAGATGCAGTGTGTGTAAAATCAGATGAGCAGCTTCCTCATAAGCAGTGGGAAATCCATGGCCATAAAACAAGTCAGCTTGATTAAAATAGCTCACTGCGAAACGCAACAGATCACGTAGAGTGCGTAGTTCGTTCCTGGCGTGATTGATAATTGGAATTCTAGGTTCTTGGGAAGTGATCACCATATCTGGCAATAAAAGAGTATTGGCATGCGAAGCGAATGTAGCATAAAAGATATGCTGATGCTCAAATTATTTGATTAAATAACAATATTAATGATATCAATGAATAAAGAATATTTTATGCGTGCAGCGCTTGATCTCGCATTCAAGGCGCAGGAACTCGGAGAGGTTCCAGTGGGCGCGGTAGTCGTCAGAAATGATGAAATCATAGGTCGTGGCTATAACCGCTCTATCATAGCGATGGATCCGACAGCACATGCAGAAGTGATGGCATTACGTGATGCAGCTCAGAATTTGGGTAATTACCGTTTATTGAATTGCACGTTGTTCGTGACTCTTGAGCCTTGTGTAATGTGTATCGGTGCACTTTTCCATGCCAGGATCAAGCGCTTGGTGTATGCTGCTGCCGACCCCAAAACCGGTGTCTGTGGAAGCGTGTTAAATTTGCCTGCAGAGACAAGACTTAATCATCACCTGGAAGTAATCGAGGGTGTGCTGGCAACCGAGGCAGGCAGTCTGCTAAGACGGTTTTTTATCTCAAAGCGCAATCCTGGCAAGGCCGTTTTATTATGAGAATTCATATCAGTATTGCTCGACAACAACTCGATTTGATAAATGATGAAGATAAGATTGTCAGAAGCTATTTGATCTCTTCTGCCAGAAACGGTATCGGTCAGCAACGAGGGAGTTTTTGTACACCGCTAGGAAAGCATATTATCCGCGCCAAAATTGGTGATAAGCAACCGATCAATACAGTTTTCGTCAAACGCCGTCCTACCGGAGAAATTTACACACCCGAGCTGGCTGCCCGCTATCCTGGTCGGGACTGGATTCTGACGCGTATCATGTGGTTGTCAGGCTGTGAGGTCGGATTCAATCGACTAGGCCTGGTTGACACTATGTGCCGTTATATCTATATCCATGGCAGTCCCAATAGCGCAGAAATGGGTAAACCTGGTTCGATTGGTTGTATTCGCATGCACAATGGCGATCTGCTGGACCTATTTGATCGAGTAATAGTGGGAACACCTGTTGAGATTAACCGATGAGCGAGTTATTGCTGATTCTTTTTTTTGCAAGGGCAACCCAAGATTTAAATTTTATTGAAGCTGTTTGAGATTTAATCTATCTTATTATCAGTTGAAATTGAAATTCACATTATGGAGTGATAGTAATTGTGACTGAATTGCTAAAAGTGCCATTAGCGATACCGTCCAAATTGTCATCAATAGCAAAAGTTACGCTGTAAGTACCGGCAGGCAGCGTATTAGCAGCAATATTCACAATAGGTAAGTGATCAATAGCAAATAATTCACCCTCATGTACTCGAAGAGGCTGATCGGACGGGATAAATTCAAGTTTATTATTTAGCCAGAATGTCCCCATCGGAGTAATCGCCTGTATCCAGTGATCTGCTTGATTTCCCCCATAGGCTCCAGGATTAAGTGATACGGTAAGAGTTAAGCTATCGTTCTGTGACAAGATTATAGAATCAGTTGCATTATTGGCAAAAATAGTAGGCACAGGTATTGAATGCTGAGGAGGGGAGGGAGAAGGAATGTTATTAAAGAACCATGGAATATTGCTGTTAAAGTAAATTCGACCCTGAGCAACCACAAAGTGTGAAGGATTGATTGGCTCTGCCATAATTTCACTAATTGAAAATGACGTTCTATTGTCATCGAAGCTGAAGACAATATCTGCTGCGTCAGTGAATCCGATAAATTCTAGCTTGAACGAATAGTCGTCGGCTGTACCGGTCACTCTGTCTAAACCACTCATGGCCAGTCGCAGCATGGCCACATCATCTGCCGCCAATGTACGTTGTGCTTCACCACTATGAGCCCCCTGTTGCATAACAGATTCAGTATTCTGAATACCGAATAATGCAGCAACTTTACGATCAGCATTTGTGGCAAAGGCATTTCCAGGTGGTAGATCAGATAGATCGCGGCTGTAAGTTGTCGTATCCACGGTTGTCGCAATACTAAATGGATTATTGTTATTTTTACGAAACCAGTGAAGATTTATGTCGTCACCACGTGAATCATCGCCAGAGCCACTAACGCCGTCAGAACCCGGATCAAGGTTGAATTGATTGTCAGTTCCCTTGATGGATTGAGTAAAGTTTCTGTTTGCGCCATTCAAACCTGATTCGGATGCCAGATTGGGATGCCCTAGTCCAAGACAATGTCCCGCTTCGTGCAGTGCAACCGATTCAAAATCAAACTGGTCAGGAGGAACATTGCTTCCTTCTTTAACAGTATTATTAATCGTGGGAAGCAAATTATTCCAGGTACTGATGATATTTTGGACAGGAATCACCATTTTTTCTGCATGCGGGGATGAAGGTGAGATACCAAGTGTTACGGTCAGGTTGGCACCTGCACCTCTATAACCTGGGGAATGGGTAATGAGATCGACACCATGTTCTTCCCCAGCGAAGTCAAATGTTCCTGCGTAAGAAGATGAAACTATACTTATCGCAAGTGACCAGAATAGCTGCAAAAGGAGTGTTAATTTCAATTCGGTGAGAATAAAAGAGTCAAGCAGATAACGTATGCGTTTCATCTTGATCAATTAATGTCAATAACTGGCTTTGCCTCTGCAGTGGTGAATGATGTGCCGCAATCAGTTATCAATCGTTTATTTAACTTTTTTAAGATCAGATCGTTTTATGATCGCTTCTGGCTTTTACTGAACCGAGATGAGGAAGTGAATTTCCTCGATATTGAGAAATTGTTCAGCAGTCCATTTGAGGCCGCGCCATGAAATAGTCTTTTTTGTATTTAAGTCTCGCTGTTATTTTAGTGGATTTATGTTGATTGGGATAGATTTCGATGAATGTAATGGGTGCATTAAATGCTCTCAATTGGAAAAAAGCGCTTGCTGCTGCTTTATTTCTTGTATCTTTTTACGAATAAGGTCGAATTAAATTCAAGGATTTTTCTATCTGTCAGGATATGCCATAATTGATCCAGAGCATTGGGTTTCAGATAAGCTTCATAAGTACTGGCCTTTCGTATAAGATAGGCGATAAAACACAATAGGCATCCATCATTTAAAATTGGTAGAGAGGAATTTTCCAGAGCTTCTCGTGTGCCCCAACGTTTCTCGATAGGATACGATCACACTAGTCTTGCTGATGGCTATCAAAGACGGTCGTGATTAGCGAGTGATTCAGATACAGTATCCATTTCCTGAGAGGCAACGCCTTGCTCGATAAACAAATGCAAGAATATCGCCGTCAAGAAAGCTAACAGCCGCGAGCTGTTATTTTCTGACAAGAATCGCGTTATCGATGATTTCATTGTCTGCTTTGTAATAAATTCAACATATTGAAAGAAATCACGGTGAAGAGTGATCAATAGCACCCAGATGAAAGCTGATTTGTCCTTTACGCCGTTCTTCCAGATAGCGTTTCAAAGGATCATGAATGACGCGAAAAGCTATTTCATCCCATGGAATTTCACGCTCATCGAAGAGCTTGACTTCCAGACTCTCTATGCCAGGAAAAAAATCCAGATCCAACAAACGAGCCCGAAATAAAAAATAGACTTGACTGATATGAGGTAAACTATAGACAGCGTAAAGATCGTCAATCACTACCCGCGCATTGGCTTCTTCCAGTGTTTCCCGGGCAGCCGCTTGTGCTAAGGTTTCGTTGTTTTCCATAAAACCTGCTGGCACAGTCCACTTCCCTTCTCGAGGCGCGATCGCACGGCGACACAATAAGATTTTGTTTTTCCATTCAGGGATGCATCCCACGATCATTTTTGGGTTTTGGTAATGAATGGTATGACAAATAGAACAAACAAAACGTGGTAGCGTATCACCTTCGGGTATATATAACTCGACTGTGGCACTACAGCTACTACAGAATTTCATAGTTTTACCTCAGTCGATGAGCAATGTTTAAGCACAGTAAGTTTTTTTGATATCAGTATGCTCATCTGTTGTTTTATGGGGAGCGATGATTCACCGTAAAAGCACGTTCGGCAAGTAAATTTCCGGATAGATCCTGTACTTCCACTCGCCATTGACCCAATTGAGTTTTATTCAGCATTTTATTGGAATGCGCACGCCAATTATCATCTTTAATTACTAGTGGGATTTTCGTAACTTCTTTGTCTTGATAAAACCATTTTATACTGATTTCTTGATCTTTTAATCCACGTAAGTGGAGAAAAAAGTAGATTGGCTGGCTTGCTCCTTCAGCAAGCCAGACATGATCGATATTATCAATGGGTTCTTGTTGCTGAATGGCGCTCGTCAATTGAGCTTTGATAACATGAGATCATCAGTGGAAGCTACTTTTGCCTTGGTTGATTGGTTGGTTATTTTATTCTTGGCTATTTCAGGCTTTCTGAGGGGGATAATGGTATGTCCTAGATTTGTTGTTGCTTTAGTAATAGGCTCTGGAGTGCGTGTGGCTGCAGGAATTGATTCCATGGTAGGAGCGGGGAATTTTACCGCTCGTGTCGCTATTATTAGCCGATAGATCATTTGATTCTATGTTCTTATCGCGGGCTAAACTATCAAAATTTGTGGACTGAGTATCTTCTGCTGATAAAGTTTCTCTAATAGGCTGGTCACTTTCTTCTGCAAACAACCACAATAAAGTCCCACCCAGCATTATCGCAAATAGCAATCCTGCCGTAGATATTTTTATCCAATCAAAAGGAGGTTTTATTTGATTGACTGTTTCTTCTGAGTTGCTGGCTTCGGGGAATTGTGGAATCTGATTGAGTTTGATGCGAATCTTGAGTTGCTGGTCATTCATAATGAAAATAGATTAGAACTTAATGAGCTTTACTGACTATTGTAGAGCCCAATAGATTAAACAGCGAGAAGATTTTAATAGTATTACTTGTAAGAAATCTCAGGGTTGTTTACAGAGAGGTTGATTAAAATAAAGTTGGAGTATTTCATAAGGAGTTGAGTTATTCAAACTCTTGTGTGGTTTGACAGTGTTATAAAAGTTAATAAAGCGGCCGAGTTGGATTTGCCGGTCGGTGCAGTCTTTAAAGTTAGTCATGTCATGCCACATCTGCATGAGGGTGCGGATAGCGCGTTCAGCTTTGCCGTTGGTTTGGGGTCGATTGACTCGAGTGAATTTCTGGCCGATGCCGTGGGCTTTGCAGGCTTTAACAAAAGCATGACTGTCAGTGCCTTTATATTCCTTGCCATTATCAGAATAAGCGTAATTGATCTGGTAAGGACATTGGGCGATGACGGTTTCGGTAAGGAACCAGGTTGCGCTATTCTGGGTTTTATCGGGCAAGATGGCTGCATAGAGTTCTCGGGAGAAGTCGTCAATCGCGACAAACAGGTATTCCCTGAGTTGGGTAGGTGATTGGCCTTTGAGCAAAGGCAGGCATTTAGTATCGAAATGCATGAGTTCGCCGGGATAAGACTTGTTATTCTATTTCGCGTTATAAGATGTAATAATAAGTCATCCAGGCTCACGTAAATGGATGACAATTATGGCAAGACCAGCAAGTGGTGAAGAGCATCTTGAATGGGCCCGAAATGCGGTACGGATCGC
>CAWFHT010000026.1:0-180521 GCA_963815685.1 uncultured beta proteobacterium
TTAACGTGAGTTCGACATAAGAAAAGCTGTAAAAGGAACCTGAATTCCTTATGATGAAGTAGTTTTGGAAAAGAATTTCATCATGAGAGGAGTCAGATTCCAATGGATACTATAACGATTTTTTGTGCGAATGACGACTTTTGTAAAGAGTTTGAGCCGCGTTGGGAGAAGCGCTTATTAGAGTCGTCGCTGAAACGGCGTCGGCGGCAAGGAGCATTGTGTCTAAGCGAAGTCATGACCATCATGGTGGGGTTTCATCTATCCGGTTATCGGACATTTAAGCACTATTACCTGAATTACGTGTTGAGGTATCAGCGGTATTATTTTCCAGGGTTGGTGAGCTACAACCGCTTTGTGGAGTTGCTGCAAGATAGCCTGGTGCCTTTGTGCTGTTTTCTGACCAGCCGCTTTGGGCAATGCAGTGGGATCAGCTTCATTGATTCGACTAAGATCAGTGTGTGCCACAATCGCCGCATTGGGTCGCATAAAGTAATGGCAGAGTTTGCTGCCCGGGGAAAGACCAGTGTGGACTGGTTTTATGGGTTCAAGTTGCACCTGGTCATCAATGACCAAGGAGAATTGCTGGGAGTCAAAATCACGGCGGGCAATGTGGATGACCGTGATGCCGTACCGGAACTGGCTCGTTCCTTGTTTGGAAAACTCTTTGGTGATCGGGGCTATATCTCGCAGCCACTCTTTGAGCAACTCTGGGAGCAAGGTGTGCAGCTCGTTACCAAGGTACGCAAGAACATGAAAAACAAGCTGTTGCCGCTGTTTGACAAGCTGCTGTTACGTAAACGCTCCATTATTGAGACCGTCAATGACCAATTGAAGAATATCTCGCAAATCGAGCATTCCCGCCATCGCAGCTCATTTAACTTTTTTGTTAATCTGATAGCCGGACTGGTGGCTTACACCTTTCGCGAGACAGCTCCGCTTAATATCAGACTCCCTCAAGCTCTTCCAATCGTGATGTGATGATTCTTATGTCGAACTCACGTTACATTAACTCATGAGGCGGGTGATCAAATCAAAACAATGATCAGCAGTATCCGTAAGGGTTTTGATTTCATTCTGGCAAATGCGCTCAGTTGCCAAAAATAGAGCGATGGCCTACCTTGGTACGCTACATTATCGACAAAATCTTTGCTACCAGACCAAAAAATCCACCAGTTCTCGATTTGCCAACCTTTTATTTGACTTCCAGTTCGGTTAAAAGAGGAATTTAGGTTTATGGGTTCAAGTTGCACCTGGTCATCAATGACCAAGGAGAATTGCTGGGAGTCAAAATCACGGCGGGCAATGTGGATGACCGTGATGCCGTACCGGAACTGGCTCGTTCCTTGTTTGGAAAACTCTTTGGTGATCGGGGCTATATCTCGCAGCCACTCTTTGAGCAACTCTGGGAGCAAGGTGTGCAGCTCGTTACCAAGGTACGCAAGAACATGAAAAACAAGCTGTTGCCGCTGTTTGACAAGCTGCTGTTACGTAAACGCTCCATTATTGAGACCGTCAATGACCAATTGAAGAATATCTCGCGAATCGAGCATTCCCGCCATCGCAGCTGATTTAACTTTTTTGTTAATCTGATAGCCGGACTGGTGGCTTACACCTTTCCGCGAGAAGAAACCCTCGCTTAATATCAGACTCCCTCAAGCTCTTCCAATCGTGATGTGATGATTCTTATGTCGAACTCATACCTGCGACTCACCTTCGTGCCATGTTTGATTTGGAAATGAAATAAGATTCTTTGAAATTGTTTTAAAACTTTTGAATTTTTTTCATAATGCTATTCCTGAGAGAATACAAGTTAAAAAAAGAGAGACTCCTTCTTCAGACCCACCACGCCTCCCAGCGTAGTCTGAACAGCAGCAAGGGTTGCCAGATCAATATCGCTAAAGGGCGTGGCTGCTATTGCTGCAATGAAAGCAACTGCGAACGAAAGTACCCATTCTATGGTATGTAATCGTTGAGAATATTTGTTATATTGGATGGCTCGATCACGGTAGTATTTGATTTGGGGATCGATTCGCTGTTCTATGTATTCATTTAGATCCAGATCTTTCCTGGGACAGCTATCATCACTTTTGGACTTTTTCTCAAATAGGAGCAGATCGTTCACCTTATTTTAAATACTGATTTTCTGCTTAAGGAGAATACTGTCGCGTGTATGAAGATCAGTGTATAGGCCGGCTTGGGTAGCGTAGAGAAAAGCTTCTCGTTTTAAGGCTTCGGAAGCCATGCGTCCTCGCAAGTGTGGTTGATGATATCTTTGTTTAGCCATCTTGCGGTGATAAACGTAACAAACGTAAGACTTATCGCGCTTATTACTGCAAGATAGTTCGCAATATTTGAGTTGATTTGCTGGGTTGCAAACGCTGCAAATAAAGCGCCTAGACTTGAAGCAATAAATGTTGAATAACGTGCACGTTCGGTAGCAGATTTTAGGGCATTAGCTGTTTCTGACCAGACCACCTGACGATTGGCAACGGATTCTAAGATAGACATGATGGGGAGCTCCCTTCTTTTTAACAAACAGCTACAGGTAAAATTACTGAGTGTGGTAAGCGGTATTTTGCCGTAAAAAATAATGTTTGCAACAGTACGCTGCCGCTATCTTGTCAACTTTTTAGAATTATCTTTGAGGAATTTTTTACGACCATTAATACGTAAAAAATCCCTCAGCAAAAATTAGAACTAATAAGTTTATTTTCAATTGCTAAGTAAACTCTGTCCCTTCCAGCATTTTTAGCAGCATAAAGTGCTCTATCTGCTGCTTTTACTAGTTGTTCGTCACTATTCATAGCTGCATCTTTCAGGGCGATGCCAATACTGATAGAAATCTGAATACGGGTTTCATCAATATTGATTTCTTGCATTCTTACATGCTGGCGTAACCTTTCTGCAAGAGGAAAAGCAGAATTCGCATCCGTGCAACCATTCGGGCAAATCATCAAAAACTCTTCTCCCCCTATACGGCAAAAAATTTCCCCCTTACGGGTAATATTTCGGATAGAAGTAGCAACTTCTTTGAGTACCTTATCACCGATGGCATGACCATAGGTATCATTGATTTTTTTGAAGTGATCAATGTCGATTAGCATGACTGCGATGGATTGACCAGAACGGTTAGCGCTATTCCAGGCTCCATTTAGTGCTTTCATGCCAGCACGACGATTAGGTATTCCTGTAAGCATATCGGTTAATGCATCATGTTTGAGCTTATGGTTAGTTACAGCCAATTCAGCGGCAAATCGTTTGAGATGTAGCTGATCGCGTTCCCAAGCTTCTTGAAGTTTTCTATAATGCCAGGCAGCATGTAATCTGGCACGAAAGGCTGGAACATTGATCGGTTTTGTCACATAATCATTAACTCCAGCTTCAAAAGCCTCTACAATTTTCTTATCATCTTCGTAACCCGTAAGCATGATGATATAGATATTTTGACCCCAAGCTGCAGCACGTAAGGCTCGAGTTAATGCCAGACCGTCCATGACTGGCATAGCCCAGTCTGTTACGATAATATGGGGCATTATATTCATGGCCAGAGATAATGCCTGTTTGCCATTACTGGCTGAGAATACGGTGTGACCGAGCGTATTGGACAACACCTCTTCAGCATTTTCAAGGCCGAATGGATCATCCTCAACTAAAAGTACCCTCCAAGGAGCGTCGCTCGTTGTCATTTCCAGGCAAGGTGCAGAAGCGCTGACCATATTATGGAAAGACGGAAGATTTGCGGTTTTTATCTGAAGTATGCTTCCACAAGAGTGCCATTCCTGAGTAATTTGGTCTATAAGGTTGCCAATTGATTCTGTGTCAAGACCAATTTTTCCACCGAGTAACATAAGCTCAGAAATTCGAACAGGGCGTTCTGATTCCGAAGCTAGTCCAAAATCAGCGATTTGTTTAGATAAATGCACCAGGTTCACGAGTTGAAATGGATACGACCCTTCAGAAAAACCAGACTCTGTAGGTACTTCATGATAATAAACCGCTTCTACTAAAATCATGGGAAGGCCAAAATCAATCAACATGGCTGCGGTTAATTCGTTGTGATCCGTCTGCAAGTACTGCTGCTCAAGTGTAACCAGAGAAATACTCGAGTTTTGTTTTTGCTTTATTAATGCAGCGTATTCATCTGGATAAGTTGTGGCCAGTGCTAAACACCCGATACGTGCCATTAAACCACAAGCAAATAGCTCATCTTGCGCACAAATTCGAGTCGTTTTGCCTAATTCCTGCATAGCAAGCGCCATCAACAACGAATGTGACCAAAATTCTTGATAATCAAACCCATTAGAGGAACCACTTCGAAATTGATCTATCAGTGAAAATCCTATTGCTAATTTCTTGATAACGGGTATACCAACAAGAGAAACTGCCTCTGATAGGGAAGTAACAACATGGGTAGTCTGATTTGATACATTAACTAAATGAATGAGGTAGCTGCAGAGTGCTGAATCAGTTTGAATGAGCCTGGCAATCTCGTTGCAGGTAGTATCTTTTTGCTGACAAGTTTCTAATAATGCCTGTGCGGTTCCCTTGGGATTGAGAAGTAGTGAGCTAAATTTTAACTGATCGATATCAGCTATTCTCATAGCGTGATTCATTTAATTCCTTATATAGCTGTTGCGGTGAAATCAAGATTTTTGGCCGAATAGTGATTGCTCGAACAATAGTAAGATGAGCTTAATCATCAAGCAAATTATTTGTAACATCTTGATCAATCCTAATATTACCAAGGAAGATATTGTAAATATTTCATGGAGTTACGATATGTATCAAAATAACATTATGCAATCAGGATTGTAATATGACTGTAATATATTTAATTATACATAAGCATTATTCAATTTAAGTATACAATGATAAATAATTCTCAAATCGATGATTCGATGGCTAATTAGACTTCATTTAATTATTTTGGTGATAAATCCAGATAAATCATGTTATGCCAATTCCAATTTTATGATGAATTTCAATAAATTATGATTCAAGTTGCATTTAATTTTTAAGGTAAAACATCATTGACATAAGAAAAAAGTTATACGAAGCAATTTAAATTTGTCTGGGTAGGTAAAGCGCGATCGGAAAGGTAGTTATTTTGAGGTAACAGGTTTAAAAGGCGGGATAAAAATTGGTTGATAATCGACTGACAGGATATCGAGTTTGTCGATGCCGGCAGGGGTGAGCAGGGTGACAGTATCACCTTCCCGCGCAGAGATCAGCGCGCGGGCTGCAGGAGAGATCCAGCTGATATAGCCGCTCAAGGGATCGATTTCATCTATTCCGACGATAGAAACGGTTTTTTCATGGCCGTTTTGATCAGCGTAGCAGACGGTTGCACCAAAAAAGATGCGTGATGGATCTTCACGTGGTGCGGTCGGATCGACGATTTCAGCCATATCCAGCCGTTTGGATAGAAAGCGTAGCCGCTTGTCTATTTCACGCAGACGTTTCTTGCCGTAGAGATAATCGCCATTTTCGGAGCGATCTCCATTGCCAGCGGCCCATGCAACCGTTGCGGTCACATCAGGTCGTTCTTTATTGAGCAGCCATAAATATTCTTCTGTCAGGCGAGCATGACCGCCTGGAGTAATATAGTTCTTGCTAGCCAGGTGGGTAGTGGCGAAAGAGATGCTTCTTCATCAAACTCGTCAGCTGTATCCGTTTCTTTTACAAATGCTTTGCTCATGTATGTACTGCTTTGTTTCAACTGAGTTATTTACAGCGAAATTCAGCAGACATGGCATGGGCTTGCAGTCCCTCGCCTCTGGCCAGGGTAGACGCGATCGTACCCAGTGTAGAGGCACCTTGCGGGGATACCTGGATCAGGCTGGTGCGTTTCTGAAAGTCGTAAACACCCAAGGGTGAAGAAAAACGCGCCGTACCGGAAGTCGGCAGCACGTGATTGGGTCCGGCACAATAATCTCCCAGTGCTTCACAAGTATGATGTCCCATAAAAATTGCACCGGCATGTTTCAATTTGTCGATCCACTGCTCTGGATTGGATACGGATAACTCCAGATGTTCCGGGGCAATCCGGTTGGCGATTAGGCAGGCTTCCTCTAAATCGCGTACCTTGATCAAGGCTCCCCGTGCTTCCAGCGAGGCGCGAATGACCTCTTTTCGAGGCATGGCTTCAAGCTGCCGGGTGATGCTTGCTGCCACTGCATCAAGAAAATCTTGATCCGGACAAAGCAATATGGCTTGTGCCTGTTCATCGTGCTCGGCTTGTGAAAATAAATCCATGGCGATCCAATCGGGATCAATATTGCCATCACAAATCACCAGTATTTCTGAAGGGCCCGCGACCATATCGATCCCAACCAGACCGAAAACAAAGCGTTTGGCTGCTGCTACATAAGCATTACCAGGTCCTACGATTTTATCGACTTTAGGTATGGTCGCCGTGCCATAGGCCAAAGCACCGATTGCCTGAGCGCCGCCTATGGTAAAAATACGATCTACTGCGGAAATAGCTGCGGCAGCAAGCACCAGATCATTTTTTTCACCACGAGGGGTGGGAACGACCATAATCAGCTCGTTAACACCCGCTACCTTGGCCGGGATGGCATTCATCAGCACAGAGGAGGGATAGGAAGCTTTGCCACCGGGTACATACATTCCTACGCGATCGAGTGCAGTGATTTTTTGCCCCAGCAATGTGCCGTCTGACTCAGTATATTGCCAGGATTGTGATAATTGTCTTTCATGATAGACACGTATCCGCCGCGCAGCTTGTTCCAGTGCCTCTCTTTCGGCGGTTTGAAGTCGCTGTAAAGATTGTTGCCAGTCGCTTTTAGGCAATTCAATCTCTGTAATCGAGGAGAGCTCTAAATGATCAAAGCGACGAGTATAATCAAGTAATGCGTCATCTCCACGCTCTTTTGATATCGGTCAGGATGTGGGTGACTGTCTTATTAACGGTTTCATCCTGCGTGCTTTCAAAAGCCAATAAAGTGCTCAGTGCTTCATCAAACTTGGCATCGGTGGAAGACAATCGGTTGAGTTTAATCATATAACTATGGGCTTTGAAGAATAATGGTATTGAGCAACGAGGATATAAAGATACCCGCCCCCTGCTTTAAACTGTTTTAATGGCTGTTTTAAATGCTTCAAGCAATGGTTGAATCGCATCACGTTTTAGTTTGAGTGCTGCCTGATTAATGATCAATCGTGCTGAAATGGCCATGATCTCTTCCACCGCTTTCAAGTGATTGGCTTTCAAGGTGTTACCGCTCGACACGAGATCGACAATGGCATCAGCCAGACCAACCAGCGGCGCAAGTTCCATTGAACCATATAACTTGATGAGGTCGACATGCATTCCTTTATCAGCAAAATGATCACGCGCAGTTTTTAGATATTTAGTGGCAACCCGTAATCGGGCTCCTTGAAAAACTGCTGATTCATAATCGAAATCCTCAGGTACGGCGACCATCATGCGGCAGCGGGCAATCTGTAAATCGAGCGGTTGATAAAGACCAGCGCCACCATGTTCCAACATGACATCTTTCCCGGCAACGCCCAGATCAGCTGCGCCATATTGCACATAAGTCGGTACATCCGAGGCGCGTACCATGATAAGACGCACATTCGGATTATTGGTTGGGATAATCAGTTTCCGTGAGGTTTCGGGATCGTCCTGCGCAACGATCCCGGCTGCTTTCAGAAAAGGCGCTGTATCCTCAAAAATACGCCCCTTTGAAAGCGCAATGGTGATATTTCTCATAAATCCAAAAAATTAACGCAGGTTTGCAACAGCGAATTCCCAATTGATTAGTTTATCGAGAATCGTATTGACATAATCAGGCCGTCGATTCTGATAATCCAGATAATAAGCATGTTCCCAAACATCAATGGTCAACAAGGGTCTGCTATTTTTTGTAAGGGGCGAATCCGCATTGCCAGTTTTGGCGATAGCAAGTTTATCTCCTTCCTGCACCAGCCAAGCCCAGCCACTGCCAAATTGAGTGACGGCTGCATTGGCAAATTCCTTTTTACAGGCTTCCACACTACCAAATGATGCTTCAATTTTTTGCTTCAAACTCGCAGGAGGCTCGCCACCACCTTTAGGGCTGAGACTATGCCAATAAAACATATGATTCCAGACTTGGGCGGCATTATTGAAAATGCCTGCTTTATCTGCCTGACCTGCAGTGGCAGTGATGATATTTTCAAGTGATTGTCCGGCCAATGCAGTATCTGCTACCAGTTTGTTCAAATTATCGACGTACGTTTTGTGATGCTTGCCATAGTGAAAGCTCATGGTATGGGCAGAAATAACTGGTTCCAGTGCATTATCTGCATAGGGTAGGGGAGCGAGTACATAAGTATTACCAGATTGTGCGGCTTTAGAAAAATTCTCCAGATTAGTGCTCATTTTTCTTCCTTTAAAAATGAAATTGAATAAAGAAGCCATTAACGTATGAATAATAATTGATCAAGAAAAAATATTATCCGAAGTTAAATTACTCGGGGTTATTTTTTGCTTCTGTAGTAAATGTAACCTGATTGTACCCGGCAAGCCGAGCGGCTTCCATGACCGTTATCACCGATTGATGGGTAGCCTTTGCATCTGCAGTGATAATGATAACTGGATTTTTCTCATCCTTGGCGGCTGTCTGTAATTCATTACGTAACCCTTCAATGCTGGAAAAGGTTATCGGTACCTGATTGATGGTGTAGCTACCTGTTGCATTCACGATAATATCGATGGTATGGGGTCGTTCGCTTTTTTTATCGGCTTCTGTGGCGGTTACTTCTGGCAGCGTAATCTCGAGATCGGCAAATTTGGAGTAGGTCGTGGTAATCACCAGAAAAATCAGAATGACTAGCAGGACATCGATCATGGGAACAAGATTGATCTCCGGCTCTTCTTTTTTTTGACCGCGTTGAAAATTCATCGAGTTGATTGCCAGTTAATAGGTACCAATAGGTGAGATTACCACAAGATGTGGAATAAACTGTTAAACATCCGTGTTTAAAAAATCAAATTCTAGTTTATTATTACCACTTTCGTCATTATCTATGATTTTTAATCCACTAATCCGTTCTGAATGGATAACCCATTAGTCAGTATTGTCATGGGCAGTAGCAGTGATTGGAGTGTCATGCAACAGGCTGCCCAGGTCCTCAAAGATTTTAATATCCCGCACGAAGCCTTGATCGTTTCAGCGCATCGCACACCGGATCGTATGTTTGAATTCGCAGCAACAGCGATAGAACGGGGTATTCGATGCATCATTGCAGGAGCAGGGGGGGCGGCGCATTTACCTGGCATGATAGCTGCCAAAACAACTTTGCCGGTACTCGGTGTGCCAGTTACTTCCAAGCACCTGCAAGGTATTGATTCGCTACTTTCCATTGTGCAGATGCCCAAAGGGGTGCCAGTTGCCACTTTTGCCATTGGTGAAGCAGGCGCAGCCAATGCCGGGCTCTTTGCCGTTGCATTATTGGCGATCGAGAACAGCGCACTTGCCGAGCGCCTCGAATCATTTCGTGCAGCGCAAGTAGCCTCAGTTGTTGCCATGACTTTGCCTGAATCATGAGTAGTATTATACCAGGAGCGATGCTTGGCTTGCTGGGCGGCGGCCAGCTTGGACGCATGTTTACCATGGCTGCTCAAAGTATGGGTTATCGCGTGACTGTTTTGGATCCTGCTGAGGAGAGTCCTGCTGGCAGTATCGCTGAACGGCATTTATGTGCGGACTATCATGATTCTGCTGCTTTGCATGAGCTGAGTACTACCTGTGCAGGGGTGACTACGGAATTTGAAAATGTTCCTGCTGAAGTACTGCAGTTTCTGGAACAGCATTGTATGGTGAGTCCTCCTGCGAAAAGTGTTTCCATTGCGCAGAACCGCTTGCTGGAAAAACAGTTTTTAGCAGCAAATGGCTTTTCGGTTGCTCCCTTTTTGGCGATTCAAAATAGCGATGATTTGTCATCTGAAATCGATGCAATATTTTTTCCAGGTATCCTTAAGGTCAGCCAGTTTGGTTATGATGGCAAAGGGCAGGTGAGAATCAATGCTCCTCATGAATTGCCAGATGCTTTCGCCTGCCTGCAACAGCAGCCTTGTGTGCTAGAGCAATTGTTACCACTCGCATGTGAGATTTCCGTAATTGTTGCGCGTGACCTTGACGGTGAGATTAGCCTATTTCCGGTAGCTGAGAATCAGCATGCGCACGGCATTCTCGATATGAGTATCGTTCCTGCCAGGATACCGGCAGAGATTGTCCAACAAGCCAGAAAAATGGCCACCGACGTGGCGATCAAACTTGATTACCGCGGGGTGCTCTGCATCGAATTCTTTGTGCTTACCGATGGACGATTGCTTATTAATGAAATTGCTCCCCGTCCGCATAATAGTGGTCACTATACGCTTGATGCCTGCATCACTTCACAATTCGAGCAGCAAGCGCGGATATTGTGCCGCTTGCCGCAGGGAAGTACTGCGCTGCTCACGCCTGTCGTGATGGTGAATTTGCTGGGTGATCTGTGGCAATCGGGAGAACCGGATTGGAATAAGGTACTAAGGAATCCTAGTGCCAAGCTCCATTTATACGGCAAACGTGAGGCGAGGCCGGGTAGAAAAATGGGGCATTTTACTGTGCTCGCTGATACGGTTGAACAGGCTTTGCAGCAAGCAAAAGCGATCAAGACATCATTAAAAAATCGCTAATCTATATTTCTGAGAAATTTAACTAAAAATCGATCCATGACTCATTCCATTGCCTTGTTTGAAACCAACCTGAAAAGCCTTCCTTTACTTCACCGGGGCAAAGTGCGTGATATTTATGCTATCGACGAGAATAATTTATTGATTATTCAGACAGATCGCCTCTCAGCATTCGATGTGGTGTTGCCAACACCGGTACCTGGCAAAGGTAAGGTGCTGACGCAATTATCCAATTTCTGGTTCAAAAAACTGAATCACATCCTGCCCAATCATTTGACAGGCATTCCACCTGAATCTGTGGTAGCACTTGAAGAGCGCGAGCAGGTGATCGATCGAGCCTTTGTCGTCAAACGATTAAAGCCGTTGCCGATCGAGGCAATCGTGCGGGGTTATATTGTCGGTTCAGGCTGGAAAGATTATCAGCGAACAGGTGCCATCAGTGGCATTATGTTGCCGCAAAGTTTGCAGGAAGCAGAAAAACTGCCGACGGGCGCCATTTTTACGCCTTCTACCAAGGCAATGGCAGGTGCACATGATGAAAACATTTCATTTGAAGAATGTGAACAGGTACTGGGGCAAACGCTTGCACAAGAAGTGCGTAGCAAAGCGATTGCGCTGTATACCGAAGCAGCCGATTATGCTGCTACCCGGGGTGTTATCATCGCCGATACCAAATTCGAATTTGGCCAGGACCGTGCAGGCAATCTCTATCTGATCGATGAAGTATTGACACCGGATTCATCGCGTTTCTGGCCAGCTGATCAGTATCAGCCTGGTAAAAATCCTCCAAGTTATGATAAACAGTTTATTCGGGACTGGCTGGAACAGATCAAGTGGAATAAACAACCCCCTGCACCGCCTATTCCTGATGACATTCTTACACAAACGATAGAGCGATATGAGGAAGCGCTCAATCGATTAACTAAATAAAACTTATTAAGCTTAAAACAAATTGAACAGCATTTTAGTACCCAGGAAATAAAGTAAAACTACGAATATTTTTCTGAGCGTCGCTGTTTGCATGCTATGTGTCGCTCTGGCCCCGAGTGGAGCGGTGAGCATGCTCGCTACTGCAATCCAGCCGAGCGCGGGCAGATAAACATACCCCAGACTGTAAGCGGGTAGTGGCTGCGTTTGTAACTGACCATTGATGATGTAGCCAATAGTGCCTGCTACCGCAATGGGAAAACCCACTGCAGCAGCGGTTCCAATCGCGTATTGCAATTTGACATTGCACATGGAAAGGAAGGGTACCGTCAAGATACCTCCGCCAATCGCGACCAGGCTGGATAGCACACCGATCAGACTACCTGCTGCCACCATTCCAAATTTGCCAGGCAGGGCATGCCTGGAAGTGGGCGTAATTTTAAGCCACATCTGCGTTGCGGCATAATAAATGAAGATGACGAAGATAATGCCCAATACTTCGGTGGATAATCGTCCAGCAAGTGTAGAACCTGCCAGCGTTCCCAGGATAATACCTGGAGCAAGATACCTGACGATCCACCAGTTAACCGCACCATGCGCATGATGCATGCGCAAACTGGCAAGTGAAGTGAAAATGATCGTCGCCATGGTAGTGCCTAGTGCCAGATGCAAAATACGGTCCGAGGGAAAATCTTGAGCTGTAAAGATATAAACAAGAACGGGTACAATGACAAGGCCACCGCCGATTCCCAGCAAACCAGCGAGAAAGCCAACCCCACCCCCGAGCAGTAAATAAATTAACCCCCATTCCATGCTGTTTAGCTATGGTATCTAGCTTACGTTTTTAACAATAAAAATGGCTGCGATGTGAGTGATAAAAGCAACTTGCTCATAATATACTCATTATAAACGCCCATTCTGCTGGGTCGACGGGCGTGATTGATAATCGATTGCCTTTTTGCAGGATTCTCATGCTGGCGAGTTCAGGGTGGCTGCGTAATTCCTTGAGGGAAAGTAGGCGGGTTTTTTTGACGAGAGTGACTTCTACATTAAACCATCGTGGGCTTTCTGGCGTGGCTTTGGGATCATAATATTTACTTTTGGGATTGAACTGCGTGACATCGGGATAAGCTAGCTTGGAAACTGTGGTAATGCCGACAATGCCAGGTTCGGCACAACTGGAGTGATAGAAGAACGCCTGATCGCCAATCTGCATTTGATTGCGCATAAAATTACGCGCCTGATAATTTCTTATCCCATCCCACGCAACGGTCTGCCCGGGTCTTGCAGCCAGATCATCGATGCTGACTTCTGTTGGCTCGGATTTCATTAGCCAGTAACGCATATACTCTCCATTTTATTCCTAATTAGTTCCAAATACTTTGATATATTTTAGTTTTTTGTCAATTCATTGTCTTGATTATTTTTTAAAATCACAGCCAAATTTCCACCCAGAATCCCACTCAAGGAGAGTCCATGAGGAAGCTATCTGCAGTAAGTTGTGAGACCGCAAAGCCAGATCCAAAACGTAATCGCCTATTATTCTATTTCGCGTTATAACATGTAATAATAAGTCATCCAGGCTCACGTAAATGGATGACAATTATGGCAAGACCAGCAAGTGGTGAAGAGCATCTTGAATTGGCCCGAAATGCGGTACGGATCGCTAAAACAGCCGATGAACTGCGTAGCGCACAGGCTTTACTGCTGCCACTCGAATCGGGTCTGAGTCTGGAGCAGACGGCCATTGCTATTGGTCGATCAAAAGGCAAGACCTGCACACTGCGTACAAATTACTGCAAGCGAGCCACTGGAAGAATGGCTGCGCCCGTTGCCAAGCGTAATCTGCGTAATCGGGCGAACCGATCGCTTGAAGAAGAGAAGGTGCTGTTGCAGGAGGTATTTGACAGTGCCGGCGTTGGTGGAGTATTGGTGGTTCCGCCGTTTGTCGATAAGTTGCGCCAGAAGATGGGTGTCCCGCTTTCGCTTTCGGCCATATACCGAATGCTTGCGCGCCATGGTTGGCGTAAGATTGCGCCCGATACCACCCACCCGAAAGGAGATCTCTTAGTCCGGGAAGACTGGAAAAAAAACTCCCCGGGGTGCCGGGTCAAGCGATAACAGAGTTTGCTGTGCCTCGCCCCATGCGGCTGATGTTTCAAGACGAAGCACGATTTGGCCGCATCAGCGACTGCCGTCGCGCATGGGCGCCGCGTCCAGTGCGTCCGCTAGTCAAGGCTATGCTTGCCTGCGAGTACACCTACGCTTATGCGACAGTCTGTCCGCTGGACGGAAAGTTTGACAGCTTGGTATTACCTGATGTCAACACTGAGTGCATGCAAATCTTTCTTGATGAAATCGCCAGGCGCTACCCCAATGAGAATATCGTTATGGTGATGGACGGTGCTGGCTGGCATCGCAGCCATTCGCTGACGTTAGCTGAGAATCTTCGCTTGCTGCTACTGCCACCTTATTCACCTGAACTCAATCCAGTCGAGCACCTGTGGGATGAGTTGCGCGAAAAGAGCTTTCATAACCGTATATTTGACAGCATCGGCGCGCTCGAATCTCATTTGGTTGATGCACTTCGACATATGGAGGAAACTACGGATGCAGTGAAATCAATCGCCGGATGGGATTGGATAATTAATTCACTTTGTAACGCCAATTAGAATTAGTTTGGATTTCACGAAAATCAGCCTAACATAGTTAATTGCTATAAACATTTGAAATTTGGAAGGGATAGTAGGTGTCTATAGTGTTGCTTGAGAACAATGCTTAGGCTTCCCTTGCGTAAGTAAGGTATCCGCTGAAAATATTCGCTGAATAGTCTTTTTTTAATTCATAGAATTAAGAAAACTGCTTAGAGGAAAAACTAATGTATTTAAAGAAAATTGGGGGTATAAACATTGTTAGATTTCTAGCGGTACTTTGTCTGACCCTTCTTATAGGGTGTAGCTCAATACCCATCATGGTGCCAGACATGGCAAGGCAGCCATCGCATTCTGTGCAGCTTTTTGACGCTCATGGCCCCTTAACTCCAAAGCAGAGTAAGGAGATTCTTTCCAGACTGAAAAATAATGGTGTAGATACCCACATCTTCGATAGACATCTGGCACTGGAAGAAGAAATTGTTAGCAGCCACACTAGTAATAGGCAATAAAGTAGATCTATTGGTTGATGGTCCAGAAACTTATAGATCCATGTACGCAGCCATGGAGAATGCAAAGGACCATATCAATATGGAGATTTACGCTATCGAGGATGATGAAATTGGTCATCTTTTTGCCGAGCTATTAATTAGAAAGCAAAATAGCGGGGTGCAGGTAAACCTCATTTATGATAGTGTGGGATCAATCACTACACCCGGTGAGTTCTTCAAATCGCTGAAAGAAAGTGGTATTAATGTCCTGGAATTCAATCCTGTCAATCCACTCATTGCACAAAAAAACTGGCAGGTTGCCCGGCGTGATCATCGCAAGCTTTTGATCGTCGATGGACAGATTGCTTTTGTTGGTAGTGTCAATATCAGCGCCGAATACTCGAGCGGGTCATTCTCCAGATCTAAATTAGCCAGAAGTAATTATCCGTGGCGAGATACCCATGTGCGAATAGTGGGTCCAGTTGTTAGTGAGTTTCAGAAGCTGTTTATGTCAATATGGAATGAGCAAAAAGGTGAGCTATTGGCATCGCGAAATTATTTCCCTGAGCTTGCTAATAAAGGTTCTGAGGTAGTGCGCGCAATCGGCAGCTCGCCAGAAAGGGGTTATAGTCAGATCTATGTGACTTTGCTTTCAGCTATTAATAGTGCAGAAACCCAGATCTTTCTGACCAGTGCCTATTTTATCCCCGATCCGCAACTGCTTACTGCATTAAAGGCAGCGGCTCAGCGTGGAGTAGACGTAAGAATATTATTACCCGGGAAAACAGATTCGGCCCTAGTGTATTATGCGTCGCGTTCATATTATGATGAGCTATTGAGCGCCAGAGTAAAAATCTATGTGCGGCAAGATGCATTATTACATGCTAAAACTACGCTTATAGACGGTGTATGGTCAACTATAGGCTCAACTAACCTCGATTGGCGTAGTTTCCTTAACAACCAGGAAATCGATGCAGTAATCCTGGGACAGGATTTCGGTACGCAAATGCAAACATTGTTTGAGAATGATTTGAAATATTCCAAGCTCGTTACGTTAGAAGAATGGAGAAAACGTTCAATCAGTACGCGCATCTTAGAAAGTGCAGGGCGTTTGTGGGCACAATGGTTGTAAGCCGTAAGTCTATTCATTGATTTAAATAGATTATTGCAATGCAAATATTTTTCTCGAATAAGGTATTGTTTTGGCAATTGATTATTTGATTTTGATAGGCATTAGACTTTGCTTTAATTAGAATTCTAAGAAGAATAACAGTATAAGTGTAATGTAAAGAGTCTTTTCCTTGAACTTTGCACAGTACTGAGTGCATTTGTTGTTCGCGAATTGTTATAAAACATATGCCGGACAGAAATGATTTATAGGTTTTATAGATTAAATAACAATAATTATATTATTTAAAAAAACATGATCTTATTGCGCTTTATATTGAAGATATCCTTTCATTAGGTAATAACGCATTTGCTTTCTCACTAATTGATCAGATCTTTTAATTGCTTAATTAAGTTTAAGTAAAAATGATCGATATTTTTTATTTTAGGAGAAAAATTATGCGAAATTTCATTTTTCTAGCTTTGTTACCTTTGTTTGCTGGGACTGTAAATGGTCAGGTGTATAAATGGGTGGATCAAAATGGAAAAACCCAATACTCTGATCAGCCACCCCCTCCCGGGATCAGCAAAAATGAAAAACTGATGGATATTCAATTGTCGCCACAGTCTGTTGATGAAGGTAAAAGTTTCATTCAAGATTCGCCAGAAAAAGAACAGACATTTAAAGCAAAGCGCGCAGCACGTGAGGAAGCAAGAAACAAACAACTTGCTGAAGCGGAAATGAGAAAAGAGAATTGCTTTAGAGCACAAAGTAATCTGGATTTGCTTAAAAATTCGGAGCGCTTGTCAGTTCCGGATGGGAATGGGGGAGTGATTGATATGGACGATCAGCTTCGCCAGAATTATATGGATGAAGCATTAAAAAATATTGCAATATACTGTCAGTAACAAAATGTGACTAATTGAATTGCCTACATTCTTTTGGAAGATTGTTAAAAAATAAAAGCATCGCTAGATTTCTTAATCAATGGCTCATACTATTGATCTTTGGCAACCGCTCGACACTATGGGACGATAAAACAAAGATTGTTATTTGTTCGCGATGATTTACTTTGAATTGAGAATAACAAATGATCAGTACTGAGACTATCAACTATAAAATGTAACGGAGCATCAACCATTGCGGAAAGTGGTTTTTTTCGAAGATGGAAAAGCAAAGTTAGCTGATAACGTATTTTGTACAAATTTCATTTCCTGATTTCTCTTTTTTTTAGTCAGCCAACAAATAAAGCCACTTATTCCTCCAATAAGAAAACCTACTGGACCAGTTATAAAAATGCCGAGCAAAGGACCTTGGTTAGCTTCTGGCGTTATAATCATCGGACCGAAGAAGCCTGCACAGAAACTGATAGAACCAAGCACAATGGCACCAAGAAAAATGCTCGAGATGGGTCCGTCTGAAATGGTACCCAGTTTTTTCCAGCTATACCAGCCGACACCAAGTGCACACATAAATGAGAGCAAGGCGGGAATCCAGTGGTATTCCGTGAACGGAAGAAAGGAAAATGGAACCCAATAGATGAAATAATAGGTGGCGGGTACGATAATCAACATCGCAAGGATACGAAAAGGAAGCTTCATCCCGATATTTCTCCTGGCTTGGTCTTAATCTTTGCCATATGCTGCAATAAAAGCTGCGAAATGACGTCTGAAATTTTTAAATTCATAGCAATTTGCTATTTTCATTGCAAAAAAATGTTGCATCACATCTAATTAGCATTGTAACCGGCTTAATCGATTACGGTGGATTTATCCACATCCAAAAAAGCATGTAACATATGAATACGCAATGTAAAATAATGGGCTATGTTTCTTATCCACTGTGAGGTTGTAAAAAATCTACTCTATATCTCAATCGTTATGTTGGGCTGCACCCGTTTTTCGTCTATCTTTTTGATATGTGGCTACACCGAAACTTCGTTTTGGCGAAATTTTGTTGTTTTTGTTGTCCCAGCCTTTTAGGTCAGAATCGACCACTTTCATTTCACTCATTTCGATTCGAAAAGTTATCTGATTTCTGATAGGTTGACGGAATTTCAGAATACTGCTCACTTTGGAGTTACTTGATGGATATCACAAATATTAAAGTTTACATGCAAGCGGTTGGACAGAATGCCCGGACTGCTTCGCGTTTAATGGCAAAGGCGGATACGGCAAGCAAAAATCAGGCGCTAATTGCGATGGCCGAAGCGATCAGGCGCGATGAGAAAAATTTGTTAGAAGCAAATACACTCGATCTCGAGAATGCGAAAGCTAAAGGATTAGGCTCTGCGATGGTCGATCGTTTGGCGCTTTCTTCCAAGAGTATCGCGAGTATGGCAGATGGCTTGCTGCAAATTGCGGCTTTGTCTGATCCCATTGGCGAGATGAGCGATTTGAATTATCGTCCTTCCGGTATTCAAGTGGGCAAAATGCGCGTGCCGTTGGGAGTGATCGGCATCATTTATGAAGCGCGACCGAATGTGACGGCTGATGCGGCGGGTTTATGCTTGAAAGCAGGCAATGCGGCGATATTGCGCGGAGGATCGGAAGCGATGCATAGCAATCAGGCCATTGCTGCATGTGTGAAAGAAGGGCTAAGGGCAGCCGGGCTGCCAGAAACAGCCGTGCAAGTGATTGAAACCAGCGATCGTGCGGCAGTGGGTGAGCTTATTACCATGAAAGAATTTGTCGATATCATTGTGCCACGCGGAGGGAAAGGGTTAATCGAGCGCATTTCCAATGAGGCATGCATCCCTGTGATCAAGCATCTGGATGGGATCTGCCATGTTTATATCGACGATCAAGCCGATCTGGAAAAGGCAATCCGTATTGCGGACAATGCCAAGACACAGCGCTATGGCACGTGCAATACCATGGAAACCTTGCTCGTGCATGAAGGGATTGCAAAACAAGTTTTGCCTCCTCTTTGCAAAATCTACTTGGATAAAGGTGTCGAGCTACGAGGTAACAAGGCAGCTTGTGCCATCATTCTGCAAATGAAACTGGCCACAGAAGAAGATTGGCGCACCGAGTATCTGGCACCTATCCTGAATATCGGCGTTGTGAGTGGTCTGGATCAGGCGATCGAACATATCACTACCTATGGGTCTCAGCATACCGATGCAATCGTGACAGAAAATTATAGTCATGTACGCCGTTTCCTGCGCGAAGTGGATTCGAGTTCAGTCATGGTCAATGCCTCCACACGTTTTGCCGATGGCTTTGAATATGGGTTGGGTGCAGAAATTGGCATTTCCACCGATAAAATTCATGCGCGCGGTCCGGTAGGATTGGAAGGGCTGACGAGTCAGAAATTTGTCGTGCTAGGCGATGGCCAGATACGGCAGTAACAAATTGATTGATCACCCTAAAATCTTCTCAATTTAAAAAAACAAGAAGTATGGCAAATCTAATTAAAGTGGAAGTTCCCGATATTGGCGATTTCAAAGATGTTTCCGTCATTGAAGTGCTGGTTAAACCAGGCGATAAGATTGAAAAAGAAACTTCATTAATTACTCTGGAGACGGAGAAAGCGTCGATAGAAGTGCCTTCTCCTGAAGTAGGAATTGTCAGGGAGATACTCGTTAAGGTTGGAGATAAGGTATCGCAGGGATCATCGATCGTCACGTTAGAAGTTACTGCTCACGCTCCAGAAGAGGCGGCGATACAAGCCGGTGCTATGGGGACCGCAATATCTACTCCAACTGATGCACGGCCAGCTACGACTACGCGTGGGACTGTACATGCCGAAGTCGTTGTGCTGGGAGCAGGACCTGGTGGTTACACGGCGGCTTTCCGTGCGGCTGATCTGGGTAAGCAAGTGGTGCTGATAGAGCGTTATTCAACATTAGGTGGAGTATGCCTTAATGTTGGTTGTATTCCTTCTAAAGCGCTGCTGCATGTGGCGAAAGTGATTACTGAGACTAAAGAAATCGAGCAACAGGGTATCGTTTTTGGCAAACCTAAGGTAGCTATCGACAAGTTGCGAATCTGGAAGGAATCTGTTGTTGGTAAGCTCACTAAAGGGTTGGCAGCGCTCGCCAAACAGCGCAAGGTAGAAATTATCCAGGGTACCGGTAAGTTTGTTTCTCCTCACATGATGGAAGTGGATACCGCAGACGGTATCAAAACGGTTTCATTCGATCATTGTATTATCGCTGCGGGTTCCACTGCTGCGCGTATTCCGGGTTTTCCTTACGATGATGCTCGTATGATGGATTCTACTGATGCATTGAGATTGCTTGATATTCCTAAAAGAATGTTGGTGATCGGCGGAGGCATTATCGGCCTGGAAATGGCGACAGTATATGATGCGCTTGGCAGTCAAATAAGCATAGTCGAGCAGATGGATCAACTCATTCCAGGGGCTGATAGTGATCTGGTCAAGCCGCTTTACCAGCATTTATTGAAACGTTATGAAACGATCTATCTCAGCACTAAGGTCAGTAAGATTGAAGTCGGGAAAAAAGGATTGAACGTGTTTTTTGAGGGTGATCATGCCCCTGAGCCTCAATTATATGATCGTATTCTGGTTGCAGTTGGGCGTCGTCCCAATGGGAAAATGATTGGTGCAGAAAATGCGAATGTGCAGGTAAACGAGCGTGGCTTTATCCCAGTGGATATGCAAATGCGTACCAATATCCCGCATATTTTTGCGATAGGTGATATTGCAGGAGAGCCCATGCTGGCCCATAAGGCGTCATATGAAGGCAAACTTGCCGCCGAGGTAATTGCTGGGCATAAAGTGGCCTTCGATGCGCGTACTATTCCTTCAGTTGCTTACACTGATCCAGAAATTGCCTGGATGGGCTTGACTGAAACTGAAGCCAAAACACAAGGAATTGATTATGAAAAAGCTGCGTTTCCTTGGGCAGCCAGCGGCCGTGCGATTACCATGGGACGTGAGGAGGGTTTCACTAAGTTGTTGTTAGATAAAAATTCTCGTCAAATCCTGGGCGCCGGTATTGTGGGTGTGCATGCTGGTGAATTGATTGCAGAAACAGTACTCGCGCTGGAGATGGGCGTCGATGCGCGAGATATCAGTCTGACCATTCATCCTCATCCGACTTTGTCTGAAACGATTTTTTTCTCTGCGGAAATAGCAGAGAGTACGATAACCGATTTATATATACCTAGGCGATAGTTTTGTCATTCATATTTCATTTGTGTTTGATTGATAGTTTTTAGGTTCAGGTTGTGCTGATGGGCTATCCCAATAAGGTTCTCTGCCAATACGTGCTGAAAGAAAATCAATAAATGAGCGAACTTTGGCTGGCAAATAACGATTAGGAAGATAACAAGCATAAACATAACGTTCTACCGGTATATATTCAGACAATACTGCCTGTAAATGACCATTTTGCAGCTCTTTTCCGATGGTAAAGGTGGGTAACAGAGCAATACCCAGACCACCGAGCACAGCTTGAGAAAGCGCATCGTCATCGTTGATACGCAGTGTTCCTGAAACAGGTACGGCGATTTCTCCTTCCGGCCCTTTAAAGCGCCAATAACCCTGCTCACCTGAGAGAGTGTAGTCGAGGCAGTTATGCTTGACCAAGTCACTCGGTGTTAGTGGTACGCTGCGTCTATGAAAATAATCCGGTGTGGCAACCAATTTTCGACGTACAGGAGCCAGCTTACGAGCAACCAAATTAAGATTTGGTTCGCCAGTGACACGAATGATCACATCGTATCCTTCTTCCACGATATCCACTGGACGGTCCGTAATGGTCAAATCAATTCGAATTTCAGGATATCGAGCAAGGAAATCAGCCAGGGCAGGCGCAACGTGAAGTGTACCAAATGCCACTGATGCACAAATTCTGAGCATGCCCCGCGGTTCGGCATGTAAGCTTGTAACCACCTGTTCGGCATGCTCTGCTTCTTCCAGGATGCGTACCGAGTGTTCGGCAAATGCGCTACCTACTTCGGTCAAGCTAAGATGGCGAGTGCTGCGATTCAGCAATCTTGCACCTAGATCAACTTCAAGTTTAGCCACAGCTTTACTTACTGCAGAGCGAGAAGTATCCATGCGGCGGGCTGCTTCTGCAAAACTGCCTGCTTCTACAACACGTGCAAAGGTAGCAATAAGATTAAGATCTTGCATAAATTAATTTCCCATCATAACCAAAATTAAATTATAAGTTATTTTATTGTATCCTGACAAACTACAATATATTTCATTCTAACCTACTTATTTTCTGACTCTTTTATGAATAATATTCACCCTTAAGAAGAAGCTCTAAATTAGATCATAAAAATTTCATTTGTTTCTATTGAAATTTAAAGGTGAAATTAAAGAGCACCTAAATAATATGACTATTAATAGAGATGGGAAGTAAAATTATTATTACTATAAAGCAAGCATATTACTGTTGACAGATGAGCACGTATACTAATGCAATTATACTAGGTAAAAAATAAATGGAAATTTAAAGGTATAAGTGAAATGAAACTTAAATTATTTAATTTCATAATTGCACTACCACGGATACTTCTGATTAGCATACAAGCTTTGGTTATCTCTCTAAGCTCTGTGACAGCAGTTGCTGTAGCAGCAGGGAATTCATATAACATTGTCGAAGTTGCTAGAACCGAGGTAGTGGGTGAAAGCTGTAACTATCTGGGAAAGGTTTGGGGAAGCTCAGATTGGGGTAAATTATCTAAAAATGCGAGGAAGCACAAGGCGGAAGATAGGGCCTTAAGAATGGCTTCTGAACTTAAAGCTACCCACCTTGTATGGCGAGAGCATTCAACAGAATCTGATTCTTATCCGAATGCTTCTGGCGATGCTTATCACTGTGTAAGTGGGATAAAACCAGGCAATATCGCTAAGGAAAGAAGTAATGCTGAGAAGGAAATAAATTAATAATAATAAAAAATTATAAAATGTAGCTTGAATTGGGGCGTGACTAAAAGGCTTATTTAACCTACGTCACGCCATTTTATTTTATCGAGTGAGCTCTTGTTGCTTACTTTGCCTCAAGTCAGCTATTTGTTCCATCAGGATTCTTTTTTCAGCTTCTAGCTCTTGGTATTGGGTATGGAGTCGATCTAGATCCGAGGTGTATTGCCTGTATTCGCTTCTGGCGCTCTTGCTTTTTTCTGACCATTTCTTCGTAACTTGGTGGAGAGCCACCTATCGTTACTTCTGGTAAAAACTCACTCATTTTGGCGGATCCCAGTTCGGGAGATGCTCCCGTTTGAGGATATGTTCCCACTGGAGGAATGGAAGTTATTTCTTCTTGTTGTTGTGATTCATTACGACGAAGCTCTTGAATCATCTGGAATTGCTGATAGATATTTTGTTGATTCTGATTTATTTGTAATAAGTCAGTTTCTAGTTGACGAATTTGCTCGTCAATGACGGACTGTGCTTGTGCAGAAAGTGAAATCAGCAGCAAGCAAAGAAGAAGGAAAATAAATGATGTGGTGCTCCATCCATAACCAATACCGATAAATCGCAATGCCCTGTTTGTAATATTTAGCAGTACGTATTTCATAATTTTCGATAAGGACAATCTGTTTTAGTACAATCAGCATAGAGAGACAATGAATGGTCCTGCAGACTGAATCCACGATCTTTGGCAATTCTGATTTGACGTTTCTCGATTTCTGCATCATAAAATTCTTCTACACGACCGCATTGTAAACAAACTAAATGATCATGATGCGAGTCACTGCTTAGCTCGAACACAGCTTTGCCACTTTCAAAATGATGGCGTTCAAGTAAACCAGCTTGCTCAAACTGCGTTAACACACGGTAGACTGTCGCAAGACCAATATCTTCTCCTTCATGGAGTAATTCCTTATAGACATCTTCTGCCGATAAGTGGCGAACCGAGCTATTCTCAAATAGATTAAGTATCTTGAGACGGGGTAGGGTCGTTTTTAAGCCAATTGTTTTGAGGTCAATGCCTTTGAGATCTTCATATTTGCTCATGGTTTAATCAATCCGAGAAATTATTTGCTGTATCATATAGTATAGTGCTTAGTTCACTTTGAAAACACTCCATGCTTAGTATGCATCTAAAAATACTATTGTTATTTGTTGCTTCTTTATTGTTTGGTTGTACTTATATCCCAACGCTGCCCTATAAAATCGATATCCAGCAGGGTAATGTAGTTACTCAAGAAATGATAGAGAAATTAAAACCGGGGATGACACGGTCGCAAGTGCGTTTTGTTTTGGGTACGCCACTTATTACCGATGTGTTCCATAACAATCGCTGGGACTATTTTTATTATTTAGCGCCACGTGGAGCATTGTCTGAGAAGCGAAAGCTTACTGTAATTTTTGATGGCGATCGACTTTCTCACATTGAAGGAGATTTCTCACTTTCCACCTCTTCAGATAATCTGTTGTCAGTGACTCCTCGTATAAGAAGAACGTCTCAAAGTGAAAGTGATAAGGATACCAATGAATAGTCTAACAAAACATGCTGTAGTAAGTGGTGAGGAATAATTAACCATATCATTTGATTCACAGATATCCAGTCAGTTCAATCTCAGAATGGGGTAGAATGGAATTAAATAATTAGATAGTTTTTCTAGAAAAATGACAATTCTGAATATTGCTGTGGCTGGAAGTAGCGGGCGCATGGGTAGAGTGCTCCTGGAAATGATTGCTGAGTCATCAGATATGCGATTATCTGCTGCATTGGAACAAAATGATAGTCCATTTTTGATGAAGGATGCGGGTGAGCTGATTGGATCACCTTGTGGTATCCCGATTAAGAGTGATTTTGCGTCAACGCTACCTGGTAGTGATGTGTTGATAGATTTTACGCGTCCTGCCGGCACACTTGCACATCTCGCCATCTGCCGTAATGCCGGCATAAAAATGGTCATTGGCACGACTGGGTTTTCGGCAGCTGAGAAAGAAGTACTCAAGGCGGCGTCGGAGGATATTGCCATCGTATTTGCACCCAATATGAGTGTGGGCGTAAATGTCATGTTCAAACTATTAGAAGTTGCTGCAAGCACGTTACTCAATGAATACGATATAGAGATTGTGGAAGCACATCATCGACACAAAGTAGATGCGCCGTCTGGCACGGCTTTGCGTATGGGTGAAGTTATCGCGCAAACATTGAATAGAGATCTGACGAAAGTCGCTGTTTATGGCCGTGAAGGAGTCACTGGAGAGCGTTCTGCTGAAACGATTGGTTTTGCAACTATTCGTGGCGGCGATATAGTAGGCGACCATACCGCTATTTTTGCAGGTACAGGTGAACGTATAGAAATAACTCATAAGGCCAGTAGTCGCAAAACATTCGCTGTCGGAGCATTACGCGCTGCCAGATTCCTTTCTACGCAACGTAATGGCTTGTTTGATATGCAAGATGTGCTGGGTTTGCGGTAAAGAAAATCAAATCATAATTATTCGGTTTCATTATGGCGACTTATGCTATCGGCGATGTGCAAGGTTGTTATGAAGAATTCCAACAGCTTATTGAATTAATTGGATTTAACGCCACGAGAGATAAATTGTGGTTAGTTGGCGATCTCGTCAATCGTGGGCCGGATTCACTAATCTTATTGCGTTCTATCATAAAATTAGGCAACGCAGTCATCCCAGTATTGGGTAATCATGATTTACATTTGCTTCTGGTTGCAGAAGGCTTAAGCAAACAGCATTCAGGTGATACGTTGCAGGATATTCTGGATGCGCCTGATCGTAATGATTTGCTAAACTGGCTGCGCCATCAAAAATTGCTTTATGTTGAGGATGAATATGCTTTAGTCCATGCTGGTATACTGCCATGCTGGGATATCCCTCAAGCAGCAGAGCTTGCGCATGAAGTAGAAACCGCATTATGTAAAGAAAATTATCATGAATTTTTTTTACATATGTATGGTAATGAGCCAAATTTCTGGCATGACTCCTTGGCTGGTTATGAACGCTTGCGCGTCATTATTAATGCGATGACTCGCCTGCGTGTCTGTACACCGGACGGTAGGATGGATTTCACATACAAAGGTCCACTTCAGTCCATTCCCCAAGGTTACTTACCCTGGTTTGAGGTACCTAATCGTGCCAGCAAATCAACTACCATTATTTTTGGTCACTGGTCTGCGCTCGGTCTACAGATTAGGGAAAACTTGATAGCGTTGGATACAGGTTGTTTTTGGAAAGGAAAGCTTACTGCTATTCGCCTGGAAGACCGGAGAGTTTTTCAGGTGCCTTGCGCACAACGGGTAGTTGCAGCGTTTCAGCAATAGCATGCTCTGATAAGCGCGTTAATTCTCGCCGATTTTTGCCTGTGCAGTTGATCGGATCCAAAAAATATAATTCAGCCTTAATGACAGGTTGCTTCAGTATAAGTTTTAGTGATTCTACAATAGTCGAGTCAACATAGGCTACGCTGGTATTACGCGCTCCTGCCATATCGCGATATTTGATCGCGACCGGGTAAAGAATTGCTTGCACGGTTACTGCAGATTGGAGCAAAGAGGCATGAAAGTGCAGAAGGGCTGTTCCATCACTGGTTCTGCCTTCTGGAAAGATAGCAACACTATCTCCCGCAACAAGTGCTTCGCCGATATCTTGGTTAACGCGTATCGTATCATTACGTTTCTCGCGTTCAATAAAAATTGTACCCACTCTATGACATAAGATATTAAGTAGGGGCCAGCTGAGAATCTCAGTTTTAGCTACAAATCTGACAGGATACAGCGCCAAAATAATCATGATATCCAGCCAGGAGATATGATTGGCAATTAATATGACACGCTGCTCATCTTCAGGAGGCAAGGAGCCACTGACAGCTTAATTTAATATTCAAAATTTCAAGCAGGTTTGTCGCCCATTTCCGTACCATATATCTCTGCCTGGGTCGACTAAAATAGGGATAAGCAATGGACTGGAACAAACCAGAAAAGATATGCAGCAATAGCCTGCAAACCGGATGATCTGAATTATTTTAGAAGTTTGGGTGCTATTCATGAGATCATAAAATGGTTAATGCACCTTGGGGAAGAGTAGAGTAGATTTATCTCAATCTTAATTCAAGTTCCGTTTTCTAGAAGATTCGATTTCCAAATGCTTCAAAATAAAGCTGATCGATTTCGTCGTGACTAAACCAATGATTTTGACCGCCACGATGTGCAATTTTGATGGCACCTAACAGTGAAGCAAGCTGACCAGTAGTTTGCCAGTCCATATCATGGGTGATGCCATAGAGTAACCCAGCTCGATAAGCATCACCACAACCAGTGGGATCGATAATTGCATCGGGTTTAACACAGGGAATTTCAAGTTGGCGACCTTCTGCATAAATCGTCGATCCTTGTGCACCTTTAGTAATGATCAGGACTTTAACGCTATCGGCAAGCTCACTCAAAGTGTATTTCGTTCGTTCTTGCAGCAATTGACCTTCATAATCATTGACTGCGATATAATCGGCTTTATCGACAAAATCAATCAATTCATCACCACTGAACATAGGTAGTCCTTGACCAGGATCAAATATAAAAGGAATACCGCATTCTTGAAATTCGCGTGCATGAGCAATCATGCCATCGCGACCATCAGGAGCAACGATGCCTAGATTGATATTCTTTGCATCTTTTACTGAGTTATAGTGCGAAAAGTTCATTGCACCAGGATGAAAGGCCGTAATTTGGTTATCATCTAAATCAGTAGTAATAAACGCTTGCGCAGTAAATGCATCATTTATCTGGCGAATATAGGTTTTTGCCAAATTCAATTTCTCCAGCCGATATGCATAAGGTTGGAAATCATTTCCTACTGTTGCCATCATCATTGGATTTCCACCCAGCATGTGTAGATTGTAAGCAATATTGGCGGCGCACCCTCCGAACTCACGACGCATATCGGGAACAAGAAAAGCCACATTTAGCATATGAAGTTTGTCAGGTAGAATATGGTGCTTAAAATGGTCTCGAAACACCATTATGGTGTCATAAGCAATAGAACCGCATATAAGTGTATGCATTGTTTATAAGTTTTTGGGCTGGAGAGTATCTGAGGTACATTAGAAAAGCTTTTCCCCCCGAACAGATCAATATTCAAACAAATCAGTCGGGGAGTAAGCTAATATTTGAAGTACCAACGCAATTGATTATGGCTTCCAGGTTAAGTCTAGTTCCCGGGCAGCTTTGACGTCATCCAGTTTGCGTGTGTGCATATGATGGGGTGCACTTTTCACCATTTCTGGTTGCTCCTGAATTTCTACCAGAATTTCCTTCATAGCGGCAACGAATGCATCTAACGTTTCTTTGGATTCAGTTTCGGCAGGTTCAATGAGCAGACACTCGGGAATCAATATCGGAAAATAGGTGGTAGGTGCATGATAGCCTTTATCTAGTAGTCGCTTGGCTAAATTCATCGCGGTAACACCTGTTTTTTCTTTGATATCTTTTAGTGTGACGATAAATTCATGACTTGCGCGTCGAGTCGGGAATGCAATCTCAAAGCCGGCTTTACGCAATTCCGCCATCAAATAGTTGGCATTGAGTGTGGCATATTCGGAAACACGGTTCATTCCTTTTGCGCCCAGCAAACGTACATATATATAAGCGCGCAATAATACGCCCGCATTACCCATGTGTGCTGACAATCGACCGATTGTTTGCGGTACATCCTTTTCTGTCAACCAGCGATAGACTCCCTTTTCATATGCAACCATGGGCACAGGTAGATATGGCAGCAAACGCTCTGCGACACCTACTGGAGCTGCGCCAGGACCACCTCCGCCATGCGGTGTTGAAAAAGTCTTGTGTAGATTGATATGGATAACATCGAAGCCCATATCGCCTGGTTTGACTTTACCGAGAACAGCGTTAAGGTTGGCACCGTCATAATATAGTAATCCACCTGCGTCATGAACAATGCGACTCATCTCCGAAATATTTTTCTCAAAAACCCCTAAGGTTGAGGGATTAGTCAGCATTAAGCCAGCAGTCCGTGGGCCGACTGCTGCTTTCAATGCAGCCATATCGACATTACCCTCTTTATCCGTAGTTATTTCGACGACTTTGTAGCCACACATGACAGCAGTAGCCGGATTGGTGCCATGAGCGGCATCGGGCACGATGATCTCAGTGCGCTCTTTATCGCCGCGCGCTTCATGGTAGGCGCGTATCATCATGACTCCAATTAACTCACCTTGTGCACCTGCCATAGGTGTCAGACTGACACCTGCCATCCCGGTTACATCTTTCAATATTTCCTGCAATTCATACATGCAAGCAAGAAAGCCTTGTCCTGTGTCTTCGGGTGCCAAAGGATGTCGTGCCAGAAACTGCGGTAACATAGCGAGCGCATTGCAAGCTCGCGGATTATATTTCATGGTACAGGAACCCAGTGGGTAGAATTCCGTATCGATCGAAAAATTCTTTTGGGAAAGACGGGTGTAATGACGCACCGCATCCATCTCGGAAGCCTCCGGAAGAAGGATAGGCGACTTGCGTAGCAGATTTTGTGGAATATTCTGTTTTTCTGCTTTGGTGGTTGAAGATTGCGAGTGATTACGCCGTCCCGGTCGTGAGTGTTCAAATATCAACATATGAGTTTTACATAAGTGGAGATTAATTCAAAGCAACTAAAGTTGCATCATAATTGGATTCGGTTCATCCGTATTTTTTAAGAATCTTCCCGAGTATTTCGCTGTATTTATTCAAATCATCAGCTGTTTTCGTTTCGGTGGCACATACCAGCAAAGCATTATTTAATTCAGGGTAATGCTCTTGCAGATTTAACCCGCCAAGAATCCGTTGTTCCTTAAGGGTTTGCAGAATTTCATTAACTGGTCCCGGCAGTGTCAGTGCGACCTCATGAAAACAAGGTCCGCTATAGACTCGTTTTACACCAGGTAATTTCTCCAATTGCTCTGCTAGCTGTAACATATTGGCATGTGATTGAGCCGCTACCTGCCGTAATCCTTCAGGGCCTAATAAAGACATATAAATGGTCGCTGCTGTTACCATTAATCCTTGATTAGTACAGATATTAGAGGTGGCTTTGGAGCGACGGATATGTTGTTCACGTGCTTGTAAAGTCAACACAAAACCTGGTTTATTATCCAAATCAACAGTTCGACCGATGATGCGTCCTGGCATTTGGCGAACCAAGTCATGCTTGCATGTCATAAACCCGAAATAAGGTCCACCGCTGGAAAGAGGAATGCCCAGAGGTTGACCTTCACCCACTGCAATATCTGCGCCTTGAGTGCCCCATTCGCCTGGGGGCACCAGCATCGCAAGTGACATTGGATTAACGACAGCAATTACTGATGAATGTTTTTCGTGAGCCCAGTCTGTAATCGCATCGACTTGCTCAAGAACACCAAAGAAATTAGGTTGAGGAATGACGAGTGCAGCAAAATCTTCTTGGCCAAATGGTTCAAGATGCTCAAGGAGAACCTGTCCTGACTCAGGGCAGAAAGGGATTTCCACAACCTCAATATCCTGGTTTCTGACGATAGCGCGTAATACCTTGCGGTAAACAGGATGGACCGTGCGGGGTACCAGAATCCGGCGCGATGTCTTATGTTGGCGAACAGCCATCAAAGCAGCCTCAGCAAGTGCTGTTGCACCGTCATATAGACTTGCGTTTGATACGTCCATACCGGTCAATGAGGCCATCATCGTTTGGTATTCATACAATAATTGGAGCGTACCTTGACTCGCTTCAGCTTGATAGGGCGTATAGGAAGAATAGAATTCACCGCGAGTCGTAATTTGCCAGACTGCTGCAGGAATATGGTGTTCATAGGCACCAGCGCCAATGAAGCTGAGATAAAATCCATCAGCTTGCGCGCGCTCAAGCATGAGTCTTGATATCTCCATCTCAGACATGCCTGGAGGAACATGTGTTAATGCGCCTGTTTTTAGAGCAGGAGGAATTTCATCAAATAATTCTTCAATAGAGCTTGCTCCGATACTTGCAAGCATCTCTTTGACATCTTCTTCAGTATGAGGAATGAACGGCATGATTGATAGTTTTTAAAATAATTTATTGCAATGAATCAGAAAGTAAAGAACTGGAAGTTAATGTTCTTCGCTTTCCAATGCTTTTTCATACCCTTGTGCATCAAGTAAACTTGCTAGGTCAGCAGCATTGGCTGGCTTCAATTTAAATAACCACGCTTGATAGGGATCTTGATTGATTTTCTCTGGTGAAGACTCCAATTCAGAGTTCACTGCAACAACTTCACCTGCTATAGGAGAATAAACATCGGCAGCAGCTTTGACAGATTCAACCACGACGCACTCCTCTTTTTGTGCAAGAGTGCGGCCAATTTTTGGTAATTCAACAAATACCATGTCCCCGAGTAATTCTTGAGCATGCTGGGTGATGCCTATCGTGACTGTGCCATCGCTTTCGGATTTTACCCATTCATGTGATTTTGTATATTTTAGTTGTGTTGGGATACTCATTTTTTTAACTCCAAAATTAAGGAAGATTTTAGTGATCTCGGTGTCAAACCAAAATTTGACCGTTCCGTACAAATGGATATTTTACGACTTTGGCAGCGAGTTCTTTATCTCGTACCAATACATGAACTTCTTCGCCGATGGCTACTTCTGCTGGCAGACGTGCCAAAGCGATTGATTGATTAAGCGTGGGTGAAAAACCACCACTGGTAATTTCTCCCTCGCCATCAGTTTGATCATGGTGCGTTAAGACTTTCTGGTGACTACGAAGTACGCCTTTATCCAATAATAATAGACCTACTAATTGTCGTTTGATGGTAGCTTGCAAGAGCGCTTGCTTACCAATAAAATCCCGCTCGCTTTTTAGATCGACTGTCCAAGCTAATCCCGATTCGAGTGGGTTAGTTGTTTCATCCATGTCCTGACCATACAGATTCATCCCGGCTTCTAAACGCAGCGTATCGCGAGCACCCAATCCTGCTGGCGCTACGCCTGCTACGTTGAGTTTTTTCCAGAAATCCACAGCGTCATTGGCGGGCAAAATAATCTCAAAACCATCTTCCCCTGTATAGCCAGTGCGTGCAATAAAATATTGCTCGAATGTTATTGCTTGGAATTGCTTCAGATTTTCCGTGACTGCCTGGGCACCGGGAATGATTTGCCAGACTTTAATGCGTGCTTTGGGGCCTTGTACGGCAATCATTGCCAAATCACGGCGTGGTTTTATTTCGAGATTAGGTGCGGTCTTATCACGTTGTGAGGTGATCCATGCGACATCTTTATCTGCAGTTCCCGCATTGACTACTAATCGAAACCAAGATTCTGATAAAAAATAGATAATAAGATCATCAATGATCCCACCATCAGGATTAAGCAAGCAGGTATAAAGCGCTTTACCTGATACAGTGAGCTTATCTACATTATTAGCAACCAGTTGTCGCAGGAAATTACGAACATTCTCACCTTGAATATCGACAACCAGCATATGTGATACATCGAACATGCCTGCATCTTGCCTAACCTTATGGTGTTCTTCCAGTTGTGATCCATAATGAAGAGGCATATCCCAACCACCGAAATCAACCATTTTTGCGTTCATATCTCGGTGGGTCTGATTAAGAGGGGTTATTTTTAGCACAGATTTTCTCCCTAAGATAAAAAATGAAGCCTTCTCTTATGACTTCACCCCTCTGTCCTTTTACCTGAGAGTTTTACGGTGGAATTCTGTCCGTGTGCCCCTTCGGTGGCTGAACTCACTGTTCGGCGCTCTCCAGATTGCCTGTCGCAAGCAGTTTTTTAGTCGATGCTGTTTTTCTTAACTATACCTGAGCGATTCCGGGGGGGTTACGCCTTCGGCGGCGCTTAAAAGAAAGCGCGCTCTCCTGCTTGGATATATAAATGGCAGGTCGCCACTATACCTTAGCTAAGTTAGCGAAACAAGATGGTTATATGAATCATTCTCTTTTCAGGTATGAGGAGATCGAAATTTTCTTTCTATTCTTTCCAGTATGCAACAACGTATCTGGGTTTTCTCATACAGTGGAAAATTTAAAGGAATAGATAAGGTGCTGTATTAATGAAGAAATATTAGGAATAAGAATATAATACCGTAGGGGGGGCGTAGATATTATCTATTATTAGCCATTTATGTTAGGGTCAATGGTCAATGGCAAATGAGTGAAGAGTGGCCGTTGAATAGAGACAAAGGTGCTTATTTCAATTAATATTGAGTCATTCATATTTATCGTTATATCGATTCTGCAAATAAGCTGAAAAAAGTATCTGCTTTAACCTTTTTAACCTGTCATCCCGTAGAAATGAAAATTTGCTGAGCGTAGAAATAAATTGGAATTTGACGAATACCTTCTAAGAAGGTATATTAGCCGACTTTCCGGGGTGTAGCGTAGCCTGGTAGCGCGCCTGGTTTGGGACCAGGATGTCGGGAGTTCAAATCTCTCCACCCCGACCAATATTATGTGTCACTATATTGGATTAAGCCCGGTTTGAGTAGTGCCCGTAGCTCAACCGGATAGAGCACCAGCCTTCTAAGCTGGGGGTTACAGGTTCGATTCCTGTCGGGCACGCCAAGAGTGCATCTTTAAATTACAAAAATCATTGATAAAGTGATTAGAATGCCGATTTGAAGTAGATGGTGGCTGTAGCTCAGTGGTAGAGTCCCGGATTGTGATTCCGGTTGTCGTGGGTTCAATCCCCATCAGCCACCCCAACGGTTTAGAATTCTCTTAGATTGAGTCAAAGGATTTTTCTTGGATGTCTTTGGGAATGTTCTAATCTTTTCTACTTTTAGTTTTGTCGGAAATTGACAAAATATTGCTTCAGTTGCTGGCACAGCAATCGCGACAATTCAAAAATCCTCTTTTTTTCTTGATAGAAGTCAGAAACTCGAGCTGGCAGCAGCGAAAACTTGACGAATCCGAATCCGAAATTTAGTCAAGGTTTGCCGCCTTGTTGAGTTATTTATCCCTTAAGAAATAAATTCGCTAATTCTAGCTCTGATAAATTTATTGCTTCGCTATTTACGGCTCAACTGAATTTGGTGTGTTTTCTCTTTGTTGTAAAAACAAAGAGAAAACATTGACGCTATTTTGTTCCAACCGTGCGTCCAAGTTATTGTTGGACAGAAAAATCATTCTTGCTACCCAGCTGATCCTTTAGTTTATTGCACTGCCAAGGTCTGCTTCATTTTCTATTGTTGTAGACATAGAAATTCAGATGTTATTCTATTTCGCGTTATAATATGCAATAATAAGTCATCTAGGCTCACGTAAATGGATGACAATTATGGCAAGACCAGCAAGTGGTGAAGAGCATCTTGAATTGGCCAGAAATGCGGTACGGATCGCTAAAACAGCCGATGAACTGCGTAGCGCACAGGCTTTACTGCTGCCACTCGAATTGGGTCTGAGTCTGGAGCAGACGGCCATTGCTATTGGTCGATCAAAAGGCAAGACCTGCACACTGCGTACAAATTACTGCAAGCGAGCCACTGGAAGAATGGCTGCGCCCGTTGCCAAGCGTAATCTGCGTAATCGGGCGAACCGATCGCTTGAAGAAGAGAGGGTGCTGTTGCAGGAGGTATTTGACAGTGCCGGCGTTGGGGGCGTATTGGTGGTTCCGCCGTTTGCCGATAAGTTGCGCCAGAAGATGGGTGTCCCGCTTTCGCTTTCGGCCATATACCGAATGCTTGCGCGCCATGGTTGGCGTAAGATTGCGCCCGATACCACCCACCCGAAAGGAGATCTCTTAGTCCGGGAAGACTGGAAAAAAAACTCCCCGGGGTGCCGGGTCAAGCGATAACAGAGTTTGCTGTGCCTCGCCCCATGCGGCTGATGTTTCAAGACGAAGCACGATTTGGCCGCATCAGCGACTGCCGTCGCGCATGGGCGCCTCGTCCAGTGCGTCCGCTAGTCAAGGCTATGCTTACCTACGAGTACACCTACGCTTATGCGACAGTCTGTCCGCTGGACGGAAAGTTTGACAGCTTGGTATTACCTAATGTCAACACTGAGTGCATGCAAATCTTTCTTGATGAAATCGCCAGGCGCTACCCCAATGAGAATATCGTTATGGTGATGGACGGTGCTGGCTGGCATCGCAGCCATTCGCTGACGTTAGCTGAGAATCTTCGCTTGCTGCTACTGCCACCTTATTCACCTGAACTCAATCCAGTCGAGCACCTGTGGAATGAGTTGCGCGAAAAGAGCTTTCATAACCGTGTATTTGACAGCATCGGCGCGCTCGAATCTCATTTGGTTGATGTACTTCGACATATGGAGGAAACTACGGATGTGGTGAAATCAATCGCCGGATGGGAGTGGATAATTAATTCACTTTGTAACGCCAATTAGAATTAGGTCTCTATCCCTCAAGCATTTGACAAGTAAATCGGAGTGATAACTGCTTCTGATATCAGCATATTGAAGAAATTTTACAAAATGAAAATGCTAGCTGTAGCATGCTTAGATACGCTTGTTTATTCGATTTTGAAACCTATCCAGCAAATAGCTGAAAGTTTCGCAAACATTCCCAATCATCAACTATGTTTTTGGGCTAAGGTGATTTCCGAAAAAGGCTATTCCCATTGAGGTAGAATTGGGCTTCCACTTGTTTAACCACTGAGCTTGATCATGCTGTCCGCCTCTGCCCCGACTGTTGCGCCCCTGAGCACGTCCCAAATCGAAGACCTGAGACTAGCAAGTTCGAAAATGCTCGGACCGGAACGCCGGTCCTTTCAGGCGGCGATGACGTTGAAATATTGCCGGGGCAATCCCCGCCAGGCGGAACGGGTGTTTGGCTGGAATCGCGACACGATCGAACTCGGGCTGAATGAACAGCGCACGGGCGTGATTTGCCTGGGGGCGCAAGCAGCGTACTGCGGAAACCGCCTCTGGGAGGAGAAGCACCCTGACGTGGCGCAAGCCCTATGGGCATTGGCGGAATCGCACTGTCAGCAAGACCCGACCTTCCGTACGGCGCTATCGTATACTCGGCTGACCGTGGCGGCGGCGTTGGATCGGTTACGCGCCCAAGGTTTTCCGGAGGATTGCCTACCATCGCCCGGCACGATGGCGGAGGTGCTGAACCGGAATGGCTACCGCCTACGCAAGGTGGTCAAGGCCAAACCCCAAAAAAACTCCCGGAAACGGATGCCATCTTTGCCAATATCGCGGACAAGGACGGAAAACCCATAGCGGACCCGGCGTGTTTGGAAGTTGGGCAGGTCATGCGCCTGAGCATCGACTGCAAGGCCACTGTGAAGATCGGGGAATACTCACGGGGTGGGAAAACCCGCGGTGACACCCAAGCCGCCGATCACGATATGGGCTGCGAGGAAAAGCAGGTTCCGTTTGGAATCGTGGAAGAGGATAGTGGGCAGTTGCATCTGACGTTTGGAAGCTCCTTCAAGACCAGTGACTTCATCATGGATGGCTTGGAGGACTGGTGGCAGGCCATCCCCAAGGAAAAGCAGGTCGTGATGACACACATCCAACTCAAAGTGGACAATGGCCCGGAAAGCAGCGGGGTGCGTACCCGGTTCCTCAAGCGCATAGTGGAGTTCGCCGATGCTACCGGCAAAATCATCCAGCTGCTGTACTACCCGCCATACCACAGCAAGTATAATCCCATCGAACGGTGTTGGGGAATTTTGGAACAGCATTGGAATGGAGCCCAACCGGGGGATACCGCAACCATGCTGGAATGGGCGAAAAGCATGACCTGGAAAGGTATCCACCCGATAGTAAAATTGAGCCGCAGGCTCTACCAGAAAGGCGTTTCTCTATCCAAGAAAGCCATGCGGGAAATCGAAACCAGATTGGAGCGCAACCCGCTTTTGCCCAAATGGGACATTCTGATTCGGCCTGCCTGATGGGGATGTTTGCTTTCGGAAATCGCCTAAGATAAAACAAATTTCTCAAAAAATAGCTAATTATGCATCTATATAATAATATGTCTTTAATTTGAGACAAAATAAATTGTTTAAAAATATATAGTTATATATTTAGTCCATTTATTTGTCGTATGACGATGACAAATTATTTTTTAAATTTTCTACTAATAGTACATAAGCCATTGATTAAATATAATAAAGATATTGTGGCATGAATAGTGCTTAGATTAAAACTAATTATTTTTATTAATAATTGCTTTTTTATTTAATCTATTAATACTAAAATCTCGATTTCAAAATCCTCGATCGTCAGTAAGGTTGTTAGGCTATTCGGCAGTTTTCCGGATTGATTTTGGTGTTTTGTGATAACTTAGGCTCATCAAGTTTTTTGTAAATTTAATTTTATTCTAAACATAGAATAGAGGAGTGTGTAGTGAGTAGTAAAAACAAAATTAAATTGAAGGCAGTATCCGCTTTACTTTTGCTGTTAGCAGCGCCAGTAGTTGCAGATAGAACAGCATTTGCGGAAAGAACAACATCTGCGGAAAGTAATAGCAACTCGAACAGTAATGGCGACTCAAACAGTAATAGTAATGGCGACTCAAACAGTAATAGTAATGGCGACTCAAACAGTAATGGCAACTCAAACAGTGATGGCGACTCAAACAGTGATGGCAACTCAAATAGTAATGCCAACTCAAATAGCAATGACAACTCAAATAGTAATGCCAACTCAAATAGTAATGCCAATTCAAGTAGTAATGGTAACTCAAATCGCCTGCCAAATATGCTTCGTTCGACGAATAGTCATGGTACAGATGCATCATATAGTACTGCCGGTTTTATAGATCTTGATAATCCATTTTTTAAAAGTATAGGAACTAATGGCCGTAGCTGTGCTTCCTGCCATATACCTTCACAAGGGTGGACGATTACACCTCAAAGGGGTGCAAGAGGTTTTCGAAAAAACAGAAGGATTAGATCCTCTCTTTAGGCCAGTTGATGGCGCTAATAATCCTGATTCTCCTCATCCGGATCAGTTAACGCTTGAAGAACGCCGCGACGCTTACAGTATGTTGCTGAATAAAGCAAATATACGCGTGGGGATCGGTATTCCTGATGACGCAGAATTTGAATTAACAGAAATTGATGATCCTTACGGTCTCGCAAGTGCAACCGAGCTGTCTTTGTTCCGCCGTCCAATGCCAAGTGCCAATCTTAAATTTTTAAGTAGTGTTATGTGGGATGGTCGCGAAACACACGTAGGATCCAGCTTCCACGGATTGTATTGTTGGAACTACAACATTGTTTTTCTCCTGTATCTAAGGATTTATCTACTCAAGCTCATGATGCTACCATAGGTCATGCTGAAGCATTGGTGGGTAGTTTGAGTGAAGATCGAGTAAAAGCGATCGTGGATTTTGAATCAGGGTTGTTCAGCGCGCAGATACATGATAATGAGGCGGGTGATCTAACCGCGTAGAGAGCACGCGGTGGTCCTAGAGCGCTTTTAAATCAAGATTATTATTTTGGTATAAATGATACTCTCGTTGGTGATTATCAAACTGGTGCGGCCTTTAATCCAAATGTGATGTCGCTTTATGATTCTTGGAATCGTTTTAAACCTAGTCAATCAGCAGACAGTACTGTGCAAGCACGTGGTGCTATTGCGCGCGGTCAAGCGTTATTTAACACAAAACCTATCAGTATCGTCGGTGTTAAAGGACTTAATGATGATTTAGACGTAGAAGTGCTGCCAGGTACATGCACGACATGCCATAACTCCCCTAATTCTGGCAATCACTCTACACCGATGCCGCTGGATATTGGTATTTCTGATGCCTCACGCCGTACACCGGATATGCCGCTGTATACGCTGAGAAACACAGCAACCGGTGAAGAAATCCAGACAACCGATCCGGGCCGTGCTTTGATTACGGGTAAATGGAAAGATATTGGTCGTTTAAAGGGCCTGTTCTGCGCTCTGTGGCATCACGACCACCATACTTTCATGATGGTTCAGCTGCTGATTTGCCAGCAGTGGTTGAGTTTTACAATAATCGTTTTAATATCGGTCTTACCGCAAAAGAGAAGGCAGATCTTGTTGCTTTCTTAGCAACACTATAAAACTTTTACATTAATTGGCAATGAACATCTTCCCGAAAGGGCGGGTGTTCATACCATACTTATCTTTTTGTAAAAAACCGTGGTTTTGTGATGAGCATTGTCTTTGACAAGTATGAGCCTAGGGTTCACTTATCATAGCCTTTTTCCTTCTTTCCGTTTTGATAATTGCTTGTAGCTTCGCAATTAGGAAATCTCCATTTGCCTCACCTGTTTTGCCAACGCATTGCATGTCTGGTGACATAGCTTGTCATTCAGCAGGTAAGCGCTTTGTCCTAAACTGTGGCTATTAACGCATTATTGCAATGCAAGCGTCTGAAGAGAAGATAGCAAATTATCACGGAATGTTTCACATTGATTCATGGACATGAAGCTAACGCGCTCATTGACACAAGGCGGATTCACCGCGCCATAATCGATTCTTAGCTTTCCTCTTTTCTCTCTGGTCAAGTAATATTTATCATTCCGGTTAGTTGCGGTAGCTAACACAACATGAAATATATCGGTATCTTCGCTGGCTTCGGGGATTGATAAATGTTCATACTCAATCATTTCAACTGTTTTATACAGATTTTTCATTTTTATCAGTTCAACCACCATTTTGAAATTTTCATTGGCGCCTGAATATAATGGATCTTTACGTAGATCTCCCCTAGTTATAGGATAATCCGGGGATATAGCTTTAAGGTTCGTTAGAACAGTTGTATAGATCAATTCCTGGGAAGGAATCAGAGCGATCAGCTTCCGCTCAATAAGCGGCGTTGGAAGCGATTCTGTACTCACAATACATCGGGTATGCATTGCAGCTCTCGCTGCGATATACTTTTTCTTGTCTTTGTATTCTGTGCTTTCAAGATAATAAATTGTGGTGCAGCCAGATAGTACAAGGGCAGTCATTAAAATAACGAGTACAACTTTTTTCATGCGGGTTGTTTTTCCTTACAGATTATGTGTGCTTTTTAATCTAACTCAGGCAATAAACGTTATGTCTGCAGCATTATCCACAAAAAAGAGATTCAAGGAGACAAATTTATCTACCTACAAAATAATTTTTATTCTGACTAAAATCTTTTGTAACAGTTATCTCGTAGTCTTTCACTATTAATTGGATTTTGCGGCCCATACGTATTAATTCAATGCCAGCCAAGCTGCTTTTAGTTGCAGCTTAATTTTTACGAGAAATCCTATACCCAAATATTTATGGGAACAAATGCTTCAAAGAAGAATCTTTAATCATTAATTTCTAATTTCTCTGTAATAATATTAAAGCTGACTTTCCTCTCTGGAGTTGTAGGGTAATTGTACCTATAATTCTAACCATGATAGCCATAACACCCAATATCCTTATACTTTTGCTGGTCTTTCATATAGGCACATGACATATGAGCCAAAATAAACATAAAAAAACGAGGCGAGTGACTTGGTTATAACTCGCGAACACAGAAGAATCAGTATTATTGGCGGCCTACTGCTGCTAGGGTTGACTCTGACGACAGGCATTGCAGTTTATGATGTAATGCATCAGCAGATTGAATCTGCTCTCGGTAGAGGACTCGATGTAGTATTAGAAGGTAAAACGTATTTATTTGAAATTCAAATTGAAAAGGGTCTCGCGGACACGCGTGCGCTAGCCATGCGGCCTTTCATGATTCAGCCAATCCAGCAGCTTAATATTCAACCGGATAATGTCAAAGCACTGCACGACCTTGATCGCAACGTTAATTCATTGACACAGATCGGTTTCTCGGCAGCCATCGTTTACGATGTGCACGGGAAAGTATTGTCACAGGTAGGCCATTTTTCTGATAAACAAACTGAATCGTTACCGCTGACTATACAAAATAACACCTTTCTCTTATGGGATGATCAATTTATTTTACGCACCAGTGAAGATGTGTTAGATCAAGATGGACATCGCATTGGCAGTATTATGACAGAGAGTTTTTTGCCGCACTTGACTCGCAGATTTAGCGAAATAAGATCGATTGGTGAAACTGGGGAATTCATATTATGCGCACCTCAAGCTCCAGGAGGTAGTGCGCAGGAAATGCCTTGTCTTATGAGTCAGATTGATGGTGTGAAATTCAAGTACTTGTATCATGCAACGAGAGATGAGCTGTTGCCAATAAGTAATGCATTAGCAGGAAAAAGTGGTGTTATAGTTGTAAAAGATTACCGTCATATGCAGGTAATTGCGGCATATGCTCCATTAGATAAGATTGGTTTAGGCATGGTATTGAAGCTGGATGAGGAAGAATTACTCAAACCGGTAGCTGAACAGTTAAAATTTATTATTTTATATCTTACCGGATTGATAGCTGCAGAAATACTGCTGTTAAACTGGTTTGTACGTAAACTGATTAAGTCCAGACGGGAAGCACAAGCGGCTAAAGAAAAAGCCGAGCTATTTTCCATAGAATTGAGCCAAAAGGAATTAGAGTTACGTAAACGTCTGAAGGAAATAACCTGTCTTTATGAAATTCGTCGTGGTATGGGATTAGATGTATCAATGGATAATGTTTGCCAGAATATTTTTGAGCATTTGATCCCAGCCATGCAATTCCCGAAAATAGCTACTGCCGTCATTGAACTTTATGGCTGGCGATACATTTCCGGCAAGTATGATCAAGGTTTTATACGCCCTTTGCGATCAAAGTCTAAAATCACCGATAAGATTGCTGGTTATCACTGGCATAAGGATCAAAACTCTTTTTGTACGTATTTGTCTGAAATTATCGTCAACGATGAAGTCTGTGGTCAAATACGTTTGTTCTATTCTGAAAACAAAACATTTCCAGTAATTGAGGAGCAAAAGCTTATCAATGCCATCGCAAGCGATCTTGCGGGTTGGCTTGAGCGCAAGCGATTAGAACACGCATTGGTTTTTGTTGCGGAAGAGCAGGCGCATACCATCGGACAGGAATTGCATGACAATCTAGGGCAACGGGTTGCTGCAATTAGTTATCAGGCCAGAGCGTTGGAGAAAAAAATTTTTGCTTTGGGAAAAGAGAATTTGGCAGTAGTGGCTGCTTCCATTGCATCGCAAGCTCAAGCTTCGGTAGTACAAATCAAACAGTTAGCTCAGGGGCTGCTACCATTTGAACTGGAAGCAAATGGTTTGATAGCGGCATTACGAGCACTCGCATCGAGAATAGCCTCGACTTATAAGATCGATTGTGAATTTGTGTGTGAAAATGAAACGATTATTAACGATAATAATCTTGCACTAAATCTTTATCGAATTACACAAGAAGCTGCTAATAATGCAATACGTCATGGCGGTGCAAGATATCTGAGAATATTTTTGAATCTTGAAGAGGGAATGCTTAGCCTTTCGATATGCGATGATGGAAGCGGTATTGTCGAGGTGGATACAAAGCGTGAGGTAACACAGGGAATGGGTATCAAAATTATGCAATATCGTGCAAAGCAACTAGGTGCCAAGCTGGAATTATTAACGCGTCCAGAAGGAGGCACGGAAGTGCGTTTGGAAATGCAACTGATTTAATATGACAACTTCGAAAGCACAGGTAATGTTAGTGGATGACCATGCCATGTTGCGGCACGGTATGGCGATGCTCATAAATATGGAGCCAGATTTGGAGGTTTGCGCTGAGACTGGCGATGGTAATGAAGCACTAGCGATACTCAAGAAATCTGATAAGGTTGATATCGTTTTATTGGATGTAACGCTCAAAACAAGTTCTGGCTTTGAAGTAATAAAATATATGCATGCGTTGCAATCTGCTTTGCCAGTGCTGTTTGTGTCGATGCATGACGAGACAGTTTATGCCGAACGTGCATTACGGGCAGGCGCTTCAGGCTATGTAATGAAGCAGGAGCCCGGTGAAGTTTTGCTTACGGCTATCCGCGAAGTCTTGAAAGGTAATGTTTATCTGAGCAAGGAAATGAATGCAAAATTGCTGAATCGCATGGTTGCGGGGCATCCAGAGCATGAGCAGTTGATTAATAACCTAACGCCTAGCGAGTTTGAGGTGCTGCATTTGATTGGATCTGGACATAGCAGTAAAGAAATTGCCACGCTGCTTAACCGTAGCATTAAAACGATTGAAACACATCGCTTTAATATTCGCACCAAATTGAATTTGAAAAATGGCGCAGATTTAATACGCTATGCCACTCGTTGGTTTTCAGAGGAGCCTATTGATCAGGCTAATAAATAGCTTTAGGCGGCATAATTAACAAGGATATCTTGATTTCAGCAGACTCCCAACCCCTATTTCCTAGATGACGTTGAGCGGCACACCATTTTGGGTTAACCAGCTTTGCCCAGATATGCCGCAAATCATGCCAGGGGAAATTCTCGATTTTTATGCGTTTAAATGCCTTATTGAATTTGGAATTAAGTTTTTTCAATTTGATCCATTTTAAGATTTCATCGATTTACAAAGAGTAATACCGTCGATAAAAACTTCTTTTGGCAATTTCAACCATTACAAGATAGATTACTACCATCGCTGCTAAAATCAAATAAAACTGGGTTGGCGGTGGAACGAAGCCAAAGTACGATCCTAAAGGTGTAAATGGAACGATAGCAGCAAATGCTACGACAGAAAGGGATGTTAAGACTAAGATTGGGTGAGCGTGGCTTTTGAATGGATTGCCGCGAGTACGAATAATGAAGATCACCAATACTTGAGTGCAAAGGGATTCGATAAACCAGCCAGTTTGGAACAGCGTTTCGTCAGCCTTCAGCACTGCGAGCATGACATAGAAGGTCAGAAAATCAAACACTGAGCTAATTGGTCCGATCACCAGCATGTAATTTCGTACAAAGTTTATGTCCATTTTCCTGGGTTTGTGAAGCTCTTCTGGATCTACTTTATCCAGAGGAATCGGCACTTCAGACAGATCATACAAAATATTATTGAGCAATATTTGAGTGGGCAGCATGGGCAGGAAAGGCAGGAATAGTGCTGCGCCGGCCATGCTAAACATGTTGCCAAAGTTGGAGCTGGTGCCCATCATGATGTACTTCATTATATTGCCGAAGGTGCGTCTTCCTTCCAACACACCGGCATGTATGACACTTAAGTCCTGATCCAGAAGAATCATGTCAGCTGCTTCCTTGGCGACATCGACAGCGGAATCAACCGATAGACCCACGTCTGCTGAGTGAAGCGGCGGAGCATCATTGATTCCGTCACCCAGATAACCCACTACATGACCTCGAGCTTTGAGTGCCAGGATTATGCGGTTTTTTTGAGAGGGAGTGACCCTGCAAAACAAGTTTGCATTTTCTACTCTGATTCGCAAGGCAGAATCATCCATCTGTGCAATTTCCTTACCCGTCAGAACTCCTGTTACCGGTATATTCAACTGAGCACAGACATGCTGTGTGACTAGTTCACTATCACCAGTTACAATCTTAACGGTGATACCACGCTCATTAAGTGCGGAGAGGGCAGCGCTTGCGCTTTCCTTAGGTGGATCAAGAAAGCCTGCAAAACCTGCAAATACGAATCCCGCTTCGTCAGAGATTACAGCGTGAGAATGATTCAACGGCACCTCGCGCCAGGCAATGCCTAATACGCGGAAACCATCTTTCTCAAGATTGGCATTTTTTTCGCGTATCTGTTCCAGTGATAAATTGTCTAGTGGAATTTGGGTTGTATTATTCTGTATTTCATATGTGGTGCAGAGACCAATAATTTCATCAGGCGCACCTTTAATCACTAATAACCGTCTATTGCCATTATCCAGCAGAACCGACACCCGTCGTCTTTCAAAGTCAAATGGGATTTCATCGATTTTTTTCCAGGTGCCTACGTCAATGTTTTCATGATCTAGGATTGCTTCATCGAGTGGGCTTTTTAGTCCTGTTTCAAAGAAACTATTCAGATAGGCAAGTTCCAGCACACGTGCACTGGAATTACCTTGAGGATCGATATGCTGCTGAAGCTTAATTTTTGCTTCAGTCAATGTGCCGGTCTTATCAGTACAAAGAATATCCATTGAACCCAAGTTTTGAATGGATGCAAGACGTTTGACAATTACTCGTTTTTTAGCCATGTAGAGTGCTCCACGCGCCAAGGTTACAGACACTACCATCGGCAATAATTCGGGCGTCAAACCCACAGCAAGCGCCATTGCAAATAGGAAGGATTCCAGCAAAGGCTTATGTAAGAGCGCATTAACTAACAAGACAAACAGCACCAATAGAATGGTCAAGCGTAAGATGAGCAGGCCAAATCGTTGTGTACCGATTTCGAAAGATGTCGGTGGGGGTTGACGGCTAATACTATCGGCGATAGCCCCGATCGCAGTACTGGCGCCTGTTTTGACCACTAGCATTCTAGCGCTGCCGCTGATTACACTGGTGCCCATGAACACGGCATTAGCTGCACCTTGTAAATCGACAGGTTCAGAAGTAAGTACACCTGGTCGCTTTTCAACCGGGTAAGATTCACCTGTCAGCAACGCTTGATTGACGAAAAAATCATTCGCTTCCAGCACAAAACCATCTGCTGGAACGATATCTCCTGCAGAGAGCAAAACAATGTCGCCCGGAACGACGTCAGCCAGGGGCACTTCCAACGTCTTGTTGTCTCGTATCACTATGGCGCGCACCGATACGGAGTGACGTAAGCTTTCTGCTGCTTTGTTAGCGCGATGCTCCTGAACAAAATCTAGTGTAACGCTGGATAACACTATTACTATGATAATGAAAAAGTCCGTCATTTCGCCGGTAAATGCTGAAATTGCACTGGCTATAAGAAGGAGGATGACCAGGGGGTTTTTGAAACGGAAGAGAAACTGAATTAATAAGGGCCGTACATGGTGATCACGGAATAGATTGGGGCCATATTTGGTAAGCCGGAAAAGCGCTTCAGCGTTAGATAGTCCGTTAGAATCAGCATTCAATTCTTTCTGGCATTCTGAGAGAGATTTGAGCCACCATGCTTGATTGTCGGGAGTCGCTGCCATTATGTCACCTCATTGTTAACCATTGAAGCCGATCATATCTTTATGGTACTCCAATTATAATGCGTCATATAGAATTACACGTCAGGATGGCGGGATCAGCTTGCCCACCGGTCATGATAAAATCCAGCGGTTTACCTAGCGTATCGGCAATGACATGAATTTTAGTGGTAGAATCGCCTTTCCAACGCAACGTCAAAGGTTTTTCTGTCTCTGCCGAACTGTCCATCACTCCGGCAGCAAAAGCATGTGCTCGCGTGACGTAATCGTACTATTAATACTATCAAACAGAATGTGTTGCATGTCTGGATATTGACTATAACCAGCATGCAGAAATTTCCAGACCTTATGTTTGCACCAACGCGAGAAAGCTTTTAAAAACTGAATTTCATTTGTCCAATGAGGGGTGCAAAGCGTCATGGTGAGTCGCTACGTAGAACCTCCAGTATTACATTCAAAAAAGATGGTTTGTTTCGATGGTTCCTACATAAACTCGCTCTTGAGGTGATAGCAGCTGGTATAAATTTTCCATTGCTCGTCGGTCAGTTCTGAGATTCATTCCCATACAAAAGGGGGCAGTTTTCGTTGATTTTACGAAACGTCAACAGAGCCTAGCAGTGGATGATTTGTTTATACATATTTCAATTAAATCTTCTGGTTCTAAATTAACTAATGGATTCCATTATTAATCAATAATAGATTTACTCACATCTATAAAGGTTTTACTTACATATATTAGGGGTTAACCATTATAAGAAAACAATGGTTTCCCTAATATACATCATGGTTTTAATTAAGATAGGATTGCTCATCGCTTGTAGAAGTAAGCGTAAGTAAGTAATAAGAATCTTCATAAAAGATCGCTAAAAAGAGAAAAGATAAACATATAAAATATTCGGACTAACTACTTGCTCGCAAAGGACAAAGCTAACGGCAATCTCCATGATTTATGCTATGGGCAAAAGGATTTTTTATAGTCTATTACTTACAGAATTTTAGGAGAAAAGTAATTTATGGCTACACAAATAGAAAATAAACCGTTGGTAAACGGACAGCAAGAGGTGGGGGATAGCGCTGCCCCATCAGGTTCTGCTGCTTTTCAATCACAATATTTTTTGCGTGATACCGCTGCGGGTGTGATAACTGGCGCCATGGCCATTCCACTATCGATTGGTATTGCGATCATGTCCGATTATCCGATCAAGGTGGGTTTGGCAACGGTGGCTTTTGCCTGTTTGGTTGGTTGGATCAATGCCTGGTTCAAACCAGGTAATTATATTGGTGCACCTGGAATTGCGGCTGGTTTGGCTCCAGTGTTGGCTATGGGAGTAGCTGCTTTTGGTGTAGAAAACATGGCATTTTGTATTTTAATGACCGCGGTGATGCAGGCGATCATCTGGAAGTTCAACTGGCAAAAATTTCTGCTTGTTGCTGTTCCGGTTTATTTAGTAGAAGGCTTGTTAGCTGGTGTGGGATTAAAGATATTCTTGAAATTTTCAGAGTTTACCTACGAAATACCAGTAGAACTCGTTACTGAAACTTTCTGGAATGCCGCGCGTATTCAAATGGCTGCGATTTCTGCGGCTGGTCTTGGATTGTTTTTGTTCTTGTTTTCCAAATTCAAAGATACCCAACCTGCTATTCCTTATTTCGCGCTGATCATTGGTGGCGTGATTTTAGCGCAGTTTGTTTCTGTGCCCATGATAACTGTGGAAGATGTTCCTCTTGAGCTGAGAATACCGGTGCCAACTGAAGACACAACGATATTGATGCTGGTTTATATGCTCTTTTTCTGCGCCATGCTGGCTATTGTTGATGTTATTGAGCAGGTCATGAGTAACGCTGCCATTGAAAAAATAGATCCGCTTAAACGTAAAACAAACAGTAATAATAGCTTGCTTGCTATCTGGATTGCCAATTTTGGCTCAAGTTTCTTTGGTGGCATGACCAACTTGGACGGCCTGGCTAAAAGCACAACTAATAAATTAGCAGGTGCAATAACCAAATTTTCCGTTTTGATCATTGGTTCAGTAGTATGCTTTTTTACATTCAATCCGCAGTTTTTAGATTACTTACCAAAATTTGCATTGGCGGCGATCATGATGTTTACCGGCTATAAGATGATTGCCGGGTTGGTGCATGTGACACATTATGGTCCATATGCTTTGATGTTAGCGCTTTTGACTGGCGGCTTGGTTTACAAGGTTGGTATTTTTGAGGGCTTGTTGATTGCGATGGCGGTACACGGAATCATTCATTTTCTGGTCTACACCAAGCACGATAATATGCCAGGAAAAGAAGTTGTTAAACGATATTTTGATAATTTAAAAAGAGACAGTGGCAGTAATTTACAGTAACTATCTTTACATATTTTTTAAATATTGAATAAATAAACTATTCAGTGATTTGAGGGCGAAGATATCATGGTTTCGTCCTCAAACAGAATAAATGCTCATAAGAGGGTTAGTCTTATGTACAAGAAAATAATGATCGCAGTTGATGGTAGTGATACTGCTCAGCAGGCATTAAAGGAAGCAGTAAATATTGCCAATACATATAACGCAGCATTGCGTATTGTTCATTGCGTGAGTGGTGATACCGAAGCCGATAAAAAGGCAGGTTCTCAGATACTGGAACAAGCCAAATCATATCTTGATGCGGTGAGTATAGAAACTAGTCTTCTGCAGGCTGAAGTTGCGTATGGCTTGACTGGTATTGCTGATTCGATTGCCGCTGCTGCCTCTGAATGGGGAGCTGACTTGCTAGCAGTAGGAACTAGTAACCGTCGTGGATTGGAGCGTTTATACATCGGATCAGTTGCCGAACAACTGATTTCCAAAGTCGATGCTTCAGTGCTATTGGTTCGCCCACAGAAGGTATAAGAATTTAAATTTTATAATAAGAATACAATTAATATGATATTCGGATTAGTAGATGCAGTAAATATTGCCAGTAATCATAACGCAGCATTATGTATCGTCCATTCCCAGGATGGTGGTGATATCGAAGTCAATAAAAAGACTGATGTTGCAATACTGGAAAAAGTTAAAACTTATCTTAACGAATTGAATGTCGAAACACGTCTTCTGGAGGCTAAAAAGGAAGATGGTATGAATGATATTACCAAGGCGATTGCTGCTGCCACCTCAGAGTGGGGGGCAGACGTGCTGGTAGTTGGAACAGCTAATCGTAGAGGATTGGAGCATTTTTATGTTGGCTCAGTTGCCGAGCAGCTGATCGCTAAAGTTGGATCTTTGATACTACTGGTTCGTCCCCAAAAAGGATAATTTCAATTCTCAATACAAGTAGTAGCAATTTAAGAAGTACATAATATTCTGTAAATAAGTAGTTTTGTGCTGATAATAAGTTGAATTACCTCTAGAAAGCTCAGAGGTAATTCAACTGAAAGCATAGTAATGTAAAATCATAGTTTTGTACTTTGCATTACAAAATACCGGTTTTATTGGAGATATTTGACTTCAATCTCCTTTTAATAATCGATCATTTACTGCTTCGGTAAACTCTTTATCAGTAAGCGTACCTTCCGGACGAAGTGCTAACAGTTTTTCCAGCTCTTTTTTAACTGTATTCTGATTATCATCTGAAGAAACAACAAAAAAAGAAACAGGCGTTTCGCGCATAGCCATTATTTCTATTCTGCTCTTAAGTTTACTTATCTGTTTCTGGAGACGTCGATTTTGTATCAAGCCGCCTCCAATAACAGAGCCATGAAGAGAAATTGTTGTATGAGATAAGTCATCACTAGATATAATAATTTCAACTTTAACTGGCCAGTAAAAGGAGAAAATCTGAAAAAATTCTTTACATTGAATACGATTCTGACTTGTATCTAAAATACGCCAATCATTTTCTTCAACTATTTTCTTGCATATAGATAGAGCGTTCTCCACCGAAATATTAGTCTCAATTCTTTCATCTACACTTGAACTTATCTTTTGTTGTGCTTCAGCAACTTTGATTTTAATTTGCTCTAACCCAAAAGAACTTATGCGGGTAAGTTGGTTTCTGCTGCTTAATGTAAGGTTGCTCTGATGAGTTGTTGCTGAAGTATTTTTGGTACCAAGTTTAAATAACATAATGCCAGCACAGGCAACAACAAAAACCAATAAAAGGTTGTGCTGTGCATTCATCGCTACAATGTTATCTAACATGATAATTATAAGGGCTATGACACCAATTGTTTTCATGATCAGGTAACCTCCCAGTTAATAATAACGCGACAAATATTTACTTTGTTGCAATATTATTAACATAAGCTTTATGAAGTTTATGTTAAGAAAATTCACATAATATAAATCTCGCTCATTTTGCAAGAGTTGATTTTTAATAAAGCAGGATTTGATTACTCCTTTATAATCATGGCGTTGAGTTGAGTTATTGACGTTCGATCTCTATGATGTTTGCTAAAAGTTATTACTCAGAATAGTGAAATTTTTTAGTCACCCCTGATTGGATCAAGCCAGTCTGTTTGATCCCGATCTTCTTTTGTAACTTGGTCCTCTGCTTCAATGATCCTGCAGCGATTCCCCCGGCAGTAAGCAGATCTTCCTTTTATTGCTGATGATGCAAGCTGAGAATTAGGAATATCAGCTACTCTGCCAGCTTTCAGGCTATACTCCTTCGATTGGGTATATTTTTTGTAAGAGGGCGGTTTAATGAAATTAGTGACGATGTTAAGTATGGGATTGATCTTGTCATGGCTTTCGGCATGCTCCAGCGTGCAGCCTATCTTGTATCCCAACACGCATTTTCTATCAGTGGGCAAGGAGGCTGCGGAGCAAGATGTCAAGGCGTGTGAGCAACTCGCTAAATCGGCTGGAGCAAAGGAAGGATATGGCAAGAGTGGCGATGTTGTCTCGAGTACAGTTATGGGAGCAGGCGTTGGGGCTGCGAGCGGCGCTGCTGGAGGAGCCGTTACCGGTGCAGCTGGCACGGGCTCCATGGTGGGAGCAGTCAGTGGCGCCGTGTGGGGGTTAATGCGAGGGGCTCTTTTATGGAAATCCCTCGCAGCCTGATCAGGCTTATGCCAATTTCGTGAACCGTTGTTTGCAAGAGAAGGGCTATGAGGTTACCGGCTGGCAATAATATAAAACTACGTACCGCAGAATGTTTGATACACGTGCTCTGAAGGTAATGGCGGAGTGCGGTAATCATGATATTCAGGCGCATCGGTATAAGGGTTTGTCACTGCCGCAAGCAGTTGTTGCAATAGAGCGTAATCACTCCGTTCAGAAGCGGCTGCCAGCGCTTCTTCAACGCGGTGATTACGCGGATGGATCGCAGGGTTATGCGCTCGCATCAAGCTCAATGATGACTGTTTGGACTCGGCTTGGCGCAATAATCTCGCCTGCCAGCGTGCGTGCCACTTTATAAATCTCGTCATCACGAAACAGGGCATCATCAGGCAAGATTTCCGCAGTCAGTGCACGGAAGGTATTGGTGTAATCGGCCTGATGTTGTTGCATCCATGTCAGCAGGGTTTCGATGAGCTCACTATCCTCTGCTTCTTCAGTGAATAATCCCAGCTTTTTACGCATCCCCGCCAGCCAGTGGTGCTGGAAGATAGCGGGGAAGTGGTGGATCGCTTCTTCCGCCAAAGCGACTGCTTTCTCCTGATCCGAGTGTAATAGCGGTAATAATGTTTCAGCAAAACGTGCGAGATTCCACTGTGCTATAAGTGGCTGGTTGCTATAGCGGTAGCGGCCATGATGATCAATCGAGCTGAACACGGTATTCGGATCGTATGCATCCATAAACGCACAAGGACCATAATCAATCGTTTCACCACTGATGGTCATATTATCCGTATTCATCACGCCGTGAACGAAACCAACCAGCATCCACTTTGCGACCAGCGAGGCCTGACGTTTTATTACGTTGTGCAACAGCGCAAGATAGGCATTCTCAGCCTCGGCAAGCATCCGGGTAATGGCGGTGGATAGCATAATCGGCCAGAGTTTTGATTCCTTCTACTACCTCCCATTCTTGCAACATATTCAAACGTACCCACACGAATGTGACTTGCTGCCACCCGCGTGAGTATCGCACCGGGCAGCAGGGTTTCACGTATCACTGACTCGCCGGTGGTGACCACGGCAAGGCTGCGCGTAGTGGGGATATTTAACGCATGCATCGCCTCGCTGATGAGGTACTCTCGCAGCATGGGCGCCAGCGCTGCGCGGCCATCGCCACGCCGTGAAAACCGGGTTTGGCCAGAACCTTTTAACTGTATGTCAAATCTGTCGCCTGTCGGTGTGAGATGCTCACCCAGCAATATTGCTCTTCCATCGCCCAGCATCGTGAAATGACCGTATTGATGGCCGGCATAGGCTTGCGCGATAGGCTGTGCCCCATCAGGCAGCACATTACCTGCAAACAGCAAGGCAGCTTCTTCATCAGACAGTGTGCGGATATCCAGTCCCAGCGATTCTGCCAGAGCATGATTCAACATCGCCACCTGCGGCGCACGTACTGGCACAGGATGAAGCTGCGCATAAAAAGATTCGGGCAAACGGGCATAGCTGTTATCAAACTGCCAGCCGACGCTGTCGTTCGTATATTTTCTATTTGGTTTCATGTGACCTTATTGTATTTATTTAGTCGGATATTATCTGTCAAAACAGGTATTGCAAAGCATTAAACGGATGAGACAGGCAGTGCGGGATCATATGTTCCAGAGAGATGACGCTTGGTTAAGGTAACGTATCTTGCACCACCTTATAGATCGTGCACTTCTTTAATTCTTTTGTTAAAAAATACAATTCTATGCGTATTCCGCTGATATCTGGGATAATTGTGGATGAATAATACTTTACAGACAGCCTCTTCGTCCGCAGTAAACACTGCCGGGCGCCTTTTTAATGAATTGCCACTGTCGCCGGGTTTACTGGCGACATTACAGCAGCTTGAATACCTGACAATGACGCCGATTCAGGCCGCCAGTTTGCCGATTACGCTCGCCGGGCACGACCTGATCGCACAGGCAAAGACGGGGAGTGGCAAGACGGCAGCGTTTGCGCTGGCGCTCCTTACCAAGCTAAACCCACGCTGCTTTGCGGTGCAAGCCATGGTGCTGTGTCCAACACGCGAGCTGGCAGATCAGGTTACGCAGGAGCTTCGCCGGTCTGGCACGATCTGCAGACAATATCAAAATTCTTACACTGTGCGGCGGAAGCACCATGCGTCCACAGATGGCCAGCCTGGAGCATGGTGCCCACATCGTCGTCGGTACTCCCGGCCGCATCATGGATCATCTGGAGCGCGGCAGCTTGAATCTGGCGCAACTCAATACCCTGGTGCTCGACGAAGCCGATCGCATGCTGGATATGGGTTTTTACGATGACATGGCTTTTGTAGTCAAGCGCTGCCCGCCAAAGCGCCAAACCCTCCTGTTCTCGGCCACCTATCCCGCAGGTATCGCGGGATTAGCACGACAATTCTTGCGTAATCCACAGGAAGTGAAACTGCTGGAGCAGCATGAGGAAAACAAGATACGCCAGCGTTTTTACGAGATAAGCCATGAGGCGCGTTTGCAGGCCGTCGGTCAGTTGCTCAACCACTACCGGCCAGTGAGTACGCTAGCGTTTTGCAACACCAAGCAGCAATGCCGTGATTTGCTGGCAGTATTGCAGGCGCAAGGCATTCATGCGCTGACCTTGAATGGCGATCTGGAACAACGCGAGCGTGATCAGGTGCTGATCCAGTTTGCCAATCGCAGTTGTTCAGTATTGGTGGCAACCGATGTGGCAGCACGTGGTCTGGATATCACGCAGCTTGAAGCGGTCATTAATGTCGATGTTACGCCCGATCCGGAAATACATATCCATCGCATTGGCCGCACGGGCCGCGCCGATGAAAACGGCTGGGCACTGAGTCTGTGCAGCCCGTCCGAAATGCCCCGGGTAGAGGCGATTGCAAGGATGATGGGCTTCGAACCAGAATGGCATGATCTGGCTACGCTGCAAAGTGATAACACTACCCCGCTGGCATCACCCATGGTGACCCTGCAAATACTCGGTGGGCGTAAGGAGAAGATCCGCCCCGGCGATGTGCTGGGTGCGCTCACTGGTGAAGCAGGTTTTACGCGTGAGCAAGTCGGCAAAATCACCGTGACAGATCAATCGACCTATGTCGCTGTCGCACGCAATATCGCCCGTGAAGCTGTGCGCAGATTGTCCGCAGGCAAGGTCAAAGGCAAGACGGTAAAAGTGCGCGCGCTGTAGGGTGGTTCAGGATTAAACTCCACACCTGAAGCGCTTCGCTATTAAGGCGTAATGCTAACAACCAGCGCGGAATTGGCGAGTATTTCTAACCTGAATATTTCAATGCTTCTCGTTCCATGCACTAAAAATTTTCTCGCAACGCACGCCTGGATGCTCGATCAACCAAACCAAACAGTTTGATCGATCTCATCTTTCTGGCTGGACGCCTGATGGCCTATCACCTTAACAAACCTGACAATTGAGCCTGGTATTCAACCGGTAAAATTCCTGGTACAGCTCATAATGATTCAGCCGTTTGTTTTTACTCGAAAAATAATCATTTTGTTCAAGACGGGCGCGCCTACCTGGCAGACCCATGATATTTTGCGAATCGGTATAAACCGTCAAGGTCATCTCGCCGCCATCGGTCAAAGTAATCGTTCATCGTTTCATTTAGCGCCCACAACAACGTTTGCAATTCCAATCTGGTCGAGCTGGTTTGTTCAAAACGCTTCACTTTCACTGCATCTTTTAGCGATTCTATCGGCGTAGCCAAGTCAGCGACCACAAGGTAAGCGCCATATCCCACCTTTGACTGAGTATGAACACTACCGTCTGTAAAAATCTGTAAGTGATTCAAAATGTTTCTTATCTTTTCAAAACCAAAGACTGCTTTGGGTTATTTATAAGCAGAGCGAATGATATGCAATAGTTTTTGTTGATTCCTAATCGGCCCATGGTTAACTCTCTACTCATGGGCAATACTTCAGGGAATGATATATTGCGATGATGATGATGATGAATAGGAGTTCAATATCCGAGGTAGAAATGCTACTCACTGCATACAGCAATTTTATCTGAGTGGATAAATGGAGTAGTTCTCAGCAGCGTATTAAGATAATTTTAATCCTTTAAGGACGCCAAACAATTAGTGCATTCTTACAGTTATAGATAAAGAATGCAAGGTGTTGATGAATATAACAATTTGTTGAGATTGATTATTATAATTTATGGATGATCAGACCATTTCAGTTTATGACAGTCCGCTGAGCAAATCGCTACGCTGCACAAACACTGGTACCAGCTCGTATTTATCAACTTATTAATCAATTTTTCGTCAAAAATGGGGTTTGTGCTGATGTTGGCTGCGGCATAGGGCGTGATAGTGCATGGTTGTCCAAGCAAGGGTACCCGGTTATAGGTATTGATGCTTCGGAGGGAATGCTGCAGCAGGCAAGAGGAGTTAACCCAAATATTTCTTTTGTCCGTGATAGTCTGCCACTATTGGAGAAACAGACAGATTCCTTCTTCGTCAATGTGTTATGTTCACGCAGTTATCATGCATTTGGCAGATGATCAGATTGCTTGTGCAGTAGCAAATCTAGTACGTATTGCTGCGGTCGGGGGCGTAATAATTGTTTCTTTCCGTGGAACAAATAGCAAAGATCGCCGTGAAAACGGTAAACTCTATAGTGTTATTGAGGTGGATAAATTGGTTTCTTTGTTCGCTCAATCAGGGGCTATGTTATTGCATCAGTGAAATAGATTACCAAGAAGATAGGAGAGTGGAATGGACTAATATTGTTCTTAAAAAATTGCCACTCCTTGCTGTTCTAGGCTGCCATTTACGCCCACCTGCTCCAACATGAATAGTTGAGCAATTGTATGCATCTTGCAGATATGCTTGGCGTTTCTCAGTTGTATTTCCTGTCTGAGAAATAAGTGTTTCTCTGAAGTGGGTGGTGTGAGGTAATCAGATATTCATTTCGATTAAAAAGGCGTTCCAGCAATTCAATGGATGGAAGTCTATCAAACTTACCATTTTCACCACGATTGCATTCCTGGCAAGCCAGAACCAAATTTGCTATGCCATCAATTGGTTTGCGGCTATCGCACTGCTTGAGTTATATGCGGAAAAAAATGATCGACTTCCGCTATTTCTTCGCTTTCCAAGGACTACAGAGATCTCGCGAAAACAATAAAAGCAGCGACCTTTCTGATAACCATTCAATGCAGGTCGTGCCGATGTGACTGCGGTGCGTCGTATGGCATTGATACCCATAAGTAAACAACTTTCCTCTTCATATTCTACAAGCATTAAGTTGCGGGGTAGATTGTTTTCCCATGCAGCCTCAACTAAACGCCAGCGTGACTCGGTTTCTTGGCGAGATTGGCAAATTGCTGCTGTTCCCCTAGACGCATAAAACCTTCTGTTAATTGAATACCATTTTTCTTGTTACGCTCATCAATAAAAAAACGGAGACCAATTTCCTTGCCATGTACGTTATGGAAAGCATCAAGCACATTAACGAAACCGTAGCGCAACGTATGGGAAAGTCATATCATCCTTGCTCTATCTCACCCTGATTAAATGCACGTAGCTTATCCAGAAATGTACTCTGCTCACTTGTACCTTGTTTTGGATGTTTTTTTAGGTGTTCGCAAAGGTGAGCAGCGTATGGCACTGCAAGTTCTTCAAGGGTGATTTGTGTTTTCCCCAATGACTGAAAATCAAAAAGGGCCTTTGCAAGAGCGAATTTGTACGAAGCTGAGTTTCGTCCAAAAAGAATAATGGCACGCCAATAATTTTCTGCAGTTGGTTCTATTTCATAAAAACGCGACACGATTCGCTTCAGCCCCAAAAATTTCTTATGGGTGTTAGCAGGATTTTATTTCGGTAAGCGAAGCGGGGTTGCAACTGGAATAGGCAAGTTTTTCAATCATCTGCGAAATACTTTTCAGCAAGCATGCCAAGACGAGGCACTTGCTCGTCATGCTGACTCAATACTGAAAATTGCCCATCACCATTTTTTCCTGATTTTTTGAATATCAATTTTCTCTCTTGCCTTGTATTTTAATGGTATTAACACAATAACCTTAAACATTCTGTTAGGTGAAGGCGCAATCCCTTGTTTTTATCATTCGCTTACTTTAAAACACCTGAGAACTGTCATTAAATCAGGATTAAGTTCGTATTGATTAATGCCGTTGTGAATCTTATGCATGGATTTGTCAGGACCATCGGAAGTAGAACACTTATTAGAACTTGCTAATTAACTGATGGTTATAACAAGAAATTATTTTTTAATCTTAATTCCCATTAGAGGGATTAGCTTCTAATTAATGGAGAAAATGATGGCAAGAAGAAAAGCAGGTCTTGTAGAAGATTTGCTGGATATCACAGCTGCGCTGCCTTGGTGGATGGGAGTTGTTCTTGCTGTTATCGCCTACGGTATTTTGCAGCATTATGCTTCACTTGGAATGCCAACCAATGTCGTTCCAGGGCAGATGGGTTACATGATGGTTGAACAAATGGGCCGAACTTTCGCTTATTATGGGCAATACATTTTGCCACCACTATTTTTATTTGGTGCATTTGCATCTTTTCTCAAACGGCGCAAGCGTAAGGATCTAGTCCGCGCTGTTGGCGAGGGAAAAGCCGATGATGCCTTGCATAATATCAGCTGGAGAGATTTCGAGTTACTGGTAGGAGAAGCTTTCCGCATGCGTGGATTTTCAGTTATTGAAACAGGTGGAGGAGGAGCTGATGGCGGCATTGATCTCGTGCTCAGAAAAGAAGATGAACTTTTTCTTGTTCAGTGCAAACAGTGGCGAGCTTATAAAGTCTCAGTCAACATTGTGCGTGAGCTGCTTGGCGTGATGGTAACAAAGGGAGCAGCGGGTGGATTCGTTGTAACCTCTGGAGTATTTACAACGGAGGCAAAGTCATTCGCCAGGGGGCGAAATATTGAATTACTTGACGGTTCAGCACTCACAACAATGATCCAAAAAGCACGTGCGAATGTGTCGGTTCAATCTTCTACTGAAAAGAAGGTTTCTCAGACACCCTCACCAACGTCTAACATACCAATAGGTGCGCCAAACTGTCCCCAATGTGGTGCCGTAATGGTAAAGCGAGTACCAAAGAAAGGAGAGAAGGCAGGCGTACCATTTTGGGGATGCGCTGAATTTCCAAAATGTCGAGGCATTCGAGCCTTCAATTAAAGTAGTAGTAATTAAGATTCTGTTTCTTGTGAGGATCAGGCGCTTTGCTTCCTTTTTCTAATTCTAAAAGATCATTCTTATCCCGTATGTCACATGCTACTTATCAGATTTAGGTTTATTCATAAGCGCAATGAGCGTTGCGGTTGGAATGAATCCATCAATCTGTTCAGTGACATCAAGTGCTTCTAGTCCATATAGCAGTCCACTTGGACCAAACATGGCTGCGCAAAGTGCGCAGCCGATAAGTTCTCCCCCAAAAGGAATGACGAAGAGCGTGCGCCCCAATGTGAAATCGATTAAATCAAAGAGTATGCATACGGCGAGTTTGAGTCCCCACATAGAACATCCTTGTTAGTTAGTCATCTTTGAAAATGACATTTTCAGAATATGAATTAAATTTTCATGAAAGAAGCATATCATTTTCTGATGAGAATACTGGATAGCCAACCTTAATTTTACAGAATGACATCGGTGACAATCCGCTGGTATCAGAAGCTTCAAACCATAGAGGTTGACATTGTTATCGTGGTTTATTACTCGTTTATGGTGCTGACTAAAAACTGAAAAATTTGACATGATCATTTACTCTGGCTGCTTATTTTTATCAAGCTCTGCGAAAACTTCTTTTGCTACCAGTATTGCATTCACCGCGGCTGGAAATCCTGCATACACAGCCATTTGGATGATAACTTCCACAATTTCCTGTTGAGTGCAGCCAACGTTTAACCCCCCTTGGATATGTGCCTTCAATTCAGTAGGAGCATTTCCGAGGGTGGTGAGTGAGGCAATCGTTGCTATTTGCCGTTCCTTGGGTGACAAAATTTCGCGTGAATAAATGTCACCGTATGGAAATTCGATAATGAAGCGGGCAAAGTCAGGAGCGATATCTTTGAGTGTATCCATGACGCCTTCACCGATATGTCCATGGATTCTTGCAAGGGCTTGCTTGACCGCGTGTGTAGCGATTTGATTCCATCAGGCTTACCTATGAGAGTTATTTGACCGCATCAATTTTATGCTTTTTTCGGGATGAATTCTCTCTGGAACCTATTATCCACAATTTTCGTGGATAAAGCTGTGGGTAACTGTTTTATGTCGAGGGAGGGCAAGGGTTATTCCGACTGCTTTAAAAAGAAGTCTAACGTTTGCACATTGTCTGCCTTTATTCTCATAATGGAACTTGCCGATGGTATGATGAAAATTATTATGTAAAATCTCCGCTTGATGATCACTTGGTTTTGTAAGTATGGGTGATCAGGTGCGGGTGTGCGATAGGGATCTGGCATATCTGGCGCACTTTTATGCCACGATGTTCGTTTCGGCAATTGGTAACTACGCCAGAGACGCGCTAATCGTTTGTCGGCGTTAGACTTTATAAGAAGTCGAGGTTATAATCCAAGATCTGCCTATGATAAGCCTGGTTAAACAAAGGATATTTATATGGCCACTGCAGAGATTCCGTTGCAATAGCACTGGATACATGATCGCTGGCGCTGGGTAGGATGAAAATATCCAATTTATAGTTGATTATTTAGAGGCTTGCGGAGCGTTTCTTTCAGAGGGATCTCTTTTAAAAGCACGTATCAGTTTGTGCGGGTCGATTGCGCGCCTTTGGTTTTGGGTAGCAGATGCCCACCATTTGAGCTGAGTGAAGGCACGAGCGAAATAGTCGTTCCATTCCTCAGCATCCATCTTTCCGAGAAAATCTCCACTTTCAGCAAGTACTTCATGAGCTTTTGGTATATGAATCATGGCAGAAACTGGCAAGCAGCCCAGTTCCGACAGAAAGGTACGCATTCCCACTGCAGCCCGTGCACCACCCCATTGACCTTTTGAATAGGTGACAATCGCGCTGGGTTTGTAAGAAAAAAGTGAGCTTCCGAAGTGATTGAGCAAGTGAGCCAAAGCGGGACTCATTGAATGATTATATTCAGGACTCACCATGACATAGCCATCCGCATTTTCGATCTTTTCCGCCAAGGATTGGAGATGAGAGGGTGCCTTGCCTCGCGCGTAAGTGAAGTGGGGTTTGAAGATGGGTTCCAGATCAAAAGCAAGCGGATCAATCAGTTCCGCAGATTGACCTCCTTGCTGAATATGCGCTACACAAGCTTGCGCTACTCTCAGACCAAGCCGGGGAGGGCTGGGCGGCGTGCTGTCCCGCACCGAACCGAGAAAAATGAAATTTCAGAGACATTTTTATCAACGTGGATTGTAATTCTATTTCTAATCAAACCTGACTTTGTTGGTTTTGCCCTGCCGTATTATCATACTATCTGTAGCTCCTTTCGCGCATTTTGATTAAAAAGGGAATAAGGGTTTTGTTTACCTATCCATACTGCATAAACAAAACGCAATATCTATGATATTAGTCTGTTTTGCTAACTATCCGCCGAAAACAAAACACTTTACCGTTTTGAAATTATGAGCAGGTTGATTTCAATTTTACTGGCTAAAATCCTTTATCCACAATTTTCGTGGATAAGGCTGTGAGTAACTGCTTTATGTTGAGGAAGGGTAATGATTATTTCGAGTGCTTCAAAATGAGGCTAGCAGTTTGTACCAATATCTACTGCTATTTCTGTCAGTATTTTTGCGCTTAACTTGAACATTTAGCGAAGCTGTTCTAACGGTTTCCTTTTGAGATAGAAATACAGGCTGACAGGATGGGTCAAGGTGTCATGCGTCTATAAAAGAATTTTTTCATCAAAGATGGATAGACCAAGTATCCCGTCTGTTGTTAAATTACCATTACAGGAATGTGAGGGATATTCGATTTGATTATGCGCACTCAAATTATTGGGGTATTGGTTTTCAGCCTGGCTTGTACTGTTTCATCTGTGGCTATGCAGAGGAGCGGAAGACACTTGCCTGGTTGCATGAGGTCAAGTTCGGCATACTTCATCATGATACCGGCGGTTTGTGGAGTGGTTTCAGTCGCGAGAGCGGGGTTGATTTCAATCTGGAAGCCATCTTTTCACCTCATGTCAAATTTCTCGGTGGCAGCATTCGTCCCGCCTTTGGCGGGTCGGCGAATACAGCGGGGGATACCTCCAAGTTGTATACGGATATTCGTTGGCAATACGAGCACACAAGTGGTATTTTTTTCGGTATTGGCGTAGGCGGAGCAGTGCACAACGGTAAACTTCATCTTGAGCAGCGATGATCGTAAGGCCTTGGGATCACGGGTACTGTTTCACATTCCGATTGAAATAGGCTATCGCCTCGGTGCCAGAACTTCGTTGTCGGTCTACTTTGATCACGTTTCCAATGCCTTTCTCGCTGATGACAATGAAGGTATGGATACTTTGGGAGGACGTTTCGGTTACCGATTCTAGCTTTCCCATTCAATAGCAGTACGTTCAACTCCTTTTTGACCAAAAGGAGTAGCTGCAGTTAGACTCTTCAATGCTGTTCAAGTCTCATTACTCTTTTTAACGGGAGGTTGTAAATGAACGATCTCAAGTCGATTTTAGGACGCACTTTAAGTACTCTGCCAATTTCCCCGCTGCTGGGAATGCTGGGTATCATGCTGCTTATCGTGGCGTTGACTTCTGCGTTTTATACCATTCCGGCCGAGTCGGAAGGTATTGTGCTTCGCTTTGGCAAATATATCGAAAAAGTTCCGTCTGGCTTACACGTCAAATTGCCATTTGAAATCGATACTGTTATCTCGGTACCGACGCAGCGGCAGCAGAAACTGGAATTCGGTTTTGCAACACCTGGGTTTACTAATCCCGATCAGGCTGGTGATGAGCCAGAGCTGGAGAAATCGATGGTGACCGGCGATCTGAATTCAGCTCTGGTGGAATGGATCGTGCAGTATCGCATTACCGATCCCGAAAAATACCTGTTCGATGTGCGCGATCCTGGCCTGACTTTACGGGATATTTCCGAGGCAGTGATGCGGGAGGTCGTAGGCGATCGGACTGTCGATGAGATCATTACTATCGGTCGGCAAGAGATTGAGGAAACTGCATTAGCGCGTACTCGCCTGCTGGCGGAGCGCTATCAGTTGGGTATGACCATTAACCAGGTGCAGTTGAAAAATGTCAATCCACCGGAACCGGTGCAGCCTTCTTTTAATGAAGTAAATCGTGCGCAGCAGGATCGGGAGAATGCCATTAATTTGGCAAATGGTGAGTACAACAAAGCAGTGCCGCGTGCACGCGGTGAAGCCGATCAGAAAATACGTGCAGCCGATGGCTATCGCTTTAAACGCATTAATGAAGCCGAGGGGGATGTGGCTGCCTTCAATCTAGTTGCTGGAACAATATCTCAAGGCACCGGAGGTAACGCGTACCCGTATCTATCTGGAGACCTTGAGTGATGTATTACCGCAGGCCAGGCAGCAAATTATCGTTGACGATACGGTGCAGCAGATCTTGCCGATGCTGCCTTTTCCATCCAAACCAGTGGAGATGCCGCAATGAATCAGTCGATAAAAAGCATAGCGTTAATCCTGGCGGTCAGTGATTCTGGTAGCCATGTCTACATATACGGTCAATCAGACCGAGCAGGTCATCATTACCCAGTTTGGCAAACCGGTAGGTGATCCGATTACGACGCCGGGATTGCATTTCAAACTGCCTTTTATCCAGCGGGTGAATAGTTTTGATAAACGCTATCTGGCCTGGGATGGACCGATGGTGGAAATGTCAACCAAGGATAAAACTTATGTGCAGGTCGATACTTTTGCCCGCTGGCGGATTACAGAGCCGATGCGTTACTACCTGCGATTGAGGGACGAACGGAGCGCCCAGTCACGTCTGGAGGATATCCTGGGCAGCGAAACCCGCACAGCAATCGCAAGGCACGAACTCATCGAAGCAGTGCGCTCCGATAAAGATCGGCAACCACTGCAGGATGAGAGTCTTGGATTCTCTAACAGGTGCAGGTACACTAGGTCTATTACGGCCGATCAAAGTGGGTCGTGCTGCGATCGAGCAAGAAGTATTTGATGCAGCCGCACCCAAATTGGCAGAGTTTGGCATTGAATTGCTCGATGTTCGTTTCAAGCGCATTAATTACAATCAGCAGGTACTGGAACGCATCTATCAACGGATGATCAGTGAGCGGTTGCAGATTGCGCAGCGTTTCCGTTCGGAGGGTGAGGGGGAGGCAGCACGTATCAATGGTAACAAGGAGCGCGACATTAACGAAATCGAATCGACCGCTTACAAGCGTGTTCAGGAAATTCGTGGTGAAGCGGATGCCAAAGCGTCAGAAATCTACGCCAAGGCTTATGCGCAGAAACCTGAAGCTGCCGAATTTTATAAATTTATCAAGAGCATGGAAACCTACCGCAAGATTGTTAATGGCGATGCTACCCTGGTGCTTTCAACCGATAGTGAGCTGTTTGCATTGCTTAAACGAATCGAACAGAAAGAGCAGAAAGAGCAGAAAGAGCATTAAATCAATGAATGAATCTGACTGCTAACGGCAGGTTTTGGCTAATGAGTTCAAGGCAGCTTGTTCTTGTTGAGTAGAGATCAATTTGTATTTATGCTTAATGTGCTTCCATCGTTTGCCATACTCACACCAATAGGCTTTTCGAGGCGGCAACCATTCATGGGGCGCTTTATCTGATTTGGCATGATTAGTTTTGTCACTTACCACAACAAGATTGTCGAAGTCATTCGCAAATGCTCTACGCTGCTTTTTTGTCCAGCTATCGGCGCCATGCCGGTGGGCATGCGCGAGGGGCACGATATGATCGATATCCACATCTGAAGCTTGGGTAAATATTTTGCCGGATATAGACTCCAAACCACTTCCCGGCTATAACAGTGCAGCGACGGGAATCTTTGAATTTAACAGGGATTGTACTCGTTGCAATCAATAATTCTTGTCGTGTGTTCTGGCAATCACCATCTGCGTCTATCCAGTGTGGCCAATCTTTTCGGTTATAGGGTTTGCTAGTAGAGCGGAGTATCAACTTCTTGGAGGGTGACGCCCGATCTGTTTATCTGTGGCACAACCATGAAGCATTACCAGAGTGGGTATAAATAGAATTAATAGAAAAACATTTCTCATGGATCAAATTGACTCAATTTTAGGGGGAGCTATTTTGGGGGATCAAATGAGATTTGGCTAGAATTTAACCACTAAAAGATGAAGCAACCAGCGATTGGATAGGCGATTGGCTCATGCTACACTTGAAAAATCTTGATAAAACCTGAATCAGCATGTCGCCGAGTTACTCGTTATCCTAGTTTGAGAGGAAAATTACCAGGAAATGTACAAAACTGTTAAGTAATCACACAGGGGAAGAGCTACTGGCGGGCGACCGATGGAATATAACGTTGAGTCGCAACAACCTTTTCTAAGGCAATTCAGGTATTGGTGTTGCATTGAGGTAAAAGAGATATTTATGGTCTACCGCTTCAGCGTAGGGGTATCGCGCTATCACTTTAATGATTTGAAAGAACTACTTGCCAAGGCATCTCCCGCTCGTTCGGGCGACAGCTTGGCGGGTGTTGCTGCTGAGACTTATGCTGAGCGAGTGGCCGCACGGATGTGTTTGGCGGAAGTGCCATTAACACGCTTTCTGGAGGAATTACTGATTCCTTATGAGAATGATGAAGTTACACGCTTAATTGTCGACACGCATGATAAGCAAGCGTTTAGCGAGATTAGTCATCTGACGGTGGGTGATTTCCGCGACTGGCTGCTCGCAGACAGTACGGATTCAGTCATTTTAAAGCGTGTTGCACCAGGCATTACGCCGGAAATGGCCGCTGCTGTGTGTAAGCTTATGCGCAATCAGGATTTGATCTTGGTTGCCAAGAAATGCCAGGTGATTACCGCATTCCGAGGCACGATTGGCTTGCCTGGCCGCCTTTCTGTGCGCTTGCAGCCTAATCATCCCACTGATGATCCACGTGGCATTGCTGCTTCCATTCTTGATGGCTTGTTATACGGGTCGGGTGATGCCGTCATTGGCATTAATCCGGCATCGGACAGTTTGTCCGCTATGATGGATCTGTACTATTTGGTAGATGAGATCATTCAACGATACAACATCCCAACGCAATCCTGCATTCTTACCCATGTAACTAATCAGATTCAGTTAATTGAAAAAAATATACCGGTGGATCTGGTATTTCAGTCGATTGCAGGTACTGAAAAAGCGAATAAGCATTTTGGGATAGATCTCGCATTACTTCGTGAAGCCAGATCTGCAGCACTCTCTCTTAATCGCGGCACTGTCGGCAACAATGTCATGTATTTTGAGACAGGGCAGGGATCAGCACTGTCGGCCGATGCAAATTTTGGGATAGATCAGCAGACGTGTGAAGCACGAGCTTACGCAATTGCGCGTCACTTCTCTCCCTTGTTGACCAATACTGTTGTTGGCTTTATCGGCCCGGAGTATTTGTATGATGGAAAGCAGCTCATTCGTGCTGGACTGGAGGACCATTTTTGTGGAAAGTTGTTGGGGGTACCGCTGGGCTGTGATGTTTGCTACACGAATCATGCCGAGATTGATCAGGATGATGTTGATACCTTAATGACTTTACTTGCAGTTGCTGGTGTCACTTTTATCATGGGCATTCCTGGTGCTGATGACATCATGCTGAATTATCAGTCTACCTCTTTCCATGATGCACTTTACTTACGTAAAGTGATGGGGCTAGGCGTTGCTCCAGAGTTCGAACAATGGCTGAAGAACATGAACATAATGAATGAGAACGGGCAGATCCAGCCAGTGGAACCGGCGCATCATTTATTACAAGGTGTGTCCAAACATTTACTGGCTTTTAAAACATCCAATTGAAAAAGCTTGATAAACCCATCCTGAGCAAAGATCCGTGGCAACAGTTAAAGGAGTTCACTCGCGCGCGGATTGCCTTGGGAAGGGCAGGCAGTAGTCTGCCAACAAAGGAGCTACTGGATTTTACTTTATCTCACGCCATGGCGAGAGATGCGGTTCATCTTGCTTTGAATGCGGCGGTACTAGCTCAGGATTTAGAAGAGCAGGGGTTCTCTATCCAATTGGTGCATAGCAAAGCGCCTGACCGCATGAGTTATCTATTACGACCAGATTATGGACGGCAGCTCAATCAACAAAGTAGGCAGCAGTTACAAGCCATCAAAACTGTAACGCTATCTAATGCAGTCAATTTGATCATAGTCGTTGGCGATGGATTATCCTCATTAGCAGTTGAGCGTCATGCTAAGCCATTGCTAACCGAAATAAAAAAGAATATTCCAGAACAATGGAGGCTAGGCTCCCTTGTGATTGCTGCACAAGCACGCGTAGCTTTGGCTGATGAAATTGGAGAGTTGCTAGCGGCTGATATCGTTGTCTTACTGATTGGGGAGCGTCCAGGATTGCGATCGCCTGACAGTTTGAGCATTTATATGACCTATGCGCCCAAGGTCGGCTGCAGTGATGCAGACCGAAACTGTATTTCTAATATTTGTTCCGAAGGATTATCTTATGAGGCTGCTGCGAAGAAACTAATCTGGTTGGCAAAAGAAGCCATAAGTCGAAAACTATCAGGCGTGGCGCTAAAAGATGAAAGCAGTTTGCTAGAAATCGCTGTTATTGAGCAGCAAAGAAAACTGCTTTAACTATAGTAAATAAAAATCCCCGTTTTCAACGGAAGTAGTAGATGTATCCAATCGAATGATCACCTTATTATATGAATAACGATTTTGCTTTTATTGAAGGCCTACTAACGTCCACCTCCCACAGCAATTCCAACTTGAGTGGCAACATCCTCATACAATGCTAGGAGATTGGTGCCCAATAGTTGTACAGATGATAGAATCATCATTGCGATCAGTGATGCTAACAAAGCATACTCAATGGAAGTTACTGCTGCTTCGCTGTTTGTAAAATGTTTGACTTTTTGCATGATCTTTCCTCCCTTTTTCTGATAATTCTAGTTAAATAATCTGATACAGCGTTAAATGATAATTGCATAATGTAGACCATGTTATCTTATCGCGGTTCAAAAAATTTTTTATGAGTATTCACAATTCTCACTATAAAAATAGCGATTTCATTTTTAAGAAAAGAATAAAGATGAAATCAAATAAGCATTTATAGTATCCATAATACTTCTTGGATAAGTGAAATTTTCTGGAAAAACCTGCTCCTTTATCCAGAGATATTTTTGCTTTCGTCAGTTTGCGGAATGGCCGAGCTAGCTGATTATGAGTACCACGGTACAAATGACAATCATTGCAAGACATAGAACAACAAAAAGCACGGTCAGTAAGCAGCACCGTGTAGCGAATGAATTAAAACGACAGGGAATTTTAGTATCGGGCAGTGGAGTTTGAACAATCTGGATGCGACATGATAACCGGCATCTATCTGTACTATCAGGCGAAATCAGGCGAATATTAGTTAGAATCGCCGTGTGCTCTCGGCTATCTACCTTGGCCAGAAGTAGCCCATGACCAACACTTTGAGTTTCAGCTAAAAGACTTGAATAAAGCAGTAACTATCTTAATCCAGATAGTTACTGCTTACGGTAAAGGTTAGTAATTTCGTGGGGGCCATAGATTCAGACCCCAGACTTCCTAAGAGGGGAATAGACTCCCTCTCTTGATACGTTATTAACCTTCTGCAGTAGTGACGTTATCCCAGGTGGGCGGTTGACCAACTATAGTGATCGACACATCATCGCCAAAGTTGACGATGAAGTTATCAGCCTCAACTTTGATATTGGTAATATGACTAGCTATCTCATCACGAGTTAAACCATACTCGGTGAAATCCAGCATGTCTCCTTCCTGGCTATTATAGTTGTCAATTTTCCAGTGGCCCAGATCATGGAACACAAAATTATCTGCCCTTCGTCACCACGGCAATCGTCACCTGGACGTGCGTCGACATGTTTATGACCACCATGACCATGACCACCATGATCATCACTACCTTTACCGCCATGATCACCTGATCCGCCGTTACCACCTGATCCGCCGTGATCACCTGATGCCGCCTGATCCGCCGTGATCATCTGTTACCGCCTGATCCGCCGTGATCATCCTTGCCGCCTGATCCGCCGTGATCACCTGATTACCGCCTGATCCGCCTGATCCGCCGTGACCACCTGATCCGCCGTGATCACCTGATCCGCCTGATCCACCTGATCCCCTTACCGCCTGATCCGCCGTGATCACCTTTACCGCCTGATCCGCCGTGATCATCCTTGCCGCCTGATCCGCCGTGATCACCTTTACCGCCTGATCCACCTGATCCGCCTTGACCGCCTGATCCGCCGTGATCATCTGTTACCGCCTGATCCACCATGATCCCCTTGACCGCCTGATCCGCCGTGATCACCTGTTACCGCCTGATCCACCTGATCACCCTTACCGCCTGATCCGCCATGATCACCCGTTACCGCCTGATCCGCCGTGATCCACCTTGACCGCCTGATCCGCCGTGATCATCTGATCCGCCTTGATCCACCATGATCCGCCTTGACCGCCTGATCCGCCGTGATCATCTTTGACCACCATGATCATCCCGCCTTTGCCATGACCACCATGGTCAACCACAATGACATCATCCCAACTGATTTGACCAGGCTGGACACCTGCCAGTGTGATATCTACATTATCACCAAAGTTAATGATGAGGTTATCTGCCTCAATTTTGACATTTGTAACATGACTAGCTAGTTCTTCGCGTGATAAACCATACTTGGAGAAATCCAGCCTGTCTCCTTCCGACGCATTAAAGTCGTCAATTTTGTAGTGTCCCGCATCTTGGAAAACAAAATGATCTGCCCCCGCATCACCACGGTAATGTTCATCTGGAAGTACTGCGATAGTATCATCGCCACTCGTGCCGCTGGTAGTAGTAAGTACTGCGGTAGTATCAACGCCACCCGTGCCGCTGGTAGAAGTATCTACTTTGGTAGTATCAACACCACCCGTGCCGCTGGTCGAAGTATCGACTGCGGTAGTATCAACGCCACTCGTGCCGGTGGCAGAGGTAGTCTCTTGTTGGGAGTCACTTCCAGCCAAAGTTTTAACGGCTTCAATATTTGACATTGTCACCGCTTGTGCTCGTCGTATTTTCATTGCTTGTAGCCATATTAATCTCCTTTTATTGCAGGCTAATGTAATTAAATAATCCTTACCATCACGTTAATATTAAGAATTGCTATCGTATAAATTCTTTATATCCTCCTTTAATGCGTATAAAAGTTGTTACAATTTATAGAATGCAATATCCATGCCAAAACATATTTTCGTTATTAATCAATCTATTGCATTATTGCCTTAGAAAGAAAATTGCAGAAAATGTCGTCAATAATTGATCAATTTTCATACATGATATGTATTTAATGTATAAAGCTATGTTTTTAAAAGATTTATTATGTCGCAAATTGGCGACTATTTTTATATTTAATGTGCAAGTACATGTTTATAAACGATTTAATTTGTCGTTAATTAGGGGCTATGATGTGAAAAGGAACCTGGCCCTGAGAAATCCACGAAAATATATGAGTAAATTCAATGGATTATTGTAGATTTTTTTAAGAATGAGGACTCAGTCGGCAAATGCGTTCTTTGAATTTAACCGACTGAACATAATGAGTTTCATGCAGTGTGAGGTATGCTGAATTCCGTGGAGCCCAAAGTTTCTAAATAGAGCCATGAAATGGAGAACAAGGATAGAACAATTACCCGAATACGCTATAGTCAGGAATTTCGTGTGCAATCAATCGGGTTTTTTAAAAAAGTAGGTTAACTCTGGTTGAAGCAACGAAACGGCTATCTTCTCCCCAAAAAGGAGCGTTAAAGAACTGGGTTTATGCTGATAAATTAGGTGAATTTCCTAAAGGAGGTAAGCACCAGGAATCGCTGAGTGAGCTTGAATTAGAGCACTCCAGGATCAAGCGTGAGTTGGCAGAAATCAAGATGGAGCGAGATTTCATAAAAAAGTGTGCGGCCTATTTCGCGAGGGAGTCGCGGTGAAATACGGCATGACTTTCATTCTGCAATAACTATATTTCGTGCCTGGAAAGCTCATCCGCCTTGTAAGCATGAGTAGAAAAATGCACGCCTGGGAATGGAAGTATTGGCTGCACACCAGCGCACGCGAGAGATCTACAGTGCGAAACGCTTGCATAGTGATTTGGCAAATCACAGCGTGCAGACCATACTATACTGTTTCAGTTATGAATTGAATTTTAGTTCCACAGACAAAATATCGATTCCGTGGAATTTACTAGGAAAGCGAGGGAATTGCCAGAAATAAGTCTCCGGCATTACCGGAGATAAATTAACTTAAGTTGCATTCCCATAATTTCTTGCCAACATAACTTCTGCTGCTTTCATGGCAAAGTCATCAGAAATAGTTAATTTTTCTTTTAGATGCTCAATAATTTGTTGCTCTTGCGGGCTAATAGAGCCATCAACTAAAACGATATCCACAGCAACTGAAAAAACCATGTTTCTGTTTTCTGTTTTAATTAAAGGAGCGCAGTCGTTAACTGCTTCGGCAAGACTTTCAAAATTCTTCAGGTTATTAATACACTCATGAACTAATGCTCTTAAATCAATATTAGCAAACATTCTTTTTTGGCAAAGAGTATCAATAATTGTATCCCACTCTTCAACCTCCATTACACCGTCAGCAGAAGCTGCGGCAGCTATAATTGTAATAAAAGCTTCTTGTTCGCTATCAATAATTGGTTTTGGAGCAGTAGCAGTTGAGCCTGCAAATATTTTGTCAAAAAATCCCATAGCGTTTTTCTGTTTTTAAAGAATAAAAATCAAGTTATAAAAGATAGCTAGAATTCATAAATAAACAAGGTAACCCCAACTTTAGAGAATTTCCAAACTGAGCGAAATTGAAGAAGTAGCTGGTGTAAGGGAAAATCTTAGTGACAGACCTTACATTTGACATTCTTTTTCCTTTTTTCAATCTGCTCATGTCAAATGTATGGTCTGACTAAAGTCTGCTAAAACCGGATCCGCTGCTCGTTGGAATTGACCTTAACCTTAGCTTTTTCCAAAGTTCTAGAAACTATTCCTGAATTGGATTTGAATTTCTAATGGTATGTTTAATTTTCTTTGTTCAAAGCATTGCACTTATCGATAAATGCTTGCCGTTCAGTTTCATTGTTTCTAAAAGCTGTCAGTGCTTTCTCCATTCCTTTCCCCGAACAATTAACTGAATTGGCCTCGGGAGGTCCTCCATCGCAACCGATCAGAGCGATACTAAGGCCAATAATACAAACGAAGCTAAATTTAATATTCATCTAAAATTCTCCTCTATAAAATTTTACTATGGCTTGATGTACAACTAGATTTCTCAATTGCTTGGCGTTGGCCAGACCATACGAACCTAACTCTATAATTCTACCTGAATTAGATGACGCTGTATTGCTGGCAATATCTATCAGTGATATAAACAATTACCGTATCTTATCGGATCATGTAGTCTAAGTGCTATAGCATAACTTTGTGCAAATTTTTCCTGGCATATCGTAAGAAATAAGCCAATGCTTCGGGATTTGTCTTGCATTTATCGATCACCAAGTGATGATCTTCTTCAGGTTCGCCAATCTGAAATAACCACGCGCGAATTGTTTTAAGATCGTTCGCTAAATCTTTTGATGGTTTTGATCGTATTAAATCTTGGCTATCTGATACGATTTCAGTACGAGCAAATTCCTGAGCTGGTCTATCCATAATAGAAATTTCATTCGATTTGAATTTAAGTATTTGCCGTTTGGATTTGCTCATGGTTTTATTTAAATATATGTGATATTGACGCCAAGTTGTTAATAAAAAAGCGAAACATCATTGCTATGAGCAAAAACTATGAAAGCATTCCGACTATTTTTAGTCGTTTCAAACAACAGAAATAATAATCTTAATAAATACAATAATATAAAACTTGTGCAAGTTATTAGCAAGCTTTATGGTACTGATTATATTGATTTTTGTAATGCTAATAGCATGTTAAAATCTAGCCACTATTCCATTGATATTGATCCATCTATTCCAGAATTTAATAGATATATTATATGTACTTGATTTATATTAATTATTTTAACGAAATTATTATTCGGAGTAGTTAGAAATACCTGAATTATTTGAATAATCATTAAGTAAGTGGAATTTTATTTATTTTAAAGCGATTGATTTTCAGGATTATCTTTAACCTAAAAATTGTTTTTAGAGTTAAAGAGAACCTTTTGCCTTCTTCTCTTTTAAACTATTTGATTTTGCATCTCGCTCAAATATAACAAGATGAATTTAAGGGTTTTTTTGTATATGCTTATGCTTAATTTCCCATTATGAGCAAGCTTGGCATCTTTACTGAATCGCTGGCGGTGATGAGCATGAATGATGATCAAGGCAGCCGAGGCGAAATGACCGCTTTGGTATATGCCTCGTGTACCAATTCTGGACGTTGGACGCTGCGTGCAGCCGCCATTTCGCATTGTGGTGGTAGCCGAATAAAGATGCATCGACGTGCCATATTCTGAACGAGGCCGACATTGTTGCTGCTAAAGAGGGCTCCCGTATCAACAATGGCGGTCTATAACACACTGAGGATATGCTCACTCATGGCTTCAAAAGTGAGGGACTTTAAATGCTCGGCAACCGGACAGGCGAAACTCCCGATCATTGATTGCTACAGTTAGCGCAAAACAAGTGCGCTAGGGTGATGGATCAATATTGAGTAGTGATTATCTCTATGGGATACCCATCCACGAATTTCCAGCGATTTATGAAGGTAAGTTTCCAGTGATGGAAATAAGGTAAGATTGTTATTATCGATTCGAATATCTGTTTTGTTATTTAAAATCAATTGACTATATCGCTTGTTTCTCTTCAATGACATGGGTGTTCCTAGGAAACGTTGCCAGCCACGTGATTTCTGCGATATCTGCGTAAGCGGTCGCGTACGATAGTCAGGTAGCGACCAAATTCCTAATTTTTGTCTTTCAGCTCGTTGCTGTGCCCTGATCATGGCATCAGCGTGTCGGAGATTTGGCGGTAGTAAATTGACTACAACCAATCCTTTTTCCACCAGCATAAGGTTAAGATGCTCTCCATTTGGCAGATAGAGATGAGCAAGCAAGCGATTATAATGATCTTGTTTTTGTTGATCATATTCTAGGTATACTTTCCGCCCCTGTAGTTTTTCCTGTAACCATTCTTTAGCGACTATGCTGCCAGGTTCTCCATCGCGATAACGGCTTTCGACTTCGGGTGCATTGATGCCAAGCAATCTCACGCGTTCTCCTCCTTTTAACACCACGGTATCGCCATCCAATACTTTAACAACTTGATGCTGGGTTCGATGTGTGGTTGGTGATAGGTTGAATGGTTTGGCATCAGGAGCGGGGATATCTGAATAGGTGATACTACCTTGCGCATCTTTCGTACGATAGATTGTGTCAGCAGCACAACCAGGTAAATGCAGACAAATGAAAACAGTCAACAACCAGAATGATATTTTTATGATCGGTTTCATGTATTACATGACTTTACAATGAAGTTTAGACAGTGCCTTTTATTTGAGTGGCTGTATAATTTTATTATTTAAGCACTTGAAGCCTTTCTTGAAGAGAAGGATTTGCTGTAGTAATTAATAAAATGATTGATACAGCTTCTGAACCAATATCAAATATAGTTGCATCAATTATTTTTTAATAATGTAATGATAATAGGCCTTGATTTGCTATTGATTCTAGTCTAACTAGCTTTATTTCTTACAATCTTTACTGGAGCTTTGTTAATTTTTGTATTTTGAACATATCATTGATTTTTTGTGTAAAAAGCATAAAAATAGTATCGAGTTATTGGTTTTTTATAAATAATTAAAAGATAAAATCATATCCATGAGAAATATGGATTAAAATCCAGCATTCTGCTTAAATATATCAATCCATAGCTAGTTGTAAGTGATGTCTGTACCACTGATCGAAATCAAAGATTTTGCCTTTTCCTATAGTACTCGTCCCATTCTGCGAAGTGTCAATATGACTATGCCTCGAGGCAAGGTCATCGCTATCATGGGAGGAAGTGGTTCTGGGAAGACTACCTTGTTGCGTTTGATTGGTGGAGAAATCAAACCAACTGCAGGCTATGTCAAAGTCGCTGATCAAGTAGTACATAAACTCAGCAGAAACGATCTTTTTAAATTACGCAGAAAAATGGGGATGTTGTTCCAGTTTGGTGCCTTGTTTACTGATTTATCTGTGTTCGACAATGTTGCTTTTCAGATACGTGAGCATACCAATCTCCCCGAATCCATGATCCGTGATTTGGTATTGATGAAACTACATGCAGTGGGCTTGCGCGGGGCCTATCATCTGATGCCGGCAGAACTTTCAGGTGGTATGGCGCGGCGTGTTGCCTTAGCTCGCTCGATTGCGCTTGATCCCATGCTGATCATGTATGACGAACCTTTTACCGGACTGGATCCCATTTCATTAAGTGTCATTGGTAGTCTTATTCGCCGATTGACAGATGCATTGGGGATGACTTCAATCGTAGTGACACATGATGTGCAAGAATCCTTAAAAATTGTAGATTATGTCTATTTTCTGGCAGATGGCGTTATCGCAGCGCATGGAACTCCGCAAGAAGTAAAGGAATCGGTTGCTCCATTTGTGCATCAATTTGTGCACGGCGAAGAAGATGGGCCTGTTCCTTTTCATTATCCTGCAGAAGCTTATCAAGAGGATTTGAGGCTGGAGACCCATTTTGCCTAAACGCATTATTACCAGTATTCAGGCTATCGGGCATCGGGTGATTGATAGCATTTGGCGTTTAGGTCGCGCCGCGCGCTTTTTTGCGTTGGTGCTCCTGAAATCAACGACAAGTTTCTTACGTTTTAGTCTCGTTATACGTGAAATTTATTTTGTCGGTGTATTATCGCTCATCATTATTCTGGTGTCTGGCCTGTTTGTTGGAATGGTATTAGGTTTACAAGGATACGAGACATTGCAGAAGTATGGTTCTGAATCAGCAGTCGGGACGCTCGTGGCATTGTCTCTGGTGCGAGAACTGGGGCCAGTGATGGCAGCATTGTTGTTTGCAAGTCGCGCGGGTTCTGCCATCACTGCGGAAATAGGTTTGATGAAAGCGACTGAACAGTTATCTGCTATGGCGATGATGGCGGTAGACCCGGTTGCACGCGTGGTTGCGCCACGCTTCTGGGCAGGGGTTATTTCCATGCCATTGCTGGCAGCTCTCTTTTCTGTCTTAGGCGTATTTGGAGGGTATTTGGTAACAGTCGTTTTCATTGGCGTAGACGAAGGTTCATTTTGGTCTTCCATGCAGAATGCGGTCGATTTCCGCTATGACATTGTAAATGGCGTCATCAAAAGCTGTTTTTTCGGTGTGGCAGTGACAGCGATAGCAGTTTTTGAAGGGTTTGATGCGCCTCCTACAGCTGAGGGAGTTTCAGGTGCGACCACCCGAACGGTAGTGACTTCTGCGCTGGCAATTTTGGGATTGGATTTTGTTTTAACCTCTTTTATGTTCAGAGGAGTAGATTGATGCAACGAACAATAATCGATTTTTGGGTGGGATTGTTCGTAATAGCCGGTATTGGAGCATTACTGATACTCGGATTAAAAGTAGGGAATCTAACGAGTTATAATACTGGCGAAAGCTATACCCTTACAGGAAATTTTGAAAATATTGGTGGCCTTAAAATTAGAGCGCCTGTCAAAAGCGCGGGAGTAGTGGTAGGGCGTGTCACAGATATCCAGTTTAGCCTGGAAACCTACGATGCGCTTGTGACAATGGCTATCAATACTCATTATCGATTTCCTAAAGATACTTTTGCGAGCATTCTGACATCTGGGTTACTTGGGGAGCAATACATTGGTCTATCACCGGGAGGAGATGATGAGATGTTAGCGGAAGGCGATAAGATAATGAAAACCAATTCAGCCATGGTTCTGGAGGAGATGATTGGACGTTTTTTGTTCGATAAGGCTGCAGAGGATTAACATTTCTTAATGATTGATAAATTCTGATAAGGTAAACATGAAAGCACTTTTTCAAAAAATTATTGTTCTGGTAACTTGTTTTTTATTGATTGTTCCGGTATCAGCCAAAGAGATACCTCCCGATCAGCTAGTGAGAGATACAGTTGATGAAGTCATCACTATTCTTAAGCAGGATGATGGTATTAAAAAGGGTCAGAAAGATCGTGTGCTGGATTTAATTGAAACCAAGATACTTCCTCATTTCAATTTCACCCGTATGACTCAACTCGCAATGGGAAAAAACTGGTCTAAGGTTGAGCCTCAGCAACGAAAAGAGCTGGTGAGTGAATTTCAGACTTTACTCGTGAGAACTTACTCCAATGCACTTACGAATTACCGTGAGGAAGTGATCGAAGTTACGCCATTGACATCTCAACCTGATGCCAAAACTACAAAGGTCAAAACACGTGTTATTCAAGGACGTGGCAAAGAACCCGTTCCGATCGATTACAGCATGGAAAAAACTGACCAAGGTTGGAAGGTTTATGATGTGACCGTTGCTGGAGTCAGTCTGGTAACAAACTATCGAAGCACTTTTAATAGTGAAATTAAAAAAGCAGGGGTAGATGGTCTGATTGCCTCACTTACGAAGAAGAATAAATCATTAGAAGGTCAATAAACAATTGCATTCTTTTAGATTATTCTTTCAGAGTAATGGCAATTCAGCGTGAAGGTAGAAGAATTTACGTGCGTGGTGCGGTAATTTTCGATAATGTGGCCGAGATTACCCGACAGGGAATCGCTCTTCTTGATGAAGATGGTCTGATAGTTGATCTGGCAGAAGTGATTGAACTTGATTCATCCGCTATCAGCATGTTATTCGAATGGTTGCGTGTAGCTCATACCAGGAATCAGCAGCTCTATTATGCCAATTTACCTGCGAATTTAAGCAGTCTTATGCAGTTATACGGCGTGACTGACTTTATTCCGTTTGATAACAATATTACGAAATAAACTGCGCTTCCTCTATTTCATCTGATTGTCGTTATTCTTCAAAGCTCGTTCTTCCATGGTTGCAGCAATTGAAATCCACCAGCTTTATAAGCGTTATGGCGCTTTATCTGCTCTGGAAAATATTGATCTTTCAATCCATCCGGGTGAATTCTTTGCTTTGCTAGGTCCTAATGGTGCGGGAAAAACGACGCTCATCAGTATTCTTGCAGGATTAACGTTAGCAACGAGTGGTCACGCTAAAATTATGGGGCATGACGTTGTCTCTGATTACGTTAATTCACGCAAAAATCTTGGGGTAGTGCCCCAGGAATTGGTATTTGATCCATTTTTTACTGTCAGAGAAGCGCTTATCATTCAATCTGGCTATTACGGCATTAAAAAGAATGATGCTTGGATCGATGAGATTTTGCATCGCCTGGATCTTACCGATAAAGCCGATACCAATATGCGTGCACTCTCGGGCGGAATGAAACGGCGCGTATTGGTAGCCCAGGCGTTAGTGCACAAACCGCCTGTGATCATTCTGGATGAACCCACTGCCGGTGTCGATGTAGAGCTAAGGCAGGCATTATGGTTTTTTATTAATCAGTTAAACCGAGAGGGACATACGATTGTCCTGACTACCCATTATCTTGAAGAAGCAGAAGCATTATGTAATCGTGTTGCTATGCTCAAGCAGGGTAAAATTGTTGCATTGGATAGTATTCGGAATCTTGTTAATGGTATTCAGGGATTCTCAATCCAACTTCGGCTTTCTTCCGAGACACTGCCGACCATTTTGCAAGAATGGCCTAGTAGCAGTCATGAGGGTTTGCATATTTTCAAAATAAAAGATTATTTCCAGGTTGAAACATTGCTTGCAGTACTGCGTGCAGAGCATATACAGGTATTAGAAATGCAATTACAGCAGCCTGATCTGGAAGAAGTATTTGTAAAAATCATGGGTGTTGAATCTTCGGATGTATCATGATTGGTTTTTACACGTTATTTTATAAAGAATTATTGAGATTCTGGAAAGTAAGCTTCCAGACGATATTGGCTCCGGTTTTATCTAGCTTGCTTTATCTGCTGATTTTTTCACATGTACTGGAAACGCGTGTACAGGTATATCAAGGAATTTCTTATACCTCGTTCTTGATTCCAGGTTTAGTGATAATGGCTATTTTGCAAAACACTTTTGCAAATTCATCTTCTAGCCTGATTCAATCCAAAATATCCGGTAATATTGTATTTATCTTGTTGTCGCCTTTATCTTATCTGGAGATTTTCCTGGCATACATCGGAGCAGCGGTAGTGCGTGGCTTATTAGTAGGTTTAGGTGTGTATGGTGTAACGATGATATTATATGAAGTGCCACTACAGCTGCCTTTATGGGCTTTATTGTTCGCGATTGCAGGCAGTATGCTATTGGGTGCATTGGGTATCATTGCTGGGATTTGGTCAGAAAAATTTGATCAGCTCGCTGCTTTCCAGAATTTTATTATTTTGCCGTTGACATTATTATCAGGTGTATTTTATTCGATTCATTCACTTCCCTCCGGGTGGCAATATTTATCACACTTGAATCCTTTTTTTTATATCGTTGACGGACTTCGCTACGGTTTCCTGGGAACATCAGATATTTCACCCTACTTTAGTTTGGGGGTTGTGATATCGTGTTTAACAGTAGTCTCCTGGCTAACAGTATGGATGTTAAAGAGCGGTTATAAAATTCGCCATTAAAAATTGTACCTTGACAGATTTTATAAGGAAACTCTGAATAAGTCCCTATACAAGCAAATTAGTAAATTGCTGTGTTACGTGTATTTGAAAACTTATCTATAAATTTATCTGATATGACTTGTTTTTTGTACACTACTGACTTTGTTCTTTATCTTGCCAGGTGATTTATTAATTCCATTTCCAAATCGAACCTAGCCCGAAAGAAAGCCGCAGATAGTATAAATAATACGACAAGGAAAAGCCGACAAAGCAGGCTGGATTTTGAAATAGGATAAGAGTGTTCCTGGTTTATTCTCAGTGCAGCAACATGAAATTTATTTATCTAAAGGATCGAAAATGATTACCTCAGATTATATTAAGCAATGTATTGAAACATCTTTACCGTGCGAATGGATTCAGGTAGAAGGGGAAGATGGGCGTCATTTTAGTGCCGTTATCGTTAGTGAACAATTCAGAGGAAAAAGTATGGTTCAGCAACATCAACTGGTTTATCGGGCCTTACGGGATAAAATGAAGCAAGAGATCCATGCGTTATCAATGAAAACACTTACGCCTGAACAATGGGAAGAATATAAACAAGCTGAGCAGCAGGCTTAGAGCTTGTAGAAATGACATAAAGAGAGAAAACTATTTTCTAGTATATGATAGGAAAAGGAGTACCGCTATAGTTGCTGCCATAGCGGTATATTTTTTAACATATATTTATTCAAACTCGTTAAGTGATTGTGGTTGTGCAATACCAAATCCCTGAGCAAAATCAACCCCCGTTTCATGTAACTTCTCAACAATCTCAAGCGATTCAACAGATTCTGCAATGGTTTGGATTTTCATGAGGTGGGCTATACGGTTAATTTCTCTTACTTTGATTTGATCTGCTGGATCATTAAGCATATTACCGATCAAATTTCCTTCTATTTTCAGGAAGTCAATTTTGACGGTTTTTAATAAATCAAATGAAGCGCGGTCATGATTAAAGCTTGATAAGGAAGCTTTGCAACCTATCTGCCTAATCTTTTGAGCAAAGATTGCAGTAGCCATGAGATTTGATTTGGCGTCTGACTCTTCAATCTCAAAGCATAAAGTCTGTGCGGGAACATTCGATTCCTGTAGCTGTTTTTTCACAAAATCAATAAATTGAAGATCACTTAACGTGTCTTTGGCAAGGTTTATGCCAAACGTTATATTTGAATTTATTTTGTTTGTGCATAACCACTTTATCATATTACTGACAACCCAGCGATCCAGCCGTGGCATTAGATTATATTTCTCGACAAAAGATAAAAATGCCCCCGGTGGTATAAGATTATTTTCCTCTTCAACCATCCTGATCAAAATCTCATAATGTGCACATGGATTTGAATCTGGTTTTGTTGAAATAATACTTTGATAATATAAATTGAATTTACCCTGTTCAATAGCTTGAATAAGCCGTTCAGCAGAATTTATTGGTGCAGATGAAGAATATTTGTTTTCACTTTTTGTAACAGTTTTTTTATCTTTGTTGTCATCTTGGGTCAGAATATTTTCTGATTTTGTATATTCTTGTGCTTCTACATCAGAAAATTGCTGGTCTTCTCGCAAAATACGGGGCGTATATAGGGTATAAAATCCGATGACTTTCCCTTTCGGATCAAAATGCGGTACGAATTGCTCAATAATGAGGCATGTTGAACCATTGGCTAATTTTTGTGTTCGTTTATTTTGTATTATCTCGCCAGCTAGAATATGATTGATGCTATTTTTAATTCCATGATAAAAATGTTCATTTAAAAATTCTTGCATAAATCGATTATCGATTTGTTCTGCATTTAATCCAAACCATAGGCGATAAGCCCGATTATGATAACAACATAACTGTTCAGTATTAAAGTATGCGAGCATAACTGGAAAGTTTTCATCAACGATCTGTAATCTGGTTTTATTTTCTGAAGAAGTTTTCTCAGCCCATAATCGATACTTGATTTCGTTAGTAAGTCTTTCCTTATTGGCTCTAAATAATGTTAAATGTTTTGTTAAAGTTTTTTCTATGCGGGTGATCTGAAAGATCATGGTAAATAGGGTTATGATCAGAATAATCCATAGAATATTAACAATCTGTGGTTCTAATTCGATCATAAAATAATTGATAGCAGTAAGTGATCCTGTTGTAGCAATGGCAATACTTGCGGCAAGATAGAATTTAATTGCATTAAATTTTGAAAACACTTGGGCCTTTCATTCTTATAACTACTATAAAAATTAAAAATTGTGTATGAGAAATTAAATTTACTTATTTTATCTTAATCAGTTCTGCCCATAACTTGATAAGGATTTAGTTCTTGCCCAGAACTTCCATAAGCTATTATGCGTCATTATAAAATTTTTTATGCCATCCTCATTTAAAACGGTAATCGTCAATTGAGAAATTATTCGTTTTTTCATTGCTTCGAGCAAGGGTATAAACCACTGATTTTCTAGTGAACTTAAATATTCACGCCATTCATATATATCCCTGTATTGGGTTTTCCCCCACAAAGTATCAAGTACTATTAAATGGTTACCTGATGTGGCCTGGTGCTGCCACGCTATTGCATCATGAGGAAGTGGATAGCGGTTTATGCCACTTGCAACTGCCAGGGCATGAGTAAAAGTATGATTACACCATATTTGGTTAAAAGTAGAGTGTATATTCTGTGGCATCATTCCTCCTCCCCAGAACCAGCATGCTATTGATCGCCAATTCGCCACGCTCTTCTCTTTCCTGGTTAAGCGGATGATTATGTAGCAGCATTTGTATCTCATTAAAAATGTTGTGCCATATTGAACTCTCTTCCCCAATCGGGAGCAGATTATTGATATTTTTACCAATCATTTCGCTGAGTAGTCGGGTTTGCAAGGAAGGTATTTTGGCAATACGGACATACCAGCGATCAGCGTGGAGTGGTAAAAATACGATTCCACTTTTACTGAAATACTGATTGAGCGTATCGGTAAATTGTATCGATTCCTTTAAGGAAATTGAGAAAACTTGACTGTCAGCTAACAGCATATGATTGTTCTGAATACGGAGATGAACTGGATCAGCGCGCAGCCAATACCCATTCTGATCAAGTCCTTCGTCTGTCCCGTCAAGTTGTAACATGATGGGTGCAACTGGCCAGTCTTGCTGTTTCGACACACCGAAAGCCTGGCATAGCCATTCTTCTATTCCTTGAGACTGACTCTCGGTATAACGGCTTTTAGCCAGGATGACTTCTAAAGCAGACAAAGATAAGTCGCTATAAACTTCAGGCCTTCCAGCTTCAGGCCAAAATAATCCTGGAATTAGAAGATGTATATGCATAAATTAATGAAAAATAAAAGATGTAGGTAAAAATTATTGCGAATAGAAATATCAGGAAGAGTGGTGAAGTAATTATAAAACTCCCATGCGGATATCTTGGTGGCAGATCATTCTGAGTAGATAATTATAATCCAGGTTCCAATTCTAATACCTCATAGCAAGCAGGATGCTCTATTTTTTTCGGAATCAACTCGTTACTTCTCGAAACAAAAGCAGGTTGAAAGTAGAATGTTTAAAGCATTCAATCAATCCTAAATTATTTGTGATGGAGCATTTTATTTTTTTTACAACTTGTTCAGGTTGTATTCACTTTTTAAATTTATAATTGTAGATTGTTATTAGCCAGATGAAATTCTGATATCACAATTTTGTTGGTAATTTTATTTTTATTATGTCAATCAGATAAAACGTTAACTACTAAATTAAAGCAATAGCAATTAGCTTATCGCAACATAATATGGGATAAATAATTATTTGACTTAATAATACCTATAAAATTCAGGAACCTTCTACACACTTTTTATTTTTGTCAAAAAGAAACTTAATTTCCTCAGTCATCACAGTGATAGCCTTTACATTGCAATACACAATCATTACGTTTAAATCTGCTTTAACTTTCCTAAATTCCAAGATTAAAAGTTGATTAGACACTATATGCAGAAATTTATTATCTTGCTCAGCTTGTTTTTTTCTTTAAGTCCTTTTGTGTGGGCTCAAGAGTCAGCTAAAAAGTTTTCTATCGAGGAAATCCAGCGTTTGGGATTAGAAGCGAATGGTTTAGTCATGGCTGCACGTTCGCAAGTGAATATTGCTAGCGCAGGTGTAGTTGCTGCGTCCGCTTTTCCCAATCCAGAAGTCACGGTGACGGCTGGTCCAGATAACAACCGCTTCCCTTTAAGTGTAACTGGGCCAACTTCGATGCAACGTTCAGTGACAGTGAATCAACCTATAGAGAATCCATTCATGCGTAGTGCACGTATTGGCGCAGCAGAAGCTGGAGTTGAGGCTGGACGTGCAAGCCTGGATCAGGTGCGTGCTGATTTGGCTGCACAATTACGGGTACGTGCCTATGAATTATTACTGCGTCAAGAACAAGCTGCATTGGAACAAAGTATTTATGATCTCCTTGAGGAAGTTCGCAGGCGTATCAAATTGAACGTAGAGAGAGGAGAAACGGCTCGGTTTGAGCTTATTCGGGCGGATACCGAGCTTCGAAGTGCAGAAAACCGCAAAGAAGCTGCGCGACTGAATGCAGAACGAGCACGGGTTGCTTTATTGCAGTTTACGGCAGGCGCGTTGCCCATTGATTTTGGAGTCAAAGCCTCCTTAAAAGACACCGTAACGTTGCCTTCATTAGAGATTTTAAGAAAGGAAGTTCCAGATGCGAATCCGGAGATATTACGTTTGCAAGCTGAGCAAGAGCGTACCAAGCTGCGTATTGACCAGGAGCGTGCTTCTGTGTTGCCCTCAGTAAACGTTCTATACACTAATTATCAAGATGCTCAATTTACATCTAATATTGCTGGCATGAGTGTCAGAATTCCTTTGTTTTATCGTCGCCGTGGGGAGATTGATAGTGCGATTTTTGATTCTGCGCGCATACGTGAAACATTGGATTATCGCCGTTACGAAGTGGGTCAGTTGTTTGAGTCTGCATGGCAGGCTTTGCAGATTGCCCAGCGAAGAGTCGAAATGTTTGAGGGCGGCTTAATCAAGGAAGCAGAAAATGCAGTGGAAGTTGCCCAAGCTGCCTATCGATTTGGTGAGCGTGGCTTGCTCGAGTTGCTAGATACTCAGCGTGTCCTTCGTGGAATCTTGGGTGATTCTTTACAAGCGCGTTTTGATCTGCAAGCAGCCGCTGCCGAGATTGACCGACTACGTGCACATTATCCCAAGGAGTTGATTCCAGAATGAAAATTACGTTATCTTTAGCGGGCTTTGTTTTATTTGCGCTACTGCTACTGTTAGCAGGGTGCAATCAGAATGAGCCTCCTCAAAATGAAGAAGCTACACCACAGGAATCAGAAGCTGAAAGGGATATTAATAGTATTACTATCCGACCTGAGTTGGCAAATAGACTGAAAATTGACCAACCTTCGCTGGTTGATCTGGCTGATAGGATACAAGTTCCTAGCCGAGTTCAGGTGGATGAGGAAAGGACAGCGAAAATTGGCTCTTACGTAACAGGACGTATCATCAATTTGTTTGTCGTATTGGGGGATTACGTTAAAGAAGGTGATCGATTGGCACGTATTACCAGCCCAGAGTTAACGCAATCACAACTTGCCTATTTACGGGCTCAATCGCGCGTTGTCGTGACTCAGAAAGCGGCTGAGCGTGCAAGACATCTTCTAGCCGCTGATGTGATACCACTTGCAGAGGTGGAGCGACGACAGTCTGAATTGGAAATTGCCCAGGCTGAGCTGGCAGCGGCAACAGATCAATTAAGGTTGTTTGGAATGAGTAATGCTGAATTAAAAGAACTATCTAAAAAAGGAAAGATTCTACCGTGGCTTGATATCAAGTCAACCAGAGAAGGCTACGTTATTGAGCGGAATGTCATCGTGGGTCAAGTGGTGCAACCTTCTGATCCTCTATTTCAGGTTGCTGATCTTTCTTCCGTGTGGGTGGTTGGGGATGTGCCGGAGCAAATTGCCAGGGATGTTCGGCTCGGTCAGCACGTAGAAATTAATGTTCCTGCCATAGGCAGTATTGGACGTGATGGGGTGATCATTTTTGTCTCGGATATCGTCAATCGCGTAACGCGCACTGTGATGACTCGGGTTTTGGTGGATAATCAGGATCGTAAACTTAAGCCCGATATGCTGGCGAATATGCACATTACAGATCCGCAGCATAAAACATTGGTTGTTCCAGAAGCGGCGGTAGTACGTGAATTGAACCAGGATTATGTTTTTCTCGCGCAAGGCGATGATCGCTTTGAGCGAGTACCGGTTGAATTGGGGCCCGAAGTCGCTAATTTCCGTCCGGTGCTGAGTGGGCTCACAGTTGATCAACGTATTGTGATAGAAGGTGCTTATCATTTAGATAGCGAGCGTAAGCTTGCTGAGTTGGAGTAACCTATGATGGCGGCTATTGTACGTGCCATGCTAAACCAGCGCCTGCTGGTTTTAGTGATTGGGTTAGCGCTATGTATCGCTGGAGGTTTTGCCGCTAAAAACCTTTCTGTCGATGCATTTCCTGACGTGACCAATATTCAGGTGCAAGTGGCTACTGTTGCAATAGGCCGCAGCCCGGAGGAAATGGAGCGATTAGTCACTGTGCCGGTTGAGATTGCCATGACGGGCTTGCCGGGATTAGTCGAGATGCGTTCGATGAATAAGAGTGGGTTATCACTCATCACATTGGTTTTCACGGATGAAACCGATGTGTTTTTTGCGCGACAGCTCGTGATGGAACGGATTATTGATGTGACGCCACGGCTGATCCCTGGTATTACACCAGTGCTTGGTCCCGTTTCCACTGGTTTGGGTGAAGTTTATCAATACACGATAGAACATCCGGATGACGGTAAACGGGCGCTGACTGAAGAGGAGCTGACTGAGCGGCGTACAATCCAGGATTGGGTGGTGCGCCCAATGTTGCGCTCGATCCGGGGTGTGGCAGAAATCAATTCCATCGGCGGACATGTCAAGGAATACCAGGTATACGTCGACCCTAACAAGCTGCGGCATTACGATTTAACACTAACCGCAGTTGATCGTGCACTGGCCAGTAATAATGCCAATGCCAGCGGAAATATATTAGCACTGCACTATGAGCAATACCTGATTCGCGGAGTGGGTTTAATTACCACGTTGGATGATATCCGCAATATCATCCTTAAGGAAATGGATGGGGTGCCGATTTATGTGCGTGATGTGGCGGAGGTAAGGTTTGGTGGAGAAGTTCGCCAGGGCGCAAGTATCAAAAATGGCTACACTGAATCGGTTGCCGGTATCGTCATGATGCTGCGCGGGGGCAATGCCAAGGAGATTGTGGGGCGGATTAAGGAAAAAGTCGCTGAAATTAATGAGCGCGGCTTGCTGCCAGATGGTCTGCAGATCGTGCCGTTTTATGATCGAACGGATTTGGTGGATGGTGCCTTAGCAACCGTTCAGAGTACCCTGGTCGAATCACTGATTCTCGTCATTGTGGTGTTATCCATCTTTCTTGGAACTATTCGAACCAGTATCGTCGTATGCTTCACACTGATCATTACTCCGCTGGTCACCTTTATAGTGATGAACTACTATGGTCTGCCTGCTAATTTGATGTCTCTAGGTGGGTTGACAATTGCTTTAGGGATGATGGTGGATCCCACTGTGGTAGTGGTTGAAAATATTTACCAGCGTCTTGGTCAAGCAAAGGGAACGGATCAATCCAAATTCGAGATTATCGTTAAGGCAGTGGCTGAAGTCGGCACGCCGGTCATTTTTGGCGTATTCGTTACCATTTTGGTGTTTTTACCGCTCATGACACTGGAAGGCATGGAAGGAAAAACATTCAGTCCGCTGGCGATCACAATTGCGATCTCATTGCTGGTTGCACTCTTTGTATCTGTGCTGTTGTCACCCGTGCTGAGTGACTATCTACTGACAACTGGTGGCAGCGAGCATGACACTAAAATCGTTGCCGCTCTCAAGCATGGTTACTTGCGCATCTTTAATCTGGCAATGCGTAATCAAAAAAAGACCATGATTATCGCAATCAGCTCGCTGATAGTTGCATTTGCATTGTTCCCGCTCTTGGGGAAATCGTTTATTCCGATCATGAAAGAAGGGGCCGTGACCCCCGTTATTATCCGAGCACCTTCCATTTCGCTGGAAGAAGCCATCGAGCTGGAAACAGAAGCCATGCAGAAGATTGCCGCCATACCGGGGGTCAAGTCTGTGGTGTCCAAGCTTGGGCGGGGTGAATCGCCGGCTGATCCGGCCTCACAGAATGAGTCTGACCCGATTGCGGATCTGGATCTGGAAGGATCGGGTCGCACCCAGGCAGAAATCGAAGAAGATATTCGTAAAGCGCTGGCAGATCTGCCAGGTGTCAATATTGTGCTTTCCCAGCCAATTGCACAGCGGGTGGATGAGATGGTAACCGGAGTGCGCTCCCAGGTCGCAATTAAAATTTTTGGTGATGATCTGGAAGAATTGCGCAAACTATCTGAGCAAGTCGCACGCATTGTCAAGTCAACGCGCGGAGCGAGGGATATCCGCATTGAACGTTTATCAGGTCAGCAGGAATTGACCATTAATATTGATCGTCGCGCGATTGCCCGTCATGGTCTCAATGTGTCTGATGTGAACGAGCTGATTGCTACTGCTATTGGCGGTAAAGCAGTGACTCAGGTTTTTGAGGGTGAGCGCCGCTTTACGCTGCTTTTGAGGTTTCCGGAAGGATTTCGCCATGATGTGGAAGCGATCAAGGATCTTCTCTTGTTAAGACCCGCCAGCACTGCTGCTGCACCGGCGGCTGGAGCGAGGGGTGGTGGCATGCTGATACCCCTCAGCGCAGTAGCAGATATTCAGGTGGTTGACGGTCCGGCGATTATTTCACGTGAATTTGCTAAACGCCGTGTGGTGGTGGGCGCTAATGTGCATGAGCGAGATATGGGTGGTTTCGTCGCTGAGCTTCAGGAGCGTACTGCAAAAGAAATTAAATTACCTCCCGGCTATTATTTTGTCTGGGGTGGACAGTTCGAGAATATGGAGCGTGCTATGGCGACGCTTAGTGTGATTGTACCGGTTACCTTGGCGGCAATTTTCTTCTTGCTGTTCATGTTGTTTAACTCAGTCAAACTTGCCGGGCTCATTTATTTAGTTTTGCCGTTTGCTTCAGTGGGAGGAGTTGTTAGGTCTTTTTGTGACGGGTGAGTACCTCTCTGTCCCAGCTTCAGTGGGCTTCATCGCAGTATGGGGCACATCCATATTGAATGGTGTGGTGCTCATTTCTTTTATTCGTGAATTGCGTGATCAAGGACTGAGTGTAGAGGAGGCAGTAAGAAAAGCTTGTACGCAGCGCTTCCGTCCTGTGATGATGACCGCAGCCACAACCGTTCTGGGTTTGGCGCCATTTCTGGTAGCGACAGGTCTGGGTTCTGAAGTGCAGAAACCGCTTGCTATTGTGGTAGTCTGTGGTTTGACAACAGCGACGTTGATGACGATGGTGGTCATGCCTATGTTGTATCGCTGGTTTGATGACAAGCCTGCACACGTTAACTCAACCTTAGCATCGGACCAAGTCCGAGATTACTCAACGTATTAAGAAAGCCTGATTACTTTCTCGGGAAAGGCCTAAAACCCAAGATGTTGGAAACAAATGTAACGTGAGTTCGACATAATTCCATTTCCAAATCAAAAATGACGCAAAGGCGAGCCGCAGACAGTATAAATAATACGGCAAGGTGAAGCCGAGACAAAATCAGTTTTGGTTTAGAAATGGAATAAGAATCATCGTACTACGGGAAGAACTTGAGGGAGTCTGATATTAAGGGAGGGTTTCTTCTCCCGAAAGATGTAAGCCACTAGCCCGGCTATCAGATTAACAAAGAAGTTAATGGGCTGCGATGGCGGAAATGCTCAATTTGCGAGATATTCTTCAATTGGTCATTGACGGTCTCAATGATCGAGCGTTTACGTAACAGGAGTTTGTCAAATAGCGGCAACAGCTTGTTTTTCATGTTCTTACGCACCTTGGTGACGAGCTGCACGCCCTGTTCCCAGAGTTGCTCAATGAGTGACTACGAGGGGTATAGCCCCGATCACCAAAGAGTTTCCCAAACAAAGAGTCCGCCAGCTCCGACAGGGAATCACGGTCCCCGATATTGCACGCCGTGATTTTCACTCCCAGCAATTCCCCTTGATCATTGATGACCAGATGCAGTTTGAACCCATAAAATCAATCGATACTGGTCTTTCCCCAGACAGCAAACTCTGCCATCACCTTATGCGACCAGATGCGGCGGTTATGGCACACACTGATCTTGGTCGAATCAATGAAGCTGATCCCGCTGCATTGCCCAAAGCGGCTAGTCAGCAAGTAGCACAAGGGCACCAGGCTACCTTATAATTCCATTTCTAAATCAAAACTGACTTTGTTGGCTTCACCTTGCCGTATTATTTATACTGTCTGCGGTTCGCCTTCGCGTCATTTTTGATTTGGAAATGGAATAATAGCTTAACAAAGCGGTTGTAGCCTACTCACCTTAGAAAATAACACCGCTGATACCTCAACACGTAATTCAGGTAATAGTGCTTAAACGCCCGGTAACCGGACAGATGAAACTCCACCATGATTGTCATGACTTCACTTAGACACAGCACTCCTCGCCGCCGACGCCGTTTTAGCGATGACTCCGTCAAGCGCTGCTCCCACCGCGACTCAAACTCTTTACAAAAATCGGCAATCGCACAAAAAATCGCTATAGTATCCATCGGAACCTCACTCCTCTCGTGATGATACCCTTTTCCGAATAGCTTCATCATAAGGAATGCAGATTTTTTTGCCGCTTTTCTTATCCCGAACTCACGTTAATGTATTCGAGGGATAAAGCATCACTCGTAGAATGTAAGTGTTGTTTCATTATGTGATCTTATCTTATGCCAGGTTCTATCGAATCACTGCTAATCACAGAACACGAAACGCGAGTATAGCTACTAACGTAGGAGGTAATGCAGCAATGAGGAGTCCCAGCGGGTGGATGGTTTCTTCCTCAAATTTTCCACGCAAAATAGCGAAGCCAGCAGGATTCGGGGCATTAGCGATAACGGTCAAGCCACCGCCTGTTACTGCGCCTGCCACTAATGCTACTTTGAATTCCTGGCTTAGGCCTTCTACCAATGATCCTAAGTAAGTGAGTGCAGCATTATCGGTAATCGCGGTCAATGCTGTAGCGCCAAAATATACGGCTGTAGCATCCATCTCCATCAGGATGGGTTGCAGCCACCATTGTTGCTGACCACCGAGCACCACCAATCCTGCTAAGAAGAATGCTACTAACAACGCTTCACGCAAGATAAGCGGATTCTGATGCTGTTGATAAGCTGTTGCGTATCCCATGAAAAAGAGAAAAATTCCGATAAATACAGCAGGGTAGTGTGCAAACACAACGACTGCCGTCAGAAACGCCAAATGAACAAATACCATAGAAATCGGAACACTGGGCACATTGGTACTATCTTGTTGACCCACACGTTTAAGTTCATGCTGGAATAACAGCATGGCGGACCCTGCATTGATAACGCATGCCAGCGCAGCCTTCCAGCCAAAAGTAGAGATCATGAATACAATATCCCAATTCCATTTGCCAGCCACCATCAATACTGGCGGGGCAGCAAAAGGTGTGAGCGTGCCACCAATAGAGATATTTACGAATAATACACCGACTGTGGCGTACTTGAGTTTAGTGGAGATTTCTTTACTGAATAGGGTATCACGTAGCATCAGCGCCGCGAGCGTCATTGCAGCAGGTTCAGTGATAAATGAGCCCATTAGTGGCACGAAAGCTAACACCAGAAAATACATGGCCATACCCTGGTCCAATGGTAAATAGCGTGCAATCCACCGTACGGCAGAAGCAGTGAAATTAAGAATGGGACGCGTCCCTGCAATGACCATGATGACGAATACAAACATAGGTTCAGTGAAATCGCGTGAATTAAGATAGTTAAGGGTTTCCTGTTTGCCATTTATAGCAAGCATAAAAACCATCAGAATCATCGCCCAGAAACCAAATACTACTTCGACTTCTCCCAACAGATGCCAAAGGCCTGCGTGGTGCGGCTGGATGGAGGCTAAATACTCGAAATATCTTGTAAAAAAAGTATGAATCACTGCCAGCGTAAATAAGGTCGCAGCGATTAATTGAATAGAAGTGGGATCACTCATGCGATAAATTATATATGTCTCTTAAATATTGTAATGTGTAGGAGATTCAATAAATTTTGCTTGCTGCAAACTTTTTGTACTTGGAAATGATCAAAACAATCTGAATTTTATTAGAAAATAAGTTTTGGCGGCATCTTCCTAAATTATATACTCAAATTTAAGTTGAATTATTGAAATAGTACCAATAGCACTGCCAATTTCTATTCACAGCCTGTTGGTAAATTTTTCAGGCAGTGCTCATGGATATATCGTTTGTTTGTAATTCCATTTCTAAATCAAGCCTGATTTTGTCGGCTTCTCCTTGCTGTATTATTTATACTATCTGCGGCACTTTCGTGTCATGTTGGATTTGAAAATGGAAAAAAGCATCGTAAATGGATGCAGCGAGCGCATTGTCACGGGTAGGTTACCGGAAATGTTTGATTCAAAAATAAAATGGACGAGACTAGCTAACCAACTGCTAAGGCTTGCGTGAGACCCCATTGTCATCCAGACGCAGAGCCCGCCTAAACCAGAAAACAGACAGCAGTGTTGTCATTTCAGGTGCATCTATTTGTCACAGCCCAATATCAACCTTTGCTAAATAAATCCTCTAGCGCTGTCGATAAATCAGTAAATTTGAATTTAAAATTATATTCTTGCAGTAGTCTGGTAGGGACGATGTGATAGCTGTTCAGTGCAAGGGCGGCTGCTTCACCTAATGCCAGTTTTAGTACAAAAGCCGGTGTAGAAAAGAACGCTGGCCGGTGCAGCGCCTTGCCGAGGGCAGCTGCAAATTCGCCGTATCGTACCGGATTAGGTGAAACTGCATTTATCGGTCCATGATAGCGCGTATCCAGTGCAGCGTTGCTGTATATCGAAACCAGATCATCAATATGAATCCATGGAAGCCATTGGCGTCCGTCACCGACCGGTCCACCCAATCCTATTTTGAATAGTGGCAGGAGTTTATCCAGCATGCCGCCATTACCCAATACTATACCCGTCCGGATGCTAACTCGACGCACACCCTTATTTTCGACTTTTGCGGCTTCCACCTCCCAGTCACGGCAAATGGTCTGCATAAAACCTGCTTGGGCAGGTACGTCATAGGATTCATTATAAACATCATCTCCTTCACCTGGGTAGATGCCGATAGCTGAGGCACAGACAAAGCATTCCAGGCTGGCAGGAGCTGCGGCTACCAGCTTGCGGGCACTCACTATACGCGAATCATACATTTCACGCTTACGTTCTTTAGTCCAGCGGCCACTTCCTATATTCTCGCCCATCAGATGGATGATGATCTGAATATTTTCTAATGCTTCAGCAGGTACATCCTCTTTTGCATAGTTCCAGCTAAAGGCTGGTACACCCAGTTTTTGGCTTGCACGTACCCCATTCCGGCTGAGTACCTTAATGGTATGATGGTCTTGTTTGAGGCGCTGTACCAGGTGCCGGCCTACGAATCCTGTTGCGCCAGTAATGAGTATGTTCATTATATTTGGCAATTCCCAAGTTGATTGATGGCTAATTCAAGATACGTGTTCTTCACATCAAACGGCAAGATGCAAATCTAGCTAGAGAGTAAATGCAATGGAATTATTTAGAGTAGTTCCAATGATAGCGGACAATTATCTTATTTTTTAATCATTTTTTATTGTATTGAAATTTGACTCAGATTGTACAACAATGAAAAATTTTACTCATTATGCAGCGATGTTCCCTTTAGTAAGCGTAAGCGTTCTGCTCACGGCCTATGCCTTGCCTGTTGAAAATTTATGGCCACCCCCTCCCGATTCCGCTGCACGAACTGTTTATGTATCGCTTGATACATGGCATGCAATGGTTGCTTTCCCACAAAGCGAGGAAATGACAGTGAATAGTGCACACCAAGAAGAACATCAATTTCCTCAATTGCCTTCTTCCCTAGGCCATCTCCTACCTTTCATTCGCAATCAGCGTTTCGAGGAGTGGGGCTATGCCGAGCGAGCCTGGTATTTAGAAGGAAGATGGGGTCTGACTGGGGTGATGCGAGCGCTTTTTTGGCCAACAGAAGGAGTGGTTGAAGTTGGCTGGTATGATCAAGTGTGGGCCAATCGTACGCCTCAGCCTCCTTCTGATCTTTTCATATTTCGCCTGAGTGAAGAAGGTTACCAGCGGTTACGCCATCACCTCGATACTACGATAGCGGACCGTAACTCTGTTACTGCTTTTGGAACTTCTTTGTTTTATCGCGCAAAACGTTCATACCATGTTCTCCATACCTGTCATCAATATGCAGCTTACGCCTTGAGAGAGGCGGGGTTACCTCTCTCCCCATTCTGGGCCTTCAGCAGAACTTCCTTTGCCTGGCAGTTACACCGCGCTGTGCAGATCGCAGAATCGCAGAGAAGCAGTCAACTGAGACTCAATAAGATATTGGTTAAAATCACAAACTGAGTTATTTCCAATGCTGATAATATAAAATGGTAGGTTGTAAAAGTCTCAAACAGCGTAAGCAAGGATTTATTCCATTTCTAGATCAAACCTGATCTTGCTGACTTGTCCTTGCCATATTATTTTTATATTATCTGTGGATCGCGTTCGTGTCACGTTTGATTTGGAGATGGATTTAACTGCTTATTAGGCGTTATATTGTGATACTTCATGGCAGCCAAGATGATCATTTATAGTGATATGGCCAGATGCTAGTAGCAATTAAATACCTTTAAGTCAGTTGTGGCACATGATCTTGTTAGCTCAGACAAGCTGGAGGATATCCTCCAGCGCGCATTAAAGTTTTCTAACTCACCAGTAACTTCCTGAGCACATAAGGCAAGATGCCGCCATGCCGGTAATAATCGATTTCAATAGTGGTATCAATGCGGCAGAGCAACGGGATGCGGTGCTGGCTGCCATTTTTGAAATGGATAACAAGAGTAACTTCTTGCTGGGGTTGAATGGTGTCGATGCCAACAATATCGAATTGTTCGTCACCTTTGATGCCAAGGGAGGAGGCATTATGATTGCCCATGAATTGTAAAGGCAGTACCCCCATGCCGACCAGATTGCTCCGGTGGATACGTTCATAGCTTTCCGCAATGACAGCTTTGACCCCTAACAGCTGCGTACCTTTGGCTGCCCAATCACGGCTTGATCCCGTGCCATACTCCTTACCGGCAAACACTACGGTAGGCACATTTTGAGCGATATATCGCATAGCAGCATCGTAGATGGGCATTTGTTCACCATCAGGAGTGTTGCTGTCACGGAATAATGTGATCCCACCTTCACTGCCAGGAACCATCAGGTTTTTAATGCGCACATTGGCGAAAGTGCCGCGCATCATGACATGATGGTTACCGCGGCGAGAACCGTAACTATTGAAGTCTGTTTGAGTCACATCATGGGTGAGCAGATATTGACCTGCCGGTGAGGTTTCCTTGATAGCGCCAGCCGGGCTGATGTGATCAGTGGTAACGGAATCGCCAAAGATCGCTAATGCTCGCGCACCCATAATGCCTCCAGACTGGTTGTTAAGTGCTGGTTGCAGTGAAAAATCCTGAAAGAAAGGTGGCTCGGCGATATAGGTAGAGCCTGGCCAGTTATAAAGCTTGCCAGTGACCGAGGTGATGTTATTCCAAAGAGGGATATCTTTGGTGAAATCACCATACAGTTGGCGGAAAGTGTCGGCCTGGGTAGCAAATTTCATGAGAGGGGCGATTTCTGCACTGCTTGGCCAGATATCGCGCAGCCACACAGGCTGATTGTCCTTTCCTATACCTAGTGGTTCGGTATCGAGATCTTTCAATACCGTGCCGGCGATAGCATAAGCCACTACCAGAGGGGGCGAAGCCAGAAAGTTAGCACGGATATTGGCATGAATCCTTGCCTCGAAATTTCGGTTACCGGACAGGACTGCTGAGCATACGAGGTCTTCCTTGACGACGCATTCTTCAACAATCTCGGGCAGCGGCCCCGAGTTACCGATACAAGTGGTACAGCCGTAACCCGCCAGACTGAAGCCAAGCTGCTCCAGATAGGGCAATAAGCCGGCAGCCGTCAAATATTCTGTGACCACACGCGAACCGGGTGCAAGTGAAGTCTTGATATGACGCTTGACACTCAGACCTTTCTCAACCGCTTTTTTTGCCAGTAGCCCAGCAGCGATGAGTACCGTAGGATTGGAGGTGTTGGTACAGGATGTGATCGCAGCGATCAGGACGTCGCCATGGTGCAGTTCCACAGGCTGATCTACCTTACCGTTGATTTTGACAGGATTCTGAGTGGGGCGATTATTGATCAGTTCAGACACATTTCTCTCAGAGCCAGGCGGAAGACTGGTTTCATCCTGATTCATCGGACTGGTGACGCATACTACATTATTCGGGTAGGTTGCATCGCGGGTGGGATAGGGGCGAGTCAAATCTTCCGCTGGCTTACCATAACCGTTGTCAGCCATGGGTTTACTGAAAAGCTCAGTAAAAGTTGATTTAAGATTGCCAATTGCAATACGATCCTGCGGGCGTTTTGGTCCGGCGAGCGAAGGGATAATTGAATTCAAATCCAGTTGCAATTCCTGACTGTAGTCAATATCTCCTTTATTTGGCATGCCAAATAGCCCTTGTGCCTTGAAATAGGTTTCAAATGCACCGATTTCTTCATTTGTGCGGCCAGTATATCTAAAATATTGAAGGGTGGCGTCATCAACTGGGAAAAAGCCCATCGTGGCACCATATTCGGGCGCCATGTTAGCGATGGTGGCACGATCAGGTAAGCTTAATGATGCGGTACCTTCACCAAAGAATTCTACAAATTTGCCGACTACTTTTGCTTTACGCAGCATTTCAGTAACGGCCAAAACCAGATCTGTTGCAGTGACGCCTTCACGTAGCTGGCCAGTTAGATTGACACCGACGACATCCGGGGTGAGAAAGTAAACCGGTTGCCCTAGCATGCCTGCTTCTGCTTCGATCCCGCCTACACCCCAGCCTACTACCCCGATACTATTAATCATGGTGGTGTGCGAGTCGGTGCCGACCAGCGTATCTGGATAAACCAGGCCATTTTTCTGATGTACGCCGCGTGCCAGATATTCCAGGTTGACCTGATGCACGATACCAATACCGGGTGGGACAACTTTGAAAGTATCAAACGCTTGCATGCCCCATTTAATAAACTGGTAGCGTTCTTTATTGCGAACAAACTCCATTTCCATGTTGCGTGCGAGTGCATTTTTATCGCCATAGTAATCGACCTGAACGGAGTGGTCGACTACCAGATCAACCGGTACCAGCGGTTCAATACGCTTGGGATCTTTCCCTAGCCTTTCTGCCGCACTGCGCATGGCCGCCAGATCAACCAGAAGCGGCACACCCGTAAAATCCTGTAACACAATACGCGCAACCACAAACGGAATTTCATGCGTACGAACGGCATTCGGCTGCCACCCAGCCAGCTGTCGAACATGCGTTTCAGTGACTTTTTTATCATCGTAATTACGCAGCACCGATTCCAGCACAATGCGGATAGAAACAGGAAGTCGCGATACCTTACCAAGACCGGCTTCTTCCAACGCTGATAAAGAGTAAAATTGAGCGGTTTTGCCATCAGGGAGTGGTAGCGATTGCAGTGAGTTGAATAAAGTGTGAGTCATGGCATATCCTTAAAAGTAAGCGGGATGATTTACTAATAGCAGTTTATGAAGTTGGGGTTTGAGTTTATCATTCCAAACTTATTGCGACAAAAAATAAGGTAAAAAATGGGTATTGCACAATTAAATAGAGATCATGGCATTGCTGGGCAGGTTGAATTTTTTGAAGGACAGGGTGGTTTTCCATTCATTCGAGTAAAAAACGCTAAGGCCAGTGCACTGATTTCAGTTTACGCCGGTCAGGTGCTTTCTTTTCAGCCGGCTGGTAAAACAGATGATTTGATGTTTCTCAGCCAGAAGGCTTATTATCAGGCAGGAAAAGCAATTAAAGGGGGCGTACCGATTTGCTGGCCTTGGTTTGGCCCTGATCCAGAAGGAAAAGACCGTGCGGCGCATGGTTTTGTGCGTAACCGCATGTGGGATGTGATTGAAACGAGTGTGACGGCTAATGGTGATACTCAAGTGGTATTAGGATTGATAGATACACCGGAGACGCAGGCTATCTGGCCACATGCCTTTATTTTGAGGCTGGAAATGATAGTCGGAGAAACGCTTAATCTAGCACTAGTGACACGCAACACTGGAGATCAGGCAATCTCCATTACGCAAGCCTTCCACACCTATTTTAGTGTGGGTGATATTCATCAAGCCCGTGTTTCAGGATTGGAGGGCAGGCAATACCTTGACAAGGCCGATGGGGGACAGCAAAAAATGCAATCAGGTGCTGTGACCATCAGCTCGGAAGTGGATCGCATTTACCTGGATGTCTTAGACGATATCATCGTGCATGATCCTGCTCTGAAGCGTCGGATTTATATCGCGTCTCAAGGCAGTCAAACGGCTGTGGTATGGAACCCATGGGCCAAAATTTCTGCAGAGATGGCTGATTTGCAAGATGACGATTATCTGCGCATGTTGTGCGTGGAAACGACCAATGCCGCCACGGATATCATTACAATACAACCAGGCAGTGAATTTAGACTGATTGCCAATTATCGTATTGAGCATATGTAATAATGAGGTTTAGATAAAATCGGGGGTTGAAAAAACGCCGGTTAATCAATCAATCTGTTGTAGTCTCGATAGGGGCATGACGCATGATGTGCGTTTCCCCTGTCTGCTTGCTATTTCCTTTCAAATCAAATATAACACAAAGGTGAGCCCGGGCAGAATAAAGCGACAAGGGAAAGCCGACAAAGTTAGGTTTGATTGAAAAACGGAATGAGATCTTCTTTCATAATGCGGATAAGCTGTATTAATCAAAAGCCAAGAGGGTAAAAATGAAAACCAGACCAAAAATTATCATTTCAACGCTTGATGCGGAGAGATTGGAGAGGCTTATTGATTCATTACCCAGCAATGCTTTCCCGGGTAAGGATGAATTAGAGGCTGAATTGATGCGAGCGGAAGTCGTCGATCCGATGGATGTGCCACCTACTGTGGTGACTATGAATTCTACAGTAAGGTTTAAAGTTGAATCTTCATCTGAAGAATTTGAATTAACACTGGTCTATCCTAGAGACATTGACGCCAGCGGCAGCAAGATTTCAATTCTTGCGCCGGTCGGCAGTGCGCTGCTGGGTCTTTCTCAAGGAGATGAAATCGAATGGCCAAAACCTGGCGGTGGCGTATTGCGCGTTCGTATCGTAGAAGTCACCTACCAACCTGAACGTGCTGGTGAATACCATCGCTAGAACATCTCTGGCGATAATGCCCCCAATCAAAATAAGGACCTGGGTCGGTTTTACGCGTGGGGGCAATATCGGCATGCCCTGCAATATCGATAATGGGGTAGGCCTTGAGCAAAGATACCGTGAGCGCAATGAGCTGATCGTACTGAATAGGTTCAAAGGGTAGGGCATCACTTCCTTCCAGTTCAACCCCGATGGAGAAGTCATTACAGCGCTCCTTGCCTTGCCAACAGGACACCCCCGCATGCCAGGCGCGCAGCATGCACGGAACAAATTGGATGATTTCCCCATCACGGCGAATGAAAAAGTGGCTGGAGACCCTGAGATGATGCAATGATTCAAAATAAGGATGCGCTTGCGGATCAAGCTGGTTAGTAAATAACTCGATTACACCATTTCCGCTAAATTCATCCGGTGGCAGGCTGATGTTATGAATCACCAATAAACTGATAGCACATTCAGTTGGGCGTTCATCACAGTTCGGGGAAGGAATGAAACGCACGTTCTCGAGATAACCGGCAGGATTGATTTGCATATGCTGTTTTATTCTGATGACAGAATTTAAGTTATTGAACAGATATAATAAGGCAAAGCAGATCGAGTTGGATTTTATTTATGAATGTTTAGATGAGCAGACTACCTTATGCAGCGGGGGAAATTTATTGGCTTCTTAGAAGGCCTTGATGGCGCAGGCAAGAGCACTCATTTGGCCTGGCTGGAAAATTTTTTAGAAGATAAAGGAATCGATGTCGTAACAACACGTCAGCCAGGTGGCACCTTACTGGGTGAGCAATTGCGCACCTTGCTGCTCGATCCTGGTCAGCACATGCATGCGGAAACGGAAGCATTGCTGATGTTTGCAGCACGGCGGGAGCATCTGGATAAAGTCATTCTGCCGTCGCTCCATAGAGGGGAGTGGGTCATTTCGGATCGCTTCACCGATGCGAGTTTTGCTTATCAGGGAGGGGGCAGAGGAGTGCCATTCGATAAGTTACACATACTGGAACAGTGGGTACAGGGCGTGTTCCAGCCTGATCTTACATTATATTTCGATGTACCGATAGAAATGGCTAAACAGCGTGTGCGGTCGGCCAAAATGACCGATTGGTTCCAGAGAGAACAGGATGAATTTTTTCTCCAGGTGCGCGCAACTTATCTACAGCGAGCGCAGCAATTTACCGAAAGAATCTGCTTGGTCGATGCAAGCCAACCGCTGCATGAGGTGACAATCGCCTTGGAAGCTATCATCCAGCAAGCATTGTTTGAGTGAATCTACCATAGGGTGGGAATGAGCGAATATGCTACGAAAAAGAAGCGATTCGCTCCAAAATGGATTGTTATTCCATTTCTAAATCAAAACTGACTTTGTCGGCTTCACCTTGCCGTATGATTTATACTGTCTGCGGCTCGCCTTCGCGTCATTTTTGATTTAGAAATGGAATTATAAATGCAAATGAATGAACTTTATCCCTGGCAATATACCATTTGGCAACAAGTGAGAGGCTCGGTGGCTTTGAAGACACACGCCTTGCTGCTGAAAGGCAGAAAAGGAATAGGCAAACTAGGCTTTGCACGAAGCCTTGCCAAATCATTATTGTGTGCGCAGATAACGGTGAAACAGGTTGCCTGCGGCGTATGTGCAAGCTGCAAATGGTTTGAGCAGGAAACCCATCCAAATTTTTATTTAATGACACCAGAAGCACTTATTGAATCGTCTGGCGAAGCGGGTTCCGCAAGCAGCGGCATAGACAGGCAAGAGGCAGACCATACCAAATCGGGGAAAAAGCCCAGCCAACATATTACCATCGAGCAAGTGCGAGCGCTGAACGATTTCGTCTATCTTTCCGGTCATCAGGATGGGCTCAAGGTAATTCTGATTCATCCAGCAGAAGCCATGAATGTAGCAGCAGCTAATGCCTTATTGAAGAAACTTGAAGAACCTCCATCCCATGTTCTTTTCATTCTGGTGGCGCATCGTGCGCAAGATCTGCTGCCAACCATTCGTAGTCGTTGCCAGCATATTACGCTGCCCATACCTGATGCAGCCACTGCGCGTAAGTGGTTGACACAGCAGGGAGTAGAACATGCCGATATCTGTCTGGCTCTGTCAGGTGCTTCACCTTTGCAGGCTGCGGCATTCAGCCATCAAGATTATTTTAACCAGCATACAGATTTTATCCGGAAAATCAGCATGCCAGCCAGCTTTGACCCTATTTCTCTGGCCAACAGTCTGCATAAACTGGATTTACCCGAGATTGTCAGTTGGTTACAAAAGTGGTGCTATGACCTGATATGTGTTTGTACCACAGGAAAAATTCGCTACCATGTTCATCAAGAAACCACTATAAGAAAATTGGCCTCAACTGCAGATCCCAAGCTGCTTGCCAGCTTCTGGCGCAATTTGATCATGAGCCAGCAATTAGCGCGCCATCCTCTCAACGCCAAATTATTTCTGGAAGAGATACTGCTTTGCTACGTTAAGGTAATGGCGCCGACGCGATACCAGGGTTGATTGCTCATCAATCTTCCATAGATTCTTCTGATAATCTACCTCCTAACGTTTCCAAGGCAGTATAGGCCAAACCTCTCCATTCCTCTCTATCCCAATACTTGATGTAGCGCCTGAATTGACGCTGTGTTGAAAGGAGCGGGAAGTCATCAGGACCAAGCAGCGCCCGCATCTCTTTGCAATAACGAATAATCTCCTCTTTTGCGTGTTGATCATCGAAATCTAGTCCACCGTAGGCTACACCGAGCAAAGCGAGCTCGGCCAGTGTTGCTAAGGTATACACGCGATTATCTCCGCTGGCCTTATTCAACTCCCACTCGACAATTTGACGAGCTGTGATCCACCATTGGCCATAATCTTTTGATAAGGATTTAAAAGCTGTGCTATTGGTTAAGGCAGGTATGGCTGTAATGGAAAGATATTGCGTCATGACCCAATAATTATGGGGCTCGAATTCCAAGGCTTCGCGATAGAATGCTTGCGAAGCTTCATAGGCTTTTTTGCTTTCCTTTGCCCACTTCGGAATTTTGCTGGGATCAACGGCATGATTACTTGCAAGTAATGAATAGGCGATCCCAATACGTTTTTCACTGGCTGCACTCATGCCGAGACGTTCAGCTTTGACTTGGAAAGAAGCCATTGCTTCAGGCTCTTCACGCCATGCTTTGAGTTCGTTACGAATCGACTTGCACAAGAAACCGATTTCTTCTTCAAGTTCAGCAGAATTGAACGTTTGCTGGGCTTGTTCAATGTCGACATTAGCGCCTACCAATTCATCGATACGGTCGAATTTGACTTCTAGTCGTCTTCTGATTTGTTTGTCGCGGAAGGCATCGACCTGGTCTTCAAAGTTTAATGGTACGGTAGCGTAAGCGACGATACTGGCCCAATCATGAGTGCCGGCTGCATCGGTGCGTAAGCGCTGACGTAATTCATAGATGACCCAGCGCGGATCGTTGCCATCTAGTAGTCGTTGATAAAGTACTTCGGCAGCGATCGCCGAGGCTCTCATCCATAGCGGGAACTGTGATGCAATCACCCAAGGAATACCGGCAGCATGCAGTTCATGTGCGATACTGCCACCAGGGGTAAGCATCGATTCGATATTGCCTGAATCACAGGTTGCGAGCGTGACGAGTGTCGGGCAGAATTTTGTATTTCCCGAGGAATCACGAGCTGTCAGCGCAATGGCAAGCCTTTCGCCATCAATGATATCTTTGCTTTGATCAAGATCGCTACATAACGCTACGCCATAGCGTTTATCACCGGAATTTTCCAATGGTGCACCATGTGCCAGAATGTGTACATGAGTATACTCAGTTTGGGCACATGCTTCACGGATCTGCTTCAAGGTCGCATTGGGCAGGACAGTCAAAATCTTTTTAACATCCTCAACGCGTTCCTTGGTCATCCCTGGGCTTCTGATTTTTACCCAAGGCTCGATGGCTGAACGTAGGGCTTGTAAATGGGATTGAGCGGGAACATAAAGTCCATCTGGTTCTGCAAAAGCAAAGAGGATGCGCGGTGGTCGGTTCCAATTAACAGGGAGAGGCCGTCCGCGACGGATTTCCCGTGTGATTGAGATCGGTGTACGTGTTTGTAGGAATAACGGGGAACCAGAGCCTGGAAAGCCGTCCACGCCGACGGCAAGCTCGAATGGAATCAGGCCAAGCTCAAACGCAGATAAGGAAAGGCGCAGATGAACCAGTTTTCCGGCTTCCACTGCGGCATTACCCAATTCTGAAAGCAGCGCTGGAATCTGGCCGAGCACTCTCCCAATCGCTTCACCCATATCACGAACTTCAGCCTGGCGCTGCTCATCCTTGGCAGGGTCTTTATCGGATTCATAACGTAACCTGCGCAAACGCATTAATAATTGCCGGTGTTCAAATGGCATTTGCACCGTCACTGGCCCATCTTCGCCGCATAACGCAATATAAGGCGTAAGTGGCGAGAGTAATTGATTGTGCGATGGCCCCGGTCTGAGAAATTCAAGTTTGACTTTCTGGATTGCTTTGCTGGGGACAGTGTTCATATCACTACTCCGGGAATTTTTTTATTTCAAGAGGTGTGCCTGAGCCGTCACCCACAACATGGGTCAACCTCCCAACTGCTTTGCCGTTTTCCTCCTTGATCGATATAGCGCTGGTCTGATCCATCACGAATGGCTGATTACCAAATTTTGCCTGATCAATGGCTTCCATTTTGCCGTTGATGAGTACATCGTACACTGGTTTGAAGGAAGCCGTGTCTTTCAGCATGGCTTCGGTAAACTGTAATAAACGAATCCAGGTACCACTATTGAAATAATAGCGTCCGCCCCCCATGTCGATTGCACGTTCAAGATGCGTGTGACCGGTAATGATAAAGTCAATGGGTGATCCGACGGCAGCCGTCACTTGTTTGTAAGTATCATCCTGATCGGAGATATCGAATGTTTTGTCGTCTGCCAGCCAGTCTTTAAGCGCACGACGCAGTGCTTCATCTTTGCCGACACCCCTCATCCAACCGGTTAAACTATCCAGGATGAGTTGTGGTGTGCCTAAGGTGCTGTCAGCGGTTAGACTAGTCTTTGCATCCGTACGGTTAAAGCTCTTTTCCGCAGCCAGCAACATGTCATCGGCGCTACGGGTATCGGATGCTGTAGCGCCTAATACTCCAGCTTTAAGGTTGGGCCCAATAAACGATCGACGGTAAATGGGATGGCGGCATCCTGACTTGGGCTGTTGAAAGCCTTCAGCGGATAGTCGTTGATCAACTTGTTTTTGTCCTTCTACCTTTTCACCAACAATCGGTAGCAGTTTACTAATTTTACTTACTTGTGACGGATCAAGTACCAATAAGGTACCGACGGCGGCAGAAGTTTCTGGTTTAAGCAGATCGATCCAGGCAAACTTGCGCTTCACGTCATTCATGACTTCTTTGACCATGCGCGTACCGGCATTTGGGTACCATTCGCTGGGATCAAGTGAACGGCCAGCATTCAAGCGTCGTCCCACTTTTGCGAGATCTTCGTAACGGTTGTAATTCCAGGCATCCACTTCATTACCGTGGGTACAATAGATGCGTGCATTTCCTACCATGCAGGTGTAGCCTGCGCCGGTTGTGCAAAATTCAATACGGGCACGTGCTGTTAGATCGGCTCCTGCCAGATACGTGATAATCAAACGTTGTACAACAGGAAAAGATAATTCGATATCGTGATTACCAATGATGATGATCAGGGTGCGTCCTTCCAGCTTGACAAAATCAGCCAAAGCTTTCCAGATGTTGGAAAACGATGGGTCTTTCATGATTCGCTGTACGGTGGCAACTCGCTTCATCAACGGCAACATAGCCGTGAATGTCTTCCGCCAGTGTATCGATGACATCGCCATTCAATATCAATGCCACGCGTCCACCAGGCCGTTGCTGCCCAACCCAGCCGATATAGTTGGCGAGGCGCTCGGTTTCACGCAAAATTTGAAAATCCACCTTGTTGCCGCCCATGTGGATGTCTGAAATGACATGGATTTCATCGTATTCGGGAAAATCACTCATATCACAGCCCCATTTTGGACAGCCTATCTCCGGTTTCTTTAGAAGGAAATTATTCTTGCCCCATCTTTTTATTCAGAAAATTAATCTTTTGTTTCTACCTGGATTAATGGCTCAGATTCAATCATTTTTAAGGCTGCTGGCTTACGTCGTTGTCTCCTGGGAGAACTCAGATCTTCCACTGTTTCAGAAACTTTATCAGGGGCAGTCTCAATCATGATTAAGCCACTTTTGGACAAATCCGGTAATTCGGAAATAGACATGGCTCGTGGCTCAGCTGATTGAGGTGAGCTGGGTTGGGAAGCAGGTGATTCATGTTCTGCTGGCGCCGAAATGTGCTCGCATGATAAGTCAGATTGCGGAATGGGAGCAGACGGTGCTGTTGCCAGCAGATCAGGAGAACGATCTGCTGATTCAGATTTTTCGCTGGTTTCGCTAATTTCAGAGAGGACACTTTCTGCCTTAAAAGTAATGAGTTTCGGCGCTGCCGCTTGATCTTTGAAGTGACTTTCAGACTGAGTTTGTTCTAAGGGAGCTGCTTCCTCAGCTTCAGCTACTCTATGAAGACGTGATCGCTCTGAGCGATCACGCTGCCGCCCTCCGCGACGGCGGCGTGAACGACCACGCTCTTCACGTTCTTCAATTTGCTCAGGTGATGCCTCAACTGGCGCGATTCCTTCTTCTGTCGGTACTTCTGCCTCAGTATGTACTTTTTCTTCATGCGGTGGATGAGCTTGTTTTCTTCGCGCAAACTGACTATCACGACTTTTCTGTACGGCTCTTCCATGGGGCTCAGAAACAATCTGCTCTTCTAGCAGGATTCCCGCAGACTCCTGGGGTAATTCTTGCAGAGGCTCATGTAGATCGTGATGCTTGCGTTGTTCATGAGTAAGTAGCTCTTTACTGCGCCTACCGCGACCACGATCCCGCGGTCCCCGACCCCGCTCGTGACGCTGGGATCTTTCTTTATGACTGGGTGCAGTGGGTTCTGCAGGCGCATGTTCATCGCTGGTTGGTCTAAACCAGCCAAAGAATTTATCCAGAAACGTGACTTGTTCGCGAGGTTTTTCTTCACGTGCCGGCGCAGGTTGTGCGGGTGTAATTCCTTTTACTGCGGCCTGTGGGCGTGTTGGCTTGGCTTCCTGTACTGTCGACGGAAGGATAATTTCCTCGGCAACTTTCTCTACCATCTCATAACTGGCTTGCATTTCAGTTGATTTAATATCCTCCTGGCGCAATCGAGTAATTTTATAATTCGGCGTTTCCAGATAAATATTCGGAACGAGGATAATATTTACTTTTAAGCGTGCTTCGATATTATGGATATCAGAACGTTTTTCATTTAACAGAAAAGTAGCAACATCTACAGGGAGTTGTACATGCAGTGCACTTGTATGCTCTTTCATCGCTTCTTCCTGGATGATTCTGAGAATATGTAGAGCGGATGAATCAGTACCACGTATATGTCCCGTTCCATGGCAACGTGGGCAGGTGATATAGTTGCTTTCTCCAAGCGATGGACGTAGGCGCTGGCGAGATAGTTCCAACAATCCAAAGCGTGAGATTTTTCCAACCTGGACACGTGCACGATCATGATGGAGCGCTTCATGCAGACGTGATTCTACCTCCCGTTGGTTACGGGCGACTTCCATGTCAATAAAATCAATAACAACCAATCCACCTAAATCGCGTAAACGCAGTTGCCGAGCAACTTCGTCCGCAGCTTCCAGATTGGTATTAAGTGCGGTGCTTTCGATGTCAGCGCCTCGAATGGCTCGCGCTGAATTGACATCGATGGATACGAGCGCTTCTGTGTGATCAATGACGATAGCTCCGCCTGAAGGCAGGGATACTTGCCGGGAGTAGGCCGTCTCTATTTGGTGTTCAATTTGAAAGCGAGAGAATAAGGGTACATCATCCTGATACAGTTTGAGACGATCGACATTATCTGGCATGACGTGAGCCATAAATTGGCACGCTTGCTCATAAATTTCAGGATTATCGATCAGAATTTCACCGATTTCATGATGGAAATAATCGCGAATGGCACGAATGACGAGACTACTTTCCTGATAAATCAGAAAGATACCGCTTTGATTCTTGGCGGCTTCTTCAATCGCGTGCCAAAGTTGGGTCAAATAACTTAAATCCCACTGTAACTCTTCTTCATTGCGACCAATGCCTGCAGTACGTGCAATAATGCTCATTCCGGGTGGGATCTGCAGATGCGAGATGACATCACGTAGCTCAGTTCGCTCTTCCGCGCTGATGCGCCGGGAAATACCTCCACTATTCGGATTATTGGGCATCAAAACGAGATAACGCCCTGCCAAGGAAATGTAGGTGGTTAATGCGGCACCTTTAGTGCCACGCTCATCCTTATCAACTTGAACGATCAGCTCCTGACCTTCTCGGAGTAAGCTTGGAATACGATGACTCGGTAAATCAGGGCTCTCACCAAAGCAGGTGGGGGAAATTTCCTTATAAGGCAAGAAACCATGGCGATCTCCACCATAATCAACAAATGCGGCTTCTAATCCTGGTTCTAAGCGGGTAATAACTCCTTTATAAATATTGCCTTTACGTTGCTCTTTACCAATTGTCTCAATATCGAGATCAATCAGTTTTTGTCCATCTACAATCGCGACACGCAACTCTTCTGGCTGTGTCGCATTGAATAACATGCGTTTCATTTTATGCCTCCCGCGCTCAATTCACGGGCAGATCGCTGCATATCAGGCAGCATAGCTTCCTATCGTTTACGCATAATAGAATTTATTGTTCAGATAATTGGGTCATGGTATTAGGAAAGGACTGTATGAAGTGGTTATAGTGGTACATCGCAGTATCGCGGAGCTTGACCCCTTTAGTATCTCTAGATGATGAGTAGCTACGCCAAAATTTGCTTGGCTTGTTTTATGGGAGCTCATGCTCTGGGTGCTTCCAACATTGTTCTCTTATTCAGACCTTCTTTAATTTTCCTATCCTTGAAGATTGGCCAATTTCTAGCGTGTATCTTGGTTCCTGCAAACTGTGGAAACAGGATTGAAATCAAGTTATACAGGGTTTCGACAAAGTCTATCCCGTCGGCGGGTACTACGAAACCGGAAACTAAAATTCATATGTGCTTTGAGCGCGCAAATCAATTACTATCGCTACTTTAGGTGGTGAGCGACATTAACCAAATCAGTGCTGACTTTCTTCAACACTTCAAAACTTTCGGGTGAGTTAACAATTGCCCGGTGTAATTATGCTCATCATGTAATTAATACATGATTTATGTAGTATATGGGTAAATATGTGAATTCCAAATGAAGAGTATAGGTAAAATTAATACGTTAAACAAAAATATTATGCCAGATATGGTCATTGTAGAAAATATCAATGAAGAAGCTGATGGACAACGTATTGATAATTTTTTCTTCAAGCGTTTTAAAAGAGTACCCAAGAGTCACATTTATCAACTCCTGCGTAGCGGTCAGGTACGCGTCAACAGTAAGCGAATCAATGCCGATTATCGCTTGCAGCAGAATGATAAAGTGCGTATTCCGCCAATCAGAACATTTCACAGTTCCCAAAAAATAATAAAACCTCCTCTTGCTGCTTTCGAAGTGTTGTTTGAAGATGAATGGCTTTTGGCTATCAATAAACCATCCGGCATCGCAGTGCATGGTGGCAGTGGAATTAGCTATGGTGTGATCGAACAATTACGCGCCCGTTATCCTGATTGGAAATTTCTGGAACTGGTACACCGCCTGGATCGGGAAACCTCTGGAGTCTTGCTGCTTGCCAAGAAACGCAGCGCATTGGTCGAGGCACATCGGCAAATTCGAGAGGGGATCGTCCAAAAACGTTATTGGGTAGTTGTCAGGGGTAGATGGCGCAATGCTAAACAGAGTGTGAAATTATCGCTTAATAAATTTGTTACTGCTGACGGTGAGCGGCGTGTGATGGTTGTTTCAGGAAAAAATGAGGAAAAAAAAGAATTGCCAGCCCATACCGTGTTTACTTTGAAAAAAAATTGGCAAAATTTTAGTTTACTGGAGGCGGAATTAAAAACCGGCCGTACCCATCAAATCCGGGTCCATTTGGCACATCTAGGTTTTCCGATTGCAGGGGATGATAAATATGGTGATTTTGAGTTGAATAAGGAATTGATGAAAGGGGGGCAAAGACTTAACTTAAAGCGCATGTTTCTGCATGCGGATAGTTTGAAGATGACGCATCCAACAACAGGGGAATGCATATGCCTTGAGGCGCCATTACCTAATGATTTGAAAGCTTTCCTGCAGAGATTGGATGAGGAAAATGCAGTTGGTAGGTTGTGAAAACTCACTCCGTTCGTTTTCTTATAGCTGCGTTTCGTCCACCTCGCGCTTGGGGCGCTCGCTGCGCTTCCTTCACAATCTCCGAAGATTATATGAACATTCAGCTTTTTGTTATCAAATTAGTTATTAAATGCTGGTTCCAATTGTATTTTTTTCTGCACAGAAGAGTAGTTTGATTCCAGCAACGGGTATAACACTTCCCAAACATTTTCAGTAATCAATTTTTGGGCAGCTACGTCAGGATGAATTCCATCCGTTTGGAAAAACTCGCGCTTATCACCAAATCCGGCCAGCAGAAAAGGAATCAGCTTTAATTGATAGCGTTCAGCAAGTTGGGGATAAATATTGCGGAACTTTTGGGTGTAGGCTATGCCATAATTGGGCGGTAGTTGCATACCAGCGAGTAGGGGCGTGACATTATTTCGCTGGCAAGCTTGAATGATGGCTCCTAGATTATCATGGATAGATTGAATGGATGCGCCGCGTAGACCGTCATTGCCACCTAATCCGATGATGACGATGTCAGGGTGATGCGTTTTGAGTGCTTGTTCAATACGGTTACGTCCCCCCAGCGTTGTTTCACCGCTGATACTGACATTGATTACTTGATAATGAGGGGAGAGCACCTGCATTCGCTGTTTAAGCAGATTCACCCATCCAGCTTCTGCTGGCAAACCATAGCCGGTTGATAAGCTATCTCCAAAAATCATGACGGTTATGCCATTAGCTGGGTTGGCTACGGCATAAGAAGCAATATGGAATAGAACAAAGAGAATGATCAAAAAATTTTTCATGATGAATAATCGTGCTAAACAAATGGCACATCCTATCGTGCGAGCAAATGCCCTCACTAAACAAGTCGATACCGGCGATAATCGACTAACGATTTTGCAGGATATCTCTCTGGAAGTAAATGCAGGCGAATCGATCGCTATAGTGGGTGCTTCTGGTTCGGGAAAATCTACCTTACTTGGACTATTGGCCGGATTGGATGTTCCGACCAGTGGTCATGTTTATCTGGATGGCGAGGATATTTTCCTGCTGGATGAGGACGAACGTGCGGCTTTACGGAGTAGATTGCTTGGCTTTATGTTTCAGTCATTTCAACTACTGCCTGCGTTGACGGCTATCGAGAATGTGATGCTGCCATTGGAGCTTGCTGGTGCAAATGATGCGAGGCGAGCAGCGCAGGCATTGCTTGAGCGTGTCGGGTTGGGAATGCGGCTTAGACATTATCCCCGGCAACTTTCGGGTGGTGAGCAGCAACGTGTTGCGATTGCCCGCGCTTTCGTAACTCAGCCAAAGATGTTATTTGCTGATGAGCCAACCGGTAATCTCGATTCTGCTACAGGTGCTCAAATCATCGAGTTGATGTTTGAGTTGAATCGTGAACGAGGAACGACACTGGTACTCGTGACTCATGATGAAGCTTTATCTACTCGTTGCTCCAGACGAATACGAATGACCAGCGGTAGGATAATCAACTAAAGGATTTGGCCATATATTCAGACCTTCTTTGATAGGGTGATGACAAATAAGGTATCGGAAGCATCAATTTCCCAAAAGACTTCGGCCGCTGGCAAAGGGTATTTGCGGATTGCTTTCATGAGTTTCTTGCTCGTTGCACTGGCAACCGGTTTTTGGTTTTTGCGAACTCCTGATTCTGCTGCAAATCGCATCCAAAAAACTGAAGTGAGTGTAATTCCGGTTCCAGTGGTGACAACCATGACTTCGCAACGTGATGTGCCGGTCAAATTTAAGACTAAAGGTACAGTATCTCCTGTACAAACAGTTGAGGTGCGACCGCAGGTCGCAGCCGCGATCAAAACAGTTCATATCAAGGAAGGTCAGTTCGTGGATAAGGACGAGCGATTGTTTACCCTCGATACACGTGCCGAGGAAGCCAATCTAGCTAAATCCGTTGCTCAGCTCGCCAAGACAAGAGTCGAATTGCAGAATGCAATGCGTCAGCTCAATCGTCAACGGGAATTGTTTCACAAAAATTTTATTTCTCAGGCAGCACTTGATGTTGCAGAAAACCAGGTTGAGCTGCTGCAGAATCAACTGAAGTTTGATGAGGCTGCAGTGCAGGCAGATCGTGTCACTCGTGGTTATGGTGAGATTGTTGCACCGATTGCAGGCCGGACAGGTGCGATCCAGGTTTATCCCGGCAGCCTGGTCCGACCGGAAGCCTCTTTGCTGGTAAGCATTACGCAGATTGACCCAATTTATGTGAGTTTTGTGTTGCCTGAGCGTGAATTGACCGCTCTGAAACAAGCTCTTGCCAAAGGAGAAGTGACAGTCAGTGCCCAGCTTAACCTTTCTGACAAACAGGAGCGAGAGGGACGTATCGTATTTATTGATAGTGCAGTCGATACTGCCAGTGGCACGATCCAGGTCAAAGCCGAATTTGCTAATGCAGACGGAAAGTTCTGGCCTGGCATGTTTGCGAATGTTACGTTGATAGCCAGTATATTGCCTAATGTATTAACGGTTCCCACTCAGGCTCTACAAACCGGACCCTACGGTCAATTTCTTTTTGTCGTGGGAGAAGATAATAAAGCAATTCCCCAACGGGTTAATGTCAAGTTAATCCAGGAGGGTATTGCTGTAATAGAAGGGATAGAATCGGGTAAGTGTGTAGTGATTGAAGGAACCCAGCATCTTCGTTCCGGTACTGCGGTAAACGCGAGCAGAACGTGTGGGCAAATACTTCATTCTGATCAGGGCAGGTTGAGATCGGATCTTGGCAATAACAACAATCAACCCCTTTAGGCGAGCAATGAATCTGGCCGAATTATGTATACGCCGTCCTGTGATGACAATATTGTTGTCATTGACAGCAGTCATTGCGGGCATTCTGGCCTATAGCGGTGTTCCTATTGCAGCATTACCCCGTTTTGATACGCCTACCATTACAGTCAATGCGGTATTACCGGGAGCAAGTCCGGATACGATGGCCTCAGCCGTCGCCACCCCTCTTGAGCGTCAGTTTTCAGCGATCGCTGGTTTATCAGTCATCAGTTCAACCAGTACGCAAGGGAATACCGTGGTCACATTGGAGTTTAATCAGGATCGTGATATGGACAGTGCGGCAGTAGATGTGCAAGCGGCATTGTTGCGGGCACAGCAATCGCTGCCGGTTGAAATGACAACGATGCCTTCCTATCGGAAAGTCAATCCAGCTGATACTGCAATTACGATTCTTTCGCTGACATCTGACACGATACCATTTCCGGAGTTGAATAACTTTGCTGACAAGCTGATTGTGCCAACCTTGTCTACACTTCCCGGTATAGGGGAAATACGTACCAATGGCCAGAAAAAGTATGCGATACGAGTGCAGGTCAACCCCCTGGCGCTGGCCGCGCGTAACTTAACGGTAGATGATATTGCAGCTGCATTAGCAAAGGCCAATGACAATTCGCCCGTTGGTACACTGGATGGGCCTCGTCAGACGTTGATCATTCAAGCTAATCGTCAACTCGATAACGCTGAGGCTTTTGCAGAATTGATTGTTGCTACTACGCCTAACGGTCATCCGGTTAGATTGTCCGATGTGGCCACAATTGAAAACAGTGTGGAATCAGTCAAGACTGCTAGCTGGACTAACAGTCAGCCATCCATCATCCTGCTTGTTTATGCGCAACCAGGAGCGAATATCGTAGCAACTGTCGATGCCGTTAAGGCTGCTTTGCCTGGCATCAATGCGCAATTATCTGCATCGGTGCAATTGGCATCTTATCTTGATCGCTCCCAGTCGATCCGGGAAGCAATTTTTGATGTGCAAATGACTTTTGGCTTAACAGTTGCCCTGGTTATCCTGGTGATGTTTTTGTTTTTGCGTAAACCTACTGTCACGCTTATTCCAGCGTTATCGTTGCCCATTTCATTGCTGAGTACGGTGGCCCTGATGCGCGTTTTTGACTATACACTCGATAATATTTCCTTGCTGGCTATTACCCTCGCTGTAGGGTTGGTGGTAGATGATGCCATTGTGATGCTGGAAAACATCGTGCGTCATACCGAAAAAGGGTTGTCGCCAATGCAGGCGGCATTACATGGATCGAGAGAGATTACCTTTACTATCATCTCCATCTCGATTTCGCTGGTAGCAGTATTCATACCGGTTTTTTTCATGCCAGGAGTAATCGGCATGATGTTTCACGAATTTGCTGCTGTCGTTAGTATCGCAGTGCTGATGTCGGCTGTTGTTTCGCTAACGATTATTCCCATGATTGCAAGTCGTTATTTGGCGCCGCATTCATCAGATGGACGGAGTATGAGATTGACGCAATGGTTTGAGAGCGGATTTAATTATTTGCTGGCAGCCTACACATATTTACTGGACTGGGCGTTGCGTCATCGTCGAACGGTGCTGGATAATTGCCATGAGTACCTTTGTTGCGACAGCTGTACTCTTCCTGGTACTGCCCAAAGGATTCTTTCCTGAAGAAGATACGGGCCGAATCATGATTTCGATTGAAGCAGCAGAAGATATTTCTTTTCCTGCCTTGACCCGGTTGGTAGAACAAACCAGTGAAATCATTCGGGCTCATCCTTTTGTCGATAATAGCATTACCTTTACGGAAGGCGCCAACAGCGCACGAATGTTTATCGGTCTTAAGCCACATAGCGAACGCCCAGCGATGAGCAAAGTGCTGGAAGTGTTGCGTAAGGAAGTACGCGGTATTGCTGGCGTCAAGATATTCATGACGCCCACGCAGAATCTAAGAATTGGCAGTATGCCCAGCAAGAGCCGCTATCAATACGTGATGCGCAGCGTGCGTACTGAGGATCTGTATGCGGCAGCAGATGCCATAATGTCGCGTATGCAGAAGCATGCAGTTTTCCGGGATGTGACGAGTGATATGAAACTCAAAGGACTGCAAGCTCGACTCGAAATTGATCGTGATAAAGCCAATTTACTTGGCGTAGAAGTCGCTGCGATTCGGTCAGCGCTGTATAGCGCTTTTGGCGAACGACAGGTTTCAACCATTTTTACTTCAAGCGACAGTTATCGGGTCATTCTGCAGGTAGCAGGGGAGTATCGTGCCGATGAAAGTGCTTTTGACAACATTCACTTGCGAGCAAAAAATGGTGCGCTCGTACCTTTGCCGAGCGTGGCGACGGTAGTGCGCGAAATGGGGCCGCTGGCAATCAATCATGTGGGGCAGCTTGAGTCTTTGACAATCTCGTTTAATCTTGCGGCAGGCGCTGCTTTGGGGGATGCTGCTAAACTGATCGAACAATTCAAACATGAAATCAATCTATCTGACAGTATTCTGACCAGCTTTGCAGGCGATGCGGCAGCTTTTCAATCTTCCCAAACAAGCCAGTTCATCCTGATTGTGGCGGCATTGCTGGTTATTTATGTGTTACTCGGTGTGCTATACGAAAGCTATATTCATCCAATTACTATTCTTGCCGGTCTTCCTTCCGCAGCTGTTGGTGCGCTGGGCATATTATGGTTATTCGATATTGAGCTTTCCATCATTGCCATGATCGGTATTTTGTTGCTTATCGGTATTGTTAAAAAAAACGCCATCATGATGATCGATTTTGCGCTGGATGCCCAACGGGAGCAGCATCTGACACCCTATCAAGCGATTCGTTCAGCTTGCCTGCTACGTTTTCGTCCGATCATGATGACCACACTCGCTGCCATGATGGGTGCGCTGCCGATTGCCCTTGGTCTCGGTGCCGGCGCCGAATTGCGGCAACCGCTGGGGCTGGCAGTGATAGGTGGCTTATTATTTTCCCAAGTGATTACCTTGTTTATTACCCCGGTGATTTACTTGTATCTCGATCGATTCTCAGGGAGCAGGGAGGCTCAAATCAACGAGCAGTCTAGCATGCTGACTTCCTGAGTGATTGACAACTACTGAAGCAAAATAAACTGAGTACCATGCTGAGAATTTTTGATGGAATGATCTTTATGAATCTTTTTCGACTCTCCTTTCGTATGCTGCGTCGTGATTGGCGAGCAGGTGAATTGCGCATACTTGTGTTGGCACTAATGATTGCGGTGAGCAGCGTCACCACGGTTGGATTTTTTGCTGATCGGGTGCAGCTTGCCCTTTCCAGAGAGAGTAATCGATTACTGGGAGCCGATTTACTCGTCATCGGCGATCGTCCTTTGCCAGCACATTATGCGGATAAAGCCGAGCAACTCGGTTTAAAGATCGCGACATTGACCCGGTTTTCTAGTATGGCGAGCAAGGAAGAGAATAATCTCCTGACTGAAATCAGGGCGGTATCGGCCGGTTATCCGCTGCGGGGTGAATTGCGGCTTGCGGACACTACCAGTGAAATCATCACGGAACAAAAAACGTATGTTGCGCAAGGTATTCCTTCTCCAGGTACAGTCTGGATCGATGAAAAATTAATGACTGGTCTCGATATTACTCCAGGTGAGACACTGGAAGTGGGTGCTACCCAGATGACCGTAGCTGCGTTGGTTACGCGTGAGCCGGATTATTCTGTCGGCTTTATCAATATGGGGGCAAGATTATTGATGAATGCAGATGATCTGACTGCAACCAATCTGATTCAGCCGGGTAGTCGAGTGACCTATCAACTGCTGGTTGCTGGTGAAGAAAAACAGGTTGCCGAGTTTCGTAGCTGGGCGCAGATGCAGCTCGTTCCTGGACAGCGCATTGAAGGCATACGTGATGCGCGTCCGGAAATCCGTTCCGCATTGGAGCGTGCAGAAAAATTTCTGAGTCTGACTGCACTCGCGAGTGTAGTGGTAGCCGCCGCAGCCGTGGCACTTGCTGTGCGCCGCTTTATCCAGCGTCACCTTGATGGGTGTGCGATCATGCGCTGCCTGGGAGCGAGCCAAGTCAACGATATTGCATCTGTATCTGTATCATTTTGTCATATTGGGATTGGTGGCTAGCGGGTTAGGTTGCTTGCTGGGTTTTGTTGCACAAGAGTTTCTATCGCATTGGTTGGCAGGATTGGTTGAAACCTCATTACCCTGGCCCAGTGGATTACCTGCTGTACATGGCTTATTGAGTGGTATGGTATTGTTGCTTGGATTTTCCTTGCCCCCTTTGCTTAATTTACGGCGTGTGCCTGCGTTACGGGTATTGCGTCGCGATTTTGGCATGACCAATTTGCATGGTCTGGCGGGTTACGCTTTTGGCCTGTTGGCACTCTCTATCTTATTCATATGGGAAGCAGGTGAACTGCGTATGGGAATCTTGGTGATGCTTGGATTCTTGGCAGCTATTGCAATTTTTGCATTACTGGGATGGGTATTGATTAAGTTATTAATGCTGGTACGCCAGCAAGCTGCAAGTGCGTGGCGTTATGGACTGGCCAATATCCGACGTCGAACAATTGCCAGTCTGGTTCAGTCGATCGCATTGGGACTGGGTTTGATGGCCATGTTAGTACTCACCCTGATTCAGAGTGATTTATTAAAGGATTGGCGAACCAGCTTACCACCAAATACACCTAACCGGTTTCTGATAAATATCCAGCCTGATCAGTTACCGCCTTTGGCAGAATTTTTTGCGCAGCGTGAGATGCGGCAGCCTGATCTATATCCGATGGTGCGGGGTCGTTTGGTGACTATTAACGATCAGCCAGTGCGCATAGACGATTATACTGAGGCACGGAAGAAGCAACTGCTAAACCGTGAATTCAATCTATCCTGGGCGGATAAACTACAGTCGGATAATGAGATCGTGGCGGGTCGCTGGTGGCAGGGAGCGGATTCGCTTAATAACGAATTATCCATGGAGGAGGAAGTCAGCCGAAATAATTGGGGTCAAATTAGGCGATCAGTTAACGTTTGATATCGCAGGTAGCCAGTTCTCAGCAATGATTACCAGCTTGCGGAAAGTTGATTGGGATACCTTTCGGGTCAATTTTTTTGTAGTGGCACGTCCCGGTCAACTTGATACATATCCGATTAATTATGTGACCAGTTTCTATTTGTCACCTTCACAAGCCGGCGTGATGCACGAATTGGTCAGAAGTTTTCCCAATTTGCTAGTGATTGATGTGGCAACTGTGATCGAGCAGGTACAGAAAATGATTGCGCAAGTATCCCGTGCGATAGAATTTGTGTTTTTGTTTACTTTATTGGCTGGCTTTATCGTGCTTTATGCCGCTATTTCAGCAACTCAGGATGAGCGGATTTATGAGGCAGCTATTTTCCGCACGTTGGGCGCCAAACGTAGGCAACTGGTTCGTGCCTGGGCGGCTGAATTTGCCATACTTGGTGGTCTGGTAGGAATCTTTGCATCAGCGGGTGCAAGCGTGCTGGCTTATGTGATCGCTAAATATGCTTTGCATGTTCCTTATACCTTTAATCCCTGGATTTGGGTAGTCGGCATTTTGGTTGGGATGATAGGCGTGACCATTGCAGGATTGCTGGGAACGCGCTCAACTCTCACACATCCTCCTTTGTGGACGTTGCGCAAAATTGGATAATGGTAGTGATCTGAAGGATAGAGTAGCGCTTTCGCTAGAAATGTTATCCAATTACATAGCTTGCTCTTGGGATACCCGTATATCTTTTTGCGCTCATCGCGTCTTCCAGAAGTAGAATAAAAATTTTGCTAGAGATCGCTTTTCTGGTTGTTTATGTCAAGATTTTCTTGCTCTTTTGCCCTTAGGTAATTTTCTCCTGTGATGTTAAACAACTCTATTCAACAATTATTAGAATACAATATGCCGATTTAATAATTATGGTTATTGAATACTTACAGTCACGTTAAAACTGTTTTGAATATCCGAAAATGCAGTTAGATGCGCTTTACTTCTTCCTATATCGCTTATAAGCAATGGAAAAACCATTTTTAAATCTATGCGTTATTGCGCCCATTCAACCGGCGCTTTGCGATGCTTACCGCCGAGTTCTGCGTCTCCTGGGGCGGAGTCGGGAATCAGTGGACGCTGTAATTATCAACAGAGGATCGAATTCGTTACAGGAGGAAGCGGATTGGATAACTGTCAAATCTCTGACGGATCTTGATTCGGATAGGAGAGAACCGGATTTGTACTTATGTTGGGATCTGTCGGCGATTAATGAAGTACTGGGCAAGACTCCCTCGTCAGCCTGTGATTTACGGCATGACGGTCTACGGCATCTTGCAAGGTGTCTTCCCGGTGCATCCGCGTATCGTGGGCTATCTCTCCGACACGCCATTCCTGCGAGGAATATTGGTGAGCTGTAATATTCCGCTGAACCGGCAATTCGGTCTGGCCGCGGGGATAGATACGGAGGATTGTCCTTCTTCAGAATCAATGGCCTCTAAACGAAATGGCATACTCGTGATATCCGATGATGCTGCTTTTAGTTCGACAGTGGTGGCTGCTTGCGAAGTCTTAGGAATGCGGCTCGAACGCTTGTCCTATGCCGCGTGCGCCCAAGGTGTTCCACCTGAATTCTATACTCGTTACAGCTGTGTTATCGCAGCCGGCCAACCGGCACTTCAAGCCGCGGCGGCCGGGACGGCCGTAATCATAGCGGATGAGCGAGGCAGCGCTGGACTGCTGACGCGGGAAAACCTGACTCGGGTGCTTGATGCGCATGCGGGACCAGCCTGCTTTGAAAGTCCCGCTGGAACAGAGATATTTATGTCAGCCCTAGGCGACAGTCAAGCCGTGGACGCGGACGTTCTGGCCCAGCAACTTTGTATAAGTCACAGTGAGACAGCCCATGCGCATCAGTTCGCTGTCTGGTTGCGGCAGGCGCACAAGAACGCGGAAACAGTGGTTTCCGACCGAGATGACTCCGCAGGAGGGCCTCAATTGCGCAGCATTGCGGCGATGATCGGTGCGACAGATTGGAGGGCGCGTACGACGCTAGACATGGCCTCTCAAAAAAATTGTAATGCCTCCTCTTCATCACCTTCCACCGAAGTGTTAGTTGAATGCATAACACCCGTCAAATTAGTACCCCAGCCACGCTTGCCATTTAGTCAGCATATTGCTACCAATGAAGAGAAAACTTTGACAGGATTTTTTGGTGAGGGTTGGTCTAGCGACGAACCGTGGGGCCGCTGGACGGACGGTTCCGAAGCGACTATCCAGTTCGAAACCGATGCAATGGACAATAGTATCGAACTGTTACTGCATCTTCGTACTTATTTGCCGCCGGACCGCTTGTTTCAACGAGTGATTGTGAGTGTTAACGGCCGCCCTCTATTATGCTGGAGATTAGACCGCACCACGCACAATGCGCCTTTCCTGTTGCCGTTGAATCGGGAGTATCTGGATGGAAAAAGTACGTATCGAATAAAGTTTCAACTGCCAGACGCCAGTTCACCTCAGCCCTGGGGGAAGAACGATCTCACGTAAACTTGGTTTGGGTCTGGCCGGACTTGAACTGCTGAAGGTTTCCTAGCAAGAATCTATGCCTCAAACATTAGACTCTGTTGGTATTACGTAATAATCTACAAAATTTCGTTCCATAATTTCGGTTCTTTTTGTGCGGCAGTGCGTGGCAGAATTGGCTGATGAGCAATCGGGTATTTCTTACCAACGGTTACTCTTCCAGAAATTTGATTTTTCTAAAAAATCAACAGAGCCAGATCCAGCCTGACTACCGAAAGTTCAATCTACAGCACTTATACTACAACTACTGGCCAGTGTAGCTAACAACGTAAAATCATTGTAGCGTTGTTGCTTGCACTCCTTTTGCACTGAGTGAGGCAGTAAGCAGAGTTAATACAATAGCTGATTTGCAATTTATTGTGACTCTTCCCCAATACTCAATACAGCCGAATGTATACAGGTATCCAATTACCATAATTATTATAAAAGCATATCTTATTGTAATAATTAAAAATTAAATACAATCTATGTAAGAAAAATGCTTGCTTAACTATAAGATTAAATCTTTCTGTTATGCATCCTAAAATGCCTATCATATAAAAAGGAGTTATTCCTACATTTAAGTAGGATAAATTCCTACTAAATTTCCTTTCAAAAATATCTATTTTGAATAAAAATTCCTACAAAAATGTAGGAAAATGTCCTACAATATTTGAAGTATGTAAGAAATATTCCTACAATTAGAGGGTAATATTTTTACATTTAAATAAGATAATTTCTTAAGATATTTATTCCTTTCGATTAAAAAAATTAGAGAAGGTCTGAATAAATATTTGCGCAAACGAATGATGGTGTTAAGCGAATGGTGTTAAGCGGTGCTCGAAAGCTGATTGATAGACGATTTTGCCAAAATGAAGTTTAAGCAAAACTCTCTGGGTTCGTTTTTAGCAAGTTCTGATAAGGAATCAAATTATTTAAAGACTTATGACGTATGAAATTTAACGACTAACACATTTTTTCTTTATTGCTGTGAAGTACACACATCGAATTACCGACTATTTCATGAACCAGGGAGAATAACAAAATGGCAACAACTGTAACCAGATATTACTAATTTTAATGTTGCCGGTGATAATGCTATCAATGGTAACTGAAGGCTACTACTCGCTTTAATATTATAGGTACAGGTACATTTAAAGGAGACAGCCCCAACTCGAACGATAGCCATTGCCGGTTACGATTACATGGACTGATGGAACTCAATACTTATGTACAAAATGTTTTACGCTACAGTTACCAATGTTAGTCTGCAATGGCATTCAACAATCAATTGGAACATTAACGAAAGTAAATATAGTTTTCTAATACTAAATGAGCTTGACTTTAGGCTCCAGGGAAAGTAACGGTCACTTTCGTTGGGTACGATGTAACTTCGAATAATATTGACTATTACTTCTATCGTCTGTTTCCTCCGCGGCACGCGAGTCCTGACCCGACATGGCTATTGCCCGGTCGAGGAACTAGCTGTGGGTGACGAAGTGCGTACGCTGAGCGGCGACTGGCAACCGCTGCGCTGGATTGGTCATCAACGTGTCACTACGCCCTTTCGGATTGGCAAAGAGTGCACCGGTGCGCATTACCGCAGGTGCTTTCGGACCAGCGTTGCCGGAGCGGGATGTCTGCGTTTCTCAGGATCACGCGATTTTTTTCCGCAATCAGCTTATCCCCGCTAGATTTCTGGTCAACGGTGTAACCGTGTTTCATGATACCAGTGTCAAGGACATCGAATACTTCCATCTGCTTCTCGACCGGCATGCGGTGATCTTCTCGGAAGGACTCGCCACCGAGAGTTATGTGCCTTGTGAAAACATTGACTGGTTCGATAATACCGTCGGAATGTCCGCAAGCATTGCTGAACGCCATTCGTGCCGGAACCGCGGAGTGCTTGATCGAATGCTATCCGCGCAAAACCACTGGTCCTGCCGTGGAAGCGGCTCGCGCCCTGTTGGCCCGTTTTGCGCCAGCGGATGCCAAGGACCGCGCGGTAGGTTAACCTGCAGTTCAGATCCTAGCCGATGGCAGATTTTTCGCCATCGGCTAGGGTAGTGCGTACAAAATATGCGGATTCACCAGCGGAAGCGTTGACACAATGACAATGCTTCCAACCCTCTGCTTCGATTCCCTCCGAATTTTAATCTCTAATCTACACGATCGAACAAAAAGTGTTGTATGTATTAGCTTATTGATTTCTCAGTTAAATTTAGTCCAAGATTTTTATCTTGTTTGGTTCAAGTGGAAAATCCAGACTCGATTCACTTCAACTGTGCGAATAAATTTTTAGCACTTACACTACAGGTATTAGCCCCTGTAGCCGATATGGTAATTAATCGAAATAACATACTGTTGATGTAAGAATTATTCCTACATTAGAACAGGATAATTTCCTGCAACATTCATTATTTTCGATTAAAGAAATTAGGGAAGGCTCGAGTAATGCTTGCGCAAACGAATTACGTTGCTTAAGCGATGCTTGAAAGCTTATTGAGATTCGTTTTTGCCAAAATGAAGTTTAAGCAAAACTTTATTTGTGATGCACGCACGGCGAATTACCAACTATTGCATGAACGAGGTAGAACAACAGCATGGCTATAACTTTTTTAAATATTCAAATTGAAGGTGTTGCCGGTGGTAATAATTCTATTTCTAAGAATGAAGCTACTAAAAATGGTTTTAAATTGCGGGGCGAAGGTGGTTTTGCAACTGACATCGGAAACGAGCGCTCTCGAAAAAGATGATGAGATTGCGGTTACGGTTACATGGTCTGACGGAGTCCATACTTTTATTCAAAACATTGACGCCGTAGTTGATAATGTTAATAAAAATAAGAGCACGTTTAATTGGCACATTGATGAAAACAAAACTTTTGAAAACAATTATACTGGCGCCGGGCTCAATTTTGGTGAAGGCACTGTTACGGTGACATTCCCCGGGTCTGTAAGTGGTAGTGAGACCTATAACTACGACCACGCCTGTTTTCTCCGCGGCACCCGGATTCTGACCCGGCATGGTTACTGTCCGGTCGAGGAGTTGGCTGTGGGCGACGAAGTGCGAACGCTGAACGGCGATTGGCAACCGCTGCGATGGATTGGCCATCAACGTGTCGCTACGCCTTTCGGACTGGCAAAGGGTGCGCCGGTGCGCATTACCGCCGGCGCTTTCGGGCCAGCGTTGCCGGAGCGGGATGTTTGCGTCTCTCAGGAGCACGCGATTTTTTTCCGGAATCAGCTTATCCCCGTTAGATTTCTGATCAACGGCGTGACCGTGTTTCATGATACTCAGTATCAAGGATATCGAATACTTCCATTTGCTTCTTGACCGGCACGCGGTGATCTTTTCGGAAGGACTTGCCACTGAGAGTTATGTGCCTTGTGAAAATATTGAGTGGTTCGATAATACATCGGAATGCCCGGAAGCATTGCTTAACGCTATCCGTGCGCGGTACCGCGGAGTGTTAGATCGAATGCTATCCGCGCCGAATCGACGGCCCTGCTGTGGAAGCGGCTCGCGCCCTCCTGGCCCGTTTTGCGTCGGCAGAGCTCAAGGATCGCGCGGTAGGTTAACTTATATTCCTGACTCCAGCTGCGGCAGATTTTACGCCATCGGCTGGGGGTGGCTCGTATAAAATAAAGTGAATCTCCAGCGGAAGCGTTGACCTAATTAGCAGAGCTTCCCCTTGTCTCTTTCTGTTTCCGTCGATTTGACCTGGTCACAGGGTGAGAGGCGTGACCAGTGCAGGATTACTGGGGAAGCGCTCGACCCTCACACATCCTCCTTTGTGGACGTTGCGGAGAATTAGATAAAACTGATGATGTAAAGGTCTGGGTAGAAAGCTATTTTTACATCGATAGCTTTCTACACGTTCAGCTTATGCAGCGTTAATCAGCTAAAAAGAAAATTAATTGTTAACCTTGACAAAAGAACCATTTTGCTTAATCCACACTTCATTAGTGAAGGCATCGTAGATACTATTGGCATCAGTGGCAAAACAGTCGGCTACGGTCTGGGTGGTAACAGTATTCTTGGTCGCCATGGTGATGGGAGGATTGATGGTGATGCCAGGAACACCTCCAAATTGCCCTTCAAATGTGGATGTCATGTCGTAGCAAATATCTGAATTGATCGTTAAATTGGCACCTTCCGTTGGTGCATTGATGGTGCAATGCTTGCTGCTGGAGAAATCATTAGCTAAAGCTTGAAATGGATTGGGAATGCCCGGAATGTCAATGGTAATCCCTTTTATTTCAGAGGAAGTGACGTTGCTGGTGGTGAGTAAAGAAATACCGGTTGTAGAAGCTTGGCGGGGTGCCTCACACAAATTGCTGCTCGTGGGAAGTGGAATGCATTGCCCATTGGTCGTAACATTGACGACATTACCACTTTGTGTGTAAACCAGACCGGCAGGTACATTGGCTGTATTGCAAGCAGGAATGCTGCCATTGCCACCTGAGTTGGCAATGTGGTTGATCATATTGGGCAGGCTATCAATGAATGTGGGATTATTGCCCCAAGGACCGCCTAATACATAAACGCCGTTATCAGTCTTATTGACGCCTGCATAAATACCCACTTCAGGGTAGTGCCTGAAAAACCAAGGTTCAATACTTTGTGTGGTCTGATGATTTGGAAAGAATTCAGGATAAGTATTTTCAGCCCAGTTAAGCAAGGTTTCAGCATCACTGGCAGTGTCAGCTGATGCGAAGTTGAAGCTGCTCAGCAGAGCAAATGAGCAGGCAGATAAAATAAGCTGCTTCATGCGTTGTTTCATATAAATGACCTTTAATTTATTGGAATTTATTTTTATTGAATTGGTTAAAGTATCCTATCTTTATATCGAGATAGAAAACTGCGAGCATGTTCTCTTTTTATCTATAGGATGTAAAGTACGATTTAACGGATTAAAGTGTGTATTCTTGCAATCAAGAAGTGATCCCTTAAGGAGGGCAAGATGATAACGGAAAACGAAAATATTCGTGATGCAATTGTCAATGCTGCGGTTGCGATAGCCGCGCGTACTTCGTGGGAAGCCGTTCGTCTTTATGATATTGCGGCTGAAATGAATATTTCCTTGGATGATATACGCAACTACTTTCGTGAAAAAGAAGATCTGGTTGATGCCTGGTTTGATCGTGCAGACGGTATCATGTTAAGAGAGGCAGAAACTGCTGATTTCTCAGCACTCACATCGCAGCAACGTATTCATCGTCTCATCATGATTTGGCTGGATGCCCTGGCTGTTCAGCGCAAAGTGACACGGCAAATGATTTTAGCAAAATTGGAACCTGGACATATCCATATTCAGGTTCCTGCCGTGATGCGTATTAGTCGTACTGTGCAATGGATGCGTGAGGCGGCACAGCGTGATGCTACCTTTATGCGGCGTGCACTGGAGGAGTCTGCTTTGACCTCTATTTATCTGATGACGTTCTTTTTCTGGATGCGGGATGAATCACTAGGATCGAGGAGTACGCGACAATTCCTGAATCGCAATCTAAGCTTGGCAATGTGGCTTGGTCAGACTATTTATGGTAGTGATCAAGTTAGTGTGCCTCAGGCACCAGCTAATCGGATCAGTTTGCCCTCCAGCGAATCGACTCACTGATCATCCAACGCGATGGATACCTTGACCCATGCTTTAAGTGGTGCCTTGCTGGTGCGTGCAGCTGAACCAGTGCTGCCGAAGTTAAAAGCACTGCCAGTACGTATCCGCCTTATCGCCGGAATGACGGCGGCAGCTTTTCCTGATATTGATGGTGTATTACGGTTGATCGATACCCTTACCTATCTCAACTGGCACCAGGGTCCCACTCATTCATTTTTGATGTTACCGCTATGGGCATATCTCCTGGCGCATTTATTTTCCAAAGTTGCGCGCGGCCGTTATTCATGGCAGCTTTTTTTAATTCCGGCCAGCCTTGGGATCGCTATTCACATTGCGGAAGACTTAATTACTTCTTATGGATTGATGCTGCTGGCCCCTTTCTCTACTGAGCGATTTTCTATGCCGCTCGCCTTTGTCGTTGACTTATGGTTCAGTACCATTATCATTTTGGGGCTGGTCATGAGTCACATTTTTCCAGAAAAGAAGGCTATCGCTGGTTTTGCACTTATTTGCCTGACTACTTATATCGTATTCTTAGCATCTTTGTATGAACGAGCCAAGGACATTGGTCTGGCCTATGCCCAAGAAATGGCTCTTCCTCGCACAGAAATCAGCGTGTTACCGCAGCCTTTTTCACCCTTCAATTGGCAAATTGTTGTTATGGAAGGAGAAATCTATCATATTTTATTAGTTAAGTTAGTATCTGATTCCTCGGTGATATTTCCTGATAATGGGGTGTTATCAAATATGCCTGCTGCTTATCAACCGTTGACTTCAGCAAAGTGGCAGCAACTTAAACGGTTTGGTGACTTTCCTGTTGATACAATACTGGTACGCGAAGCCTGGCATCAGCCTGCCTTGGCAGATTTCCGACGGTTTGCGGTATTGCCGCAATTCGATAGAATTGACACCTCTGAAAAAGGGGTATGTATCTGGTTTTACGATTTACGGTTTAAATTTCCCATACTGCCGCCATCATTTCGCTATGGAGGCTGCAGAGAAGAAGGGAGCGCTAATTGGTATTTACAACGCCAGAAAGGTGCTTTCTGGATTGATTAACGGTTTGAGCTATTTTTAGTTTAGTTCATCACTAATTATTTTTTTCCTGGAAAGGAACATTATGATCGAAAGATCTGCGATCAAGATTTTGATTCTTGATGATGAGCAGTTTATGCTCAAATTGTTGGCACGTATGCTGGCAAACCAAGGATTTACTTCCGTTGTTTGCTGTGATAATGGGGACGATGCCTTAGTGCAGGTGGATAATGAGGCAACTCGACCTGATCTGATATTACTTGATTTAAACATGCCGGGAATGGATGGGATCGAATTTGTGCGTTATCTCGTTGAGCGGCAGTTTACGGGCAGCTTGATTCTCGTGAGCGGCGAGGATGAGCGCATGCTGAGAACGGCTGAGAGATTGGTGCAAGCACATAAAATTCATATGCTAGGTTATCTGCAAAAACCAGTCAAACCTGAGGCAATGCTGGCTTTATTGACGCAATGGGCGCCGCCAGCACCAATTAAACCATCCAAAGCTAAAAAGATATATAGCGCGGAAGAAATAGGAATCGCCATTAAAGAAGGCGCGCTGATTAATTACTATCAACCCAAGGTGTCTGTTGCCAGTGGTGCGGTAGTGGGTGTGGAGACATTGGTGCGTTGGCATCACCCTGAAGATGGCCTCGTTTTTCCAGATCAATTTATCCATGTAGCTGAGGCACATGGCCTGATCAATGATTTAACTCAGTTAGTTCTTTTACAAGCATTCACGCAAGCAAAAAAATGGCAGCAGGCAGGGTTTGAGTTACGCGTTTCCGTCAATGTTTCTATGGATAATCTGGCTTCTTTGGATTTTCAGGATCTCGTTGTTAAGCTTGCTACCGACATCGGAATTTCACCACATAATCTGGTACTGGAAGTAACCGAGAGTCAGCTGATGGGGGATATACGTGTGTCGCTCGAAATTCTGACGCGGTTGCGCTTGAAACGCTTTCGTCTTTCCATAGATGATTTTGGTACCGGACATTCTTCACTGGCGCAATTACGCGATATTCCCTTTGATGAGCTCAAGATCGATCAGGGATTCGTCCACAGAGCCTGGAAAAATGAAACGCTACGTGTGATTTATGATGCAAGCCTGGCATTGGCTAAGCAATTAAATATGGAAGCAGTGGCGGAAGGTGTCGAAGATCGGGATGACTGGGAATTGCTGCGTCGTACCGGCTGTGATCTTGCGCAAGGTAATTTTGTTTCCAAACCGCTACTGCCTGAAGAAATTCCTGAATGGATAAAAGTTTGGCTGCAAAGAGTGCAAACTGAGCTTTTGGTAGCGAACTCAAATTGATTAAGACGCTATAGCTGACTCAGCTGATCGTAATGATGCTGTAGATGATCTGCCATGAAGGTGCTGATAAAGTAATAACCGTGGTCATATCCTTCATGGCGACGAATTGTCAGGGGTTGCCCGGATGAGCTGGCAGGCTGCTTCAAAACGATCCGGTTGCAATTGCTCTGCCAGAAAAGGGTCGCTGAGACCCTGATCGATGAGGAGCGCAGGTAGTCGATGACCTGCTTCGATCAAGGCGGTCGCATCGTGTTTGCACCAATTTTCCGAGGATGCGCCCAGATAATGACTGAATGCCTTCCGACCCCACGGGCAATGTTGTGGAGCAGCAATTGGGGCAAATGCCGAAACGGATCGATATAATCCTGGATTTCGCATTGCAAGCGTTAAGGCGCCATGACCGCCCATAGAGTGACCAAAGATACCGACACGATTTTGATCTGCCGGGAAATGCGACAGAATGAGCTGGTACAACTCCTGCGTTACATAACTTTCCATTCGGATAATACTTTGACCACGGTGCTTCAGTCGCATCCAGATAAAATCCCGCGCCGGCACCCAACTCCCAATCATCAGTTTCACCATTGATACCTGTTTGACGTGGGCTGGTATCCATGCTGACCAGCATGATACCGAGTTGAGCAGCCATACGTTGTGCCCCCGCCTTGATCATGAAGGTTTCTTCCGTGCAAGTAAGTCCGGCAAGAAAGAAAAGGACGGGTACCGAATCGTGCTGAACCTGCGGGGGTTGGTAAACCGAAAATCGCATCGGCAGACCGATGATTTCTGAAAAATGCTGATAGAAACCTTGTGTGCCTCCAAAACAGCGGTGGGTACTGCGCGTTTCCAGATGAGTGGTCATGTTGTTAGTAAATGACGACCGAGCGGATGGATTTGCCTGCCTTCATCAATTGAAAGCCTTCGTTGATATCTTCCAGCTTCAGCGTATGCGTAATCAATGGATCGATCTTGATTTTGCCCTCCATATACCAATCGACGATCTTGGGAACATCGGTGCGACCACGTGCTCCGCCAAAGGCAGATCCTTCCCATTTGCGACCTGTGACAAGCTGGAAAGGACGTGTGCTGATTTCGGCACCGGATTCTGCCACACCAATAATGATACTGCGGCCCCATCCCTTGTGCGTGCATTCCAGTGCCTGGCGCATGACTTGTGTATTACCGATACATTCAAAGCTGTAATCGGCACCTCCGCCGGTCAATTGTACGATGGCATCGACAATGTTCTCTGTTTCAGTGGGGTTGAGGAAATGCGTCATACCGAATTCTCGCGCCATTTTTTCGCGCGCTGGATTGATATCAACACCGATGATTTTGTCAGCGCCTACCATTCTGGCGCCCTGGATGACATTCAAGCCAATGCCGCCGAGGCCGAATACCGCGATATTAGCTCCGGCTTCTACTTTGGCGGTAAAAACGACTGCACCAATGCCGGTAGTTACACCACAACCGATATAGCAGACTTTATCGAAAGGTGCATCCTTGCGAATTTTGGCCAGGGCGATTTCAGGTACGACCACATAGTTGGAAAAGGTGGAGGTGCCCATGTAATGCAGGATCGGTTTTCCATTGAGAGAAAAGCGGGGGGTGGCATCTGGCATTAAGCCGCGACCCTGGGTACTTCGGATTGCCTGGCATAGATTGGTTTTTCTGGATAGGCAGAATTTGCATTCACGACACTCCGGCGTATACAGGGGAATGACATGATCACCCTGCTGCAGCGATTTAACATCAGGACCGGTCTCAACCACGATACCAGCGCCTTCATGCCCCAGGATTGCTGGAAACAGTCCCTCAGGATCAGCGCCGGAAAGGGTGTAATAATCGGTATGGCAAATACCGGTCGCTTTGATTTCAACCAGTACTTCGCCGGCTTTGGGAGCCATCAAATCGACTTCTTCAATCGTGAGGGGTTGTCCTGCCTGCCAGGCAACGGCAGCACGTGTTTTCATACTCGATGATTCCTTTTCGTTTGATGAAATTATATTGAGTGCTCTTCCCGAACGCCAGGTAGTCAACATTCAAAGTCGAGCCAGTTACGGTCAAAATATTAACGCATCATTGGGGTGGTAGGTAGTTTTTTTGTCAAGAATTCAGCATGAGTTGGTGAAAACGCAGTTTCGCTAAAACGCAGTTTCGCTAAAACGAAGTTTCGCTAAAATAAAATTGTAGCACGCAGTAGATTCATTCATTAGTCTGGAGCTGGGCTATACCTGCCTTGATTTGCTCGTCAACCCATTGGACAAACAAGGGGTGTGGTGCGAATCCCGAGCCGAGCGCATAGTCCAATCCAGCCAAAAACTTTTTCTCATGTCCCTCGCTCGTTACCCGTGCGGGAATAACAAGCGCTCTTCCTCCTTGTTTTTGCGCCTCTTTAACCATGGTCCGAACTTTTTCAATCCAGGGCTCACGCTTATCTGGCCAGTCTTCGCGCCACGTCGCAACTTTGATTGCACGAAATTCATTACCTCCTATGCTACGCATGTGCGTAGCGAGTGCCTCCAGTATTTGGAGCCATTGTTCGTTTTGCTGGTCATTGCCGGAGCCATGTGCGACAAGAATGATCGTTTCTTTTGCCGCATTTTGGGATAAGGTGCGCGCACGATCAAGCAGTGCAGCTGCGAACAGTGGATTTGCTCCAATTCCTCCTGTTGTCCGGACGGGTAAGCGGGTACGGATGCGGCTTGGAATGTTTTCAGTTATGCCATGGTGGAGATATCCATGCCTATCATAAGTATCGGACTCGGATGTTTTTTGAACCTTGTTTTCTATATCCAGTCCGACCATGCGTTCAATCTCGTGACGGAAAGCTTTCTTCCAATGCAAATACACGCACGATGATGGCTGCTTTGGCACCGCGTCGTTCCAGCTTACGAATGGCACGTTCAATCGTGAATTGATCTGCCATCGAAAATACAAATTCAATCTTATAGCAATTCATCAATGGCTGCACTGCTTCGCGCATTTGCTCATTCCAGTCAAAAGTCGAACCGTGCGCCAGAAGCACCACCCCAATATCTTCCGATGTGAGCGATTGACTCAGGTTGGCTTCGCGTTGTAACCAAATGCTCAGGCTATCAATGTTACTTTTATTATGGGACAGTATCTGCATGTCAGCAGGCAGCAATTGTTTGAGCTTTTATCGAATGAGATTATGCTGTCATACTTAGGGCCAAAATGAAACGGTACGACCATGGTTTTGGTTTTATCGATCCAATTCCTGTGCTGCACGGCTACTGATGAGTGCTTGTTCCAGTAGGGCAGTGTGCTCGTTCTGTTTCTTCGTCCTTTCCATCGTAGGCAATGACTACCTGAAGTGATTTAAAACCAAAACCAGCAGCGGCTTGTTCTGCGATACGCTGCCAATCCTTCTGCATTTTTTGTGCATTGACGGGATCAGTTGCGCCATATCCAACGACAAGTACATGGGCGTTAGAGGGATATTCAATAGCACGAAATTTATCAATCAGATCTTCAACGGCAAAAAAGCTTTCACCGTAGGAACGGGTATAGGAAATAGGCACAGAAAGTTGCTGACGTGACAGCAGGTCGCGCGCGAGCTGGTAACGTGGGTTGGCTGCGGAAATGAACAGCGGGATTACTTTGATACGTTCAGCCCCTTTATCCAAAAGAGTATTAAGACTGATCTTGAGATATTTTTCTGTGTGCCCATCGGTGACAAAGACCAAGGCAGCATTATAGTTTTCTGCAAATGATTCAAATGCATCCCGAATCTCTTCATTGCCGACAAAACCGCGATCCGCAAACAAAACGAGAAAACCAGTCTGATTCTGGGATTGATTGCTTTCTTTGGCCAGAGCATGGCTAGTCAAGATTATCAACGCTAAAACAAACCAGCTTGCCTGGTAAAAGTATTTCAGGATTACGATGTGCTTTGGTATGTACATGATCTCCCTCCATAGATACGCACCAGGCGCTTTAGTTACGGAAATACAAAGCTGTTACGTCATTTCTGTATTGTGTGAGATAAGCAGTTGTTTTAGTCTGAAATTATATCTTAGGCAGCGTCACACCCTGCTGAAATTGGTATTTACCGTTTCTATCTTTGTAAGAGGTTTCACAGACTTCGTCCGATTCAAAGAAGATCACTTGAGCAACGCCTTCATTAGCGTAAATCTTGGCTGGTAGCGGGGTGGTGTTGGAGAATTCAAGTGTGACGTAACCTTCCCATTCCGGTTCAAAGGGGGTGACATTGACAATGATCCCGCAGCGGGCGTAGGTAGATTTTCCCAGGCAAATCGTGAGAATGTTGCGCGGAATGCGGAAATATTCAACGGTGCGTGCAAGAGCGAAGGAATTAGGAGGAATGATGCAGACATCACTTTTGACATCAACGAAGGAATTCGAATCAAACTGCTTGGGGTCGACAATCGTCGAATTCAGGTTAGTAAATAGCTTGAATTCATCTGAGCAGCGAATATCATAGCCATAACTGGAAGTGCCATAGGAAACGATGCTGTTGCCATCTTTGTGTTTGATTTGTGCGGGCTCGAATGGCTCGATCATGCCGTACTCGATGGCCATTTTGCGGATCCATTTGTCTGATTTGATCGTCATATCAGTAATTAGTCATTATCCATAATTATTTTAGTAAACACCTCGGAATAGTCCTTTGACAGATTGGCGATTTTGACTGCCGCTCGCCGTGCAATGGCACGATAGATTTCAGCGATTTGTCCATCCGGCTCAGCGATTACAGTCGGTTTGCCTGAATCGGTGTGTTCACGGATTTTAATATCCAGCGGCAGTGCGCCTAACAGATCGACCTCATAATCTTTGCACATCTTTTCCCCACCTCCTGTTCCAAAAATGGGCTCGGTATGGCCACATTTTGAGCAGGTGTGCATACTCATGTTTTCCACGATACCCAGAATCGGGACACCGACTTTTTCAAACATTTTCAGTCCTTTGCGGGCATCCAGCAAAGCGATGTCCTGGGGGGTTGTCACGATGACCGCACCGGTCACGGGCACTTTCTGCGCGAGCGTCAATTGAATATCGCCAGTACCGGGCGGTAGGTCAATTACAAGGTAGTCGAGATCATGCCAGCGGGTATCATTCAGTAGTTGCTGCAAGGCCTGCGTCACCATCGGACCGCGCCATACCATCGGTGTTTCTACATCGATCAATAAACCGATCGACATGGCCTGAATACCATGTGCGCGCATCGGTTCGATAGTCTTACCATCCGGTGATTCAGGTTGACCGCTGATGCCAAGCATCTGGGGTTGTGACGGGCCATAGATATCCGCATCCAGGATACCGACATTTGCTCCTTCAGCTGCGAGCGCCAGTGCGAGATTGACCGCAGTAGCAGATTTGCCAACACCGCCCTTGCCAGAAGCGACGGCAATCACGTTTTTTACTCCGGGAATCAGTTTGACGCCCCGTTGCACGCTATGTGGGATAATCTTGCTACTTACATTGACGGTTACGTTGCCGATAGTTGGAATAGTTTTCAAAGTAGTGCAGATTTGCTGGCGGATCGATTCGATCACGCTTTTGGCAGGGTAGCCCAGTTCGATATCAAGCGAAACATTGCTTCCATCAATTTTGATGTTGTGCACTTCCTTACTGGTGACGTAGTCTTTGACCCGTGGTAGGGTCGATGCTTTCCTTGAGGGCGGTTTCTATTTGTTGTTCTGTAATCGCCACGATGCAACTCCTTTATGCAGAGCATTATTTATTGAAATTATTGATGGTAACAAATATCGGGGGAAAGTATCCAGTTTGTTACAATTCACCTTCCCGAACATTCAACATACCGACGATCGATGAACACACGCAAGATGCTGATTACTTCCGCGCTGCCTTATGCCAACGGCAGCATTCACCTTGGCCACCTGGTGGAATATATTCAAACCGATATCTGGGTTCGCTTCCAGAAAATGCAAGGACACACCGTTTATTACGTGTGCGCAGATGATACGCATGGTACGCCCATCATGCTGCGTGCTGAGAAAGAAGGCATGACGCCAGAAGCACTGATCGCGCGTGTGCATGGTGAGCATTTGCGCGATTTTACAGGCTTTCATATCCATTTCGATAATTATTACAGCACGCATTCACAAGAAACCCGTCAATATTCGGAGAATATTTATCACAAGCTGAAAGCAGCAGGCCTTATCAACGTGCGTGCCATTGAGCAGCTTTATGACCCGGTCAAAAACATGTTTCTGCCGGATCGTTTCGTCAAAGGAGAATGCCCCAAGTGCAGTGCGAAAGATCAATATGGTGATTCCTGCGAGGCCTGTGGCGCAGCCTATGCTCCTACAGAATTAAAAAATCCTTACTCTGCGGTTTCGGGTGCGGTGCCGGTAAAAAAAGCTTCCGAGCATTTCTTTTTCAGTTTGTCAGATAGTCGCTGTGCAGATTTCCTGCGCCGTTGGACACGGGAAGCCAATCATCTGCAAGCAGAAGCCGCCAACAAAATGCACGAATGGTTAGGGGAGGCAGGAGAAAACAAACTGTCCGACTGGGATATTTCACGTGATGCACCCTATTTTGGCTTTGAAATACCAGGAGAATCCGGCAAGTATTTTTACGTCTGGCTCGATGCGCCGATTGGTTACATGGGCAGTTTCAAAAACTTTTGTTCCCAGCGCAGTATCGATTTTGATGAGTTCTGGCAGAAAGATACTCATACTGAGCTTTATCATTTCATCGGCAAAGATATCTTGTATTTTCATGCATTATTTTGGCCTGCCATGCTGGAAAATTCAGGCTATCGTACACCCACTCAGATTTTTGCACATGGCTTTCTCACCGTGAATGGTGAAAAGATGAGCAAGTCACGCGGTACCTTTATTACTGCGGAAAGCTATTTACAGCAGCAGCTTAATCCAGAATGGCTGCGCTATTACTATGCTGCCAAACTGAACGGCACACTGGAAGATATCGATCTCAATCTGGAAGATTTCACGGCACGCGTGAATTCGGATCTGGTCGGTAAGTACATCAATATCGCCAGCCGCTGCGCAGGATTCGTCAGCAAAAGGTTTGACGGCAAACTGGTTGCTGGAGAAGAATATCGCATGCTGCAGCAAATGATCGATGAACGCTTTGCTTCCTGGCAGTCTGGCGTTATCGAAAAAGCATATGAAGAGCGGGATTTTTCTGCAGCAGTGCGGCAAATCATGAAGCGGGCAGATGAAGTGAATGAGCTAATTCAAGAGCTGGCACCCTGGGAAATCGCCAAAGATGCTGCGCGCAATAAGGAATTACATCTTGCCTGTAGTTTGGGAATACAACTGTTTTATTTGCTCTCGTGCTACCTGAAGCCCATTTTGCCTGCCATAGCGGAGAAAATCGGGCATTTCCTCAATTGCGAATCACTTCCCTGGCCGAAACAAAAAACCGGGCAAGCTTTATCTACCGTACTATTGCCAGCAGGACACACGATCAATACCTACCAGCACCTGATGACGCGCATTGATGCTAAACAAATTGATGCCTTGATTGAAGCCAACAAACAGACTATCGCCCTAAGTCCTGATTCACATTCCCGTGTGCGACACTCAGAAGCGCAACAGCATATACAGCAACGCGCGATTGCACCGATCGCGGAAACTATTTCAATCGATGATTTTAGCAAGATCGATTTACGCATTGCACGTATTGTTAATGCAGAACATGTAGAAGGTGCAGAAAAACTACTCAAACTCACACTAGATATCGGTTCGGAGCAACGCACTGTGTTTGCCGGTATTAAATCTGCTTATGATCCCGAACAACTCAAAGGGCGTTTCACTGTCATGGTCGCTAACCTCGCGCCGCGTAAAATGAAATTTGGTCTATCCGAAGGCATGGTGCTGGCAGCGAGTGATGGAAGTAGTGGAGGAGGGCTGTATATTCTTTCACCTGATGATGGCGCGCAGCCGGGTATGCGGGTGAAGTAAGTTCTTCAAGGAAAACCTTAATATCCCATTTCATATTGGATTTTTCGGATACCAGTTAGAATTCGTCATGATTCATAGCTTTCGATCATGGCGATTTTTCTTTATTTAACATTATTGCCCCAAACGTTACAACATTTATTCGAACATGACCGCAACGCTCAATATCGATACTATCCGCTCCCGCGCTGCTGCATTTGCCAAGGAATTCGCCAGCGTCACCTACGAATCTGGTTACGATCAAAAATTCGTCAACCGCCTATGCTGGGTGTTCAATATTACCGATCATCGATTAGTGGATTTTCAGACGCGGGTCAAGAAGCTTGGTGGACGCGCCGGCCGTATTGATGCGCTCTTGCCAGGGAAATTGTTAGTGGAAATGAAATCGGGCAACAAGGACCTGGATAAAGCTTTTGTTCAAGCCACCGAGTATTTTCCTGGTCTAAAGGATGAGGAAATGCCCCGTTACGTGCTGGTCAGTGATTTTGCTAATTTGCATTTATATAACCTCGAAACCAAGGCACCACGCTTGGATATCAAACTGGCTGATTTTCCTCAAAACATCGAACCCTTTCTGTTTCTGGCTGACTACGAGGCCATCGCTGTAGAAGAAGAACAAAAGGCTAATGAACACGCTGCAGATAAAATGGCCGGGTTGCACGATGCAATCAAAGCAACTGGCTATATGGGCAAGGATTTGGAGACTTATTTAGTGCGCTTGCTGTTTTGCCTGTTCGCCGACGACACTGGATTATTTGGGGAAAATGGTCGTTTCCTCAATCTGCTGGTCAATCATACCAAGGTTGACGGCTCCGACCTGCATGGTACGTTATCAGCACTATTCGATACGTTGAACCGTGGTCACGAAAAACGCCCTAGGAATCTGCCAGAGCATCTTGCCGCCTTTCCTCACGTCAACGGCGCATTGTTCAAGGATAACCTGTCGCAATGTTATTTCGACGAAACCGCGCGCAATACCCTGATCGAATGCGCCAAACTCAATTGGAGCCAAATTAGCCCGGCTATTTTCGGCTCGCTGTTCCAAGCCATCATGCACTTCGATGATGAAGCGGCAGCAGCCAAGACTAAAAAGCGTCGCGAATTTGGAGCGCATTACACCAGTGAAGCGAATATCTTGAAAGTTATCCGCCCATTATTTTTGGATGATTTACACACCGAGTTCGAAAAAGTACGTCGTGACAAAAAGAAACTGCACGATTTTCATCAACGCTTGGCAAAGCTGAATTTTCTCGACCCCGCCTGTGGTTGTGGTAATTTTCTGGTCATAGCCTACCGAGAGTTACGTCTATTAGAAATGGAGGTGATCGAATCTTTATGGGGCAACAAATTGACCGGACAACTGGATGTTGACACCATCATTCAATGCAATGTCGATCAATTCCACGGCATCGAAATCGACCCGTCCGCTGCACAAATCGCCATTGTCGCCCTGTGGCTGACAGATCATCAAATGAATCTTAAGGTACAGCGCTTTGGCAACTATTACAGCCGCATTCCCTTGATCAAGAAAGCTAATATTGTTTGTAGTAACGCGCTGCGGATCGATTGGTCAGAAGTGCTGCCGCCAGAAATATGCAATTATGTGATGGGGAATCCGCCATTTGTGGGTAGGCAATATCAGACGCAGGAACAAAAAAACGATTTGGAGTTAGTGTCACGAGGGATGAAAGGGGCGGGAGTATTAGATTATGTCGCAGCTTGGTATATCAAAGCTATCGCTTATATAAAAGCTAATGCTGGGGTACCTGTCGCTTTTGTTTCGACAAATAGCATTTGTCAGGGCGAGCAAGTTGCCATTCTGTGGGGATATCTTTTAAAACAAGGCATTCATGTTCACTTCGCGCACCGAACTTTTCGCTGGAGTAACGAAGGTCGAGGCGTGGCAGCGGTACACTGCGTAATGTTGTCGGTTTTGGTTTGCAGCTTCCGAAACAACGCACTATTTTTGATTATGGCGACGACATTACGGGCGAGCCCACCAGCAAAACCGTCAAGAATATCAATCCGTATTTAGTGGACGCACCCACCGTGTTGATGGACAAACGCCGTAAACCTTTATGCCCAGATACGCCGGAAATGGCATTTGGCAATATGCCCAATGATGGCGGCCGTTTGCTCCTTACCCAGGAAGAAGCCGATGGTATTCGCCAAACTGATCCGATGGCCGCCAAATATATTCGAAAATTTCTGGGAGCGGAAGAATTTATCAATAACTTGCCGCGCTATTGCCTGTGGCTTAAAGACAGTACTGCATCCGATCGCAAAAACTCGCCGGAAATTCAGCGCCGTGTCCGGGCAGTCGAGACTATGCGGCTGGCTAGTACACGAACCGCTACACAAAAATTAGCGGAACAGCCTTATCTGTTCGGTGAAGATCGACAACCAGTTAAGGCATTTTTGGCAATACCAAAAACTTCTTCAGAGCGGCGAACACGCATTCCGATTGATTTTTTGCCTCAAGAAATCATAATAGCGACAGAACTATTCAGCATTGAAAATGCTACTCTCTATCATTTTGGTATTCTTTGTTCCTCTTTTCACAATGCCTGGATGCGCACTGTCTGCGGACGTTTGAAAAGCGATTACCGCTATTCCAACAGCATCGTCTACAACAATTTTCCTTGGCCGCCGATGCTAAACGATAAATATAAAACCGCTGTCGCCACGGCGGCGCAAGCGGTGCTGAATGCTCGTCTGGCTGAGGAGAAGCGTTGCACTGAACAGGGTCAAAAATGTTCTCTGGCCGATCTATACTCACCCGCCAACATGCCCGTCGACCTCGTCAAAGCCCACGCGTCACTCGATAAGGCTGTCGATGCTGCATATGGTTACAAAGGCGGCAAAGACGATGCTGCTCGCGTCGCATTTTTGTTTGCTTTGTATCAAGCATTATCATCAGATCCTGCAACATCTGCAAGAACAGAGCCAGAATCCGCGGGCATCATTACCGCGTCTAAAAAGTCAGAAATAAACGGCCAGGAAGACTAAAAATGCTAGAGCGCAATATAAATTTAGCCGGCATAGAGCGCCATTGTTATTGCGCCGAATGAAAAATAACTGGTGCAATATGCTTCGCTTATTACACCCTACCTACTGCACCTTTAGACCAGATTGAGGTAATCTTACTACTCAATCAATGCTAACGGCCTTGCAACTGCAACTCAGACCAGCAAATCGGGTTGTCCTGTTGGGTAGATTCTATAGCTTTGTTGGGCAGCATTTAGCGTTAGTCGTGCGAGGCCGACTCAAACGATCTGTTATGCGTTGAAGCAAGGAGGAAAGATTATGTCATTGACGCGACGAGATTTTCTGCTGAGCGCTGGCTGGGCTGCTATTGCTGGCGCTGCGCTTCCATCCACTGTCCAAGCTCATAACCATGCGGCCAGTGCATTCAAACCTCATGATTGGCGTTCCGTACGCGAGCAATTCAATCTGTTACCCGATTACGCTCATCTGGCGGCCTTTTACATTTCATCGCACCCACGACCAGTACGCGAAGCCATTGAAAGATATGGCAAAGCAATAGACGAGAATCCGTACCTGACTGTTAAGGAAGGCAGGTACGATATGGCCACCCGAGTATGCGAGGCAGCAGCAGCATATTCGGGTGGCACGGCCGGTGAATACGCGATTACCTCAAATACGACCACCGGCCTCGCGTTAATCTATAATGGACTGATGCTCAAGCGTGGTCAGGAAATCCTGACCACGGTACATGATCACTACTCGCATCATGAATCCATCCGGTTGGCCTCGGAAAAGAACGGTGCTTCCTGGCGGCGCATTGCATTATCAGAGCAATCTTCGACTGCGACAGAGGACGAAATCATTGGCCGCCTGATAAAGGCCATCCAGCCGAACACCCGCGCTGTAGGGATTACCTGGGTTCATTCTAGCAGCGGCATTCGCCTTCCAGTGCGCGGAATCGCAGACGCGCTCGCCGAGATTAATCGCAATCGTACTGAAACTGACCGTGTTCTGTTGATAGTTGATGGTGTGCATGGTTACGGTGCGGTAGATGCATCCCTGCCGGACCTGGGTTGTGACTTTTTGGCAGCCGGCACACACAAATGGCTGCTCGCGCCCCGTGGTACCGGCATTGTCTGGGCGCACGATGCCGCCTGGGCCCAAATTCGTCCAACCATACCGAGTTTTATCAACTACGATCTGCGTGAAGCCTGGTTAAAGGGCGAAGTGCTGAAGAGTCCCACACGCGCGGATTGGGTTTCACCCGGTGGATTTTTCGCCTATGAATATCAGTGGGCGATGGCAGACGCCTTCCAATTTCAGAAGAATATTGGTCGCGCACGCGTCGCTGCACGCATCGCTGAACTCAGCGGATTGTGCAAAGAAGGACTTGTGAAAATCCCGCGTGTGACACTGCATACACCACGTGATAGCAGGCTTGCGGCTGGCATGATCTGCCTTGAAGTCGCCGGTCTTTCGCCGGAAGAGGTAGTCGATAAACTTCTGGAACAGCATATTATCGCAAGTGTAACGCCCTATGCCACGCCACTTGCACGACTTGCATTTGGCATCATGAATACTTCTGAGGAGGTAGAAGCGGTTTTGAGAGCAGTTCGTAACTTAGGCTGAGCTTCATTTATGCTGTGCCACCCGCGTTTCGGTACTGGATATCCTGTAAGGCGTCCTCCTCTTCGCTACTCTGTTCCGCATTAGAAAGCATGTAGGCAAACATGCAAGTGACCTCAGAAAAGATGTTGCTACAATCACTTCCTATTCGGAGACCTCTGCATAACTGTCTTTTTGGATAGTTTAGTATTTTTAAGTGCCTGATTTTATGAGCCACACATAAACAGAAAATTCTAAAAATACAGTTATGCAGAGATCTCATTCGTATGCATCTGCATGGATCAACTGAATCATATCTAGCCTGTTGGCATTGCATGATTTGATTAGCCGCATCCACACAATCCCTATTTGGCATCCTATCAAAGGGCATGGTGCTAACAGCAAGTGATGGAAGCGGTGGAGGAGGGCTGTATATTTTTTCTCCTGATGAGGGAGCGCAGCCGGGAATGCGGGTGAAGTAGTTGCGTCAGGGAAAATTTCTGAATAATCCCTATATTCACAAAAACGGCTATCCAGCGACCTAATAGGGAATAAGCTTGCAGAGACCTCTGCATAACTGGCTTTTTGGATAATTTAGTATTTTTAAGTGATTGATTTTATGAGTCACACATACAGAGAAAAACTTTAAAAACACAGTTATGCAGAGGTCTCTTGCATGTGCTGGCTAAAATAAATAAAGACTAGAAAAGCAAATAAAGCCCAGGATAGCTACCATTGCTTTATTCATACCTAAAAGAATCCAGAGGGGTATTGAGCAGACAGTGAAATATTAGGTCATTATCTGCACCAAAGCCGGAGCTAATATTACGCTACGGTTTATCAGGCGACAATTTGATTGCCGCATTGTCCAGATTCTTGAAATTCTGTGAGATTAGCTAACGTTGTGTGTGCAATTTGTTCCAATGCGTTGCGAGTGAAAAAGGCTTGATGCCCAGTTATCACCACGTTTGGGAAAGTGAGTAGGCGTGCAAATATATCGTCTTGGAGTACGATATTTGATAAATCCTTGAAAAACAAATCTCCTTCTTCTTCATACACATCTAGACCCAGATAACCGATCTTTCCCGATTTCAATCCGCTTATGACAGCCATTGTATCAATCACGGCGCCACGACTCGTATTAATGAGCATTACACCCTTTTTCATCTTATGTATTGCCTGAGCATCAATCATATGGTGTGTTTGCGGTGTGAGTGGACAATGTAAGGTTAGAATGTCCGCTAAGGGAAATATGTCATCAAATTCAACATACTGAATTCCAATCTGCTTGCTGTCCGGGTGAGGGTTAGGATCATAGCCTACGAGCTGACAGCCAAAGCCTTTCAAGATCTTGGCAACTTCAACCCCGATCTTGCCGACCCCAATAATGCCGACGGTCAAACCATGCAGTTCAAACCCTAACAGACCATCCAGTGCAAAATTACCTTCCCGTATCCGATTATGAGCACGATGTATCTGGCGATTGAGAGTTAAAATCAAGGCAACGGTATGCTCAGCAATCGCATGGGGTGAATAGGCAGGTACACGTACTACTAAAATCTGGTTTGCTTGAGCTGCTTTCAGATCAACATTGTTAAATCCAGCGCACCGCAGAGCAATTACAGTAGTTCCACCTAGTGCCAACACTCGTAATACCGATGCATCAAGTTGATCATTGACGAAGACACATACAGCTGAAAAACCATTCGCTAAGGTGACTGTTGCCTGATTCAGATGAGTTTCAAAGAAAACCAGCTCATGCTGATATTTGTTATTTGCTTTTTCTAGAAATGAGCGATCGTAAGGCCTCGTGCTGAATACTGCGACTCTCATGATTACCCTCCTTGCATGAGTGCTTCACATCACGGTCCGATTGGTATCCTCTGAAATGAAATAACCTATCACTTTGAAATGAATTCTAATGTCAAGGAGAAAATCGTGCAAATCCCATATTTTTGGATAGACAGGAGGTCAATCTGGCTTTCACCATGACACACTATATTAGCCCAAATGTTTCATAAGACCTTGGGCTGCTAATTTTTTGAGCAACTGGCCTCTTTTCTGATCCGCATACTGGTCAAATCTGCACTTATTAACCCATTATTCTTGGTTTCCATAATCCATTAAAGCATACGAAAGGTAACTAAAGATAATCCTTAAGTGTTTATACGTATTTACTCATTTTCATAATTAGAGTTAACTAGTATAAAAAATATATGGATGTTTATCTGTAAATAATCAATTGCTTACTTTAAGGTGCTGGAGCGTCGATCATTACGACTACTGAAAATAAATTCAGTAAGCATTCTGGCTGCAGGGTGTGAAGTAAAAAAGTAGATTATTCTCAGTAGCTGGATTGCTTCAATTGTAATTGTAACACTCTCTCGGTTCTAAATCGGCATTGACGCTGCACATATACAGAAGGAGGTCAATTATGCAGCGATTAGTCCTTACAATTTGTGTAGGAGTGCTGGTGGTTATCGTTTCTGCACCAAGTAGCGCCGAGTCTGTAGCGATGGTAATGTGTTCAGCGATGAACCCTCAGAATCCTGATCGGAATCTCGCAATTAACTCTGGTTTTGGGAACTGCAACACCAACGCCCAAGCTAGCTGTGAACAGAAAAAAAGAAAAGGAAGCTGCGAACCTTTACCTGCTTCTTCAGTTATCGGCTGGAAGATGCATTCTGACAAAAGCGGCAGCAAGGCTATCTCGAAATGCATTCCGATAGAAGCTTCTGAGAAAAATGATAATCAAATGCTTAAGGTTGTTTCAAAAGGTAATAAAAGTGGTGTTTTCATGGAATTATTAAACCTGAAATCTGATGCCAGGCGTATGCTTTCAACATGGGTATGGGTCAGGAGCGGTCAACTTGCTATAGCGCTGCAAGGCAGAAATATACGACCTGCGTCATGGAGTACTAAAGCAGGTGGATGGGGACAGCTTCGGATCTGTACCAATGAAGCAGTGCCGACTGATTCTATTGTAATCTACAATCAAGTGAAGGGAGGAAGTAGATTCGAGGTAGATTAGATAGGAATGCGTGAAATTTATTAGCAAGCAGTACGTAAAAAGATAGTAGCCTCATTGAGATGATTAAGGTAGCAAAAATATCGAATTAGTCATTAGTCTTAAACTTTCCTGTGTTTTTCGATCAATAAAGTAATAATGACAGAATTCCAATTTGTCACTGAGTGGCGCATCAATGCTCCTTTAACCGAAGTGTATGACGCTCTTACCCATTGCCTTGATTGGCCCAAATGGTGGCAGGGCAGTGAGAAAGTGGAAAAACTTGTTATCGGCGATGCGAATGGGGTAGGGAGTGTGCATCGTTTTATCTGGAGAGGGCGGATTCCTTATCGGCTAGTTTTCAATATACGTGTGACACAAATCGTTCCATTTGCAGTAATAGAAGGGCAGGCTTGCGGTGAAGTGATTGGAACGGGGCGGTGGAATTTTTTTCATGAGGATGGTGTAACGGTAGTGCGCTATGAGTGGCATGTGCGCATTAATCGGTTATGGATGAATCTCGTTGCTCCACTTGCACTGCCTTTGTTTAGATGGAATCATCACCAGGTGATGCAGCAAGGCGCAGAGGGGTTGGCGCGTTTGTTGAATAGTAGGCTTGAGCTCGTTCACACTTCATCACACTCAGTGTGAAGAGTTGCTGGTTCATACCAAGTTAGTTCTTAGCGCTTCGTCTGCCTTGTACTTTATTCTGCTCGAAGATTTATTCAAGGTTTCTCTGGTTAGTCTTTTCAGCAAAAAAAATTTCTACGTCAGCTAAATCGCGGGTGCGTTTCATCGGAGGCAGGCTTTGCCAGATACGCTTGCCATAAGATTGGGTAATCAGACGGGGATCACAGATCATTAACACACCTCGGTCATTTTCATCCCGGATGAGGCGTCCGGCCCCTTGTTTCAGACTGATGATGGCGTGAGGCAGTTGGTACTCCATGAAGGCATTACGACCTTCCTTATTGATTTTTTCGATGCGTGCTGAGAGTACCGGATCGTCTGGGGAGGCAAATGGCAATTTGTCGATGATCACTAATGAGAGCGCTTCACCCCGTACATCGACACCTTCCCAGAATGATTGGCTACCGATGAGAATGGCATTGCCTAGCTCACGGAAGCGGTCTAACATCGTGCTGCGTGATCCCTGTCCTTGCAGCAAGAGTGGATAATCAAGCTGCTCCTGTTCGAATGTCGCCTGTAATAACTCATAAACTTGCTGCATAGCACGTAAACTGGTGCATAAAAAGAAGGCACGACCACGACTTGCCCGCAATATCGGCAATGCAGCCTTGACAACGCATTCGGTATAGTTGCGGTCATTGGGGTTAGGGAGGTGAGTCGGGACATAGAGCAGAGCTTGATTCGGAAAATCAAATGGACTGCTCCAGCTGATTGACTGAGCCGTTGCTAATCCCATCGCCTGATGGTAATGGGAAAAATCATTTTTGACTGCCAAAGTTGCTGAAGTAAATATCCACGCGCGTGGTGAGGCGTTTAATTGTCTATTGAATATTTCAGCGATAGACAATGGTGTGGCATTGAGCTGCAAAGCATGATTGAACGTTTCCACCCACCGGACATAACCTTCATTTTCAATTTGCTCACACCAGCGTTTGATGCTGGTATGAAGGGCAGTAGCACGGCGCCAACAGTTTTCTAGTCCTTGTGAGCGAACCGCTTGATTTTCAAGCAGACTGACAAGTAGCATGAGTTTTTCCTGGAGAATAGCAAGCGTATCTTTGAAGTCAGTATTTTGCATCACTGTAGCAGATGGCAAGCGCATGTTTTCTCCAGCTATAGTTAAACGTAAATCACGAGTTGCCTTTTCCATGACAGCCACTGCTTCAGGGAGTGGAGTGAAGTCTTTGGCATTGAGCAAGGCCTCAATCTCGGTGTCGCGCGCGAGTTCCAACAACTGACTGGTACTAACTGATTCACCAAAAAACAGACTGGCAACTTCTGGCAACTGATGGGCTTCATCAAAGATGACCGTATTGCAGGCAGGTAGAAGCTCTGATAACCCTTCATCGCGCAGCATCACATCAGCAAAGAACAAATGGTGGTTGACCACGACAATATCGGCTGAGAGCGCACGTTTGCGTGCTTCCATAACAAAGCATTGCTTGTAATTCGGGCATTCTGACCCAAGGCAGTTATCTCGAGTGGAAGTCACATATTGCCATATAACCGCATTTTCCGGAACTTTGCTGAGCCCGCTTTTATCACCATGATAACTCGACTTGGCATAACGTTCGATCAATCCTAGATATTTAACTTCCTCACGCGATGCGAAACTAAGATGATCAGATTGTAATGTTTTTTCCAGATGGTAATGACAGATATAATTAGCTCGACCTTTCAGCAGCGCTACGGTGACAGGGATTTTAAGTGCTGCACGAATAGTAGGAATATCTCGATTATATAGTTGATCTTGCAATGTTTTAGTTCCGGTAGAGAGGATCACTTTGCCGCCCATCAATAAGGCGGGTACCAGATAAGCAAATGTTTTTCCGGTTCCGGTGCCAGCTTCTGCTACTAATACACCATGATGTTCAATTGTATTTGCAATGACTTGTGCCATTTGCGATTGCTGAGTACGAGCTCGATATCCTGGTATGGTATGGGCTAGCAGGCCGTTTTCAGAAAAAATAGTAGCAAGATCGGACATGGAAGAAATTTTGTCAGCTAAAATAATACTCTCATTTAGAATAAGTAATGGGCAAGATAAATGAACTAAATTCAATTCTGCATGCTTTACAGCAGCTCCTGAGAACAATAATGAACGAGTTGATTGCTTTTACTTGATGAAGCCATATTAAGAACTTTCATTTAGCACTCTTGATGCGAAATGATAATCTTTATCTCATTTTTGTATCATCTCTATTTCGTATTATTCCTATGATGTGGATAGGCTGAAAAACCTGACTATAACAAGCATCTCCTGATAAAAGATTTTCAGGATGACTACACGTGTAATGAACAATTATTATATTCAAATTCTCGTTTTTTTCATTTTACTCGGCTCATCTGTCGTCGTGATTGCAGCCGAGCAGTTGAATGGTTCAAAAAAGAAACTGCCGGCATTTATCGAGGCTGACCAAATAAAAGGTCACCCTCAAGAAGAAGTGGAAGCCATAGGAAAGGCTAAATTGCAACGCGGTGATCAAGTTATATCTGCCGAGTATATGAAATATCTTCCTGACACAAAAGATGTGATGATTGATAGTAAAGTACATCTTGAACGAGAGAAAGATGTATTGGAAGGAACTCATCTCAGGTTGAATCTAGAAAGTTTAAGAGGAGAGCTTGGTCAGCCGAGTTATTATTTAAAAGAAGGGGGTGGTCGCGGGAGTGGAAGTTTATTTTTGTTTGAAGGAGAAGATCATTACCGGCTAAAAAAGGGTAGTTATACGACTTGCCCAATCGGAAATGATGATTGGTTCATCCGAGCGGAAGACTTGGAAATTGATGAAGAGAAAGAAATCGGTACTGCACGCCATGTTAGTGTTGCATTCAAGAATGTACCCTTTCTTTATTTGCCGTGGTTAAATTTTTCCTATAGTGGTAAACGAAAAACAGGCTTTCTTGCACCCGTTATGGGTAATACGGCGCGAAGCGGTGTGGAAATGTCGTTGCCTTTTTACTGGAATATCGCGCCTAATTACGATGCAACGATTACGGCACGTGCTATGAGTAAGCGCGGCATAATGTTCGAAAATGAGTTCCGCTATATGGGCGAAACGCTGGGTGGGACAAGCGCTTTTCGATATATTGCCTGATGATCTGATCACTAATGAGACTCGTTATGGTGTTTTCTTGAATCATGCCCAGTATCTGGGTAGAGGCTGGACAGGTAATATCGACTATAATCTCGTTTCTGATCGTGATTTTTTTCGTGATCTTGGCACTAACGTTAACCTTACTGCCAGAACAAACCTTTTACAGCAGGCGACAACTTCATATAATGGTAGTTTGGGCCACTAATAACGCGATAAGCTTTACCACACTCGTCCAGAGTTTCCAAACGCTTCAAGACCCCAGGAACGCTCATTATTCCGCCTTACAAGCGTTTGCCTCAGTTTACCTTGACAGCATCACAGCGTGATGTTTATGGATTGGATTTTGATTTTACGAGTATCTGGACGAACTTTTATTTCGAAACGCAACGCTTGCCAGATGGGCAAAAATTAAGCTTGGCCGATGGACTGCGTTTAGTACTTTTTCCCAGTGTTAGCCTGCCTTTGCAAACGGCATTTGGCTATATCAAACCCAAGGTAAGTTTGCATCACACCCGATACAATTTAAATGAGCCTGTAAGTGAAAATGGAGATTCCAATATCAATCGTACTGTACCGCTATTCAGCCTCGATTCTGGTGTGGTATTTGAGCGGGATACCAAATTCAGAAATGAAAATTTTGTGCAAACGCTTGAGCCACGCATTTATTACCTCTATGTTCCATTCCGCAATCAGGATAATCGTATCTTCCCCAATTTTGAATCAGCGGAGATGGATTTTAGTTTTGCGCAAATTTTTACTGAAAACCGGTTCAGCGGTCATGACCGGATCAATGACGCCAACGAAGTTACTTTGGCATTGACTTCACGTCTAATTGAATCAACAACAGGCAATGAGCGACTACGGCTTGCGGTAGGTCAGAAAGTACGTTTTTCAGACCGCGACGTGGTGCTAAGCGGGCAACAAACAACAAGTAATAAAACAGATTTTATTGCAGCTATTTCAGGAAGAATCACCCCGGTAATTACGACTGACACCAGTGTGCAACTCGATGAAAAAGCATTCCGCATAGACAAAATTCGTGCCGGCGTAAGTTATCATCCAGAGCCAGGTAAAGTGTTCAATCTAGGCTATCGTTATACTCGAGGGGTGCCCGGAGTGGTGCAAAGTACTAATTTACTATTTCCGGTTCCAGGAGCACCTCTGGAACAGGTCGATGCATCAACTCAATGGCCATTTCTGAAAAACTGGCAAGGGATGGCAAGCGTCAACTACTCATTGCAGGATGATAAGCTTTTAGCTGGACTGGTAGGTCTAGAATACAATGCCTGTTGCTGGACGTTGCGTATGGTGCTAAACCGGTTTATTACTGCAACGGAGAGAACTTCTACGGCATTTTTTGTCCAACTCGAATTAAATGGCCTGATGCGAATAGGGAATAATCCGATACGGGTATTGCGGCAGGGTATTCCAGGCTATACACATACAAGCGAGCAGTTCTAAATTAGATTAATACTTACTAATAATCGGAATAAATGGGAATTGTGAAAAATATACGCAGAATAGCTAACCATCATATTAACAAGGCAGGTTTTGCTTGTCAGATTATGTTGATGCTAATCATTATGGCAATAACTGGAAAAGCTGTTGCACAACAAACTATTGCCCTCAATCAAGTCATGCCAATCGATCATATTGTTGCTGTCGTTAATGAAGAAGTCATTACACGCACTGAGCTCAATGATGTGATTCAAAATACCATCAGACAATTGCAGAAACAGAGAATACAACTTCCACCTTTTGATGTGTTGGGAAAACAGTTGCTGGAACGTCTCATTCTTACGAGAGCCCAGTTGCAACGTGCGAAAGAACTGGGCATATCCGTTAGTGATACTGAGCTTGACAAAACGATACGCAATATCGCTAAGGAAAATAAGTTTTCTATGGGGGAATTCTATGCTGCACTCGAGCAGGATGGTATTGGTTTGAGCCAATTCCGAGATGAGATACGCAATGAAATTCTTATGACCCGACTAAAAGAACGCGAGGTAAGCAGTCGTATTAATGTAACAGAAGGGGAAATAGATAATTTTTTGCGGACTCAGAAAACCTCATCGATTGGTAACGATGAATATCATGTTGCACATATTCTGATCCAGATCTTGGAACAAATGGATGCAACACAGATTGAAGCGAAGCGTCAGCGTGCAGAGACTGCTATGAGAAAATTGCAGGAAGGTGTCGAATTTGCACAAGTCTCAGCAGAATTTTCCGATGCCCCCAATGCCATGCAGGGAGGAGACCTTGGATGGCGACCTATCATGCAGATGGGACCTTCTTTTGCTGAAATACTGGTGAAAATGCAGCGTGGGCAAGTGACGCCCATCATTCAGAGTCCTGTCGGCTTTCATATTCTTAAGTTACTGGGTCGACGTGCGCAGGAAACTCCAGTAGTTATCATCAATCAAACGCATACCCGTCATATTCTTGTCAAAATCAGCGAGTTGATATCAGAAGATGATGCGCATCGCATGATAATGCAGATCAAAGATCGCGTTGATAAAGGCGCTAATTTTGCAGAAACAGCGAAAGCTCATTCTGAAGATGCCAGTGGCTCAAGCGGCGGAGATCTGGGCTGGCTTTCTCCTGGTGATACTGTTCCTGAATTTGAACAGGCTATGGATGCGCTTTTACCTGGCCAAATCAGCTCCCCCATAAGAACCCAGTTTGGCTGGCATTTAATTCAGGTTATCGAGCGTCGATCACAAGATGTCAGTAACGAGCAGCAACGCCAAACTGCACGCAAGGCAATCCATGCAAGGAAGGCAGAAATGGTGATGCAGGAGTGGTTACAGCAGCTACGCGATCAGGCTTATGTCGAATATCGGGCCGAAGATATTTAACAGTTAGCCATTCGATGAATAAAATACCCATACTTGCGTTGACAGCAGGGGAGCCCGCTGGCATTGGCCCTGATTTGTGTATACAAATTGCCCAGGAAGCTATTATCTTGCCAACTCGTGGTCATTGCAGATCGTGCCATGCTGCAACAGCGCGCAGCATTGTTACAACTGCCCTTGGAATTAATCGAAAAACCCTCTGCTCATTTCAGTGAACATAAACCGGGTAGCCTGCAAATCGTGCATATGCCGGTAAACGTACCTGTCTCCCCTGGCAAACTGGAACCAGCGAATGCAAGTTATGTCATTAAAACACTGCAATACGCTGTACATGGGTGTCAAAATGGAATGTTTGATGCTCTGGTGACGGCACCGGTTCACAAGGGGGTCATCAGCGAAGCTGGCATACCCTTTACAGGCCATACTGAATATCTAGCAGAAATGACGCGCAGTCAAGTTGTTATGATGTTGGTAGGTGGTAACATGCGTGTAGCGCTTGCAACCACGCACTTGCCCTTGAAAGAAGTAGCTGTTGCGATTACACCTGAAAAGCTCGAGCAGAAACTACGTATTATCCATTATGATCTGGTTAATCGTTTTTTTATCAATAATCCGTGTATTGCAGTTGCAGGACTTAATCCTCATGCAGGTGAGTCAGGACATATGGGTCGTGAAGAAATCGACATCATCATCCCAGTGCTGACCAAACTTCGTGCTGAAGGCATGAATTTGCTTGGGCCTTTGCCGGCTGATACATTGTTCAATCCAGTACGGTTGAAGGATTATGATTGCATTCTTGCCATGTATCATGATCAGGGGCTGCCTGTGCTTAAGTACGCAAGCTTCGGTACGGGGGTCAATATCACTTTGGGGCTTCCCATTATTCGGACGTCGGTGGACCATGGCACTGCTCTTGATTTGGTTGGAACGGGACGAGCTGATCCAGGTAGTTTACGAGCAGCTATAGAAATGGCAATCATGCTGGCTCAAAAACGGTGTGCTCAGCAACAATCCTGAAATTCCATAATCACAGTTAACTACCAGTCTAAGCTTACATATTTTTATTAGATTGTGAAGCATATTCCACGCAAGCGCTTTGGTCAGAATTTTTTGATCGACCCTCAGATTATTGCTGAAATCATTCACGCCATTCGACCATCCAGGGGCGATCGACTTATTGAGATTGGCCCTGGATTAGGCGCATTGACGCGGCCATTGCTGCAAATTGTGGATCATCTCCATGCCATAGAAATTGACCGAGATATTGTTAAGCACCTAAGTCAGGAATTTCCCGAAGAAAAACTAACCATCCATTCAGCAGATGCACTGAAGTTTGATTTTTCTCAATTGGGTAACCGTTTACGCATCATCGGTAACTTACCCTACAATATCTCTACCCCCCTATTGTTTCATCTCAGTCAATTCTGTTCTTATATCGTCGATATGCATTTTATGTTGCAGAAGGAAGTGGTCGAACGCATGGTAGCTATTCCTTCTACTCCAGATTATGGGCGTTTATCTGTCATGCTGCAGAATTGTTTTGAAATGGAACAAATCCTGATGATTCCGGCAGAATCATTTCGTCCTGCCCCAAAAGTACAATCAGCTATTGTACGCATGCGCCCATTGACGCAAACCATTATTCCTGCTGATCAAGATTCGTTATTTGCCCAAATTGTATCGGCTGCCTTCTCACAACGACGCAAAACACTGCGCAATACCTTGCGTGATTATCTAAAACCTGAAGATTTTGATGCTTTAGCCTTAGATTCCGGGTTACGGGCAGAGAATTTATCCATAGCGCAATATGCAATGATCGTGAATTATCTGGTTAGAACTCCTTAACTGTTATCTAGCTTATCGTTTAAAAGTATACATTTGTATTAGATTGCGAGAGGAAGCTGTACGCGATACTAGCAATGAAGCGTTCAACCAGAATTTTTCCTAAAGATTAACCCAATCTTTGCCAATCAAAAAATCAGTATAGAGTGTGGCTTCTATACTTCCTACCGGAGGAGTCCAGCTATAGCGCCATTTGACAATCGGGGGCAAAGACATGAGGATCGACTCGGTACGTCCGCCTGTTTGCAATCCAAATAACGTTCCTCGATCCCAAACTAAATTGAATTCGACATAGCGTCCGCGACGATAGGCCTGAAAATCACGCTCACGCTCACCATATGGTGTATTGAGGCGTTTTTCCAGGATCGGAACATAGGCGGATAAAAAATGATCTCCAACGCTCTGCATTAGATTAAAGCAGGTGGTGAAATCAGGTTGATTGAAATCATCGAAAAAAATACCACCGATGCCACGTGGTTCTTTGCGATGCTTTAAGTAGAAATACTCATCGCACCATTTTTTGAAGCGAGGATAGTATTCATCACCAAAAGGCTGAAGTGCACTTTTACAGGCTTGGTGAAAATGAATGGCATCTTCTTCAAAACCATAATACGGTGTTAAATCCATACCACCACCAAACCACCAAACGGGTTCTGATCCTTCTTTTTTGGCTTCAAAAAATCGTACATTCATGTGTATAGTGGGAGCATAGGGGTTGCGTGGATGCAAGACCAGAGACACCCCGGTAGCTTCAAATGAACGGCCAGCTAATTCAGGCCGCGCAGCAGTAGCTGACGCAGGTAAACCACTGCCATAGACATAAGAAAAATTGACTCCCCCTCGCTCAAATACATTACCTTCTTCAATCACGCAGCTTAGCCCACCGCCCCCCTCTGGACGTTCCCAGGCATCGTGCAGGAAAGGCTTGCCATCTAACTGCTCCAATCCTGCAACGATTCTTTTTTGTAAATCAGTGAGAAACGCTTTGACTTCCGCTGTATTCATGATTGCTCCTCTTTTAGCTCAGTAACATCAATTAGATAATGACTTTTATTTGCAAACATCATTTTACCTAGAGGTGCACGGCTAGGAAAGAAATTCAGTCGCAAGCATTTGTATAAAATTATTCGCTGGTGAGCAACAGTAAAAATCTACACCAGCATATGTTAGACTTGGGCCACCGATTTAACGAGTAAAAGAGAATGTCTGGGAATACGCTTGGAAAACTTTTTTGTGTCACGTCGTTTGGTGAGTCGCATGGTCCGGCGATTGGTTGTGTAGTAGATGGATGCCCGCCAGGATTGGCTTTATCAGAAGAATTTATACAACAAGAATTGGATCGACGCAAACCTGGCACCTCGCGCCATGTTACTCAGCGGCGAGAAGCTGATCGGGTAGAAATTCTTTCGGGTGTGTTTGAAGGTAAAACAACCGGTACACCGATTGCCTTGCTGATTCGTAATGAGGATCAGCGTAGCAAGGATTATAGCAAAATCATGGAAGTGTTTCGCCCCGGCCATGCGGATTACACCTATTGGCAGAAATATGGCATTCGTGATTACCGCGGGGGCGGGCGTGCATCTGCGCGCGAGACCGCAGTTCGGGTTGCAGCGGCTGCAATCGCCAAGAAATGGCTACATGAAACCTATGGTGTGACCATTCGCGGTTATATGGCGCAGCTGGGATCTGTCATCATCCCATTCAAACAATGGGGTGATGTGAATCAGAACCCTTTTTTTGTGGCAGATAACAGCATCGTACCAGAGCTCGAGGATTTTATGGATCGCCTGCGAAAATCTGGTGATTCGGTAGGTGCAAAAATTAGCGTTATCGCTGAGGGAGTGCCCGTTGGCTGGGGGGAGCCCGTGTATGATCGCTTGGATGCAGAAATTGCTTATGCCATGATGAGTATCAATGCTGTCAAAGGAGTAGAGATTGGTGCAGGATTTGCTAGTGTCAGCCAGAAAGGAACAGAGCATTCGGACGAAATGACGCCTGAAGGATTTCTGAGCAATAACGCTGGCGGTATACTTGGCGGTATTTCTACTGCTCAACCAATTACTGTCAATGTGGCAATTAAACCAACATCTAGCATACGTCTCGGGCGACGCTCTATCGATAAAGCAGGGAGGTCAGTAATTGTTGAAACACATGGCAGGCATGATCCTTGTGTCGGCATACGTGCTACCCCTATTGTTGAAGCTATGCTGGCCTTGGTCCTGATGGATCATGCCTTGCGTCATCGTGCACAAAATGCCGATGTGGTATGCAATACGCCCAGAATTCCAGGAACGATGGGCAGTAGCGCTATGCCAACTACCTCTGCAGGACCAAAACCACCCTTAACCGAAGATCCAGAACCCTATGAAGTGTGAGCAAGTTTAATCTGATATGAATTGCCAACGTGCGAATCTGTTGGCATAACCTCTATCTGGGTGATCAGACCTGTAGTTTTACTGATCGCTGATTAATTTCATCACACCGGCGGGGCTGGCTTTACCTTGGCAGTAGCTCACCCTGTTTTGCTTCATGTGCCAATAACCACTGCTTGCGGGGAAGGCCCCCGCCATAACCAACCAGTTTACCGTTAGCACCAATCACACGATGACAAGGTATGATAATGGAAATAGGGTTCTTACCATTCGCCAAACCAACTGCCCGTACCGCCTTGGGTACTTGAATATGTTCGGCAATACTTTTATAGCTGACCGTTTCACCATAGGGAATGGTGGTGAGTAATTGCCAAATCTTTTCCTGGAAAGCTGTGCCAGTTGCCTTAAGTGGGAGTTCAAAGTGAGACAATTCTTTTGCAAAATAAGCCTTTAATTGGGAGATGGCTTCTTCAAAGAGCGCTGGGTCATATACCCAATTATCTTCCATGTGGGGTAAGTAATTTTGTACATCCATATATAAGCCCGTAAGGTGTTCACCATCGCTCATGAGTAAAAGAGGATCGATAGGGCTTTCCATAATCGTATAGTAATTCATTGTTTAGCCTCCTGCACTTAAATGATGCCACAAATGGATTGCGCCGTAAGCGCGCCAGGGTTGCCATTTTTCTGCACGATTCAGAACGCCCACTGATTTTTCTACTTGTAATGCGCGCATGAGTCCTAGGTCTGACGCCGGGATTGCATTGGGGTCTCCCAGAGCGCGCATGGCAATGTATTGAGCAGTCCAAGGACCGATTCCCGGCAGCGCAATCAGTTGTTCAATGATCTGAGATGAATTATCTTCCTCCAGCTTCAGTGTTCCATCAATTATTTGCTTTGCAAGCAGCTGAATAGTTAAGGCACGGCGTTGCGTTAAACCAAGATTGATCAGGGTTTGTAGCTTTGCGTCAGCGATCGCGCTCGCAATTGGCCCGGTGCGATTTAGTTCAGGAAAGGGGGTATCGATCGGCTCACCAAAAGTTGTAACGAAACGATTGAACAGGGTAGTGGCCGCCTTGACAGTGACTTGTTGACCCACTATCGCACGTAAGCTCAGCTCAAAGGCATTCAGGGTACGGGGAACGCGTAAGCCAGGATTATGGGTAATGAGTTGCTTCAATATTTTGTCGCGTTTCAGATGATTTTCAATGGCGACTGGGTTCGCATCCAGGTCAAATAAGATGTGTAAACGAGTCTGTAGCTGAGTCAAACAAGGCAGCAGTGATGGGGATACTTCTACATCGATTTGATTACGCACCGGATCATGCTGAGCAGCAATCCAGCCGGTTTCATTGCCGAGCTTAATCGTTCGCAGATAGCGATCACCCATCAACTGCTCTACGTAGCGGCTGCCACGACTACAAAGAAAACCGACTAAGGCATTCCAAGCCAATGGCGGATGATAGCTTAGGTGTAAAACTGTCGTTTTCTCCTCCTGCTGTGAACTGACGCAAGACATATTGGTTAAAGTTTAGATGAGCAATCAAATATCAATAGCATTGCTGCCTAATCTTCTCAAAAAAACAGATTGCTGCTGCGGCAGCTGCATTGAGTGATTCCGTATTGTCTGTCATGGGAATTGTAACCTGCTCGCTGGCTGCTCGCAGTATTTCTTGCGATAATCCTGCGCCTTCGTTGCCAAATACAAATGCAACCGGACCTTTGAGATCGGTTTGATAAAGGTGCTGTGTAGACTGTAAAGTCGTCGCAATGACTTTGCCGTGAAATTGCTGAGCTACCTGCACCAAATTAGACTGCTCGTGTATGGTTAGCGAGAAATGCCCTCCCATTGCAGCTCGCAGTGTTTTGGGTGACCAAGCATCTGCACAATCATGGGATAAATAAACATCACTTACACCAGCGGCTGCTGCCGAACGTAGCATCGAACCCAGATTGCCAGGATCCTGTATGGCTTCTAGTAATGCACAAAATACCTGACTCTCGTCGACTGCATTCGAGTCGCATGTAGGAATAGTAATAAGTGCCAGGATACCGGTTGGTGTTCTGACAGGGGACACTTGTTTGAACAAGGTATCACTGAATATTATGGTATCGATTCTAGATTGTTTGCTGAATTCGCATATCAAATGTTTGATTTCAGCATGGTTATATCCTGATTCACTTACAATCAACTTTAGCGGTATTTGTTCTCTAGCATGATAAACCTGAATGAGATGGGCTCCATCGAGCAAAGTCAAACCTTTTAATCGTCGCGCCCGTGACGATTTTTCCAGCTTAACCAGTTGCTTGAAGAGAGCATGCTCGCGGGAAGTTATGGGATACATATGATGCAAATTTCTGGAATACTGAAATTTTCTAATTCGCTATTTTCTCATATATCTGTTCAGGCAGAGTACCTCGAGCCAACTTAGATATTTCACCAGGCCAGCAATAACAAGGTGCAAAAACTGATGAACCAGTACTTTAGGATAGATTTATGAAAATCCATTTTGTACCGTTGGCTTTCACTGGCGCTGACGGGAGATTTGCGGGATCTTTTTCCTTCATTTCGTACCAATAAGCGTGGACATTGGCTTGGTGTGGGAGAGCTAAATCTGTTCGCAGATATCCTTGTTCACATCCTGTTTGACCAAAGGAGTAATTACTCGTCACTTAATATCTTTAATTGGCAACCTGTATAAGTGCGTGGCTATAGTGGGATTAAATACGAAGTACTTACATAGAAAATTGTGCAGTGAGCAATTGCAGCCGTTCTGGTGTGCCGATATCCATCCACATTCCTTGGTAATATTCCCCTCCAATCTTATTTAAAGGGATTGTCTGGCCTAATAGAAGCGAAAGTTTGGTAGCGATTCCAGGAGCGACCTGATTAAAGAAGTCGGGATGATAAACACCGATCCCGCTAAAAGTGAGCTTGTGATGCCCTCTTGCAGTAAGACGTCCTTGCTCCAGAAAAAAATCACCATCAGGATGATGAGGAGGATTATCGACTAGGACCAAATGGGCAAGATCGCCATCAGAATTTGTTTGTAATCGCTGCAATGCCGGTAATAAGGTTGAGTAATCTATTTGGCAAAAGATATCGGCATTGACGACCAGGAAGGGTTGATTTGCTGAGCAACTGGTTAATAGCGGTAGCGCATTCGCGATTCCACCAGCTGTTTCCAGTATAGTGGTTTCTTTTGAGTAGGTAATATTGATGCCATAGCGCTGACCATCACCTAAGGCTGCTTCAATCATATGACCTAAATAAGCATGATTGATAACGATATCCCTAAAATCAGCCTGTGCCAGATTTTGCAGATGATACTCGATCAACATTTGTTTTCCAGCACGAAGCAATGGTTTGGGTAATGTATCGGTGAAGGGACGCATGCGCTCACCTCGCCCTGCTGCAAGAATCATGGCTTTAAAGGAATGATCTAGCATTCTATTAGAAGGTGTAACCAATTTTTGTATCAGGTTGTATGCTTTCAAGCTGATCCAATAGTGTAAGCAATGGATGAAGCTCCCGATAGCGTTCACATGCTTTGCGTAAATAGGTCATGACTAATGGCATATCTTTGAGATAGGCTTCCTTATGATCTCGGTGATACAGCCGTGCAAAAATTCCTAATATTTTAAGATGACGTTGGACACCCATCCATTCAAAGTCTCGATAAAAATCAGAAAAATCAGTCGTAACGGGAAGTCCAGCGTTGCGTGCTTTTTCCCAGTAACGAATGATCCAGTCTAATATGCGCTCTTCCTCCCAATGGATATAGGCATCTTTAAACAACGAAACGAGGTCATAAGTAATCGGACCATACACTGCATCCTGAAAATCAAGAATGCCAGGGTTAGGTGTAGTCATCATCAAGTTGCGAGAGTGATAATCCCTGTGAACAAATACCTTGGGCTGGGCGAGATTATTTTCAAGGATGCGTGAAAAAATAGCAGCCATGTCATTGATTTGCTTTTGACTGAGTATTATTTGTAAATGCCTGGTAATGTACCACTCTGGAAATAAGTCTAATTCTTTCCTGAGTCTCATTGCATCGTATTCAGGAAATATATTTGCCTGACTGATCAGTTGAATTTTAATCAGCGCATCGATTGCATCGCCATAAAGCCTATCTGCGGTAGTTGGATTTATTTCCAGTGCTTGCAAGTAAGTAGTATTCCCTAGGTCTGAAAGTAACAAAAAACCTTGTGTCAGGTTCTGGGCTAATAGGGTCGGTACATGGACGTTGGCTGTAGCAAATACATCAGTTGCATGCAGAAATGGCGCACAGTTTTCCAACTGCGGTGGTGCATCCATGGCAATTATGGATTGCTGATCCATTATGATACGAAAATAACGACGGAAGCTTGCATCAGCAGAAGCAGGGGAGAGTTCAAAAGATTTACCAGGAAATTCTGTTCTTATCCAATTTTCCAGGAGCTGTAAACGATCGAGAGTCATGAATCAATATTGTATGAAAAAGATAGCGACCATCGTACACGATTTTATTTTGTGACAATTTTTAGCATTCGTTTTCAGGTTGCCTATTTGTTTGAAGTATGCGATTTTATCTTGTAAATGCTGTAACCAAGCTTATATAGTAGATATTCAGTAATCAGCCAATGTAAATGGAGAGAAAAATGGTTAACAAAAATGTTCTGGACGAAATCGGTTCCAAGATAAGTGAAATTATAGCTCAAAGTCCGGCCAAGGATATTGAAAGGAATATGCGCGCTATGTTGACGAGTATGCTTTCTCGTTTGGACGTGGTGACGCGTGAAGAGTTTGATGTGCAACAAGAAGTGCTCAAGCGGACACGCGCAAAATTGACTGAGCTAGAAGAAAAAGTTGCTGCCTTGGAGAATCAACTTAAGGCAACTACGTCAAAAACCACTACAAGCGATGCAAATTATGAAGGTTAACCATTAATGTAAAAATTATTTGGTAGATAGATTTCTGATTGCTTAGCCATTTTGTCATGCGTCTATTAATTCTCTGACAACAGGCGATATTTTTATCGTATTCCTTATTCTTCATGTCACTGGCTATCCTTTATAGTCGCGCACTATCAGGTATCGAAGCGCCACTGGTTACTGTGGAAACCCATTTATCTAATGGTTTGCCCAGCTTCACGATTGTCGGATTACCTGAAACAGAGGTAAAGGAAAGTAAAGACAGGGTGCGCGCTGCGCTGCAAAATGGGCAATTCAAATTCCCAGCGCAGCGGATTACGGTCAATCTTGCACCGGCTGATTTGCCCAAGGAAAGTGGTCGATTTGATTTGCCTATCGCACTTGGCATTCTCGCAGCAACGGGCCAAATACCTGCTGATAAACTCGATCAGTATGAATGGGTAGGTGAGCTTTCTTTAAGTGGAGAATTGCGTCCTATCCATGGTGCATTGGCCATGACCTATGGCGCGTCACGATCAGGACGTAGTTTTGTCGTGCCACAACATAATGTTGCGGAAGCTTCCCTGGTTAGGGAAGCACGCGTTTATCCTGCAACATCACTACTTCAAATCTGTTCGCACTTAACCGGATATGAGTTATTGCAGCTATACACGACACCTACTGAAACAAATATCAGCAAGGATAATTCAAATTATCATCCAGATCTGACTGAAGTAAAAGGTCAATTGCATGCTAAGCGTGCCTTGGAGATTGCCGCAACTGGTGGTCATAGTATATTGATGATTGGGCCGCCAGGCACAGGAAAGTCGATGCTGGCTGAACGTCTTTCGGGTATTCTTCCCGCTATGACGGAGCAAGAAGCGCTTGAGTCTGCTGCCATGCAGTCGCTTGCCAGCGGCCACTTTGATATCACAAATTGGAAACATCGTCCTTTCCGTTCGCCTCATCATACTGCCTCTGCGGTAGCCATGGTGGGGGGTGGCAGTATACCTCGGCCAGGAGAAATTTCCCTGGCGATGCACGGTGTGTTATTTCTCGATGAGCTGCCAGAATTTGATCGTAGAGTCTTGGAGGTTTTACGTGAGCCACTCGAGTCGGGCCAAATCACTATTTCACGGGCGGCACGGCAAGCCAATTTTCCAGCACGGTTTCAGCTAATCGCTGCGATGAATCCATGCCCTTGTGGCTATTTAGGCCATTATGGAGGAAAATGCCGCTGCACACCTGATCAGATAGCGCGTTATCGTGGAAAAATTTCTGGTCCTTTGCTTGATCGTATTGATATGCAAATTGAAGTACCTGCTGTACCGAAAGAGGATTTGCTGCAGCAAGAGATAGGTGAATCAAGTCGTATGATAAGAGCACGTGTAGAGGCCGCTCGCCAATATCAACTAGTGAGGCAGAATGGTCCCAATGCTGGTTTGAGGGTGCATGAAATAGATCAATATTGTAAGCCGGATGAGCAGGGTAAACATTTGATGGAACATGCATTTTCTCGTTTGAATATTTCTGCACGGGCATATCATCGTATCTTAAAACTGGCGCGCACTATCGCAGATTTAACAGGTAGTGAGCAGATTAGCAGTGGGCATATCGCAGAAGCTATACAGTATCGGCGATTGGATCGGAATTAACAAGGAAACATTTTTCTTGCTGATACGCGTACGGCACGATTGATTATTTGATTAATAATACTCAGGTCGGGCACAATTTTCAAAGCGTGTATATTCACCAAGAAAGGTTAGATTGATTTTTCCAATTGGACCATTGCGCTGTTTTCCGATAATGATTTCAGCGATCCCTTTGTCCGGTGTATCTGGATTGTATACTTCATCTCGATAAATAAACAAAATGACATCCGCATCCTGTTCTATGGCGCCAGATTCACGCAAATCTGACATAACTGGGCGTTTATGCGGATTAGGTCGCTGTTCCAGACTACGATTAAGTTGTGATAATGCTATGACAGGTACTTGTAACTCTTTTGCCAAAGCTTTAAGAGACCGTGAAATCTCAGAAATTTCGGTAGCGCGGTTCTCACTGTGGGTGTGTGAAGACATGAGCTGTAGATAATCGACGACAATTAATCCCAGTTCTCCATGCTGACGATAAAGTCGCCGTGCTCGGGCTCTAAGCTCCAGAGCATTCAATGCAGCACTTTCATCAATAAAGATAGGCGCATCATTCAGTTTACCCAGTGCATGAGTAAGCTTTGGCCAATCTTCATCTTCCAGGCGTCCAGTACGAACCTTGTGCTGATCAAGCCTGCCTATTGAGCCCAGCATACGCATCGCAAGCTGTGCTCCGCCCATTTCCATACTAAATACCGCTGCTGGCTTATTGAGCCCTAATGCCACATGTTCTGCAATATTAAGAGCAAAGGCTGTTTTGCCCATAGAAGGTCTGCCTGCGACAATAATAAGGTCTCCAGGTTGAAAGCCTGAAGTTTTCTGGTCTAAATCGTTAAAGCCAGATGCAATGCCCGTGACATCACTCGGATTATCACGGCTGTATAGCATTTCAATACGTTCAACCACCTGTTTTAAGAGAGGTTGGATATCGATAAATCCCTGCTTACCACGTGCGCCAATTTCAGCAATTTCAAATATTTTACTTTCTGCTTCATCCAATAGGTCTGATGCAGAGCGTCCTGCCGGGTTATAGGCTGAGTCAGCAATTTGTGTACTGATCTGAGCAAGCTTACGCATGATAGCGCGTTCTCTTACTATCTCAGCATAGCGGCGAATGTTAGCGGCTGTTGGCGTATTTTGTACAATTGAGCCTATATAAGTCAGCCCACCAACATTCTGTAATTCAGCTGAATTTTCGAGTGATTCCGCGACAGTAATAACATCAGCAGGTTTATTTTGCTCTATAAGATTGCAGATATGATGATAGATGAGCTGATGATCCTGCCGATAAAAATCAGTATGAGTGATAATATCTGCTATTTTGTCCCATGCATGATTATCTAGCATTAAGCCACCTAATACTGATTGCTCTGCTTCAACAGAATGAGGTGGAGTCTTGTAAATATCTAATAATTCATTATGAGCAATGCTAGTGGGTAATTGAACCATAGGAATCCTGACAGAATCTGCAAACACTAAAGAAGCAAATTTTATCATTGAATGTCTGGAATAAAAAAAGGACTGTTGCCAGTCCTTCTTCATAAAATAATCAAAAATGCTTAAGTGGTTGTTTCACCTAAAACTGATACGGTAATATGTAGCCGATACATCACTATGCAACGCGATGGTAAGCGGATAATCACCGACTTGCTTGATTTGACCTTCTGGCATACGAATCATTGATTTATCAATCGAGAAGCCTTGTTCTTTAAGTGCCTCGGTGATATTTGCATTGGTAACTGAGCCAAACAATTTACCATCCACTCCACTTTTTTGGGTTATTTGCACAAGCAAACCATCCAGTTTTGCTGCCAACGCTTGAGCATTTGCCATAGCTTCTGCCTGTTTTTTCTCTAACTCAGCACGTCTGGCTTTAAAATCAGCGATCGCACTTTCAGTAGCCCATTTAGCCTTACCTTGCGGTATCAGGTAATTGCGCGCATACCCTCTTTTAACATTGACGATGTCACCCAATTGTCCGAGGCTTGCAATTTTCTCCATCAGTATTACTTGCATGATATTTCTCCTCAGTTCTTAATGCCGATCAGTGTAGGGCAACAGTGCGAGAAAACGTGCACGCTCTATCGCTGTATTTAACTGGCGTTGATAATATGATTTTGTTCCAGTAATACGAGCAGGGATGATTTTGCCATTCTCGCTGATAAAGTCTTTCAGTATGTTGATGTCTTTATAGTCAATCGTTTTGATGCCTTCTACTGTAAAGCGACAAAACTTTTTACGTTTAAATAAAGGGCGATTTGCCATTTTTTCTTTATTTTTCAATTTACTATCTTTACTTCTTGTAAATCTCATCGTGATTTTCCTGTTTTTTCTGAATGTCTGAATGTTTATAAGATATCGATATGCGTTACATGTAATGCTAACTGAGAGCTGATTTTGTTTCTTTTTGCAAGGAATCCGGTTAGCTTAACGAAGCTACCGACTTCCATGCCGGAAATTGTTTTAGCCATATCAGCTAATGCTACGGCAAAAATTTCGCAAGCTACCTGACGCTCAATGCTTGCCTCAATCTGCTTTGAAGTATGGCTTATCTCGAATTCTATAATTGCCTTCCCCACAGGGGTATAACGCAATGGATCAATTCTTACAATTTTCCCGCAAATGACAGTCTGGTTATAATTCAATAATTTACCTGTTTTTAAGCCTCAGCACCGGCTTTCTCAGAGATATCCTCTATCTCGGTTTCTGTGCTTTGTACGATCTCTGGATTATCCTCTGCGTCCTCGCTAGCCATCGATGATTTATCTTTATCTTCTTGCATCATAATAGATGGGGTGGTGACAGCTTGGTCCATTCTGATTGTAAGATGTCGAAGCACAGCATCATTGAACTTGAAAGCATGTTCAAGCTCATCCAGCGTTTCTTGGTTACATTCAATATTCATTAGGACATAATGCGCTTTGTGTACTTTCTGAATAAGATAGGCAAGTTGACGACGCCCCCAGTCTTCTACACGATGGATCTTTCCATCTTTGGCTGTCACGATCCCGCGGTAGCGTTCAATCATCGCAGGTACTTGTTCACTTTGATCTGGGTGGACGATAAAAACAATTTCGTAATGTCTCATAATATCCTTATGGGTAAAGCTTCCCGCTAATTTGCATGTTTACGGTGAAGCAAGGTTTAAAAAATGCTGCCATAACATAACGCTACAGCACCGCATATTTTACTGAATGTAATTAAGAAACATCAAAATCTTTATATCGCACACAGGGATTAAGTAGGAAGCAATTTGTTTTCTTGGTACTTACCTAGACAGGAACAAGCGAGGAAATTGAACTTGCTTAGTGATTTCTCCAAGATTCCTTATATGAAATATAGAAACCCAAAGCCAATCACTGGTAACATACGCAGTTAATTTCGAAATTAAAAAATTTAAAAAATTTCTACTAAAGTTTTTCCTGTCAACCGTTATTATCGATAAGAATTAGATAGATCATTCAATGACAAAACTAAGAAATGATACTTTAATTCGAGCATTGCTACGCCAGCCTACTGAATATACACCTGTATGGCTCATGCGACAGGCTGGGCGTTATTTGCCTGAATATAACCAAACGCGTGCTCGTGCAGGCGATTTTCTTTCGTTATGCAAGAATCCTAATTTTGCGACGGAAGTGACCATGCAGCCATTAGCACGTTTTCGCACTTGATGCTGCCATTTTATTTTCCGACATTCTTACGATACCTGATGCAATGGGATTGGGTCTATATTTTGCCGAAGGGGAGGGACCACGATTTGAACGTCCTTTGCGTGAAGAATGGGAAATACGTTCTCTTGTCGTGCCTGATCCTGATGTGCATTTGCGTTATGTCATCGACGCTGTTTCGCAAATTCGCAAAGCATTAAATGATCAGGTTCCGCTCATTGGTTTTTCCGGTAGTCCCTTTACACTTGCATGCTATATGATAGAAGGATGTGGTGGTACTGATTTTCGTCAAGTCAAGACTATGCTGTATCAGCGTCCTGATTTGTTACATCATATCCTTGATGTAAATGCGCAGGCTGTTACAGCCTATCTCAATGCACAAATTGAGGCAGGCGCGCAAGCTATCATGATTTTTGATACATGGGGAGGAGCGTTATCGCATTCCGCTTATCTGGAATTTTCTTTACATTATATGACTCAAATCATTGCGGGGTTAAAGCGTGAGCACGGTGGTGCGCGTATTCCCAATATAATCTTTACCAAGGGTGGAGGATTATGGTTGGAGCATATGGTCAATAGTAAATGTGATGCTATCGGGCTTGATTGGTCAATAGATATTGGTGAAGCGCGCCGTCGCATCCATGATAGTGTTGCATTACAAGGAAATCTTGATCCTGCAGTATTATTTGCTTCTCCTGATACGATTACTGCTGAAGTTGAAAAAGTTTTGGCCAGTTATGGTCAAGGCACGGGGCATGTGTTTAATCTTGGCCATGGGATTTCTCAGTTTACTCCTCCTGAAAATGCATTGACTCTTGTCGATGCTGTTCATACACTTAGTCGCAAGTATCATACTGATTAGTTTATTTTTTCTAAAATAACCAATATTTTCAGTCTATGCGTATTCTCATTATCGAAGATGATCAAGCAATAGCTGCGAATCTTTATGACTTCCTTGAAGCGCGGGGTCATAGTGTTGATGCTGCGCTTGATGGCGCCACTGGATTTCGTTTGGCAAGCACGCAACCTTTCGATGCTATTCTTCTTGATCTCAAGCTACCTTATCTGGATGGCTTGACGTTGTGTCGAAAGCTTCGCCAAGAATGCCAGATTGATATTCCAATATTAATGTTGACTGCGCGTGATACGCTGGATGATAAGTTGATAGGTTTTGAAAGTGGTGCTGATGATTACATAATAAAGCCCTTTGCATTAAAAGAAGTAGAAGCACGTTTAACCGCAATGCATAAGCGATACAAAGGTAAAGTCGCTGTACGAAAATTGAGTGTTGGTGATCTTAGTTTTGATCCAAAGACGTTAACAGTTCGTTTTGTAAATAATGAAGTTAAGCTGCCACCAAAATGTATTCGATTACTTGCGTTATTAATGAGTGAGCCTGGACGCGTATTTAGTCGCAAAGAATTGGAGCTTGAAGCTTGGGAAGAAGAACTGGAAACTAGTGATACATTGCGAAGTCATATGCATGTATTAAGACGAGCTTTATTGAAAGCGGGTGGATACGATCCGATTGAAACTGTTCATGGTCTTGGTTACTGTCTAACTTCAAGTGTTCAAAATTAAGTATGGCATTCGTCTGCGGGTGACGCTCGCCCTTGCAATTTTCAGTACCATCATTGTTGGTACACTCGCTATAAGTCTCTATTTTGCTGCTGATGACATTGAAGAAGCGCATATCAAACAAATTATAGAGGCTGAAATGAATCATATAATTTTTCATTTTCGGCAGCTTACAAATTTTACGCCACAGGTAGGATCCAGTCTTAAAAGTTACGTGATACGTAACAACAAAGAAGAATCGCAATTACCACGCCATTTGCAAGATATTGATCGTGGATTACATAAGATTTTTTATCATGATGAAGAAACGCGTGTTCTTGTGAAATATGTTGAGGGAACAAAATTTCTCGTTGCTTACAAAATTGGATTTCATGAGCAGCGACAGCGCGAATTTAGGCTGTTGGTTATTTTATCGCTCATTGGCGTTGTTATGGTTGCTTTCTTTATAGGGTATTTGCTTGCAGGTTTGCTTGTAAAGCAAGTAACAGATTTGGCAGAGCGAGTAAAGCGTTTGCTACCAGCTAATCAAAGTGGACAAAGCTTGGTAACGAATAATTTACATTGCGTATCACTGAGTCAGCCTGGCCAAGATGAGGAAGTGGCTCAACTTGCCCGTACTTTAGAAGATTATCAATATCGCATCATGCGAATGCTCCAGCGTGAGCAGGAATTTACTGCCAACATCAGCCATGAACTTCGTACTCCCATTACCACAATTTTGACCAGTTGTGAGTTATTGCTCGCTGAACAAAATTTATCCAGCAAAACTTATGCTCGAATAAAAAATATCGAGGCAGTATCAAATCGAATGGGGGAACAAGTTCAAGCATTGTTGTTCCTGGCACGTGAGCAAGCCTTGGGAACAATGGAGCCTGTAGCCATTGCCGAGTGCGTTTTTGATGCTGTTGAACCATTTTGTGAAGAAATATATCAGAAAAAAATTTTACTAGATGTAGAGATCAAATCGGGGGAAGTATTGATCTTAAACAGACAGGCATTGTACACATCGCTTGTTAATATGCTGCGAAACGCTGTTCAGTATACTGAGCAAGGATTTATTCGCGTAACTTATAGCGATAAGCGTTTATCAATCGCTGATTCAGGCATTGGAATTGAGCCAGCTTTTATGCCTTTTCTCTATGAACGTTTTTTTCGTGGTTCTAAAAAAACGCAGGGATTAGGAATTGGATTGGTAATTGTTAAACGGATTTGTGATTATTATGGTTGGAAGATTGATGTAGAAAGTTCTCCAGGACACGGTGCGATTTTCCATATCACTTTCCCTTGATTATTTGCTATTTTAATTTCACGGTTTTATTTCACATATTTTTCACATTGTCTGTATTAATTATGATATGGCTTTTCATATCATTTTCCTTTAATTATTAAGTATTCTGGTTTCACAGTTTTTTTTACTTCTTTCACATATTTTTCACATCGCCTGTGTTAATTTTTGAATTGCAAAGAATAATTCTACTTTAATTGTCCGTTAGAGAAGTTTAATGAGTCTTTGCTTGCCCTATGTCTGCTCATTTCAAGAGGATTAAATGAAGCAAGAAAAACTTCAAGCAGTCTTCTTTGGGTTGTAGTAAGGAAATATGGTATTGATTCAAATTAAATAATTTCAGGAAAGGGGTAAATATGACCACGATACAACCAGTTGTGTTTTTCTTTGTGTTGGGAGTGTTAGCGGGCGTAGTCAAATCTGATCTTAAGATACCGGAGGCTTTGTATAAAAGCTTAAGCATTTTCTTGCTTATTGCTATCGGCTTCAAGGGCGGGGTATCTATGGCCAAGTACGATATTATGGAAGTGTTGCCCATCGCTACGGCTATGGTTGTACTCGCAGCGATGGTTCCACTTACAGCCTATCCCATATTGAGGTTTGTGGGAAAATTCAATCAGGCTGATGCGGGTGCTATCTCTGCTCACTACGGCTCGGTGAGTGCGGTAACTTTTGCCGTGGGGGTGGCTTATTTGGCTAATATCAAAGAGACCAGCGAAGGGTATATGGCATTGATTATGGCGTTGATGGAAATACCCGCGTTGGTAACTGGTGTGATTTTAGCGAAAGCGGGTGCTAATAAAGGCGAAGGGGAAAAAACTCAATGGGGTAAATTGTTGCACGAGATCCTGACTGGAACGAGTCTTATCCTATTAATAGGCGGAGTTATCATTGGCTACTATGCAGGGGTAACAAATAATGTTGCGCCGCTGGATAAAATGTACATGGACTTGTTCATGGGTGTGCTAGCTTTATTTCTGCTGGAAATGGGTTTGCTGGCGTCTGCACGCTTAAAGGCAGTTATGGAAAAAGGTGTGTTCCTCGTCGCGTTTGGTATTTTATTTCCGCTAACAGCTGGATTGTTTGGCGCCTATGTTGGCTGGTATTTTCAATTGTCACCAGGCGGCACGATGTTGCTCGCTGTTTTATATGCCAGCTGTTCTTATATTGCAGCTCCTGCTGCTATGCGTATCGCTGTGCCGGAAGCGGATCCAGCAATATCTATCGGTGCTTCCTTAGGTGTCACTTTCCCCTTTAATATATTTGTAGGTGTTCCAATTTATTGGGAAATGGCGCAATGGTTTCATAGCATTCCTTTAGATTAGTTAAAAAAATAAATTTATAGTTGACCAATTTTTAACAACCTAGGAGGCGAGATTATGAATAATACATTAGCCATGAAAAGAATAGACATTGTTATAGGGGAGGAAAAGTTTGATGCTTTGTTAGAATTATTATCGGAAAATAAGATCCGTGGCTATTCTATCCTTAGAAAGGTGGGCGGTTTAGGGTCGCGTGGTTTACGTAGTCCTTACGATGTTTTATTGCAAGAAGAAAATGTTTTAATCGTTGTTGTTTGTGAGATTGATCAGGCTGAAAAATTAGTAGCATCTATTCAACCCAAATTGAAAGATTTTAAAGGTATGTGTTTGATATCAGACTGCTTATGGGTTGCAGGGCCACCGATCTCTTATTAAATTTAGCTTTTCCATGATATTGTGTTTGATCATGGGCGACTTTTGATTACGCGGAGATTGTTTTTTAACAATCTCCGCGTAATTTGTTTTCATTTTATCTCAAAACTTGGTGTGACGGTTGGCTAATAGTCAACTGATTTGCGATTTGTTAATAGTTAAAAAAGCCCGATTATTCTGATGAATACAATAAGTAATTTTAAATAATACTCATTGTATTACGAATGAATCGGGCTTTTCTTATTTACCACTCAAGAAAACAGCAGGGGAGGTTTTCTATTTATTGCTATGCAGCAATTCTCTGGTGTTTTCTTAGGGCTGAGTGAAGCAGCATTTGCCCCTTTTTGCTAAGTTGTGCCTAGCTTAAAAATATATTTTCAATTATTTAGATTGGTTCCCAGATTATATACATTCTTTATTATCCAAATATTCTTTTATATTCGTTTCTTGAAGTATCGCGTGCCGGAACTACTACGAGATAACTTAAGTAAAGAATGACTCCAAGAATAACATCTGAAAAAATCCAATCTTCGGTAGATTTTGGAAATCCACTAATAGAAAGAACACTAAAAAAAACTATGCTAATACTTGCTGCTACAAGTAAAAAGAGATGATTAGTTTTCATGAAAAATTACTCCTTTAAATTAATTAGAAAATTAAAATCATTTTTTGATGCATGATCATAAGATAATTTGCTTCACAATAAGTTCACAAAAAAATAGCAAATAATTCACATAAGAATTAAATTAATTTTGGGGCTGTAGTAGATTAGCTTAGCATCTCAGCTAATCTACTACAGTACAGCCCTTTATATTTACTTCATGAACAACCTCGTCACAAGCAGTGGCAGTGAGGTATCCGAAGAGTATGCTGCTTGTTCTCGTGTAGTTGCTGGTACTTTGCTTTTTGTTTTTGGGCGTAGCTCAAGCTCTAATTACACATCCTACAATATTTCATCTACAACCTCATTAAACATTAAATACAGCATTACGATCTTTAGCTAAAAACATTCGATGATAAAGCGATATTATTTTTTTATAAATTATTCACTTATGCATATATTCCATATCCAAAAATAAATATCAAAAAATTTAAAATTATTAATATCTAAAATAAATGTTATTAGTGTGAAATATTTATAAATTACTTGTGAATTTTTTGTGAATGTAATAAGCTTACATGCAGCATAATCTAATTGTGCTTAATGTTTTAAATTCTTTGAATAAGTTATGAATTATAGGAGTTAAATTCATGAGAACTAATCAACTCTTTGTTCTTTTAGCGATGGGTATTAGCTTGACCTTTGTTAGTATTTTTTCCACTATTGGATTTCATAAATCTAGCGGAAATTGGGTTTTTTCTTTCGAAAACTGGTTTTCTTCAGATGTTGCCGTTGGAATCATTCTTTATTTTTGTTATTTTTTGCTCGCTTTAACGCGTGATACATCTAAAAATAAACATTCTGCGCTCTATAGAATGTAATGGGTGTGAATTTCTCTCCAAGCTAATTAGTAATTAGAAATTACGCATCTAAGTTAAAAAAAAATTAAAGCCGCCTAAAGGGAGGACGGTAAATCCCTCGCTCTTTAGGCGAAAGAGTATTAATCATCAAGGGTGTAAGGTTGTAAATAAAAAAATCAGATGTTAGAGATCTATAAATATCGTTTTATATAGATTTATAAAAATCACAACCAATTTCCATATTCCAAATAGGAGTATGGTTTATCACCTAGAAAAAAATGTTGTGCGAAAAGATAATCAGAAAAAATTATGTAAAATTGAATTTTTAGAAAAGAAAATGGAGCTGTATTCCATCTTATCTTTCAGTAAATTCTAAGCGTTAAGATTTTCACCAATTCTTCACATTTGTTATAGTATTGTATTAACTTATGATTAATGAATAGGGATTTTGCTGCAATGATGGGTTTTAAATTAAGGCAATATTAATGGGCATACTCAGCATATTACTTAGTACACCGGTTTTTGGAATTCTTGTGCTGGTATTGACCCCTCCCGACAAAATCAATCAAATACGATCCCTAGCTAACTTATTTACTTCCATCGCGCTTTTTCTGAGTTGCTGGTTGCTTGTAATCTATAATCAAAATGATGGTGCAATGCAATTCAATGAGCAGTTCATACTCAATCCAAAATTAGGTACAACTTTTGCACTGGGTGTTGACGGCCTGTCATTACCGATGGTGTTTTTAGCAACGCTTCTCACTTCTGTAGCATTCCTTGCGTCATTCAATATTTCAACTCATGTTAAAAGTTACCACATCTCTATTCTGTTGTTGGAATTTGGCATGCTGGGTGTTTTCCTCGCGCAAGATTGGTCATTATTTTATATATTCTGGGAATTGACTTTATCTCCATTGTTCTTACTGATTGCCCGCTGGGGCGGAATGCGCCGTCATATAGCTAGCCTCAATTTCGTGCTTTATACAATGGGTGGCTCGATTTTTATGCTAATCAGTTTGTTTGCGATTAGCCAGTATATGCCAGAACATAGTGGCACTTTGATGTCCTCAATGAGTGTAGCTGTACAGAGTATGCCCAGAAATGAGCAATTTTGGGTATTTCTTGGCTTTATTATCGGTTTTGGTGTCAAAATGCCCATTTTTCCATTACATGGTTGGCTGCCGCTAGCGCATGTCGAAGCCCCCAGTCCTATCAGTATATTGCTTTCAGGTATCCTGTTGAAAATGGGTGCATATGGTTTAATCCGAGTTGTGGTAATGATGCCTGAAACTGCGCAAGTATTTCAGGGTCCTCTAGTTTTTCTAGCTCTCTTAGGAATGATTTATGGAGGATTGTTGGCTTGGCGTCAATCTGATATGAAGGCGATGGTAGCTTATTCTTCAGTTAGTCACATGGGTGTAATTTTGCTAGATATTGCAACAATGAATAAAACCGGGATCATGGGGGCTATTTTACAAATGACTGCGCACGGGTTGGTAGCAGGCGCTATGTTTATGTTGGTAGGGCTACTTTATGAAAGGACACACACTCGCAATATATTGGACTATAGCTCATTAGTTCAAGTTATGCCTCGTTTTGCTTTATTTATGACGATTACCTTATTTGCAGCAATGGGTCTGCCTGGTACGGTCGGTTTTATTGCTGAACTGCATGCTATTGTAGGCGGCTTTCAGCAATGGGGAAATTTGATGATTCTACTTGGACTTAGTATTCTCATAGGCTCCGCATACGCCATGCGAACCATTGGTATGCTATTTACAGGTCCTGTGAAATCTCAGATGCGAGAGATTGAGGATCTGAGAATATTTGAAATATTAGCCTCCAGTGTTCTTGTGACAGGTATTGTGGTATTTGGCCTATGGCCAGCACCATTAATCGATTTATCTTTGTCCACTATGAATCTGATGAATGACATAATTAGTCAGCGTCTTCAATAGGAATAGCAATGCATGTAACTTCGGTATTTATCAGCGATCGTGAACGAATTTTAGCAGCACTCGATCATTTGGATCATGTGTTGCCTGGGCAAGCACCAATTCTTGATTTTGTGCATCACAATACTTTGCATGGTTATCAGCATTTACCATTTGAAGAGGCGCTGGCTGAGTCTGAAAAAATGACGGGTATTAATGGTTATCTACCTGAGGCCCAAAGTCGAAAATTCTATCAGCAAGGCAGAATAACTGATCAAGATATCTTTGCTGTTCTTGCGAAAGATTCAGAACTACAAGCTGAACAAATTATATATCAGTCAGATAATTTAATAATCAAGCGAAAAGACATCTATCGAATTGCTTTATTATATGATCTGCAGCCTATTACAGTCAACCAATTAAATTGGCAAATTGAGGAGAGGAAGGCGCTGGAGGCTGTTCAAGCTGATGTTCCTGATCAGATTCGCAAACGTTTATATCCATCCGCAATGGATCAGCGACACGTAATTAAACAATTATGGGAGAGTATTTTAAGTAAATTAGGCTTGGAGCAGGCTGATTTGCATCCTGAGAATATGCTTGATTTATCGATCGAACAAGCAAAAGATTGGATGAATAAAATTTCTGCTAGCCATCCAGATAGCACTGGCTTGTCTATCCATCAGAAAATGCGACAAGAGGCGAGTGCAAAATTTGATGAGATGCTATCCCAAATTGGTAATAGTATTACTTTGCGTGGCCTTGTCATGGCATTGAGCGGTATAGATATATTATTTTCTGTCCGGCCTCAATTGATACGTTTTGGCGCATCAGCTTTGGATGAGGGAATGGCAGCCTGGCAATTGCCAGAGCGCCATAAGCTGGGTTTTTATGCGGCATGGCGAGCAGCTGCAAAATATGACATTAATCCTTTTTTACATGATCTGCCTGACTGGCAACAAATAATTACTGATGTACCTGAAGATGCTGTTGATTGCATCATATTGCAGTTATCTCAATTAGAAATTCCGCGAGATAGGTGGGAGAATTATTTACGCTGTCTAGCCCTTGAGATACCAGGCTGGTCTGGCATGATTAATTGGCGACAGCATCATCCTCAGTATGATGCTGAGAATGATGCAGCTCCCAAGCTGTCGGATTACTTAGCTATTCGGCTAACGTTAGATAGACTCTGGTTGACTCAAGCTTGCCGTGATACCTGGAGAATTGATGCTAAACTTGGAGCCATACAGTACTATTTCCGTAAAAATTTATCGGAATTTATGGTACGTAGACTATTATACCTAGGTGAATTACCAGAATATCTGACTCACTCAGCAAAGGCGCTTATTGTGCATGCAGGTTCTGAGCGGCATAATCAATCAGAATGGAAGCAACTTGCTGATTTGATGTGGACGTGGCAATTTAGTCCAATGTCAGAAAGTCACGTAACACACAATACTTGCAATAGTGGTTGGCGATTATTTCGCCTTTGCCAACATTTGGGGTTGGGTGTCTTGCAAGTGCAGGTCATGCAAAGAGAAAATTTGCTTCAAATGTTGTCACTCCTTGATGAGTTTAACACTACAGAACGCTGCAAAATATGGCTTTATGCTTATGAGCGCAATTATCGAGAGGCATTTTTCCAAGCAATACGAGCAAACCATGATCGTGGTCGTTGGGCGATGCGTAAAACGCGCCCGGAATCACAACTTATATTTTGTATAGATGATCGTGAAGAAAGCTTTCGGCGGCACTTAGAAGAGTTAAATCCGGCAATAGAAACTTTGGGTGCTGCAGGCTTTTTTGGTGTTCCCATGAATTATAAAGGATTGGATGATACCAAAATTTCACCGCTATGCCCTGTAGTCGTTACACCATCCCATGAAGTTCAGGAAGTGCCTCGTGCGGGTAGTGAGCAAGCTTTATCAAACCATATAAGTGGTATTAGAACAATCAAGTGGGTGACCAATTGGATACACCAAGGTTTGCGTCGGCATTTGCTAATAGCCCAACCTGTTATTGATATTGTAGCACCCATTGTCTTGCCAGGTTTACTGACCAAGACGATTTTCCCTAAAACTCAGAGTGATTGGGTGACAAGGCTGAGAAAGCGTGTATCTCCTGATGTCAAAACCCAATTAAATTTTATCTCGACAGACAATGTAACTCCGGCTTCTCCAGAGAAACCAAAATTGGGATTTACTGATAATGAACAAGCAGACCGTGTAGCTGCTTTTTTACGTAATACCGGATTAACTTATGGGTTTGCTGAAATTATTTTATTAGTTGGGCATGGTTCAATAAGTCAAAATAACCCTCATCTTGCTGCCTATGATTGTGGGGCGTGTAGTGGACGGCATGGAGGACCTAATGCGCGATTATTCGCAGCAATGGCAAATCGTCCGGTAATTCGCCAATTGGTCGCCGAACGTGGCATTATCATCCCGCCTGAAACTTGGTTCATAGGGACAGAGCATAATACCTGCAACGAAGAAATAATTTGGTATGACCTTGAAGATGTGCCGGCAGAGCGATTAGGCGCGCTAAGAAAATTGCAACAGCAATTGCAACAAATACAGCGAATGTCTGCACATGAGCGTTGCCGTCGACTAGCTTCAGCACCCCTTAACCCAACACCCGAGCAAGCACTTGTGCATATTGAAGAGCGTGCTAGAGATTTTTCGCAGGCTCGGCCTGAACTGGGGCATGCGACGAATGCTTCGGCAATAGTTGGCCGTCGTTCAATTACACAGGGTGCTTTTTTTGATCGCCGTGCATTCTTGATTTCTTATGATCCTACGCAAGATCCAGAAGGAAAGATACTTGAAGGGGTTTTACTTGCCGTGGGCCCCGTTGGAGCAGGGATTAATCTTGAATATTATTTTTCTACGGTTAATAACGAACGTTTTGGCTGTGGAACAAAAGTTCCTCATAATGTGGTTGGTTTCTTTGCAGTTATGGAAGGGACGAGTAGTGATTTGCGTACCGGTTTGCCAAGGCAAATGATTGAAATTCATGAAGCAGTGCGACTACTGGTACTTGTTGAGGCAAAAACCCAAATTTTAGAAAAAATTTATGCCCGTCAAGAAAGTTTAAGGGAGCTAATAGGAGGTGGATGGATATTAGTGGCATCCAAAGATCCCGAGAATGGCGATATTTACTTTTTTGAGCGAGGCGAAGGATTCGTAAAATGGCAAGGCGGAACGGTAGATCTTGCTATTTTTGAAAAATCACCGAACTGCTATAGAGATCAAACATTACCTATTTCACCAGTATTAATCAAACAACCGGAATTACAGGGAGCATAAAAAATAATGGATTTCTTAGCTGTATTTATCCCCTTATTTCCGTTGTTAGCTGCTATTTTTATAGGAATAGGGCACTTGTTTGACCGAATGAGTGGTGATGCAGGTGAACGAATAATATCGAATATTGCTGTTCTGGCTATTTCATTCTCATGTTTTATTGCTTTGATTTTATTGGGAGCTGACTTGTTAGGTATGAACTCTGGTTCATTTAGCATAGGTCAGTGGCTGGGAAGTGATACTTTTAAAATTGAAGTAGCTTTTATAACTACTGGCTATAACACAGTGCTCTCAGCCTTATTTTCAGTCCTCCTGTTAATCGTGATCCGCTTCTCAGTTAATTATATGCATCGAGAAACAGGATTTCGGCGCTTCTTTTTTAATCTGAGCTTATTTGCTGCTGCAATGCTGTTATTAGTATCCTCAGGCAATATCGTTACTACCTTCATTGGTTGGGAAATTGCAGGACTGTGCTCCTATCTGCTCATAAGCTATGCCTATGATCGCCCCATCGCAACAATTAATGCAACACGCGTTTTTGTTACTAATCGTATTGGTGATGCGGGTTTTATTTTGGGAATAGGATTAAGCTATTTCTATGCGGGAACTATAAACTGGGATGCATTGAATGCTTTAGCCGGGGAATTAACAATTCCCACAGCTACTGTAATTGCTTTATGTTTCGCAACTGCTGCCTTTGCGAAATCTGCTCAATTACCGTTTACACCGTGGCTTGCACGAGCAATGGAAGGACCTACTCCGTCTAGCGCAGTATTTTATGGAGCGGTCATGATCCATGCAGGCGTGTTTTTAATAATCATGCTGCAGCCTATTTTTGAGCGTGCTCCGCTAGCGATGGATGCTTTAGTAATAATAGGTTTCGCAACAGCCGTTTATAGTTTTACTGTAGGTCTCACACAGACTGATGTGAAGAGTTCATATTGCTTTGCAATATCGGGTCAGTTAGGTTTTATGTTTATGGAATGTGGTTTAGGTTATTGGGAATTGGCAGCGTATCATCTGTGTGCTCATGCAATCATTCGTTGCTATCAAGTACTGACGGCTCCATCTCTCATGCATAATGTGGTAGGAAATCCGATTAAGACAGTTAGTCGTGATATTATAAATTTACGTTGGTTATATATTGCGTCAATTCAACGTTTCTGGTTGGATCCAATTGCAGATAGAACACTTGTCAGACCGATCCAAGGCTTAGGTCAAGATCTAAGTCATTTTGATATCTATGTGATTGATCGTCTTATGGGTGCGCCAGCATCTCCTTCTCGAGCAATATCATCCTTGGCTCAACTTGAACAGAAAATATTGAGTACTTCTCAGTCTGATTTTAATATTAATCCATTTGGTCATGGCAGTGGAATAGCAGGTAAATTCTTTGAGTGGACCGCTAAAATTTTAGGTTGGTTTGAAGAACGCCTTGTGCTACAAGGTATCGGTATGGATATCATTGATATTGGGAATAAATTGGGACAAGCAGCTAATACTTTCGAACGTTTGTTATTGAAACCTCGCTACTTGGTTTTGTTTGTCTTTATAGTATTGTTGATTGCAGCTACAAGGTGAAACTTTAATGAACACAGCTAATGTTACCTTAGGGTCAGATGTTATAGGATTTCCTTTACTGACAGTGTTAACGCTTGTTCCGTTGATAACCGCGGTCGGAGCGCTGATTTCACCATCTCCTTTGATAGCGAAACGCGTTGGTTTCATTGGCGCAATCATAACTGTACTGCTTAGTGGCTATGTATTATCTGTTTTTGACCCCGATCATCATGGCGTTCAATTATATGAAAAAGTAGAAAATATCAACTTTCCCTGGAGCGTGGGTGTCGATGGAACGAATATTTTATTTATTCCACTTGTTGCTATTTTGACTTTGCTTGCGCTTATTTATCTGTTAACGACTCGACTAGCAAATGATCGAATTCAGATTGCCTGTTTACTAGGTTATGAAGGTATTTTAATCGGCGCTTTTGTCGCAATGAATGCCTTGCAGTTCTGGTTCTGGTGTTTTATGGAATTAATTCCCGTTACTTTGATGACGTTCCGTGCTGGATCTGGTCAGAGGAAACGCTGGGTGGTGGCGTTACTGCTGCAACACTGGGGCAGTGGTTTATTGATGACGCTGGCAGGTTTTTTATTACTTGCTTTTGGTGTAATGGGTTCGGGCGATACGTTAAGCTTTGATTGGTTAGTATTAAAGGATAATAAAAACACATTAGAATACGGCACGTTAATATTTTTCCTCCTGTTCTTTGGTTTTTCCATTCGCATGCCATTATTCCCTTTCCATGGTTGGCTGCCGGTTCTGACCGAACAGGGAACCGTTGCCAGTGCAGCAATTTATATTATGGGGATTAAGATTGGTATCTATGCGGTCATACGATTCATTATACCTCTTATGCCAGATGTTGCAGAGCACTGGAGTTGGTTTGTGTTAACACTTGGATTAATTAGTATCTTCTATGGTGCTTTATTAGCGTTAATGCAAATCAATGTACGTCGTCTCATAGCTTTTACAGTAATTAGTCATACAGGGATGCTGGTCATTGGTGCTTTCGATTTTAATTTATATGGTTTAGAGAGTAGTATCTTGCTGTCTGTTTCTTTCGGTCTTGCAACAATTGGGCTGATGCTCAGTATCGGTATGATTTATAAAAGAACACAAACTACTTATATTCCGAGATTAGGCGGTTTGTTTGAAGTCAGCGCAGCCATCGCATTCTTATTTGCTGTAAGTGCACTAAGTACCATGGTTATGCCCGGTACGCCAGGTTTTGATGGGGCGCATTTACTTATCGAAGGTACAATCAAAAAATATGGTTGGCTTGTATCAATTGCGATATTAATCGGTAATGTTCTGGCCGCAGCGTTATTGTTACGTGCTTTCCAGCAAATATTTATTTCTGCTTCTAAACGAACTCAAAAACCCTTTATTTCTTCCCCTCATATCAGCATTCCACCTTCTCCAAGAAACGAAAGAATTATTGCAATTGTGATTTGTATATTACTGATAGGTATTGGCTTTAATACAGCACCTTGGCTACATATTATTGATCAGAGTGCGAGTAGAAGTTTGCACTCTATTTCCTATAATGTGCAATAAATAGAATAAATAACTACCTTCTATCCACGCAAAGGATAAATTCATGAGCGAAGCAAATTTTCCCATCCTGAGTATCATTATTTTGCTGCCATTACTGGGAGGGGTAGTAACTGGAATAATACGTGACACCAACACAGCTAAAAAAACTGCATTATCTTTTGCGTGTTTTGAATTGCTTCTGACTGCAATTGCTGTGAAATTGTTTGATCCATCCATAGCTGGTTTTCAGTTAACGGAAAAATTATCTTGGATTTCGCTATTGAATGTTGAATATCTGGTGGGTGTTGATGGTATCTCAATATTGTTTTTGCCACTGTCGGCATTATTGACGATCATTGCAATGCTTTCTTCCTGGAATTCTGTGAACCATAGCACACGATTTCATTTTGCGTTATTACTAGCGCTACAAAGTGCTACAGCAGGTGTGTTTACAGCGCTGGATATGGTTCTGTTTTTCCTATATTGGGAATTAACTTTACCTTCTTTCTTCTTTTTAATTGGATTGTGGGGAATTGGTTCGCAGCGGCGGGGAGCTGCGATGAAATATACGCTATTTATGCTAGCAGGGGGGGTAGCGTTGCTGCTGGCTATAATTATTTTGTCAGCAAATCATGCAATTCAAATGGATGGAAAAATTCCACAAGATTTGGCTTTTAGCTTGCCAGTATTGCTAGAAACTCCGCTACCTCATGACTTACAAACTATTGTTTTCTTGCTGTTACTATTTGGTTTTGCTGTGAAGGCACCCCTTGTCCCATTTCATACGTGGTTACCAACGGCGGCTATGGAAGGACCAACGCATATAGCAGCACTATTGACAGGTTTAAAACTGGGTGTTTACGGGATAGTACGTTTTGCTTTACCGCTGGCTCCTGTTGCTGCAGTGGAATTTAGTTGGATATTAAGTGTCTTTGGTGCAGTAACACTTATTTATGGTGGATTAATTGCCTTGCAACAAACTAATTTAAGAGGATTACTGGCTTATGCGAGTGTGAGCCATGTGGGTATGGTTATGGTTGCAATTGCCTCGTTGAGCATGCAAGGGATACAGGGAGCAATTTTTCAGCTACTTAATTTCGCTTTAATAGCAAGCTCATTAATGCTAATTTCTGGCTTTATTCATCATCGATTAGGCAGTACAGAAGCCATTCACTTAGGAGGCATGGCCAGTGTAATGCCACGGTTGGCATTTTTTTACTTTTTGTTCACTTTAGCAAGCTTTGGCGTACCTGGAACGAGTGGTTTCCCAGCAGAATTGCTGATGATCATTGGTGCATTAACTTCGCATGCTGGATTAGGTGCTGCTGCATTAGCAGGAGCAATACTTGGTGCGGCATATATGTTATCCTTTACACGTCGTGCATTTTTTGGACCTGTTGTACATACTGCCGTTAGTAACATGCATGACTTGCAAACGCGTGAGTTGGCACTGCTATTTGCTCCTGCCTTACTGATTCTGATATTTGGCTTTTTTCCTGACACCATACTTAATATCAATAAAGTAGCTTCAGAGACATGGCTGTTAAGATTAACTACTTACGCACCTTAGTTATTAAATACTTAGTTATTAAATAATTATACTAAAGTGGAGAGATGAAATGAATAATCCAAGTAATGCTATAGATTATCTACTTGAATTGAATGCGCGCCATGCCCAAGCTTTTATGGATTTGGCTTCGGAGAGACGTAGATATCGTGGTGAGCACCCTACTGAAATCGCAGCACTTAAATGTATGGATGGAAGATTACATCTTCCTGTCATTACACAAACAGCACTTGGAATAATCCAGCCGTTCCGCAATCTTGGTGGAAAGTTTGATTTGGGTTGGCCTTTTTTTCAGGTGATCATTGATCACTGGGTTCAGTATTCTAGTAGCCGTGGTAGACACTGTCTGGTATTTGTTACCTATCACTATGCCCGAGGCGATACGCATCGTGGCTGCAGAGGTTTTGGTTATGATGCTGATGCTGCACGAGCAGCAGCAACAAAATTAAAGGATCAATTTATCCGTGTTTATGGCAAAGGAGCGGTGGTTCCCATTGTTTGTGGAATTGAAACTGATCTCGATGCACTGGTTTTGCATGGTGAAGATGATCGTTCGGTCGTTGATTTGGCGGAAATTAAGCAATCATCTCAAATTGAGCTTGAAGAGATGCTTTACTCATTATATCCATCTATGTCAGAAAGAATCGTGCACGATTTGATTCCTTTGGTACGTGGTAATATTAGACATATCGCTGAAATACGTGCTTCAAACCGTCCAATCGAGGAAGCCGAACACAAGGAATGGGTCATAGGTGTTGGACGTGGTTTTGACTGGATGCATTTAATCAACACAGCATTTATCGTTGGACCTTTTGATCCTAATTTGTCGGTAGCAATTGAAACTGCCGCTAAACTCCTTAAAGGCAATATTGACGATGGACGGGTTGATCCAAATGGGATCGTACTAATGACATCTGCTGCCTTTAGAGACAGGGTAGGACCCGAATATCATTTAGCCAAAGAGAAGGCAATGTTCCTGAGTAAATTTTCTCTCGATATTATCAAAGAGAAAGTTCCAGATTTAGTACCTCATTTGCAGATACTGACTGGTGCTACAGATTTAGATACAAGAAAATTTGAAGTAATTGAACGGCTTGATTCAGCACAGTTTAAACAAATTAAAAGTGCGTAATT
>CAWFHT010000027.1:0-23295 GCA_963815685.1 uncultured beta proteobacterium
AAAGGAAAAATCAGTGGTTCCATCGTGGCTTACATTCTGAATAATCATATCCACGTCAATATTGGCATCAGCAACAGGACCAAGAATTTGGTAAGCAACACCCGGATGATCTGGTGCACCCAGTATGGTTATTTTTGCTTCATCGCGATTAAAAGCAATGCCTGAAATTACAGCCTGTTCCATATTATTATCTTCCTCAAAAGTGATCAGTGTACCTTCTCCTTCTTCTTCAAAGCTAGAAAGCACTCTGAGCTTAACTTTGTATTTGCCGGCAAATTCAACTGAACGTATTTGTAATACCTTAGAACCGAGACTAGCCATTTCGAGCATCTCTTCAAAGGTAATTGTTTTCAATCTCCTTGCTTCTGGTACGATACGAGGATCGGTTGTATAAATACCATTAACATCTGTGTATATTTGGCATTCATCAGCCTTAAGCGCTGCCGCAAGCGCCACGCCAGTAGTATCCGACCCCCCCCGCCCTAGCGTAGTAATATTATTAGCTTCATCGATGCCTTGAAAACCAGCAACCACCACAATGTATCCCGCTTTAAGATCAGATCGAATTCTGTCTTCATCTATTTTTAGAATTCGCGCTTTGGTGTATGCGTTATCAGTTAATATTCTAACTTGTGCGCCCGTATAACTCTTAGCTTTAATATTAAATTCCTTCAATGCCATCGCTAATAATGCAACGGTAACTTGTTCACCAGTAGAAACCATTACATCTAATTCACGAGGGTCAGGATTAGTTTGAATTTCTTTAGCTAATGTGATAAGGCGATTAGTTTCTCCGCTCATAGCAGAGACAACCACTACTAATTCGTGACCCTGGGCATAGAATCTAGCAACACGTCGGGCTACATTTTTGATACGCTCGGTACTACCAACCGATGTCCCACCATATTTTTGAACGAAAAGAGCCACTGAATTAACCGATCTTACTTTTAAAATGAAAATAATCGAAAATAACTTCAATTTTACACATTTCTTAAAAAGAACACTATCTCCTTACTATAAATTCAAATAAAAAAATTACTTGCGAAATCGTTATGTTGGCTTGTAATATCCCAATAAAGACTTTCATCATTTTGATACAAACTAGTAACAAAAAACATGGTCGATCAGAAATATATAATCAGGCAGCAAGATAAAAATACTGCGGTAAGCTTTATTGATGATCAGATAGCGAGTAAATCATATTGGTTAACTGTGGATGATACTCAACGCCTAAGTGCTGAACATGAGTATCGAAATGCGAAACACGATTCTATAACACTTAATAAATGGTGCCAAAAATGGTTGAATGAAACCCAGTGGGTACAGCTAAAGAATGTGATTTGTATTGAAAGAAATCGAATTGAAAGTCAAAAACATAGACCGCCACTTAAAGTTATCAGTATAACGCATACAGCATGGCAAATTCTTTCCGAATTGGCAAAGCATGATGATGTGACAATTTCTGAAGTCATCATCAATAGATTGGGAAGAAGCCAGTTAGATTCATATAATGGCACAGAGCTTAGTAACTACAGTAATAATTCAAATCAATCCTGACACAAAATCCACAAATACGTTCTTTAACCATTTTGGATAAAATTGATTCGAAATTACGTTATCACAATAAGTACTACTATAAGATAAGCAAACTTTTAGCTTAAAAAACAACCTCATCGCTTGCACAGCATGACTAACAAGCTATAATTATTCAATTACTTATGTTACCATCTATTGCTATTGCTGCTTTTAATCATGTATTAGACGGAGAATCATGGGCATGTAAGCGTCTACAATCTTTCGCAGGTAAATCTATCCATCTTTCCATTTTCCCACTAATTGATTTGAACATAGTGATACAAACTGATGGGAAATTAGCAATAGTCCCCTTAGTTAATATCAGCACAGATACTACCCTTATTGTCGCTCCAAGCTTGCTACCTCGTCTGATTTCTCACGATGAAAGCGTTTTTCATGAAATCAAGATTATGGGAGATACCTTATTTGCCAATGAATTACTATCCATTGTCAAAAATCTGCATTGGGATATTGAGCAAGATATAAGCTCCATTTTTGGCGATGTGCTTGCTCACCGCATGGTTAAAACTGGGCAAAATTTAATTCACTGGCAATCAGAAAGCATGCTTAATCTACCTCAAGCGCTGATCGAATATCTTACAGAAGAAAAATCTGTTTTACCCAACCAACTTCATATAGATCGTTTTACTAGCGAAGTAAACTCATTACAAGATCACGTGACACACCTGGAAAAACGAATTTATCGTTTAATTAGTCTATTACCCTTCAAAGCGGAAAAAAATATTTCTTTATAAACAGGGAGTAATAAAGCGACTTAGAATAGAGTGAATAATAATTATTAATCTACTCCTCCAATTATTTATGTTCTTTGTCAGCCATAAGAATAAATGCGTATTTTTCGCCTCTTAAAAATTATTCTAATCGGATTTCGTTTTGGCTTAGATGACATTTTACTTAGCCACCCTCGTTTGCGATTATTGAGACCACTTACCATGTTAGTGCCTTTCAGGGCACGTCTCAAATTACCCCGTGCTGTGCGTTTACGTCTGGCGCTGGAAAAATTGGGACCTATTTTTATCAAATTTGGTCAAATGCTCTCCACTCGCCGGGATTTATTAGCACAGGATTTTGCTGATGAACTGGCAAAACTCCAGGATCAAGTCCCTCCGTTTCCTTCCGATTTGGCCATTGCCACGTTAGAAAAAGTTTATAAAAAACCAATCGATGAAGTATTTTCTAAATTTGAGAAACAACCCGTAGCCAGCGCATCAGTCGCTCAAGTTCATTTTGCAACTTTACATGATGGTACGAAAGCAGCCGTTAAAATTTTACGCCCCGATATTGCGCCTGTCATTGCGCATGATATTGCATTGATGGAAACAGGTGCATGGTTACTTGAAGCAATCTGGCCAGATGGTAAACGTTTAAAGTTACGTGAGGTAGTAACAGAATTTGCACGTCATTTGGAAGATGAGCTCGATCTAATTCGTGAAGCTTCCAATTGCAGTCAATTGCGACGCAATTTTTGCGATTCTTCCTTATTATTCGTTCCGGAAGTCTACTGGGATTATTGTCATTCAGAAGTCATGGTTATGGAACGTGTGCAGGGTATACCCATTAGCCATGTCAGCAAACTTCGTGAGCATGGCTTTGATATTCCCCAACTTGCACGTGTTGGTGTTGAAATTTTTTTTACACAGGTATTCCGGGATGGTTATTTTCACGCCGACATGCACCCAGGTAATATTTTTGTTGGATTGGATGGACGCTACATTGCAGTAGATTTCGGCATTATGGGAACACTCAGCGATGAGGATAAAAATTATCTGGCACAAAACTTTCTAGGCTTCTTTCGTCGTGACTACAGACGTGTAGCACAAGCGCATATCGAAGCAGGCTGGGCACCAAGAAATACACGTGTCGACGATTTTGAGGCTGGTATTCGCGCTGTTTGTGAACCAATTTTTGATAGACCACTGAAGGAAATCTATTTTGGGCGTGTTTTGTTGCGATTGTTTCAGGTCTCACGTCAATTTAATGTAGAAATTCAACCTCAACTCGTCTTACTACAAAAAACCCTGCTCAATATTGAAGGACTCGGGCGTGATCTTGACCCCGATCTCGATTTGTGGAAAACAGCTAAACCATTCTTGGAAAGCTGGATGTCGGAGCAAGTTGGTTGGCGTGGCTTGGTAAGCCACATTCAAAAAGAAGCACCTAACTGGGCGACGATGCTGCCAGAATTTCCACGCTTGGTACACTACCAGCTAGGCCAAGAACGTGTTCTAGTAATGGAAGACAGGCTTGCTGAACTGGTTGCACAAGAAAAAAAACAAAGTCGTTTGCTTGCCTTAGTTGCGGTATTGCTTGCAGCACTCCTTGCTGTCCTAATATTCACACAGTTCTATCTTTAAAGTAGAAAAATTAGATTTGCTAAAACCCATTTTTGAATGATAAGGTTATGGCGCCTCTTGAAATTCGCAACAATGTAGTTCAGCACTTTGGTAATTAATCGTACTGCGATCGATAATGTTAGCCTAAGTATCAACTCTGATAAATTTTTTACCCAAGTAGAGCAATCCTCAAAATGCTTCAGGAATTGAATTACAAAAACAGAGATAGCTGCATAGTTAGTTATGAACTGAAATTAAATTGAGATAACCCGATGACTTATTATCAGAAACATGTTTTTTTCTGCGTCAATCAACGTAAAGCTGGCGAAGCCTGCTGTAACAATCATAACGCTCAAGCAATGCGTGATTATGCAAAAGACCGCATTAGCGCACTTAACCTTAGTGGTAAAGGAAAAATTCGCATTAACAACGCTGGCTGCCTTGATCGTTGTAACGAAGGACCTGTCATTGTGATCTACCCGGAAGAAATCTGGTACACCTATGTTGATGAAGAAGATATTGATGAGATTATTGATGAGCATTTGATCAACGGCCGGATTGTTGAACGTCTGAAAATTTGAACCTTGCCGCCTCAACTTTCATCAGATTGATAGATTTGAAAACACCGACTGAACATAAGTTATTTGTTAACGGTCCGGCTGGCAAACTGGAAACGATTGTCTTAGTTCCAGCTTCCAAATCTCGCGGAATTGCCATCATTGCTCACCCACATCCGCTTTACCATGGCAATATGGATAATAAAGTCGTATATATCCTCTCCAAAGCATTGATTGAATCAGGTTATATCACAGTTAAATTCAATTTTAGAGGAGTGGGTGCAAGTGAAGGAAATCATGCTGAAGGTATCGGTGAAGTAGAAGATGTGCTGGCGGTCACTCAAGCTATCCGTCATCAATATGACATTGTCCCCTATCAATTACCATTGTTACTCGCTGGTTTTTCCTTCGGTGGGGCTATACAGACCTATGCTGCCCAACAACTTAACCCCCAAAAATTGGTGCTCATTGCACCTTCTGTTGCTCGCCTGAATGCGCCCGCTGTAATCAACCATGCAGATAGCGTACTCATCATACATGGCGACCAGGATGATATTGTTCCCCTTCGCTCTGTTCTTGATTGGGTCACACCGCAAATAATTCCAGTTGTCGTCATTCCAGGGGCTGAGCATTTCTTTCATGGAAAACTCTCTACCCTTAAGCAAGTAATCTTAAATGCTTGTCAAATTTAGTTTATCCCACATAGTTCTTTCAGGGCATTAGACCTGATGCTTCTATCAGCAAAAAATCTTTGAATGTCTTCGCCACATTTGAAAAACGCTTATTTTTCCGATGTACGATATACCAATGACGCATAATTGGAAATCCTTGTACATCCAGCACTTTAAGTCGATTTGCCTCCAACTCCAATTCGATTGTATGCTGTGACATGATACCCAACCCCATGCCCGCTTGAACGGCTTGCTTGATTGCTTCAGTAGTATCCGCCTCCATCCCTCTGTTGATTTTGATCTGCTGCTCTGCAAAAAATCGCTCCATCGCACTGCGTGTTCCTGACCCTGACTCACGTACCAGAAAAATTTCCTGTTCAAGACGTTTTACAGGAATTTGCTGCATATCACATAAGGGATGATTAGGCGGTGCAATGATCACCAGTGGGTTTTCCATAAAAGATTCAGAAATGATATCTAACCCCTCAGGAGGTTGTCCCATAATAGCCAAATCAGTTAAATTATCCGCCAATTGTTTTAGTACAGTTTCTCGATTGGAAACGTTAAGGCTAACTGTCACACCTTGGTAGCGCTGGTAAAACTTGGCGAGTAAATGAGGCGCAAAATAATTAGCCGTACTGACTACTGAAATATTCAATTTACCCCGCTCCAATCCTTTTAATTCATCCAGAGCAAGTTCCATATCAGCCAATTGCTGGGAAATCTCACGGCTATACTGATATAGCTCCTGCCCGGCTTCAGTCAGATATATCCGCTTGCCCATTTGCTCAAATAAAGGAAGCGCCACACTATCTTCAAGTTGCTTGATCTGGATCGAGACAGCAGGTTGTGTCAGGAACAATTCCTCGGCAGCCCGAGAAAAACTTAAATGACGTGCAACCGATTCAAACACTTTTAATTGACGAAGAGTAATATGCAACATAGACTAAATTAAGGTGATTAAAGATGATATTATTTGATATATAAATAATATCTTATCATAACCATCAGAATTATTAATTTGTTCTTATGTTTAACTCTTTATATAGTAGTTGCTGAATTACGAATAGTCTTTTTTTAATAACATTTCGTCCTGTTCTTTTCTCTAACTGGAGGAATTATAGGCAGGACTCCCAATAACAGGAGATTGTAAGATGGCTGTTAAAACCTATAGTGCCGGTGTAAAAGAATATCGGCAAACCTACTGGGAACCCAACTATAACGTTCAAGATACCGATATCCTGGCCTGCTTCAAGATCACTCCTCAACCAGGTGTTGACCGCGAAGAAGCTGCTGCGGCAGTTGCTGCCGAATCCTCCACTGGAACCTGGACGACAGTATGGACTGACTTATTGACCGATTTGGATTACTACAAAGGACGCGCCTACCATATCGAAGACGTACCTGGCGATGACACTTGCTTCTACGCATTTATCGCCTACCCCATCGATTTATTTGAAGAAGGCTCAGTCGTTAACGTATTTACCTCGCTAGTCGGTAACGTATTTGGCTTCAAAGCAATCCGTGCGTTACGCCTTGAGGATGTCCGCTTCCCTATCGCCTTTGTAAAAACCTGTGGTGGCCCACCCTATGGTATTCAAGCTGAACGTGACAAGCTCAATAAATATGGTCGTGCGTTGTTGGGTTGCACTATCAAACCCAAATTAGGTCTCTCTGCTAAGAACTATGGTCGTGCTGTTTATGAGTGCCTACGCGGCGGCTTGGATCTCACCAAAGACGACGAAAATATTAATAGCCAGCCTTTCATGCGTTGGCGCCAACGTTTTGAGTTCGTGATGGAGGCAATTCATAAAGCAGAACGCGAAACCGGTGAACGTAAGGGCCATTACCTGAATGTAACGGCACCTACTCCGGAGGAAATGTACAAACGTGCTGAATTTGCCAAGGAATTGGGCGCACCAATCATTATGCACGACTATCTGACAGGTGGTTTCACTGCGAACACAGGTCTGGCTAACTGGTGCCGGAACAATGGCATGCTGCTGCACATCCATCGCGCTATGCACGCCGTACTGGATCGCAACCCTCATCATGGTATCCATTTCCGCGTATTGGCTAAAGCCCTGCGTCTATCCGGTGGTGATCATCTACATTCCGGAACCGTGGTTGGTAAACTGGAAGGTGATCGTGAAGCGACCTTGGGTTGGATTGACATCATGCGCGAATCCTTTATCAAGGAAGATCGTAACCGTGGAATTTTCTTCGACCAGGATTGGGGATCCATGCCTGGTGTATTCCCGGTTGCCTCGGGCGGAATTCATGTTTGGCACATGCCCGCACTTGTTGCAATTTTTGGTGACGATGCATGCCTGCAATTTGGCGGTGGAACATTAGGGCATCCATGGGGTAACGCAGCAGGTGCCGCAGCAAACCGTGTAGCGCTGGAGGCCTGCGTAGAAGCTCGTAACGAAGGCATACAAATCGAGAAAGAAGGCAAAGCTATTCTGACTAAAGCTGCCAAACACAGCCCAGAACTTAAGATCGCTATGGAAACATGGAAAGAGATCAAATTTGAATTCGATACCGTCGACAAACTGGACGTAGCACATAAATAAGTAACCTACTTGTTTCTCTGAATCATGATGATTCAGAGAAACTTTTACTGATTATCTGGAGTTAAGAATGTCTGAAATGATTGATTATAAGAGTCGTCTGAGCGATCCAGCCAGTCGGAAATTTGAAACATTTTCCTATTTGCCGTCGCTGAGTAAGGAGCAAATCAGAAAACAAGTCGAGTTTATTGTAAAAAAAGGCTGGAATCCTGCGATCGAGCATACTGAGCCTGAGTATCTCATGAGTAATTACTGGTATATGTGGAAATTACCCATGTTCGGCGAAACCGATGTAGATCGTATTCTCGCGGAAGCTGACGCATGTCATAAAGCAAATCCAAACAATCATGTTCGCTTGGTTGGCTATGACAATTTTTCCCAAAGCCAGGGTACAGCGATGGTGATTTACCGCGGCAAGACTGTTTAATCGTACAGCACGGGATATCCGTTCTTATCAACCCCCGTTGCTAGAAAGTAGCGGGGGTTTTATTTTGCACTGAGTTATCAAAAATATGATCTACGCCTTACGTGTTAACGCTGGAGAATGAAATGAGCGACGCTATCAAGCAATACTTGATCAAAAATGAACCTTATTACCATCCTGTTGCTGATGAAGTAACGCTGTATGAAGCAGCTTACTCAGCCCGGATTCCGATGATGCTTAAGGGACCCACTGGTTGTGGTAAAACCCGTTTTGTCGAATTCATGGCATGGAAGCTCAAGAAACCACTTATTACTGTTGCCTGTAATGAAGATATGACTGCTTCTGATTTGGTGGGAAGGTTCCTGCTGGATGCACAAGGTACACGGTGGCAAGATGGACCATTGACCACTGCTGCACGCCATGGTGCGATTTGTTATCTGGATGAAGTAGTAGAGGCCAGGCAGGATACTACTGTCGTCATTCACCCTGTAACCGACAGTCGCCGGATATTGCCTCTGGAAAAAAAAGGTGAGCTAATCAAGGCACATCCTGATTTTCAGCTAGTCATTTCCTACAATCCTGGTTACCAGAGTTTGATGAAAGATCTGAAACAATCCACCAAGCAGCGCTTTGGTGCATTGGATTTCAATTACCCAGATCATGATACCGAAACAGAAATTGTGTCACACGAATCTGGTATAGATAAAGCCATATCCACCAAGCTAGTGTCGATCGCGGAACGTGCCCGCAACTTAAAAGGTCATGGATTGGACGAAGGTATTTCTACTCGTATGCTGATCTATGCAGGTAACTTGATTGCCAAAGGCGTGGATGCACACGCTGCATGCCGCGTGGCACTCGTTCGCCCCATCACGGATGATCCTGATATGCGCGATGCACTTGATGCAGCCGTAGCTACCTTTTTCTAATTAGAAATTTATTTTCTTTAGATTCATTTTTACAAGATATGGTATGAGCGTTAACCTGACTGACTACAAAGAGTTACTGGAATCATTGCCAACCGAATCCATGTCATTGCTTGAAAATACTTGGCATGATGCGACCAGAATCCTCTCACCCCGAGGATTAGATAACTACTTGAAAGGTGCGGCTGCTCTGCAAGGACTCGGACGCGGACGTGCGTTAGTAGATACGTGGATCGATGAAGCGCCGCAAGTTGCCAAGGAAGTCGGTGAAGATGTCATTAGTGATCTCGCAACCACTGCTTTGATGCTTGCATCGAAAACTTCTGGAGCCGTGATTGAACTGATTCTTGCAACAGCCGCTACTGCTGCCAAGAGACTCGGCGACGCAGATTTATTTCGTCAATACCTTCAGTTTCTCAACACGCTTATTGCCCAAGCACCCCGTGGTATCCGCCCATTGCTGGACAAACTCGATATTTTGCTGGGTCAATTAACGCTCGGTGGCCTACGCCGATGGGCTTTGTGGGGTGCACATGCTCATCGTACCAATTATGAAGAACAGATCCAATATTTCAGTTTAAATTCTAAGGAATCACAAGCTGTTCTCCAAAAAGAAAGAAAAGGCACACTATTTGTCGATATCCAGCGTCGCATCAATATTTACTTACGTGCCTTATGGGCACGTGATTTCTTTATGCGCCCTACCTCAGGAGACTATGAAACTCGTCAAGGTTATCGACCCTATATTGAAAATTACTTCATTCATCTACCTGATGCCTATGATGCCCATGGTGAGATTGCAGCAAGTGAAGTTTACCGCGCTGCAGCTGCACATGCAGGCGCACATTTGGTAGAAACGAAATCCCCTATTTCTGCCGAGGCCTTGAATCCATTACAAATGGCCGTTATCTCAGTTATTGAAGATGCCAGAGTAGAAGCGCTCTCAATTCGGCGTTTCCCAGGTTTGCGCCAGATTTGGTCAAGCTTGCATGATGCGACACCTGACATGAAAACCACAATAGGTGATTTTCTCAATCGTCTGGCACGTGCACTGCTCGATCCGGCTTATGAAGATAAGGACGATTGGATTATTGAAGGCCGTACTTTATTTACTCAAGCACAAGGACACCTGGAGAACAATCAAACTTCTTGGGAAATCGGTGTCCAGCTTGCCCACAGGATCATGGACAAGAAAATCCCATTCAATCCCCGAACCGATATTCTGACAGCACCTTATCTGGATGATAATCGCTATTTCTGGAAATTCGAAGAGTTCGATTTTGAACGGTCGTTGATCGCTGGCTATGAAGAACCTAAGCAAATTCGCAAGTACGTCAGCGTCATGGAGTTGGCCAATGAAGTCGAAGTTGAAACAGCTGGTGATGATGCGCAAGAAATCTGGGTGATGGGAACAGAATTCTTCCCTTATGAAGATAGCGGCGTTTCCTACAACGAGCTGGAAGGTAAAGAGCCTGTCTCCCCGCCATATCATTACTCAGAGTGGGATTATCAAATTCAGCTGGAACGCCCTGCATGGGTCACAGTTCAGGAGAAACGAGCTAAAGCAGGCGATGTTCAAGCGATCGATAGCATAGCAGCACAATATAAACGTGAGATTTCACGTATGAAATTTTTACTCGACGCCATGCAACCACAAGGGGTACAACGTATCAGAAAACTGGAGGATGGCGACGAAATCGATATCAATGCAGCGATTCATTCCACGATTGATATTCGCATGGGTCTGCAACCTGATCCCCGTATCATGATGCGCTCTGTTCGTAAAATACGAGATATATCTGTCCTGGTGCTGCTTGATTTGTCCGAATCCACTAACGATAAGGTTTCTGGTCAGGAGTTTTCAGTGCTGGACTTAACACGCCAAGCTACTGTATTGCTCGCCGATGCCATCAATAAAATTGGTGACCCCTTTGCGATTCATGGGTTTTGTTCGGATGGCCGGCATGATGTTGAGTATTACCGTTACAAGGATTTCAATCAGCACTACAATGAAATCCCCAAAGCTAAGCTCGCTGGCATGACAGGGCAATTGTCGACCCGTATGGGCGCTGCTATTCGGCATGCTAGTCATTATTTGAAATTACAACGATCCAGCAAAAAGCTATTACTGGTCATTACCGATGGCGAACCTGCTGATATTGATGTGCGTGATCCTCAGTATCTTCGTTATGATACTAAAAAAGCTGTGGAAGAAGCTGGTCGATCAGGAATAATCGCTTATTGCATGAGCCTGGACCCACGCGCAGATCAGTATGTTTCACGTATTTTTGGTGCACGTAATTATATGGTAGTTGACCACGTAGAAAGATTACCAGAAAAGTTACCGTTACTTTATGCTGGATTAACTCGTTAAATGTTTTTATTTGGGAAATACCACACATACTTTTTATGAGTACGATGAAGGAACAGTTTTACGCGGGAATCAATGAGGACACAAATGGTGGTCTAACGCATCTCGGCCGTATGGTCATCGATGCCTGGGTTTTTGGCATTTTGCCAGAATCAGAAATGTGTGCAGGCTGGAGTCATTCGCAAATGCAGAATTTGTATGAAAAAGTTCATACAGCATGGGAACCTTACGCTCATCTACCTAGTCGCTTACCAGCCGATTTACAGCAACGGCATGCAAGGCTTTATGCACAAATTATCGATGTTGCGAAAAGTAAGGGATGGAATGCAGAATTGGATGAGGGTGACTGAGCGCAGATAAAAAAGGTGTTTAAATCTGTGCTCAGCACGAATATGTGTTGAGCACCTTGTCATTAACTCTGGGCTGCAGGAAATTTAATCACTCGCGCTGGCGTTTTCGGTATCTGCTTATCGGCGAGCAATTGCAATGCCCTTGGAAATTCCTTCTGAAGCCTTAGCATAATATCTTCTTGATTCTCTCCATAATAAACTGCTTCATATGCAACCGGCTCACTGAGGCTCGTCCGTTCTTGCGGTTGAAAATTTTGCCATGCAATATTAATCCAGCACCTACGTTCACCATCGATAAAAACGAATTCCTTCTTATCCAGGATAGCTAGGTACTGCATAGAACGGATGGGGACAAACAGATGCTCTGTGGTACAACGAGCAAGCAACTGACACGCCAGATTATAAGTATTAGCAGGCAGAAATCGAGATTCCCGCCTGATTTCAGCATCGCGATAACAGGTGATCTCCATTGGATAATTCCCCCTCTATAATTTCTTAAAATTTTAAAAAAACCTATAAGCCATGCGCGCCACACGTCTGAATAAACCACCTTCCAAGCGTCGCGATTGGAAAACAATCCGCTCGCTCTTGCCTTATTTATGGGAATTCAAAGGTAGAGTCATTGCTGCTTTAATATTACTGCTTCTAGCCAAACTTGCCAACGTCAGCGTCCCTTTAGTGCTGAAAGAAATTATCGATACGCTCAATCAGCCTTTAGCAACATTACCGCTATTTCTTCTGATTGCTTACGGTATTTTACGCTTCTGCAGCACTTTATTTGGTGAGCTGCGCGATGCAGTATTTGCCAAAGTCACACAACGCGCCATCCGGCGTGTAGCCATCAAGGTTTTCAGTCATTTACACTCCCTATCATTACGATTTCATTTGACAAGACAAACCGGTGGAATATCGCGCGATATCGAACGCGGTTCACGCGGAATAGCATTCTTATTGAATTTCATGCTATTCAATATTCTGCCAACCTTGCTGGAAATCGGATTGATCATGTTAATTTTAATTAGCCGATACGATATCTGGTTTTTCGTCATTACCATACTTACATTACTTGCCTATATTGCGCTAACACTCATCGTCACCGAGTGGCGTATGATTTTCCGGCGTACCATGAATGACATGGACTCCAAGGCCAATAGCCGGGCGATCGATAGCTTATTAAATTACGAAACGGTTAAATATTTCGGTAATGAAGCCTGGGAAACTCGGCGATATGATGAGCATCTACAACAATGGGAAAAAGCAGCGGTTCGCAATCAAACTTCTTTGGCAACGTTAAACAGCGGACAAAGCGCTATTATTGCCATTGGAATGACCTTTCTGATGCTGCTAGCAGCAGATAAGGTCATCACAGGAGAAATGTCATTGGGTGATCTAGTATTGGTCAATGCTTTCCTGTTACAACTTTATATACCCTTACATTTCCTTGGCTTCGTTTATCGTGAGATCAAGCACTCACTGGCAGACATGGAGAAAATGTTCAGTTTATTGGATGAAAACCAAGAAGTAACAGATCAACCAAATGCCATTAAGCTTAGAGCCAATTCTGCTACTGTTACTTTTGAGCATGTAAGTTTTAGCTACGAAATCAATCGTCAAATCTTGTTTGATGTCAATTTCAATATTCCTGCTGGACACACTGTTGCAGTGGTAGGACATAGTGGCTCAGGAAAATCAACACTCGCACGTTTACTTTTCCGTTTTTATAATGTCACTAATGGCAGGATACTTATCAATGATCATGATATATGCAATGTCACACAAGAAAGCCTGAGAGCGATGATTGGTATTGTGCCGCAGGATACAGTCTTATTTAATGAAAGCATTTTCTACAACATTGCTTACGGACGTCCCGATGCTACCCGTGAAGAAATCCTTGCTGCAGCCAAATCAGCGCATATTCACGACTTTATTGAAAGTCTGCCTGATCGATATGATACACAGGTTGGAGAGAGAGGCCTTAAGCTCTCTGGTGGTGAAAAACAACGTATTGCCATTGCGCGTGCAATTCTTAAAAAACCAACAATTCTTATTTTTGATGAAGCAACTTCAGCGCTAGATTCAAAGACAGAGAAAAATATACAAAAAGAATTGAAACAATTAGCCAAGAATCGTACTACGCTTGTAATTGCACATCGCCTTTCTACTATTATTGATGCTGATCAGATTTTAGTGATGGACAATGGTCACATAGTTGAGCGTGGAACTCATCATCAGCTTCTTGCGATAAATAATGGTATTTATGCACATATGTGGGAGCTTCAGCAGCAAGATGAGCTAATTCTACCTCATGAACAGAAAGAGAATTAATTACCTTGGATATCTCGTAGAAATGGAAGCTAGAATCACCTTTCTTGCTTTAGCTTTCATTTAATTAATATTTCCATCATCTATAAATTTCTTAAGATATTTTTTGATAACAATCATAATGGGTATTTTATCTTTCTGGTTGAGAACAATGTAATTAACAATGCCATGTATTGCCATTGCAATCAATAAACCTTCAAATATTCCCAATTGAAAAACCAAGAATGCGCAGAGCAATGCAAGAATTAAAGCATATTGACCATGGTGAGCCACATGCACAAGACCTGCAATCATTTTCCAACCGGTAAAGATCATAATGATCGCCAATGAAAATTTTGGCAAATATTCTAAATACTGCGAATAGACTACAAAAAAGGTAACGACAAAACCAATAATCAATACAGAGAATTTTGTCATAGCACCAGCGAGCATGTTAGTGGTACTTTTGGCTAATCCATCAAGATTAGTCATACCACCCAAAAAACTTGCTCCCATATTGGCTATCCAGATAGCCAATAAACTATTATTAGTGTTACATTTCCGTTTCAGTGGGTCAATCTTTTCAATTGCCACATTACTCATTACTTGTTCAATTACATCAATTACCGCTAGCATTAATGCAAACCCAATGACATATAAGATGATTAAATTATTATCAAAATTTGGCAAAGGTAAAGCCAATTTTAGGTTGACATCATCTACATGCAGCATTGCTAATGGTATAAGCTGTGCTACAAAAATACCTAACCCTATTAAAATAAAATAGGGGATGGCTGGCTTGGTACGATTGAATTTGGCAAAAAGATATAAAAAAAGAACAGCACCAACAAGCGATATGAAACATACTTGTATGCGCGCACTATTCCAGAATATTTCCACCGATTCCTGATCGGCAGGAATTTCATAAGTGAATTCAAAAAACTTTACGACAATTTTCAAACCGACGCCAGCAAGCAATCCTTCTACAAGATAACCTGGAACTGCAATTAGAATGTATCTCTGCCAATTAAATTTCCAGATTAAGGCTTGCATAAAAGCTGTCAGGAAAATGACAAATGCCATATTTTCCATGCCAAAACTATCTACACCAAGGGCCAATACAGGCGCTAGACCTGCTGCGACACCAGGAGCACCAATATAGTTGCCTGGCTTAACCCATGCATTGACCCAGCCAATCAAACAGGCAAACGCGACAGTCGCCAAAGCAACTTTAATGGGATAATGAGATAACAGTGCAATTCCAACCGAAAGAGGAATTGCCATTGCGCCTGTAATAATTCCAGCCTGTACATCACGAATAAAATATTTTGACTGAAATGCTGCTGAGCCAGAAAAAGTTGTTTTTGCTGGATTACTACTTACCTCACTATCAGGGGATTTTGACGGTTTATTAGAATCCAGAGACGTCATAAACAACTCTCCTTCAGATAAAACACTTTTTATGCCTATATAATGAGGTTTAATGTATCCGCTAAATTCATGTAAATAATTATGTTTAGCAAAAACTTACTGAAATTATAAGGAAGAGATTATGAATCGTATGTAACTTGCAGATATTGAATTTCTTTAAAAAACTTTTTGGTATCACAAGTAATTAAGTACCATATCAACCAGGCTATTAATGTCAATAATAAAACACAAAACAGCGAGGTTGATACGCTAAAAATAATTTTAATTAAAAGAAGTATAATTAAAAAATTACGCACTTTTAATTTGTTTAAACTGTGCTGAATCAAGCCGTTCAATTACTTCAAATTTTCTTGTATCTAAATCTGTAGCACCAGTCAGTATCTGCAAATGAGGTACTAAATCTGGAACTTTCTCTTTGATAATATCGAGAGAAAATTTACTCAGGAACATTGCCTTCTCTTTGGCTAAATGATATTCGGGTCCTACCCTGTCTCTAAAGGCAGCAGATGTCATTAGTACGATCCCATTTGGATCAACCCGTCCATCGTCAATATTGCCTTTAAGGAGTTTAGCGGCAGTTTCAATTGCTACCGACAAATTAGGATCAAAAGGTCCAACGATAAATGCTGTGTTGATTAAATGCATCCAGTCAAAACCACGTCCAACACCTATGACCCATTCCTTGTGTTCGGCTTCCTCGATTGGACGGTTTGAAGCACGTATTTCAGCGATATGTCTAATATTACCACGTACCAAAGGAATCAAATCGTGCACGATTCTTTCTGACATAGATGGATATAATGAGTAAAGCATCTCTTCAAGCTCAATTTGAGATGATTGCTTAATTTCCGCCAAATCAACGACCGAACGATCATCTTCACCATGCAAAACCAGTGCATCGAGATCAGTTTCAATTCCACAAACAATGGGAACCACCGCTCCTTTGCCATAAACACGGATAAATTGATCCTTTAATTTTGTTGCTGCTGCTCGTGCAGCATCAGCATCATAACCAAAACCTCTGCAGCCACGATGCGTATCGCCTCGGGCATAGTGATAGGTAACAAATACCAGACAGTGTCTACCACGGCTAATAGAATACTGAACCCAGTGATCAATGATCACCTGAAAAAAAGGCCAACCCAAATCAAACTTTCCACCAAGATTGCGGAACGGCTGGATTATTCCAAGTGCTGTTTGTGTAATGACAGGAAGATGTAATCTTCCATCCATACATTTAAGTGCTGCGATTTCAGTAGGGTGCTCACCACGATATCTACGTCTCTCCGAAGCCAAATCCATAAAAGCTTGGGCATGGCGCGCATTCAATTCAAGTAGATAATCTATAGCATTACTTGGATTATTCATTTCATCTCTCCACTTTAGTATAATTATTTAATAACTAAGTATTTAATAACTAAGGTGCGTAAGTAGTTAATCTTAACAGCCATGTCTCTGAAGCTACTTTATTGATATTAAGTATGGTGTCAGGAAAAAAGCCAAATATCAGAATCAGTAAGGCAGGAGCAAATAGCAGTGCCAACTCACGCGTTTGCAAGTCATGCATGTTACTGACGTCAGTATGTACAACAGGTCCAAAAAATGCACGACGTGTAAAGGATAACATATATGCCGCACCAAGTATTGCTCCTGCTAATGCAGCAGCACCTAATCCAGCATGCGAAGTTAATGCACCAATGATCATCAGCAATTCTGCTGGAAAACCACTCGTTCCAGGTACGCCAAAACTTGCTAAAGCGAATAAAAAGTAAAAAAATGCCAACCGTGGCATTACACTGGCCATGCCTCCTAAGTGAATTGCTTCTGTACTTCCCAATCGATGATGAATAAAGCCGGAAATTAGCATTAATGAGCTTGCTATTAAGGCGAAATTAAGTAGCTGAAAAATTGCTCCCTGTATCCCTTGCATGCTCAACGAGGCAATTGCAACCATAACCATACCCACATGGCTCACACTCGCATAAGCCAGTAATCCCCTTAAATTAGTTTGTTGCAAAGCGATTAATCCGCCATAAATAAGTGTTACTGCACCAAAGACACTTAATATCCAACTAAATTCCACTGCTGCAACAGGAGCAAGCGGTAAAGTGAAGCGTAAGATTCCGTAAACACCCAATTTCAAACCTGTCAGAAGTGCAGCTATATGCGTCGGTCCTTCCATAGCCGCCGTTGGTAACCAAGTATGAAATGGAACAAGGGGTGCCTTCACAGCAAAACCAAATAGCAAGAGTAAAAAAACAAGCGTTTGTAAGTCATGAGGTAGCGGAGTTTCTAGCAATATTGGCAAGCTAAACGCCAAATCTTGTGGAATTCTCCCATCCATTTGAATTGCATGATTTGCTGACAAAATAATAATTGCCAGCAGCAGCGCCACACCGCCTGCTAGCATAAATAACGTATATTTCATAGCTGCACCCCGCCGCTGTGAACCAATTCCCCACAATCCAATTAAAAAGAAGAAGGGAGGTAAAGTTAATTCCCAATATAGGAAGAACAGAACCATATCCAGCGCTGTAAACACACCTGCTGTAGCACTTTGTAGCGCTAAAAGCAACGCAAAATGAAACCGTGTGCTATGGTTCACAGAATTCCAGGAAGAAAGCATTGCAATGATCGTTAATAATGCCGACAGTGGCAAAAACAATATTGAGATACCATCAACACCCACCAGATATTCAACATTCAATAGCGAAATCCACGACAGCTTTTCAGTTAACTGAAAAGCAGCTATGGATGGATCAAACAATTTCACAGCAATTACAGTTAGAAGCAATTCAAAACACGCAAAAGATAATGCAGTTTTTTTAGCTGTGTTGGTGTCACGTATTATTCCAGTTACTATCCCTCCCAGTAATGGCAGCAAAATAATGATACTCAGGATGGGAAAATTTGCTTCGCTCATGAATTTATCCTTTGCGTGGATAGAAGGTAGTTATCTATTCTTTTTGCACATTATAGGAAATAGAGTGCAAACCTCTACTCGCACTCTGATCAATAATATGTAGCCAAGGTGCTGTATTAAAGCCAATACCTATCAGTAATATACAAATCACAATTGCAATAATTCTTTCGTTTCTTGGAGAAGGTGGAATGCTGATATGAGGGGAAAAAATAAAGGGTTTTTGAGTTCGTTTAGAAACAGAAATAAATATTTGCTGGAAAGCACGTAACAATAACGCTGCGGTCAGAACATTACCGATTAATATCGCAATTGATACAAGCCAACCATATTTTTTGATTGTGCCCTCGATAAGTAAATGCGCCCCATCAAAACCTGGCGTACCGGGCATAACCATGGTACTTAGTGCACTTACAACAAATAAGAATGCGATGGCTGCGCTGACTTCAAACAAACCGCCTAATCTCGGAATATAAGTAGTTTGTGTTCTTTTATAAATCATACCGATACTGAGCATCAGCCCAATTGTTGCAAGACCGAAAGAAACAGACAGCAAGATACTACTCTCTAAACCATATAAATTAAAATCGAAAGCACCAATGACCAGCATCCCTGTATGACTAATTACTGTAAAAGCTATGAGACGACGTACATTGATTTGCATTAACGCTAATAAAGCACCATAGAAGATACTAATTAATCCAAGCGTTAACACAAACCAACTCCAGTGCTCTGCAACATCTGGCATAAGAGGTATAATGAATCGTATGACCGCATAGATACCAATCTTAATCCCCATAATATAAATTGCTGCACTGGCAACGGTTCCCTGTTCGGTCAGAACCGGCAGCCAACCATGGAAAGGGAATAATGGCATGCGAATGGAAAAACCAAAGAACAGGAGGAAAAATATTAACGTGCCGTATTCTAATGTGTTTTTATTATCCTTTAATACTAACCAATCAAAGCTTAATGTATCGCCCGAACCCATTACACCAAAGGCAAGTAATAAAAAACCTGCCAGCGTCATCAATAAACCACTGCCCCAGTGTTGCAGCAATAACGCCACCACCCAGCGTTTGCTCTGACCAGATCCAGCACGGAACGTCATTACAGTGACGGGAATTAATTCCATAAAACACCAGAACCAGAACTGCAAGGCATTCATTGCGACAAAAGCGCCGATTAAAATACCTTCATAACTTAGTAAACAGGCAATCTGAATTCGATCATTTGCTAGTCGAGTCGTTAATAGATAAATAAGCGCAAGCAAAGTCAAAATAGCAACAAGTGGAATAAATAAAATATTCGTTCCATCGACACCCACGCTCCAGGGAAAGTTAATATTTTCTACTTTTTCATATAATTGAACGCCAAGGTGATCGGGGTCAAAAACAGATAATACATAGCCACTAAGCAGTACAGTTATGATTGCGCCAATGAAACCAACGCGTTTCGCTATCAAAGGAGATGGTGAAATCAGCGCTCCGACCGCGGTTATCAACGGAACAAGCGTTAACATTGTCAGTAAAGGAAATCCTATAACATCTGACCCTAAGGTAACATTAGCTGCGTTCATTAAAGTTTCACCTTGTAGCTGCAAGCAACAATACTATGAAGACAAACAAAACCAAGTAGCGAGGTTTCAATAACAAACGTTCGAAAGTATTAGCTGCTTGTCCCAATTTCTCCCAATATCAATGATATCCATACCGATACCTTGTAGCACAAGGCGTTCTTCAAACCAACCTAAAATTTTAGCGGTCCACTCAAAGAACTTACCTGCTATTCCACTGCCATGACCAAATTGATTAATATTAAAATCAGACTGAGAAGTACTCAATATTTTCTGTTCAAGTTGAGCCAAGGATGATATTGCTCGAGAAGGAGATGCTGGCGCACCCATAAGACGATCAATCACATAGATATCAAAATGACTTAGATCTTGACCTAAGCCTTGGATCGGTCTAACAAGCATTCTATCTGCAATTGGATCCAACCAGAAACGTTGAATTGACGCAATATATAACCAACGTAAATTTATAATATCACGACTAACTGTCTTAATCGGATTTCCTACCACATTATGCATGAGAGATGGAGCCGTCAGTACTTGATAGCAACGAATGATTGCATGAGCACACAGATGATACGCTGCCAATTCCCAATAACCTAAACCACATTCCAAAAACATAAAACCTAACTGACCTGATATTGCAAAGCAATATGAACTCTTCACATCAGTCTGTGTGAGACCTACAGTAAAACTATAAACGGCTGTTGCGAAACCTATTATTACTAAAGCATCCATCGCTAGCGGAGCACGCTCAAAAATAGGCTGCAGCATGATTATTAAAAACACGCCTGCATGGATCATGACCGCTCCATAAAATACTGCGCTAGACGGAGTAGGTCCTTCCATTGCTCGTGCAAGCCACGGTGTAAACGGTAATTGAGCAGATTTCGCAAAGGCAGCAATCGCGAAACATAACGCAATTACAGTAGCCGTGGGAATTGTTAATTCCCCGGCTCAAGCATTCAATTCTCCCCAGTTTATTGTTCCCGCATAGAAATAGCTCAATCCTATTCCCAAAATAAAACCGGCATCACCAATGCGGTTAGTGACAAAAACGCGTGTTGCATTCACTGTTGCGATGGGGCGATCATAGGCATAGCCTATGAGCAGATAGGAGCATAGTCCAGCGATTTCCCAACCAATGAAGGTGTACGACTACTTCCTGCGGATACTAGTAACAGCATCGCAGCTGCGAATAAGCTCAGGTTAAAAAAGTAGCGACGAAATCCTGCTTCTCGATGCATATAGTTGACTGAGAAACGGTCACGATGAACAGGAGGATTGAAAATAGGCTGATAGTACGTGTTAAAACCAGTAGTTATAAAAATACTTCAATTTCTAAAAGTTATCGCTTCCCAGCCACTGTCCTATGCGTAGGTGAACCAGAGTTTTTACCAAATAAGTCTGCTCCCAGTAATATCAAGGCGAGAATCATGAGAATGATCGCCAGAAGCAATATTGGAAGTTATCGTTCACTGCCTCACCCTCATTCGACCAAACAAGTTACCTATTCCAATAAAGAATGCTGCTAACAAAGGAAACAAAGGAACTAGGACAATCAAAAACTCCATTGTTCTATACCTCCTGAAATTCGGGTTGTTTAATCAATGCAGGTGGAACGGGTAAAGAGTGATCTCTATAGCATGCCGGTGATTTTTCAAAAAAGCAAGAACCGCACGTCATCGCGCGAATGCCATTGAACAAACCCTTTATCACGCTCAAAAAAGAATATTTCTCCTGTGTCAGGATCTTTGGAGCCACCAATATCCAGCCACCACCCACTAGCTCGCGTATAGCTTCCTGACGGGCATAGATCTGTTCTACGATCTCGGTTTTTGCCTCAACAAGTCCAGCAGACGCATTGGCTCATGAATCTCAATCATTTGCCTTGGCAGACCGGTACGCAAATCACTGCTCGTTCCTTCCATCACTGCAAAGACGCCTACCACATTATGGGGGATCTTGGTTCCGCAGCCAAAACGCTCGTTGTTAACCGTAGAAAAATAATATTCAAGATTAATCCCTGCTCCCACGGGACCCACGGCAAGTAAAACCCCTTCAAGTATCTTTCCTTCTGGATCTTGCGTAGGATCATAAGAAATCAAGAATGCACGGCGATCAAAAAAAGCACCCTGTGTAATTGAACGACGGCCAACTATTGCCGAAGCATTCGTCGCATGCCCCAGTTCAGGCCGAGCCTGCGAAAAATCTCTAGCACGCTCTTCAATATGCACAAGTGCTTGCTCGGGTGTTGGGTTAAGGGGTGCTGAAGCTAGTCGACGGCAACGCTCATGTGCAGACATTCGCTGTATTTGTTGCAATTGCTGTTGCAATTTTCTTAGCGCGCCTAATCGCTCTGCCGGCACATCTTCAAGGTCATACCAAATTATTTCTTCGTTGCAGGTATTATGCTCTGTCCCTATGAACCAAGTTTCAGGCGGGATGATAATGCCACGTTCGGCGACCAATTGGCGAATTACCGGACGATTTGCCATTGCTGCGAATAATCGCGCATTAGGTCCTCCATGCCGTCCACTACACGCCCCACAATCATAGGCAGCAAGATGAGGGTTATTTTGACTTATTGAACCATGCCCAACTAATAAAATAATTTCAGCAAACCCATAAGTTAATCCGGTATTACGTAAAAAAGCAGCTACACGGTCTGCTTGTTCATTATCAGTAAATCCCAATTTTGGTTTCTCTGGAGAAGCCGGAGTTACATTGTCTGTCGAGATAAAATTTAATTGGGTTTTGACATCAGGAGACACACGCTTTCTCAGCCTTGTCACCCAATCACTCTGAGTTTTTAGGGAAAATCGTCTTGGTCAGTAAACCTGGCAAGACAATGGGTGCTACAATATCAATAACAGGTTGGGCTATTAGCAAATGCCGACGCAAACCTTGGTGTATCCAATTGGTCACCCACTTGATTGTTCTAATACCACTTATATGGTTTGATAAAGCTTGCTCACTACCCGCACGAGGCACTTCCTGAACTTCATGGGATGGTGTAACGACTACAGGGCATAGCGGTGAAATTTTGGTATCATCCAATCCTTTATAATTCATGGGAACACCAAAAAAGCCTGCAGCACCCAAAGTTTCTATTGCCGGATTTAACTCTTCTAAGTGCCGCCGAAAGCTTTCTTCACGATCATCTATACAAAATATAAGTTGTGATTCCGGGCGCGTTTTACGCATCGCCCAACGACCACGATCATGGTTTGCTCGTATTGCTTGGAAAAATGCCTCTCGATAATTGC